>NZ_JCAXEO010000009.1:0-493 GCF_059758475.1 Agromyces sp. GQ35 | reverse complement strand
TCAGCCGCCGGTGGCGACGGATGACGCGGTGACCGTGCGCGCCGGCGACATCACGACCGTTCCGGTGCTCGACAACGACTTCCACCCCGACGCCGCACCCCTCACGCTCGACAGTGCGCTCGTGGATGTCAGCGGTGCCGGGGGCCTCGTCTTCACTGCCGACGACACCGTGCGGTACCAGGCGCCGAACGAGCCGGGTGTCTACACCGCCTCGTACAAGGTCTTCGACGACTATGAGCAGTCGGCGACGGCGGTGGTGCGGTTTACGGTGGTGGGTCCTGATGCGAAGGGCAACCGGGCGCCGTTGCCGTTGCCGTTGACGTCGCGCACGTTCGAGGGCACTGCGGTGAAGATCGATGTGCCGCTCGATGGTATTGATCCTGATGGTGATTCGGTGACGCTCGTGGGTATCACGACGCCGCCGTCGTTGGGGAAGATCGTCGATATCGGCAGTACGCACATTAGTTATGAGGCGTATGCGGGTTCGGCGGGC
>NZ_JCAXEO010000008.1:0-493 GCF_059758475.1 Agromyces sp. GQ35 | reverse complement strand
ACCCGCCGAACCCGCATACGCCTCATAACTGACATGCGTGCTGCCGATGTCGACGATCTTCCCCAACGACGGCGGCGTCGTGATGCCCACGAGCGTCACCGAATCACCATCAGGATCAATACCATCGAGCGGCACATCGATCTTCACCGCAGTGCCCTCGAACGTGCGCGACGTCAACGGCAGCGGCAACGGCGCGCGGTTGCCCTTCGCGTCGGGACCGACGACCGTGAACCGCACGACAGCTGTCGCCGACTGCTCATAACCGTCGAAGACGCGATACACCACCGAATACACGCCGGGTTCTTGCGGTGCTTGGTAGCGAACCGTGTCATTCGCGACGAACACGAGACCACCCGCACCGGCCGATTCGGCGAGAGCCGGGTCGAGCGTGAGGGGTGCGGCGTCGGGGTGGTAGTCGTTGTCGAGCACCGGCACCGTGACGATGTCGCCGGCGCGCACGGTCACCGCGTCATCCGTCGCGACCGGCGGCTGG
>NZ_JCAXEO010000007.1:0-657 GCF_059758475.1 Agromyces sp. GQ35 | reverse complement strand
CGGCGCGGCGGGTGCGTCGGGTGCGGCGCGCACGATGACCGTGACTCGGCCCTGCACCTCGCGGGCAGGGTCCTTCGTACCGTCCTGGACCCGGTAGACGATGCTCAGCTCGCCCGTGAACGACGGGCCGGTCTTCGCGGTGATCCCGGTCGACGTGAAGCTCACGCTCGCCGAGCTGCCGACCGACGCCTGGTCGATCTGCGCGTCGATCACCCGCAGTGGCGTACCCTCGGCCTCGAACGGGTTGATGTCGTTCGCGAGCACGTCGATCGGCTGCGACTCACTGCGGAGCATCTCGATCGGGCCATCATCACGGGCGACGGGCTTCGGCCGCGACGAACTCACGACCTCGACGTCGACCGAGCCGGGCACCGAGAACTCCTTGTAGTTCACGGTGAACGTCAACGTCGTCTTCGTACCCGGTTGCACGCCGAGGGGTGAACTCACGGTCAGCATCGAACCGTTGATACCCGCCGTAAAGTCCGCGTTCTGACCGCTGAGCCCGTTGTACGAAAGCTCCTGCAACGCCTTGTCGCTCGGGTGCCCGCTCGACTGCCGCAAATCGATCTCCTGCGCCGCCTCACCGGCCTCGACCTTGATGCTGCGCGGCGTGAACGTCGGCGGCACATCCTCGAAGTTCGGATCGCCCACGGTCAC
>NZ_JCAXEO010000006.1:0-980 GCF_059758475.1 Agromyces sp. GQ35 | reverse complement strand
ACGGAGTCGTTCACGTACGAGGTCGCGGACACGGGTGGCAAGTCGGCGACGGGCACGATCCGTATCGGCGTGATTCCGCGGCCGGTTGAGGCGTTGCCGCCGAACGCGGTCGATGATGTCGTCGAGTTGCGTCCGGGGCGTCGTGCGGCGATCGATGTGCTCGGCAATGACTCGGACCCGAGCGGGTATCCGATCAAGGTGGTGAAGAAGCTGCCCGAGGTCGGTGAGGGACTGACGGCGAGTGTGAAGAACAACCGGGTGCTGGTCGAGGCGCCCGATGCCGAGGGTGGCAACTCGGTGCGGTACGAGATCACGAACGGTCACGGCGGTGCTGATGGTGCGTTCATCCAGGTGCTCGTGACCGAAGATGCGAAGATCGAGCCGCCGACGGCGCACGACCAGGTCGTCGAGCCGAAGCAGGTCGCCGACAAGAAGTCGGTGACGGTCGATCCGTTGAAGGATGCGCAGAACCCGGGTGGTCTGGTCGAAGATCTCGTGGTCACGGTCGAGGGCCCGAACTCCGAGAATGCCGAGGTCATGCCCGATGGCACGGTGAAGGTCTCGCCGACGTCGAAGCGTCAGGCGATCGCGTACCGGCTGATGAACGAGATCGATGAGCTGTCGGCGATGGCGTTCATCATCGTTCCGCCGAGCGTCGACCCGGACGAGGCGGAGAAGAAGGACGAGGAAGAGACTTTCCCGCCGCCGTACCTCGCTGAGATCGGTCCGCAGATCGTTCGGATGAACGGGACGATCTCGTGGAGCGTCGGCGACATCGTGATCGTGCCGTCGGGCAAGCCGGCCAGGATTCTCTCGGCGACCGCGACGAACAGCAACGGCAGTTCGCCGATGGCGGATTCCTCGTCGTTGACGTACACCCCGGCGAAGGACTTCCGTGGCCAGTCCGCCGTGACGTTCGAGGTCACCGATGGTGAAAGCGCGAGCGATCCGAAGGGCCGCAAGGCGTTCCTCACGATTCC
>NZ_JCAXEO010000005.1:0-2339 GCF_059758475.1 Agromyces sp. GQ35 | reverse complement strand
ACTGCGACTCCCGGCGACGGTTCGGCGAAGGTGACGTGGCGTGCACCGGCGAGCAACAACTCGCCGATCACCGGGTACACGGTGAAATGGAACGGCGGCGAGGCGAGCTTCGGCGCCGGCACCGCGGGCACGACGCAGACCATCACCGGCCTGCGCAACGGTACGGCATACCAGTTCACCGTCATCGCGACGAACAACATCGGTTCGACCTCGTCGGCCCCGAGTGACGCCGTGACTCCGTTCGGCAAGCCGACGGCACCGTCGTCGGCAACCCTCTCAGCATCGAACAATGGCTCGGGCGACATGTCGCTCTCGTGGGGTGCTGCGTCGTCGAATGGCAGCGCCATCGATCACTACGAGTGGGCCTTCACGTTGAACAGTTCGGCCAGCGGCAAGACCACCGCACGTTCGAAGTCGGCAAGTGGGTCAGTGGGGACGCCGTACCGCTTCCACGTACGGGCATGCAACGCGGCGGGCTGCGGTGCCTGGGAGTCATCCAACACCGACACCCCCACGAAGCCTGCGCGTCAGGTCGATCTCAGCAAGGGAACGCCGTACTCGAGCGGCTACTACTACAACGTCAACGTGTCGTGGTTCAACTCCGGCAACTACAGCGTCAAGACCTATTGCAATGGCGGATACCTCGGTGAAGGCACCATCTCCGTCGGAGGTGACGGCAAGGGCTCGTTCCGTGGCAACTTCAGCAACGGCGGGTGGTGCGGGTACCCGAACGTCTGGGTCACCGTCGACGGCGTGAAGAGCGAAGTCGAGAACTGGAACTAGTCGCCGTAGACCTGCATCGTTCGGATGCCACGGGGAGTCCTCCCCATGTGGAGTCGTTGTCTGATCGTGTTACCGTGTACCCCGGTGTGGGGTCGGGCTCGGCGCCAGTTGTCGACTGAGATCAGGGGAGTGGCGGTTTGAGTACCTTCACGTCGTGGGTGCGCACGCGCAAGGCTGCTGCGTCCACTGTCGCGATCACGCTGCTCGCTGGTGTTCCGTTGACGTTCGCGGTGATGCATCAGGGCTTCCCGGTGACCGATGTCGATCTCGAGGCACGTGAGGTCTGGGTCACCAACGGAAAAGAACTCCTCGCCGGGCGCCTCAACCGCCAGATCGAAGAGCTCAACGCGGCAGTCAACACTGCGTCGAACGCGTTCGACGTGTTGCAGGACGGCGACGATGTCTTCCTCTACGACGAGAGTCTCGGCTCGATCGAGCGCATCGATCCCGCGTTCACGACCCTCGGTCAGGGCATCGCGGCTCCTCCGGGTTCCGAGGTCGCCCACGGCGGCGAGACGCTCGCGATCCTCTCCCCGAAGGGCGAACTCTGGGTCACGGGCGCTGCCGGTGAACTTCAGCTGAACCCTGCCGACACCGAACCCGTCGCCCAGCTCGGCAAGGGCAGCCATGTCGCCGTATCGAAAGACGGGGTCGTCTACGCGACCTCTCCCGAAGAGGGTCAGCTCGCACGGGTGGAATCGCCCGGTGCGGAACCCGAGCTGAGCGAACTGCCCTCGATCAGCGAGCACCAGTTGTCGGTGGTGGGCGAGAAGCCCGTCGTGCTCGACATGGAGCAGAACCGCCTGATCATCGACGGGTCGGTGCGGGAGTTGCCCGAGAACGCGTTGAAGTTGCAGCAGGTCGGTGCAGAGAACGATTCGGTACTGTTGGCGACTGGTGACGGCCTTCTGCAGGTGCCGTTGGGCGGCGGCGACATCGAGATGATCTCGGCCGACATCGAGGCTCCCACGACGTCGCCTGATGAGGTGTCGAGTCCGGTGTGGCTCGACGGGTGTGCGCATGGCGCGTGGGCGGCGTTCGGTCGGTATGTGAACGCGTGTGATGACGGTGAGCCGTCGGCGCAGACGATCGAGCAGTCGACGAGGGGTTCGCGGCTGGAGTTCCGGGTGAACCGGAACGTGATCGCGCTCAACAATCTGTCGAACGGCAACGTCTGGCTCGTGGATTCGAACCTGCGGCTCGTCGACAACTGGGACGAAGTGACCCCGCCTGACGAGACCGACGCCGAAGAGGGTGATGAGAAGGCGTCGCAGCAGACGTTCGAAGACACCCTCGCTGAGCGGAGTGAGACCAATCGGCCGCCGACGGCGCGGGATGACACGTTCGGGGTCCGCCCGAGTCGTACGACGTTGCTCGAGGTGCTCGAGAATGACACGGATCCTGACGGTGATGTGCTGACGGTGACGAATGTGAGTGAGATCGCGGCGGAGTCGGGTCGGCTCGAGGTCATCGATGGTGGTCGGGCGTTGCAGTTCACGCCGGCTCCGGATGCTGCGGGCACGGTGTCGTTCCAGTACACGGCTGATGACGGTCGC
>NZ_JCAXEO010000004.1:0-5627 GCF_059758475.1 Agromyces sp. GQ35 | reverse complement strand
TGTCCGGCGGTGTCCTACTCTCCCACAGGGTCGCCCCTGCAGTACCATCGGCGCTGCGAGTCTTAGCTTCCGGGTTCGGAATGTGTCCGGGCGTTTCCCTCGCGCTATGGCCGCCGAAACTCTTGCCACACCGCTGCCCGCCACAAACGTGTTGTGGGGTGGGTGTGTGGTCTCGGTGACCGCACCAACCCGGCTCGAACCCGGGGGTTCGGTTGGGTGGTGCGGGTATAACTGTGTTGAATTGTGTTGGGTTTCCGTCTGAAGGGAACCACAGAGTGGACGCGAGCAATCTTGGGCCACACACACGGCCTTTACATGAAATGTGTTCAAACGTGTGAGTGTAGTGATTGTCAAGTTATCGGCTTATTAGTACCGGTCAGCTCCGAGAGTCTTTAGTCCTCTCTTCCACATCCGGCCTATCAACCCAGTCGTCTGGCTGGGAGCCTCTCCCCCGAAGGGATGGAAATCTCATCTCGAGGCCGGCTTCCCGCTTAGATGCTTTCAGCGGTTATCCATCCCGAACGTAGCTAACCAGCGGTGCTCCTGGCGGAACAACTGGCACACCAGAGGTTCGTCCAACCCGGTCCTCTCGTACTAGGGTCAGATCCTCTCAAATTTCCTACGCGCGCAGCGGATAGGGACCGAACTGTCTCACGACGTTCTAAACCCAGCTCGCGTACCGCTTTAATGGGCGAACAGCCCAACCCTTGGGACCTACTCCAGCCCCAGGATGCGACGAGCCGACATCGAGGTGCCAAACCATGCCGTCGATATGGACTCTTGGGCAAGATCAGCCTGTTATCCCCGAGGTACCTTTTATCCGTTGAGCGACAGCGCTTCCACAAGCCACTGCCGGATCACTAGTCCCGACTTTCGTCCCTGCTCGACCTGTCAGTCTCACAGTCAAGCTCCCTTGTGCACTTACACTCGCCACCTGATTGCCAACCAGGTTGAGGGAACCTTTGGGCGCCTCCGTTACTTTTTGGGAGGCAACCGCCCCAGTTAAACTACCCACCAGGCACTGTCCCTGAACCGGATTACGGTTCGAAGTTAGATATCCAGAGTGACCAGAGTGGTATTTCAACATTGACTCCACCGACACTAGCGTGCCAGCTTCAAAGTCTCCCACCTATCCTACACAAGCCACACCGAACACCAATACCAAGCTGTAGTAAAGGTCACGGGGTCTTTCCGTCCTGCTGCGCGTAACGAGCATCTTTACTCGTAATGCAATTTCGCCGAGTTCGCGGTTGAGACAGCTGGGAAGTCGTTACGCCATTCGTGCAGGTCGGAACTTACCCGACAAGGAATTTCGCTACCTTAGGATGGTTATAGTTACCACCGCCGTTTACTGGGGCTTAAATTCTCAGCTTCGCCTTGCGGCTAACCGGTCCTCTTAACCTTCCAGCACCGGGCAGGCGTCAGTCCGTATACATCGTCTTGCGACTTAGCACGGACCTGTGTTTTTAGTAAACAGTCGCTTCCCACTGGTCTCTGCGGCCCTGCAGCGCTTCCCTCAGCTAGTGAGTTCACGCCTTAGGCCCCCCTTCTCCCGAAGTTACGGGGGCATTTTGCCGAGTTCCTTAACCACGATTCTCTCGATCTCCTTGGTATTCTCTACCTGACCACCTGAGTCGGTTTGGGGTACGGGCGGCTAGAACCTCGCGTCGATGCTTTTCTCGGCAGCATAGGATCACCAACTTTTTATCCGCATCGTGTCTCAGCCTTGATGAACCGCGGATTTGCCTACGGTTCGGCCTACGCACTTGCCCCGGGACTACCATCGCCCGGGATCGGCTACCTTCCTGCGTCACACCTGTTAATACGCTCACTCCACCAGATGGGGTCGCATGCCGCCTCACGATCGTCCCCGAAGGGATCCACGCGTCTTGGGATGCTTAGCACTCCTGATTTCATGTGGGCGGTTCTTCGCCGGTACGGGAATATCAACCCGTTGTCCATCGACTACGCCTGTCGGCCTCGCCTTAGGTCCCGACTTACCCAGGGCAGATTAGCTTGACCCTGGAACCCTTGGTCTTCCGGAGGACGGGTTTCTCACCCGTCTTTCGCTACTCATGCCTGCATTCTCACTCGTGTGGCCTCCACGGCTGGTTCACACCGCCGCTTCGCTGGCCACACGACGCTCTCCTACCCATCAACACGGCTGGACCACGAAGGCCTACCATTAATGTCAATGCCACAACTTCGGTGGCGTGCTTGAGCCCCGTTACATTGTCGGCGCGGAATCACTTGACCAGTGAGCTATTACGCACTCTTTCAAGGGTGGCTGCTTCTAAGCCAACCTCCTGGTTGTCTGTGCAACTCCACATCCTTTCCCACTTAGCACGCGCTTAGGGACCTTAGTTGGTGGTCTGGGTTGTTTCCCTCTCGACGATGAAGCTTATCCCCCACCGTCTCACTGCTGCGCTCTCACTTACCGGCATTCGGAGTTTGGCTGACGTCAGTAACCTTTTAGGGCCCATCGGCCATCCAGTAGCTCTACCTCCGGCAAGAAACACGCAACGCTGCACCTAAATGCATTTCGGAGAGAACCAGCTATCACGAAGTTTGATTGGCCTTTCACCCCTATCCACAGCTCATCCCCTCCATTTTCAACTGAAGTGGGTTCGGTCCTCCACGACGTCTTACCGTCGCTTCAACCTGGCCATGGATAGATCACTTCGCTTCGGGTCTAGGACCTGCGACTGAATCGCCCTATTCAGACTCGCTTTCGCTACGGCTGCCCCTCACGGGTTAACCTCGCCACAAATCACTAACTCGCAGGCTCATTCTTCAAAAGGCACGCTGTCACCCCAACAAGGAGGCTCCAACGGTTTGTAAGCAAACGGTTTCAGGTACTATTTCACTCCCCTCCCGGGGTACTTTTCACCTTTCCCTCACGGTACTTGTCCGCTATCGGTCATCTGGGAGTATTTAGGCTTATCAGGTGGTCCTGACAGATTCACGCGGGATTTCTCGGGCCCCGCGCTACTTGGGATACCTCTCCGGGCCGCCAGGCATTTCGACTACGGGACTCACACCCACTCCGGTCCGGCTTTCAATCCGGTTCGTCTATACCTGACGCGTCACCGTGACTGCACGGCAGTACAGTCCGAAAGGTCCCACAACCCCGACCATGCAACCCCTGCCGGGTATCACACATGGCTCGGTTTAGCCTCTTCCGCGTTCGCTCGCCACTACTGACGGAATCACTGTTGTTTTCTCTTCCTGTGGGTACTGAGATGTTTCACTTCCCCACGTTCCCTCTACCCGCCCTATATATTCAGGCGGGAGTCACCAGGTCACCCAAAGGGCCTGGCGGGGTTTCCCCATTCGGAAATCCTCGGATCACAGCTCGTTTATCAGCTCCCCGAGGCTTATCGCAGATTACGACGTCCTTCTTCGGCTCCAGATGCCAAGGCATCCACCGTTTGCTCTTAAAAACTTGAAATCACATGAGATCGAATCGTGCAACACCCGAAGGTGCTGCGAAATTGACCAGTGAACACACCAAACAACACCCCGAAGGATGCAATTCGGCGATTCACCTTTTGTGAAACAGGACCAAAGTCCCGTTTCTAAGATGCTCGCGTCCACTATGTAGTTCTCAACAGACGGCCAGAGCCCCCACCACCTACCGAATCAAAACCATCGGCATCAGTGAAGGCCTGAAGAAACCATCACCCCCACACCCCAAAAGGCGCAGAGTTGTCCGGTCCCTCAGGACCCAACAGCGTGCACGTGCCAGCCTCCCCCAACCAAACCCTTCCAACCCCGCAAGCGAGGCGTACTAAATCCAGCCGAAATCAACCAGCACCTATGTCAATGTTCCACCCATGAGCAACCAGCGAGCCACAAAGGACCCGATCTGGTCAGCACTGCGAAGACCCGAAGGCCTCCGAGTTGCTCCTTAGAAAGGAGGTGATCCAGCCGCACCTTCCGGTACGGCTACCTTGTTACGACTTAGTCCTAATCACCGATCCCACCTTCGACAGCTCCCTCCTTGCGGTTAGGCCACTGGCTTCGGGTGTTACCGACTTTCATGACTTGACGGGCGGTGTGTACAAGGCCCGGGAACGTATTCACCGCAGCGTTGCTGATCTGCGATTACTAGCGACTCCGACTTCATGAGGTCGAGTTGCAGACCTCAATCCGAACTGAGACCGGCTTTTTGGGATTCGCTCCGCCTTACGACATCGCAGCCCTTTGTACCGGCCATTGTAGCATGCGTGAAGCCCAAGACATAAGGGGCATGATGATTTGACGTCATCCCCACCTTCCTCCGAGTTGACCCCGGCAGTCTCATATGAGTTCCCACCATTACGTGCTGGCAACATACGACGAGGGTTGCGCTCGTTGCGGGACTTAACCCAACATCTCACGACACGAGCTGACGACAACCATGCACCACCTGTAACCGAGTGTCCAAAGAGTTCCACATTTCTGCGGCGTTCTCGGTTATGTCAAGCCTTGGTAAGGTTCTTCGCGTTGCATCGAATTAATCCGCATGCTCCGCCGCTTGTGCGGGCCCCCGTCAATTCCTTTGAGTTTTAGCCTTGCGGCCGTACTCCCCAGGCGGGGCGCTTAATGCGTTAGCTACGACACGGAAACCGTGGAAAGGTCCCCACATCTAGCGCCCAACGTTTACGGCGTGGACTACCAGGGTATCTAATCCTGTTCGCTCCCCACGCTTTCGCTCCTCAGCGTCAGTTACGGCCCAGAGAACTGCCTTCGCCATCGGTGTTCCTCCTGATATCTGCGCATTCCACCGCTACACCAGGAATTCCATTCTCCCCTACCGCACTCTAGTCTGCCCGTACCCACTGCAGGCCCGAGGTTGAGCCTCGGGATTTCACAGCAGACGTGACAAACCGCCTACGAGCTCTTTACGCCCAATAATTCCGGACAACGCTCGGACCCTACGTATTACCGCGGCTGCTGGCACGTAGTTAGCCGGTCCTTTTTCTGCAAGTACCGTCAAGGAGCAAGCTCCCCTTCTTCCTTACTAAAAGAGGTTTACAACCCGAAGGCCGTCATCCCTCACGCGGCGTTGCTGCATCAGGCTTGCGCCCATTGTGCAATATTCCCCACTGCTGCCTCCCGTAGGAGTCTGGGCCGTGTCTCAGTCCCAGTGTGGCCGGTCACCCTCTCAGGCCGGCTACCCGTCGACGCCTTGGTGAGCCATTACCTCACCAACAAGCTGATAGGCCGCGAGTCCATCCCAGACCGAAAAACTTTCCACCCAAAACCATGCGGTTCCAGGTCCTATCCGGTATTAGCACCGATTTCTCGGAGTTATCCCAGAGTCCAGGGCAGGTTACTCACGTGTTACTCACCCGTTCGCCACTAATCCACCCAGCAAGCTGGGCTTCATCGTTCGACTTGCATGTGTTAAGCACGCCGCCAGCGTTCGTCCTGAGCCAGGATCAAACTCTCCAAAAAAACTGGTTCCAACACCCCCGAAGGAGCATTGAGAGTATCAATCACTGACAGAGAAACAACTGACTACTTAATAATCAAATTGTCCATCAATCAAAGGAATCCCACCGATCCAAAAACCGGATGGGGTTCAAAAATTGGCATTGAACATAGTGCACGCTGTTGAGTTCTCAAGGAACGGACGCACC
>NZ_JCAXEO010000003.1:0-560140 GCF_059758475.1 Agromyces sp. GQ35 | reverse complement strand
CGGTGCTCGAACCTGATCGGATCGAACTGCCGGAGCTTTTCCTTCTCATTCGGGCATCCTTTACAGGACGGAACCGAACGCTTCAAACACAGTGAAGACATCGTCTTCATGGTTTGGGATCTTCGTGCCACTTGAGGAGGATGAGCTGGACGCTTCTCAGCAGTTCCGCTCTTTCGCTCCTGTGGGGCAACGAGTGATTACATTACGTGGATCCTGGGGGTCGTGCAAGTTCTCCCTGCATCCCGGGCGTGTCGCAGTGTTGGGCCCGGAAACACAAGGGCTCCGGCCGCGCACCGAGGTGCGCTACCGGAGCCCAGACGAGGTCGCGCGACTACTCCACGAAGATTCCGGCGAGCGTCTTCTTGCCACGACGAAGCACGGCCATTCCGCCGGCAGCGACCCGTCCGGCGAGCGTCGCCGCTTCGTCGTCGATGCGCACGTTGTCGAGCGAGACGCCGCCCTGCGCGATGGCACGTCGCCCCTCGCTCTGGCTCGACACCAGGCGGGTCTCGACGAGCAACTGCACGATCGATGCATCCGGAGCGCTGATCGTGTGCGGGAGTTCGCGCAGCGCCGCCTCGAGCGTCGAGGGATCGAGTGTCGCGAGGTCGCCCTGTCCGAACAACGCACGCGACGCCGCGATGACGGCAGATGTCGCGTCTTCGCCGTGGACCAGCGTGGTGACCTCGGTGGCGAGCACTCGTTGCGCCTCGCGCTTGTACGGCTCGGCCTCGACGAGCTGGGCGAGCTGTTCGATGCGCTCGCGGCTCAGGAAGGTGAAGATCTTCAAGCGCTCGATGACATCGGCGTCGTCGGTGTTGAGCCAGAACTGGTAGAACGCGTACGGGCTGCACATCGCGGCATCCAGCCAGATCGCGTTGCCCTCGCTCTTGCCGAACTTCGTGCCGTCGGCGTTCGTCACGAGCGGAGTGCCGATGGCATGCGCACTCACGCCTTCGACCCGGTGGATGAGATCGGTTCCGCTCGTGAGGTTTCCCCACTGGTCACTGCCGCCGGTCTGCAGCACGCAGTCGTACTGGCGGTGGAGCTCGAGGTAGTCGAAGCCCTGCAGGATCTGGTAACTGAACTCGGTGTAGCTGATGCCTGCGTCGGAGTTCAGCCGAGACGCGACCGCGTCTTTCTTGAGCATCGTGCCGACCCGGTAGTACTTGCCGATGTCACGAAGGAAGTCGATCGCGGAGAGTCCCGCGGTCCAGTCGAGGTTGTTGACGAGCCGAACGGCGTTCTCTCCTTCAGCCGAGAGGAACCGGGAGACCTGCCCCTGCAGGTACCCCACCCACTCGGCGACCGTCTCCTTCGTGTTGAGGGTTCGTTCGGCCGTCGGTCGTGGGTCGCCGATCAGGCCGGTCGATCCACCGACGAGTCCCAGTGGCTTGTGGCCCGCCAGCTGCAGGCGTCGCATCACGAGGAGTTGCACGAGATTGCCGAGGTGCAGGCTCGGCGCCGTGGGGTCGAATCCGCAGTAGTACGTGATCGGCTCCCCCGCGAGGAGCTCTTTCAGCGCGGCTTGGTCGGTGGAGACGTGCACGAGGCCACGCCACACGAGTTCTTCCCAGACGTCTGCGAAGGAGGCGTCGTTCTGCTGGGTACTGAGGATCACGGGGTCTGGCACCCTGTCAGGTTATCAGCGAGCGAATTAGGTTCCATCTCTAACCGAAGTCAAATTAATGATGTATGCTTATCTGTGCCTCGATAAAGGCTGCAAACTGAAGGAGTCGTCATGATCGTCGTCACCGCAGACCAGGTCGCGAGTCGCACCAATGCCGACCTCGCCGGCGCGGAACGCGACCGAATCCAGCACGACCACGGGGAGCAGCTCCTGCTGCCGGTCGCCCGCAATGCGGGAGATGAGATCCAACTGCTCACGCACGATGCGCAGACGGTGGTCGAGGTCGTCTTCGAGCTCACCCGAGGCGGGGCCTGGAGCGTCGGCATCGGGTGCGGCGATGTACGGTCTCCCCTTCCCTCCGATATCCGGGAGGCGAGCGGCGAAGCATTCTTCGCCGCTCGCGACGCCGTCGAACGCGCCAAGAAGAGCTCGCCGCGGCTCGCGATCGAAGCCGCGCACGAGGACGCCGCGCACGTCGAAGCGCTTTTCAAGCTCGCGCTCCTGCTTCGGGAGCGCCGCTCAGATCAGGGCTGGGAAGTCTACGACCGCATCATCGCGGGTGCCATGCAGTCCGAGATCGCCGATGAGCTCGGCGTCAGCGCCCCGGCGATCAGCTCGCGAATGAAGTCGGCCAACATCCGTGCAGAACTCGACGCCGTGCCCGCGCTCGCTAGGCTGCTCGAGAACCTCGACAGTTCGACGGGAGCCCGAGCATGAACCTCTTCATCATCGCCGACGCCATCACGTGGTCGGCCCTCGTGGTCTCGCTGATCGCTGCCGCCGGGCTCTCAGTACTCGCGTACCTCCGACCACGCCGCACATTCATCTGGTTCGCGGCCGGAGCTCTCGCCGCCGCGCTGCTCGCTGCAGCCACCGCGACGGATCCCGCGCAATTCGGCCTCGCCCCGCTGATCACGGTTCTCGGATTCGCGATCGCCGTGTTCGGCGGAAGCCCTGCCGCCGCCACCGCGCTCGACCTCGCGATGGGAGGCACGGTCGCCCCAGGGCTCCACGGCGGCATCATCGTCGCCGAGAAGCGATCCGCCGACGAGGAACATCGCGGCGTGCAGTCCAGCGCGCGGCGAGAGGTGCTGCGGGGCGGCCTCACCATCGGAGTACTCGAGCGCATCGCCTCGGCCGGCGCCATCATCGCCGGCTTCCCGGAGGCCCTGGCAATCGTGGTCGCCGTCAAAGGCGTCGGTCGCTTCACTGAACTCGAAGCACCCGAAGCGCGCGAGCGATTCATCATCGGCACCTTCGCAAGCCTCATCTGGGCATGTGCCGCGGCCCTCGTCGTACATCTCGCGGTGCGCTGAGGCGCCTGCCGCCATGCACTCCGCGTCACTCCGCGGCGAGTTTGTGCCTTCGGTAGGGCGAGACGCCCTCGTCGCCGGGCAGCCAGAATCGCCAGGGGTACTGCGACCCGCCGCCCGCCCCACCGACACCGGTGCGGGGGCCGCTCGCATGATGGAACGGAGTTCGCGGCGCCTGCAGCGTGAAGGGCGGTGCGAGCAGATCGCTGCCGTCCGCGACGAGCGGCACGCCGAGCGCTTTCGCGAGCCGCCCCGGGCCCCGGGCGAGGTCACGGTCGTTCACCCCCGGACGACGATGACGAGCGAGCTCGATACCCTCGACGACCGTGGCACCGCGCAGGAGCACTCCCGACGAGCTGCCGACCGGCCGGGCGACGACGTTCAAGCAGACGTGCATGCCGTAGCTGAAGTACGCATACAGATGAGCGGGTGCGCCGAACATCACCTCATTGCGCGGCGTGCGGCCCCGGAACGCATGCGACCCGGGATCTTCACCGACGCCGCGGTACGCCTCGAGCTCCGACAGCCGGATCGCCACGCGACCATCGGGCGCGTCGTACCCCAGCACCGCTCCCAGCAGGAGCGGAGCGAGCGTGACAGGGTCCTGTTCGAAGAACTCCCGATCGGGTGTGAAGAATTGGCTCAGCTCCGCGCCTCCGGCAACCCGGCGACGAGGTGGCGCACCCGGTCTGCCAATCGGGAGAACTGCTCGGCGACGCGCACCGGCGCAGTGCCTCCGATGCCGTCGCGACTCGCGATCGAGCCCTCGACCGTGAGCACCTCGCGCACGTCGGGCGTGAGGTGCGGGGAGATCGCCGCGAGCGCGTCATCGTCGACCGCGTCGAGTTCGAGCGAGCGCTCCTCGGCGTACCGCACGAGCGCGCCGGTGATCTCGTGCGCATCGCGGAACGGAACCCGACGTTTGACGAGCCACTCCGCGACATCCGTTGCCAGCGAGAAGCCGGCCGGCGCGAGCTCGGCCATGCGTTCGGTGTGGAACGTGAGCGTGGCGACCATTCCCGTGAACGCCGGCAGCAGCACCTCGAGTGTCTCGACCGAATCGAAGACGGGCTCCTTGTCTTCCTGCAGGTCGCGGTTGTACGCGAGCGGGAGCGCCTTGAGCGTCGCGAGCAGGCCGGTCAGATTGCCGATGAGCCGGCCGGACTTGCCGCGCGCGAGCTCGGCGATGTCGGGGTTCTTCTTCTGCGGCATGATCGACGAGCCGGTCGAGTAGCCGTCGTCGAGGGTGACGAAGCCGAACTCACGGGTGTTCCAGAGGATGATCTCTTCAGCGAATCGCGACAGGTCGATGCCGATCATCGCCGTCACGAATGCGAACTCTGCGACCACGTCGCGGCTCGCGGTGCCATCGATCGAATTCTCGGCCGGCGCGGCGAGGCCGAGGTCGCGAGCGACGGATGCCGCGTCGAGACCGAGCGTCGAGCCCGCGAGCGCTCCCCCGCCATACGGTGACACATCCGCGCGCTTCGTCCAGTCGACGAGGCGTTCGAGGTCTCGTGAGAGTGCCCAGGCATGCGCGAGCAGGTGGTGCGCGAGGAGCACCGGCTGCGCGTGCTGCAGATGCGTGCGCCCGGGCATGACGGCGGCACGGTGGGCATCCGCCTGCGCCGCGAGTGCATCGATCAGGTGCACGAGATCGCGGCCGATGGTCGCCGCGTGGTCTTTGAGGTACAGGCGCACGAGCGTGGCGATCTGGTCGTTGCGACTGCGGCCCGCGCGGAGCTTGCCGCCGAGTTCGGGTCCGACGATCTGGATCAAGGCCGTCTCGAGCGCGCCGTGCACGTCTTCGTCGGTCTCGGCGGCGACGATCTCGCCCGTGACAACCCGCGCCTCGAGGACATCGAGACCGGAGAGCATCGCGTCGAGTTCGTCTGCAGCGAGATACCCGGCGGCTGCGAGTGCGCGGGCGTGCGCCCGGGAGCCGGCCAGGTCGTAGCCGGCGAGCTGCCAGTCGAAATGGGTCGACTTCGAGAGGCGCTGCAGTTCGGGCGACGGGCCCGTCGCGAACCGTGCACCCCAGAGCGAACCCTCATTGGTGCCGTGGGCATCGGTCGCGCCCGGAGTGCCGTTCACGTCGCTCATCAGGCGTCCTTTCTCGCGAGCAACCAGACGAGCAACGCCTTCTGCGCATGCAAGCGATTCTCGGCCTCGTCCCAGATGATCGATTGCGGTCCGTCGATGACGTCTGCCGTCACCTCGTAGCCGCGGTCGGCGGGGAGGCAGTGCATGAAGGCGGCGCCGGGCGCCGCGAGCGACATGAGCTCGGCGTCGACCTGGTAGGCGCCGAACATCGCGACACGATGCGCCTTCTCCTCCTCTTTGCCCATCGACACCCAGGTGTCGGTCACGACCACATCGGCTCCGGTCACCGACTCACGAGCGTCGGTGAGCACCGCGACCGATCCGCCCGTGCTAGCGGCAATCCGCTCGGCATCGGCGACGACGGACGCATCGGGCGCGAATTCCGCCGGAGTGGCGACGCGCACATGCATGCCCGCCGTGGCACCCGCCAACAGGTACGACTGGGCCATATTGCTGCGACCGTCGCCGAGGAAGGTGACGGTGAGCCCGGCGAGCCGGCCCTTGTGCTCACGAATGGTGAGCAGGTCGGCGAGGAGCTGGCACGGGTGGAAGTCGTCGGACAGGGCGTTGACGACGGGCACGGTCGTGCCGGCCGCCATCTCTTCGAGGCCTGCCTGCGCATAGGTGCGCCAGACGATGGCGGAAACCATGCGTTCCAGCACCCGCGCAGTGTCCGACGGCGTTTCCTTGCCGCCGAGCTGGCTGTTGGCCGTGGAGATGATCAGGGGCGAGCCGCCGAGGTCGGCGATGCCGACCGCGAACGAGACCCGTGTGCGCGTCGAGGACTTGTCGAAGATCACGGCGACGGTCTGCGGACCGGCGAGCGGCGTCTGCGACCAGCGGTCGGCCTTCAGTTGCACGGCGAGATCGAGGATCTCGGACTGCTCGGCTTGGGTGAGGTCGTCATCCCGGAGGAAGTGGCGGGTCATGGTCGTTCTCGTCCGTTTCGTGATTCAGGTCAAGTCGTGGTGAGCATCGGCGAGCGCGCGAGCGAATCGCGCCTCGAACTCGTCGATCTCGGCGTCGCCGATGATGAGCGGCGGCGCGATTCGGATGGTGTGGTCGTTGGCGGCGTTCACGATGAGCCCACCGCGCATGGCGTGGGCGACGACTGAACCGGCGACCGGCTCGGTGAGGGCGACGCCGACGAGCAGGCCACGGCCCCGGGTGCCGCTGACGAGCGGGGAACCGATCGCCTCGATGCGCGCGCGCAATTGCGGGCCGCGAGCGGCGGCGTTCGCGACCAGCCCCGCGCGTTCGATCTCACCGAGCACGGCATTCGAGACGGCGGTCGCGAGCGGATTGCCCCCGAAGGTCGACCCGTGCTGGCCCTTGCGGAGGAGCTCTGACGCGTGGCCGAACGTCAGGAGGCCTCCGATGGGCATGCCACCCCCGATGCCCTTCGCGACGGTGATCGCGTCGGGCGTGATACCGGCGTGCTGGAACCCGAACCACTCGCCGGTGCGGCCGGCGCCGGTCTGGATCTCATCGACGATGAGCAGCGCCCCATGTCGCCGCGTCAGATCGCGGGCGGCCTGCAGGAAGCCGTCTGGCAGTTCGACGACTCCGGCTTCACCCTGGATCGGTTCGACGAACACCGCGGCCACGCCGTCGTCGACGGATGCTTCGAGCGCTTCGATCGTGGCGGGGATATGCTCGACTCCCCCGGCCATCGGCTCGAATGGAGCGCGCATATGCGGCTTGCCCGTGAGGGCGAGCGAACCCATGGTGCGCCCGTGGAAGGCGTCGACCAGCGCGAGGATACGCGTTCGCGCGCCGCCCGAGTTGTTCAGCCGCGCGAGCTTGAACGCCGCTTCATTGGCCTCGGCCCCCGAGTTGCCGAACCAGGCGCGCCCCTCGGGGTCGGCGCCTGCGAGCCGCACGAGCCGCTCGGCCAGTTCGAGCGCGGGCTCGGTCGTGAAGTAGTTCGACACGTGCGCGAGCTTCGACGCCTGTGCGGTGATGGCCTCGACGAACACGGGATGGGCGTACCCCAGCGAGTTGACCGCGATGCCGGCGAGGAAGTCGAGGTAGGTCGTGCCCGAGGCATCCGTCACCCACGCGCCCGACCCATGCTCGAGCTTCGCGAGGGGCATGCCGATCGACCGCATGATGCGCTGGTCGAAGCGCTGCTGCCAGTCGCTCATGCCGTCGCTCATGCCGCCACCACCTCGGTGCCGATGCCCGAGGTGGTGAAGACCTCGAGCAGGATCGAGTGCGGCACGCGTCCGTCGATGATCGCCGCCTTGGCCACGCCGCCCTCGACGGCTTCGAGGCAGGCCGCCATTTTCGGGATCATGCCCGATTCGAGATTCGGCAGCAGCTCGATGAGCGATGGCACATCGATGACGGACACGAGCGAGTCGCGATTCGGCCAGTCACGGTAGAGGCCGGCGACATCGGTCAGGATCACGAGCTTCGCCGCGCCGAGCGCCACGGCGAGCGAGGCCGCGGCGGAATCGGCATTCACGTTGAGCGACTGCCCGGTGACGTCGCCGTCGGGCGCGATCGAGGAGACGACCGGGATGCGCTCGGCCGCGAGTTCGGCGAGAACTGCAGCCGGGTCGACCGCGATGACATCGCCGACGAGGCCGAGGTCGACCTCTTCGCCGTCGACGATGGCACCGCGACGACGGCCCGTGAAGAGACCGGCGTCTTCGCCAGAGAGCCCCGACGCGAGCGGGCCGTGCTCATTGATGAGCGAGACGAGTTCGCGGTTCACCTGGCCCGAGAGCACCATGCGCACGACGTCCATGGTCTCGGGAGTGGTCACGCGATAGCCGCCCCGGAACTCGCTCGGGATGCCGAGGCGCTCGAGCATCGCCGAGATCTGCGGGCCCCCGCCGTGCACGACGACGGGCTTGATTCCCGCATAGCGCAGGTAGACCATGTCTTCGGCGAATGCGCGCTGCAACTCGGGGCTCACCATGGCGTTGCCGCCGAACTTCACCACGATCGTCTCGCCGCGGAATCGCTTCAGCCAGGGCAGCGAATCGATCAGCACCTGAGCCTTCGCGGCGGCGTCATTGGTATCGGGTTCTGTGTCGTCGCTCATGCTCAACTCGCGTAGGCGCTGTTCTCATGCACGTAGTCGTGCGTGAGGTCGTTCGTGAAGATGGTGGCGGATGCCTCGCCCGCGTGCAGTTCGATGAGCACGTGCGTGGCGCGCGGCGCGAGATCGACCTGCTCTCGGGGCGCATCGGGTCGCCCGGCGTGGCAGACGCGCACCCCGTTCATCGAGACGTCGACGAGGTACGGGTCGAACGGTGCCGACGTGGTGCCGATCGCCGCGAGGACGCGGCCCCAGTTCGGGTCGTTGCCGAAGATCGCCGCCTTGAAGAGGTTGTTGCGGGCGACCGAGCGGCCCACCTCGACGGCATCGTCTTCGGTGTGGGCGCCGACTACCTCGATGGCGATGTCGTGGCTCGCCCCCTCGGCGTCGGCCTGGAGCTGCAGCGCCAGGTCCCGGCACGCCTCGGTGAGCGCGGCGGTGAACACCGCGAGGTCGGGCGTCACCCCCGACGCACCCGACGAGAGCAGGGAGACCTGGTCATTCGTCGACATGCACCCGTCGGAGTCGAGACGATCGAAGGTCACCCGCGTGGCTGCGCGGAGCGCGGTGTCGAGGTCGGCGGCCGGCAGCGCGGCATCCGTCGTCACCACCACCAGCATCGTGGCGAGACCCGGCGCCAGCATGCCGGCACCCTTCGCGATACCGCCGATCGACCAGCCGTCGCCGGCGACGACGACCTGTTTCGGCGTCGTGTCGGTCGTCATGATCGCGCGCGCCGCGTCATCTCCGCCGTCGGCGGAGAGCCGGGCGATCGCCGAGAGCACGCCCTCTTCGAGCAGCTCGCCGTCGAGCTGCTCGCCGATGAGGCCCGTCGAGCAGACGAGCACGTCGCCTGCGGCGACGCCGAGGCCGGAGGCGGTGGCCTCGGCCGTGCGATGAGTGACCTGGAACCCCTCTGGGCCGGTGAAGCAATTGGCGCCGCCCGAGTTCAGCACGATCGCCGAGACGATACCGTCGGCAGCGACCTGCCTCGACCAGATGATCGGGTTGGCCTGGGCGCGATTGGCCGTGAAGACCACGGCCGCCTGCTGCGAAGGGCCGCGATTCACGATGAGCGCGAGATCGAGCGCTCCGGTGCGCTTGATGCCGGCGGCGACGCCAGCCGCCTCGAATCCCTGCGGATGGGTGACGGTCACGGGGCGACTCCGTTCACGGGCAGCCCGGTCGACTCGGTGAGGCCGAGCGCGATGTTCGCGGACTGGATGGCGGCACCCGCGGTGCCCTTCACGAGGTTGTCGACCGCGGCGATCACGACGACACGGCCCGCGTTCTCGTCGATCTGCAGGCCGAGCAAGGCGGTGTTCGCGCCGAGCACGTCGGCGGTGCGCGGAAACTGGCCTGCTGGCAGCAGTTGCACGAAACGCTCTCCCGCATAGGCGTCTTCCCAAGCCGCACGTACCGTCGCGGCATCCGTACCCGGCACGATTCTCGCGGTCGAGGTCGCGAGGATGCCCCGCGACATCGGCACGATGACCGGCGTGAACGAGATGGTGGGCTGCGCTCCGCCGGCCCACCGCAGCGCCTGCTGGATCTCGGGGATGTGCCGGTGCACGCCTCCGACCGAGTACGGGTTGGCAGACCCGAGCAGCTCCGAACCGAGCAGGTGAGCCTTCAGGCTCTTGCCGGCTCCCGACGGGCCCACCGCGAGCACCGAGACGAGGTCGGCAGCCTCGATGACGCCGGCACGGATGCCCGGCGCGAGCGAGAGGGCCACGGTCGAGGCGTTGCAGCCGGGTGCCGCGATGCGCTTCGTCTTCGCGAGACGGTCACGCTGCGTGCCCGACAGCCGTGGCAGCTCGGGCACACCGTAGGTCCAGGCGCCATGGAATTCGCCGCCGTAGAACGACGCCCAGTCGGTCTTCGACTCGAGCCGATGATCGGCGCCGCAATCGATGACCAGGGTCTCGGCTGAGAGCTCGGCGGCGATGGCGCCGGATGCGCCGTGCGGAAGCGCGAGGAACACGATGTCGTGCCCCGCGAGATTCTCGGCCGTCGTGTCTTTCAGCGTGAGATGCGTGTAGCTGCGCAGGTGCGGCTGCACCGCGATGAGCGGCTGGCCGGCGTTGGAGTGCGCAGTGACCGTGCGCACGTCGAAATCGGGATGATCGGCGAGGAGACGGAGAATCTCGCCTCCGGCATAGCCGGACGCGCCGGAAACGGCGACGGAGAACGTCATGGTTCCACCTTAAAGGTCGAAGCGGTCGAGGGATGGCTCCGGCGACACCTGCTGACGGCCTCGTTGCCGTGCGCTGGGTCGCCTAGAGTCGGCGCTCGCCACGACGTCGGCTGCGCACCACGGCCGCACGCGTGACGCGTGCGGAGGTGGCGAACCGAGCGGCGGACATGATGCGACCCTATCGGGCGGGCGCTGACCGGCGCAAACGCGCGGCCGCTGCACGTCACACGCGGCCGCGCGCGCCATCGGTCATTCGCGGATGCTCGCCTCGAACCGCTCGTGTGCGAGCGCAGCGCCCGCGAGCTTCGCCTCGCTGGCCTCGGCCGCCGTCAGCGTGCGGTCGGAAGCACGGAACCGGAGAGCGAACGTGAGGCTCTTCGACCCCGCCGGCACGCCCTGACCGCGGTAGTCGTCGACGATCGAGAGCTGCTCGAGCAGCTCACCGGCACCCTCACGAACCGCCGTCGCGACATCGGCGGCGGCCACGTCGGCGGGAACGATGAGCGACAGGTCCTGTGTCGCCGCCGGCAGCGTGCCGATCGTGCCGGCCTCGACGACCGGCTCGGTCAGCGCGATGACCGAGTCGAGGTCGAGCTCGACGATCGCAACGACGCGCGGAAGGTCGGCGTCGGCGGCGAGTGCCGGCAGCAGCTCACCCGCGAAACCGACCGTCGTGCCGGCGACTCGAAGCTCAGCAGTGCGCCCCGGGTGCAGGGCACCGTGCGAGCCGCGCACGATGTCGATGCGGGCTCCGGTGGCGAGCTCGACCTGGCGCACCACGTCGAGTGCGTCGGCGATGCCGGCGGGCAGTGCTGCTTGACCAGGCTGCTTCGACACCACCTCCCCCACGATGAGTGCGCCGAGGTGGCGGGGCTGCGGCGGGATGCCGGAGTCGAGCGCGGCGAGCACGTCGTCGCTCGGCTTCGCGTCGCCGACCGGCAGCTCGGCTGAGCCGTAGTTGCGGCCGAGCTCAGGCAGGAAGACCGTGCCGATCTCGAAGAGCGAGAGATCGGTGAGTCCGCGCGACAGGTTGCGGCGTGCCGCGCCGATCAGTCCGGAAATGAGCGAGCGTCGCAGGTACGGTGCCGTCTGGTCGAGTGCATTCGCAATGCGCACGGAGGCCACTGGCGATCCGTCAGCGCTGCCGAACACGGCGTTGTCGTCGGCCGACACGAACGGGAACGAGAGCACCTCGGTCGAGCCCGCGGCCGCGAGAGCGTCGGCGGCGCGACGGCGGAGCCGCTGCGAACGAGTGAGGCCCCGACCGGGAGGAGCGACCGGCAGCACCGAAGGGATGCGGTCGTAGCCGATCAGGCGCGCGACTTCTTCCGCGAGCTCCTCGCGGCCGGTCAGGTCGGGGCGCCAGGCCGGAGGTACGACCGAGAACCCGCCGTCGACTGGCGTGATGGTGCCGCCGATCTCGGCGAGCGCATCATGCACTTCGTCGTTCGTGTACTCGACACCGATGATCGCCGAGACGAACCCATGCGGCAGGACGATCGCCGACCGCGCCGGCGTGGTCTGGATGAGCGATCCGCCGTCGTCGGCGGTTCCCCCGGCGAGGTCGACCATGAGCTGCGCGACCCGTGAGACCGCCGCCGCGGCGATCTCGGGGTCGACACCGCGTTCGTAGCGCTTCGCTGCCTCGCTCGGCAGCTTGTGGCGTCGGGCAGTGCGGGCGATCGACACCGGGTCCCAGTTCGCCGCCTCGACGAGCACGTTGCGGGTCGTCTCGCCCATCTCGGTCTCAGCGCCGCCCATGACGCCGCCGAGCCCGATCGGGCCGCGGTCGTCGGTCACGACGAGGTCTTCGACATGGAGCGTGCGCTCCTTGCCGTCGAGCGTCGTGAACTTCTCACCGGCGGTGGCGCGGCGCACGACGATGCCGCCCTGCAGCTGGTCGAGGTCGTAGCCGTGGATCGGCTGGCCGAGCTCGAGCATGACGTAGTTCGTGATGTCGACCAGCACCGAGATCGAGCGGATGCCGGCGAGCTTCAGCCGTGCGATCATCCATGCCGGCGTCGGACGCGACGGGTCGACACCGCGCACGATGCGCGTCGCGAAGACCGAGGATCCGACCTTGCCGCGGATCGGGGCTGCATCGTCGATGACGACGGAGAACGCCGCCGTCGAGCCGGGTTCGGTGGGCACTGCCGCGGGTGCCGACTGCTCGACCGGATCGCGGAAGCGTGCGCCCGTCGCGTGCGCGTACTCGCGAGCGACTCCGCGAATCGAGAAGGCGTAGCCGCGATCGGGCGTGACGTTGATCTCGACCGCCGCGTCGTCGAGTCCGAGGAGGGCGATGGCATCGCTGCCGACTGGAGCGTCGAGGCCGAGCGTGGAGAGCCGGAGGATGCCGTCGTGCTCCTCGCCGAGGCCGAGCTCGCGCGCCGACGCGATCATGCCGTCGGAGACATGTCCGTATGTCGTGCGCGCCGCGATGGGGAACGGGCCCGGCAGTACGGAACCCGGCAAGGTCACGACGACCTTGTCGCCGACGAAGAAGTTGCGTGCACCGCAGACGATGCCGTGCACGGCCTCGCCGCCGTCGGCAGCGGTCTCGCCGTCGGGGGCGACGCGCACCTGGCACCACCGGATGGTCTTGCCGTTGGTCTGCGGCTCCTCGACGAACTCGAGCACCTCACCGACGACGATCGGCCCCTCGAGGTCGAACGTGTGCACATCTTCTTCTTCGAGACCGACCTTCACGAGGGCGGCGTGCACCTCTTCGGGCGTCGTGCCCGGCACGAGTTCGACGTACTCGGCGAGCCAGCTGAGCGGCACCCTCATGTCAGACCACCATTCCGAACTGCTGGGAGAAGCGGATGTCTCCCTCGACCATTTCGCGCATGTCCTGCACGTCGTTGCGGAGCATCAGCCCGCGCTCGATGCCCATGCCGAACGCGAATCCGGTGTAGACCTCGGGGTCGATGCCGGCCGCCTTGAGCACGTTGGGGTGCATCATGCCGCAGCCGCCCCATTCGATCCAGCGCGGACCCTCTTTGAAGGTCGGGTGCCAGAAGTCGAGCTCGGCGGATGGCTCGGTGAACGGGAAGTAGCTCGGGCGCAGGCGGATCTTCGCCTCGTCACCGAAGATCGACTTCACGAAGTGGTCGAGCGTGCCCCTGAGGTGCGCCATCGTGAGGCCCTTGTCGACGGCAACACCCTCGAACTGCATGAAGACCGGCAGGTGGGTCGCGTCGAATTCATCGGTGCGGTACACGCGGCCCGGAGCCAGCACGTAGAGCGGCAGCTCTCGCTCGAGCATCGAACGGATCTGCACCGGGCTCGTGTGCGTGCGCAGTACGAGGTGCGCCTCGGGCGGGTCGACGAAGAACGTGTCCTGCATCGCGCGCGCCGGGTGGTCGGCGTCGAAGTTCAGGGCGTCGAAGTTGAACCACTCGCTCTCGACCTCAGGGCCCTCTGCGATCTCCCAGCCCATGCCGGTGAAGACATCGCAGACGCGGTCCTGCAGCAACGTCAGCGGATGCCGCGCGCCCGGCCGGTATCGCGAGGCGAGCGCCGTGACGTCCACCGTCTCCGCCTCGAGCTGCGCGGCTGCTTCGGCCTCGAGGATCTCGGCCTCGCGAACCGCGAACGCCTGGTTCACTCGACCGCGGGCGCCGCCCACGAGCTTGCCCAGGGCGGCCTTCTGGTCGCCCGGCACGTTGCGCAGCTGCGCGTTCAGGAGCGCGAGGGTGGACTTCTCCCCGGTGTGCTCGGTGCGGACCTGCTTCAGCGCGGCGGAGTCGCCGGCCGACGCGATCGCCGCGAGGGCTGCGTCGACCGCCGTCTGGACGGCGCTCTCGGTGATTTCACGGGGCTCGGACACGAAGAACGAGTCTAGTCGTCCAGCGTCGCCACAGCGGCGTTCGACGAGGTCAAAGAGTCGCGGTGCCGCTCTGATCTTCGGACCGTCGAGCCGCTGCCGACGCCTGCGCGACGAGCACCGCCTGGTTGGGATCCTCGGGGTCGAGCCGCATGCCGGACGACTTGCTCGCCGTTCGACGGGAGAGCCACCGTGCGAACCACGACAGCGACAGGTTCATGATCAGGTAGAGCACCAGGGTCACGACGAACAGCGAGAACAGGTAGCGGTTGCCGTAGAAGCTCGCGAGGTTGTTCATGTTGACGCGCAGCAACTCGACGTACCCGACGATGTACCCCAGCGAGGTGTCTTTCAGGAGCACCACGAGCTGCGCCACGATGATCGGCAGCATCTGGCGGAACGCCTGAGGGAACTCGACGAGCATCTTCGACTGGAGCGGACGCATGCCGAGACTCAGACCGGCTTCTCGCTGACCTCTCGGCAGTGACACCAGGCCGGCGCGCAGTGCCTCGCCGATGAGCGCGCCGTTGTACAGCGAGAGTGCCGCCACCACGGCCCAGAACGCGCCCGTGCTCATCACGAGCAGGATGAACAGCATCATGAGCAGCACGGGCATGCCGCGGAGGAACTCGAGCACTACTGCGGTGGGCACCCGGATCCACGCCGTCTCGGCGCTGCGGAGCAGGGAGAAGAGGATGCCGAGTGCGACCGCGAAAACGGCAGCGGTGAGGGCGGCCCGGAGCGTGCCGAGCACACCCTCGAAGATGATGAACGACCACACCTCGGGGTCGGCGAAGATGTCCCATCTGCTCGGGTCGAAGTAGCCCGGCAAGGTGATGCCGCCGCTGTCGCGCGGGGCGGCGAGGATGAGGACGATCCACGTCAGCCCGGCGAGGATGACCACACCGGCGACGATCGACAGGATGAGCGACAGCCGCCGGGCCTTGGGGCCCGGGGCGTCGAAGAGCACGCTCGAGCCGCTCATCGCTGCACCACCCACTTCCGTTCGAGTTGACCGGCGAGGATGCCGAGCGGAACCGTGATCACGAGGTAGAGCGTGGCGGCGGCGAGGAGGATCGCC
This sequence comes from Agromyces sp. GQ35, assembly GCF_059758475.1. Classification (NCBI taxonomy): domain Bacteria; kingdom Bacillati; phylum Actinomycetota; class Actinomycetes; order Micrococcales; family Microbacteriaceae; genus Agromyces; species Agromyces sp. GQ35. The sequence continues at coordinate 544,935 of NZ_JCAXEO010000003.1, read as the reverse complement.
AACACGGCATTGCCGTTGGCGTTCGCGACCTCACGAGTCGCCGCGAAGAGTTCGAACACGAAGAAGCCGCCCGCGACCGAGGTGTTCTTGGTGAGAGCGATGAAGACGTTGATGAGCGGCGGGATCGTCATGCGGAAGGCCTGCGGCAAGACGATGAACCCGACCGTCTGACCGAACCCGAGGCCGAGGCTTCGGGCCGCTTCCGCCTGGCCGACGGGCACGCCGTTGATGCCCGAGCGAAGCGCCTCGGCGATGAACGGCGAGGTGTAGACCGAGAGCCCGATGGTCGCGGCCGTCGCATAGTCGAGGCGCGAACCGATGTACGGCAGGATGATCGCGCAGAAGAAGAGCACGAGGGTGAGCGGAGTGTTGCGCACCAGCTCGGTGTAGACCGTGGCGAAGCCACGAAGCGAGGCGACCGGCGAGATCCGCATGGCGGCGATGATCGTGCCGAGCACGAGTGCCACGAGGCCGCTCACGACGAGCAGCCGGAGCGTCATGCCGAACCCCTCGAGGTAGGTCGGCAGGTTATCGATGACGGCGTCCACACGCCTCCGTTCGGGATCTCAGGTCGATCGGCGTGGCCCGGGCACCGAGTGCCCGGGCCACGATCGATCAGTAGCGGTCGACTGCGGGCGGCTCGACGAACGGGAGCACGGCTCCGGCCGTCGACTCCCATGCCTCTTCGTAGCGGCCGTCTTCATAGGCCTCTTCGAGCACGTCGTTGATCCAGTCACGGAACTCGGTGTCTTCGAGCGCGAGACCGATGCCGTACGGCTCCTCGGTGAAGGGCTTGCCGACGACCTTGAACTCGCCCTCGTTCTGCGCGGCGAGGCCGGCGAGGATGACGTTGTCGGTCGAAACGGCGACGACCTGACCGCTGCGCAGCGGCTCGAGGCAGTTGGTGTACGTGTCGGTCTCGAGCACCTCGGCGCCGAGCTCCTTCAGGTTGGCGGCGGGCGTCGACCCGGTCACCGAGCAGACGGGCTGACCGACGAGATCTTCTTCGCCCTTGATGTCGTCGTTGTCGGCGAGCGTCAGGATCGACTGGCCGGCGAGGTAGTACGGCCCCGCAAAGGACACGACCTCCTTGCGCTTGTCGTTGATCGTGTACGTCGCGACGACGATGTCGACGTCACCGTTCTGGATGAACGGCTCGCGGTTCGCGGAGACGGTCTCGGTCCACTCGATCTTGTCTTCGGCGATGCCGAGCTCGCTCGCGATGATCTTCGCGATCTCGACGTCGAAGCCCTCGGGCGCGCCGGACGGACCCTTGAGACCGAACAGCGGCTGGTCGAACTTCGTTCCGACCGTGATCGTGCCGGCCTCGGCCAGCGTCTCCATGGTGCTCCCGGCTGCGAACGTGGGAGCAGGCTCAGCCGTCGGCTCCTCGGTGGCGTCGCCGCTGCCGCCGGCACAACCGGCAAGCGCGAGCGCCGACACCGCAGCTGCTGCGACGAGTGCGATTCTCATGCGTTTCATGTCTCTGCCTCTTTCCTGTGTGATGGTTCCTCGCCGCTCGTGGCAGCGCAGGTCTAGTGGTCGAGGATCTTCGAGAGGAAGTCCTGCGCGCGCTCCGACTGCGGGTTGTCGAAGAACTCCGCGGGCGTCGCCTCTTCGACGATCTTGCCGTCGGCCATGAACAGCACTCGATCGGCCGCCTTGCGGGCGAAGCCCATCTCGTGAGTGACGACGATCATGGTCATGCCGTCTTTGGCGAGACCGATCATCACGTCGAGCACCTCGTTGATCATCTCGGGATCGAGTGCGCTCGTCGGCTCGTCCATCAGGATGAGCTTCGGGTTCATCGCGAGCGAACGCGCGATGGCGACTCGCTGCTGCTGCCCGCCCGAGAGCTGGGCCGGCAACTTCTTGGCCTGGTTCGCCACGCCGACGCGCTCGAGCAACTGCATCGCCTTCGCCTCGGCGTCTTTGCGCGACATCCGCTTCACCTTGATCGGTGCGAGCGTGACGTTCTCGAGCACCGTCTTGTGCGCGAACAGGTTGAACGACTGGAAGACCATGCCGACGTCAGCACGGAGTCGAGCGAGCGCGGCGCCCTCTTCGGGCATCGTCTGGCCGTCGATGGAGATCGACCCCGAGTCGATCGTCTCGAGACGGTTGATCGCCCGACACAGGGTCGACTTGCCGGATCCGCTCGGACCGATGACGACGACGACCTCGCCGCGGTTGACGACGGTGTTGATGTCGTTCAGCACATGCAGATCGCCGAAGTGCTTCTCGACGTGCTCGACGACGACGAGTGGTTCACCACGACGCACGGAGATGTTCGAGGTCGGCGGGGCGGGCTGGGTTGGCTCCATACCCCCAAAACTAGGGCTCACGATGGCTCAGCGCCAAGTAGCGCCGCGGAGGTTACCTAACCGTGATGCGCGCTGCGCTGCGCGAAGGCGCTCTCGTACAGGCAGACGGATGCCGCGGTGGCGAGGTTCATCGATTCGGCGTGCCCGTAGATCGGCACGGTGACGGCCCGATCGGCGAGCTCGAGCTGCTCATCGGGCAGACCGCGCGCCTCGTTGCCGAACACCCACGCCGTGGGCTGAGCGAGCACGCCGTCGTTGCGGGCGGCGAGCAGGTCGTCGCCCTTCACGTCGGCGGCGAGCACCGTGAGCCCGGCGGCCCTCGCGCGCACGAGAACGTCTGCGAGTTCTGCGCCGATGGCGACGGGCAGGTGGAAGATCGAACCGGTCGAGGAGCGCACGACCTTCGGGTTGTACAGGTCGACGGTTCGCCCGGTGAAGATCACGGCATCGGCGCCCGCCGCGTCGGCCGCGCGCACGATGGTGCCTGCGTTGCCCGGGTCGCGTACCTCTTCGAGGATGGCGACGAGCTTCGGGCCCGCCGCGAACACGTCTTTCACGGCCGTGGGGAACTGACGGCACACCGCCACGAACCCCTGGGGGGTCACCGTGTCGGCCATCGAGTCGAGCACCTCTTCGGTGACGAACTCGATCTCGACGTCGGCTGCCTCGGCGGCCGCCGCGAGCTCGTCGTACCGCTCGAGTGCGCTCGGCGTGGCGAACAGCTCGACGACCAGTTGCGGGCGGAACGTCAACGCCTCGGCGACGGCCTGCGGCCCCTCGAGCAGGAACAGCCCGCTCTCGGCACGTGCCGCCTTCTTGGCGAGCTTCGCGACGGCGCGGACGCGCGGCGACCTGGGATTCTCGAGCATGCCGCCAGTCTACGGCCGACGCACTACGACCTTTCGCGTGACGCAGCAGTCCTCGCGTCCGTGTCGGAGTGCGCGAATGTTCGTGACGCGCCACCTGGGAACGCAGAACGGCCCGGTACTCGCTGCGTGTTCACGCAGCGAGTACCGGGCCGGACGAATGCAGACGCTGCTTACGCGGCGGTCTTCGGTGCCGAGGTGTCGGCCGGGAGGGCCTTCTTGGCCGACTCGACGAGCGCCGCGAACGTGGCGGGCTCGTTGACCGCGAGGTCGGCGAGGATGCGACGGTCGACCTCGATGCCCGCAAGGCCGAGGCCCTGGATCAGGCGGTTGTACGTGAGGCCGTTCGCACGCGACGCGGCGTTGATGCGCTGGATCCAGAGGCGACGGAAGTCACCCTTCTTCTGGCGGCGGTCGCGGTATGCGTAGACGAGGGAGTGGGTGACCTGCTCCTTCGCCTTGCGGTACAGACGCGAACGCTGGCCGCGGTAACCCTCGGCGCGCTCGAGGATGACCCGGCGCTTCTTGTGGGCGTTGACCGCCCGCTTCACTCTTGCCATGACTCTGTTTCTCTCTTAACGGGTCTCGCGGCTCAGCGGCCGAGAAGCTTCTTGATGACCTTGGCGTCGGGGGCCGACACGACCTTGTCCTGGTTCAGGCGGGCCTTGCGCTTCGAGGACTTGACCTCGAGGTTGTGGCGCATCCCGGCCTGCTGCTTCTTGATCTTGCCGCTGCCGGTGATCTTGAAGCGCTTCTTGGACCCGGAATGGGTCTTCTGCTTCGGCATCTCGTCTTTCTCCTTGGTTCTGCCGCCACGCGAGTGACGGACGGGTGTGTCTGGCTCAGCCCTCGGCGGGCTCTGCCGTCTGCGGCTCTGCTTCGACCGGGGCATCCGCCGCCGGTCGCGCCTTCGCCGCAGCACGCTGTGCGTTCGCCTCGGCCTTGGCCTCGGACTTGTTCTTGAGGGGCCCGATCACCATGACCATGTTGCGGCCATCGATCGTGGGGTTGTGCTCGACGGTGCCGAACTCGGCCACGTCTTCGGCGAAGCGCTGCAGAAGACGCACGCCCATCTCGGGGCGCGACTGCTCGCGACCACGGAACAGGATCATCGCCTTCACCTTGTCGCCGGCCTTCAGGAAGCCGACGGCGCGCTTCATCTTCGTCTCGTAGTCGTGCTTGTCGATCTTGAGACGGAACCGCACCTCTTTGAGGATGGTGTTCGCCTGGTTGCGCCGGGCCTCTTTCGCCTTCTGCGCAGCCTCGTACTTGAACTTGCCGTAGTCCATGATCTTCGCGACCGGCGGCTTCGAGTTCGGAGCGACCTCGACGAGATCGAGATCGGCCTCCTGCGCGAGCCGCAGTGCCACCTCGATCTTGACGACGCCGACCTGCTCTCCGGCAGGCCCGACGAGGCGAACCTCGGGGACGCGGATACGGTCGTTTGTACGGGGATCGCTGATGCGTGTTCTCCTCTACTCAAGCTGATTCGCTCGGTCGGGAGGCGGTTGCCGCCCGACGACGAAAGGAGAAATCCACGCATTTGCGCACGGAATCCCACCGTGCAAATCATGCGGCACCCTGCCTACTCCCCCGTCTTGCGACGTGAGAGCGGAGTGCAATCGACCCGGTAACCTTGATGAAGCGGTATGCGCGGGTGGGAGAATCTCCACTTTCGTACCGGGGTGAAGCCCCGGAGCCCGAAGTAGTCTAGCAGAGGAACTCCGTGAACAGTAGTTCAGACGAGACCACCGTCGAGGGCGCCACCCGCGACATCGCCGAGGTCCCCGCGGTCGAGATCATCACGACCGCAGCAGTGCACCTCATGAGCGCAGCCGCCGTCAAGGTCGGACTCGCCGAAGATCCCGAGGAGCAGATCGACCTCGACGAGGCGCGCAAGCTCATCAACGCCCTTGCCGGCCTCATCACCGCGGGAGCCCCCGAGATCAGCGACATGCACGCACGCAGCCTCCGCGACGGCCTGCGTTCGCTGCAGCTCGCGTTCCGCGAGGCATCGGTGATCCCCGACCCCATCGGCAAGGGCCCGGGCGAGAAGTGGACCGGCCCGGTCAGCTGAGCCCGCTCACTCTCCCACGAGGGATCGGCTGAACCGGCAGCTCAGCGCTGACAGTTCGGGCACCACCAGGTCTCGCGCAGTTCGAGCTCGTTCCGGCCGAGTCGGCCATGCTCGATGCGGGTGCCGCAGCGCCGACAGGCTTCGCCGCCGCGACCGTACACCCACAGCCGACGGCCGCGATGGGTGTCACCCGTCGTGGTGCGCGCGCCGCGCTCGCGGTTGGCACGGATGACCAGGCTGGCGAGCGCGACGAGCGGCGGGAGTTCCACGTCGGCGACGACGCGCGAGGGCAGGATGCCGCGAAGGAAGCAGAGCTCGTTGACGTAGACGTTGCCGAGGCCGGCGAGATTGCGCTGCTCGCCGAGCGCGACCGCGATGGGCATGTCGGGACTGCTCGCGAGTCGTCGCACCGCCTCGTCGGGGCGCCAATCGGGGCCGAGCAGGTCGGGTCCGAGATGCTCGAGTCGGTGCGCCTCCTCATCGGCCGGGAAGACCTCGAGCGTTCCGAGGTCGAAGCCGACCGCTGTGGCGTCGGCGACCTCGATGATGGCTCGCGCCTGCCACGCCGGACGCCGCCACGGCTCACCGGGGTGGAATACCCGCCATTCCCCCTCCATCTTGAGGTGCGAGTGCACCACCTGTGCGCCGATGCGCATCAGGAGGTGCTTGCCGCGGCTGCCCACGGAGTGCACGGTCTGGCCGGAGAGGTCGACGGTGGCGAACGCCGGCACCCGGAAATCGGAGCGTGTCACGATGCGCCCCGCGAGCGCGGCGTCGAGCCGGAGCGCGGCCCGGTAGACGGTGTCACCCTCGGGCATCGAAGCGCAACCCACGTGGTGTCTCACGGAAACCGGCGGCACGAAGCGGACGGTCGAGCGTTGACCCGAACACGCCGCCGCCGTTGACGGTCTCGACGCGGAGCCGCTCGGACCGGCCGCGGGCGAGGGCGGCGGCGAGGGCGGTCGCCGCCGCTGCAAGCGCTTCATCGTCATCGGCGAAGGTCAAGGCGGTGCGCCCGCCGCGCTCGAGGTAGAGCACTGCCTCGCCGTCGACGATGGCGACGAATGCGCCCGCCTTGCGAGCCGGGCGATGCGTACCGTCACCGATGGACTCGGGCCAGTCGAGGGCAGCACCGAACGGATTCGCCGGGTCGGTTGCCGCGAGGGCGACGGCTTCAGCCTTCGGAGCGGCACGCAACCGGTCGACCGCAGCACCGGTCGCGAACTGCGCCCCTCCCTGACCCTCGATGAAGTAGCCCCGACGAACCCGCCCGGAGTCCTCGAAGCCCGACAGGGTGCGATACGCGAGGGCGAACCCGCCGAAATGCCCCTCGGCCACGACGGAGCCGCGCGTCACGACGCCGTAGCGTTCGAGCAGCGCCTCGCCGAGCGCATGCGCCCGCGGCGTCGCGGCCGCAGTGACGAGCGGCAGCACCGACCAGCGTCCGGCGGCGTGCGGCGGATTCGCACGAGCTGCCGCGGCGCGGCCCGCCTGCACGCTCGCTGCGAGGGATCGACGAGACAACGAGCCGGCCCGCAGACGCGCCCGAGGGGTCGGCGCCGTCGTCTTGTGCGCGCCCCCGCCGCTGAGCATGCCGCGCACCGGTGCGAAGGTGTCGTTCGTGACGAGCCCGGCCCAGACCAGTCGCCACAGCGCGTCGGCGAGTGCGCGATCGTCGTCGGAACCGACGGCGTCGGCCAGCTGCCGGAAGAAGAAGCCACCGCCGCCACCGAGCACCGCGATCAGCTCCGATTCGAGCGGATCGAGCGGTGCGGAGGCCGGCTGCGGCAGCGTGAGCTCCGCCGCCTCCGCCAAGTGCAGGCTGATCCACCCGTCGTCCCCGGCAAGCGGCCCTGCTCCCGCCCAGAGCACCTCCCCGGCTGCCGTCAACTCGTCGAGCATGCCGGGTCGATAGTCGGTGACGCGCGCCGGCAGCACGTAGGACTCCCACGCCGATGCGGGAATGCGCGCCCCCTCGAGCTGCTCGATCACGGCAGCGACGCCGTCGACACCGGTGAGCCTGCCGCCGACGTGCTGCCACGACGGCAGGAAGCGGGCGAACTCGCGCGGCTCGACCGGTTCGACCTCATTGCGGAGCACGGCGAGGGACCGTCGTCGGATGCGCCGCAGCACACCGTTGTCGCACCACTCCATGCCTGATCCGTGAGGGAGGAACTCGCCCTCGACCACCCGGCGTTCACCCGCGAGCCGGGCGAGGGCAGCGGATGCCACGGCCTGCCCGATGCCGAAGCGCGCCGCGACGGCCGGCGCGGTGAACGGCCCGTGGGTGCGCGCGAATCTGGCGATGAGGTCGCCGAGCGGGTCGCGCACCGGCTCACCGAACACCTCGGGCAGGCCAGGCGGGATCGGCACCCCGAGCGCATCGCGCAAGCGGCTGACGTCTTCGACCGCGACGAACCACGACTCGCCCGCGAATCGGACGCGTGCCGCTCGCCGCGTCTCCACGAGCACGGCGAGCGCGGCCGCAGCATCGGTCTCCTCGTCGACGCGAGCGGCGACTTCGTCGCCCGTGAGCGGCCCGAGGTCGCTCAGCAGGTCGGCCACGCCCTCGTCGCCGCGCGCGACCCGATCGGGATGCACGCGCTGGAGCATGCGTTCGACGTCATCGACGACCTCGGGGTCGAGGAGCTCGCGCAGTTCGACCGTGCCGAGCAGTTCGGCGAGCAGAGCAGGGTCGAGCGAGAGCGCGGCGGCACGTCGCTCGGCGAGCGGCGCGTCGCCCTCGTACATGAACGCACCGACGTATCCGAAGAGCAGGCTCGAGGCGAATGGGCTCGGCGACTCGGTGGTGACATCGACGAAACGCAGTTCACGGCGCTCGATGCGCTCGGCGAGACGCGTCAGGGCGGGCAGGTCGTAGACGTCTTGCAGGCATTCGCGTACCGCTTCGAGCACGATGGGGAACTCGGGGAAGTCGCGAGCCACCTCGAGGAGCTGCGACGCGCGCTGGCGCTGCTGCCAGAGCGGCGACCGCTTGCCCGGATTGCTGCGGGGCAGGATGAGCGCCCGGGCTGCGCACTCGCGGAACCGCGCGGCGAAGAGCGCCGAACCACCGACGTTCGTCGTGACCAGCTCGGTCAACTCCGCCGGCTCGAACGCGAACAACTCGGCACCCGGCGGCTCATCGCCGGTGTCGGGCATGCGCAGCACGATGCCGTCGTCGCTCGCGACGGCGTTCGCGTCGACGCCGCTCTGCTCGCGAATGCGGGCGCCGATGGCGAGCGCCCACGGCGCATGCACGCGCATGCCGTAGGGCGAATGGAGCACGATGCGCCAGTCGCCGAGCTCGTCACGGAACCGCTCGACCACGAGATTCGTCGCATCGGGCACCACGCGGGTCGCCGCACGCTGGTCGTCGATGAACTTCACGAGGTTGACGGCTGCTCGTTCGTCGAGCCCGGCGGCCCGACTTCGCACGAGGGCGTCTGCCGTCGGTGCGCCGGCGAGTTCGGCGATGAATTCCCCGATGGCAGCGCCGAGTTCGGCTGGCCGCCCGATGCCGTCACCTCTCCAGAACGGGAGTCTTCCGGGTTCGCCGAAGGCCGGAGCCACGAGCACCCGGTCGTGCGTGATCTCCTGGATGCGCCAGCTGGTCGCACCGAGCGCGAAGACATCGCCGACCCTCGACTCGTAGACCATCTCTTCGTCGAGCTCTCCGACTCGACGGCCCGGACCCGCCTCGCCGACCATGAACACCCCGAACAAGCCTCGATCGGGGATCGTGCCGCCGCTCGTGACCGCGAGCCGCTGGGCACCGCGTCGGCCGATGATCGTGCCGGCATCACGATCCCAGACGATGCGTGCGCGGAGCTCGCCGAATCGATCGGATGGATAGCGGCCGGCAAGCAGGTCGAGGGTTGCGTCGAAAGCCGATCGCGGCAATGCGGCATACGGCGCCGCCCGGCGCACGAGCTCGAACCACGACTCGACGTCCCACTCGTCGAGGGCGGTCGCAGCGATGGTCTGCTGCGCGAGCACGTCGAGGGGGTTGGCCGGAATGCGCAGGTCTTCGATGGCTCCGCCGATCATGCGCTCGGCCACGACCGCCGAGTGCAGCACATCGGCGCGATGCTTCGGGAAGATGAGCCCCTTCGAGGTCTCGCCGACCTGATGGCCGGCGCGGCCGAGCCGTTGCAGGCCGCTCGCGACGGACGGCGGCGATTCGACCTGCATGACGAGATCGACCGCGCCCATGTCGATGCCGAGTTCGAGGCTCGAGGTCGCCACGACGCAACGCAGCCGCCCCGACTTCAGGTCGGCCTCGACGAGCGCCCGCTCCTCTTTGCTGACCGAACCATGGTGCGAGCGGGCGATCACCGGCGGTGCGCCGCCGGTGATGCCCGACGCGCCCACCGCTTCTGCGGGTGCGCGTCGAAGCGATGTCGGTGGCTGCGGTGCATCCACCACGATCGGTGCGCCGTCGACGGCAGCGGATGTCGCGTCATCCGCCGCCCGCATGGCGCCGACCGCGGCGACCGCACCGGCCTCGGTTGCGTCTGTCACCTCGAGCACGACCGCGGTGCGTTCGGCCCACAACTCGTTGAGCCTCGCGGTCAGGCGCTCGGCGAGACGACGAGAGTTCGCGAAGACGATCGTGGAGCGGTGCGCCAGCACTTCGTCGAGGATGGCCTCTTCGACGTGCGGCCACACCGAGCCCGACGCCGTCTCGCCGGCGAGATCGGACAGATCGTCGACGGGCACGGTGACCCTGAGATCGAACCGCTTGCCCGAGGCCGGGGCGACGATCGTGACCGCACGCGTGCCGCCGAGGAATCGTGCCACCTCCTCATGCGGGCGAACGGTCGCCGAGAGCCCGATGCGCTGCACCGGCTGCGCGGTGAGTTCGTCGAGCCGCTCGAGGGAGAGGGCGAGGTGCGAGCCGCGCTTCGTGCCCGCGAGTGCGTGGATCTCGTCGACGATGACCGTCTGCACGCCTCGGAGCGTCTCGCGCGCGGCCGAGGTGAGCATGAGGAAGAGCGACTCGGGCGTCGTGATGAGGATCTCAGGGGGGTGTGCGACGAGCGAACGTCGCTCGGCCGGCGGGGTGTCGCCCGACCGCACGCCGACCGACACCTCGGGCACCTCGAGTCCGTGCGCCGCGGCAGTACGGGCGATGCCGATGAGCGGGGCGCGCAGGTTTCGTTCGACGTCGACGCCGAGCGCCTTGAGCGGCGAGAGGTAGATCACCCGGGTGCCGGTCGTGCTCGCGTCGGCGCCCTCGTGGTGCAGGCGGTCGATCGCCCAGAGGAACGCAGCGAGCGTCTTGCCCGACCCCGTCGGTGCCACGACGAGCGAGTGGTCGCCCCGCGAGATCGACTGCCACGCACCCAGCTGAACCGCGGTGGGTTCGCTGAAGGACTCGCTGAACCACGCCCGCGTCGCGGGCGAGAACGCATCGAGCGCCTCTGACATGTCTCCATTCAAGCGGATGCCACCGACGGCGACGCCGCCGTTGTGCGGTTGCGATGCACCTGCTCCTGAGTGGGGCGCTATTCGTCCGGCGTCTGCGCCCGGATCGCGGCGAGGGCACGAGCGACGGCGTCGACCGTGCGTCGCACCTCCGACGCATCCGTACGCCAATTGCTCACCGAGAACCGCACGACCGTTCGGCCGCGCCAGCGCGAGGTCATCGCGAGCACCTCGCCATCGTTCCAGAGCCCTTCGCTGAGCGCCGCGGTGGCGTCGTCGGTCTCGAGTGCGATGCACACCTGCGTGAAGACGACGTCGTTCAGCACCTCGACACCCGGAAGACCGCCCACCCCATCGGCGATGCCCCGAGCCGCTGCAGCGAGACCATCGACGAGCCGGGCCACGCCGTCACGACCGAGGGACCGGAGCACGGCCCAGGTCGGCACGCCGCGTGCGCGGCGCGAGAGCTCGGGGACGCTCTCATGCGGGTCGGCGCCGACATCGGTCGCCTGCAGGTAGCTCGCGTGCATTCCGAGCGCACGGCGCATCGCGGCGGGGTCGCGCACGATCGCGATGCCGCAGTCGTAGGGCACGTTCAACGTCTTGTGCGCATCCGTCGACCACGAGTCGGCAGCCTCGTACCCCGTCGTCAGGTGCCGAAGCGCCGGCGACGCCGCGGCCCACAGTCCGAACGCCCCGTCGACGTGCACCCAGGCGCCAGCCGTATGCGCGACCGCGATCGCCGCGTCGAAGTCGTCGAATCCGCCCGAGTGGATGTTGCCGGCTTGGAGGGCGACGATCGCCGGACCGGAACCCGATGCGAGCACGGTTTCCAGTTCATCGACTCGGATGCGCCCCTGCTCATCGGCGGGCACGGTGGTGGGAGCGCCGAGACCGAGGTAGCGCGCGGCCAGGTCGACCGTGCCATGTCGCTCCTCACCGGCGACGTACCGCACGGCCGGGACGCCGGTCAGGCCGTCGGCCTCCACGTCCCAGCCGACTCGGCGCAGCACCTCGTTGCGGGCGGCCGCCATGCAGGAGAACTGCGCCATCGTCGCCCCGGTGGTGAAGCCGACATCGCTGCTCGACGGCAGCCCGAGCAGCTCGAGGAGCCACGCCGCCGCGAGCTCCTCCACCGCGGCTGCGCCGGGAGTGATCGCCCGGAGACCGGTGTTCTGGTCCCACGCGGACACGAGCCAATCCGCAGCGAGCGCGACAGGCTGCGTGCCGCCGATCACCCAGCCGTAGAAGCGCGGCGAGCCGATCGCGATCATCCCCGGTTCGGTGCCCTCTGCGAGGCGGTCGATGACTTCGGCGGGAGCCTCGCCCGATTCCGGCAGCGAGCGCCCGAGCCGCTCTTTGATCTCCTCGGCTCCCATCCGGGGCGGGATGTGCCTCTCGCCGACCCCAGCCAGCCAGGCCCGCGCGTGCCGCTCGGCGACGTCGAGAACCTCGTCGTACCCGACATCGCCATCGGAGTGCCGCTCGTGCGAATCGGCCATGGGACACCTGGATTCCGCGCGACTGAGCGCGCCTCCTCGATTCTGCTCCGACGACGGCATCCGGTCAACGGCACCACCGATGGCCGTGTTCGGTTCGCGGGTCAGCACAGCACGTCGGCCGGCGGCACGACGCCGTCGATCAGGTACTGCTCCACCGTCGCGTCGACGCAGGCATTGCCCTTGTTGAACGCCGTGTGTCCATCGCCCTGTCGCGTCACGAGGATGCCGCTCTCGAGTTGCGCCGCGACGTTGACCGCCCACTGGTAGGGCGTCGACGGGTCGTTGGTCGTGCCGAGCACCAGGATGGGCGCCGCCCCGGGAGCCGCGACCGGAGCTGGCACGTTCTCGGACTGGAACGGCCACGACAGACACGCGAGGTCGCTGTACGCGAAGTAGGGACCGAGGTACGGGGCGGCGTCCGCCAGCGCCTTGCCCTGCTCCTTCATGACGGAAACGCTGTTCTGCGCCGGATAGTCGAGGCAGCGCACTGCGCGGAGCGACTCGAACAGGTTGCTCGTGTACGTCCCGTCGGCGGTTCGCCCGAAGTAGCCGTCGACGACGGTCAGGGCGAAGTCCGGCTGCCCGGCGAGGATGGTGGTGAACAGCGTGTCCAGAGCCGGCCAGGTGTCGGCGCTGTAGAGCGGGGCCGCGATGGCGATGAGCAGGGTGTCCGCGCCGACGGTTCGGCCGTCGGTCGACGGAATCGGATTCTTCGAGACCGCGTCGAGGATGCTCCGCACCATCGCCATGCCGTCGTCGACCGTGCCCTGGAAGGGGCAGGTCGCCGCGGCGATGCACGCCGCGAGGTAGGACCGGAGCGCCGTCTCCACGCCCTGCGCCTGCGCCAGGGTGATCTGCGACTCGCTGAAGCTCGGGTCGATCGCGCCGTCGAGCACGAGCCGCCCCACATTCTCCGGGTAGGTCCCCGCGTAGATCGTGCCGAGATAGGCACCGTACGAGTAGCCGAGGTAGTCGAGCTGGTCCTCGCCCAGGAGGGCGCGCAGCAGGTCGAGATCGCGCGCGGCGCTGACCGTGTCGACGTTGGCGAGCAACGGTCCGGTATTCGTGAGGCAGGCCTGCCCGAGTGAGTGGGTGAGCTCGTTCTGGCCGGTGATCCACCCGTTGCTGCCTCGGGATCCGGGTGCGACCCCGTACAGCACGTCGTCGAGTTCCTTCGGTTCGAGGCAGGTGACGGCGGTCGAGCGCCCGACGCCGCGCGGATCGAAGCCGACGATGTCGTAGCGATCCTGAACGGGCGCGGTGACGGCGAGATCGATGGAAGTCGCCACGAAGTTGTACCCCGAAACGCCAGGTCCACCCGGGTTGAGGAGCAACGAACCGACCTTCTCCTCCTTCGCCGGCTGTCGGATGAGCGCCAGCTCGATCTCATCGGTCGACGGCTCGTTCCAGTCCAGCGGCGCATTCGCCGTCGAGCAGAGGAACTCGCCGCACTGATCCCACCGGAGGACTTGAGAATAGAACGGTTCGAGCACGGCGTCGACGTTCTCGGGGTACGGCGTGGACTCCTCGACGACCGGAAAGAACAGCGACATCCCACAGCCGCTCATGGCGACCGGCAGCGCGATCGCCATCGCGACCGCGAGCATCGTCTTCGGGGCCCGGCCCATGTGTCCCAAGTATGAGCCGCTGCACGCCGATTTGCGGGCTTACCCCTTGTTTTGGGGGTAGGGCCGCGCTTTCCCGACGCGGAACGACGCTCCGTTCCGATCAGGCGCGGAATCCCGGCGATGCCGCGCCGGCGTGGTCGCCGCGTGTCCCCCGAACCGGCTTCTCCGACGCGAAACGCGCCATTGCCGCGTCCAAGACGATGAGGGATACTCGCGTTGTTGTGTGGGGCTCTCCCCGAGTACTCGACCGGGCGGCGCTGCTCACACCGTGAGGGGACAGTCATGGGGAGCGCCTTCGTGCTCGGCATCGACATCGGCACGAGCTTCACCGCCGCCGCCGTCGGTCGGCGACGAGCAGACGGCTCGATGGAGATCGAATCGCTCGAACTCGGTTCGCGCCGGACCGCAGTGCCCACAGTGCTGTTCCTCGGAGACGACGGTGGCGTCCTCGTCGGCGAAGCGGCCGAACGACGGGCGATCGACCAGCCGGAGCGGGTGGTGCGCGAGTTCAAGCGACGCATCGGCGACCAGACGCCGATCATCGTCGGCGAGCTCAGCGTCGCCCCCGAGGACATCTTCGCGATACTCGCCCAATGGGTCGTCGAGCGCGCCGAGCAGCAGGAGGGCGAAGCGCCCGCCGTCATCGCGCTGTCGCACCCCGCATCGTGGGGCGAGCATCGTCTCGGGCTCATCCGCGCGGCTCTCGCCGGCGTGGGGCTCGGCGAGGTCGAGCTCGTGAGCGAACCGGAGGCGGCGGGCCTGCACTATCTCGGCCGGCAGAAGGTGGACAGCGGCGCGGCGATCGCCGTCTACGACCTCGGCGGCGGCACATTCGATGTCGCGCTCCTCCGGATGCAGGGCGACGAGGCCTTCCGACTCATCGGCGCACCGGCCGGCATCGAGCACCTCGGCGGCGCGGACTTCGACCAGCGGATCTTCGAGCACGTGAGGTCGCTCGCGGGTGACGCGTTCCACGGCCTCGACGAGTCCGAGCCGGACGACGCGCTCGCGCTCGCACGGGTCCGGCGCGACTGCGTCGACGCGAAGGAGGCGCTCTCCTTCGACGCCGAGACCGTCGTCCCCGTGCTCCTGTCGAGCGGGCAGACTCGCGTGCGCCTCGTGCGAGCGGAGTTCGAGCACATGATCGCCGCCGACCTGGGGCGAACGGTGGAGACGTTGCGTGGTGCCGTCTCCGCTGCCGAACTCGAGCTCGCCGATCTTTCGACGGTGCTGCTCATCGGTGGTTCGTCGCGCATCCCCGCGGTTGCGCAACTCATCTCCGTCGAGCTCGAACTCCCGGTCGCGGTCGATACCGATCCCAAAGCCGCCATCAGCCTCGGCGCGGCCGCGGCCGCTTCGCGCCGTCTCGTGCCACTGGCGGTCGAATCACCCGATGAAGGCTCCGATCCCCCGCACCAAGACGCCCTGGATTCACTCGCCCGTGCGGGTGCTCCAGTCGGAATCGCCGCAGCGCCGTCCACGCACGGCACGTCGGTCGGTGTGCGTGCCACGGTGCTCGCGGGGGTCGCCGCCGCGCTCATTGCAATCCTCATTCCGGTCACGCCCCTCGCGATCGGCACGCAACAGCAGCCAGGGGAAGGCGACTCGAACGGCTCGACCGCCGACGTCGACGGCACGCCCGCCGGAGTGTACGTGACCGGCGAAGCTCCACTCGTCGAGCTCCCACCGGACCCCGTGTTCGAGAAGCCGGACCCGGTGTTCGAGCGCGAGCGCGCCACCGGCGGAACCGACGCCCGGGTCGAGGATGAATCGCCCGCCAGTCCCATCCGTTCGTCGCCGAACGCGGAAAACGCCCCGTCGGAGCAGTCATCCGCGAACGTCCCCACGCCCGATCCGACGGCCGACCCCGTTCCGACCGTCGACCCGGCCCCGAGCCCCGAGCCGGACCCGACACCGGATCCCGTTCCCGACCCGGAGCCGACTCCGGACCCCGTGCCCGAGCCGGACCCCGTTCCCGACCCGGAGCCGACTCCGGACCCCGTTCCCGAGCCGGACCCGACTCCAGCGCCGACCGGTACACCGGACCCAGCGCAAGAACCGACGGCGCCGCTGCTGTCAGAGTCATGACCCAGGCGCGCTCGACGATGGAAGCGCTGGATCCGGCGTCCCTCGGTGGGGACGATGCCGCCGTTCTCGTTCGACAGGTACTCGATGACACCGCCGCGGTTCACGCTGGAATCGTCGGGCCCGGAGGGGCCGGGAAGTCGACCCTCCTGCATGAGCTGGCTGAGGTTCTGCGCGGAGAAGGTCTCGACGTCATGAGGAGCCTCGACGACTTCCAAGGTGCGGATTCCGGCAGCGAACGGGCTGTCCTCCTCGTCGATGATGCGCACTTCCTCAGCAATGAGGATGCCGCGGCGCTCACGACGCTCATGCGCGGCGACGGCCCGCACATCATCCTCGCCTTCCGTCCGTGGCCCCGGTCGGAGTCGGTGGCCCGTCTCGTGGACCGCGTCGGCCGTGAGCGGCCCCACATCGCGTTGCAGTACTTGTCGGCGACCGCCATCCGTCGCCGCGCCGCCGCCCTGCTGGATGAGGAGTTGTCCGACGCGCAGGTCGAGACGGTTCTCGATCTCACGTCCGGAAGCCCTCGGTTCGTCGACGAGGTACTGCTTGCGCTTCGCGATGACGGGTGGGACCTGAACCCGGTCACCCCATTGCCGGCGACGGCGTTGGAGCGCCTCCGGCACCCGGTCGACGGCTTCCACCGTGAGCTCCGCGACTTCGTCGTGGCCCTCGCCATCGGGTTCTCGATCTCCGAACCGGCTTTCGCCATGTCGGCGCGATTCGCCGATTTCGACCAACGCGAGCTGATGGCGGCGGCCCGGGCGTCGGGGACGGTCTCCCCCGACGGAACACTCCTTCCCATCGTGCAGACCGCCATCCTGCAGAGCACCCCGGCGCACGAACTGTGGCCGGTTCGGCGCGAGTTGGTGGACGCGCTGGAGGCGGCCGGTCTCCCCCTCGGCGGCACGGCGCTGCAGCTCGCACTTCACGGTTTCCGTGACCCCAGAGTTGCGGACGCTCTGTGCGCGCAAGCCGATGCGGCACTGTCCACCGAGCCTGTGGAGGCATGGCGCCTCTACGCCGCCTCGATCGAGGCCGGAGCGGATGCCGCCTCCCTCGCCGGGCGACGGGCCCAGGCGGCGTGGGCCGCCGGCGACATCCCCACCGCCGAGCGACTGGTCGACGGTCTGCTCACCGGCAGCGAACATCCAGACCTCCCTCGCGCCATGCACATCGCAGCGGCCATCTGGTCGCGGAAGGGGATGCTGCGCCGCGCCGCCGACGCCTACGTGGGGCTCGCTGACACAGGCGTCTCGGCGGCACCGCTCGCAGCAGTGACCCTCGCGGTCCTCGGCGAACCCGAGCGGGCCCGGTCGATCCTCGCCGGCGCTGCGGTCGCAGAGTATCCGACGTCGGCACAGGTCGCGATCTCGCTCGCAGCGGAGGGGATCCTCGACTCACTCGAGGGAGCTCCCGACCGTGCACTGTCGGCGCTCCTCCAGGCGTCGAGCGTCATGAACGAGTCGGGCGAGGCCATCCCCCTGCCGGAGGCGCCCGCCGTACTCGCAGCACATGTCGCATTCAACGCCGGAGAACTCGACATCGCCGCCGGCGTCCTGCACGCCTCGGCCGATTCCGTGCAGGGCGGCCCGGCGCTACGGAATCGACTCCGACTCACGCATGCGCTCGTGGAACTGCGCGCCGACCGTCCCGCTCGCGCGCGCAAGCTCCTGGAGGCGGTCGACTCCTCACAGCGGCCCCTCGGTCTCCGCGACGAGGTTCTCGCTCACTCGGTACGCATCGGGCTGGCCCGCCGCACCGACGACCTCGCCAACCTCGTGCGCGCATGGACAGCCGCTCGCCAGACAGTGGCCCGCATGCCGATGGATCTGACCGCCCTTCCCGCGCTGGCGGAATTCGCCATCGCGGCAGCACGGCTCAACGAGTCGCACTTCATCGCGCAACCCCTCGCGAGTGCTTGGGCGCTGCTGGACGGCGTGGGCAAGCCCGCGTCCTGGTCGACCAACCTCCACTGGGCGGAACTCCAGGCGGCGATCCTGCGCAACGACCCGGCAGGCCAGGCTGCGCACTCGTCGGCACTGCTCGACGCCGCTGCGACGAATCGCGTCGCGAGCCGGCTGGCGGAGGCGGGTCGGGTATGGGCCTCCGCCCTCGGCGGTGATGTCGATCCGCCGACCGTCGAGCGGGCGGCGCGCGACCTCGCCGCGGCCGGCTACCGATGGGATGCCATCAGGCTCGCCGGCCATGCCGCAGGGCGCGCCGCAGACCACCGGGACACGATCACCCTGCTCGCCCTCGCGCGCGACCTGCATCCCGATGGAACAGCGTCCGAGAAACGCCGTGAGCCCCAGGAGACGGTGGAGCACCGAATCGGCGACGGGTCGCTGAGCACCCGCGAACGAGAAGTGGCCCTGCTGGTGCTCGAGGGCAAGACCTACGCGGAGATCGGCGCGGCCATGTTCATCTCCCCGCGCACGGCGGAGCATCACATCGGCCGAATTCGTCGACGGCTCGGCGTCACCACGCGCTCGGATCTGATCGCACGTCTGCGTCTCGCGCTCGACGACGACGACGACGGATCCCCGTAGCGAGCGTCCCGAACCCCCTACCCGAACCCGTACCCCACCCCCGGACCCCGAACCCCCCACCCGCCCCCCACTTCGAAACCCGTAACCGAGATGCCAACCACTCCCCACCCCCTATCCGCTT
Source organism: Agromyces sp. GQ35 (assembly GCF_059758475.1). Lineage (NCBI taxonomy): Bacteria > Bacillati > Actinomycetota > Actinomycetes > Micrococcales > Microbacteriaceae > Agromyces > Agromyces sp. GQ35. The sequence goes on along the minus strand of NZ_JCAXEO010000003.1, from coordinate 526,350 downwards.
CCCAGAACTCCCCTGCTCGCGCCCGCGCCCACCCCCAGTCGGCCGCCGGCAGACAGGGGGCTTCGCACCGATGCCGTGGACGGCGGAAACCGGGAGTCTTCTTCGTGGAGGCCGGCATTCGTATCGGCCATCGAACTCACACCTCGAAGAGGAGGGGAACAGATCATGGCGAACATCACAACAGCGCTGCTTGACTTCCTGATGGGCTTGCTCAAGAGCCCGCAAGCCGGCGCGGACTTCGCAGCCGATCCTGACACGGCACTGCAGAATGCAGGTCTCCAGGGCATCTGCGCGGCAGACGTCGACGCGGTCCTTCCGGTCGCACTCGACTTCTCGCCGGTCGGCAACCGCGAATACGACACCGGCGGCAACTCGATCGACAGCGGCGCCTGGGGCGGTGCCGGCGGTGCCGGCGGCGGCGGCGGTGCCGGCGGTGGCGGCGGTGGCGGCGGCGGCGGCGGCGGTGGCGGCTGGGGCGGCGGCGGCGGTGGCGGCGGTGGCGGCGGCGGTGGCGGTGGCGGTGGCGGTGGCGACTATGCCGCGGCGAAGGCCAAGCTGGTCAGCGTCGTGAACAACTACTCGTACATCGACGACCGCGACGTGGTCAACGACCAGTCGACGACCACGGCGATCTGGGCCGAGGACAGCATCGTCGGCGTCAACAACGAGGTCGAGAACACGGCGACGAACGTCGGTGACGGCAGCATGGTGGCCACGACCGGAGGCACGATCATCGCCGGCAACACCGAGTACGACCTCGACGTCGACATCGAGGACTCCTTCAACGAGGAGACCGAAGTCGAGATCGAGGACTCGTTCAACGACAACTCGGACAACTCGACCAACGTCCTGGTGAACGACTCGTTCAACACGGACAACTCGGTCGAGGTCGACATCGAGGACTCCTTCCAGGACAACTCGGTCGAGATCGAGGACTCCTTCCAGGACAACTCGACCGAGGTCGACATCGAGGAGTCGTTCAACGAGACCGACACCGAAGTCGAGGTGGACATCGAGGACTCGTTCAACGAGGACAACTCGACGGACAGCTCGGTCAACACCGACGTCGAGGTCGAGATCGAGGACTCGTTCCAGGCGAACGACAACGTGGTCGACTCGTTCGACGACAACGTCGTCGTGGAGGACTCGTTCCAGGTCAACGACAACACCGTGGTCGAGGACAACATCGTCGTGGACGACTCGTTCCAGGCCAACACCGATGTCGACGTCGAGGTGGAGGACTCGTTCCAGTCGAACGACAACTTCAGCGACAACGCGGTCGAGACGGGCCCTGGAGACCAGGTCGCCGACAACGACGTCGCGTTCTAGGAACAAGTACAGACAGCACAAGACCGGTTCGGCCCGGCACGGCGAGCTCCGTGTCGGGCCGAACCCACGGCCGTTTCCACCAATCAACTCGATCCTGCCGGAACCCGGGAGTGCAGACATGCAGCAGCTCATCGAACTGGTCGACCATGGCATCACCCTCGCAGGCAGCGGAGACCGCGCAGACCTTCGCAGACGACTCGAACAGACCAGAGACCGCCTGCTCGATCCGAGCATCCGGGTCATCGTCGTCGGCGAGTTCAAGCAGGGCAAGAGCCAGCTGGTGAACGCCCTGGTGAACGCCCCGGTCTGCCCCGTCGATGACGACATCGCCACGGCCGTGACGACCAGCGTCCGCTACGGGGAGCATTCGACCGCGTTCGTGCTCTCCCAGCGATCGAGCTCGGGGACCGTCGAATCCGGAGGGCGGGTGGAGCGGACCGAGGTTGCGATCCGAGAACTCGCGCAGTTCGTCTCCGAGCGTGCGGATCCGGAGCCCGGGCACGAGATCATCGGCGCCGAGGTTCTGCTCCCCAGGAAGCTCCTGCGGAGTGGACTCACGCTCGTCGACTCGCCCGGAGTCGGCGGCCTGACCTCAGCACACGCGCTCACCACGCTCGCCGCCCTTCCCTCGGCGCATGCACTCCTGTTCGTCTCCGACGCCTCCCAGGAGTACACGGAGCCCGAGATCCAGTTCCTCCGACATGCGATGCGCATCTCACCGAACGTCGCGTGCGTGCTCACGAAGACCGACCTCTATCCGCATTGGCGACAGGTCGAGGAACTAAACCGTGCCCACCTCGCCCGCATCGATCCGTCGATCCGACAGTTCTCCGTGTCATCCCAGTTGCGACTGACCGCAGCGACGAACTCGGACGCCGAGTTGAACGCGGAGTCCGGCTTCCCCGAGCTGGTCTCGTACCTCCGACAGGACATCATCGGAAAGGCGGAGATCCTGCAGCGGCGATCGACCGTGAACGATCTCCTGTCCACGACCGAGCACGTGCGACTCGCGATCGACGCCGAGCTGAGCGCGCTTCAGAACCCCGAGCGCACACCTGAAATCGTGGCGCAACTGGAGGCGACGAAGGGTCGCGCCGATGAGCTGCGGAGGATCTCGTCGCGCTGGCAGGTCACACTCAACGATGGAGTCACCGACCTCATCGCCGACATGGAGCACGATCTGCGCGACCGGATGCGTTCCATCCAGCGAGAGGCGGAGGACTCGATCGACGAAGGCGATCCCGGACCCGTCTGGGACCAGTTCGTCGAGTGGTTCGAGAAACGCGTCTCCGCGGCCGTCACGGATACTTTCGTCTGGACGCAGGAGCGCGCCACCTGGCTCTCCGAGAAGGTGGCACGGCACTTCACCGAAGACGAGGTCGCCCTTCCCATCATCAACGTCGACGACACTCGTGACGTGATGGAGTCCGTGGGGATGGTCTCCGATCTCGATTCGGGCCGACTCGGCGCGATGCAGAAGTTCTACATCGGCCTCAAGGGCTCCTACGGCGGCGTGCTCATGGTGGGCATCATCACCAGCATCATCGGGATGTCCCTCATCAACCCGCTCTCGCTGGCCGCCGGTGCCGTGATCGGGCGAAAGGCGTACAAGGACGACGTCGAGGCACGGCTGCTCCGACGGCGCAACGAGGCGAAGGTGCTGGTCCGCCGACAGGTCGACGAGCTCATCTTCCAGGTCGGCAAGCAGCTGCGCGATCGCCTCAGGATCGTGCAGCGCACCACGCGCGACCACTTCACCGCGATCGCGGACGAGCACCACCGGTCGCTGGCGGACTCGGTGCTCGCGGCGCAGAAAGCCGCGACGATGTACGCGACCGAACGCGACAAGCGAGTCACGGCCCTGCGAACGGACCTCGAACGGGTCGACCTCCTCACGAAGCGGGCTCGCGCCATCACGACGGTGGACTCCCGAGCGGCGACGACTGATGGCGCTGCTTCCGCGAAGCAGCCTGCTGCGTCGGCCGACGTGGCGGTGCAACCGGCAGTGCGGACGGCCGCGACGTGACACTCCACGTGCTCGAGGAGACGCGCTCCCTCCTCGACACCGTCATCAGCGAGTACCACGACGACGCCGTCGCGGTCCGGCAATTGCGCGACCACTCCACCCGGCTTCGAGAGCCACTGCGTCTCGCCATCGCGGGAATGGTGAAAGCGGGCAAGTCCACCCTGCTGAACGCGATCATCGGCGAGGAGATCGCGCCCACCGATGCGGGCGAGTGCACGAAGGTGATCACGTGGTACCGGCACGGAACGACCCCCCGCATCACGCTGCGCCTTCGTGCCGGCGACACGCGCACGCTTCCGGTTCGGCGCAATGACGGACGGCTCGTCATCGACCTCGGCGCGACCTCCGTCGAAGAAGTCGAGCGGATCGAGGTGGAATGGCCCTCTGCGCGCCTCGAAGATGTCACGCTCATCGATACACCTGGCATCGCGTCGTTGTCACCGGAGGTCTCTGCGCGATCCGCCGCGTTCCTCACCCCTGAGGGGGCGCCGTCCGAGACGGACGCCATCATCTACCTGATGCGACACCTGCACTCGGCCGACCTCGGCTTCCTCTCCGCCTTCCACGACACGGCGGTCGGCCGGTCCGGCACTGTGAACGCCATGGCAGTGCTCTCGCGAGCCGACGAGATCGGCGCCGGGCGCATCGACGCTCTGCTCTCAGCCCGTGGCATCGCCGAGCGATACCGCACCGACGGCGCACTCCGCTCACTCGCGCTGGATGTCGTCCCCGTCGCCGGGTTGGTCGCCCAGTCGGCGCGAACTCTTCGCCAGCGCGAATACGATGCCCTGCGGCAGATCGCGCGCCTCGGCCGCCAGGCGCGGGAGCGACTCCTCGTCTCGGTCGACCGCTTCGTTCGAGCGGATGCCGATATCGACGTGTCCTCCGACGATCGTGAGCTGCTCCTCGACCGATTCGGCATGTTCGGCATCCGGATGTCATCGGTCATCATCCGCTCAGGGTGCGACGACTCGACGGAGCTGGCTGATGAGCTCTACCGGCGAAGTGGCATGGACGACCTTCTGCGCCTCGTCTCCGATCAGTTCCGGAGCCGATCGGATGCGTTGAAGGCCCGAACCGCCATCGCCGCCGTCAGGGCACTCCTGGAGCGTCGACCGACTCCTCGCTCGCCCGAACTCGTGCGTATCGTCGAACGCCTCGAGGCGAACGCGCACGAGCTGCGCGAACTCGCCCTGCTGTCCGACGCCCGCTCAGCCGGACTCGGCCTCACTCCCCCCGAGGCGGCCGAAGCGGAGCGACTGATCGGCGGATCGGGAACCGCGCCCGCGCGACGCCTGGGTCTGCCCGACGACGCACCCCTCGAAGAGCTGCGCACGGCGGCGACCCGAGCGCTGCATCGCTGGCGCGCGATGGCGGGGAGTCCGCTGCGTGACCGAGCCGCCACCGAGGCGTGCCAAGCGGTGATCCGCTCGTGCGAAGCACTGATGGTGAGTATCGCCCCGGACTCAGCCGAGCGCCGCCAGCTGCGCCTCATCCTTCAGCCGGAACCAGCGATTGGCCTGTGGGACGAGACCGAGCAGCCAGGCGGCGACCGCCAGCACGAGGCCGGCCAGGATTGATAGCTCGATGACGACCGCCCAGTCGCCGATCGCGATGAAGGCCGACGCCACCAGCACCACACCGGCGTGCAGCAGGAGGACGAGGAACTGCAACCACCTGGCTCGCCCGCGGCGGTTGAGGACGAATGCGAGGAGCACCGCTTCGATCGTGATGATCAACGCGAGTCCGACGATGCTCGCCCAGTACACGACGTTGACGAGCGACTCGACCTCACCGGGATCGTATCCGGGTGCCAGCCGGCCGAGCGTCTCGGTGAGCTCCACGATGAGCGTGTCCCGGGACAGGAAGGCGATGAACACAGCGGATCCGCCCAAGACGAAGCTCAGGACCCAGAACGAGCGGGCTACCTTGACCACGCGGGGTATGGGGATCTTGCGCAGTACCGGCGGCTTGGTGTCGTCCGACATCGGCGGTCGCGCCGGCGGCGGCGAGTCGTCTTCGTCCGTGCGCGGTGACGTCGACGGCGCAGCCGCCCCGGGCGGCGCGTCCTGATGCCCGGTGTCGTCCACCGGCGGCTTCGAATCGCCATCCCCCATACCGAGGAATATACGGCAGCAAGTGCCTCGGATGTCAGGCGGAGGCGGTATCCGGCCCGTCCGGCCCGGTCACGAGTCGCACGGTGAGCGAGTCGACGAGCGTTGCGATCGCGTCGTCGGCGGCCCACCTCGCGGCAAGCCGCTGGAGAACGACGTCGAGCTCAGCGCGTGTCAGGCCCCCGACGAGCGTCAGTCGAACGACGAGCTCGGGCCCCGCCAGACGGGCATCGGGATCGCCGGCGAGCAGCCTCACTTCGAGCACCGCGAGTTCGCGCTCGATCGAGCGCCGGAACGCGGCGTCGACGTCGGGAGATTCGAAGGGCGGCCGCCATTCGAGCGACTGCGCAACCGCCCAGACGGCCGGCCGTCGCAGCACGAACTCGCTCGGCGAGCCCGGGTCGAGCACGACGAGATCGGTGCCGTCGTCGGCCGCGGCCAATGCCACCCGCACACCGTCGGCCGGTACCGGCCGAGCGAGCGGGTTCCAGCGGGACATCGCCTGCACCGATACGAACACCGGAAGCACCTTTCGCCCGTCTGGACCCTGCACGGTCACGATCGAGAGCTCCTGGCTCTTGTCGACCGCGAGACCGTGAGCGCCGACCTCGGTTCCACCGTCGCCGAGTTCGGCGAGCAACGGGATCAGCAGCCGAGCGCGGGCGAATTCTGCGACGACGGCCGCCTGCCCACCGTCACCCGAACGGAACGCGGTCAGTGCCGCAGCGAGTGCTTCAGGTGCGCGCCCGTCGTCGGCCGCATGGGTGTTCGATTGGAAGGATCGGCCGGCCCACGGCACGCCTGCCGAATCCGTCGCATGCATCGGACCGGCCGATGTGGCGTCGCGCGCGCCGGGTTCGGAGCCCGATGCCGCGACGGATGCCGCGGCATCCGTCACTCCGCGACCCGGCTCGGTGCCGGGGTCACTGGGAAGCGACATCCAGTGCCTCGACCAGCGTGAACGCGCCGGCGTAGAGCGCCTTGCCCACGATCGTGCCCTCGAGGCCGAGTGGCACGAGTTCGCGCAACGCGACGATGTCATCGAGGCTCGAAATGCCGCCAGAGGCGACGACCGGACGGTGAGTGCGGTCCATCACCTGACGGAGGAGGTCGAGATTCGGTCCCTGCAGGGTTCCGTCTTTCGTGACGTCGGTCACGACGTAGCGGGCGGCACCCGCCTCTTCGAGGCGGTCCATGACCTGCCAGAGATCTCCGCCGTCCTGGGTCCACCCGCGTGCAGCGAGGGTCGTGCCGCGCACATCGAGTCCGACGGCGATCGCCTCGCCGTACTGGGCGATCACCGAGGCTGCCCACTCGGGGTTCTCGAGGGCCGCCGTGCCGAGGTTGATGCGCTTGGCGCCGATCTCGAGCGCGTGCTCGAGCGACTCGTCATCACGGATGCCTCCGGAGAGTTCGACGTTGACTCCGCGCACCTGACGGATGACCTTCTTGAGCACACCCGCGTTCGAACCGCGACCGAACGCGGCGTCGAGGTCGACGAGGTGGATCCACTCCGCGCCCTGGTCAGCCCAATCGACCGCCGCGTCGACGGGGTCGCCGTAGCTCGTCTCGGTGCCGGCCTCGCCCTTCGTCAGGCGCACGGCCTTGCCGCCGGCGACATCCACTGCCGGCAGCAGCACGAGGCGGGGGGTCTTGTTGAATTCACTCATTCACTGTCCTAGTCATCGCGGGCGCGCCTTGCGAGTCGGCACAGTCACAGCATCCTAGTCCGACCTGCGTCCGACCGGGATTCACGTGACGTGCCGACGCCTCACTCGAGGGTGCCGAGCCAGTTGGCGAGGAGCCGGATGCCGGCGTCCGACGACTTCTCTGGATGGAACTGCGTCGCCGAGAGCGGACCGTTCTCGACCGCAGCGAGGAATCGACCACCGTGCTCGGCCCAGGTCAGCGCGGGCGAGGGGAACGGCGGCATCACGTCGAGCAGCCACTGCTGCGCGGCGAAGGAGTGCACGAAGTAGAAGCGCTCCTCTTCGATGCCGGCGAACAGGGCAGAGCCTTCGCCCGGCTCGACCGTATTCCAGCCCATGTGCGGCAATACCGGCGCCGGCAGCTCGGTCACCGTTCCCGGCCATTCGCCGAGACCCTCGGTGTCGACACCGCGCTCGACGCCACGCTCGAACAACACCTGCATTCCCACGCAGATGCCGAGCACCGCCCGCCCGCCCGCGAGACGGCGATCGATGATCTCTTCGCCGCGCACCGAACGCAACTGGTCCATCACCGCCTTGAACGCGCCGACTCCGGGAACGACGAGGCCGTCGGCCTCGAGCGCTGCTGCGCGATCGGCCGTGACGGTGACCTCGGCACCCGCCCGCTCGAGCGCCTTCGCGGCCGAGTGCACGTTGCCCGAGCCGTAGTCGAGCACGACGACCTGCCGGCTGCGACTCACAGGGCACCCTTCGTCGACGGGACGCCGGACACCAGCGGATCCAACGACTTGGCCTGACGGAAGGCGCGCGCGAACGCCTTGAACTCGGCCTCGGCGATGTGGTGCGGGTCACGGCCGCCGAGCACGGTCACGTGCACGGTGAGACCCGCGTTGAACGCGATCGCCTCGAACACGTGCCGCACCATGGAACCGGTGAAGTGGCCGCCGATGAGGTGGTACTCGAACCCCGCGGGCTCACCCGTGTGCACGAGGAACGGACGCCCCGAGATGTCGACGACGGCCTGGGCCAGCGCCTCGTCGAGCGGCACCACGGCATCGCCGTATCGGGAGATGCCGCGCTTGTCGCCGAGCGCCTGCCTGATGGCCTGGCCGAGCACGATGCCGACGTCCTCCACCGTGTGGTGCACGTCGATCTCGATGTCGCCGCGCGCACGCACGGTGAGGTCGGTGAGCGAGTGCTTCGCGAACGCCGTCAGCAGGTGGTCGTAGAAGGGCACGCTCGTCTCGATGTCACTGACGCCGGTGCCGTCGAGGTCGATCGAGAGGTCGATGCTGGATTCGCTCGTCTCACGCTGGACCCTTGCGGTGCGCGATGCGCTCGATGCGGTCATGACCTCATCTTATTCGGGGCGTTCGGGGCCCAGACCGCGATCGCCTCGAGGAAGGCCGTGGTCTCCGCCTCGGTGCCCGCCGTCACCCGCAGGTGACCAGGGATGCCGATCTCGCGGATCAGGATGCCTCGCGCCAGCAGGTGCTCGAACACCGCTCGCGGGTCGTCGACGCCACCGAAGAGCACGAAGTTGGAACCGCTGCGGTAGGGGTGGAAACCGAGGCGCGACAGCTCGGCCGAGATCCGATCGCGCTGGTCTCGAATCTCGGCGACCATCGCGAGCATCTCGCCCGAGTGCGCGAGGGCGCCGAGGGCCGCCGCCTGCGTCAGTGCCGAGAGGTGGTAGGGCAGCCGCACCAGGCGCAGCGCGTCGACCGCGGCGGGATCGCCGGCCAGGTAACCGACGCGCGCACCGGCGAAGGCGAAGGCCTTGCTCATGGTGCGCGAAATGAGCAGACGCGGCCGGCCGCTCAGCAGGGTCAGGGCGCTCGGCGTGCCAGGCTCGGCGAACTCGAAGTAGGCCTCGTCGACCACGACGATGCCGCGCGCAGCGTCGGCGACCGCCTCGATCGTCTCGATCGAGAGCGGCGTACCCGTCGGATTGTTCGGCGCGCAGAGCAGCACGATATCGGGATCGTGCTCGTGCACTGCCGCGACCGCAGTGGCGGGACTCAGCTCGAACTCGTCGTCTCGATGCGCGGTGACCCACTCGGTGCCGGTGCCGGCGGCGAGCAGGCCGTACATCGAATACGTGGGATCGAAGCCGAGCACCGTTCGTCCCGGACCTCCATAGGCCTGCAGCACGTGTTGGAGCACCTCGTTCGACCCATTCGCAGCCCAGATCTGCGCCGGCTCGAGACCATGCCCAAGATACTCGGCGAGAGCATCGCGGAGCTCACTGAATTCGCGATCGGGATACCGGTTGAGCGTGAGGATGGCCGCGGCGACGCGGGCGACGATGTCGTGCGCGACGGCCTCGGGAATCGGATGCGTGTTCTCGTTGACGTTCAACGCGACCGGGACGGTCTTTTGCGGGGCACCGTATGGCGCACGACCGCGAAGGTCGTCGCGAATGGGGAGGTCTTCGAGACTCGTCACGAATCCATGCTAACGACGCACAGCGACGTGATTTCAGACTGTCGTCACGGAACGACCGGCAACGCGAGGCGCTGGCCAGGCTCGACCACCGCGTCGTCGAGACCGTTGAGGCGCATGATCTGGTCGATGACCTCACGCACGTCGGCAGCGGGATCGACCGACTCGGCGATCGCCCACAGGGAATCGCCCTGGCCGACGGTCACGTAGTCGAAGGTGGCGCCCGCAGCGTCGATATCGGCGGCAGCGGCGCCTGCGCCGAGCACGGCGACGAATGCCCAGACCACGAGCGGCACCGAAGCGAGCCCGGTGAAGACCACGCGGCCGCGCCGGGTGAGCCGCAACCGCGTGCGGACAGGAGTAGTCGCGGCGGACTCCGCCTGATGGGCCCCTGCGGGCTGGAAACCGGTCGTAATGGTCACTGCGCTCATGTCACACCTCCTGTAGGAGTCGTATCCGGCCCTCGGCCGGGAGGACCGGATACGAAACTCTGTTCCGAATATATCTTCGAACAATCGACATCGCAAGGACGAAATGCCGGAAACTCCTGTCGCGGATTCTCCGACACACTCGAACGAATGTTTGCCGCACCCGCGTGAGGCGGATACAGTTTCGAATGTCTGGAAGACAGTCGACCAGACACCACCGACATTCGGCCGCGAGACGGCCGTTACGAGGGGCGGAGACGTTGAGCACCGACATCGATGACGTGCAGGCAGTCGGCAGGCCGCGCCGCCGCAAGAGCCTGAGCGCCAAGCAGATCGCGATCCTCGAGATGATCCAGCGCTCCGTTTCGAGCCGCGGCTATCCGCCGAGCATGCGCGAGATCGGCGACGCGGTCGGTCTCTCGTCGCTGTCGAGCGTCACGCATCAGCTCAACCAGCTCGAACTCGCCGGATACCTTCGCCGCGATCCCAACCGTCCTCGCGCACTCGAGGTGCTGATCGAGCTTCCCGGCGTCACTGAGCGCAGCGTCACCTCGTCGGCCCCGACGCCCGTCGGCGACGCGGCGATGGTGCCACTCGTCGGCCGCATCGCCGCCGGCGTACCGATCATGGCCGAGCAGCAGATCGACGAGGTGTTCCCGCTCCCCCGCCAGCTGGTCGGCAAGGGAGAGCTGTTCATTCTCAAGGTCGTCGGCGAGTCGATGATCGACGCCGCGATCTGCGACGGCGACTGGGTCGTGGTGCGCTCGCAGCGCACCGCCGAGAACGGCGAGATCGTCGCGGCGATGCTCGACGGCGAGGCCACGGTCAAGGTGTTCCGCCAGCGCGACGGCCACACCTGGCTGCTCCCCCGCAACAGCGCCTTCGAGCCGATCGTCGGCGACCACGCCGAGGTGCTGGGCAAGGTCGTCGCCGTGCTGCGGGCGGTCTGATCCGTTCGTTCGCGCTGCCCGCGAACGTCACCGCGACATCGACACGACCGGCCGCGAAGGCCTAGCCTGCGGCAGGAGCCGAGCGCAACGGCGCTTCGGCTGCGCCCGGCGCGAGCGCTTGGAGCCACCCGAACACGGCCTCCATGAACCCGGCGTGATCGTCGCGGAACACGGTGTGCCCGGTCCCCGCCACCGTCTCGACGGTCATGCCCTGGCGGCGAAGCTGCCGCGCGACCTTCGCAGTGATGAGCAGGCTCTTCTCCGCCAGCACCACGAGCGTGGGAGCGACCAGGCGGGCGGGCGGCACGAGTCCCCGCGTGTCGGCGAACCCGAGAACGGTGCGCTTGTCCCAGTCGCGAAGTGTCGCGAGTTCGATCTCGACGTCGTCGGCACTCCATTTGGGGTTCATGCGAACGAGTGCTGAGCGACGAGGTCGCGGTGCCATGGCGAAGAACGCCTTGAACGCCCAGCCCTTCACCCCTGTCGGGAACGAGAACGCCGGGTCGATGTAGATCGCGGCACGCGGCGCCAGCCGGTCGGCGACGAGACTCGCCACGAGGCCGCCGAGCGAGTGGCCCATGACGACCTCGGGCGGCCGGTCGAGCAGGGGCGCCAGCGTCTCGACCACGTCGTCGGCCCACCTGGCGGGTGAGTACCGCACCGCGCGCGGGCTGCGTCCATGCCCGGCGAGATCGACGGCGAGCACGCGGAAGCCCCGCGCCTCGAGCTCAGCCGTGACCCGATGCCAGGCGCGCGAGTCCGACATGATGCCGTGGATGAGGATCGCCGTTCGCGAGCCGCCGCCGGATTCGTGGACCGCGAGTTGCATGGGCCGACCGTACGCGCCGCGCCTGTGCGTCAGCCCGGCGGGAGCCGAGCGGATGCCGCGAGCCCGCGACATCCGCTCGCCTCGAGCTATCCGGCGAGCACGGGCGCATCGAGCTGCGCGCGCACGGCGCGCGTCGCCTCGACGATGTGCCGCAGGGACTCGACGGTCTCGTCGTAGCCGCGGGTCTTCAGGCCGCAGTCGGGGTTCACCCAGAGCCGCGACGAGGGAATCGCCGCAGCGGCGCGCTCGAGCAGCGTCTGCACCTCGTCGGTGCTCGGCACGCGGGGAGAGTGGATGTCGTAGACGCCCGGCCCGATTCCGTGGTCGAAGCCGCTCGTCTCGAGATCGTCGACGACCTCCATTCGACTGCGCGCCGCTTCGATCGAGGTCACGTCCGCGTCGAGGTTCTTGATCGCGTCGATCACGACGCCGAACTCCGAGTAGCAGAGGTGCGTGTGCACCTGGGTCGCCGGCTCGGCGCCGCCGGTCGCGAGCCGGAACGAACCGACCGACCAGTCGAGGTAGGCGGGATGGTCGGCGAGCTTCAACGGCAGCAGCTCACGCAGGGCGGGCTCGTCGACCTGGATGACGCGGATGCCGGCCGCTTCGAGGTCGGCGATCTCGTCACGCAATGCGAGCGCCACCTGCCGCGCAGTGTCACCGAGCGGCTGGTCGTCGCGAACGAACGACCACGCGAGAATCGTGACCGGTCCGGTCAGCATGCCCTTCATCGGCTTCTCGGTCAGCGACTGCGCGAATGCCGACCACTCGACGGTCATCGGCTGCGGTCGGGACACGTCGCCCCAGAGGATCGAGGGGCGCGTGCACCGCGAGCCGTACGACTGCACCCAACCGTGCTGCGTGACGGCGAACCCGTCGAGCAGCTCGGCGAAGTACTGCACCATGTCGTTGCGCTCGGGCTCCCCGTGCACGAGCACGTCGAGGCCGAGTTCCTCTTGCAGCTCCACCACGCGCGTGATCTCGTCACGCATCAGGCCGGTGTACTCGTCGCTCGTCAGTGTGCCGTTCACGAGGCGCGCACGGGCACGGCGGATCTCGCTCGTCTGCGGGAACGATCCGATCGTCGTCGTCGGCAGCGCGGGCAGGTCGAGCGCGTCCTGCGCGGCGACGCGCTCGTCGTACGAGGCGCGGGCGAAGTCCTGGTCGCCGAGTGCGGTGAGTCGGTCGCGAACCGTGGGCACGTGCACCCCGGGCGCCTCGTTGCGATCGACGAGGGCAGCGGATGCCGCGGCGAGCTCGCCCTCGATCGCGGTACGCCCGTCGACGAGCCCGCGAGCGAGCACGGCGACCTGGCCGACCTTCTGGTCCGCGAACGCGAGCCAGCTCACGAGCCGCGCGTCGAGGGCGCTCTCGTCGTCGACGTCGTGCGGCACGTGCAGCAGCGAGGTCGACGTGGCGACCGCGACAGAAGCCGAGAGGTGCTGCGCGGCCTCGACCCGCTCGAAGGCGGCAGCGAGGTCACCGCGCCAGATGTTGTGACCGTCGATGACGCCGGCGACGACGGTCTTCGACGCCAGCGACTCGGCGGTGGCCGGGTCGAGGTTCTCGGGCAGCGTGCCGCGCACCAGGTCGAGGCCGATCGCTTCGACGGGCGTGGCAGCGAGCGCGGGCAGCGCATCGTCGAGCGAGCCGTAGGGCGCCGCGACGAAGATCGCCGGCCGCTCCTCGAGCGCGCCGAGCACGTCGTACGCGGCGCCGACGGACTCGATGATCCGGCCGCGGGCGACGTCGATGCTCTCGCTCACGAGCGCGGGCTCGTCGAGCTGCACCCACTCGGCACCGGCCGCGGCGAGCTGCGCCAGCAACGCCGCGTAGACGGGCACGAGGTCGGGGAGCCGATCGATCGGCTCGAAGCCGGCCGGAGCGCCGTCAGCGGCCTTGGCGAGCAGCAGGAAGGTCACGGGGCCGACGATCACCGGCCGCGTCAGGTAGCCGGCCGCCTTCGCCTCGGCGAATTCGGCGACGATGCGCTCGGCGTGCAGCGAGAACTCGGTGCCGGGTCCGATCTCGGGCACCAGGTAGTGGTAGTTGGAGTCGAACCACTTGGTCATCTCGAGCGGTGCATCATCGCCGGCGCCGCGCGCGATCGTGAAATAGCCCGCGAGGTCGACGTCGCCGTGCTCGTCAGCGAGCCCGGCGAACCGCGTGGGCACCGCGCCCACCGCGATCGCGGCATCGAGTACCTGGTCGTAGTACGAGAACGACTCGGGAATCGCCGAGTCGGTGCGGCCGAGGCCGAGCGACGCGAGCCGCTCGCGAGTGGCTGCACGCAGCCGCGCAGCTTCCTGCTCGAGTTCGTCGGCGGAGATCGAACCGGCCCAGAACGACTCGACGGCGCGCTTGAGCTCGCGTCGTCGCCCGATGCGCGGGTAGCCGAGGATCGTCCCGTCGGGGAAGGCGGAGGTGGTCATCGTGTGGTGTTCCTTTCGTGGGCGAGCCGGTCGGCACGGATCCCGAGCCGGTCGACGACGTCGAGCACGGCTTCATGGCGGTTGAAGGTGTACAGGTGCAGGCCCGGAGCATCGCCCGCGAGCACTTCGGTTGCGAGTCGAGTCGCGTAGGCGATGCCGAGTTCGGCCTGGGCCGCGGCATCCGGTTCGATCTCGAGGTCGATGGAGAGCTCCGCGGGCGGTTCCACGCCCGTGAGTTCGGTGAGGCGGCTCAGACGCGCGGGAGTCGTGACCGGCATGATGCCGGGCAGGATCGGAATGGTGACGCCGCCGGCTCGAGCCCGATCGACGAAGCCGAGGTAGTCATCGGCGCGCCAGAAGAGCTGGGTGATCGCGAGGTTCGCTCCGGCGATCTCCTTCGCGAGCAGCGTGTCGACGTCTTGCCCGACTCCACGAGAGCGGGGATGCCCCGTGGGGAACGCGGCCACCGCGACCCGCTCGGGTCGCGGCCGATCGCGGATGCGCGACGCCCCGGGGTTGCCCGGGACTCGAACCTGCGCGAACGGCTCCCGCTCCTCCTGCACCCGGTGGATGAGCTGCACGAGCTCTGCAGCGCTGCCGAGGTCGCCGATGCCGGCGTCGGGATCGGAGACGGCCGGCGGATCGCCCCGGAGGGCCAGGAAGCTCGTGATGCCGGCGTCGAGGAACTCTCGCACGATTCGATTGGCTTCGGCGTGCGATGAGCCGACGCACGTGAGGTGGGCCATGGCCTCGACGGAGGTGTGCTCGAGCATGTACCGGAGGACGGTCAAGGATCGTTCGCGCGAGCTGCCGCCGGCGCCGAAGGTCACCGAGATGAACGCCGGGTCGACCTCGGCGAGTCGGTCGATCGTGCGACCGAGGGCGAGGGCGGCAGCGTCGCTGCGCGGCGGGAACAGCTCGAAGGAGATCGGCACGGCAGGCGAACAGTCGGCGCCCGATGAGTCGGAGGCGGTCGATGCCATGGTGCTCCTGCGTGGCAAGCGGCAACGGCGGAAACACGGCAGGCCGCGCTCCCCCGGCCGGAACGGCGGGTGGGTCTCGCGGGCGGATGCCGGGCTCGGCGGTCGCTCCAAGTGGTCGGCTTCGGGCCGATCACTGTTCGATCAGGAGCGACGATACGCCGCCTCGGCGGCGTTCGGTGCGTCTATGACGCGAGGTGACGACGACGGCGTTCAGGCGCCGGCTTCGGCCGCGGTGAAGTCTGCGAGCTGGCCGGCGAGCTCGGGCGATGCCAGCGCCCGCACGCGAGTGCCTTCTTCTGCGTAGTCGATCGAGAGCACGCGGCCGGTCTCGTGCAGAGTCGAGACGATGTCGCCGCGGTCGTAGGGCACGAGCAGGTCGATCTCGACCGCCGGGTCTGGCATCATGCGCGCGATCGCCTCGAGCACCTCTGGGATGCCCTCGCCCGTTCGCGCCGACGCGAAGATCGCCGTGGGGGCGAGGCCGCGCAGCACGAGACGGTCTTCGGGCGTCACGAGATCGGCCTTGTTGAACACGATGAGCTCGGGGATGTCTCGGGCGCCGACCTCGCCGATGACGTCGCGCACCGTGGCGATCTGGCCCGCCGGGTCGGGGTGGGCGGCGTCGACGACGTGCACGATCAGGTCGGAGTCGCCGACCTCCTCGAGCGTCGAGCGGAATGCCTCGACGAGCTGGTGCGGAAGGTTGCGGACGAAGCCGACCGTGTCGGCGATCGTGTAGACGCGACCGTCGGCGGTCGTGTTGCGCCGCACGGTCGCGTCGAGCGTCGCGAAGAGCGCGTTCTCGACGAGCACCCCGGCGCCCGTGATGCGGTTCAGGATGCTCGACTTGCCGGCATTCGTGTACCCGGCGATCGCGACGGAGGGCACGGCGTTGCGCTTGCGGTTGGCGCGCTTGGCCTCGCGGGCCGGCTTCATGCCGGCGATCTGCTTGCGCAGCCTGGCCATGCGGGAGTGGATGCGCCGTCGGTCGAGCTCGATCTTCGTCTCACCGGGGCCACGGGATCCCATGCCTGCGCCGGCGCCGCCGACCTGACCACCGGCCTGGCGCGACATCGACTCGCCCCAACCGCGAAGGCGCGGCAGGAGGTACTCGAGCTGCGCGAGCTCGACCTGGGCCTTGCCCTCACGGCTCTTCGCGTGCTGGCTGAAGATGTCGAGGATGACGGCGGTGCGGTCGATCACCTTCACCTTGATGGCGTCTTCGAGCGCACGCCGCTGGCTCGGGGCGAGTTCGGTGTCGGCGACGACGGTGTCGGCCCCGAGTGAGGCGACGATGTGGCGCAGTTCTTCGACCTTGCCGCGCCCGAGGTAGGTGCTCGGGTCGGGGTGCGGCCGACGCTGCAGCACGCCGTCGAGCACACGTGCACCCGCGGTCTCGGCGAGGGCAGCGAGTTCGCGCATCGAGTTCTCGGCCTCGTCTTGCGAACCCTGCGAGTAGACCCCGATGAGCACGACGTTCTCGAGACGCAGCTGCCGGTACTCGACCTCGGTGACGTCTTCGAGCTCGGTGGAGAGCCCGGCGACCCGACGAAGGCCGGCTCGGGCCTCGCGGTCGTACTGTTCGCCGTCGGAATCGGCGCCGCCGCCGAACAGCGATTCGGGTGCCATCAGCGCCTCGGCGGCCGCTGAGCCGAACCGGGTCACCCCCGCCTTGGACTCTGCGCCCCTGAGCACTCGTTCGACCGCGTCGTCTGCGGAGTTCTGTTCGGCGTCGTTCATCGTGTTAACCCTAGTTCCCATGGCTGCGATAGGTTCCCCTGTATGGCCTCCGACCACTATTTCTCCTCTCGACCGGGCGGCGAGGCCACTCTCCGCACCATCACCGCCACCCTGGCCGGGCGCGAACTCTCGCTCTCGACCGCCGGCGGGGTCTTCAGCCCCGAGCATCTCGACGACGGCACGCGCATCCTCCTCGATCGCGCACCGGCACCGCCGGCGAGCGGTGACCTGCTCGATCTCGGCACCGGATGGGGACCGATCGCGATCTCCTTGGCCCTTCGGGCTCCGGATGCCACGGTGTGGGCGGTCGATGTCAACGAACGCGCACTCGACCTCGTGCGCCGCAACACCGCACGCCTCGGCATCACCAATGTCAACGCAGTGGCGCCCGACGATGTTCCTGCCGACGTGCGATTCGCCGGGATCTGGTCGAACCCGCCGATCCGCGTCGGAAAGGTCGAGTTGCATGCGCTCCTCGAACGCTGGCTCCCCCGGCTCGACACGGATGCCAGCGCGTGGCTCGTCGTGGCGAAGCACCTCGGTGCCGAGTCGCTGCAACGCTGGATCGGCGAGGAGCTCGGACTCCCGATCGATCGCGCGGCCCAAGACAAGGGCTTCCGCGTGCTCGAGGTGACGGCCGCGGCATCCGACCGCTGATCGCCGAGTCTCACGACACGAGAACGCGGCACGGGTCGTTCGACGCTCCCTGTTGCAGCGCAACGAGGCTGCGCCTCGCGCTCAGGCGAGGCTGAGGACGCCGTCGAAGACGAGCTCCGCCGGCCCCGAGAGGGCCACGTGTTCGCCGTCGTCGCCTGGGAACATGCGCACGCCGAGCACCCCGCCAGGCACCTGGACGCGCCAGACGTCGGGCGCCGCCTCGCCGGCCCAGTGGCGTACGGCGAGCGCTGACGCCACGGCGCCGGTGCCGCACGAGAGCGTCTCTCCGGAACCGCGTTCGTGCACTCGCATGCGGATGCGTCCGACGCCGCCTTCGACGAGCGGGTCGGCCGGCACGACGAACTCGACGTTGGCACCCGCGTCGGGGACCGGTTCGATCACGGGCTGGTAGGCGAGGTCGAGGCCATCGAGCTCTTCATCGTCGGCGAGAGCGACGACGATGTGCGGGTTGCCGACGTCGATGCCGAGTCCGGGCCGGGCCACCGCCAGGCTCTTCCCGCGCACGACCGGTTCGCCGTCGGTGAGTCGCCAACGCCCGAGATCGGCCTCGAAGCCGGTGGCGGTGCGGCGCACCGTGCGCACGCCGGCGCGGGTTCCGATCGCGATCGAGGCATCGGCGTCGATGTCGGCGAGCCCCTGGTCGAGCAGATAGCTCGTGAACACCCGGATGCCGTTGCCGCACATCTCGGAGACCGTGCCATCGGCATTCCAGTAGTCCATGAACCACACGGCATGCGGGTTCTCGGCGAGTGCTGCAGCGCCGTCGTCGAGGTTCGCGGAGCGAACCGCGCGAATGACCCCGTCGCCGCCCACGCCGAATCGACGATCGCAGACCGCTGCGATCTGCGTGGGGGTCAGCGGCGACTCCCCCTCTGGGTCGCTGAAGAGCACGAAATCATTGCCCGTGCCCTGGCCCTTGGTGAACCGCAGATCGAACGCCATCGGATCAGTCTAGGGCCGCGAGCCGGGCGAGTTCCGCGGCGC
This sequence comes from Agromyces sp. GQ35, assembly GCF_059758475.1. NCBI lineage: Bacteria > Bacillati > Actinomycetota > Actinomycetes > Micrococcales > Microbacteriaceae > Agromyces > Agromyces sp. GQ35. The sequence continues at coordinate 507,742 of NZ_JCAXEO010000003.1, read as the reverse complement.
GATCGTCGGCGTCATCGGCGTCGATCGTGACCGCGTCGCGGTATCGCTTGAACCAGCTCACCTGGCGTCTCGCGTAGGTGCGGGTGAGCTGTTGCGTCTCGGCGATCGCGTCGGCCCGCGAGAGCCGCCCGCTGATCTCGCCGAGCGCTTGCGCGTAGCCGATGGCCCTGCGCGCGGTCACGCCTCGTTCGATGCCCTGCGGCAGGAGAGAACGCGCCTCGTCGACGAGACCGTCGTGCCACATCGTCTCGACACGGGCATCGAGTCGCTGGACGAGCGTCGCCCGCTCGCTCCGCAGATGCACCGCACGGTACGGTCGCCATGGCACCGGTTCGTCGGGCAGTCGCGCCGCCTTCGGCTCTCCGGTCAGCTCGATCACCTCGAGCGCACGCACGAGTCGGCGCCCGTTCTGCGCGTCGACGCTCGCAGCGGTGACGGCGTCGAGTTCGCGGAGACGCGCGTGCAGGAGACCGGGGCCACCTGCGGCGAGCTCGGCCTCGAGACGGGCGCGCACTGCGGCATCCGTGCCGGGAAAGCGGAAGTCGTGGATGACGGACGAGACGTAGAGGCCGGACCCGCCGACGAGCAACGCAGTGGCACCGCGCGCGAGCAGCTCGTCGACGGCCGCGCGAGCGTCTGATTGGTACGCGGCCACGGATGCTTCGTCGACGACACCGAGCACGTCGAGCAGGTGATGCGGCACACCGCGACGCTCGTGGGGCGGGAGTTTCGCGGTACCGATGTCCATGCCACGGTAGAGCTGCATCGCATCGGCGTTCACCACCTCGGCCGCGCGACCGGCCCGGCCGAGGGCTTCGGCGAGGTCGAGTGCGAACGCGGACTTGCCCGTGCCGGTCGCGCCGACGATCGCGATGAGGGTCACGTCAGCGTTGGCCGTCTGTCGGGTCGTAGATCGGCATCGTTGCGACTCCGGGCGAGACGAGCGGCTCGCCGGCACGGGCGCGCAGCACGGGCAGTCCGAGCGAGACCCGACCGGCGACGGACGCTCCGGGGGCGGATGGAACGGCGCAGCTCTCGGCTTCGGATCGGTCCCACGCATCGCCGGCACGGGTTCGGCGGATGCGCAGTGCGGCATCGTCGGACGAATCGGCGATCAGATGGAATGGTGCCGCCTGGGTGACGACGACCGAGACGACGTCGCCAGGACGCGGCGGTTCGGACCCGGTGGGCACCTCGAAGTGCACGAGGCGGCTGTCTTCGGCGCGACCGCTCAACCGGTGCGTCTCTGCGTCTTTGCGGCCATCGCTCGTGGAGACGAGCACCTCGACGGATCGGCCGATGAGACGCTGGTTCTCTTCCAAGGAGATGCGCTCCTGCAGGGCGACGAGACGCTCGTAGCGCTCTTGCACGACCTCTTTGGGCACTTGGTCTTCCATCGTCGCCGCAGGCGTGCCGGGACGGATGGAGTACTGGAAGGTGAATGCCGTGGCGAACCGCGCGGCTTCGACGACGCGCAGGGTGTCTTGGAAGTCCGCTTCGGTCTCGCCCGGGAACCCCACGATGATGTCGGTGGAGATGGCGGCCTCGGGGATACGTGCGCGCACTCGATCGAGGATGCCGAGGAACTTCTCGGAACGGTAGGAGCGGCGCATCGCCTTCAGGATGCGATCGGAGCCCGATTGCAGCGGCATGTGCAGTTGCGGCATCACACTGGGCGTCTCGGCCATGGCGTCGATGACGTCGTCGGTGAACGCCGCCGGGTGCGGGCTCGTGAAGCGGATGCGCTCGAGTCCGTTGATCTGCCCGGCGGCCCGCAGCAGTTTGCCGAATGCCTGCCGGTCGCCGAACTCGACCCCGTAGGAGTTCACGTTCTGGCCGAGCAGCGTGACTTCGACGACCCCGTCGTCGACGAGCGTCTGGATCTCGGCGAGCACGTCGCCGGGCCGCCGGTCTTTCTCTTTGCCGCGAAGCGCCGGGACGATGCAGAAGGTGCAGGTGTTGTTGCACCCCACCGAGATCGACACCCAGCCGCTGGAGACCGAGTCGCGCTTGGTCGGCAGCGTCGACGGGAAGACCTCGAGCGAGTCGAGGATCTCGAGCTGCGCCTCGTCGTTGTGTCGAGCACGCTCGAGCAGCCTCGGCAACGCACCCATGTTGTGCGTGCCGAAGACGACATCGACCCACGGCGCCTTCTCGAGGATGACGTTCTTGTCTTTCTGGGCCAGGCAACCGCCGACCGCGATCTGCATGCCGGCGTGACGTCGCTTGACCGAGGCGAGGTGGCCGAGGTTGCCGTAGAGCTTGTTGTCGGCGTTCTCGCGGACGGCGCAGGTGTTGATCACGACGATGTCGGGCTCGGCGCCGTCGGCGGGCACGTAGCCCGCAGCCTCGAGCGAGCCCGAGAGCCGCTCGGAATCGTGCACGTTCATCTGGCACCCGAACGTGCGAACCTCGTACGTGCGCGGCAGTACTGCAGGTTCAGCGACCCGGTCGCGGGGCATCTCATCAAGGGAGACGTCGTGAATGGTGCTCATGATCGCACCAGTTTACGAGCGATCGGCTGCCAGTGCCGCCGACACCGCCTCGCGCACGACGTCACCGGGGTACCCCCGTCGCTGCAGGAACGCCGAAAGCCGGCGCTCTGCCGTCTGCCGGTCGAGTCCCCTGAGCTGCCGCGCACGACGCTCGGCGACCACTCGCGCGTTGTCGAGCTCGGTCTCGGGGTCGAGGTCTTCGACCGCGGCGCGCGCAAGGGAGTTGTCGACGCCGCGACGGCCCAGTTCTTGCAGAATCGCACCGCTGCCGCGGCCTCGACGCACGCCGTGACTGTGCACCACCTGCTCGGCGAGTCTGGCGTCGTCGAGATAGCCGAGGCGCTCGTAACGCTCGACCCACTCCTCGACCTCGATGTCGTCGAGCCCGTGCTCGACGAGCACTGCCCGCACCTCGGATACCGAGAGGGCGGATCGGCGCAGCCGCGAAACGACGAGCCGGTCGACTCGTGCATCACGTTCGGCCCCCGTCTCGTCGGGCTCATCCGCACCGTTCTGGACTTCTCGCGCGCGACCGTGCCCGGCAGCCCCACGCCCCCAGGTGGTGGACGCCTGCTCTCTGCGCGGTGACTCAGGGGGCAGGTCTTGAGCGGGAGTCACGAGGGGCACGATCCCGTCTCGGGGAGAATCGCGTGCGTCGACACCCGCCTGCTGCGCGCGAGACGCACGGGTCGGAGGAGCCACTGGCTCCTTCGCCCACGGCAAGTACGTGACCGGGGCAAGCCGTTCCGATGATTCGTCGCTCATATCTGGCTCACCCCGGTCTTCGTCGTGTTCACTACGCCGTCAGGCTTCGATCGCTTTCGGTGCGTCAGGCGCCCTTGCGGCCGAGCTTCGGCTCGATGGATTCGACATTCGACGGTGCCGCGACCGCGCCGGCAGGCTGCCCGACGCCGAGCTTGACGAGGATCTTCTGCTCGATATCGGCCGCGATGTCGGGATTCTGCAACAGGAAGTTGCGAGCGTTCTCTTTGCCCTGGCCCAGCTGATCGCCGTCGTAGGTGTACCACGCGCCCGACTTCTTCACGATCGCCTGGTCGACGCCGAAGTCGATGAGGCTGCCCTCGCGCGAGATGCCCGTGCCGTACAGGATGTCGAACTCCGCCTGCTTGAACGGCGGCGCCATCTTGTTCTTCACGACCTTGACCCGGGTGCGGTTGCCCACCGCCTCCGTGCCGTCTTTCATCGTCTCGATGCGACGGATGTCGAGGCGCACCGAGGCGTAGAACTTCAGCGCCTTGCCGCCGGCGGTGGTCTCGGGGCTGCCGAAGAACACGCCGATCTTCTCGCGCAACTGGTTGATGAAGATCATGGTCGTGTTCGTCTGGCTGAGGCCACCCGTGAGCTTGCGGAGTGCCTGCGACATGAGGCGCGCCTGCAGACCCACGTGCGAGTCGCCCATCTCGCCCTCGATCTCAGCGCGAGGCACGAGTGCGGCCACCGAGTCGATGACGATGAGGTCGATCGAGCCCGAGCGCACGAGCATGTCGGCGATCTCGAGCGCTTGCTCACCCGTGTCGGGCTGGGAGACGAGGAGCGCATCGATGTCGACGCCGAGCTTCTTGGCATACTCGGGGTCGAGCGCGTGCTCTGCATCGATGAATGCCGCAATGCCGCCGGCCTTCTGAGCATTGGCAATCGCGTGCAGCGTCAGCGTGGTCTTGCCCGAGGACTCGGGGCCGTAGATCTCGACGATGCGGCCGCGTGGGATGCCCCCGATGCCGAGCGCGATGTCGAGGGCGATCGAACCGGTCGGGATGACCTCGACGGGTGCGCGATCTTCGCTGCCGAGACGCATGACCGAGCCCTTGCCGAATTGGCGATCGATCTGCGCGAGTGCGGTCTCAAGCGATTTCTCGCGGTCTGCTGGTGATGCCATGGTGGGCTCCTTCGATGCTCGATTGCTGCTGCCTCTAGGCTGTCGTTCCACGTTGCGGGCCCCAATGGATTGGTGCTGACCCGCGGCGTCTCGCGACAAGGCGTTTGCGGTGTGTTCCGACGCATCGACCGTATGACCGGCCACCGACATCCGACGCCAGACTCGACGAGGATGTGGACAGATGCGCTGGTACTCCTGCTGTTGAGGAGCCTAGCGCAGCCTCCGAACACACATTCGAAGAAACACCCGCGTGTCGAACATGGATTCGATGCAGATTCGATGCAGATTCGATGCGGTTTCGATGCGGTGAGGAACTGCCCGCGCGTCAGAGTCGTCTCGGTGGGCGCGACTCCCCCGGCACCGGGCGTCCTGCGCCGTGGCGTCGCTCGTCGGGGACGTCCGTCGCCTCGCAGAGCGCGAACCAGACCTCGCGCGGCCGTACACCCGCAGCCAGCGCTTCGCGCGCCGTGCGACCGCCGAGCGAAGTGAGGACCAGGTCGTTCACGAGCACGCCGCCGTAGCCGGCGCCGAACTCGTCGTCGATCGCGGTCCGGAATTCGCTGAGCTTCACTGGCACCTCTCGGACAGACGATCGGCCGGTCCGAGGACCGGCCGATCGGCGTTTCGTAAGCGGGTGGTCAGCGGACCATCAGGTCGGCGTCGAACTCTGCGACGAGCTCGTCGGGCAGGCTGTCGGGCACCACCGAGAGGCCCTCGAGCACTGCGATGCGATCGCCGACCTCGTGCATGATCACGGAGATGGGCGTGTCGAGTGCGTCGGCAACGGAGGCGAGGATCTCGGAGGAGGCCTCTTTCTGGCCGCGCTCCACCTCGCTCAGGTAGCCGAGCGCGACGCTCGCCTTGGACGCGACCTGACGAAGGGTGCGACCCTTCTGCAGGCGGAAGTCCCTCAGCACATCGCCGATCTCCTGTCGAACCAGGACCATCGGGAACCTCCTTCTCTTTGCCTGCGACTCCGCTGGAGCCGGAAACGGGAGCGTCAGTCTACCTGACTCTCCGTGGCTTCCAATCTAGCGTTGCACACTGGGGCTTTCGTGTGAACCTGCCACATGTAACAGGGTGTTCACGAAGACTATTCCGCGTTCCCGCCGGATTCCCTTCGACTCCCGGATGTCTCGTGCTCCCGGCCCTCGATGGCCGCGATCGCCGCCGTCGGCACGAGCGTCGGCGTCGCCTCGAGCTTCGCCTTGCGCCGCTTCAACCAGATGCCGAGCACGATGATGGCGGCCAGCGTGCTGTAGGCGACGATCGCGAACGGGCTGTGCACGAGATAGGCGAGTTCGCCCTGGCTGATCGCCATCGACTTGCGCAGCTGCTCCTCGGCCATCGGACCGAGGATGCCGCCGACCACCATCGGCGCCACCGGGTACCCGTATCGGCGCATGAAGAAGCCGACGAGGCCGACCACGAGCAGGGTCACCGTGTCGAACACGTTGAAGTGCAGCGCGTAGGCGCCGAGCCCTGCGAAGGCGAGGATGCCCGCGTAGAGGTACGGCCGCGGGATGCGCAGCACCTTCACCCACATCCCGACGAGGGGCAGGTTCAACACGAGCAGCATGACGTTGCCGATGTAGAGGCTCGCGATGAGCGCCCACACGAGGCCCGACTGGTTCTCGAAGAGCATCGGCCCGGGGCGGATCCCGTACGACTGGAACGCCGAGATGATGATGGCGGCCGTCGCCGTGGTCGGCAGCCCGAGCGTGAGGAGCGGGACGAGCACGCCCGCGGCCGCCGCGTTGTTGGCGGCTTCGGGCCCGGCCACTCCCTCGATCGCACCGCGGCCGAACTCGGCCCGCGCATCGCCCTTCGCGAGCTTCCGCTCCGCCGCGTAGGAGAGGAAGGTCGCGACATCCGCACCGCCCGCCGGGATCGTGCCGATCGGGAAGCCGATCGCGGTGCCGCGCAACCACGGGCGCCACGAGCGCGACCAGTCGCCGCGGGTCATCCAGCTGCGCCATCCCTTCGTCACCGGGATGACGCGCACAGCGCCGTGCCGGAGGCGCGACGCGACGTAGAGCGTCTCACCGAGGGCGAAGAGGCCGACGGCGATGATCACGACGTCGATGCCGTCGGCGAGGCTCGGGATGCCGAAGGTGTAGCGCTGCTGGCCCGAGAGCACCTCGGTGCCCACGAGCCCGAGCAGCAGGCCGAGGCCGAGCGAGACGAGCCCGCGCGGCACACTCGAGCCGAGCAGTGCGCCGACCGTGAGGAAGGCGACGACGATGAGCGCGAAGTAGTCGGCGGGGCCGAGCTGCACCGCGAGCTTGGAGATGCCGGGGGCGAGGAACGTAAGGGCGAGCGTCGCCGCCGTTCCCGCGACGAAGGACCCGATCGCAGCCGTCGCGAGGGCCGCCGCACCGCGACCGGCCTTCGCCATGCGATTGCCCTCGAGCGCCGTCACGATCGACGCGGACTCCCCCGGCGTGTTCAGCAGGATCGAGGTCGTCGATCCGCCGTACATGCCGCCGTAGTAGATGCCGGCGAAGACGATGAGCGCACCCGTGGGATCCAGCGAGTAGGTGAGCGGCAGTAGGAGCGCGACCGTCATCGCGGGGCCGATTCCCGGCAGCACGCCGACGGCGGTGCCGATGAACACGCCGAAGAGGGCGTACAGCAGGTACTGGGGCTGCAGCGCGGTGGCGAACCCCTCGAGCAGTGCGGTGAGGCTATCCATGGAAGATCGGGATCCAGTCGAGGAGGGGTCCGGCGGGCAGCGAGAGTCCGAGCCACGAGCCGAACACGAGTTGGGTGACGAGTCCGAGACCGAACCCGACGGCGACGGCCATCCACCAGCGCTTCGCGCCGAGCGACCACGCGGCCCCCGCGAAGAGGACCGTCACCGCGAGCGGCCAGCCGGCGAACTCGATGAGCACGATCTGCGAGAGGAAGCACACGACGAGCTTGACCACCGTGAGCCAGTCGGTCGGAGCATCGGGGTCGACGTCCTCCCCCTCGTCGGGCACGCCTCGGCGGCCGCGCACGAGCTGCACCACGACGGCGACGGATGCCGCGACGAGCAGCACCCCGACGGCGTACGGGAAGGCCCGGGGCCCGAGCACGCTCGCCGAGCCCGGCGGCACGCGGATGAATCCGGCGCCGATGATCGCGTAGGCGCCGAGGGCTGCGCACACCGCTGCGAAGACGTACTCCCCGACCGGTGCACCCAGAGGCGCGGGTCCCCCCGGCGCCGCAGCGTCGAGGGGAGCCCTGGCGGCGTCGGTCACGGGGCGACCAGGCCGATCGTGGCGAGCGTCTTCGTCACCTCTGCGATGTCGCCGTCGAGGAACGACTGGAACTCGTCGCCGACGAGGAACGCGTCGGCCCAGCCCTTGTCTGCGAGCGTCGCGGTCCAGCCCTCCGAGTCGTGCAACTCGGTGACGAGCGTCGTGAGCGCCTCGATCTCGGCGTCCGAGATGCCGCCGGGCGCGAGGAGTCCGCGCCAGTTGGTGAGTTCGACGTCGTAGCCCTCGTCGACGAGGGTCGGGGTGTCGGGCAGCAGTTCGACGGGCTCGGACGACGAGACGGCGAGTGCGCGGAGTTCGCCGGCCTCGATCTGCTCGACGAACTCGCCCACGCCCGAGATGCCCGCCTGCACGGTGTTGCCGAGCAGCATCGTGACGGCCTCGCCGCCGCCGGCGTTCGGGATGTAGTTGAGCGTCGTCGGGATGTCGTCGGGATCCACGCCGGCGTCCGTCAGGAGCATTCCGGCGAGGATGTGGTCGGCGCCGCCCGCGGAGCCACCGGTCACCGAGATCGCCGCGCCCTCTTCGACGATCGCGTCGACGAGGTCTTCGGTGGTCTTGTAGGGCGACGAGGCGGGCACCACGAGCACGAGCGCCTCTTCGGTGAGCCGCGCGATGGGGGTCATGTCCTCGATGCGCACGTCGGAGGCGTTCGTCTCGACGGCGCCGACCATGACGAGACCGGTGACCATGAGCGTCGCCGGGTCCTTCTCGTTCGCGAGGGAGGCGAGCCCGACGGTTCCGCCGGCGCCGCCGACGTTCTGCACGGGCGCCTGCGTGACGAGACCCTCGTCGGCCAGCACCTGCGAGATGGCGCGGGCCGTCTGGTCCCAGCCGCCGCCGGGGTCGGCCGGAGCGATCAGGTTCACGGCATCGAGGGATGCCGCAGCGCCATCCGCCTCGCCTGCGTCGCCGCCGGCAGGGGCCGCGCACGCGGCGAGGCCGAGCAGGGCGGCGACGCCGACGCCCGTGAACGCGATGCGCGCCGTGGTGCGGGGGGTCCGGGTGAGTGCGGCCGACGTGCTCGGCCCGCTGTGAGATCGCAAAGCTCCTCCTTGAGTGCCCGGGAGATCCACGGGCGTGACGATCGATGTGCCGCCGACGCTAGGGCGGGCGGAGCCCGCGTCGGAAGCCTGCGGTCGTAACGGTCGTACTGGTCGTTTCGGTCGATTCGGTCGTATTGGTCACGGTCGCGCGGGCTTGCGCTCCGTCGTCGTGCGGCAGACTTGACGGATGGGCCGGTCGATGACGCTTGGCATGCAGCTCCTGCTGCTGCAGCTCGTCATCGTGCTCACGACCGTGGTCGGCACGGGCGTCACCGCGGTGTGGATGCAGGAACAGCAACTGCGCGACGCCTACGAGGACCGCATGGTCGCCGTCGCCCAGTCGGTGGCCGGACTCCCCGTGATCACCGGCGCCTTCGACGATCTCGACCCCTCGGCGACGATCCAGCCGGTGGCGGAGGTGGTGCGGCGCGCCTCGAACGTCACGTACGTCGTCGTGGCGAACGACCTCGGCATCCGCTACTCGCACCCGAACCCCGACCGCATCGGCGAGAAGGTGTCGACCGACCCCGCGATCCCCCTCTCGGGCGAGGTCTACGTCGGCACGCAGACGGGCACGCTCGGCGAGTCATGGCGCGTGAAGGTGCCGATCTTCGCGGCCGACGGCGAGGTCATGGGACAGGTCTCGGTGGGAATCCTCGAGTCCGAGCTGCGTGCCGACTTCGCGGGCGGGCTCACGATGCTCCTCGTCGCGCTCGTCGCGGCCGCCGTGATCGGGGTGATCGGTTCGGCGTGGATCGGCCGCGTCATCCGTCGCCGCATCTACGGGCTCGAACCCGATGAGATCCGGGCGCTCCTCGAGACCCGGGAGGCGATGCTGCACGGCATCCGCGAAGGACTCGTCGCCGTCGACGACGCCGGGCGCATCGTGCTCATGAACGATGCCGCCGCCCGCCTGCTCGACATCGACGAGCCGGCGGCAGTGCTCGGCGAGCAGGTCAACGCGGTGCTCGATCGCGAGCTCGCCGCGTTCATCGCGTCGGGAGAAGACCGCGAGACGCTCGTGCTGTCGGGCGAACGAGTGCTGCTCGTGCACGGCGACCGCGTCGACGTCGACGGGCGCGAGATCGGTTCGATCGCGATCCTGCGCGACCGCACCGAGCTCGAGACCATGCTGCGCGAGCTCGAAGGAGCGCAAGGGCTCGCCGAGGGGCTGCGGGCGCAGTCGCACGAGTTCGCCAACAAGCTGCACGTCGTGAGCGGGCTGCTCGAGCTCGGACACGTCGAGGCGGCGATCGCGTTCATCGAACGCGTCGGCAGCGGCGGCGCGCTCTCCACCCTCGACGAGCACGACGGCATCGGCGACGTCGAGACGGCCGCCCTGGTGCTCGCCAAGCGCTCGCGCTCGCAGGAGCTCGGCATCGAGTTGACCCTCGACCCCGAATCGCACCTCGATGCGGCCGGCGACGGTGCTCCGAGAACCGAGCTGCTGACCGTGGTCGGCAATCTCCTCGACAATGCGATCGAAGCGTGCGTGCTCGGCGGTCGGGTGACGCTCTCGATTCGTGACGACCTCGTGCCAGGAGAGGTGGTCGTGCGCGTCGACGACGACGGCCCCGGAGTGCCCGTCGACCGGCGCGCGGCGATCTTCGAACCCGATGTGAGCGAGAAGTCGCCGGCCCCGGGCAAGGCGCGTCGCGGCATCGGACTCACGATCGTCACGCGCATCGCCGATCGTCTCGGCGGCTCGGCGACGGTCGACGCGGCACCGGCTGGCGGCGCGCGATTCACGGTGCGACTCCCCTGGCCGGAGCCACGCCGTCGGGAACATCCCGAGACGCTGGCAGGCACCGGCATCGGGGCGCCCGCATGAGCGACATCCGTGTCGTCATCGTCGACGACGACTTCGCCGTGGCGCAGGTCAACCGGGCCTTCGTCGACGCGCGTTCCGGCTTCACGGTCGTCGCCGAGGCGCACACCGGCACCGAGGCGCTCGCGGCGATCGAGCTGCACCGCCCGCAGCTCGTGCTCCTCGACGTCTACCTGCCCGACCTCGGCGGCATCGACGTGCTGCGGCGCCTTCGCGCGGCCGACGACGACGTCGAGGTCATCGCCGTCACCGCGGCGCGCGACCTCGACACGGTGCGCCGGGCGCGACAGCTCGGCGTGCGCCACTACCTCGTCAAGCCCTTCTCGGGTGCCTCACTCGGCGAACGGCTCGACGAGGTGCGCCGTGGCATCGTCGCCGACTCCGCGATGCCGGACGCCGCGCTCGACCAGCGCGCGGTCGACCAGATACTCGGTGGCGCGTCGACCCGGCGAGCGGTGCTTCCGAAGGGCCTGTCCTCGGTGAGCCTCGAGCGCGTCGCCGCGCAATTGGCCGTCTGCGAATCGGATGCCTCGGCCGCCGAGATCGCCGAGTCCCTCGGCATGTCGCGGGTCAGTGCACGCCGCTACCTCGAGCACCTCGTCGCGCGTGGTGCCGCCGAGGTGTCGCCGCGATACGGCACCGCCGGGCGACCCGAACACCGGTACCGTGCGCCTCGGGCGCGACCGGTCGCCTGACGCGGTCTCGACTCCTCGGCGACCCGCCTCAGGCGTGAGCCAGGCCGACGAGCGCCGCCTCGATCGCGGCGCGCACGGTCGCGGTGCGGATCTCGGCACGGCTGCCGCTCAGCGCGAGCTCGACCGCCTCGACCTCGCCGCTGAACGCGATGCCCACGAAGACCGTGCCCGGCGGCTTGCCGTCTTGCCCGGTCGGCCCGGCGACCCCGGTGGTCGCGATGCCGAGGTCGGCGGCGCGGCCGTCGACCGCGAGGGCGATGCGTACCCGATCGGCCATCTGCCGGGCGACCTCGGGGTGCACGGCGCCCTCGGCTTCGAGCAGCTCGGCGTCGACGCCGAGCACCGACCGCTTCACGGCGGTGGCGTAGGCCACGACGCCGCCGCTGACCACGACGGACGCCCCGGGCACGCTCGTGAGCTCGGCGACCACGAGCCCGCCCGTCAGCGACTCGGCGACGGCGACGCGCAGGTCGCGCTGTGTGAGCTCGGCGATGAGCCGGGCTGCCGGGTCTCCGGTGGCACGAGGCATCCGTTCGCTCGTCTCAGCTCGCGTCGCGGGGCGCGCGTGCGAGACGAATGGCGTCACGCACGTAGAGCAGGCCCGACCAGAGCGTGAGCACGACCGCCGCGGTCATGAGCACGCCGTTGACCCAGTGCACCCACTCGCCGACCACGAGCCACAGGGGCACGAGCGCGAACGAGATCGCGACCGATTGCACCACGGTCTTCAACTTGCCGCCGGATGACGCGGGCACGACGTTGCCGCGACGCAGCTCGACGAGGCGCCAGACGGTGATGCCGACTTCGCGCACCACGATGATCGCCGTCACCCACCAGGGCAGTTCACCGAGGATCGAGAGACAGACGAGTGCGCCGCTCGTCAGCAGCTTGTCGGCGATCGGGTCGAGGATCTTGCCGAGATCGGTGACGAGTCCCCGCGAACGGGCGATGTGCCCATCGATGCCGTCGGTGGCGATGGCCAGGATGAACAGCACGGCCGCGGCCCACCGCAGCCAGCCGTCGGCTCCCCCGTCGGCGAGCAGCATCCAGAAGAACACCGGCGCTGCCAGGATGCGAACGACGGTGATCGCGTTCGGAAGGTTCCAGTTCGCCGATCGCACGGGGCTTCCGGCGGAGGAGGTCATGGTTCCAGACTACCGGCCACGGCGGCGCGGATCATGCTCAGTCGCGGCCCGTGAGGCCCCAGGCGTCTTCATCGGAGTCGGAGTCCGCCTCGACCTCGGGCAGGCCCTCGCTCGCTCGGGCCACCGGATCGTCGTACCGGGAGTCGGGTTCGTCGTAGGCCTCGCCCGACGCGATGCCGTCGCCGAGCGGCCCGCTCTGGTTCGTCGCCGGCGCCGGCGCCGCAGCACGGGGCGCTGGCGCGCCCGCCGGCTCCTCGCCGCGAAGACGTGCCAGCACGCCGGCCAGCTGCTCGGCGGTCACGAGCACGTCGCGCGCCTTCGAGCCCTCGGACGGGCCGACGATCTCGCGGGACTCGAGCAGGTCCATGAGTCGGCCGGCCTTCGCGAAGCCGACGCGGAGCTTGCGCTGCAGCATCGACGTCGAGCCGAACTGCGTCGACACCACGAGCTCGGCGGCCGCCAGCAGCAGCTCGAGGTCGTCGCCGATGTCGGAGTCGATCTCTTTGCGTTCGACGGATGCCGCGACATCCTGCCGGTACTCGGGCCGCGCCTGCCGGGTGACGTGCTTGACGACCTTCTCGATCTCGGCCTCGGTGACCCAGGCGCCCTGCACGCGGATCGACTTGGACGCACCCATCGGGAGGAACAGCGCATCGCCCTGGCCGATGAGCTTGTCGGCACCGGGCTGGTCGAGGATGACGCGGGAGTCGGTGACGCTCGTCACCGCGAACGCGAGGCGCGAGGGCACATTCGCCTTGATGAGCCCCGTCACGACGTCGACCGACGGTCGCTGGGTCGCCAGCACGAGGTGGATGCCGGAGGCGCGCGCCAGCTGGGTGATGCGCACGATGGAGTCTTCGACGTCGCGCGGAGCCACCATCATGAGGTCGGCGAGCTCATCGACCACCACGAGCAGGTACGGGTACGGCTTGAGCTTGCGCTCGGAGCCGGCGGGCAGCACGATCTCTTCGTTGACGACGGCCTTGTTGAAGTCGTCGATGTGGCGGAAGCCGAACGACGCGAGGTCGTCGTAGCGCATGTCCATCTCTTTCACGACCCAGGAGAGCGCTTCGGCGGCCTTCTTCGGGTTCGTGATGATGGGCGTGATGAGATGCGGGACACCCGCGTACGGTGCGAGCTCGACGCGCTTCGGGTCGATGAGCACCATGCGCACGTCTGAGGGCTTCGCCCGCATCAGGAGCGAAGTGATCATCGAGTTCACGAAACTCGACTTGCCCGAACCGGTCGAACCGGCGACGAGCAGGTGCGGCATCTTCGCGAGGTTGGCGACGACGTAGCCACCGCCGACGTCTTTGCCGACGCCGATCGTCATCGGGTGGTTCGCATTGACGGCTGCGCTCGAGCGCAGCACGTCGCCGAGCGTCACCGTCTCGCGGTCGGCATTCGGGATCTCGACGCCGATCGCGCTCTTGCCCGGAATCGGCGAGAGGATGCGCACCTCGTTGGAAGCGACCGAGTAGGCCAGGTTCTTCGAGAGCGCGGTGACCCGCTCGACCTTCACGCCGGGGCCGAGCTCGATCTCGTACTGCGTGACCGTCGGTCCGCGCGAGAATCCGGTGACCTTCGCGTCGACGCCGAACTGGTCGAGCACTGCGGTGATCTGTCGCACGACGTCGTCGTTCGCCTGCGACCGGGTCTTGGGCGGCGGGCCCGCTGCGAGGCTCGATGCCGCCGGCAGATTGTACGGACGGTCGGGTTCGGATGCCGCCTCCGCCTCGAACTCCGACGATTCCGCCGCAGCCGGCACCGCGGCGGCGGAACCGGCGTCGTCGAACACGGCGAGCGCGTTCGTGGCCCCCGCGTCATCGCCGCGGAGTCCGGTGCCGCCTCGCGGCACGTCTCCGGTGAACTGCTGCAGCGCGGACTCGGCGCGCTCGAGATCGCCGAGCACCTCGGTGTTGTACGTGCTGGGCGCGGGCACACCCTCGAGCGGGGTCTCGAAACTGCCGGCGACCGAACCGGGCCCGAAGACCTCGGTGAGGCCTTCGACGCCGGGTGCAGCGAAGGACGGGTCCTCCTCGCGGTTGGAGTCGTTGCGACGCCACCACGGCACGAGACCGCCGCGGGCCGGCTCGTCGTCGTCTTCGCCGGGCACGCCGAGCGCGTCGATGCCGTCGAGTTCGGTCTGCACCGACTTCTTGCGATCGCGCTTCGCGGGCTTCGGGCCGACTTCGGTGACGGGCTCGTCGTGCGTGGCGCCGAAGAGCCATTCGTAGAGCTCGCGGAAACGGGCCGGGATGCGGTTCGGCGGCGTCTTGGTGATGATGAGCAACGACAGGAGGAGCAGCACGATCACGACGGCTGTCGCGCCGGCCTGGGTGATGAGCAACGTGAGTGGAGCCGCCACCATCCAGCCGAGGATGCCGCCGGCCCGCGCGAGCACTGCCATGCCTTCGCTCGGCTCGGGCTGGCCGCCGAAGAGGTGGCAGAGCGCCGAGACGGTCAGCAGGAGGAGCCCGAGACCGATGCCGATGCGCGTGTTGTCGTGCACGGAACTCGGATGCCGGAACAGCCACACGGCGAACAGCAGCATCACGACCGGCAGCGCGAACGCGACACGGCCGAAGAGACCACCGAAGGTCCACGAGTCGAACGCCTGCGCGACGGGGTCGTTGATGAAGAACCACTCGACGACCGCGCCGACGATGGCGAGTACCACGATGAAGAACGGCAGCCCGTCTCGGCGTTCTTCTTTGGAGAGCGTCTCGGGGCCGAGTGCACGGGCCGCGCCGCCGATCAGGTGCGCCAGCCCCATCCACGCGCGCACGAGGAGGTTCGGTCCCTCGGGTGCCGCAGGGGTCTTCTTCGCCGCAGCGGTACGGGTGCTCGTGGCGGGCAGTTTCTTCGTGGGCGCCGTGCGGGCACTCGAAGCACGCGAGGGCGCGCCCGAGGCACGACCGTTCGACCTGGTGCTCGTAGCCATGCCCATAAGGCTACGGCCGCTCGCCCACACCGGGCCGCATCCTGCCGCGAGTGTTGACGATCCGTGCGCGACATCCGCTCGCCAGATGTCGCGCACTCAGCGCAGCGACCGCACCATCGTGTGCCGGTCCGCGCCCCTCGCGACGATGACGAAGCCCTCCGATCGATACAGCGACTCGGCGAAGTTGCCGTGCTCGACGCTGAGCGTGAGCCGCGAGAACCCGGCAGTGCGCGCCGTGTCGGCGAGGGCCTGCATGAGCGCTCGCCCGACGCCCTGCGCGCGCCAGAGCGGCCGGACCCCGATGATCACCTCGGGCACCCCGACCGCGACGAAGCCATGAGCTGCACCTGCCGCGAACAGCCGGTACCACGCGGCACCCACCGGTCGCCCGCCGCCGTCGATCGCGACGACACCGCGGTCGGCCGGTCGCTGCCAGCCTGCGATGTACCCGCGGGAGTAGGGGTCGGCGAGCACGGTCGGTCGCGGCCGGACAGCTCCCGACCGCCAGTTCGCCGCCTCGACCACCATGTCGGCGAGGAACGAGCCGTCGCTCGGGGTGGCCGGGCGCACGCTGAACGCCGCCATGCGCGGAGGCTACGCGCGCCGTGTTTCGTCGGTGTTACGTGCGTCGAGGTCAGAAGCGGATGGCGTCGATGACCTTCACCCGCACCGCGCCGAGTGCCGGAAGCAGACCTGCGAGGGCGCCCACCGCGACCGCCGAACCGATGCCGATCAGTGCGGCCTCGACGGGGAATCCCGGCATGTCCTGGATCTCGGCGCCGCCCAGCATCATGCCCATGAGCGGGCTCCGCACCAGCGCGATCGCGATGCCGACCCCGACGACACCCGCCACGAAGGTGCCGACGACCGTCTCCATGAGCACCGAGAAGAACACCCGGCCCGCCGTGGCTCCGAACGAACGCCGCACCCCGATCTCGCGGATGCGGCCCCGCACGGTCACGAGTGCGATCGTCAGGAGCCCGAGCGCGCCGAGCAGCAGGATCACGACCGCCACACCGACCACCAGCAGCTTGATCGGCAGGAACGGGTCGCCCTCCTGCGCGGCGAAGTCGCTGCGCCATCCCTCGACCGTCGCACCCTCGCCCAGCTCCGAGGTGAATGCCTGCTTCATGGATGCCGTCAGCTCTTCGGCCGAGCTGTCGGGAACCCACATCTCGTACGACGGCGTGTAGGCGCCCATCATCGGATCGGCCGTGGCGCTCTGCAGCGGCAGAAAGGCATCCGTCAGGATCATCGCGGTGGGTTCGGTCTCCCACTCGCTCTGCGACGGGGTGACGCCGGTGATCACACCGGTGGTGGCACCCCTGCCGACGAGTTCGACCGTCGGATGACTCGCGAGCGGCGGGCTCCCGAGTCGCGCCCAGAACACCTCGTTCACGATGACGGCCGGCGCCAGCCGGTCGGCATCGCGTTCCGTGAACCACGCACCCTCCATGAGGCGCACCCGGTGCATGACGCCGTAGTCGGCGTCGACGACCTGCATCGGCACGGACACCGCTCCATCGGCGAACTGCACGGTCAGACTCCCCGAGCCCGTACGGCTCGCGTACTCGATCTCGTGCCGATCGAGCGCGGTCCGCCAGGCGGTGGCGGCGGCTTGGGCGTCGGGCGCGCTGCTCGCCACGCTGACGTTGAACGAAACGGTGGCGGGCCGACCGCCGTACCGCTCCTGCATCTCGCGGCTCGCCTGTTCGGCGATCGCGCCGGCGCCGACGACCGTCGCGAGCGCACACACCGCGATCGCGACACCGATGAGCGAGAGCAGCACCCGACCGCGGTGGATGCGCAGCTCCTCGAGCGCCTCGACGACGGTGCTCACCATGCCCGTCGCGATGCGGGCCAGCCAGCCGGTCACGCGACGGCCTCCGCTTCGGCGTCCGCTTCCGACATCGCCGACGACCCCCACGTGTCCGCCCGCACGGACGACCCCGACGGCTCGGACGAATCGGATGCGTCAGCAGCGCCATCCGTCGACTGCAGCCGCCCGCTCACGAGCCGGAAGTGTCGATTCGAGCGCGCAGCGATCGCAGGATCGTGCGTGATGGTGACGAGCGCGGCGCCGGTCTCGACGGCGACCGACTCGATGAGCGCCATCACCTCGGCACCT
Source organism: Agromyces sp. GQ35 (assembly GCF_059758475.1). Taxonomy (NCBI): domain Bacteria; kingdom Bacillati; phylum Actinomycetota; class Actinomycetes; order Micrococcales; family Microbacteriaceae; genus Agromyces; species Agromyces sp. GQ35. The sequence goes on along the minus strand of NZ_JCAXEO010000003.1, from coordinate 490,301 downwards.
GTTTCGAGGTCGAGCGCCCCCGTCGGCTCGTCGGCGAGGATCAGCCGCGGCCGTCGAACGAGTGCGCGCGCGATGGCGACACGCTGCTGCTCGCCGCCCGAGAGCCGTTCGGGCTTCGTCGTGAGCCGCTCGCCGAGCCCCACGCGCTCGAGCATCTCGCGGGCGATGCGCTCGCGGCGCCAGAACTCGATGCCTCCCGAATACAGCAGCGGCGTCTGCACATTCTCGAGCGCCGTGCGCCCCGGCAGCAGGTTGAACTGCTGGAAGACGAATCCGATCTCGCGCCCGCGCAGCCGATCTCGAGCGCCGCTGCCGATGCGACGCATGTCATGGCCGAGGAACGCGAGTTCACCCTCGGTCGGCGCATCGAGCAGGCCGAGCAGATTCAGGAGGGTCGACTTGCCCGAGCCGGAACGGCCGACGATCGACACCCGGTCGCCCTCCGACACCGTGAGGTCGACGCTCGAGAGGATCGTGAGTGGGCGCCCGTCCGGGAGTTCGACCGTGCGGCCGACGCCGCGCGCCTCGATGAGCGTCATTGGGTGACGGTTCCGCACATCATCATGCCGTCGGGGGTCTGGATGCAGCCCTCGGCACCGGTCTCACCCGGTGCGCCCGGCACGAACTGCAGCACCTCGTCTCCCTCTGCGAGGCCCTCGACGACCTCGACCTGGGTGCCGTCGCTGAGCCCGAGTCGCACGGCCTGCTCAGCTCGTTCGCCGTCGGGCGTGACGATCCAGACCACCCCGGTCTCAGCACCGCCCTCGACCGCCGTGATCGGCACGACCAGCACGTCGGCGACGCTGCCTGCCGAGATCTTCACCTGGGCCGACAGCCCGGGGAACACCCTGACGTCGCCCGGCACCGCGCAACGAACGGTCGTACCGCTCGCTCCCGCGCCACCGCCGCCGGCGACGGACTCGCCCGACGCCCCCGCCGCCCCGGCCGCGCCGCCGGCCGGATTCGCGCCGGCACCGGAGAGCGGCGTCGAGATCACGAGGCCGCCGCAGGTGAACGGCGCAGGGCCGCCGGCGATCGTCACCAGCGCCTCGGTGGGCGCGCTCGTGAGCCGGTACTGCTGTTCAGGACTGAGCGTCGCGGTGACGTTGAAGCTCGGCGGCGCGACCTGGCCTGCGACATCCCCGGTGGCGACGGGCTGCCCCGCGATGACGTCGAGAGACGAGAGCACGCCGGCGGTCGGCGCCAGCACCTTCTCGAAGTGGAACGTTGCACGCGGCATCGTCGTCATCGGCAGGCCGTCGGGCCCCGTCGACTCGACGGGCTCGACTTTGTCTTCGACCTTGATGTCGAAGAGCTTCTGCCCGGCCGAGACCTGCTGCCCCGCCCCGACGAAGACCTCGTCGACCGTGCCGGTGCCCGTCGCCTTCACGGGCGCCGAGGCATCCGCGTTCACCGTGCCGGTGAGCACGATGTCGTTGGCGATCGACCCACGTGCGACCGCGACCTGCGGTTCGGAGACGGTGCCCGTCGGCGAGATCGACTCTGCGTCGGCTTCGGCCCGATCAGGGAAGAACGCGAGCTTCGCGAGTGCGATCGCGATCACCGCCACCAGCACGACTCGAACGATCGGGAAGATCCACTTGCGCCAGACGCCCACGGCACTCCTTCTTGATGTCGCCCGGTCAGAGGCCGCCGGGCATCTTCACCACCCTAGGGAGTCGCGGTGGATCGCGGAGTCCCTCTCAGGGATGATTCGGGGACATCCCCGACGCGGCGGCAGCCGGCATCGGGACGCGTCCGCGTCCGACCCGATCGGAGCGGGTGCCGCGTTCCGGCCCGTCGCCGCGCCGAACGAGCACCAGTGCCGCAGCCGGCAGCAGGAGCACGCCGGCGATGGCCGCGGCACTCTGGGGTGCGATCGACGACGCGAGGACACCGAAACCGAACGTGCCGGCCGCGAGCCCGAGATCGTAGGCGAGGTTCCACAGTGCGCTCGCAGCGGCGAGGTCGGCGGCGACACGGGCGCGGCAGAGCGCCTGCAGCGTCGCATTCTGCACGGCACCGAACCCCGCACCCGATGCGCCGGCCGCGATGATGAGCGCGACCGGATCCGTGGCGATCGCGGCCACGAGCAGGCCCCCCGCGCTGAGCACGAGCGACGGCGCCAGAAGGACCCGTGGGGCGAGTCGGTCGCCGAGACGGCCAGCGATCACCCGGGCGATGGGAGCGCCGAGCGCGAGTGCCGTGAGAGCCGCGACCCCGACCACCATGTCACCGCCCGACAACGGCACGAAGACGACGAACACCCCGTTCGCCGCAGCGGCAGCGGCGAGCGCCGCCGCGAGGGGCACGGCGCCGCGAGATCGGACCGCAGCGCGGAGGCCGGCGCTCCCGGCCGTGCGGCGCTGGCGGGCGGAACCCGCTGTCCGCACCGAGGTGGGCCGAGCGGATGTCCCGGCGCCCTCCCCTGCCCGGTGCGGGAGCGCGATCGCCGCAGGGATCGCCGCAACGGCGGCGCCGGCGGCGATGAGGTGCACCGCCGTGTACGCGCCTGCATCCGCGAGCGCAAGCCCGAGTGGGAGTCCGACGATCGACGGCACGCCCGCCACGAGCCCGTACCAGCCGAGCTCCGAGCCGAGACGACCCTCTTCGGCCGCCGCCGCGACGATGGCCGCAGCAGCGATGACCACCGCGGCGAAGCCGATGCCCCGAGCCGCGGAACAGAGTGCCCACACGACGAGCTGGTCGGAGGCGGCGAAGACGAGCGACGGCAGCCCGAGCATCACGAGACCGCACACGACTGCGCGGCGTTCTCCGAGTCGTCCGATGACCGCCGTCGACCCGAGCTCTCCGAGCACGATCCCCATGAGGAACACGGTCGAGAGCAGCGCCGCCGCCGCTGCACCGTTCCCGGCGGCGGCCGCTTGCGCCGGCGTCGCGGCGAGGGGAACGGCGAACGCCGTCATCGCCCCGGCCGAGACCGCGAACACCGGAAGACGCCGGAGACCGCCTGCACGCTCACACGGCATGACGCACCCCGTACCCGACCTCCGTGACCTCGGGGCCCGGAACGCATGATCGCGATTCGAGCTCGATCGTCGCCGGCAGCCCGCCGTCGAACAGACGAGTGCCTCCGCCGAGCAGGATCGGCACGAGGTGCAGAAGGACCTCGTCGACGAGTCCGGCGCGCAGGAACTGGTTCGCGACATCGGGCGCGCCCATCAGCGCGACGGTACGCTCGCCGGCCGCGGCCTGCGCGAGGGCCAGCACTTCGGCGGGCGTTCCCGCGACGAAGGTGAACACCGTGCCGTTCTTGGCCACCGGCGGCAGCGTCTCGTGAGTGACGACGAACACCGGGGCGCTGAAGACCTCCTCGTCGCCCCAGGGCTCCTGCCCCGAATCGTAGGTGCGTCGCCCGAAGACGATCGCGCCGGCCTCGCCGAATCGCCGGGTGAATTCGTCCGAATAGCCCGTGCCGGTCGCGGCCTCGAAGTCGTACAGCCACCGGTGCAGCCGAGTGAGGTCGCCGTCGACGCCGGTCGCGTATCCGTCGACGGAGACCGAGGCGAAGAGCGCCGTGGTGCCCATAATCTGTTCCTTTCGCGGGAAAGCGGTGATGTCTCCGACGGTACGGATCATCTGGCCCAGTGCTAAAGTCCACTTTCATAGTGGAAAACTGGACCAGTTCGGAACTTCTCCTCACCCTCACCCCCTACCTCGCGGGCGACGGGGGCATCGGAGCTCGCCTGCAATCCGCCCTGCGCGATGCCGCTCGCGCGGGCAGGCTCGCCGGCGGCGACACGCTCCCCTCGAGCCGAGCGCTGGCGCCCGAACTCGGCGTCGCCCGCGGCACGGTCGTGCAGGCGTACGAGCAACTCGTCGCCGAGGGCTACCTCGACGCAGAGCCCGGATCGAAGACCCGGGTCTCACCCCGTGCCGCGAGACGCGACGCCGCGAGCGCCCCGAGCTCCAAGTCCGGGGCGCCGCCCGGACCGGTGCATGCGCGCTACGACCTCCGCCCCGGCGTGCCCGATCTCTCGCGCTTTCCGGCCCGCGATTGGGCCTGGGCGTTCACGGAAGCGACCCGGCGGGTACGGCCCAGAGACCTCGACTACGACGACGGTCGGGGGCATCCGCTCGCGCTCGACGCCGTCGCCGCCCACCTCCGTCGGGCGAGGGGCGCAGACGCCTCGGCCGAACGCCTCGTGCTCGCGACCGGGTTCGCCCAGTGCATCGCCATCGCGATCGACGTCATCGCCCGGCGGGGCATCCGCACCCTGGCCGTCGAGGACCCCGGAGACCGTTCCGTCGACCAGCTCGCCATCGCGGCCGGAGTCTCGCCCGTTCCTGTCCCCGTCGATGCCGACGGCATCGACGTCGCGCTGCTCGAAGCCTCCGGCGCGCGCGCCGTGCTCGTCACCCCGGCGCACCAATCACCGACCGGAGCGGTGCTGTCGCCAGTGCGACGGCGCGCCCTCGCCGAGTGGGCCGAGCGCGTCGACGGGTACATCATCGAAGACGACTACGACTCCGAGTTCCGCTATGACCGCCAGCCGATCGGCGCCGTGCAGGGTCTCGCTCCGAACCGAGTGCTGCTCATCGGTTCGGCCAGCAAGACCCATGCGCCCGGCCTGCGGCTCGCGTGGATGGCGACGCCGGCGTCGCTCACCGAACCGCTCGCCGACGCCAAGCGCTCGCGAGACCGAGGCAGCTCACGACTCGATCAATACGCGTTCGGTCTCCTGCTCGAGAGCGGCCGACACGATCGGCATGTCCGGGCCATGCGCGGCATCTACGCGTCACGTCGCCGCGTGCTGCTCGATGCGCTCGACCGGTACGCACCGGGACGCACCCTCACCGGCCTGGCAGCCGGTTTCCACGGCGTGCTCGAACTCCCGTCGGGGGTGAGCGAATCGCACGCCGTCGCAGCCGCGGCCGAACGATCGATCGCCGCGGTCGGTCTCGCCCGGTCGGTGCTCACTCGCACCGACCTCGTGCCGGCACTCGTCATCGGCTTCGGCAACACCGACGAGGAGTCCCTCGTCGAGGCGATCGCCGCGCTCGGGCCCGTCATCGCCGAGCCCGAGCCTGCCGCCGCGGCCGCGCCCTGACGACGAGCGCGCCTCGCCGGGTTACGCCTCGATGACGAGGGGCACGAGCATCGGGCGCCGACGCAGGCGCCGGTTGACCCAGCCGCCGAGCACGCGGCGCAAGATCTGCGAGAGCGCGTGCGAATCACGAACGCCGTTCTGCGCCGCCTCGGCGAGCGCCTCGATGATCTTCGGCTTGACGTCGTCGAACACCGACGCGTCTTCGGCGAAACCGCGTGCGTGGATCTCGGGCCCGGTGATGACCCGGCCGGTCGACGCGTCGACGACGACGATGACCGAGATGAAGCCCTCCTCGGCGAGGATGCGGCGGTCTTTCAAGTCGGCGTCGGTGATCTCGCCGACCGTCGAGCCGTCGACGTAGACGAAGCCGAGATCGAGCTGTCCGACAACCCGCAGCACGCCGTCGCGCAAGTCGTAGACCGAGCCGTTCTCGCCGATGAAGGTGTTCTTCGCGGGGATGCCGGTGTCTTGCGCAAGCTTGGCGTTCGCGAACAGGTGGCGGTACTCGCCGTGGATCGGCAGCACGTTCTTCGGCTTCAGGATGTTGTAGCAGTAGAGCAGCTCGCCGGCCGCCGCGTGCCCGGAGACGTGCACCTTGGCGTTCGCCTTGTGCACGACGTTCGCGCCGAGTTTCGTGAGCCCGTCGATCACGCGGTAGACCGCGTTCTCGTTGCCGGGGATCAGGCTCGAGGCGAGGATCACCGTGTCGCCCTCGCCGACCTCGATCTGGTGGTCGCGATTCGCCATGCGGGAGAGCACGGCCATCGGTTCGCCCTGCGATCCGGTCGACATGTAGACGATCTGGTCGTCGGGGATGTTGCCGGCCTTCTTGTAGTCGATGAGCACGCCCTCGGGCACCTTCAGGTAGCCGAGTTCGGCGGCGATCGTCATGTTGCGCACCATGCTGCGACCGAGGAGCGCGACGCGTCGGTGGTTCGCCCATGCTGCATCGAGCACCTGCTGCACACGGTGCACGTGGCTCGAGAAGCTCGCGACGATGACGCGGCGAGGAGCACGGTTGATGACCTCGTCGAGCACGGGGCCGATCGAGCGCTCGAGGGGGGTGAAGCCCGGGACATCCGCGTTCGTGGAGTCGACCATGAACACGTCGACGCCCTCTGCACCGAGCCGCGCGAACTCGCCCAGGTCGGTCAGACGGCCGTCGAGCGGCAGCTGGTCCATCTTGAAGTCGCCGGTCGCGAGCACGGTGCCCGCGTCGGTCTTGATCGCCACGGCGAGCGCGTCGGGGATCGAGTGGTTGACGGCGATGAACTCGAGGCGGAACGGGCCGATCTGCTCTCGCCCGCCCTCCTTCACCGTGAGGGTGTACGGCTTGATGCGGTGCTCTTTGAGCTTCGCCTCGATGAGCGCGAGCGTGAGCTGCGAGCCGATCAGCGGGATGTCGCCCCGGAGCCGCAGCAGGTACGGCACAGCGCCGATGTGGTCTTCGTGACCGTGCGTCAGTACGACGCCCACGATGTCGTCGACGCGATCCTTGAGGAAGCCGAAGTCCGGCAGGATCAGGTCGACGCCCGGCTGGTGCTCTTCGGGGAAGAGCACGCCGCAGTCGACGATGAGGATCTTGCCGTCGATCTCGTAGCTGGTCATGTTGCGGCCGACCTCCCCCAGGCCGCCGATGGGGATGATGCGGAGCGTCCCGGCTTCGAGCGGGGCAGGATCGATGACGACGTCGGGCATGGGCCCTCCTTCTGTTGCGGTGTTCAGTTCAGTGCGACCACTCGCGGCCGCGGATGCCTCGTGGCGCGAGCGGACTCGCGCGGGGGTCTAACGGGTCGTACCCGCCACCTTCGGCAGTGCGCCGCCGGCTGCGGCGTTGCGATCGGGGCGGAAGTTGTGGAAGTCGGCGCCCGGGATGCCCGTGACGTGGTCGATCTCGTCTTCGATGAGCGCGGCCTCCCACTCTTCGGGACCGACGAGCGGCAGGCGCACGCGAGGGCTCCCGATGCGACCGAGGCCGTGCAGGATGTACTTCGCGGCGACCGTGCCGGGAACGTGCGTCATCACGGCACGTACGAGCGGCTCGAGCTGCTGGTGCGCGGCAGTCGCCGTGGTGAGGTCGCCGGCGTTCACCGCGTCGATCATCTGGCGGTACGGCGCCGGCGCGATGTTCGCCGTGATGCCGATGAGCCCGGTCGCGCCGATCGCGAGGTGCGGCAGCACGTTCGCGTCGTCGCCCGAGAAGTAGAGCAGATCGGTCTGGTTCAGCACGCGGCTGACCTCGGAGAAGTCGCCCTTTGCGTCTTTCACGGCGAGGATGTTCGGATGCTTCGCGAGCCGCATGATCGTCTCGTACATGATCGGGACGCCGGTGCGCCCGGGGATGTCGTAGAGGATGACGGGCAGGTCGGTCGCGTCGGCCACGAGGCGGAAGTGCGTGAGGATGCCCGCCTGGGTGGGCTTGTTGTAGTACGGCGTGACGATCATGATGCCGTCGGCGCCGGCCTGCTCGCTGTGCTTGTAGAGCTCGATCGCGTGCGCGGTCTCGTTCGACCCGCCACCCGTGATGATCTTCGCACGCCCCGCGGCGACGTCTCTGCCGACCTCGACGAGGCGGATCTTCTCGGGGTCGGTGAGGGTCGACGTCTCGCCCGTCGTGCCCGTGACCACGATGCCGTCGGCGCCGTTCGTGATGACGTCGTCGATGTGCTTCTCGACTCCGGGCCAATCGACCTCGCCGTCCGCCGTCATCGGCGTGACGAGCGCGACGAGCACTTGTCCGAAGGGATTCTCAGAAGTCACGCCCTCCAGCGTATCGGTTCGCCCCCGCACTGCGGGTCACCGGCAGCCTCAGGGGCGCTCATAGCGACGGAACAGGTACCCGACGCCGGCACGGGAGACCGCGGCCGCGGTCCCGGTGTCGGCGAGACGCCAGCTCAGGTCGATCGAGGGAGCGAACGCGTCGCCGGGAACGTCGAGGTCGAGTTCGGTGACCTCGAGGCGATCGGCCCGATCGATGAGCCGGTCGAAGAGCTCGGCACCGCCGATCACCCAGATCCATTCGGGGTCGGATGCCGCGGCCGACGCCAGCGCCTCGTCGATGGACCCGGCGCGGACGGCGCCGTCGGCCGACCACGCGGGATTCCGGGTCACGACGATGTTCTCGCGCTCCGGCAGCGGGCGGAAGCGCTCGGGCAGCGAGTCCCAGGTCTTTCGCCCCATCACGACGGGGCTGCCGAGCGTCACCGCCTTGAAGTGGGCGAGGTCTTCGGGCACGTGCCAGGGCATCACTCCCCCGGCCCCGATCACGCCGCCATGCGCCTCGGCCCAGACGAGACCGAGTTTCGGTGCTGCGCTCATACGGCGACGGCAGCGCGGATCGGGGGGTGGTGCTGGTAATCCTCGACGACGAAGTCGTCGTACTCGTAGTCGAGGACCGAGTGGGGCGTGCGCGCCAGTCTCAGCCTCGGCGGCGCGAACGGCTCGCGCGTGAGCTGCTCCGTCACCTGCTCGACGTGGTTGTCGTAGATGTGGCAGTCACCGCCGGTCCAGACGAAGTCGCCCACCTCGAGACCTGTCTGCGCCGCGATCATGTGGGTGAGCAGCGCGTACGAGGCGATGTTGAACGGCACGCCGAGGAACAGGTCGGCGCTGCGCTGGTAGAGCTGGCACGAGAGCTTTCCGTCGGCCACGTAGAACTGGAACAGTGCGTGGCACGGCGCCAGCGCCATGTCGGGGATGTCGGCCGGGTTCCACGCCGAGACGATGAGCCGTCGCGAGTCGGGGTTCGTACGGATCTGCTCGACGACCTGCGTGATCTGATCGATGGTCTCGCCCGACGGCGTCGGCCAGGAACGCCACTGCACGCCGTACACGGGTCCGAGTTCGCCCGCAGCGTCGGCCCACTCGTCCCAGATGGTGACGCCGTGGTCGCGCAGCCATCCCACGTTCGACGAGCCCTGCAGGAACCACAGCAGCTCGTAGGCGATCGACTTGAAGTGCACGCGCTTCGTCGTGACGAGCGGGAACCCTTGCGAAAGGTCGAACCGCAATTGGCGGCCGAACACGCTTCGGGTGCCGGTGCCGGTGCGATCGGTCTTCACCGTGCCGTGCTCGAGCACGTCGCGCAACAGGTCTTCGTACGGAGTGGGAATCGTCTCGGCCATCTCGTCAAGGCTAACCCCGTCGGGCGAGATCGGGGTGGAGCGCGCGCTGCTGCACGACGAACGGATGCCGCATACCCCCGTCATCCGCGGTCACACTGCCCGACCACGGCCGCGTGCTGCGTACGCTCGACCGCATGGACTGGCTGACCGCTCTCGCGACCGGCGCCGCACTGCTCCTCGCCACGACGGCGATCGGACTCGTGTGGCGCTCGCGGCAAGGGGTCGCGCAGCGCGGCTCGGGCGATGTCGTGCGTCCGGCCGATCTCGGAGTCGCCGCCTTCGGTGCACGAGCCACGCTCGTGCAATTCAGCACCGAGTTCTGCGCTCGCTGCCCGGCGGCCGGGCGGCTGCTCTCGCATCTCGCGCACGAGCACGACGGCGCCAGCCATGTCGAAGTGGACCTCACGCATCGGCCCGACCTCGCCGGCCGGTTCCGGGTCACCGAGACGCCGACCACCCTGCTGCTCGACGGCGAGGGCGTCGTCCGCGCCCGCATCTCCGGCCTGCCGCGCGCCGCGGCAGTACGTGAACGCCTCGACGACCTCTTGAGGAGCCCAGATGTCATCCCCTCGTGAATCGGCCGACGCCCCCGCCGACCGCCCCGCCGCGTCGGAACGCACGGGCATCGACCCGCGCGGTCCGCGCTTCGGCGCGGCGATCACCGCGACCCTGCTCCTGGCCACCGTGGTGCTCTCCGTCGCCGGTGCCGCCTCGGCGGCCTTCTGGCTGCTCGTCGCCATCGCCCTGCTCTTCGCTTGGGGCGCGTTCGCCGGCATTCGGCGACACCCCTACGGACTGGTCTTCGCGAGACTCGTGCGCCCGCGGCTCGCACCTCCGGCCGAACTCGAAGACCCCCGACCGCCGACCTTCGCACAGGGCATCGGCTTCGCCGTGGCACTCGCCGGCGTCATCCTCGCGCTCATCGGCGTCGAGTACGCCGTGCCGATCGCCGCCGCGATCGCGTTCGTCGCGGCGTTCCTGAACGCGGTGTTCGACTTCTGCCTCGGCTGCCAGATCTACCTGCTGCTCACTCGCGCCCGCCTCGTTCCCGGTATCTGACCGGCGGCCGCGCTCGCCGCTAGGCTGGGAGCCCGGTTCGACGAGGAGGATGACATGGCACTCACGAGTGAAGCGACCACAGTCTGGAAGGGCACGCTCTTCGAAGGTTCGGGCGATGTCGCGCTCGACTCCTCGGGCCTGGCCAGCTTTCCGGTGAACTGGAAGGCCCGCGCCGAGGGCACCGCAGGCACCACCAACCCCGAAGAACTCCTCGCCGCCGCGCACTCCTCGTGCTTCTCGATGGCCCTCTCGCTCGCTCTCGCCCAGGCGGGCACCCCCGCCGAGAGCATCCAGACCACGGCGGCCGTCACGTTCGAGGCCGGCAAGGGGGTGCTCGGCAGCCACCTGCTCGTGAGCGCACGCGTGCCGGGGCTCACCGAAGAGCAGTTCGAGGGACTCGCAGAGGACGCGAAGAAGAACTGCCCCATCTCGCAGGCGCTCGCGGGAGTCCCGATCACGATCGAAGCCGAGCTCGCCTGACCCATGCGGGTCCTCGTCGCCGGCGCCTCCGGATTCATCGGCACCGCGCTCGTCGGCGTACTGACCGCCGAGGGGCACGACGTGGTGCGCCTCGTTCGCCGTCGCGCCCACGGATCCGACGAAGCGGCGTGGTCGCCCGCGGCCGGCATCATCGACTTCACCGTCATGGACCGCGTCGACGCGGTCGTGAACCTCGCCGGCGCATCGCTGGCGCGCCTGCCGTGGACGAAGTCGTACCAGGGCGAGATCCTCGACTCGCGCATCACGGCGACGCGGACGCTCGCCGACGCCATGCGCAAGGCGCGACGGGCGCCGCCGGTCTTCCTCAACGCGTCGGCGGTCGGATACTACGGCGACCGCCCTGGCGAGCTCCTCACGGAATACTCCAGCCAGGGAACCGGGTTCCTCGCCGAGGTCGTCGGGCGCTGGGAGGCCGCCGCCCAGCTCGCTCCCGAAGAGACCCGAACGGTCACCTTTCGCACGGGAGTGGTCGTGGGGCACGGCGGCGCACTGAAACGTGTCGGCACACTCACCCGGCTCGGCGTGTCGGCCCGACTCGGCACGGGGGGCCAGCACTGGCCGTGGGTCGCACTCGACGACGAGGTCGGTGCGCTCGTGCACCTGCTCGACTCATCGTTGTCGGGGCCGGTGAACCTCGTGGGTCCCACTCCGGCCACCGCCGATCGCGTGCTGAGCGCGATGGCAGAGCGGATGCACCGTCCGTACGCGTTCGGCGTCCCCGAACGCCTGCTCGAACTCGCCCTCGGCCGGGCCGCAGACGAGCTGCTGCTCTCGAGCCAGAAGGTTCGACCGCAACGCCTCATCGACGACGGCTACCGGTTCCGGCATGCCACCGTGGAGTCGGCGCTCGAGGCGATGCTCAGCAGCCCGCCGGCTGCAGCCTGAGCGCCCGCGAGGGGAGCTCGACGATCGGCGCGCGCCTGCGCGACCTGCCGTGCCGTGGAGACCGGCTCAGCGCTCGGCCCGCTCCAGTTCGATCGCCCGTCGGACCGCCTGGCGAGCGGCGCGCCGGTCGCCGGCGGCGTCGTATGCGAGCCCGAGGCGCAGAGCCGCGCGCCACGATGCCGGCTCTGCATCGGCGGCCGTGCTGAAGGCGTCGAGCTCGGCCCGCGCGGCGCTTCGTTCGGGCTTGCCGCTCGGCAGCAGGGGGAGCCCCAGGTCGAGCCCGCCCTCGGCATCGAGACGCTTGACCAGCTCGTGCGATCGCACGCCGAACGACAGTTCGCGCCAGAGCGCCCAGACGGCGATGACCGGCAGCACGACGAGCGCGATGCCCATGGCGATCGCGATGGGCTCACCGGTCGCCATGAACTGCACCGCGCGCCAGCCGACGAGCGCGATGTAGAGCACGAGGAGGGCGGCCATGATGAGCGCGCCGATCTTCGTCGTCATCGGGTGGCGCCGGGCAGTCCGAGATCGAGCAGCTTGTCGAGCCCGACCGTCACACCGGTCGCCGAGGGGGCGCTGCGCAGGGCGAGCAGGATGCCGGTCTCGTACGAGCTGGGAGACAACGTGGCATGGGTGATGGTCAGCGTCTCGCCGTCGCCGCCGAAGACGACCCGCTGTTCGGCCGCGACACCCGCCATGCGCAGGCTGTGCACCGGCACGCCGCTGACCAGCTGGCCCCTGGCTCGCTGATCGGCATGCGGCGCAGCGACCGGGCCGCCGGCCGCACGGGCATCGCCGATCAGTTCGGCCGTGCGCACGGCGGTGCCCGACGGCGAGTCGACCTTTGCCGCGTGGTGCGCCTCGACGATCTCGATCGAGGCGAAGTACGGCGCGGCGAGCGCGGCGAACGCCGTGCCGAGCACGCTGCCGATCGAGAAGTTCGGAACGAACAGCACCGCGCCTGCGTCGGCGTGGCCCCGCACGAACGCCGAGATGTCGGCGATGCGATCGCTCGACCAGCCCGAGGTGCCGACGACGATCGGGATACCGGCGCCGGCTGCGAACTCGACGATCTCGGCGCTCGCGCCGGGGTGCGTCACGTCGAGTGCGACGTCGGCCCCCAGCATGAGGTCGAGGCTCGATCGCGAGTCGAGTGCGGCGTGGAGTTCGAGGTCGTCGGCCTCTTCGATCAGCCGAACCGCCAGTTGACCCATCTTGCCCGTGGCTCCGGCCACGGCGACCCGTATCGTCACGGCTTCACCCTAGCAAGCGTGCGTCGGCGCCACCGATGCCGGGCCTCCACTCGCGGACGCACGCCGCGAGTCCGACCGTCATAGTGTGGAAGCATGCTGCGCTTTCGAGACGCCCCCGTCACCGACGCCGAAGCGCACGCGCTGCTCGGCGCCTACTTCGCCGAACGGGCGATCGGCTTTCCGGCGGCACAGGGCGAGTACCGGCCGACCTGGCCCGACGCCGCGCAGTTCACTCCCCCGATGGGTATCTTCGTCATCGCGGTCGACGAGTCCGATGCCGCCGTCGGATGCGGCGGGGTTCGGCGAATCCCCTCGCACCCGAGGTCGGTTGCGGCTCGCTTCGAGCTGAAGCACCTCTGGCTCGCTCCGTCGGCACGCGGTTCCGGCGAGGGGCGTCGCCTGCTCGAGCAACTCGAACGTCGTGCGGTCGAGTTCGGCGCGGGCGAGCTCGTGCTCGACACGAATGCGAGCCTCGAGGCGGCGGGGCGGCTCTACCGATCGAGCGGCTTCGTCGAGATCGAGCCGTACAACGAGAACCCGAACGCGACCCACTGGTTCGGCAAGCGCCTCGACTGATGCCGCGATCGACGTCGCTCGTCTCGCGACGACCGGCGTCACCGCACGCCGTCAGAGCGCGTAGGGCTCGGGCAGGCCGGTGCGCAGCTCGGGAGGCAGGTGGGCGATGTCGTTGTGCGCGACGAGGCTCCACGGCCGACCTGGCTTCTGCGTGAGCACGGTGAGCGCGCAGTTCGCCTGGTTCAGCGAGACCCAGCGCCAGTCGGGCGCGCCCAGCACTTCGCGCACGAACCACGCGATCACGAAGTTGTGGGTGATGAGCAGGTCGTGCCGGTCTTCCCGGTGGGAACGCAGGAACTCGGCAGCCGCGTCGGCCATCTGCGCACTGCCGGCCTCGATCTCGGCCTCGGTCACGGACCCGAAGAAGGGGTCGTAGGCCTTCGGCGTCTCGGGGGCAGGACCCGATGGAATGCAGTCGAAGAGCAGGGCCGACGGCTCGGGATTCAGCGCCGGCATCTTCGCCGCGATGATCTTCGCCGTCTCGGTGGCGCGTTGCAGGGGCGAGTGCCAGGCGTTGTCGAACGGCACGCCGCCGAGGCGTTCGGCGAGGAGCTCGGCCTGACGTCGGCCGCGCGGAGACAGCGGGCCGTCGGGCAAGCCGTGCTCGGCGTCGAGCTGCTCGCCGTGCCGGACGAGGTAGAGATGGTGGGCCACGGTATCGGTTCCTCTGGTGCGGGGCTGGTGCCGCCGTCAGGCGACGTCGGAGCTCGCGGCGACCGCGTCGGCCGCCCCGGTGAAGACCGAATCCTCGATCGCACCGACGGCGACGAGCGAGAACGGGCGGGAGGCGAGGTCGCCGGCGAGACGTTGCACGTCGCCGGCCGTGACGAGTGCGATGCGGCGCAAGGCCTCATCGAGGTCGACGAACTCCCCGAGGGTCAATTCGGCCCGGCCGAGCCGCGACATCCTCGTGTCGGAGTCTTCGAGTGCGAGCGCCGATGCCCCGGCGAGCTGGCCGGAGGCTCGCCTGAGTTCATCGGCGGTGACGCCGTGCTCGGCGAGGCGCTCGAGCTCGTCGCGCATGAGTGCCGCGACGGTGCCGGCCTTCGTCGGAGCGCAGCCCGCGTACATGCCGAAGAGGCCTGCATCGGAGTAGCCCGGCGCGAAGGAGTAGACCGAGTAGGCGAGGCCGCGGCGTTCGCGCACCTGCTGGAACAGTCGGGAGGACATACCCGAGCCGAAGATCGCGTTCAGCACGCTCATCGTCGGGCGTCGATCGTCGGTCGCGACGAGTCCGGGAACGCCGAGCAGCAGATTGACCTGCTCGGTGGGACGCGAGACGACCGTGACGGCGGGGCCCGCCTCGAGCGCGGCGGGGGCGACCGACCGCCGCTCGACCGGTGCGCCCGGTGCCGCCGGGTCCCATCCGGCGAACGCGAGCGCTCGATCGAGTTCGGCGAGCAGCAGATCGTGGTCGACCGCTCCGGCGACCGTCACGACGAGATCTTGCGGGCGGTAGTTCGCCCGGTAGTGCTCCCACACCCCGTCGCGGGTGGCGGCGCGAATCGTCTCGGGGCTGCCGCCGATCGGCCGGCCGAGCGGGTGCGCACCGAGCACCGCTTCGAAGAAGCGCTCGTTCGCGACGTCGCCCGGGTCGTCGCCCGCCATCGAGAGCTCTTCGAGGATCACGCCGCGTTCGCTCTCGAACTCGTCGGCGTCGAGGAGGGATGAGGTGAACATGTCGGCGAGCACGGCGACCGCCATCGGGAGGTCGCGGTCCTGCACCTTCGCGTAGTAGCAGGTGTACTCCTTGGCGGTGAGGGCGTTGTGCTCGCCGCCGACCGCGTCGAAGGAGATGGCGATGTCGAAGGCTGAACGCGTCGTCGTGCCCTTGAACAGCAAGTGCTCGAGGAAGTGGGTCGAACCGTACGTGGCGAGGTGCGCGGCATCCGCTCGCTGTTCGTCTCGCGACCCGACGGCGACCCAGAAGCCGATGGTCGCGCTGCGGCTGCCCGGCACCTGTTCGCTCAGCACCCGCACTCCCGATGGGAGCACGCTGCGCCGAACTCGCGCGTCGCCTGCGGCTGTGAAGGAGAGTTCGGCTTGGCCGAGTGGGAGGTCGACAGCGCCGTTCATCCGGATCAGCCTATGCCACGTGCGTCGCGAATGCTCGGCCGGCTCGGCCGTGGTCAGTCGGAGGCGCGGTCGAGTTCGACGATCTCGGAGCGCTGGAGCTCGACGGATGCCGCTGCGACCAGCGCGTCGACCTGTTCGGGCCGGCTCGCACTGACGACCGGTGCGACGACCGTCGGTTTGGCGAGCAGCCATGCAAGGGCGATCGTCGCCGGCTGAACACCGTGGGCGAATGCCACCTGGTCGACCGCGGCGAGCACTCGGTGCCCCCGCCGACCGAGGTATCGTGCCTGACGTTCGCCTCGCGCGTCGTGGCGCACGTCGGCACGGCGACGCACCTGCCCGCCGAGGAATCCGTTCGCGAGGCCGAAGTAGGGCAGCACCGCGAGCCCCTGGGCGTGCGCGACGAGCTCGGGCGCGCCCTCGAAGACGCGTCGTTCCATGAGGTTGTACCTCGTTGTGAGCGCCTGGAATCGGGGCAGTCCGTTGGCCGCAAGCACACGCGCCTCGATGAGGCGTTCGGGAGCGAAGTCGGCGGCGCCGATGGCACGCACCTTCCCGGCGGAGATCAGGGCATCGACGGCGCCGAGGCTCTCTTCGAGCGGTACAGCGGCGTCATCGCCGTGGAAGTACAGCAGATCGATGCGCTCGATGCCGAGGCGCAGCAGGGAGTCGTCGACGGCCGCAGCGATGTCGACGGGCGCGAGCCCGCGGTGATCGGGGTGGTGTCCGACCTTCGTCGCCACTGCCACACGGTCGCGGGTGCCGCGCGAGGACATCCACTTGCCGATGATCGACTCGCTGCGGCCCGCTGCGTAGCTGTCGGCCGTGTCGATGAGCGAGCCGCCGATGCCGGCGAAGCGGTCGAGCACCTCGAATGCCTGCTCGGTGCTGAGCGTCCAGCCGAAGGTGCTGCCCCCGAGCGCGAGCGGGTGCACCTCGATGCCGCTGTCGCCGATCGGCACGCGATGGGGAACGCTGATGGGGCCTGAGAGCGGGTTCGATGTCACGACGTCGACGCGGTGAGCGTCGAAGACCTCGGCATCGTGCATCGCATCAGCGAACGCCAGGGCGCCACCGGTCGCCGCGTGCGCCTGATACACGTGTCGTCGTGCCATGTTCTCCCCTCCTCCCCAGGATTGACTCCGAGAATACGTGCTCGGGGTATGGGATCCGCGGAACGACGGGTGAACTGTTATCGAATCGTTTGCACCGGCGGGTCCTGTGGCCGTGGCGCCCGGCTCGCCTCTTGCGCTCGACTGAACGACTGTTTAGCATTATGAACATGCGTTCAGTCTCCGCCGAGGATGCCACCGCGGCAGCACGGATCCGCGACGCCGCGGTCGCCCGGTTCGGCGTGCACGGCTACGACGGCACGACGGTGCGCGACATCGCGATCGATGCCGGCGTCAGCGCTGCTCTCGTCATCCACCACTTCGGATCGAAAGACGGCCTGCGCCAGGCCTGCGACGAGTGGCTGGTCGCCGAGCTCATGGGCGAGAAGTCCAAGAGCTCGGCACCGGCGGTCGCCCAGTCGCTGCGCTCGTGGCTCGACGAGCCCGAGCAGTTCCGACCGTACATCGACTACTTCGCGACGATGCTCGCCGCAGGCGGTGACGGCGGCAACCGGCTCTTCGATCGCCTCCTCCGCGAGACCATCGCGATGATCGACGATGGCGTCGCGAACGGCACCATGCTGCCGAGCGCCGACCCCGAGATGCGCGCGATCATGATCACCCTCAACGGACTCGCACCGCTCCTGCTCCGTGAGCAGCTCACGCGAGTGCTCGGCTCGCCGATGACGAGCGCGGCCGGCATCCGGCGAATGACCCTGCCGACCCTCGAGCTCTACACGCACGGGCTGTACGCCGACTCGAGCCTGCTCGACGCCGCCCGCAGCGCGCTCGAGGGCACCGTCGAGACGAGTGGCACCCTGCGGTCCGACAAGGGCCCCGGAAATCCCAATCAGGATCCGGATCCACCGACCACCGAGCCCGAACGCTCCCCCTGACGGCGCCGTGACCGGTGTCCGTCGACCACTCGACTCGAACAGGACCGGAATGACCGCACTCACCTCGCCCGCCGTCACGACCCGCGGGCTCATCAAGCGCTATGGATCGCGGACCGCGCTCCACGGCATCGACCTCGACATCGCGCGCGGCAGCGTCTTCGGTGTCATCGGCCCGAACGGCGCCGGCAAGACGACGACCATGCGCCTGCTGCTCGACATCATCCGCCCGAACGGCGGCGAACTGCGCGTACTCGGCGAGTCGCCGCGCGACGGCGGTGCTGCGCTTCGCCGTCGCATCGGATACCTGCCGGGCGAACTGCATCTCGCAACCCGGGCACGCGGACGCGAGTTCCTCGCCCACTACGCCGAGATCTCGGGACCCGTGCGCCGCGGCGTCGTCGAATCCCTGGCCGAGCGCCTCGGGCTCGAGCTCGGCCGTCCGGTGCGCAGCCTCTCGAAGGGCAACAAGCAGAAGCTCGGGCTCGTGCAGGCCTTCATGCACGAGCCCGAGCTGCTCGTGCTCGACGAACCGACGAGCGGGCTGGACCCGCTCGTCCAGCAAGAGTTCCTGACGATGCTGCGAGAGGCGAAGGAGCGCGGGCAGACCGTGTTCCTCAGCTCTCACGTGCTGAGCGAGATCCAGCAGGCCGCCGACGAGGTCGCGGTGCTGCGCGCCGGGCGGATCGTCCAGGTCTCGACGGTCGCGCGGCTCCGCGAGACGGCGGTGCGCCGTGTTCGCATCATCGTGCCCGAGTCCTCGGCAACTTCGGTCGACGCCACCCTCGAGCAGCTGCCCGGCATCACGGGCGTGCGCCGTAGCGACGACCGCCCCGGCGCTGCCGCGTTCGAAGCGCAGCTCGACGCGCACGTCGACACCTTCGTGAAGGCCGTCGGCAGGCACGAACTCATCGACCTGACGATCGAAGAACCCGATCTCGAGCAAGCGGTGCTCGGCCTCTACTCCGGTGCGGAGGTCGAACGATGAGCGCGCTCCCCCTGTTCCGGCGCAGTCTCGCCGACTCCTGGCGTGGTCTTCTCGGGTGGACGGCGGGCGTTGCGGCCGCACTGCTGCTGTACCTGCCCCTGTTCCCGTCGCTCGGCGGCAACGGCCAGTTGCAGGGCATGATCGACTCGATGCCGCCCGAGCTGGTGAAGACGCTCGGCTACGACGCGATCGGCACCGGCGCGGGCTACACGCAATCGACCTTCTTCGCGCTCATCGGTTTCGTGCTGCTCACGATCGCGAGCGTCGCCTGGGGTACCGGCGCGATCGCGAACGACGAGGAGAACGGGCAGCTCGAGCTGACGATCGCGCACGGCGTGACCCGAGGCCAACTCCTCGGCGAACGCAGTGCAGCGGTGTTCGTCAAGCTCGCCTGGCTGGGGCTCGTCGCGGTCGCGCTCGTCAGCGCGCTCAACGACAGCGCCGAGCTCGGCATCGAGTTCGCGCCGCTCGTCGCGACGGCGGCGGCCCTGGTCGGCCTCACGTCCCTGTCGGCGTCGGCAGCGATCCTGGTGGGCGCAGTCGCGGGCCGCCGGAGCTGGGCACTCGCGGCGGGATCGGGCATCGCCGTGCTGGGCTACGTGATGAACGCGCTCGGCAACCAGACCGGCGACCTCGCCTGGCTGCACGAATGGTCGCCGTACTCGTGGGCATTCAGCACCGATCCGCTCACGAACGGGTGGGACTGGCACATCTGGCTGCTGTTCGCAGGGACGGCCCTCTTCCTCGTCGCCGGTTGGCTCGTCTTCCGGCGGCGCGACCTGACCGTCTGAACCACGGCCCAGACGAGGGATGCCGCATTTCGCGCCGCGGCATCCCTCGGTCTGTTCGGGTCTCGGGTGTCTCCGCGGCGCGTCAGGAAACGGCTCGACGGAGCAGCGCCGCGGCCTGCCGGAGCACCGGCGCATCGACCATCTCGCCGCGAAAGGTGAAGACGCCCGCCTGCTCCTCCGCCGCGGCGGTGACCGCCCGCGCCCATTCGAGTCGATGCTCGTCGGGCCGATAGGCGGCGCGAACCACCTCGACCTGGGTCGGATGGATGCACGCCGTCGCCGCGAAGCCCAAGGCCACGGCATCTTCGGCCTCGGCCTGCAGCCCGTCGATGTCGCCGATCTCGAGATGCACGGTGTCGACCACGGCGATGTCGTGCGCGGCCGCCGCGAGGCACACCTGGGACCTGGCATGCCTCGCGACATCGCGGTACCGGCCGTCGGCGAACCGGCTCGAAGAACCCCCGAGCGACGCCACGAGGTCTTCAGCACCCCACATGAGCGCGGCGACGTTCGGAATCGCCGCGATGTCGTTCGACGCGAGGACGCCTCTCGCCGTCTCGCACAGTGCAATGACCTCGAAGCCGCCGAGATCGACGAGGTCGGCGGTGCCCTCGCACTTCGCGAGCATCACGGTGCGGTACTCGGTCTGGGCGATGGCCGCCAGATCATCGGCGAGATGGGCGGTCGATGCCGGATTCACCCGCACGATGACCCGTTCGGGATCGAGGGAGGTCTCGACCAGCGTGCGCCGGGCGCGGGGCTTCGCGTCCTCGCCGACCGCGTCTTCGAGGTCGAGGATCACCGCGTCGGCGCGCTCCAGCGCCTTCGCGTAGCGATCGGGCCGGTCGGCCGGGCAGAAGAGCAGGGCCGGGCCGAAACGGAACGGCGGATGCGTCATCCGTTCACCGCCGCATCGGAGGCGCGGCCCGCGGCCGTGGCCCCGGCATCGGCGATCGTTGCCTGGCGCTCCCCCGCCTCTCGGAACCACACGAGCACTGAGCGCGTGGCATGGGCCACCTCGACGCCGTCTTGGTTGCGACCCGTGTGGCGCACCGTCACGATGCCCTGCCCGGGCCGAGACGCCGACGGCCGCGTCTCGATGATGAGGCTCTCGCTGTAGAGCGTGTCGCCGTGGAAGAGCGGCGCGGGAAAGCCGACCTCGGTGAAGCCGAGGTTGGCGACGATCGTGCCCTGCGTGAGCTGTGCGACGGAGGCCCCCACGATGGTGGCGAGCGTGAACATCGAGTTCACGAGCCGCTGGCCGAAGGGCTGGGTCGCGGCCCACGCGGCATCGAGGTGCAGGGCCTGCGTGTTCATCGTCAGCGTGGTGAACAACACGTTGTCGGCCTCGGTCACCGTGCGCCCGGGGCGATGCAGGTACCGTGTGCCGGGCTCGAACTCCTCGAACCAGAGGCCGCGCTCCACGACCTCGCGCATCGGGACATCCGTCATGGCGACCTCCTAGTCGAGTCCGAGCTCACGCGCGATGACCATGAGCTGCACCTCGTTCGTGCCCTCGCCGATCTCGAGGATCTTCGAGTCACGGTAGTGCCTGGCCACGAGGCTTTCGTTCATGAACCCCATGCCGCCGAAGATCTGGGTGGCATCGCGGGAGTTGAGCATGGCGGCGTCGCTCGAGACGAGCTTCGCCATCGCGGCCTCCTTCTTGAACGGGAGGCCCGCGTCGACGCGCCGAGCGGCGTCGTGCCAGGCGAGGCGTGAGGTGTAGACGCGTGCCTGCATCTGCGCGATCGTGAAGGCGATGTACTGGTGGGAGGCGATCGGCACGCCGAAGACGTTGCGCGTCTTCGCGTAGGCGAGTGCCTCGTCGAGGCACCCCTGTGCCACGCCGGTCGCAAGGGCGGCGATCGCGACGCGCCCCTCGTCGAGGGTGCGCAGGAAGTTGGCGAAGCCGCGGCCCCGTTCGCCGAGCAGGTTGGCGGAGGGCACCCGCACGTCGTCGAACGTCAGCGGGTGTGTGTCGGAGGCGCGCCAACCCGACTTGTCGTACCCCGGCGCAACGGTGAACCCGGGCGTGCCGTTCGGCACGATGATCGTCGACAGCTCTTTCGAGACCGAGCCGTCGGGTCGCGTCCGCTCACCCGTCACGGCGGTGACGGTGACGAACTTCGTGATCGGCGTGCCCGAGTTGGTGATGAACTGCTTCGAGCCGTTGATGACCCACTCGTCGCCGTCGAGCACCGCCGTCGTGCGCGTGGCGCCGGCATCGGACCCGGCCTCGGATTCCGTGAGGCCGAAGCCGCCGAGCGCGCGTCCGGCCACGAGGTCGGGCAGGTGTTCGGCCTTCTGCTCCTCGGTTCCGTGACGGTAGATCGGCATGGTGCCCAGCCCTACGGCTGCCTCGAGGGTGATCGCGATGGACTGGTCGACACGGGCGAGGGCTTCGATCGCGAGCCCGAGCGCCATGTAGTCGCCGCCCTGGCCCCCGTACTCCTCGGGGAACGGCAGGCCGAAGAGGCCGAGTTCGCCCATCTGGGCGACGACGTCCATCGACAGGGTGTGCGTGCGGTCGGCCTCATACGACTGCGGGGCGACCACCGTGTCGGCGAACTCGCAGACCATCTCGTACAGCTGCAGTTCCTCGGGGCTCAGGTCGTGCATGGTGTTCCTCATTCCTGGTGGGATGCGTGCGCGACGGCGCCCTCGTGAGGGCCGTCGGTCGACTCTGGTTCGGATGCGTCGTGGTGCGGCTCGATGCGTGCGACCGCCTGGTCGCGACCGACGAGATCGCCGACCCCGACGCTGAGCCGCACGGTGCCCGCGAGGGCGGCGACGACGCGATGCTCCATCTTCATCGCCTCGATGGCGACGATGGCGTCGCCCGCCTCGACGGTGTCGCCGTCCACGGCGAACACCGCCGTGACGGTTCCCGGCATGGGCGCTCGCAGTTCGGGGTCGGCGGCGAGGCCGCCTCCGCGTTCGGTCGCGGCGCGGCGGTGCTCGGCGTGCGCCCGACGATCGATGCGCACGAAGGAGGCCGACGCGCCATCGCGGTGCACCCACACCGAACCGTCGTCGCCGACCCGCACGACCGTCTCGCCGGGGTGGGCGGGCGGACCGTCACCGGGCTCCACCTCGACCGCGTGCGCCTCGTGCGGATGGTCGCGCGGGGCGAGCAGTACGACGGCTGGGCGCACGGATCCCGGGCGCCAGCCGGTGGCCGACTGCCAGGCGTTCGGCCCTGCCCCGGTCGACGCGAGCCGGTCGGCGACCTCTGCAGAGGCGAACCGGCGCGCAGCCGCATCGAGCAACGCCGGCGACAGCTCGGCGTGGTCGACCTCGGGCATCCGATCGATGAGTCCGGTATCGAGCTCGCCCGCGCGCACCGCGGGCTCGGCGAGCAGGCGCCGGAGGAAGGCGATGTTCGTGTCGACGCCGAGCACGACGGTGTCGGCGAGCGCGCGGTCGAGGCGATCGAGGGCCTGCGAGCGGTCGGAACCGAATGCGATCACCTTGGCGATCATCGGGTCGTAGTGGGCAGAGATCTCGAGCTGCTCGGCGATGCCGGCGTCGACCCGTACGCCCTCGCCCGCCGGAGCCCGCCAGGCGAGCACCTCGCCCGTCGACGGCAGGAAGCCGCGGTGCGGGGTCTCCGCGTAGACGCGAGCCTCGATCGCGTGCCCGTGCAGCTGGATCTGCTCCTGCGTGAAGGCGAGCGGCTCGCCCGAGGCGATGCGAAGCTGCTGCTCCACGAGGTCGACACCGGTGACGAGCTCCGTCACGGGATGCTCGACCTGGAGCCGGGTGTTCATCTCGATGAAGAAGAACTCGTCGGGCGCGACATCCGACACCAGGAACTCGACGGTGCCTGCACCCAGGTAGTCGACGCTGCGAGCCGCATCGCAAGCGGCCTTGCCGATGCGCGACCGCGTCGCGGCGTCGAGCAGTGGTGAGGGCGATTCCTCGATGACCTTCTGGTGCCGGCGCTGCAGGGAGCACTCGCGTTCGCCGAGGTGCACCACGGCGCCGTGCGCATCGGCGAGCACCTGCACCTCGATGTGGCGGGGCCGCTCGATGAGCCGCTCGATCAGCAGCGTGTCGTCGCCGAAGGCGGCGAGCGCGATGCGGCGGGCGGCGGGAAGCGCAGCGGCGAGCTCCTCGGCATCGCGCGCGACCTGCATGCCCTTGCCGCCGCCGCCCGCCGATGGCTTCACGAGCACGGGGAAGCCGACCGGGCCGGCCGTGGCGAGCAGCGCGGCATCGTCGAGCGACGGGTCCGCGATGCCCGGCACCGTCGGCACTCCCGACCCCTCGACGTGTTGCTTCGCGCGGATCTTGTCACCCATGACG
Source organism: Agromyces sp. GQ35 (assembly GCF_059758475.1). Classification (NCBI taxonomy): domain Bacteria; kingdom Bacillati; phylum Actinomycetota; class Actinomycetes; order Micrococcales; family Microbacteriaceae; genus Agromyces; species Agromyces sp. GQ35. The sequence continues at coordinate 466,657 of NZ_JCAXEO010000003.1, read as the reverse complement.
TCGAGCGCCTCGATGCCGGGGCCCACGAACACCAGTCCGGCGGCGCGGCAGGCCCGGGCGAAGCCGGCATGTTCCGAGAGGAACCCGTAGCCCGGATGCACGGCCTCGGCACCGGTCTCGAGAGCTGCGCCGATGATGCGCTCGGGGTCGAGGTAGCTCTCGATCGCGGGCGCCGGCCCGATGCGCACGGCCTCGTCGGCGAGCCGGACGTGCGGTGCGTCGGCATCGGCATCGGAGTAGACGGCGATCGAGTGGATGCCGAGGCGGCGCAGCGTGCGGATGACGCGAACGGCGATCTCGCCCCGGTTGGCGACGAGCACTCGCTCGAAGGGGCGCGACGCCTCGGCGCGCGGCGTCGGCTCCGATGCACGATCGGGCGAGCTCATGAGCGTGACCATCCGCGCCTCTCTGCGACGTTGCCCGCGCGTCCAGTTAACGCGCACTAACTGGAATAGATGTTAGCGGTCGCTAACTGAAATGACAAGCGCTCGCGCAGGCACCCGGTCTCGAATTCCCGGCCGACCACGGGTCGGTTGCGGGCTAGCGGCCGACCTTGCCGAACACCCCTGCGATCGGGGCGAGCACCATCGGCCGAGCTGCGACCCAGGCCGCCGCGATCACCACGAGGGAGGCGACGAAGATCCAGAAGCCCAGCCAGTTATCGGCATCTCGAGCCGCGTACATGTGGTTCAGGTTGCGGAGCGCGCCGGTCGTGAAGACCAGAACGACGTGCACCGCGATGAAGGCGACGAAGTACAGCATCACCGGGAAGTGCACGGCGCGCGCCCACTCGACGGGATAGACCCGGTTGAGCGTCGTCGCGTTCTTCGGCCACAGCCCCGACATACGCACGCCGGTCAGCGCGGCGAGCGGCGCCGCGATGAAGATCGTCGCGAAGTACGCGAGCACCTGGAGGCTGTTGTAGTTGACCCATCCGTTCTCGAGCGGCCAGTTCAGCGACAGGTACTGCAGCCCGGCCGAGGCCGCGTTCGGGATGAACTCCCAACTCGTCGGCACGACGCGCATCCACTGGCCGGTCGCGAACAGGAGGACGACGAAGACGATGCCGTTCACCAGCCACAGGATGTCGAGAGCCTGGTGGAACCAGAGGTTCAGGCTGATCTTGCCCTGCCCTCCCTTCGACCACCGCGGCGTCCAGTAGGCCGCCGGCCGCTTCTCGGTGCGCACCTGCAGGCCCGAGCGGATGATGAGCACGATGAGGAAGGCGTTGAAGAAATGCTGCCAGCCGAGCCACGCCGGCAGACCCACCGGCGCTCCCTCGGGGAGATGCGTCTCGCCGGGGTACGTCGCGAGGAAGTCCTGCATGAAGTCCAGCCCGATGAACCAACGCGTGAGCTGCACGACGACGGTCGCGGCGCCGATGACCGCGAGAATGCCGACGACGGATGCCCCGAGCCACTGCGTTCGGGTGAGTGGCCCGTACCGCTTCACACCGGATTCCTCGTGAGTGCTCGCTCGGGTCACCGCCTCGGACGTGGGCTGCACGGGGGCCCTCGGAGGCGTCGGTGCGGCTGCCGCAGCGCCTGTGGCGGGGGGCGCGACTGAGGGCGGCGCTGTTGCCGGGGCGATGGCAACCGCGGGAGACGGAGCGGCCGGCACCCGGGCGGCGACCGGCGCGGGGGCGGCGGCGGGCGTTGCGACCGGCGCGGGGGCGGCTATGGATACGGCTGCCGGCGCGACCGGCGACGACGGCCACGGGTCTCCCCCGGCGACGCGCGGCAGCCCGCGGCGAACCGCACCGTGCGAAGCCGGTGCCGGCACCGGAGCCGGGGCGGGCTGTGGTGCGGCGGGCTTCGGAGGAGCGGGCAACTGCGTCGTCTCGCCGACGTTCGTGGGCTGCGTGACGACCGCGGCCGCAGCATCCGTCACCTCGATGTTCACCGCATCGGGCGCCTCAGCGGCCTCCGGCCACGACCGACCGCCGGCCACCCGCGGAAGGCCGCTTCGACGGCGCGAAGGCGGCGCCGAGGCGACGACGGCAGGAGCCGCCGGCATCGACGCAACCGGGGCCGCCGCAACCGCCGCATCCGCCGCAGCGGCGGACGTGGAGGGCTCGACCGGCGCAGCGTCGAGGTCACCAGACGCGTCGCCGGGCGGCGGCCAGGCGTCACCGCCGCGTTGTCGAGGCAGTCCGCTGCGCAGCTTGCCCGTATGGTTGGCCACCGGTCACCGCTTCCGCTCGGCGAGCGCGCTGATCAGCTGCGGCACCACCGTGAACACGTCGCCGACGACGCCGAGATCGGCGACCTCGAAGATCGGAGCGTCGGGGTCTTTGTTCACGGCAACGATGTGCTTGGCGGTCTGCATGCCGGCGCGGTGCTGGATCGCACCCGAGATGCCGAGCGCGATGTACAGCTGCGGCGAGACCGAGACGCCGGTCTGCCCCACCTGGTGACTCACCGGGATGTAGCCGGCGTCGACTGCGGCGCGCGATGCGCCGACGGCGGCGCCCAGCGCGTCGGCGAGCTCCTCGACGAGGGCGAACTTCTCGACGGAGCCCAGGCCGCGACCACCTGAGACGACCCTCGTCGCTCCTCGCAGTTCGGGCCGACTCGATGTCTCGGTCACCGCCTCGACCGACTCGACGGTCGCGGACGCCGCACCCGAGGCCTGCACCTCGAGCGTCTCGAGCGCAACCGGCTGCGCCTCGGCGCGAGCTTCGATCACGCCACGGCGCACAGTCACCACGAGCGGCCCGAAGGTCGCCGCCGAGTCGACGCTGTACGCACCGCCGTAGACGGAGTGGTGGGCGACGATGCCCTCGTCGTCGCGCGAGACGCCGATCGCGTCGACGGCGATCGGGGCGCTCACACGGGCCGCGAGGCGGCCTGCGATGTCGCGACCGTCGATCGAGTTCGAGATGAGCACAGCGTGCGGGTCGACGGCCGCCACGGCAGCCACGAGCGCGTCGACCTGCGGGATCGTGAGCTGGGGCTGTGTCGTGTTCATCTCGACGACCAGAACTCGCGCGGCTCCGGCGGCCGCAGCCTGCTCGGCGATCGGCTGCGCCTTGCCCGACGCGACGACAATGAGCGCCACGGGCGTGCCGACGAGCGAAGCCGCGCCGAGGACACCGGCCGCACTCGTCGCGAGCTCGCCGTTCGCCGAGGTCTCGAGGAGCACGAGAATCGAGTCTGCAGGGTAGTCGGGCATGGTCTTCCTCTCAGACGAGCCGGTTCTCGATCAGGTACTCGGCGATCTTCGTGCCGCCATCGCCGTCATCGGTGACCTTGACGCCGGCCGCGCGCGGGGGCCGCTCGGCGACGGCGGTCATGATCGACATCGCGACCGAGAAATCGTGCGGCTCGATGCCGAGATCGGCCAGGCTCAGGGTCTCGAACGGCTTCTTCTTCGCTGCCATGATGCCCTTGAAGTTCGGGAAGCGAGCGGTCGGGAGCGCCTCGGTGATCGAGATGACGGCGGGCAGTGCGGCATGGACGCGCATCGTGCTGTCGTCGGTGTTCCGAATGCCGGATACCGAGTCGGCCGCGATCTCGACCGACGAGAGGGAGGTGGCGTTCGGCACGTCGAGCAGTTCGGCCAGCATCGCGGGGAGTACGCCGCCGCTGCCGTCGGTCGAGAGGTTGCCGGTGATGACGAGGTCGAACCCGGTTCGGCGGATCGCGGCCGCGAGCACGCGGGCCGTCAGGCCGAGGTCGGCGCCGGCGAGGGCGGGGTCGGCGACCTGCACGGCGGATGCCGCCCCCATCGCCAGACCCTTGCGGATCGTCGCAGCGGCGCTCTCGGGCGCCATCGAGAGGATCACGATCTCCGCATCGTCGCGCGAGTCGGCATGGGCGAGTGCCACTTCGAGGGCCCGCTCGCTGATCTCGTCGAGCACCGCTTCGCTGGCAGCACGATCGGCCAGTGCCGTCTCGAGGTCGAGTCTGCGCTCCCCGTACGTGTCGGGGACCTCCTTGACGAGGACGATGATCTTCATCGGACAGGGTCCTTTCCTCTGCCGGTGAGCCGCGGCGCACACCGATTTCCGTCGAGCTGGTCGCGAGGTTCAGGCGGCACCTGTTGGGACCGCACTCAGCACCACCGAACCGCACCACCTGCGACGTCGTGTCATGCGCTCACAGTTAGTGAGCACTAACTGGATTCGATGTTAGTTCCGACTAACTGTAATGGCAAGGCCCGACATGCTGCTCACGCACGCAGCGACAGCGCGTCCGTGAGGATCGCAATGCCGAACTCGAACGCCCGATCGACCTCACCACCGAGGCGGAATGCGCCCGAGAGCTCCATGCCGACGAACCCGTTCAGCCAGGCGGTCACCGTGCGCGCCGCGTCGAGCGCTCGATCCTCGCCCGCGAGCTCGGCCGCGACGCGGATCATCGTGGCGCTCGCCCGCGCGAGCGACTCGGTATCGAGGTCGACCTCGGTGCCCGGGGCGAACACGAGGCCGAACGCGACCGGACGCTCGTGCGCGAACGACCGCGCCGCTCGCGCGAGTGCCGACAGGGCTCGTCGCGGATCCGGCTCGGGCGCGGCGGCGACAGCGAGCCGCTCGCCGAGTTCGCGGATAGTGGCCTCGGCGACGAGCGAGACCAGCTCGCTCCGATCGCGCACCCGCTTGTAGAGCGAGGGAGCGCGCACGCCGACCCGATCCGCGACGGCCTGCATCGTGAGACCCGAGAGACCGCCGGATTCGAGCAGGGAGCGTGCGGCGTCGACGATCTCGGCGAGCGAGGTGCGGTCGGGTGCGGGCATCATGTCCTCCGGCTCGATCCTAAGCTATTGACCATAGCCATGATGGCTATGTATCATAGCCATCGATCGCGCCCCACCCGCAACCGCAAGGAACCAGTTGAAACTCGGCCCATCCCTCCACCGCATCGGCTCCGACATCGTGGCCGTCTACCTCATCGACGCGCCCGAGGGGGTGACCGTCATCGACGCGGGCCTCGCCGGCCACTGGCGAGAGCTCGTCACCGAGCTCCAGGCGATGGGTCGAACACTCGCCGACATCCGCGGCGTGGTGCTGACCCACGGCGACACCGACCACATCGGCTTCGCCGAGCGGCTGCACCGCGAGCACGGCGTACCCGTCTACGTGCACGAGGCCGACGCGGCGCGTGCCCGCGGCGAAGCGACCTCGAAGCCCGAATGGGGTCGGCTCAAGATCGGCCCGACCTCGCGATTCCTCTGGTATGCACTACGGAAGAACGGGCTGCGCACGACGGCGCTGACCGAAGTGGTCGCCGTGCACGACGGCGAGGTGCTCGACCTCCCGGGCGCACCGCGGGTGATCGGATTGCCCGGTCACTCCGCGGGCAGCATCGCGATCCACGTTCCGATCGCCGACGCCGTCTTCGTCGGCGATGCACTCACCACGCGGCACGTACTCACCGGCGCGAAAGGCCCGCAGCCGGCACCGTTCACCGACGACCCGGCCATGGCCCTGGTGTCGCTCCGCCGTCTCGAGGGCCTCGACGCCACCTGGGTGCTGCCCGGCCACGGCTCACCGTGGAACCGCGGGGTCGACGAAGCGGTGCGCGAGGTCAGCGCGGCGGCGGCGAGATCGGGCTCGTGAGCCGGCTCACATCCTGAAGAGGCCGAACGCCGGCTCGGGCAGCGGCGTGCGACTCGCGAGCTCGAGCGCCAGTGCGAGCACGGTGCGGGTGTCATCGGGGGCGATGATGCCGTCATCCCAGAGCCGCGCAGTGGAGTGGTACGGACTCCCCTGCTCGTCGTACTGGGTGCGGATCGGCGCCTTGAAGGCCTGCTCCGCGGCATCCGGCCAGCCTTCGCCCTTCACCGCGAGCTGATCGCGCTTGACGGTCGAGAGCACGGATGCCGCCTGCTCACCGCCCATCACCGAGATGCGCGCATTCGGCCACATCCAGAGGAACCGCGGGGAGTACGCCCGACCGCACATCGAGTAGTTGCCGGCACCGAACGATCCACCGATCACGACCGTGAACTTCGGAACCCGGGTCGTCGCGACCGCGGTGACCATCTTCGCCCCGTGCTTCGCGATGCCCCCGGCTTCGGCATCGCGGCCGACCATGAAGCCCGAGATGTTCTGCAGGAACAGCAGCGGGATGCCGCGCTGGTCGCAGAGCTCGATGAAGTGCGCTCCCTTCATCGCGGACTCGCTGAACAGGACGCCGTTGTTGGCGATGATCCCGACTGGGTGGCCGTCGATGTGCGCGAAGCCCGTCACGAGCGTGTCGCCGTACTCGCGTTTGAACTCGCTGAACTCGCTCGCGTCGACGAGTCGAGCGATGACCTCGCGCACATCGTAGGGCTGCTGCACGTCGACGGGCACGACCGAGGTGAGGCCCGCCGGGTCGACGGCAGGGGGCCGCGGCTCGCGCACCGGCCAGGCTCGCGGCGCCAGAGCGGGAAGGGTCGCCACCATGTCGCGCACGAGCTCGAGGGCGTGCTCGTCGTCGTCGGCGAGGTGGTCGGTGACGCCCGAGACCCGCGAGTGCAGCTCTCCGCCGCCGAGCTCTTCGGGAGTCACGACCTCGCCGATCGCCGCCTTCACGAGCGGCGGCCCGCCGAGGAAGATGGTGCCCTGTTCACGCACGATGACCGTCTCGTCGCTCATCGCCGGCACGTAGGCGCCGCCGGCCGTGCACGAGCCGAGCACCGCAGCGAGCTGCGGGATGCGCATCGAGGAGAGCTGGGCCTGGTTGAAGAAGATGCGACCGAAGTGCTCTCGGTCGGGGAACACCTCGTCTTGCAGAGGCAGGAACGCACCGCCGGAATCGACGAGGTAGATGCACGGGAGCCGGTGCTCCTTCGCGACCTCCTGCGCGCGCAGGTGCTTCTTGACGGTCATCGGGTAGTACGTGCCGCCCTTGACGGTGGCGTCGTTGCAGACGACGAGCACGGGTCGCCCGTGCACGAGGCCGACGCCGGTGATGATGCCGGCACCCGGCGAATCCCCGCCGTACAGGCCATCCGCCGCGAGCGGTGACAGCTCGAGGAACGGGCTGCCGTCGTCGAGCAGCCGGGCGACCCGGTCGCGCGGGAGCAGCTTGCCGCGGGCGACATGGCGATCACGGGACGCCACCGGGCCGCCGGCCGCCGCTGCGGCCACCTTCTCGCGGAGTTCGCGCACGAGTGCCGCGTGCGCCGCGGCGTTCGCGCGCGCCGTTTCACCGACGGGATCGATGCCGCTGTGGAGAGTGCCCATTCGCTTCGCCTTCGAGCTCGGCGCGGCCCCTTGTGCGGGTGCGCGATTTCGGTTAGTGTACACTAACTCGATTCCCGATGTTAGCGAGCATTAACCGAGATGGCAACCACTTCCGCCGCAGCCGAGCAGAACGGCAGCGAGCTCCGCACCGGTGCGGTCCTCGCCGACGAGCTGATGCGCCCGCGCGCGACGAGCACGACCGAACGCAGCCGGCAGAAGGCCGACCGTCGACAGGCGATCCTCACCGCCGCCGCGACGCTCTTCGCCGAACGCGGCTACGCGGGCGTCACGATCGAAGACCTCGGCGCCGCGGTCGGCGTGAGCGGACCCGCGGTCTACCGGCACTTCCCCGGCAAGGCCGCCGTGCTCGCCGCGATCCTCCAGGGCGCGAGCCGCACCCTGCTCGACGGCGCCGAGCGCGTGCTCACCGAGGCGAACGATGCGACGGCGGCGCTCCGCGAACTCATCGCCTTCCATGTCGATTTCGCGCTCGGCGACGCCGACGTGATCCTCGTGCAAGACCGGGAACTCGAACAACTCGACGTCGGCGCCCGGCACGAAGTGCGACTCCTTCAGCGCAGATACGTCGAGCACTGGGTCGACACCCTCTCCAGACTCCGGCCCGATCGGGCCGAGGCGGAGCTCAGGTTCCGGGCACACGCCGCCTTCGGCCTCCTGAACTCCACTCCGCACAGCGCCCGCATCCCCGGGCGCAGACCAGCCGACGGCGCCGTCCGCGGCATCCTGGAGGAAATGGCATGGGCGAGCCTCATGTCGTGACCCTGCGCGCGACCCGCGCGGGCGATCTCGACGCACTGTTCGACGTCCGGCACGACCCGGTCGCGATGCACATGGCCGGTTTCACTGCAGACGACGCCAACGATCGCACCACCTTCGACGAACGCTGGGCGCGTCTCATCAGCGACCCCGATGCCAGAGTGCGCACGGTGCGCGCCGACGGGCAGATCGTCGGCGATCTCGTCGTCCGGCACGACGGCGAGGGGTGGCTCGTCGAGGCCTGGATCGGCCGGTCGCAATGGGACCGCGGCATCGCCACGCGGGCGCTTCGCCTGTTGCTCGACGACGTCGTCGAACGCCCGGTGCACGCCAAGATCGCCGCCGACAACGCCCGCGCGACTGCGGTGCTCGACCGTCTGGGCTTCCGGCGAGTCGGGCTCGACATCGCGTACGCGAGCGGTCGCGGCGCCGAGATCGAAGAGCTGCTGTACCTCCTTGCGTGACGCTGGTCGTCGACGGTGGGCTCGGCCGGTTCGAACGCGCCGCGTTGAGCGATGACCCTCAGGCGCCGGGGCCCGCGCCCTGCTCGGTGGCGATGCCGCCGATGCGTTGGGCGAGCGCGAGGTCGCGTGACGTGACTCCGCCGACGTCGTGCGAGCTCAGCTCGAACACGACTTTCCCCCAGCCCAGACGCACGTCGGGATGGTGGTTCATTTCGTCGGCGACGAGTGCCACGGCGTCGAGCAGCCGCACGGCGCTCGCGAAGTCAGCCGTCGAATAGGTCACGACGAGGTGGTCGTCGACGTGCACGAAGCGCGAGCCGGAGAGTTCGTCGGCGGTCTCGGCCGGCGAGAGGATGTCGCGTGCATTCATACGACCATCCTCTCGCCGTCTCGGCGATCGTGCTACGGCGGGTTCACAGCATGGTCAGTGCGCGGGCGGGGTCGCGGAGGATCGTGCCGATATCGGCGAGGAACCGCGACCCCTGCGCGCCGTCGACGAGCCGGTGATCGAACGAAAGGCTCAACGTCATCACCTCGCGCAGCGCGATCTCGCCCTGGTGCTCCCACGGCTGCCTGCGCACCGCGCCCAGCGCCAGGATCGCCGCCTCGCCCGGATTCAGGATGGGCGTGCCCGCGTCGATGCCGAAGACCCCGATGTTCGTGATCGAGATCGTGCCGCCCGTGAGCTCGGCGGGACTCGTGCGGCCGGCCCGGGCGGTTTCGGCGAGCGCGGTGATCGCGTCGGCCAGCTGGGCGAGGGTCATGCGCTCGGCCCCCTTGACGTTCGGCACCACGAGTCCGCGATCGGTTGCCGCCGCGATGCCGAGGTTGACGCTGCCGAATCGCACGATCTCCTGCGCCTCCTCGTCCCAGCGCGAGTTCACCTCTGGAGTACGGCGTGCAGCGAGGCACACGGCCTTCGCGGCCACGGTGAGCGGCGTCACCTTTCGTCCGGCGAACTCGCGGTCGTCGCGAAGGCTCCGAAGCAGTGCCATGGTGCCTGTCACATCGACCGTCAGGAACTCGGTGACATGCGGAGCGGTGAAGGCGCTGCGCACCATCGCCGCCGCCGTGTGCTTGCGCACGCCCTTGATGGGGACCCGAGTCTCGGTCGCTGCGCCTCCGACGGTCGGCGAGAGCGACGAGAGGTCATCGGGCACCGGCATCGAGACTCCGGATGCCGCGCGCTCGACGTCGACCCTCGTGATCAGCCCGCGCTCCCCCGTGCCGCTGATCGTCTCGAGGTCGAGGCCGAGATCGCGGGCGAGCTTGCGCACCGGCGGCGTCGAACGCGGTCGCTCGGATCGGGCGGCCACGCCGCTCGTGGGAACCGACGGTGCCGGCTCGACGCCGTGGCTCGACACCTCAGGCGCCTCCGGTACCGAGGGCACCAGGTCTTCGGCGAGCGCTGAACGACGCGCACGGCGCTTCGGGCCGGTCTCGGCCGCAGCCCCGTAGCCGACGAGGTTCGGTCCCGGTGCGGCATCCGGCGAGGAACTCGACTCGCTCGCGGGCGAGGGGGCGGCCATGCTCGGCGCCTCATCGACGCTGGAGGCCGCCGCGCCTTCCGTCCCGGTAGCCGGTTCCCCCGTGTCGCAGGAGAACAGGGGCGCACCGACCTCGACCGTCTCGCCCTCGGCCGCGTGCAGCGCCGTCACGACACCGGCGAACGGCGACGGCAGTTCGACCACGGCCTTGGCGGTCTCGACGTCGGCGATGATCTGGTTCAGCTCCACCCGGTCGCCGACCTCCACTCGCCACGCCACGACCTCGGATTCGGTGAGCCCCTCACCGAGATCGGGCAACGCGAAGTCGCGGATCATCGCGGTCACGCCTCCACTCCACTCATCGAGTTCGGCCTGCCGAGCACGCGGTCGACGCCGTCGAGGATGCGATCGAGGTCGGGAAGGTGGTGACGCTCGAGCTTCGCCGGCGGATAGGGGATGTCATGCCCCGTCACCCGCACGGGTGCCGCCTCGAGAAACTCGAAGCACCGCTCGGTGATCGAGGCGGCGAGCTCGGCGCCCACCCCGCCCTGTTGCCCGGCCTCGTGGGTCACCACGAGTCGTCCGGTGCGCCGCACCGACGCCTCGATCGTCGCATAGTCGACCGGCGCGAGCGACCGAAGGTCGATGACCTCGATCGACACCCCGTCCTCGGCGGCGGCGATGGCCGCATCGCGAGCCGTCTGCACGAGGGCGCCGTACGTCACGAGGGTGACATCGGTGCCGTTCGAGATCGTCGTCGCGACACCCATCGGGCGGGCATCTGCGAGGTTCGCCATCTCGTCGACCTCGCCCTTCACGTGGTAGCGGCGCTTCGGCTCGAAGAAGAGCACCGGGTCATCGCTCGCGATCGCCTGCCGGATCATCACGTACGCGTCGGCGGGGTTCGAGCAGGCGATGACGCGGAGCCCGGCCGTGTGGGCGAAGTAGGCTTCGGGCGATTCCGAGTGATGCTCGGCCGCACCGATACCGCCGCCGAACGGCACGCGGATCGTGATCGGCATGCGCACGTTGCCGCGCGATCGGTAGTGCAGTTTCGCGACCTGCGCCACGATCTGGTCGAAGCCCGGGTAGATGAAGCCGTCGAACTGGATCTCGACGACCGGCCGGAACCCCCGGTACGCGAGTCCGACCGCGGTGCCGACGATGCCGGCTTCCGAGAGCGGCGTGTCGACCACCCGCTTCGCGCCGAACTCGGCTTTCAGTCCGTCGGTGACGCGGAACACACCGCCGAGCGTGCCGATGTCCTCCCCCATCAAGACGACCTTCTCGTCATCGGCGAGGGCGCGCCGCAGCCCCGCGTTCAGGGCCTTCGCGAGTGTGAGCGTGGTCATCGTGCGTCTCCTTCGGCGCTCGCGGATGCCGCGGCATCCTCACTGCCCTCCGTCGACGCAGCGTCGAACATCGCGAGGTAGCGCGTGTAGTGCTCGCGCTGCCGCTCGAGGTGGCTGTTGGGTTCGGTGTAGACGTGATCGAAGACGCTGAGCGGCGCCGGATCGGCGATCGTCGTGATGGCGGCCCGAAGGTCGGCTGCGGCGCGATCGGCCTCGGCGGCGACGTCGCGCTGGAGACCGATGATGTCGACCCCGGATGCCTCGAGCAGCGCGAGCACGCGCGCGAGCGGATCGCGGCCTCCCCACTCGACCAGCTCCTCGTCGGTGCGGTAGCGCTTGGGGTCGTCGGCCGTCGTGTGCGGCCCCATGCGGTAGGTGACCGCCTCGATGAACGTCGGACCCGCGCCGCGCCGTGCACGATCGAGGGCGATGCGCGTCGCCGCGAGCACCGCGAGCACGTCATTGCCGTCGACACGCACCCCCGGCATGCCGAAACCGTCGGCTCGGCGTGCGAGGTGCTGCTTGGACTGCAGGCCGACCGGCTCGGAGATCGCCCACTGGTTGTTCTGGCAGAAGAACACGACGGGGGCATCGAAGCTCGCGGCGAACACGAGGGCCTCGTTCACATCGCCCTCGCTCGTGGCGCCGTCGCCGAAGTACGCGATCGCGGCAGTGTCGGTGCCGTCCCACGCTGCACCCATGGCATAGCCGGTGGCGTGCAGTGCTTGCGCGCCGATGATGATCTGGGGCACGGCCATGCCGTGCTCGAACGGGTTCCAACCCGATGCGGTGCTGCCGCGCCACACCGAGAGCAGTTCGGCCGGCTCGACGCCGCGACACCATGCGAGCGCGTGCTCGCGGTAGCTCGAGAAGATGAAGTCGTCATCGCGGAGCGCGCGCCCCGACCCGATCTGCGCCGCCTCCTGACCGGCGAGCGGTGGCCAGAGCCCCAGTTCGCCCTGCCGCTGCAGTGCGGTGGCCTCGGTGTCGATGCGCCGCACGATGGCCATGTCGCGGTAGAGGCGGCCGAGCGCAGCCAGGTCGACGTCGGTGATCCAGGGGTCGAACTCCGCATTCGAACGGCGCTCGCCGGTGGGAGTGACGAGCTGCACGAAGTCGTCGGGCCGTGTGACCTCGCTCTGCGTGAGGAGCCCGGTGGCGTCTCGGTCGGATGGGGTCATCGTCGATCCTCGCTGTCGGCGGGCTGGCTTCGTGGGCTGCCCGCGCCCGGCGGCTCTGCCGGATACCCAGAGCGTACGTCGATATGGCACACAGCTCAACCATCTGCGCACCCGTTGAGCATGTTGCAAAGGAGGCGTCGCACTCGGGGTGCTATCGTGTGGCGTTATGCCCGGTTATGATGACGTCGACAAAGCGCTCCTCACGGCACTCGCCCCCGATCCACGAGCGACGGTCGTCGCACTGGCCGACCGGCTCGGGCTCTCGCGCAACACGGTGCAGGCGCGAATGGCGCGCCTCGAGGCATCCGGTGCCTTCCTCTCGTTCGAACGCAGCATGGACCCGACGCCGCTCGGCTACCCGCTCGAGGCGTTCATCGCGGTGCACGTGCGGCAGAAGCTGCTCGGGGCAGTGGTCGACGAGATCGGGCGCATCCCCGAGGTGATCCAGGCGCACGGACTGTCGGGATCGATCGACCTGCTCGTGCGCGTCGTCTGCCGTGATGCGCACGACCTCTTCCGCATCGACGGAGAGATTCTCGCGGTCGACGGCGTCGAACGCACCGAGACCTCGCTCGCGATGGGCGAGCTGATCCCGTACCGATTGAAGCCGCTCCTCGACCGCTGACCGCCGTCCGGCGTTCGCCGAGCGCCGCGCGCCGCCGTCTCCTCGCAGGCCGACTCCGACGAGTTGCAAACAAACCCTTGCAAAGCTTTCTTTGCAACGGTATCTTTGCATCATGTCCACGAACGCCGAAGACCTCGAGTCCCAGCCGAGCAGCACCCGCCATCCCGGCATCGATCACGTGCTCACGAGCGACAGCCTGAAGAGCCTCGCCCACCCGCTTCGCGTGCGCATCTACGACGAGCTCTCCTCCTACGGGCCGATGACCGCGAGCGGCCTGGCCGAGCGGCTCGGCGAGTCCAGCGGCTCGACGAGCTACCACCTGCGCCAGCTCGAACGAGCAGGCCTCGTGCGCGAAGACGAATCGCGCGGCAAGGGCCGCGAGCGCTGGTGGGAGCGACGACCTGGGTCGATCGCCGTACCGGACGCCCGCAATCTGCCACCGGGGAGCGCCGAGCGACTCGCCGTGAAGTTCCTCGAAGAGGAGTGGTACCGCACGCGCGAGCAGAACTTCCGCGAATACGTCGCCGACGGCGACGACGTCTTCGGACCCGAGTGGCTCGATGTCGCGACGAGCGACACGATCAACCTCCGCCTCACGCCGGAGCAGCTGCACACGCTCGTCACCGACATCGACGTCGTGCTCAAGAAGTACCTCGACGCCTACAAGAAGTCGCCGACGCCGGGATCCCGCCCGGTGCAGATCCACATCAACGCCTTCCCGCTCGTGCGCGGAGAGCCGACAGCGGACGCAGACATGAGATGAGATGAGATGACCATGAACACCGCGCTCCTCCCCCGCCGCCCCGGAATTCTCGCCGGCCTGGCGGTCCGCGGCGGCCTCACGCTGGCGAGCTGGGGCCTCGAGCGGGCGGCCGCCCGCATCGACCGCGATCGCCTCGCGCGCCGGCTCGCGGCGCGGGCCGCCGCCGAGACTGCCCTGGCCGAGCGCGACGCGGTCTACCGGTCGTCGGCCTATTTCGGCCTGATGTAGGCAGCGCGTCGCTTCGGCGATGAAACGACGGATGCCCCGCCCGAACGAATCGGGCGGGGCATCCGTGTCTCGCGGTTGCGAACTACGCGTCGGCGCCCTCTGCGGGCTCTTCGGCGTGCGTGCCGGAGGTCTCGCGACCCTCGGTGTCGGCGTCTTCGGCCAGCACCGGGGCGAGCGAGAGCTTTCCGCGGTCGTCGATCTTCGTGATCTCGACGAGGATCTTCTGGCCGACGCCGAGCACGTCTTCGACGTTCTCGACGCGCTTGCCGCCGGCGAGCTTGCGCACCTCGCTGATGTGCAGCAGGCCGTCTTTACCCGGGAGCAGCGAGACGAAGGCGCCGAAGGCGGCGATCTTCACGACGGTGCCGAGGAACTGCTCGCCGACCTCGGGGTTGGTCGGGTTGGCGATCGCGTTGACCTGGGCGCGGGCGGCCTCGGCCGAGGGGCCGTCGGTCGCGCCGATGTAGACGGTGCCGTCCTCCTCGATGGAGATGTCGGCGCCGGTCTCATCTTGAATGGCGTTGATCGTCTTGCCCTTCGGGCCGATCAGCTCGCCGATCTTGTCGACGGGGATCTGCACCGAGATCACGCGGGGCGCGGTCGGGGCCATCTCGTCGGGCGCGTCGATCGCGGCGTTCAGCACGGCGAGGATCGTCGTGCGGGCGTCCTTCGCCTGCGTCAGCGCGCCGGCGAGCACCGAGGCGGGGATGCCGTCGAGCTTCGTGTCGAGCTGGATCGCCGTGACGAACTCCGACGTGCCGGCGACCTTGAAGTCCATGTCGCCGAGCGCGTCTTCTGCACCGAGGATGTCGGTGAGCGCCGCGTAGCGGGTCTCACCGTTCACGGTGTCGGAGATGAGACCCATCGCGATGCCGGCGACCGGAGCCTTCAGCGGCACACCGGCGTTCAGCAGCGCGAGCGTCGAAGCGCAGACCGAGCCCATCGACGTCGAGCCATTGGAGCCGAGCGCCTCGGACACCTGGCGAATGGCGTAGGGGAACTCCTCGCGCGTGGGCAGCACCGGCACGAGTGCGCGCTCGGCGAGTGCGCCGTGCCCGATCTCGCGACGCTTCGGCGACCCGACGCGACCGGTCTCACCGGTCGAGTAGGGCGGGAAGTTGTAGTTGTGCATGTAGCGCTTCTTGGTGACCGGGCTCAGCGAGTCGATCGACTGCTCGAGCTTCAGCATGTTCAGCGTGGTGATGCCCATGATCTGGGTCTCGCCGCGCTGGAAGATGGCCGAGCCGTGCACGCGGGGCACGACCTGCACCTCTGCGTCGAGCGGGCGGATGTCGGCGAGCCCGCGGCCGTCGATGCGCACACCCTCTTCGAGCACGCGCGAACGAACGACGTGCTTCGTGACCGACTTGTACGCAGCGGAGACCTCGGCGTTGGCGGACTCGGGCAGCTCGCCCGCTTCGACCTTGGCCGCGACGTGCTCCTTGACGCGCGCCTTGAGGGCGTCGTCGGCGTCTTGACGCTCGACCTTGCCGGCGACCTGGTAGATGCCCTTGAGCTCCTCGAGCGCGAACGCCTCGACGACGCTCTTCGTCTCGGCCTGGTAGGGCGGGAACGTCGGGTAGTCGGCCGTGGGCTTGGCTGCGGTCTTCGCGACCGACTGCTGCGCCTCGACGAGCTGCTTGATGAAGGGCTTCGATGCCTCGATGCCCTGCGCGATGACGGCCTCGTCGGGCTTGACCCCGCCGGCCTGGATGAGGTTCCACGCGTTGTCGGTGGCCTCGGCCTCGATCATCATGATCGCGACATCCTGCGAGCCGTCGGCCTCGGTGACCACGCGACCGGCGACGACCATGCTGAACACGGCGTCTTCGATCTGCGAGTACTTCGGGAACGCGACCCACTGGCCGTCGATGAGCGCGACGCGCACGCCGCCGACGGGACCCGAGAAGGGCAGGCCGGAGAGCTGCGTCGAGAGCGATGCCGCGTTGATCGCGAGCACGTCGTAGTACTCGTCGGGCTCGATGGCGAGCACGGTGACGACGACCTGCACCTCATTGCGAAGGCCCTCGACGAACGAGGGACGCAGGGGGCGGTCGATCAGACGGCAGGTGAGGATCGCCTCAGTCGAGGGGCGGCCCTCACGACGGAAGAACGAGCCCGGGATGCGGCCGGCGGCGTACATGCGCTCTTCGACGTCGATCGTGAGCGGGAAGAAGTCGAAGTGCTCCTTCGGCTGCTTGGAGACCGAGGTCGCCGAGAGCAGCATGGTCTCTTCGTCGATGTAGGCGACGGCGGAGCCCTGCGCCTGCTGTGCGAGACGTCCCGTCTCGAAGCGGATGGTGCGGGTGCCGAACTTGCCATTGTCGATGACGGCTTCGGCGAACGTGATTTCAGGACCTTCCAAGAGGTCGTCTCCTTTGTTTACCGTCGCACCCCGTGTGGGCGCGACTCTACAGAGGAGCAGGAACAGGCAATACGAATTGCATCGGGCGATGCATTCACGCTGGCCACCAGTAGAAGTCCACCGCTCGAATCTCGATACACGACTTCGTCGCACTCGATCAACGATCGGTAATCCACCACAGGGGACCAGCTTCCTGCCGGCCTGCTCCAAATGCTCGAATGAGCACAGTGCTCGATCTTGAGTTGTGCGTCTGCGGCCCTGCGGCTTCGCGCCGCTTCACGGCACTGCAGACGACGGCAACCCATCGGGCAACCGCTCCCATGCTAGCAGAGCACGGCATTTCGCCCGGTGAACAGCGGATGTCGCGCCTCGAAATGCCCGCCGCGCCATGCCGCGCGGTGCGCGGCACCCCGGCATCCGTGCCAGACTCGAACGCATGAGTTCCGACGAGCAGAGCACACCGGGCCCGTCCGACGAGACGAAGCGCAAGTTCCGCGAGGCCCTCGACCGCAAGAACAAGGCCTCGAAGCAGCGCGAGGGCGAGTCGCATCTCGACGCCGCCGGCGGCGCCCAGCACACGCAGGGCCCGGCCGACCACAAGCGCGAGTTCCGCCGCAAGAGCGGCTGATCCGGCTCAGTCCGTCGACAACGCCGACGGCCGCCCCTTCTCGTACGCGACCGGCGACGGAACCGCGCTCGGTGCGATGACGGGGAGCAGTGCGGCCCGCTTCGGCTCGCGTCCATCACCCGCGGTCCGACCCTGAAGCCGACGGCGCATCCAGGGAACCGCATGCCGGCGCAGCCACTCCAGGTCGCCGACAGCGGTCACCGACTGGTCGTCGCCGACATCGTGCACGGCGCGTTCCAGCGCGCCGAGTTCGCTCGCGTCAGGGACGCCGAGGATCCGTGCGGCGGCGTACGCGATGCCGCGATGCCCGGCTGCGTTCAGGTGCACGCGATCGGCAGCCCAGCGCTCGTTCCCGATGAGGTCGGGGTGCGCGCCGACATCGAGCAGCATCGAGCCCGAGGCGGCCGCGAGCTCACGGAGCCGCGCGTTGTAGATCGTGAAGCGCCGTGCGAAGAGGCGCGCCGCCGGCCTTCTCGGCATGAACGCCGTGACCAGCAGCACATCGCAGCCCGTCGCGCGGAGTCGGGTCACGGCAGCAGCGAGTTCCGCGGCCAACTGCTCGGGGTCTGCGCGACGCCCGACGAGATCGTTCCCGCCGATGAGCACCGAGACGAGGTCGGCGCCGAGCGCTTCGGCCTGTGGCAGCTGCACCTGCGCGACATCGCGCACCCGGCGACTGCGCACCGCGAGGTTCGCGTACCCGACGGGAGTCTTCGCCGAGTTCGTGACGGCCAAGAGCATCGCGAGCCGGTCGGCCCAGCCTCGGTACTCCCCCGACGGCATGCGCGAATCGTCGCAGAGCCCCTCGGTCAATGAGTCGCCCACCGCGACGTAGCGCCGCCAGCGTCGAGTCGCGGTCGCGGGAGGCGTCACGTTTCGCGCCGCTGCGACGATCGATGCCGGGAGTGCGGCGTGGGCGGCGGGTGGCCGGGCCGGCGTCATGGTCGGCGGCGCGGCGGCATCGCCGGCCACGGGCGGAGCAGCGGCCGGCAGCCGACCGCCGACCGCCTCCTCGTAGTGCCCGATGAGCTCGTCGCCGAGCCGGTCCCAGCTGCGCCCCGCCACAGACGCGCGCGCCTGCTCGCCGAATACGCGGCGCTTCGCGGCATCTCCCGTCAGATCGCGAACCCGTTCGCGCAGGTCGTCGAGGTCACCGGGCCGGTACAGCCATCCGTTGGTGCTGTTCTGCACGAGGTCGAGCGGACCGCCGCGCCCGGTCGCGACCACCGGCACCCCGCTCGCCAGCGACTCCTGCACGGTCTGGCAGAATGTCTCGCTCTCGCCGGGGTGCACGAAGACGTCGAGGCTCGCCATCGCCCGCGCGAGCTCGTCTCCGCCGAGGAAGCCGGTGAACACAGCGGTCGGCAGCATCCGCTCGAGCACCGGTCTCGAGGGACCGTCGCCGATCACGACGAGACGCACACCGGGCAGGTCGGAGATCGCGCGGAGGTCCTCCACCTGCTTCTCGGGTGCGAGGCGGCCCACGTAGCCGACGAGGATCTCACCCGCCGGTGCGATGGAGTGCCGCCACGCGTCGTCGCGCCGAGCCGGAGCGAACCGCTCGGTGTCGACGCCCCGACGCCAGAGGCGGATGTCGGGGACGCCGAGGGACTCGAGCCGCTCGACCGCCGATGAGGAGGGCGCGAGTGTCAGCGTCGCCCGCCGGTGCAGGCGGCCGAGGTGTCGAGTGAGCGCGGGTGCCGCGCCGGGCACGCCGTAGCGCTCGGCATACGACGGGATATCGGTCTGGTAGATCGCGACCGACGGAATGCCGAGCGCCTCTGCCGCGAGCACCCCGCGCCAGCCGAGCACGAACGGCGACGCGAGATGCACGACGTCGGCATCGTGCGCCCGCATCACGGCGGCGAGCCGATGGGCGCTCGCGAGCGTGACGCGCACATCGGGATAGCTCGGCAGCGGCATCGACGGCAGCAGCACGGCGCGAGCGCCGTAGAGCGTGTGGTCGATCGGCCCGGATCGCGGGGCGATCACGAGGGCATCGTGCCCCCGTCGCTCGAGGTGGCGCAACGCCTGCAGGAGCGAGTGCGTCACGCCGTTCATGTGCGGGAGGAACGATTCTGCGAGGAGGACGACCTTCACGCCTCCAGCGTGAGGCCCGCGCGCGCCGCGAGCCGCCGGAATCGGGTTCCGGCG
Source organism: Agromyces sp. GQ35 (assembly GCF_059758475.1). NCBI lineage: Bacteria > Bacillati > Actinomycetota > Actinomycetes > Micrococcales > Microbacteriaceae > Agromyces > Agromyces sp. GQ35. Next base: position 447,459 of record NZ_JCAXEO010000003.1, on the reverse strand, counting down.
CCGAGGATTCACCGACTGGTCGGCTGCCGTTCGCCGGCGCTTCGCCCGATCACGCCGTGTGCGGCACCGAGGCGCGTCAAGGCCTCGCTTTCCCGCGGCGCGGGGCGGATGATGGGGGTCGTACGCACGCACGCATCATTCGAGGAGGAATGCCATGGCTTCCGTTGCACGTGTCACCACCATCACGGTCCGCTCGGAGACGAGCTTCGAGGACGCCGTCAGCGCGGGCGTCGCGCGCGCCGCAGAGACGCTCCGAAACGTCAGCGGTGCCTGGGTCAAGGAGCAGAAGGTCGAGGCGGTCGACGGCAAGGTCACCGCGTGGTCGGTCACCCTCGAGGTGACCTTCGTGCTCGACGACTGACGGGCCCCGCGAAGCGGGTGTGCCGGGCGAGGCGTCGAACGTTCTCGCCCGGCTGCCTGCGCCCGAGGCCGGTGCGACATCCGCCGTTCACCTGGGGCCGTTAGAACGGGCAGGTGGACGAAGCATGGATCGGTGAGCTCGCGGCATCGCCCTGGATCGCTCCACTGCTCTTCGCCCTCGTGGTCGGCGACGCATTCCTGGTGGTGCTGCCGAGCGAGACCGCCGTGGTCGCCCTCGGAGCGCTCTCGGCCACCACCGACGAGCCCAGCCTGGCCGTCATCGTTCCCGTCGCCGCCGCGGGCGCGGTCGTCGGCGACGGTCTCTGCTACCTGATCGGGCGACGTCTCGGTCTCGAACGATGGCGGTGGCAGCGCACCGGTCGCATCGGTGCCGCGATCTCTCGGATCCGCATCGCCGTGCACCGCCGCACCGCCGTGCTGGTGTTCACGGCCCGATATGTGCCATTCGCCCGAATCGCGGTGAACCTCGCGGCCGGAGCCGGTCGTGTGCCCCTTCGTCGCTACCTGCCGCTCTCGGCAGTGGCGGGTCTCGTCTGGGCCTGCTACAACGTCGCGATCGGCGCGATCGTGGGAGGCGTCATCCGTGACTCGCCACTGCTGGCGATCGCGGTCTCGATTCCGATCGCCATCGTGCTCGGGCTGCTCGTCGATCGGGGCGTCGCAATGCTCGGTTCGCGCGATCGAGCCGGAGCCGCCGCCGAGGCGGGCCCCGGCTCCGACGTCACTCCCCCGCCAGACCCCCGATGAGGTGGCCGAACGGGCGGTCGAGTGCGAACGGGTCGCGCACGCGGCCCGAGCGGTCGCTCGCCGCGACGAGCGTCGCGAGTTCACCGGCGGCACGCTCGATGCGCGCGGGCAGTGTCTTCACGCTGTCGGCGGACTCGCCCCAATCGCCCGTGGCGGCGAACACGCCCGTCGGCGCGACGATCGCGTGCAGGTAGGTGAACATCGGTCGCAGCGCGTAGTCGAGCGCCAGCGAATGCCGCGGGGTTCCCGCCGTGGCGCCGATCACGACCGGAAGCTCGGCGAGGGCTGCGCTGTCGACCACGTCGAAGAACGACTTGAAGAGCCCCGAATAGCTCGTCGTGAAGATCGGCGTGACGGCGATCAGGCCGTCGGCGCCGGTCACGGCATCGATCACCGCCTCGAGCCTGGGGCTCGGAAAGCCCGTCAGCATGTGATTCATGACGTCGGTCGCGACATCGCGGAGCTCGAACGTCTCGACCGTCGTGTCGATGCCTTGCTCGGCGAGCTTGGCGACCGTGGCGTCGCTGAGCTTGTCGGCGAGCATGCGCGTCGACGACGGCTGGCTGAGCCCGGCCGAGACGACGGCGAGGGTACGGGTGGTCATGGTCATGCTCCCTTCACTGCCGCAGCGCCGAACGCCGCGCCCTTCGGTGCTTCGGTCGCCCCGCCGGCGGCCTTTGCGGCGTTGCGCGAGGCGACGAGCGACGTGTGCGTGGGGGCATCCGGAACCGACGCGGGACGGTTTGTCGCGAACTCGCGTCGCAACACCGGCACGACCTCGGAGCCGAGCAGGTCGAGCTGCTCGAGCACCGTCTTCAGCGGGAGGCCCGCGTGGTCCATGAGGAAGAGCTGGCGCTGGTAGTCACCCACGTAGTCGCGGAATCCGAGTGTCTTGTCGATGACCTCCTGCGGGCTGCCGACGGTGAGGGGAGTCTGCGAGGTGAATTCCTCGAGACTCGGCCCGTGTCCGTAGACCGGCGCGTTGTCGAAGTACGGACGGAACTCGCGAACGGCATCTTGCGAGTTCTTGCGCATGAAGACCTGGCCGCCGAGCCCGACGATCGCCTGGGCGGCGGTGCCGTGCTCGTAGTGTTCGAAGCGCTGGCGGTAGAGGGCGACCATGCGCTGGGTGTGGGAGGCCGGCCAGAAGATGTGGTTCGCGAAGAAGCCGTCGCCGTAGTAGGCCGCCTGCTCGGCGATCTCGGGGCTGCGGATCGAGCCGTGCCACACGAACGGCGGCACGTCGTCGAGCGGTCGCGGAGTCGACTGGAAGCCCTGCAGCGGGGTGCGGAACCTGCCGTCCCAGTCGACGAAGTCCTCGCGCCACAGGCGGTGCAGCAGCGCGTAGTTCTCGAGGGCGAGGTCGATGCCCTGGCGGATGTCCTTGCCGAACCACGGGTAGACCGGCCCGGTGTTGCCGCGGCCGAGCATGAGGTCGACCCGACCGTCGGCCACGTGCTGGAGCATCGCGAAGTCTTCGGCGATCTTCACCGGGTCATTCGTCGTGATGAGCGTGGTCGACGTCGTGAGCTGGATCTTCGACGTCTTCGCCGCGATGTAGGCGAGCGTCGTCGTCGGCGAGGAGGAGAAGAAGGGCGGGTTGTGGTGCTCACCGAGTGCGAAGACGTCGAGCCCGACCTCTTCGGCGTGCTGCGCGATCGTCAGCACGTCGGTGATGCGCTCGTGCTCGCTCGGGGTACGTCCCGTCGTGGGGTCTTGCGTGATGTCGCTGACGGTGAAGATTCCGAACTGCATGGTGCCCTCCTGGGCTCATCCTCGTGGGAGTTCCGTATTGCATGCTTTTGCATACATCTGAGCAAACGGATGTCTCCTGCACAGTATTCCCGATCGGTTCCACCCGCGCAGGCGCGCGAACGGGGCGGGCACGCCCATGGCCTGCCCGCCCCGTGTTGCCGCTCTCAGCCGGCGTCAGTCGACCTCAGTCGACATCATCGTGATCGTGGCCGTGATCGGGTGCGAGTCCACCTCCACCGGGAAGGTTGACCGTGCCCTCGGGGCCGCCCGGTGCCGGCAGGGTGAATCCGCCGGGTACCTTCTTGCCGACGACGCCGTTCACGGTCTCGGTGGAGTAGGCGTACGTGAGCACCGCCGTCGCGATCGCATCGGTGTTGACGTCGAGCGCGTCGAGGGAGAGGTTATCGATCGTGTCGCAGGCGAGGTGGTAGCACGGGTCGTACTGCGCATCGGCGGTGCCGCCCCAGATCGACGCCTGCTCCTCGGTCTTCACGACTTCGGCGCCCGTGAACAGGCCGCCCGCGGGCACGCCATTCTGGATGAACGCCTGGTAGTCGCTGCGACCGCTGAACTCGGCGTCGTCGTACGGCACGCCCGCCCATGTGTAATAGCTCTCGAACAGGTCCTCGATCTGCACCGATCCCTCGGGCACGACGACCGGCGCCGGCCATCCGGACTCGTCGCCGTCGTAGACCATGAAGATGTAGTTGGGCGAGGCCACCATGTCGAAGTTCAAGTAGAGCGCGACCTCATCGAGCGTGCCTGCCGCGACCTGATCGGCGACGTAGGCACGCGAGCCGAGCAGTCCGCTCTCTTCGGCACCCCACCATGCGAGGCGGATCGTGTTCTCGGGCTGCAGCTTCGAGATCTGCTGCGCGACCTCGAGGAGCGCCGAGGAGCCGCTGCCGTTGTCGTTGATGCCCGGACCGGCCTGCACCGAGTCGAGGTGCGCTCCGGCCATCACGACGTTGGCGTCGTTCTTGCCCGGCAGTTCGGCGATGACGTTGACCTGCGGACGCGGCTCAGGAGAGAGGACCGCGACTCGCGCGGTCGAGTTCGCCTGAGCGAGCGCGGCGCCGTCGGCGAAGCTCGCGCCGACCACCGGGATCGACAGCGGCGTCTGGTTGACGCCGAAGAGCGTGCCCGTCAGGAGTCCGGACCGGAGTTCGGTGTTGCCCTGGTTGAAGAGGATGACGGCGGTCGCGCCGGCCTCCTGCGCGTTGATCGCCTTCTCGCCGAACTCGCACGTGCCGCGCTGGATGAGCGCGATGGACCCGACCGGGAACCCGGCGAAGTCGCTGTCTTCACAACCGCTCGTCACGGGCTCACGCGGCGGCGCGAGCATGATGTCGACCGGCACCACGTCGCCGCTGATGTCGCCGAACCCCGTACCCGTGAAGACCGCCGACTCGTAGTCCGCGGCAACCGGCGTGAGCTGTTGAAGGGTGGGCGGTGGCACGTAGGTGAAGTCGAACTCGTCGAGCTCGACGCTCCAACCCGCTGCCTCGAGCGTTTCGACGACGTAGTCGACGCTCTCGGTGTAGCCGGTGGTGCCCGCGGCGCGGTTGCCGTCGTTGGCATCCGCGATGGCCTGCAGGGCCTCTTGGTGCTCCATGACGCCGTCGACGCGGACGCACTCGAGGAGCTTCTGGTACGTGTTGTTCGTGCGGTTGTCGCACCCGGCGCCCGATGGCGCCGCCATCGCCGCGCCGGTCGGCACGAGTGCCATTCCGGCGATCGCCGCGGTTGCGATCATCGCCGTCCTGGCACGTCTGGAAAGTGTTGCAGATGGATACATCGTCGTCCCTTCCGAACCGGTACGTCTCCGTCGACCCCCGGCTGGGGGCCAGCATATGTGTTGGCTGTGCGCGCGCGACAGCCCCCATTCCCATTCGGCCACCACGACGCAGCGAACGTGCGTCGCACGACGAAGTGGTGGCTAGACTCGCCGTGATGGGCACGATTTCGGTCATCATCCCGAGCCTGAACGATGCGGGCTATCTCGCGGCCTGCCTCGACGCGCTCGCACGGCAGCTTCGCCCCGCCGACGAGATCATCGTGGTCGACAACGGCTCCACGGACGCCACGGCAGACATCGCGCGGCGGTCCGGCGCGCGGGTCGTGCGCGAACCGCTGCGCGGCATCTGGCCGGCGACCGCGGCGGGCTTCGACGCGGCATCCGGTGCCGTGCTTGCACGGCTCGACGCCGACTCGGTGCCTGCTCCCGACTGGATCGCCGAGATCGAGCGGCGCATGAGCAGCTCCGACCGACCCGCCGTCGTCACGAACGGCGGCGCGTTCTACGGTCGGAACGCCGCCGTGCGCTGGGTCGCGCGCAACATCTACATCGGCGGCTACTTCACGGTGATCGGAGCGCTGCTCGGGCACCCGCCGATCTTCGGGTCGAACTACGCCATCAGGGCCGATGCGTGGCGTGAACTTCGCGACGTGGTGCACCGCGACCGGGCCGACGTGCACGATGACCTCGACCTGGCGTGGTGGATGCGACCGGGCATGACCGTCGTGCGCGATCGCCGACTCGTCGTCGGCGTCTCTGCGCGGCCGTTCGACAGTTTCGAGGGCCTCTCGCGACGGGTGCGGATGGCGTTCCACACGATGTCGGTGGAATCACGCGAGTGGCCGCCACTCGCGCGACGCGCCGAGCGCCGACGTGCACCGGCCTGGGTGTGGGAATCCGTGATCGATCCACCAGGCACGCCCGCGGGCGATCGCGAGGGCGACGAGACGCTCCCGGTCTGATCGGTCACGGAATGGCGTCGGTTGCGGCGAACAGCGTCAGCATGTCGCGCACGAGCTGATGCGGCGCCGTCTCGCAGGGACTGTGCCCCGTGGGATACACCGCCAGGTGCGCGCCGATCCGGCGGGCGAACCGCTCGTGAAGACTGCGAGGCCACAGGTCGTGCTCGCCGACCGCGACGAGCTTGGGAACCGGTGCGGCGGCGAGTTCGGCACGAAGATCGGGCGTCTGCATCATGAGCGCGATGATGTCGTCGACGCTCTCGCGGCGGGTCAGCGCGAACCGGTCGCGCACGAACTCGAGGCGGCGCGGCGGCACCCGATTGAGGTTGTTTCGGATTCCCCAGAGCATGAGCGTTGCGCCCTGGTGCGGCGAGGTGAACCCGCTGATCTGGCCGATGCGCTTGACGCCGCGGAAGGCCTGGCCAGGCTCGGGCGGCGCGCTCAGCAGCGTGAGGCTCGCGAAGCGGTCGGGCCGTTGCAGCAGGGCGAGCTCGGCGAGCGTGCCGGCGAAACTGTAGCCGAGCACGTGCGCCGCGCCGGCGCCGTCGTCGAGCACAGCGAGCAGGTCGTCGAGGAACAGCTGCTGGTCGTAGCTCGTGCGCGGCGGATCGAGGTTCCACGGTCCTGCACGCCACGACTCGTACTGACCGGCCAGATCGAACGACTCGACCCGGTAGCCGGCCTCGGCCAGGAGCGGCATCATCAGCACGAAGTCTTCTTTCGAACCCGTGGCCCCGGGCACGAGCACGATGCGCGGGCCCGAACGCGGGCCGAGCGCGACTCGCGCGAGCGCACCACTCGGCGCCGCGAAGATCGAGTGCTCGGTCTCGGCCGGGAACACGCGCCAGTCGAGGTCGGGGATCGCTTCGTCGGCGAGCCGCGCGGCATCGACCGCGGACCCGGGCTCCGATCGCCCATCGACGATCGCGCCGCGTCGACGGAACGAACCGAGAGCGCCTCCGAATGCGACCACGGCTTCACGATACCGGCGACCGCCCACCTCAGGGTGGCTGCCGCCGAGCGATCTCGGCGCGCACAGCTCGCTCGAAGCCGGTACCGGGCACGAGCACAGCGAGCGCGCCTAGGCTGGAAGCATGGCTACCGTGGCACTCACCCTGGACACCTTCGAGAAGACGATCCTCGAGGGCGGCACCGTCTTCGTCGACTTCTGGGCGGGGTGGTGCGGCCCGTGCCTGCAGTTCGCACCGCACTACGAGGCTGCGTCCGAGGCCAACCCCGACCTCACATTCGCGAAGGTCGACACCGAAGACCAGCAGCAGCTCGCCGCGGCCATGAACATCACGTCGATCCCGACGATCATGGCGTTCAAAGACGGCATCGGCGTCTTCGCCCAGGCCGGCGCCCTGCCGCGGCCGACGCTCGACGACCTCATCTCGCAGGTTCGTGCGCTCGACATGGAGCGGGTGCGGGCCGACCTCGCCGAGCAGGAAGCTGCCGAGGCGACCGCCTGACCGGGTCCGAGCTCGCGTCGGCGCGGGCTGTCAGCCCTCGGCACCGTTGCCGAGCCGTTCGAGCCCGCTGAGGTCGAGTTCGACGCCGTAGGGCCGCGAGGCGCCGGTGATGAGCGCCGGCACCTGCACGTACCTGCCGCGATCGCGTAGCGCGTCGAGCTGGTCGCGCCACCGATCGTCGGCCACCTCACCGAGGAAGCCGGCATGGCGTGGCCGATCACCGCCGGCGACGAGCTGCACGCCCACCCGGTACCGTCGGGAGAGCCAGCGGCTCGCGCGCGGCACGAGCACGGCCTGCTGCGCGGTTCCGCCGTGCAGGCGGGCCAGCTCGATCGCCGCCTGGTGGCGATGCGCGTCGGTCACGGGCACGACCGTGCGTACCGCGCGTTCAACAGGCGACGCAGCCACGAGCTCGATCCCGTCGAGATCGGCGAGGTCGCCCCAGCGGTCGGGATTCGCGGGTCGCGCACCACGCACGAGAACGACCACGAGCCACGCGACGGCGGCCACGATCAGCAGCACGAACGGCCAGAACAGCCAGGGCGCGGCACTCGGACGCACGATGCCCGTCGCGAGGAGCAGCACCAGCACGACGAGGAACGGGAGTGGCTCCCACGCGAGCAGGGGCTTCGAGCGGGGCGCAGGCATGGGAGTCAGGCTATCGCGAGCGGGCGGATGTCTCGGCGCCCGCCCTCAGCGGGCGTCGCTCATGAACTGCGCCACCTCGTCGAGCACCGACTCGTCGCCGGCGTAGAGCCCGTGTTCGCGCGGCCAATGCGCGACGACGTCGGTGAATCCGAGCTCGGTCGCCCGGCCGACCGCGTCTTCGAAGGCGGCAGTGCTCGAGAGGCTGTAGCGCGGCTCGGAGTCGAGGGAGAGGATGCGGTCGATGCTCGAGGCGTCGCGGCCCACCCTGGCGCAGGCATCGTCGAGCCGAGACGCCAGCTCGGCCACGCGTCGCCACCACGCGTCGTCGTCGTCGACCGTACCGGCGGTCGTGACCCAGCCGTCACCGAGCCGCGCCGCCACCTCCAGCCCCTTTGGGCCTTCGGCGGCGAGGTGCAACGGGGTGCGAGGACGCTGCACGGGCTCGCCGACCATGCGGGCGCCGGATGCCGTGAACCACTCGCCCTCGAAGGAGATGCCGTCGGAGCCGGACCGCTCGAATCGAAGCAGCACGTCGAGCGCCTCGGCGAACTCGGTGAACCGCTCGAGGCGCTGCCGCGGCGTGTACTCGGGCTGGCCGAGCACGAAGGCGTCGAAACCCGTGCCCCCGGAACCCACGCCGAGCATCAGGCGACCGCCCGAGAGCTGGTCGAGGGTTGCGACCTCCTTCGCGAAGGGGACCGGATGCCGATAGTTCGGACTCGCCACGAAGGTGCCGAGGCGGATGCGTTCGGTGACCATCGCCGCCGCGGTGAGCGTCGGCACCGTCGCGTGCCATCGCTCTCCCGCGAGGCCGCGCCACGAGAGGTGGTCGTACGTCCAGGCGTGATCGAAGCCGAGCTGCTCGGCGCCGCGCCAGTGACGGGCGGCGTCGGGCCAGTCGTGCTGCGGGAGGATGACGATGCCGAAGCGCATGTTCAGAGTCTAGGCAGTGGCGCGCGAGCCACGTGGCCGTGGGCTCACGGGAACGGGAACGGGAACGAGATCGATCTCGAGCGCGACATCCGCAGCGCCCCCTGTCGTGCCCCCGGGTCGTTCGAATCGCACGAGCACGATGCCGCCGAGGATGAGCAGCCCACCGAGGGCCTGCAGCGGGCCGACCGCCTCGCCGAGCACCAACCACGCGACGATCGCCGCGAAGATCACCTCGGAGAGCCCGAGGAACGAGGAGAGCCGTGCACCGAGGAGGCGGATCGCACTGATGCCGGCGACATAGGCGAACGCGGTCGACACGAGGCCGACCGTGAGCACCGGCACCCACCACGGGGCGATCGTGCCGAAGTACGGCACCTCGACGAAGCTCGCGGAGAACGGCACGATGCCGAGTGCGCCTGCACCGCCGAGCACGATGGCACCGACCACGAATCCACTCGCAGCGAGCGCGATCGGCGGCACCGACGCATCCGCTCGCTCGCCCAGCACGTAGTAGACGCAGACCCCGATCATGGCGACGCCCGCGAGCAGGAGCCCGACGAGGTCGAGCCCCTCGCCACCCGGGCCGATGACCAGCACGAGGCCGGCGATCGCGAGCACTGAGCCCACGAGCACGACGGCTTGCGGCGCACGGCGCTGCCGCGCCCAGGCGAGGAGCACGAGCGCGACGGGTGCCAGGTACTCGATGAGCAGGGTCGTGCTCACCGGAATGAGCGCGATCGACGCGTAGAACGCGACCTGCGTGCCGACGATGGCGATCAGCGCGTAGGCGAGTACCGTCCAGCGTGCCCGCCAGAGCGGCCGGAGGTCGAAGCGGAGGGCGATGAGCCCGGGCACGATGAGGGCGAGTGCGGCGACGCTGATTCGGGCGAAGACCGCGGCCCCCGGGGACCAGCCCGATTCGAGCAGCGGCTTCACCACCGCACCGCCCGCGCCGAATGCGAGCCCCGCCCCGAGGCCGAGCACGATGCCGAGCAGGCCCTTCGAACCGCGCATCCACGTCTCCTTCGCATCGGGGCGCCGAGGCCACGTCATGACCGAACAGCGTTATGCTCGTGACGCTACTCGGTACCACCGTCAGGAGTCAAATGATTTTCACCGATGACACGATCGCCGCGCTCGGCTTCGTCGCCGCACTGGCCGACACGGTGCCCGAAGCCTCCGAATCCGGCGTCGACGAACTCTCGACGCCGCAGGAGCTGTCGGCCGTGCTCGATGCCTGGTGGTACTCCGGCCGCCGCGACGGCGACGCCTCCGAAGTGGCCGAGGTGGCGGCAGCGCGAGACCGCCTCCGCGCGCTCTGGCGACTGGATCGCGACGACGCCGTGACCGAGGTGAACGCGATCCTCGCCGAGGCCCACGCGACCCCTCGCCTCGTGCGGCACGACGACCTCGACTGGCACGTGCACGCGACCTCGCAGGACGCCCCCCTCGCCGAACGCATCCTCGTCGAAGCGGCGATGGCACTCGTCGACGTCATCCGGGCCGACAGCATGGACCGCCTCCGCAGCTGCGATGCCGAGGACTGCGCCGGCGTCTTCCTCGACCTGTCGAAGAACGCGTCGCGCCGGTTCTGCAGCACGCGCTGCGGCAATCGCATGGCCGCACGGGCGCATCGCGCGCGCGTCGGCGAGTAGCCGCGCGATCGCCGGCACACCACCCGGCGGTCACGCGAAACGGGCCGCCACCCGGAGGTGACGACCCGTTCGAAGAAGTTCGCGGTATCAACGAGAGCCGCAGAGACGACTCTGCTTAGCGGCGCAGACCGAGACGCTCGATGAGCTTGCGGTAGCGGTTGATCTCCACATCGGCGAGGTAGCCGAGCAGACGACGACGCTGACCGACGAGGAGGAGCAGGCCACGACGCGAGTGGTGGTCGTGCTTGTGCTCCTTCAGGTGCTCGGTGAGGTCTTTGATGCGCTTCGTGAGGAGCGCGATCTGGACCTCGGGGGATCCAGTGTCACCGGGGTGGGTCGCGTACTCTTCGATGATCGCCTTCTTGACATCAGCTTCAAGTGCCATAGATGGGATCCCCTTTCTCTTCGTTGCGCGCTGCCCGTGGCCGAATGCCTGGGCTCTCTTTGTGCGCGGCCGTCATGACGGCAACCTCCACACTCTACCAGAGCGGATGCCTCGTGGCCGCCGCGAGCGGATCCCCGCCCGAGTCCCGAACCCACGTCGGCGCGCACGCATCAGGTCAGCCGACGGCGATGACCGCCTTGCCGAGAATCTCCCCCGCACGAAGTCGCCCGAGTTCATGCGGCACCTGTTCGAGCGGGTGCGGACCGTCGATGACCGCGCGCAACTCCCCTGCCGCGGCGAGCACGGCCAACGCCGGCAGGTCGCGGTTCGGGACAGCCGCGAGCAGCCCGACACGAGCACCGCTCGGGGCCGCGCTCCGACCGCCGCGCGCGCTCGCGACGAGCACCTGCATGATGCGGCCCGGGCTCCCGCCGATGGTGACGGCACGGCCACCCTCGGCGAGCAGCGATCGCGACCGCGACGGCGGCAGCGCGCCGACGACGTCGAGCACGAGGTCGAAGGGTCCGGGCGAGGCCGACTCGCCGTCGACGCCGGTGTCGACGACGTCCGCACCCAGTTCGGCGAGCGCGTCGAGCTTCGACACCGCGCGCTCGACCGCCGTCACCCTGGCTCCAGCACGTGTCGCGAGCTGGATCGCGAACGTGCCGACTCCCCCGCCCGCGCCGACGATGAGCACACGACGCCCGTGCAGCGCACCGTCCGGGGCGACCGCCTCGACCCCGCCGAGCGCCTGCCACGCCATGCTCGCTGCCTGCGGCAGTGCGGCGGCGGTGACGTCGTCGAGCCCGGGCGGCCGCGACACGACAGCGTCCTCGGGTGCGACCACGAGCTCGGCGAAGCCGCCCCAGCCCGACGCCGAAAGCTCGCCGAAGACGGCGTCGCCCACGCGGTGACGGGAGACCCCGCGGCCGACCGCGACGACCGTACCGGAGACATCCGAGCCGATCACCCGATGCTTCGGGCGGAAGGGCGCCGCAAGGCGCACGAGTGTCGCACCGGTGGCGAGGTCGACGTCCCAGGAGTTGAGCGAGACCGCGGTGACGCGCACGGCGACCTCCCCCGCGGCCGGCACGGGTTCTGCGACCTCGGCGAGCCGCATGACGCGCTCGGGGAGGCCGTACCGGTCGAGCACGATCGCACGCATCGCCACGGCGCCCTCCCATCGCTCCAACACGTGCTCCGAGGATAGCGATCCCAGGCTCCGCGGCGGAGAGCTGCGGCCGCTCGCCTGAGGGCCGGCAGCGCCCGCAGGCGATCGCTGCGAGGCTTGGCATGACGGATGCCCCGGAGCAGACTGACCCCATGGGGTTCGTCATCAAGCGGGTCTACGACCCGGCCGAGGCATCCGACGGCTACCGCGTGCTCGTCGACCGGCTCTGGCCGCGCGGCGTGAGCAAGGAGCGCGCCGCGCTCGACCTGTGGGACAAAGAGGTCGCACCCTCCCCCGAACTCCGCACCGAGTGGCACCGCAACCGTGAACGGTACGACGAGTTCGCCGCGCGGTACCGAGCCGAGCTCGACGGGAACGACGCGGCGCCGGCGCTCATCGCGGTGGGTCACGAGCACGAGCGGGTGACGCTGCTCTTCGGCGCACGCGACGAGCAGGTGAACCACGCGGTCGTGCTGCTCGACTGGCTCGCCGACCACGGGGCATCCGTCGACCGTTGATCTTGCAGTCGCCACCCGGGCGGCGTAGCGTGCGAACCGATCGAAGGAAGTGAGCAGCCATCATGATCACGATCGCTCGAACACGCACCATCGCACTCGGCCTCGCAGCCGCCGCCCTCGCGTTCGCGGGCACGGGAGCAGCCCAGGCGGCGCCGCCCGGCACCCCCGCGATTCCGCTCAACAACGAGCAGGAAGCGCAGACGACCGGCGCCACCGGCGGGGCACGAGGCTTCTTCGCCTACGAGATCACCGGCGGCGACTTCTGCTACACGCTCGAGGTGTCCGGCCTCACCGCCGGCGCTACCGCGGCGCACGTCCACGTCGGCCCCCGCAACGCCGCCGGCCCCGTCGTCATCCCGATCCCGGTGCCGAACTCGACGAGCTTCGAGGTGACCGCCTGCGCCATCCCCGCCCCCGCTCCGGCGCTGCTCGACGCGATCGCCTCGACACCGAAGGCCTACTACATCAACGTGCACACGCAGACGTTCCCCGGCGGCGAGGCCCGCGGCCAGCTGAAGTAGCCGCGCGATCCGAGAGAGCGGATGCCGCGCCATCCGCTGGTTCTCTGCGCTACGGCGCCAACAGGAAGATCGCGGGCCAGCCCGTGTGCGCGTAGACGATGACGGCGAACACGACCGCGTCGAAGAGCATGTGCACCACGAACACGTACGTGAGCGACTTCGTCAGCTTGAACGTGTAGCCCTGGATGAGTGCGAAGGGGATCGTGAGCAGCGGCCCCCACGACTGGTAGCCGAGCTCCCACAGGAACGACACGAACACGATCGTCTGCAGCAGGTTCGCCTGCCAGCTCGGAAAGTGCCGGCGCAGCAACACGAAGACGGTGCAGACGAAGAACAGTTCATCCCAGGTGCCGACGGCGACGACGCCCACGAGCAAGCGGGCGATCTCGTCGGGTTCCGTCACCGTCGGCCAGTTCTGGTACGAGCCCGAGGTGATGAAGTAGAAGGGCAGGATCAGCCAGCCGGCGAGGGTCACGAAGATCAGGTACAGCCACTGCGTGCGGTTCCAGCGCCGGCCGGTCCGCCAGGGGAAGCGGATGACGCGTTCGCGGTAGAGGAACCGTGAGATGAGGTACGGCACGAGCACGGCGAGCCCGAGCACGACGGCGAAGCGCAGCATGCCCTCGTCGCTGAGATCGGCCTTCAGCGAGACCGTCGAGATGATGACCTGGCCGACAGCGATGAGCGCGAGGTCGGCGAACAGCCGCTCGGTGCGGCCGGAGCGATCGCAGAGCCACGCCGCGAGGAGGCCGACCGCGAGCATCGCGTAGCCGACGATCGACAGCAGGAAGCCGAACAGCAGCACTGCTGCACCGCACACGAGCAGGGCAGGAAGGAGTGCGATCGGGTGCGTTCGCAGGGCCGGCGGGTCGGAGGATGCCGCCGTGCCGGCGTCTGGGGCTCCGTTCTCGTCCGCGCGCGACATCCGCTGCTCGCCGTCTACTCGTCGTCGCCGAGTTCGCCGCGACGCGACGCCCCGGCCCAGCGGGAGAGGAACACCGCGCCGGCCTCGTCGTGGATGAGCTCGCCCGCGGTCAATACCCGGTACCCGGTGGCCGGGATGCCCTCGGCCGGGCGCACATCGACGTGCCGCACCCGCTCGCCGCGGTCATGGAGCCAGTCGGCCATGCGGTAGTCGCCCCGCGAATCGCCCATCGTGCGCCAGTACTGCGGCCGGATGCCGCGCCCGGCGAGCAGCTCGACGGCGCGCTCGGCGCCCAGGTCTTTACCGAGTCGCACCGACTCGACGTCGGTCGAGATGATGGTCGGGTCGATGCGCCAGTGCACGCGGCCCGCGGCATCCGGTCGCTCCTCGCTGCCCAGCACCGTGCCGAAGCCGCGCGAGGCGAGCGACTCGTGCGCGTGCGCGTCGAAGCGCGGCTGCGCCTCGAGGTACGCCTCGGATGCCACGTGCACGTGCTGCTCGACCGAGACCATGGCCCGCTTCGTGTCGTCGAAGAAGGCGAACTCGTCGAAATGAGCCTCGACGTAGGCGCGCATGTCGGCCGCGAAGTCGTGGGGCATCGCCAGCTCGAGGTCGACGAAGACCTCGCCGAGACCGCCGCGGTCGATCTCGGCCCAGACGGCTCCCTTCTCGCAGATCGCCCAGACCGGCGCGCCGGCCTCGAGACCGGCCGCGAGAAGCGGTGGCACGACCTGCTCGGCGATGAATGCGTCGGAGCGGCCCGTATTGAAGATCACGGGATTTCCGGCGTTCGCCAGCGCAGCGAGGTCGCGCGCGATCGAGGGAATCGCGATCGACCGCGTCACGGGACTGGCGATGGGGCCGTCGACGTCGAGCAGGAGGCCGAGGAGCGGGGTGGAGGTCACGCAACCAGCCTATGGGCGCGGCGCCCCGGCGATGTCGTCGGCAGGTGCGAGCATCGAGCCATGCAGCAGATCGTGCCTCCCTACCTGCTCGACCGCATCGCTCACGCAGCCGGCCCGAGGTTCCCGCTCGCGGCCGAGGCCGCGAGACGCGCACTCCTCCGCGAACCTCCGGCGCGACTCGGCATCGAGACGCTGCACGACCTTCCGAGCCTGCTCCCCGACGTCCCCTCGAAGCCCGATCGTCGCATCTCCGATGCCGAGGGTCGCGAGGCGCTTCCGGGCCGACTCGTGCGCCGCGAAGGCGAACGCGCCACGGGCGACGAGGCCGTCGACGACGCGTACAACGGCCTGGGCGACACGCACCGCATGTTCGACCGCGTCTTCGGTCGCGACTCGATCGACGGCGACGGCATGCCGCTCGAGGCCACCGTGCACTTCGGCGACCGCTACGACAACGCCTTCTGGGACGGCGAGCGCATGGTGTTCGGCGACGGCGACGGCGAGGTCTTCCGCGGGTTCACCGATTCGCTGAGCGTCATCGGCCACGAACTCGCCCACGGGGTCACCGAGCACACGGCGAAGCTGCGCTACCACGGGCAGTCCGGCGCGCTCAACGAGCACGTCTCCGACGCATTCGGCGCGCTCGTCGAGCAGTACTCGCTCGGCCAAGACGCGGGCGCCGCGAGCTGGTTGATCGGCGAGGGCATCTTCACCGACGAGGTGCAGGGGCGCGCGCTGCGATCGATGCTCGAACCTGGCACGGCGTACGACGACGACGTGCTCGGGCGCGACCCGCAGCCCGGGCACATGCGCGACTACATCGAGACCACCGACGACAACGGCGGTGTGCACCTGAACTCGGGCATACCGAACCGGGCGTTCGCCCTCGCCGCCCGAGAGCTCGGCGGCTTCGCCTGGGAGCACGTCGGGCGCATCTGGTACGACGTGCTCACCTCGGGGCGCTTGCCGATCGACGCCGAATTCGACCGTTTCGCGGCCGAGACACGGCGCGCGGCGCGTGAGCGCTACGGACCCGACAGTGCAGAGGAGCGCGCCGTCGCTCGCGGCTGGTCGGCCGTCGGCATCGAGCCGCCGACACCCTCCGACTGAGCGGGCTCCGCGACATCCTGTCGTCTCGTACCGGCACGGGAGTACGATCGCCAGCATGGACGTCATCGTGTCGCGCTCGGGTGGCCTCGCCGGCCTGCGCCTCACATGGCAGGTTCACGTCGACGACCAGCCCGACTCCGACGACTGGTACGTGCTGATCGAACGGATCCCGTGGACCGCGGCTCCCCCGGTCCCGCCTGAACCCGACCGTTTCGTCTATCGCATCCGATGCGAGCCGAACACCGCGAGTACAGCCGATCGTGCTCACGAGGCGACCCTCGCCGAACGTCAGCTCACCGGACCGTGGCGGAAGCTCGTCGACCTCGTGCAGGATCGAGCCGAACCCGAGCGGCAGGGACGGCGCGCAGCTTCGACACGCGATGATGCTCAGTGATCGGTGCCGACCGAGGCCTTCACGAGCTGCAGCTGCAGTGCGACTCCTGCGCGCACCGGCAACGCAACTGCCCGGTCGTGCTTGAGGCCGTCGACCACTGAGACGATCAGGCTCGCCAACTGCTCGCTCGTCGCATCGATCTCGGCGAGCCGGATCTCGCCGGACTCGTCGGCGTTTCTCACGGCTGCAGCGAGCAGCTGGAGCAGCCGCTGACGGGCATCGCGAGCAACGTCACCCACGAGTTGCGTGCTCACGTCGAAGAGCTCCGATCCGTGTGGACTCGCGCTGATCTCCTCCATCAGACCGGTGAAGTACGCGGCGACGGCCGCTTCGATGCGTTCGAACACGCCTGTCGGTCGCGCCAGCTCCGCCTCGACGGCATGCAGCACACGCTCGTGGGTGCGGATCGACCCCGACCGGAAGATGTCCTCCTTGTTCGCGAAGTGGAGGTACAGTGCCGCGCGGGACATGCCGGCGGCTTGGGCGATGTCGCTCATCGACGTCTTCTGAAACCCGTACCGGCAGAACACCGTCAGCGAGGAGTCGAGGATCGCGTCGGAGGTGCGCTCGGAGGTGGTCACCGAGACAGATTGACACTTTGTGCCGAAAGTGTCAATCTGTCGTTGCCCGCGAACCGACGGGTGGGAAGCCGCCGCCGGCGCCGCCCCACGGCGTGGCCACCACCGACGACAACAGCTCCGGATGAGGAATCGCCATGCAACAGCCCGCCCATGAGATCGAAGCCGAACTGCTTCGCGACGTCGAACGAGCCCGACTGCGTGCGCTCGTCGAGGGGAACATCGCGGCCGCCGGCGTACTGCACGCCGCAGATTTCCAACTCATCACGCCCATCGGAGCGCCCCTCAGCAAAGAGCAGTACCTCAGCGCCATCGACGCCGGCCGCATCAACTACATCTCCTGGGATCCCGGCCCCATCGCCGTCCGACTCTCCGGGCCTGTCGCGACGCTCCGCTACGCAGCCGAGCTCGAGGTCGTCTTCGACGGCCTCCACATCGCGAAGACCGGCTATTGGCACACCGACACCTACGAGCTGAATCACGGACATTGGCAGGCGGTGTGGTCGCAGGCGACCGCGATTCGATAGCGGCCGGTCGCAACGCACCCGCCACATCGGTTCACGGCGCGTGCGGACGCACGGCAATCGTCGCGGTGCCTGCTCGTACAGCAACGGTCGCCGAGCATCATCCGGCCGCGGCGGAAGCGCTCCGACCTCTGTTCTGCTCACGCCGTGCCCGAGCGGCCGGCGCGCCGCGCAGGGCTGACACGGCGCCCCACGCGATGAGGCCCTGGGCCGCGAGGTAGCTGAGCATGACCACGAGGTCGTGCAGGCCGAACTCGTACCCCGGCAGGAATCGGCCGAGCGCGAGCACCGAATCCGAGACGACGAAGAGCGCACCGCCGAGGGCGACGACTCCGCCGCGCCCGCCCGCGAGTGCTCCCATCAGGCCGAGCACGGCGCCGTAGACCGCCACCGGCACGAGCAGCGCCCCGAGGTGCCCGGCGAGCAGGGCGAGGAAGACGCCGTACCAGCCGAGGTACACGAGCGTCCACGCCGGCAGACGTACGCCGGTCGACGGCGCCGGCAGCCGGAGGAACAGCCCGACGTACGCGAGATGCGCCAGGAGGAAGCCGAGCAGTCCTGGCACGAACAGTCCCGGAAACGACAGCAGCACGTCGCCGACCCACGATGCCGCCAGCGCGGCGAGGAGCAGCCATTCCGTCGACGTTCGCACCGGGCGGAGCGCGACGATCACCGCGACGAGGAGCGCCGGCACCAGCAGCGCCTTGGAGATCGTGATCGCCGAAGCCGGACCGGTGTACAGCACCACCAGATGGAGGAGCGAGAGCAGCAGATACGGCAGGAAGAGGCGCAGGGTGCGGCCGGTCACGTCATCGTGTCCTCAGGTCGGGGCGGAATCAGGTCATCGTATCCGGTCGCATCGACGCCGTTCGATTCCGGCGATCCGGCGCCGTTCCACTCGTCGCAGCACGCGATGCGAGCAGTCGGGGAACGGCGAAGGCCGGCGAGCACACGCTCGCCGGCCTTCGAGATTCGGATCGGTTCGGCTCAGCTCACGCCGAGCAGGTCGATCACGAAGATGAGCGTCTTGCCCGAGAGCTGGTGGCCGCCACCGGCGGGCCCGTAGGCCTGCTGCGGCGGCACGGTGAGCTTGCGACGCCCACCGACCTTCATGCCGGGGATGCCCTCCTGCCAGCCGCTGATCAGCGCTTGCAGCGGGAAGTTGATCGACTGACCGCGGCCCCATGAGGAGTCGAACTCCTCGCCGCTGTCGTACTCGACGCCGAGGTAGTGCACGTCGACCGTCGAGCCGCGCTGCGCCTCGTCGCCGTCGCCCACGACGATGTCTTCAATCACGAGTTCGGCAGGAGCCGGCCCCTCGGGGGCGTCGATCTCGGGCTTGCTGTTCGTATCGGTCATGCATCCAGTTGAACAGGTTCGCGGCGCGGTCGCAATCGCGGACAACCGTCCACCCCCCTCTTGCGCTGACTGCGAACAGGATGCACTCTGGAATTCGAGAACTCGTCGCCTGGTAGAGATGTCGGCAGTGCCACACCACAAGGCGGCGAGTTTCTTTGCGCCGGGAGGCTGCCCGAAAGCTACCCGACGAGCACTCGTCGCTCATCGACGACCGCCGCGAGCAACGCCTGTTCTTCGGCGAAGGTGCGCTCCCCGGCGAGACCGGTTGCGATGCGTTGCCTCGTGAACGCCAGGTGCGTGGCGGCCGTGATCATCTTCTTCATGGCGCTCGTGCGCGGTGGCGTCTGCGCCCGCGCCCACGCCCTCGCCTGACGGCGGCCGCCGGGCGTCGCGAGCATCTCGACCTCGGCGGGGCTGAACCAGCCTGCGGCGCCGTACTCGGCGAGTCGGCGCCGCGTCACCCGCACCTCTTGGCGACGGAGGAAGAAGGTGAGCAGCACCGCACCGACGAAGATCGGCACCTGCACCGTGAAGTAGAGCCCGATCGCGTCGTCGGCGAACGCGAGCGATCCGTTCCACAGGGCGTGCAGCAGCACGGCGCCGAGGAGGCCGAGCAGGAACCAGCCGATCACTCCGGCTCCCCCACCGCGGCGCGCGCCGATGCCGATCGCCAGACCCGTGCACACCGTGAACAGCACGTGCGCGAACGGCGAGAAGAGCCCGCGCACCACGAAGGTCGCACCGAGCGTCGCTGCGCCTCCCTCTGCGAGTGCAGCGCCGAAGTACAGCACGTTCTCGGTGAACGCGAACCCGGCTGCGACGGTCGCTGCGTACACGAGGCCGTCGACCGGTCCGTCGAAATGCGACCGCGAGAAGGCGAAGATCAGGAGCACGCCGATGCCCTTGGCGAGCTCTTCGACGATCGGCGCCTGAACGACGGCTTGCAGCGCCTCGTCGCGTGCGCCACCGGGTTCGGCGTAGGCCAGCGCGAGCTGCACGCCGAGGTCGACGACGAGCGCGATGGCGACCGAGACGGCCGCGCCCCAGAGGAAGGCGAACCAGAGCGCCCAGCGCGGCTCCGGCTCCCACCGGTCGACCCAGCGCACGGCGAGCAGCACGACGGCGAGGGGCACGAGTGCGAGGAGGGAGCCGATGGCGAGCGTCGGCAGGCCGAAGCCGATGGCGATGTACGCGACGACGAGCAGGCCCACGAATCCACCGACCACGATGCCGACGATCGCGAACGCGAGTCCGCCGCCCCGCGCCTTCGGAGACGCGGACCAGATCGGCGGTGCGGGAGACGGGTTCTGGGCAGGTTCTGGGGCCACGGAGGTCACCCGGGCAGCCTATCGAGCGCCGGGCGCGGATGCCGCGAACATGACCCCCGGGTTCAGGATGCCGGTCGGGTCGAAGAGCGCCTTGATGCCGCGCTGCAGCTCGAACGAGTCATCGCCGAGCTCGTCGGCGAGCCAACGCCGTTTCAGCACCCCCACTCCGTGCTCGCCGGTGAGCGTGCCGCCGAGCGCGACGGCAGCTCGGAACATGTCGTCGGCGGCGGCCCAGACGGGTTCGGGCACCTCATCGCCCGTGAAGACGAAGTTCGGGTGCAGGTTGCCGTCTCCCGCGTGGGCGATCGTCGGGATCTCGATGCCGTAGCGGCGGCTGATCTCCTCGATGGCGCGGAACATCTCGGGCAGGCGCGAACGCGGCACGGCGACGTCTTCGATGAGCACCTGGCCCGAAGCCGCGAGGGCGGGGTGCATGGCCCGGCGGATGCCGAGCAGGCGGTCGCCCGTCGCCGCATCCGTCGACAGGGTCACCCGACCGCCCGAGGCGGAGAACAGGCGGGCGATCTCGGCCGCCTCTCCGGCGGCACCGGCCCCGTCGCTCTGCGCGAGCAGGAACGTCTCTGCCGGGGCCACGGTCTCGAGCGGCGTACCGGCGAGTTCGGTCGGGCCGAGGAAGGCCGCGACCCTCGCGAGCCCGACGGCGTCGATCAGTTCGAGCACTGCCGGTCGCAAACGCGCAGCGGTGACGGCAGCGGCTGCCGCGGCGGCGGTCTCGACGTCGGGGAACACCGCAGCGACGGTCACGATCTCGCCGGCGGTGATCGGCCGCAATCGCACCGTCGCCTCGACGATGACCCCGAGGGTGCCCTCCGAGCCGGTGAACAGCGCGGTGAGGTCGTATCCGGTGACGCCCTTCACCGTTCGGTGACCCGTGCGCAGCAGCCGGCCGTCGGCGAGCACCACAGCGAGGCCGAGCACCGCCTCTCGCGTCACGCCGTACTTCGCGCAGAGCAGCCCGCCGGCATTGGTCGCGATGTTGCCGCCGATCGACGAGATCGCGCGGCTCGCGGGGTCGGGCGCGAACCAGAGTCCGCGTGCGGCGAGCGCATCGTTCAGGTCGCCGTTGAGCACTCCGGGTTCGACGACCGCGAGTTCATCGGCTTCGGAGATCTCGAGCACCCGGTTCATTCGCGAGAGGTCGAGCACGATGGCGCCGGGGCTCGCGATCGCGCCGCCGGCCAGGCCGGTGCCGGCTCCCCTCGGCACCACGGGAGTGCCGGTCTCGTGCGCGATGCGCATGACGTGCTGCACATCGGCGACGGATGCCGCGTGCACGACGGCGAGCGGAGGGGTGGCGCTGCGCCACCCCGACCGGTCGTCGCGACTCGCCTCGAGGTCTGCCGGATCGGTGGACACTGCTGCCCCGATGACGTGTTGCAAACGGGTCACGACGGCGTGCGGCATCCCTCCACCCTACGGCGAACCGCTCGTGTCCGATTCCCGCTGGTCGATGTCGGTGCGGCGTGCGAGGCTGGAGCCATGACGAGCACCGCCACCAACCGCCGACTCGCGATCGAACCGCTCGACGACCCCGTGTTCGCCGAGCGGTACCGCGCGATGCAGGCGCGCGACGCCCGATTCGACGGTCAATTCATCACGGGCGTGCACTCCACCGGCATCTACTGCCGCCCGAGCTGCCCCGCGGTCGCTCCGAAGCCGAAGAACGTCAGCTTCTACCTCACGGCGGCCGCGGCGCACGAGGCCGGTCTGCGTGCGTGCAAGCGGTGCCTGCCTGACGCCGTGCCCGGCTCTCCCCAGTGGGACCTGCGCGATGACCTCGCGGCCAGGGCCATGCGTCTCATCGCCGATGGCGTCGTCGAGCGAGCCGGAGTGCCCGGTCTCGCCGCGCGCCTCGGCTACACGCCGCGCCACCTCACCCGAGTGCTGACCGCCGAGCTCGGGGCCGGCCCGCTCGCGTTGGCACGGGCGCACCGCGCGCAGACCGCGCGGGCGCTGCTCACTTCGACGACCCTGCCCGCAGCGGATGTCGCCTTCGCCTCGGGCTTCGGCAGCATTCGCCAGTTCAACGACACGATCCGCGAGGTCTACGAGCGCAGCCCGCTCGAGCTCCGCGCCGCAGCGCGGTTGCGCGAACGCCGCCCGTCGGCGCCTTCTGCGGCGCCGGCATCACCCGAAGGCGTGTCGATCGACCCGACGGCCGACAGCGGCGTGGTCCGGCTCCGGCTCCCTGCGCGAGCGCCGTTCGATGCCGCAGGCGTGTTCGCCTGGCTGGCCGCGAGAGCCCTCGACGGTGTCGAGCGGGCCGGCGACGACCGGTACGAACGCACGCTCGGCCTCCCCGGCGGACCTGCCGTCGTCATCTTCACCCCGGCGGGCGACACCACGGCTCCGGCGATCGAGGTCGAGGCGCGACTCGCGATCCTTTCCGACCTCCCACCCCTCGTCGCTCGGGTTCGCCGCCTCTTCGATCTCGACGCCGACGCGGTGGCGATCGACGCGCTGCTCGCCCGCGACCCGGCACTCGCGGCATCGGTCGCAGCGACTCCCGGCATCAGGGTGCCGGGATGCCTCGACCCGCACGAACTCGTCTTCCGCGCGCTGATCGGTCAACAGGTCTCGGTCAAGGCGGCACGCACCGCCCTCGCACGGCTCGCCGCCGAGCTCGGCGAGCGCGTGCCCCGGCATGCCGACGGCGCCCCGACAGTGCTGTTCCCGAGCGCGGCGACGATCGCCGAGCACGGCGACGCGGTGCTCAGGGGGCCGGCAGCGCGGGTTCGCACGATTCTCGAGGTCGCAGCCCGACTCGCCACCGGTGAGCTCATCGTGGCCGCCGAATGCGAGCGCCACGAGCTGCAGGCCGAACTCCTCGCCCTGTCCGGCATCGGTCCGTGGACCGCGGGCTACGTGGCCATGCGCGTGACTCGGGCGCCTGACGTGCTGCTGACCGGCGACCTGGCGCTCCGCAACGGCGCCGAGCGGCTCGGGCTCCCGTCATCGCAGGCCGAACTCGCGTCGACGAGCGCGCGTTGGGCGCCATGGCGCAGCTACGCCTCGATGCATCTCTGGCGCGCCGCCGGCACAAAGATCTGATGTCTCGGCCGACCCGCGGTACGATCACCGCATGGCCGTCACCGACGAAGCGATTCTGCGCATCAAAGAGATGATCATCGCGGGCGAACTCGCCCCCGGTGATCGATTGCCGCCCGAGAAGGAACTCAGCGAACGACTCGGTCTGTCACGCTCCTCGCTGCGTGAGGCCGTGAAGGCCCTCGAGGTGATCCGCGTCCTCGATGTGCGGCGCGGCGACGGCACGTATGTCACGAGCCTCGAACCGCGCCTGCTGCTCGAGGCGATGTCGTTCGTCGTCGACCTCCACGACGACCATTCGGTGCTCGAGATCTTCGCCGTACGCCGCATCCTCGAACCTGCCGCGAGTTCGCTCGCGACACGGAACGCCGGCCCCGACGACGTCGATCGTCTTCGCGAGATCGTGGCGAGCGTCGACCATGCGGCGGGCGTCGAGGCACTCGTCGAGCACGACCTCGAGTTCCACCGCGGCATCGCCGAGGCTGCAGGCAACGCATATCTCGCGAGCCTCATCGACTCGCTCTCGAGCCACACCGTGCGTGCGCGCATCTGGCGCGGCATCACGCAGGAGAACGCCGTCGAACGCACCCTCTCCGAGCACCACGCGATCCTCGACGCGATCGCCGCGGGCGACGCCGACCTCGCCTCCGCCCTCACCGTCGTGCACGTCAGCGGTGTCGAGCAGTGGCTCCGTTCCGCCCTCTGACGCCTTCCACCGTCGGCGGCCTGACCGCCGGCGTGCACGACGAAGGGGCGCCGGTCGCGACCGACGCCCCTGCGACATCCTGCGTCTACTCGTAGAGCACTGCCTGGATCTCGTCATCGTCGATGTTCGACGCGTCGTACCAGTAGAAGCCCGTGTCGATCGTCTTCGGCAGTTCCTTGCCGTCGAGCGCCTCGACGGCGGCCTTCACCGTCTCGTAGCCGATGCCGACCGGGTTCTGGGTGATCGCGCCGATCATGAGGCCGTCGCGGATCGCATCCATCTGCGCCTTGCCGGAGTCGAACCCGACCACGACGAGCTGGCTCGGGTCGATGCCGAGTTCCTTGACCGCCTGAACCACGCCGATCGCCGATCCCTCGTTCGAGCCGTAGATGCCCTTCAGGTCGGGGTTCGCCGCGAGGATCGCCTTGGCGAGGTCGGCGGACTTGGCCTGGTCGCCGCCGCCGTACTGGACGTCGACGATCTCGATGTTCGGCTCGTTCTCCTCCATGTAGTCGACGAAGCCGTCGCGGCGTTCCTGACCGGTGACCGAGGTCTGGTCGTGCACGACGAGGGCGACCTTGCCCTCGTGGCCGACGGCCTCGGCCATGTGCTTGGCGGCCTCGGCGGCGGCGGCGAGGTTGTCGGTCGCCGCGGTCGTGAGCGGGATGTCGCTGTCGACGCCCGAGTCGAACGCGATGACCGGGATGTTCGAGTCCTTCGCCTGCTGCAGCAGCGGACCCGCCGCCTGGCTGTCGAGGGCCGCGAACCCGATCGCCGCGGGGTTCTTGTCGAGCGCGGTCTGCAGCTGCTGGATCTGCTGGTCGACGTCGGCCTCGGTGTCGGGACCCTCGAAGGTGATCTCGACGTCGAACTCCTCGGCCGCCTGCTCGGCGCCCGACTTCACGGCCTGCCAGAACTGGTGCTGGAAGCCCTTCGAGACGAGCGCGATGTACGGCTTTTCGCCGTCTCCTCCGCCCGTGTCCGAACCTCCGCCGTCGCTCGCGCAACCGGCGAGCACGAGCGCTGCGGCAACGGCGCCGACGATCACGCCCATCGTTCGCTTCTTGAACATGGTCACTCCTTGGTGTTGTGGGTATTCGTGGGTGGAACGGGGGTGCAGGCGATTCGGTCTACGACCGTCGCCGACGCAGCATGTCGAGGTACACGGCGACGAGGATGACGATGCCGACGGCGACCGACTGCCACTCCTGCGGAACGGAGATGATGCGCAGGCCGTTCGTCAGCACGGCCATGATGAGGGCGCCGATGACGGTGCCGACGATGGAGCCCTTGCCGCCCTGCAGCGAGGTGCCGCCGATCACAACGGCCGCGATCGCCTCGAGCTCGAGGCCCATACCGCCCGTCGGTTGTGCCGACGAGAGACGGGAGGCGCTCAGCACGCCGGCGAGACCGACGAACAGCCCCGCGAGCGTGTAGACGATGATCTTCCAGCGGCGAACGTTGACACCGGACAGGGCCGTGGCCGCCTCGTTCGAGCCGATCGAGAAGGTGTACCGGCCGACGATCGTCTTCGACAGCAGCACCGCGGCGACGATGATCATGACGATGAAGATCGCGACGCCGAGTGGGAAGCGCACGCCAGGGATGATCGACAGGTTCATGATCGATTGGAACTCGGGGGTGTCGTTGAAGTAGATCGGCTTCGTGCCCGAGATCACGAGCGACAGGCCCGCCGCGATGAGCATCATGCCGAGTGTCGCGATGAACGGCGGAATGCCGAGCACTGAGACGTTCACGCCGTTGATGAGGCCGATCAGTCCACCGAACAGGATGGTGGCGCCGACGCCGGCCCAGAGCGGCCAGCCGAGATAGGTGAGGAAGACGCCGGCCATCACGCCGCAGAGCACCATTCCGGTGCCGATCGAGAGGTCGATGCCGCCGGTGATGATCACGAAGGTCGTGCCGAGCGCCAGGATTCCCGTGACCGTCGCTGCGGTCAGGATCGAGACGAGGTTGTTCGTCGTGAAGAAGTGCGGACTCGCGAAGGAGAAGACCGCGACGATCACGATGAGGCTGGCGAACGCGAGCAGCTGCTGCAGCGAGCCGCGCAGCCACGCGAATCGGGGGGTACCGGCTTCGACCGCGGCGAATGCCGTCGTCGACGGGGTCGGTGCTGGCGGTTGCGTCGTCGTCGGGCTCATCGTGCGATCGTTCCTTCGCTGGTGAATCGGGTGGCGTAGTCCATGAGGTTCTCCTGCGTCGCCTCGGCGTTGTCGAGCACCGCGGTGAGGCGACCCTCGGCCATGACGGCGATCCTGTCCGAGAGTCGCAGCACCTCGGGCAGCTCCGAGGAGATCATGATGATCGCCTTGCCCTGGTCGGCGAGCTGGCGCAGGAGGGCGTAGATCTCCTCCTTGGCACCGACGTCGATGCCGCGGGTGGGTTCGTCGAAGATCAGCACTTCGCAGTCCTTCGCGAGCCATTTCGCGATGACGACCTTCTGCTGGTTGCCACCGGAGAGGTTCTTCACGAGCTGCGCCGTCGACGGCGTCTTGATGCGGAGCTTCTCGACGTACTCGCGCCCGGTGGTCTCGATGCGAGACCCGTTCACGAAGCCGAGACCCGAGACGTAGTCGCGCAGCGACGCGAGCACGATGTTCTCGCGAACACTGCGCTCGAGCAGCACGCCGAGCTGCTTGCGGTCTTCGGAGAGGTAGCCGATGCCGTACCGCGCCGCTTCGGCGGGATTCGCGATCGTCACCGGCCGGCCGTGCACGAGGATCTCGCCCGCCTCCCGGCGATCGGCACCGACGATCGCGCGAGCCACCTCGGTACGCCCGGCGCCCATGAGCCCGGCGAAGCCGAGGATCTCCCCCGGTCGGACATCGAAGCTGACGTCGCGAAGGAGGTGCTTGGTCGAGAGGCCGCGGACCGAGAGCACCGGCTCGCCGCTCGACCCGGTCGCCTGCGGCCGTTGCTCGCCGGAGATCGCCCGGCCGACCATGAGCGAGATGATCTCGCTCGGCTCGGTCTCCGTCGTGATGCGCGTGCCGATGTACCGGCCGTCGCGGAGCACCGTGATTCGGTCGGAGACACGGGCGAGCTCTTCCATGCGGTGCGAGATGTAGATGACGCCGGTTCCGGGGGTGCGGAACCGGCCGATGAGCTCGAAGAGCACGTCGACCTCTGCGTCGTTCAACGCTGCCGTCGGCTCATCCATGATGAGCACCTTGGCGTCGAACGAGAGCGCCTTCGCGATCTCGACCATCTGCTGGCGCGCAACCGTGAGGCGCTCGACGCGCTCAGCCGGGTCGAGCGCGAGTCCGAGCCGATCGAACAGCTCCTGCGCGCGACGGTTGAGGGCCCGCTCGTCGAGGAAGAGCCCGCCCGCGCGGTGCTCGCGCCCGATGAAGATGTTCTGCGCGACCGTGAGGTCGGGCATGAGGTTGAACTCCTGGTGGATGATCGAGATGCCGAGTTCTTGCGCATGCCGCGGTCCCTCGATCGTGAGCTCCTCGCCGTTGAGGCGGAAGGACCCGGCGTCGGGCGTGTAGATGCCGGCCAGCAGCTTCATCAGGGTGGACTTGCCGGCCCCGTTCTCGCCGACGAGGGCGAGCACCTCGCCGTGGCGGAGCTCGAGCTGCACATCGGCGAGCGCCTGCACCCCGGGGAACCCCTTGCTCACGCCCTCCAGGTCGAGCAGCGGCGTCGCACTCGCCGTCTGAGCGCTCATCGCGCTGCGCCGCTCGGTGAGGAGTCGTTCACGACGCCCTTGCGCATTACGGCATTGCCGTATGGCCGCAGTTCTCCGGTGCGGACGACGAGCTGCGCTGCGGCCGCCCGATCGTAGAACGCGAATCGCTCGAGCTCCTCCACCCGGCCGGCGCCGGCGTCGGCGGCGGCGACGAGCTCGTGCTGCACAGGCGGTCGTTCGCCTCCCTCGGCCGACATGAGGAGGACCGATGCGCCCTCGTAGCCGTCGAGCGGCAGGACGGTGCGGATCGCTGTGACCACATCTGCAGCAGAGAGCGCCGGCAGCTCGATGACGGGCTTCCCCATGCGGTGCGCGGGAAAGTTCGCGTCTGCGACGACGAGTTCGTCGCCGTGACCGAGCCGATCGAGTGCAGCGAGCAGTTCGCCGCAGAGGATCGGGTGGATGCCAGTCAGCACGTGCGCCTCTCTTCCTTGAGATTCGAGATGATTGTACTACTCATCCGATGTTTCGTCAGATTTCGCTCGACTTTGTCGCGATTCAGCACTCGTTCGGCATGAGACATCAGATTACTCCGGCCGAATACACGCGCTCAGCAGTACCGCCGAGCACGGCGGCGCGCTCCTCGGGCGCGAGCGCGTCGAGGCATCCGCTCATGACGGTCCACGTCGGTCGATAGCCGCCGTGTGGCACCGTCATCGGCCAATCCCCGCCGTACATGAGGCGATCCGGCCCGAACGCGTCGAGTGCGAGCTCCCAGAGGGGTCGAACCGACGCGACGCCGAACCGCACGCCCGGCAGATGCAGGCCCGAGAACTTCGCGACGGTGTTCGGCAGCGCCGCCGCCTCTTCGAACTCCGCGCGCCAGGCGGCGAAGTCGTCACGGCCGACCGGCGGTTTCGCAAGGTGATCGATCACCACGGTGAGCTCGGGCAGCGCGCGAGCGAGTGCACCGGCCGAACGCAGATGGTGCGGCCACGCGTCGGGCACGTCGAATGCGAGCCCGCGGCCGGCGACCTCCGCCAATGAGGCGCGCACGTCGGGCAGCTCGAGGAAGTCGTTTCGCGGGTCGTCGTGCACGAGATGGCGGATGCCGCGGAGTGCAGGTTCGTCCTCGAGCGCGTCGAGCGCCCGGAATGCCGCAGCGCGATCGTCGAGCGGAACCCAGCCCACGACCCCGGCCACCCAGTCGTGGCGCGCCGCGACGTCGAGCATGAAACGCGTGTCCGCGAGCGAGTCCTCGGCCTGCACGAGGATCGCAGCGTCGATACCTGCCGCCTCGAGCTCGGCCCACGCCTGCTCAGGGCCGAAGTCCGCATCGAGCGGGCCGAGCTCCGGCGTGATCCACGCGTACTCGCTCACCGCGCGATCCCAGAGGTGCAGGTGCGCGTCGATCGTTCGGACAGTGTCGGTCACGGGATGAACCCCTCGTCTCGCAGCCTGGTCCACAGGGAATCGGGCACCGCTGCGCCCATGCGCGCGGCATTCTCGGCGACGCCGCGCGCCCTCGCGGAGCCCACGACGACGGTACGCACGGCGGGATGGCGCAGCGGATAGTGCAGTGCCGCCACGGGAAGCGCGACGCCTTCGGCGCGACAGCTGTCGGCCAGGCGCTGTGCATGCGCCAGCGTGGCGGGGGGAACGATGCCGTAGTTGTACCGGCCACTCGCCGAGGGCTCATCCGTGGCCAGAAGCCCGGAGTTGAAGACGGCGGCGGCGACAACGCCGACACCGCGTTCGAGGCAGAGGGGCAGCAGCTCGACGAGGGCGGGTTGTTCGAGCAGCGTGTACCGCCCGGCGACCATCACGAGGTCGAGGTCACCCTCCCGAACCGCACGAGCTGCGGCATCCGCGCTGTTGGTGCCGATGCCGATCGCACCGACGATGCCCTCGTCTCGCAGCTTTGCGAGCGCAGGGAGCCCCTCGCCGAGCCCTCGATCGAGGTCGTAGACATCAGGATCATGCAGGTAGGCGACGTCGATGCGGTCGAGCCCGAGGCGCTCGAGTGAGTCCTCGATGCTGCGGCGGATGCCCGCCTCGCTCGGATCGAAGCGCCGGACGGTGCGGTTCGGCACGGCGAATTCGTGGGCGAGATCGTCGCCGCCCGCGAAGTCGGGGTTCGGATCGAGCACCCGGCCGACCTTCGTCGAGAGCACGAAGTCGTCACGTGGCTTCTCGGCCAGGAACGCGCCGAGCCGACGCTCGGAAAGGCCGAGACCGTAGTGCGGTGCGGTGTCGAAGTACCTGATACCGCCGTCCCAGGCCGCGGCGAGCGCGTCAGCCGACTCTGCGTCACTCACCTCGCGGTAGAGATTGCCGACCGGGGCGGCACCGTAGCCGAGCGGGCCGAGCCGCTCGGCGGAGCACACGTCGGAGCTCACGCAACCACCTCGTCGACGTGCGCGCCGCGCCAGGTGTACGCGTCGACGGATGCCTCGAGCATCTCGGTGCCGGCTCCGGGCGCCACCGGCGTGAGGTAGCGGCCCCGGCGCACCACGGCGGGGGTCACGAAGTGCTCGTGGAGGTGGTCGACGAACTCGATCATGCGCCCGTCCATCGTGCCTGAGAGTGCGACGAAGTCGAACATCGAGAGGTGCTGCACCGCTTCGCAGAGACCGACCCCGCCGGCGTGCGGGCAGACGGGCACACCGAACTTCGCCGCGAGCAGCAGGTTCGCGATGTTCTCATTGACGCCGCCGACTCGCGTCGCATCGATCTGCATGACGTGCATGCCGCCCGCCTGCAGCAGTTGCTTGAACATGATCCGGTTCGCCGCATGCTCGCCCGTCGCCACCTTGATCGGCGCGATGCCGCGCGCGATGGCGGCGTGGCCGAGAATGTCGTCGGGGCTCGTCGGCTCCTCGATCCAGGTGACGTCGAATCCGGCGAGCGCGCGAACCCACTCGATGGCGACGTCGACGTCCCACCGCTGATTCGCGTCGATCGCGATCGGAAAGCCGTCCCCGACCGCTGCGCGGGCGATGCCGAGGCGACGGATGTCGTCGGCGAGGTCGGCGCCGACCTTGAGCTTGATCTGCGGGTACCCCTCGGCGACGGCCTCGCGGCAGAGCCGATCGAGTTTCTCGTCGGAGTACCCGAGCCACCCCGGCGTGGTCGTATAGGCGGGGTAGCCGAGCTCGAGGAGCTCGGCGGTGCGCTCGGCGCGGCCGGGTTCGGCGGCACGGAACAACTCGAGCGCCTCGCCGGGAGTGAGTGCGTCGCTGAGGTAGCGGAAGTCGACGAGCGCGACGAGCTCTTCGGGCGAGAGCTCGGCGAGCAGGCGCCAGAGCGGCAGTCCGGCGCGCTTCGCCTTGAGGTCCCAGAGGGCGTTGATCGCCGCGCCGATCGCCATGTGCATGACGCCCTTCTCCGGGCCGAGCCAACGGAGCTGCGAATCGTGGGCGAGCAGGCGCCACGCCGCGCCCATGTCATCGAGCAGCGCCTCGACGTCTTGGCCGATCAGGTGCCCGCGAAGCGCGTCGAGTGCCGCAACCTCGACGTCGTTGCCTCGGCCGATCGTGAAGACGAAGGCGTGGCCCTCGAGGTCGTCGTCCGCGTCGGTGCGGAGCGTGAGGTACGCCGCCGAGTAGTCGGGGTCGGGGTTCATCGCGTCCGACCCGTCGAGCTCGAGGGAGGTCGGGAAGCGGATGTCCCGGGTATCAACGCTGACGATGGTGCTCATGAGGTCCTTTCGTGGCGATCCCGAGCATAAACATCCGATGTCTACTGTGTCAAGCGCGATGAGATGTGCAAGAATCTCCCTGATTCAGCGCACACCTCAGTCAGAGTTCAGATGTTCTCGCGGCGCCGCGCTCAATGGAGAGGACCAGCATGAGATTCGCCCGGCTCGGCAGCATCGGCACCGAGATCCCCGTCGTCTTCGACGGAGATCGCGCGCTCGACCTGCGTGCGATCACCCCCGACATCGACGGGTCGTTCCTCGGCTCCGACGGGATCGAACGTGCGCGTGCCGCGGTCGCCGCCGGCGAACTGCCCGAACTGCCCGATGCCGCGAGCCTTCGCACCGGTGCCCCCATCGCCCGGCCGTCGGCCGTGTACTGCATCGGCATGAACTACGCGGCCCACGCTGCCGAGTCCGGCTCGGAACCGCCGAAGCAGATCGTCATGTTCATGAAGTCCCCGAACACCGTCGTCGGCCCGTTCGACGACGTCGCGATCCCGCGCGGCAGCGAGAAGACCGACTGGGAGGTCGAACTGGGCGTCGTGATCGGCCGGCGCGCGAGCACCCTCGATTCCCCGGCGGAAGCCCGTGCGCACATCGCCGGCTACGTCACGGCGAACGACCTCTCCGAGCGCGATTGGCAGATCGCGCAGTCGGGTGGGCAATGGTCGAAGGGCAAGAGCGCACCCGGCTTCTGCCCGACCGGGCCGTGGCTCGCGACCGACGATGAACTGATCGCGGACGACGTGCGCCTGCAGAGCTTCGTCAACGGCGAGCCGCGACAGGACTCGCGCACGAGCGACCTCATCTTCGGCATCGACACGATCATCTGGACGCTCAGCCGGTACCTCACGCTCGAACCGGGCGACCTCGTGCTCACGGGTACTCCCGAGGGCGTTGCACTGTCGGGCCGGTTCCCCTACCTCTCCGCCGGCGACGTCGTGGAACTCGAGATCGACGGCCTCGGACGCCAGCGTCAACAGTACGTCTCCGCCTGACCGGAAGGACCCTCAACATGACCAGTGAATTCAGCGGCCTCGTCGCGATCGTCACGGGCGGAGCATCCGGCATCGGCGCCGCGATCGCCGCCCGGCTCCAGCAGGGTGGCGCACGCGTAGCCGTCTTCGATCTGCAGCCGGATGCCGCGGCGCACGCCGATCTGGCGGTCGCCGTCGACGTGGCCGACGATGACAGCGTGCGCGCCGGCATCGAGCAGGTCGTCACCGAGCTCGGCCGCATCGACATCGTCGTGAACAACGCCGGCATCGGGGCGCAGGGCACGATCGAGTCGAACCCAGACGACGAATGGCACCGGGTCTTCGATATCAACGTGGTCGGCATGGTGCGCGTCGCGCGGGCGGCACTGCCGCACCTCCGCAACTCGCCGGCCGCCGCGATCGTCAACACGGCGTCGATCGCCTCGACGGCGGGTCTGCCCCAGCGAGCGCTCTACAGCGCGAGCAAGGGTGCCGTCGCTGCGCTGACCAGGGCGATGGCCGCCGACCACGTGCGCGAGGGCATTCGCGTGAACGCCGTGAACCCCGGCACCGCCGACACTCCCTGGATCGGCCGACTGCTCGACTCCGCCGACGACCCGGCGGCCGAGCGTGCGGCGCTCGAGGCCCGACAGCCGCACGGGCGTCTCGTCTCAGCCGACGAGGTCGCGGGTGCCGTCGCGTATCTCGCGAGCCCCGCCTCGGGGTCGACGACCGGTGTCGCGCTGGCCGTCGACGGGGGCATGCAGGAACTGCGGCTACGGCCCGCCGCCCACTGACGAGGGGTGGTCTCCGGGCGCCGCTTGTCGACGCGGCGGTGCTCGGAGCCTCCTTCGTTGTACATCGTGCACAGCGCGTTCGCCCGGTCGCCCGATAGCCTGAAGAGGTGAAGTTCGCGCACCTGAGAGTCGAAGGCCAGACCACCCCTCGACTCGCGGCGGTGATCGCCGAGCACGCGATCTTCCTCGACGAGCTCATGGAGCGCCCACCGCGCGACCTGCAAGACCTCATCGAACGAGGCGCAGAGGGGCTCTCCGAGGTTCGCGACGTCGTCAACAGCGCGGTCGCACGAGGCACCGCGACGACCCCGCCGGTCGCCGAGCTCCGTCACTCGTCGGCCGTGCTGCGCCCGGCGCAGGTCATCGCCATCGGCGCGAACTACGCCGCGCACGCTTCCGAGCTCAAGCTGCGCTCCGAGACGGCGATGACGATCTTCTCGCTCTGGCCGAACTCCCTCACCGGCCACGGCGCCACCACGACGTGGCCCGACGACCTCACCACGCAGGTCGACTACGAGGCCGAGCTCGGCGTCATCATCGGCCGACCGGCCCGCGGCGTGCACGTTCGCGACGCGCTCGACTACGTGTGGGGCTACACCGTCGTGAACGACATCACCGCCCGCGACCTGCAGTTCAGCGAGGCGCAGTGGTCGCGCTGCAAATCGTTCGATGGATTCACCCCGACCGGGCCGGTGGTCGTGACCGCCGACGAGATCGCCGACCCGCAAGATCTGTGGCTGACGACGAATCTCGACGGCCGGATCCTGCAGGACGCGTCGACGAACGAGATGGTGCGGGGCGTTGCCGAGATCATCTCCTACCTCTCACGTTCCGCGACGATCCCGGCGGGCACGCTCATCTCGACCGGCAGTCCGGGCGGCGCCGGGTATTCGCGCAACCCGCAGGTGTTCCTGCGCGACGGCTCGACGGTCACCGTCACGATCGAGGGCATCGGGTCGCTGACGACGCACTGCCGGGTCGTCTGACTCGCTTCGGACCCTACTCCGAGGGTTCGCCCTGCAGGTCGATCAACGGGATCGCCGTCGTGATCGGGTGGATGCCCGAGAGCTTCGACGGTTGCAGCTGCGCCATCACGGCTTCACGGCTCATCAGCCCCGCCTCGACGACGAGGTCGGCGACCGGCCGGCCGGTCTTCAACGCGAGCTTCGCGAGTGTGGATGCCTCGGTGTAGCCGATGAACGGGATGAGCGCCGTGATGACACCGACACTCGAGGCGACCATGGCCTCGAGCCGATCGACGTTGGCCGTGATGCCGTCGATGCAGTTGACCCTGAGCGTCCAGCACGCCTGCCGCATCCAGGTGATCGACTGCAGCAGTGAGTGGGCCATCACGGGCTCGAACGCGTTCAACTGCAGCTGGCCGCTCTCGGCCGCCATCATCACCGTGACATCCGCCCCGGCGACCGCGTAGGCGACCTGGCTGACGGCCTCGGGGATGACGGGGTTGACCTTGCCCGGCATGATGCTGGACCCGGCCTGCTTCGGCGGCAGGTTGATCTCGCCGAACCCGGCCTGCGGCCCTGACGAGAGCAGACGGAGGTCGTTGCAGATCTTGGACAGCTTGATCGCGCTGCGCTTCAGCGCACTCGAGAAGGTCATGAAGACGCCCGTGTCGCTCGTCGCCTCGATCAGGTCGGGCGCCGTCTCGAGGCGCAGCCCGGTGATCGCGCTCAGGTGCCGCACGGCCGCCGCCGCGTACCCGGGGTCGGCCGTGATGCCGGTGCCGATCGCGGTCGCACCGAGGTTCACCTCCGAGAGCAGGGTGATCGTCTCGCTCAACCGCTCGTGGTCTTCACCGAGGGTCGTGGCGAAACCGTGGAACTCCTGGCCGAGCGTCATCGGCACCGCGTCCTGCAGTTGGGTGCGCCCGACCTTCAGCACCTCGTGGAACTCCTGACCCTTGCGGCCGAACGAGAGTCGCAGCAGATCCAGCTCGCGGAGCATGCTCGTCAGCGAGAACGTCATCGCGAGCTTGACCGCGGTCGGATAGGTGTCGTTCGTCGACTGGCTTCGGTTGACGTCGTCGATCGGGTGCAGCACGTCGTAGCTGCCCTTTGGGTGGCCGGCGATCTCGAGCGCGAGGTTCGCGATGACCTCGTTGGCATTCATGTTCGTCGAGGTGCCGGCACCTCCCTGGATCACGCCGACCACGAACTGCTCGTGGAGCTCGCCGTCGATGATGCGCTGGCAGGCCTCGTCGATCCATTCGGCCTTCTGCTCGGTGAGCACGCCGACCTCGCGGTTCGCCCGTGCCGCGGCCTGCTTCACCGAGGCGAGCGCCACGACGAGGTCGGGATAGACCGAGATCGGGCGCTTCGAGATCGGGAAGTTCTCGAGCGCGCGCATCGTATGCACGCCCCAGTATGCGTCGAACGGCACCTCGAGGGACCCCAGGGAGTCGGTCTCGGTGCGGGTGAGCGGCTGCGCGCCGCCCACCGGGCTCGGTTCGGTGTACGTCTCGTCGGTGGTGTCGGGCTCGTGCATCTCTTCCTCCACGGAGTCGTGCGCGAGTGGACGTCGAGGGTGTCGACGCCCCCGCTGCCGGCTCCATCGCCTGGGGTCTGCGCGGGATCGCCGCGCTCGTACTCGAACCGAGCCTATCGCCGCAGGCGGTCGCCCGCGTTCAGACGCGGTCGCTCTCGTCGACGCCGTCCGCCGAGAGCAGTTCGCTCTCCACCGCGCCCCCGTACCCCTCGGTCTGCGGGTCGCCGTGCAGGCCGCCCGACACGGCGTACTCCTCTTCGGGCGAGAGGATGAGCCGGTGCCGGCCCCAGAGCGCGAAGATCGCGAGCATCACGGCGTAGACCACGACGATCGCGATGATCGCCGGCACGAAGGTCGGGTTCAGCAGGAATCCGAGGAAGATGAGTGCGGCGATCAGCGCGGCGACCACTGCTCCGGGCACACCCCACGGGCTGCGATACGGGCGCTTCGCGTTCGGGTACTTGCGACGCAGGATCACGAACGCGACCATCTGCAGCAGGTAGGCGAGCACCGCTCCCCACACCGCGATGTTCAGCACGACCGCGCCGGCGACCGCACCCGCCCCCTCGGCATCGACCTGCGCGAGCACGTCGAGCACGATGAGGGCGGCGAACCCGATCAGCGCGCCGGCGACGAGCGCGACCCACGGCGTCTGCCGCTTTCCCGTCAGTGAGAGGAACTTCGGGTAGTAGCCGGCACGCGAGAGGGAGTACATGTTGCGGCCGTAGGCGAACATAATGCCCTGCAGTGACGCCATGAGGCCGATCAGTGCGAAGAGCGCGAGCACCGCGGCGAGTTCGTCGCCCACGATCGCCCGGAAGCCGTCGAGGAGGGGCTCCCCGGCCACGCCCGTCGCCTCAGCACCGACGACGCCGGTGTTCAAGAAGAGCACCAGGAGGCCCGTGACGATGAGCGTGGCGCGCGCGATGAGGCCGGCCTTCGGGATGTCGCGGACCGGATCCTTCGACTCCTCGGCCGCGAGCGGCAGCTCTTCGATGCCGAGGAAGAACCACATCGCGAACGGCAGGGCGAACAGGATCGGCAGCACGCCGTGCGGGAGGAATGCGGTCTGGCCGGCGTCGGGCACGATGTCGAAGAGCTTGTCCCATGAGAACTGTCCCGAGAAGATCGCCATGGCGCTGAAGACGAGCAGGATCGCGATCGAGATGATCGAGACGACGATCGCGAACTTGAACGAGATGTTCGCGCCGGCGGCGTTGATCCCGATGAACACGACGTAGAGGATCAGCCACCAGATCCATTGCGGCATCGAGAAGCCGAGCAGTTCACTCGTGATCGCGTCGGCATACGAACCCGAGAAGAAGACGATCACGGCGGTCGTCGCGACGTACTCGATCGTCTCGGCGAGTCCCGTCACGAATCCGCCCCACGGCCCCATCGCCGCCCGTGAGAAGGAGTAGGCGCCGCCCGTGTGCGGCATCGCCGACGCCATCTCCCCGATCGAGAAGATCAGGCCGTAGTACATGACCACCAGCACGGCGAACGCGATCAGCATGCCGCCGAAGCCGGCGAAGTCGATGCCGAAGTTCCAACCCGAGAAGTCGCCCGAGATGACCGCGGCGACGGCGAGGCCCCAGAGGCCCCAGACTCCGGCCGTACGGGTGAGTCGGCGTTTCTCGAAGTACCCGGCATCGGCGGTCGTGTACTTCACTCCCGAGACCTTGAGCGTGTCCTTGGTCATGGCGGTTCCCTTGCTCTCTCGAAGCGCGCGGCCGTGAGCAGCGCGGGGGTGGGATGCGTTGGCCCGACTATAGGGCCCCCAATGGTTGCTCGTACAGACCTTTCTTGGAGATCCACTTCGAGAACTGCTGCACTTCGCGGCGTCGAGACAGGTGGATATCGCGCGACCGTGTGATGTAATGGTCGGCATCACCGACCATTCACCGACTCGAGGAGGCGCCAGCGGATGTCGGCACCCACCGGATACCTCACGCTCGACGCCCTGCGCGGCGCAGTCGCCGACGGCCACGTCGACACGGTCATCGTCGCGTTCACCGACATGCAGGGCCGGCTCATCGGCAAGCGCGTGTCAGCCCGGCTCTTCCTCGACGACGTCGCCGAGCACGGCGCGGAGTGCTGCAACTACCTCCTCGCCGTCGACGTCGAGATGAACACCGTCGACGGGTATGCGATGTCGAGCTGGGAGCACGGCTACGGCGACATGGCGATGATTCCCGACTTCTCGACCCTGCGCATGGCGCCCTGGCTCGAGGCGACGGCGCTCGTCACCGCCGAACTGCAGTGGCTCGACGGCACGCCCGTCGAGGCGTCCCCGCGGCGCATCCTGCAACGACAGCTCGAGCGCCTCGCCGAGCGCGGCCTCACGGCATTCGTCGGCACCGAACTCGAGTTCATCGTCTTCGACGACTCCTTCCGCGAGGCGTGGCGCAAGGGCTACCGGGAGCTCGCTCCCGCGAGCGACTACAACATCGACTACGCACTGCTCGCGTCGACGCGCATGGAGCCCCTGCTCCGCGACATCCGGAATTCCATGGACGGCGCCGGCATGTACTGCGAAGGGGTCAAGGGCGAGTGCAACCTCGGCCAGCAGGAGATCGCCTTCCGCTACACCGATGCGCTCGGCACGTGCGACAACCACTCGATCTACAAGAACGGGGCGAAGGAGATCGCCGACCGGCACGGCAAGTCGTTGACCTTCATGGCGAAGTTCAACGAGCGCGAGGGCAACAGCTGCCACATCCACATCTCGCTCCGGGGCGAGAGCGGTGACGCGGTCTTCAGCGATCCGGATGCCCCGCACGGCATGTCGACGCTCTTCCGTCAGTTCCTCGCCGGACAGCTCGCCGCGATGCGCGAGCTCACGCTCTTCTCGGCGCCGAACATCAACTCGTACAAGCGCTACGTGGCCGGCTCCTTCGCGCCGACCGCGATCGCCTGGGGACTCGACAACCGCACCTGCGCGCTTCGCGTCGTCGGCCGCGGCCTCGGAATGCGCGTCGAGAACCGGGTACCGGGCGGCGACGTGAACCAGTACCTCGCGGTCGCGGCGCTCATCGCGGCGGGGCTGCACGGCATCGAGAACGAGCTCGAGCTGCCCGACGCATTCGTGGGCAACGCGTACGAGAGCGACGTGTCGCGCGTCCCGGCGACGCTGCGCGAATCAGCCGCCCTCTTCGCCGAATCGGCCATCGCGCGCGACGCATTCGGCGACGAGGTCGTCGATCACTACCTGAACAACGCCGGTATCGAACTCGCCGCATACGACGCGGCCGTCACGGACTGGGAGCGGGTGCGTGGCTTCGAACGGCTCTGAACCGATCCGACCGGTCATCGGCGTCACCACCTACCTCGAGCAGGCGCAGACCGGCGTCTGGGACCTGCCGGCCTCGTTCCTGCCGAAGGCCTACATCGACGCCGTGACCGATGCCGGCGGCATCGCCGTGCTGCTGCCGCCCCAGCCCGCCACCGACGAGATCGCCACCACCCTGCTCGCGACGCTCGACGGGCTCATCGTCTCGGGCGGTGCCGACGTCGACCCGCGACGGTACGGACAATCACCGCACGAGCGCACCGGGGCGCCGCGCACCGACCGCGACGAGTGGGAGGACCGGCTGCTGACCGCGGCGATCGAGCTCGAGCTGCCGTTCCTCGGCATCTGTCGCGGTGCGCAGATGCTGAACGTCGCGCTCGGCGGCACGCTCGTGCAGCACCTGCCCGATGTCGTCGGCAGCGATGCCTACCAGCCCGCGCCGGCGAAGTTCGGCGAAGCCGAGGCCTCCGTGGCACCTGGTTCCCGGCTCGCCGCGCTGCTCGGCGACCCCGCCGCACCCCTGCCGATCCACGTGTACCACCACCAGGCGCTCGACGAGGTGGCGCCCGGCCTTCGCGTGACGGCCCGCACCGACGACGGCGTGATCGAAGCCGTCGAGCTCGCAGCCGTGCCGTTCGGCATCGGCGTGCAATGGCATCCCGAAGAGAACGCCGCCGATCGCCGGCTCTTCGCCGGTCTCGTCGAGGCCGCACGCGCGCACCACCGAACCCGATCACGAACGAGGAGCCAGGCGTGAGCCACACGATCGTCAACCCCGCCGACGAGAGCATCGTGACCACGGTCGCGTCAGCCTCGATCGACGAGACCGATGCGGCCATCGCACGGGCCGCCAGAGCGCAGCGCGACTGGGCGCGGATCGCACCCGTCGACCGCGCTCGCCTGCTGCGCCGCTTCGCCGACGCCGTCGACGGCGCCATCGAGGAGCTCGCGAGGATCGAGGTGCGGAATTCGGGGCATCCGATCAGCCAGGCCCGGTGGGAGGCCTCGCACGTGCGCGACGTGCTCGAGTACTACTCGGCGGCGCCCGAGCGACTCTTCGGCCGCCAGATCCCCGTGGCAGGTGGGCTCGACGTGACCTTCCAGGAGCCGCTCGGGGTCGTCGGCGTGATCACACCGTGGAACTTCCCGATGACGATCGCCGCATGGGGGTTCGCGCCGGCGCTCGCGGCGGGCAACGCCGTCGTCCTGAAGCCCGCGGAGTGGACCCCGCTGTCGAGCCTGCGACTCGCCGAGCTCGGGCTCGAGGCAGGCCTCCCCGACGGCCTCTTCCAGGTGATCCCCGGGTCGGGTTCCGTCGTCGGAGAGCGCTTCGTGACGAATGAGACGGTGCGCAAGATCGTCTTCACCGGCTCGACCGAGACGGGCAAGCACATCATGGCGGGCTGCGCCGACCAGGTGAAGCGGGTCACCCTCGAGCTCGGCGGGAAGAGCGCGAACATCGTGTTCGCCGATGCCGACCTCGAACGCGCCGCAGCGACGGCCCCGTACGGGGTCTTCGAGAACGCCGGCCAGGACTGCTGCGCCCGCAGTCGCATCCTCGTCGAACGCAGCGTCTACGACCGGTTCATGGAATTGCTCGAACCGGCCGTCGCCGGGGTCAGGGTCGGCGACCCCGCCGACGAATCGACCGAGATGGGTCCGTTGGTCGCCGCTGCGCACCTCGAGCGGGTGCGATCCTTCGTTCCGGATGACTCCGAACTCGCCTTCCGCGCGGGCGCGCCGGACGGGCCCGGCTTCTGGTTCCCGCCCACAGTGCTCACCCCGACGCGCGATGCCCGTGCCGCGAGCGAGGAGATCTTCGGACCGGTGGTCTCGGTCTTCCCGTTCGACGACGAAGACGATGCCGTGGGCTTCGCGAATGCCGGTCGCTTCGGCCTGTCGGGTTCGATCTGGACGCGCGACCTCAGCCGCGGCATCCGTGTCGCCCGTGCCGTCGAGTCGGGCAACCTGTCGGTCAACTCGCACTCGTCGGTGCGGTACACGACGCCGTTCGGCGGTTTCAAGCAATCGGGCCTCGGCCGGGAGCTCGGCCCCGACGCGCCGCTCGCCTTCACCGAGACCAAGAACGTCTTCCTCGCCGTCGACTGACGGCACGATCCACGACAGGAGCACCATGACCGACCTTCCCCGCATCGACCTCACCCAACGCCTCGCCGGTCGCGTCGCCGTCATCACGGGCGGCGCATCGGGCATCGGACTCGCCACCGCGAAACGCCTCGCCGCCGAGGGAGCGAAGGTCGTCATCGGCGACATGGATGCCACGGCAGGACCGGCCGCCGCCGAGCTCGTCGACGGGCTCTTCGTGCAGGTCGACGTCACCGACGAAGCACAGGTCGACCACCTCTTCGATGAGGCCGCGCGCGTCTACGGCGCGGTCGACATCGCGTTCAACAACGCCGGCATCTCGCCGCCAGACGACGACTCCATCGAGACGACCGAACTCCCGGCCTGGCAGAAGGTGCAGGACGTCAACCTGAAGTCGGTCTATCTCTGCTCGCGGGCCGCTCTTCGGCACATGACCGCGAAGGGGCGCGGCTCGATCATCAACACGGCGTCGTTCGTCGCCGTGCTGGGTTCGGCCACCTCCCAGATCTCGTACACCGCCTCGAAGGGCGGGGTGCTCGCGATGAGCCGCGAACTCGGCGTGCAGTTCGCCCGACAGGGGATCCGCGTGAACGCGCTGTGCCCGGGTCCGGTCAACACGCCCCTGCTGCAGGAGCTCTTCGCCAAGGATCCCGAGCGTGCCCAGCGGCGGCTCGTGCACATCCCGGTCGGCAGGTTCGCCGAGCCCGACGAGCTCGCGGCGGCCGTCGCGTTCCTCGCGAGCGATGACTCCTCGTTCATCACCGGCTCGACCTTCCTCGTCGACGGCGGCATCAGCTCCGCGTACGTCACACCGCTCTAGGCTCGAGACATGACCGACGCGGGGCACGACGAGCAGGCGGAACCCGCCGAGGTGCTCAGCGCCGGCCTGCTGCTGACCCCGGCCCGCCCGGCGAACGCCTTCGAAGAGACGGTGCAGCGGCTGCTGCAGTCCATCCGCCTGGGCCTCATCGGGCCGGGCGAGCGACTGCCCGCCGAACGCGAGCTGGCGACCATGCTCGAGGTCAGCCGCGACACCCTCAGGGAGGCGATCGCGTCACTGGCCGACGCGGGGTGGATCGTGGCGCGCCGCGGCCGCTACGGCGGCACGTTCGTCGCCGACGAGCTGCCGACCACCGTCGCCGCGACGTCGGGTTCCTCGGCCGATCCGCTCGTCACGTCGGGACGTCTGGAAGACACGCTCGCCCTGCGCTCGGTGATCGAAGTGGGCGCCGCCCGCCGCGCCGCCGAGAGCGAGCTCACCGGCAACGACCGCGAGCGACTGTGGCAGGCCGACGAGGAGTGCCGCGCCGCCGCCGGAGAGCAGTACCGCATGGCCGACTCCCGGCTGCACCTGCTGATCGCCGAGGTGCTCGGGGCACCGAGCGTCATTCCGCTCGTGGCCGACGTGCGGATGCGCGTCAACGAGTTACTCGACGGCATCCCCCTGCTGGCACCGAACATCGCGCACTCCAACGAGCAGCACCGGGCCATCGTCGAAGCGATCCTGCGCGGCAGTGCCGACGACGCGGCGACCGCGATGGCAGAACATCTCGAGGGCACGGAGGCGCTGCTC
Organism: Agromyces sp. GQ35; assembly: GCF_059758475.1. Classification (NCBI taxonomy): domain Bacteria; kingdom Bacillati; phylum Actinomycetota; class Actinomycetes; order Micrococcales; family Microbacteriaceae; genus Agromyces; species Agromyces sp. GQ35. The sequence goes on along the minus strand of NZ_JCAXEO010000003.1, from coordinate 405,010 downwards.
CGCGGCTTCTACGCCTGACCGCGTTCCGCGGCACGCGAACGGGCCGCCTCCCGGAGGAGACGGCCCGAATCTCGGAGCAGCGGGCTCAGATGAAGGCGAAGGGCAGCATCGCGAGGCCGAAGACGAGGAAGCCGAGCGTCGCAAGCACGGCTCCGGCGAGCATGACCGAGTTCAGCACGATGCCCCAGATGGCCATGGTGCGTGCCGCGGGCTCGCGCTTGAGTGCCATGATGCCGAGCACCAGGCCGATCGCCGGCACGACGAAGGTGTAGCTCGCGACGATTGAGACGAGGCCGAGCACGAGGCTCGAGATGCTGAACCCGCGCGTCTCCGCCGCCGGCGCGGCGTACGGGTTCGGCTCCGCGAACGGCGCCTGGGTTGCGGTGTCGGTGAGGGTCGTCATGGTGGTGGTCTCCTGTTCGTGGGTGCCCGGTTCGTGGGCATGAGACAAGGCTACGGATGCGTCCGACGGCACGATATGGGGCTATCCCCCGGTTCCCGGGGCGGGCGTGCACACGTCCGGCCCGCGGGTGAACCGCGGCGCTGGTACCCGCCTGCTGAGCCGATACGATCTGATGGATTCCCCGCCCCCTCCTCCTGAACGGAGCAGTATGACCCTGCCCTGGACCATCCACGGCGATGGCAAGAACGTGGCCCCCGACGAGGTCGTGGCCCCCGGCGAGCGGCTCAGCTGGCCGCGCACGATCGGCCTCGGCGCCCAGCACGTCGTCGCCATGTTCGGTGCGACCTTCCTCGTGCCGATCCTCACGGGCTTCCCGCCCGCGACGACCCTGCTCTTCTCCGGCCTCGGCACGATCCTCTTCCTCGTCATCACGAGGAATCGGGTGCCGAGCTACCTCGGTTCCTCGTTCGCGTTCATCGCACCGATCACGGCGGCGACGGCCGCGAGGGGTGTGGCCGACCCGATGGGCGCAGCGCTCTTCGGCATCGTCGTGGTCGGCGTGCTGCTCGCGCTCGTGGGGCTGCTGGTGCTGTGGGTCGGCACGAGATGGATCGATGTGCTCATGCCTCCCGTGGTGTCCGGCGCGATCGTTGCCCTCATCGGGTTCAACCTGGCGCCGGCGGCGTTCGACAACTTCAAGGCCGCCCCCCTCACGGCACTCATCACCCTCGTGGTCGTCGTCATCGCGAGCGTCGCGTTCCGCGGCATCCTCGGCCGAGTGTCGATCCTCATCGGCGTGCTGGTCGGCTACGCAGCTGCCGCGATCCAGGGCGAGATCGACTTCACCCGCATCGAGACGGCGGCGTGGGTCGGCCTGCCGGCATTCCACCTGCCCGCCAATCCGCTCGCCGATGCCGCCGTCTGGGGCGTGCTGCCGGCGTTCCTCCCGGTCGTCCTGGTACTCGTCGCCGAGAACGTCGGTCACATCAAGGGCATCGCCCAGATGACCGACCCCTCGGTCAATGCGCACACCGGGCGAGCACTCTTCGCCGACGGCCTCGCGACCACCATCGCCGGATTCTTCGGCGGCTCCGCGACCACGACCTATGGCGAGAACATCGGCGTGATGGCCGCGACGCGCATCTACTCCACCGCGGCGTACTGGGTCGCGGGCGTCATCGCGGTGCTCCTCGGCCTCTCCCCCAAGTTCGGCGAGGTCATCAACACGATTCCCGCCGGCGTGCTCGGCGGCGTGACGACGGCGCTGTACGGACTCATCGGCATCATCGGCGTGAAGATCTGGCTCGAAAACCGGGTCGACTTCTCGAAGCCGGTGAACCAGTTCACCGCCGCGACGGCGCTCATCATCGGCATCGCGAACTTCACCTTCCAGATCGGCACGGTCGCGTTCAACGGCATCGCCCTCGGCACGATCGCCGCAATCGTGATCTACCACCTCATGAACGGCATCGCCCGGGCACGCGGCACCGCGTGAGAACGGTGTCGACCTGACGAGGCCACGAACGACGGATGCCCCGGGGCCGATGATCGGCTCCGGGGCATCCGTCGTTCGATGGCTCGATCAGCCGCCGAGCAGCGCCTCGACCGGCCCGCGAGCGAAGTAGATCAGGAAGCCCGCGGCCACGACCCAGAGCAGCGGGCTGATCTGGCGCACCTTGCCCGACAGCGAGCGGATCACGACCCAGGCGATGAAGCCCGCACCGATGCCGTTGGCGATCGAGTACGTCAGCGGCATGACGGTGACGGTGAGGAAGACCGGCACGAGCACCGAGAACTCGGTGAAGTCGATCGACTTGATCTGCGCCATCATCAGCGCACCGACGATGACCAGCGCAGCGGCGGCGACCTCGGTCGGCACGATCGAGACGAGCGGCGTGAAGAACATCGCCGCGAGGAACAGGAGGCCGGTCACGATGTTCGCGAGTCCAGTGCGCGCCCCCTCGCCGATGCCCGCCCCCGACTCGATGAAGACCGTGTTCGAGGAGCCGGACGTGAAGCCGCCGGCGACCGCACCGACGCCCTCGACGACGAGGGCGGACTTCAGACGGGGGAAGTCGCCCTTCTCGTCGGCGAGACCGGCCTCTTTCGAGAGCCCGGTCAGGGTTCCCATCGCGTCGAAGAAGTTCGTGAACACGAGGGTGAAGACGAGCATCAGCGCGGCGAGCACACCGATGCGCTCGAAGCTGCCGAACGAGACCTGGCCCACGAGCGAGAGGTCGGGAAGACTCACCCATTGCGCCGGGAGCTCCGGCACCGAGAGACCCCAACCACCCGGGTTGACCTCGTCACCCGCGAACTTCGGGCCGATGTTCCAGATGGCCTCGACGAGCACCGCGATGACCGTGCCGGAGAGCAGGCCGATCAGGATGCCGCCCTTGACCTTGCGCGCCACGAGGATCGCCGTGAGCAGCAGCGTGACGACGAAGATGATCGTCGGAACGGTGCTGACCGAGCCGTTGATGCCGAGACCGACTGGCGGGGACCCCGCGCCCGTCGAGGTCACGAAACCGGCGTCGACGAAGCCGATGAACGCGATGAAGAGGCCGATGCCCACGGTGATCGCGATCTTCAGCTGGATCGGCACTGCGTCGAAGATCAGACGTCGAAGGCCCGTCACCGCGAGCAGCACGATGATGAGGCCGTTGATGATCACGAGCCCCATGGCTTCGGGCCAGGTGACCTGGCCCACGACCGAGACCGCGAGGAAGGAGTTGATGCCGAGACCCGCGGCGAAGCCGAAGGGCAGTCGCGCCACGAGGCCGAACAGGATCGTCATCACGCCGGCAGTGAGACCCGTGACGGCCGACACCTGTGCGAACCCCAACTGATCGCCGTCGACGTCGACGCCGGCCGACAGGATGATCGGGTTCAGGATCACGATGTAGGCCATCGTCACGAAGGTGACGATGCCGCCGCGAATCTCGGTCGCGACCGTCGATCCGCGTTTCGTGATCTCGAAGAAGCGGTCGAGGCGGCCCCCTGCCCGCTCGCGCTGCGGTGCGGCCTCGGGGGCCGTTTGCGTCTCAGGGGTCGTTTCAGTGGTCATCCGGGAACCTTCGATGAGGGACGCGCACTGCGTGCGCGACGGGTGGACTGGACGGGGTCAGCCGAACAACTTGGTGAGGTGCTCGCCCACGATCAGGTAGATGCCGAGGATCACGGCGAGGCCGCTCACCACGAAGCAGGCCCAAGCTCCGATGAAGGCGGCGCGCTTCTGCCCGTCGCTCAACGGGCTCTTGCGCGCTGCCTTGGCCGCACGCTTCTCGGCTTGGCGGATCTCGGCGGGCGTCACGATGGTGATCGCGTCGGTGAACTCGGCGGGAGTGACGATCGGTGTGCGGCCCGAGGTCGTCAGCAGCCGGATGCCGAGCGCATACGAGGCGACGACCACGCCAGTGCCGACCATCGCCGACACGAGCACGAGCAGGAAGGAGAGCCAGTTGATCACGAGGCCACCTTCTTCTTCGGCTTCGGGTTCCGCTTGATCTTGACGGCGCGACCGGAATGCGCGACCTCGCTGACCACGTTGTGGTGCGAGACCTCGCTGCGACGCGACCACAGGAAGATGCCCGCGATGACGGCGACTCCGACGATCGCGTCGATGATGATGCCGATGACGCCGAGATGCGCCACGAGCGCGGCGAGCGCGCCGACGCCACCCGCCGCCGGGAGCGTGAGCAGCCAGCCGATGCCGATGCGTCCCGCGGTGCGCCAACGCACCTTCGAGCCGCGGCGGCCGAGGCCGGAGCCGATCACGGATCCCGACGCGACCTGCGTGGTCGAGAGTGCGAAGCCCACGTGGCTCGAGGCGAGGATCGTCGCCGCGGTTGCGGTCTCCGAGGCGAACCCCTGCGCGGGCTTCACGTCGGTCAGGCCGGTGCCGAGGGTCTTGATGATGCGCCAGCCGCCCATGTACGTGCCGAGCGCGATCGCCACGGCGCACGTAACGATGACCCAGAGCTGCACGTCTGCACCCGCCGGCTGCAGGCCTGCGGCGACGAGGGTGAGCGTGATGACGCCCATCGTCTTCTGAGCGTCGTTCGTGCCGTGCGCGAGCGCGACGAGAGACGAGGAGAACACCTGCGCGTGGCGGAATCCGTCGCGGCCGTCGGGCTTGCCGTCGTAGCGACGGGTGATGGCGTAGGCGAGTTTCGTGGCTGCGTACGCGATGAGCCCAGCAGTGAGGGGCGCGAGCAGTGCCGGCAGGATGACCTTCGACATCACGACCGCGAAATCGATCGCTCCCACGCCGAAGCCGACGAGCGCCGCGCCGATCAGTCCGCCGAACAGCGCATGACTCGACGACGACGGCAGCCCGAGCAGCCACGTGATCATGTTCCACACGATCGCGCCGATGAGCCCGGCGAAGATCAGCTCGGGAGTGATCAGCACCCCGCCGTCGCCCTCTTTGATGATGCCGCCGGAGATGGTCTTCGCCACCTCGGTCGAGAGGAACGCACCGACGAGGTTCAGGATCGCGGCGAGCCCGACGGCGACCTTCGGCCGCAGCGCGCCAGTGGCGATGGGAGTCGCCATGGCGTTCGCCGTGTCGTGGAATCCGTTGGTGAAATCGAAGAAGAGCGCCAGTGCGATGACCAGCACGACGATGAGGGTGAGATCCACCGGCGTCTTTCTCTGGGATCGGTGAGGCCCATGCCTTCGAGCGTGGAATTCACCAGATGTTCAGGGGACGTGCCTTGCAGAGTCGGCGTTCGCCGTGCACCCGTCGATACTACGCGACGGGACTCCGCTCCTCCACCACGGTCGCGAGGTCGGCGCCGAAGACGAAAGTCCGGCGCACATCGCCGCCCGCGAGTACCCCGGGAAGCCATCGCTTCGCGTCGTCCCACATCTCGTCGAGCGGGATTTCGAGCACGTCGAACCACTCGGGATCGAGTTCATCGGACGACGCCGGCACGCCGTTCCAGCGACGGCACACGAACACGTTCGACTCCTGGCTCCACGCCTCGCGATGCGGGAAGAGATAGCTCAGCAGCCCGCGCGGCTCGAGGTCGGCGGTCGAGACCACGAGACCGGACTCTTCGAAGACCTCGCGCACCGCGGCATCCGCCGGCGACTCCCCCGGCTCGAGCTTGCCGCCCGGCGCGACGAAGTAGCCCGTGCCGAGCCCGTGCTTCTTGCGGCCGAGCAGCACCTCGGTGCGACCACCGTGCTCGCGCAGGAGATAGCAGACGCACACCTGGGGCAACGACATGCTCAGCCGAAGAGGATCTTCGCCTCGTCGTACCGGGACTGCGGGACGCGGTTGAGGCTGCCGACGGCGTCGGCGATCGAAACGGTGCGGATGTCGGTGCCGCGGAGTGTGACCATCGAGCCCCACGCGCGATCGTAGACGGCCTCGACGGCGGCCATGCCGAGGCGGGTCGCGAGCACGCGGTCGTACGCCGAGGGGGCACCGCCGCGCTGGATGTGGCCGAGCACCGTGGCCCGCGATTCGATGCCCGTGCGCTCTTCGATCATCGGGGCGAGCTGTTCCGAGATGCCGCCGAGGCGGGGGCGGTTGAAGGCATCGAGGCCCTTGTGGGAGTGCGCCTCGTTCATGCCGGGCAGGGTGAAGCCCTCGGCGACGACGACGAGCGGTGCACGACCGCGGTCGCGCACCGACTCGACCCATTCGCAGATCTGCTCGATCGACTGGGGCTGCTCGGGGATCAGGATCGCGTGCGCTCCCCCGGCCATGCCGGAGTGCAGGGCGATCCAGCCGACGTGGCGGCCCATGACCTCGAGCACCATGCAGCGGCCGTGCGAGTCGGCGGTGGTGCGCAGGCGATCGATCGCCTCGGTGGCGATCTCGACGGCCGTGTCGAAGCCGAAGGAGTAGTCGGTGGCGGCGAGGTCGTTGTCGATCGTCTTCGGCACGCCGACGACGTTGATGCCTCCCTCGTCGTGCAGGCGGCGCGCAGCCGTCAGGGTGCCCTCGCCGCCGATCGCGATGATCGCGTCGATGCCCTGCTCGTCGAGCATGCGCTGGATGTTCTCGGGCCCGCCGCCCTCGCCCTCGAACGGGTTGGTGCGACTGGAGCCGAGGATCGTGCCGCCCTGCTTCGCGAGACCGCGCACGTCATGACGCGTGATCGGCATGATGTCGGCTTCGACGACGCCCTTCCAGCCCCAACGGAACCCGACGAACTCGGTCTCGTGCGAGATGACGCCCTTCAGCACCGCACCGCGGATGACCGAGTTGAGGCCGGGGCAATCGCCGCCCGACGTGAGGATGCCGATCTTCATGGCGCGTGAGACTCCTTGCTGTGGGGGAATGCGTCGCGGGAGCCGCTTCATCGGGGCACGACTCCGGGAAGTCTAGCGAACCTCGACTTCGCCTTCCGACGCGGTCCGGGATCGTCTACAACGACCCGTCGAGCGCCTGCCGCAGGAGGTGCTGCAGGGCGTCGAGTTGCACCGAGTCGGCCGAGCCCGGCTCGACGTCGCTGCCGTCGAGTGCTCGAGCGGCGAGGCCCTGCTTGGAATCGATGAGCTCGGCGATGCGGGCATCGATGGTATGCGCCGCGATGATGCGCCAGGCCGTGACCGGCTCGTCTTGGCCGATGCGGTGCACGCGGTCGATCGCCTGCGTCTGCTCTGCTGCCGTCCAGCTGAGCTCGGCGAGCACGACGTTCGACGCGGCCTGCAGGTTGACGCCGACGCCCGCCGCGGTGAGCGAGCAGACGGCGACGGCGACCTCGGGGTCGTTGTTGAACGCGTCGATCGCAGCCTGACGCTGCAGTGCGGTCTGGTCTCCGCGCAGCGAGACGGTTCGGAGCTCCCGGGCGGCGAAGGCCGCCTCGGCCTGGTCCATGACGTCGATGTGCTTGGCGAAGAAGACGACCTTCCCGACCGAGCGCGCCAGCTGGGCCGCGTAGTCGGCAGCGAGCCCGGCCTTGGCCTGGCCGATGCGGCGCACCATCGTGAAGACGTTCTCACCCGACTTCGTCGACTTCGACTCCTCGAGTTCGGCGCTTGCCACGGCTCGGATGAACTGGTCGCGCTGTTCCTCGTCGAGGTCGCCGACACGCAACTTGCGCGCCTCGACGAGAGCCCGGAAGCGTCCGGCGAGGCGGTTGCCGAGCTCGCGCTCGGCGGCGCGGACCGAACGGCCGAGCTCATCGTCGAGCTCGACGGGGAGATCGGCGATGCGCTTGGCGGGCAGGTCGGCCGCGACATCCACCTTTCGACGGCGCACGATGCCGAGATCGATCACCGAGCGACGAGCGGCGCTGTAGAAGCCGGGATCGGCGGGCGTGAGCCCCGTCTCTTCGAGCCGGCCGAGCAGCTCGGGCGAGGGCTTGTCGCCCTCGATCCAGCCGAGGAACTTCCAGATCGCCCGGAAGTCGTCGACGTCGTTGATGAGGGGGGTACCGGTGAGCGCGAGCAGCAGTGGGTCTCCACCGGGCGCGGCGCGGCGGATGCGCTCGGCGAGGGCGAGCACGTTCTTCGATCGCTGCGATTGCAGGTTCTTGATGAAGTGCGCTTCGTCGACGACCATGCCCTTGAATCCGAGGGTCGACAGCCACGCCATGTGCCGGTCGAGCACGTCGTAGTTGACGATGACGACGTCGGCGAAGGCATCGAGAGTGTCGCCGTCGCCGTGGATCACGGTGGCCCGGCGATGGGGAGTCCACCGCTCGACCTCGCGCGCCCAGTTCATCTTCACGACGTTCGGTACGACCGCGAGCAGCGGGTAGGCACCCGAGACGGATGCCGCGAGCACCGACTGCGCCGTCTTGCCGAGGCCCGGTTCATCGGCGAGGAGGAAGGTGCGGTGGCCCTCTCGCGCGCTCTCGATGAAGCGCACCTGGTGTTTCATCAGCTCGAGGCCGCGCGGCGAGAGCCGGTCGACCTTGGGCGCCTCGGGCAGCTCCATGCTGGCCGCCTGACCGCCTGAACCGACCTCGAACGACTTGAACAGCGGTCCGAGCAGCTCCCAGTTCGCGAGCCGGCGCACCGGCACCGTCGAGGCGGCCGGCTTGGAGAAGTCGGGCGGGAGGAACGGGTTCGCGAGCTGCCGCGAGCGAACAGATGCCGGGATGACCTGATTCTCGCTGAGCTGGGGTGCGACCTCGGCCTCCCTCGTGATGATGAGCTCGTCTGGTGAGAGTTCGGCGCCGGACTCGAGCAGCCAGTCGCGACGGAATCGCTGCGCCACGGTGGAGATCGAGGCATCGGGTTCGAGCAGGGCGATGAGGCTCGTGTCGCGGGCCGCGGTCTTCGCGAGGATCTGCGCGATGCCGTCGAGCCGCTTGAGCAACTCGGCTCTCGCGGAGTCGGTCACCTCGGTGTCGGTCTTCACCCGGGCACGCTCCTCGCGCATGAGGAGCGCGATCACCTGGAACTTCGTGCGGTTCGTCGGGCCGAGTTTGCCCTTCTGCGCCTTCTGCTCCACCTCGCGCACCTTGCGCGCGAGGATCGGGATGATCGGTGCGTCATCGTCGCGTGAGCGCGTCCGCTGTCGCTGCCTCGTCTGGGCCAATGGTCCTCCAGTATCTGGGCCGAATCCGGCACGCCCCTCGCCACCGTCGGATGATCGAGACCGCTCGATCGCACCGACTGCATCGGTGGCCCGCGGTGCGCGAATCCCGAACCGAGCATCGCGAGAACTCAGGTTCTGTGATCAGACCCAGCTCACGCGGTCGGCCGAAGAACGGATTCGCCGTGCGCAAGCCCAGTCTAGCGTCAACGCCGTGCAGGATCGGTGCGCGAGAGGCACGGCGCGGTGAGTCGGCCCCCATCGACGATCGCGAGCCTCTCGGCGATCACGAGCCCCGACGGCGAGGAGTGCGCGCGACTCGAAGCTCAGACGCCGCCACCGCCGCCGCCGCCACCACCGCCACCCGAGGAGCCACCGCCGCCCGAGCCACTCGACGACGAACTCGAGCTCGAACCCGACCACGAGGAGCTCGAGGCCGACGAGAACGACGACACCCCGGCAGCCAGCATCCCTGCATTGAATCCGGCTCGGCCGCTGTACCACGTGGGCTCGGCACCGGTCTGCTCGTAGAGCGCGGAGAGCACGCGACTCCATTGCCGTTCGAGGCCGAACAGCACGGCGTACGGCAGCAGCCGCTCGTTGAGCTTCAGCACGGTCACGGGATCGAGGTTCGCAGCGTGAGCCGGAATGCTCGCACCACCTGTCGAGCCGGGCCCCGGTACGGATGCCGCGGCCGGCCGTTGCTCCCGCAGGGCGCCGCTCGGACTCTGCAGCACGCGGAGTCGATCAGCCTCGGCGAGCCTGATGTAGAGCCTGAGTCCTTCGAGATGGTCGCGGATCGTGCGCCCGCGTTCGGTGAGCGGCCGCACCGAGATGATCACCGCAATCGTCGAGATCGCCGCAAGGATGGCGACGATGAAGCAGATCGCTGGCCAGAATCCACCCATCTGCGTCTCGAGGGCGACGATGCCGAAGAAGAACGAGAGCGCCGCGCCGGCGACCGCAACGGCGATGAGCAGCAACCGCGGACCGAGCGGCGGCTTCCAACGGAGCCCTCCGGCGACGACCTGCTTCGCCACCGACTGGCGCAGCGCGAGCAACTGCTTGCCGAGTGCGGTGTCTTCCGTGAGTTGTCGGCGGCCGTAGTTGCGCTGCTCCCCGAACAGGACGCTCAACACGGCTGCGGACTCGGGGTCGACGTCGGCCCGCGCCGCATCGTGGCGGTACTCGACGGCGTACTTGCGCTTGCCCGACTCGACGATGCGCACCTCGCCGGCGACTGCTCGATCGAGGATGGTCGCCGTCACACCCTTGTCGGGCCGCCCGACCAGATCGGCGGCGATCATCGGCGAGACTCCGGCCGGCGGTTCGTACTCGGCGATGATCGTGCCGCGCCCGGCGTGGTTTCGCCACCGGATGCCGCGCATGAAGACGGCGACGCCCGCGGCGAGCACGGCGAGCACGGCGGCGATCGCACTCGTGATCGCGGCCGGCGACGAGCCGAACGACTCGTCACGCGGCACGAAGGTGCCGTCGGTGAATGCCGCTGCGATCGTCAGGTTCTCGAACGGCCCGAGGTCGAGGGCCTCGGCCGTGATCACGAGAGGCTGCGCCTCGGCGACCTCGAGCGAACCGCACACGGTGCTCGATCCGATGCCGCCCTGGTAGCAGGCGACGTCACCGGTGAACGCCGTCGCCACGTCGTCACTCAGGTGCAGTTCCGCGCTCACGCGGCCGAACGGCTGGGCCCAGCCGGTGCCGTTCACGTCCCAGTAGAACTCGTCGATCGCCGCATCGTCGGGCTGCAGCGTGACGTTGTGCTGGCGGTACCCGATCACGTAGGTCTGCTCGCCGTGCACGTAGTCGTCGGCCCGGATCGTGACGAAGAGGAAGTCCTCGTCATCGTCGTCTTCGTGCACCTCGAACCGCCGGGGTGCGCCCGACTCATCCGTCACCGTGATGCGCTCGATGTCGGTGGGGTGCCCGCGATAGGAGCTCGGGATCGCTCGTCGGATGCCGCGGTTCTGGTCGATCTCGGGAAACCTGGCGACGATGGACTCGGTCGTGTCGAGCACCGAGCGACCCGCGTCGTCGCGCGACAGCTCGTAGACCGCGTCGAATGAATCGAAGGTGAAGTCGTCGACACCGGCCGAGAGGTCGGTGAGCACGGATGTCGCGGGCTCGGCGACGGTGAACGGCGTCACCTGGGCCCAGGCCGCTGCAACCGGCACGAGGGCGAGCCCGACGACGGCCGTGCCGACGGCGACGAGTGTTGCGGCGAGGCGGATGCGGCGCATGCCCCTACGCTAGCGCGGCGGGGCGCAGGGCTCCGAGGAAATGTACCCCTTGGGGGTATCCGGGTCGACGGGGTATCCTGTACTCGTGATCGAGGACATCAAGAAGCGCGCCATCCACCGCACGAAGATCATCGAGGGCCAGTTGCGCGGCATCGAGAAGATGATCGAGAACGACGAGTACTGCGTCGACATCATCACGCTCTCGCTCGCCGTGCAGAAGTCGCTCGGGTCGCTGAACAAGCTCCTCGTCGAGAACCACCTGCGCACCCACGTCACCGAGATGTACGAGGCAGGGGGCGAGCAGCGCGACGCGGCGGTGGCCGAACTCGTGCGTGTCTTCGAGCTCTCCAACAACCGCGGGTAGACCGCCGGCTGATCGAGCAGACCAGCGGACGCCTCGGCTCAGGTGCCGGGTGCCGTGACTGCCAGCCAATCGTCGAGCTCGCTCGGCTCATCGGTGATGATGCCGTCGACGCCGAGCGCACTCACTTCCTCCCAGTGCTCATGGCTGTTGAGCGTGTAGCAGAGCACCGCGACGCCCGCCTCATGCAGTGCCGCGAGGGCGCCGGGCTCTGCGGTGACCGAGACCACCGTCGTGCCGAACCCGATCACGCCGAGTCGTTCGGCCAGTGGGACCGGATCGGCCGGAAGTTCGCGCGTCAGCAGGATGCGCGGAATGGTCGGGGCGACGCGTTGCAGGTTGAACAGCGTCTCGAGGCTGAAGCTCTGCAGCACGATGCGACCCCTGAGCCCGTGCTGGTCGATGAGACCGGTGACCTTCCGCACGCCGTCGGCATCCCAGTCGGCCTTCAGCTCGACGAGCGCGCGCGCCTCGCGCCGTTCGGCGAGTGCCGCGAAGAAGGCGTCGAGCGTCGGAATGCGGGTGCCCGCGAATTCGGGGCCGTACCAGGACCCGGCGTCGAGCCGCGCGATGGCGTCGGCGTCGAGCTCTCCGACGGTTCGCGGGTCGCCCGTGATGCGCTCGAGGGTCGTGTCGTGGAACAGCACGGGCACGCCGTCGCGCGTGAGTTGCACGTCGGTCTCGACGAATGCCAACTCGTCCATCGCGAGCTCGAGCGATGGCATCGTGTTCTCGGGGGCTGCGGCCCGGTCACCGCGGTGCCCGACGGTGAAGGCCGGCTCGCCCGGCTCCCGCAGCGCTCCGAACACGTCGATCGCATACACGGTCGGGGGCATCTGGGCAAACAGCAGGAGCCCGGCGAGCACCGCCACGCCGCCAACCGCCATCGCCAGCCGGGCGGCACGGCGGCGCGGCGAGAAGTGGCGCGATCGCGCCTCGGAACGCGCAGGAATCGGTGTTCGAGTCCGGCCGGCCGGGTCGGTCGGTCGGAGGTCGGTCGCAGCGGTGAACGCGCCGGGGGCGTGGTACACGAGTTCGGGCCTTTCCACCGTTCGCGCGCCGTTGCGCGATCGGTGCAGGTCACTCTAGCAAAGCCCGTTACCATTTCGTTACCTCCCGTTCGCGGCACATCTCGCCCACGAACGGGACCTCACTCGATGGTCGGGTGCGGATACTCGGCTGCCCGCCGCTGGAACTCCAAGATGGCCGGATTGCGGACACGCCCCTCGGCGATCTCGATCGCTCGATCGATCGTCGACGATTCCGCCCAGGCCGCCGGTCCCTCCATGACCGTGCGCAGGAACGGCAGCAGCGCTTCGCTGATCTCCCACGTCGCCGAGTTCCAGAGGTACGACGGGCTGTGATCGACCGCGTAGTAGTTCGTCGTCTCCCCCACGGTGAACATCGGGTCCTCGAACGACGTCGGGCGCGCCCAGCTGAAGCCCATGCCCTCATCGACCGAGACGTCCACGATGAGGCTGCCCGGCCGGAAGACGCCGAGGTCTTCAGTGCGGAGGTAGGTGAGCGGTGCATTCGGATCCTGCAGCGTGCAGTTCACCACGACGTCTCGCTCGGCGAGGAACGGAGCGAGCGGCACGGGGCCGTCCTCCGTGTTGACCGTGCTGAGGAACGGCGCCTCGGGGTTGTGTTCGAACTGGAGGATGTCGACCGACGGGATCGGCGACCCCACCGCGGCCGTATCCCGATTGGTGAGCACCCGGACGTCGTGGATGCCGTGCGCGTTGAGCGCGGTCACGGCGCCTCGAGCGGTCGCCCCGAAACCGATGACGACCGCACTCAGGCGCCGCCCGTAGTCCCCCGTCGAGCCGCAGAGCTGCAGCGCATGCAGCACCGAGCAGTAGCCGGCGAGCTCGTTGTTCTTGTGGAACACGTGCAGCCCGAATCCACCGCCGGCGGTCCAGTGATTCATGGCCTCCCACGCGATCAGCGTGAGTCGCCTGTCGATGGCGACCTGCGTCATTGCGCGGTCTTGAACGCAGTGCGGCCAGCCCCAGAGCACCTGGCCGTCGCGCATCTCCGCAAGATCCGACGCCCGGGGCTTCGGCAGCAGCACGACCTCCGACCGGGCGATGAGCTCACCGCGAGCGCCGAACCCGGCGACGAACGGCTCGAGCTCGGCATCTGTGAAGCCGAAGCGCTCACCGTAACCGTGCTCGAGGAACAGGTTCTGCCGCAGCTCGGCATCGATGCGGTCGAGGTGCGACGGATGCAGCGGCAGTCGCTTCTCGTCGGGCTTGCTCGAGTGCGCCAGCACTCCGAGACGAAGGAGCTTCGAGCTGGTGGTGGTCATGGCGGACGTCCTGTCTCGCCGGTGCGCTGCACTCGACGGATTCACTCGGAGGAATCCGCGATGAACAGGTCGCCGTCGAATCACCGGTCGCGCATGCGGCGACCTGCTCTGAGGCTACGCCATGCCGTCGACCCCGTCGGTGGGCGACGAGCGCACGCACGAGGACCGCTTCGCTCGGTCGTCAGCGGGCGTTACGACCGTTCGTTGCCTCGACGGTAGTTGCCGCTCGCCCGGGCCAGCAGGTGCTGCGCTTGTGCATCGTCCGCGAGTTGCAGTGCGGCGACGAGTCGCGCCGCGTCACGACCTCCGACGGTCATGACCGGCTGGCCGCCTCGGACGACGATCACGCCGCCCTGTTTCGTGACACGGTACTCGAACGGGTCGCTCACGAGCCGACCGCGTTCGTCGGAGGCTCCATTTCGACCGGCCATGGCGTCGCGCTACTTGAGGCTCTTCGTGTGCCACACGGTCTTGCTCTCGGTGAACGCCGAGATTCGGCCGAGCGCGGGCGCCGCGGCATCCGGACCCGATTCGGGACGCAGCACGCGCTTGAGCGTGTCCGCGGCATCGATCTCGAGTGAGATCCAGTCGAGGTCGCCCGCGCCGACGAGGTCGAGTGCGTTGACATCGGCGTGGCTCGCGAGCCACGGCGCGATTTCAGCCGGTGAACCGGTGAGCACGTTGACGACGCCCTTCGGCACGTCGCTCGTGGCGAGCACCTCGGCGAGGCTGATCGCCGAGAGCGGGAACCGCTCGCTCGCGACGGCGACGACGGCGTTGCCGGCGACGAGCGCCGGAGCGATCGCGGAGACGAGGCCGAGCAGCGAATCGTGCTGCGGCACGATGACCGCGACGATCCCCGTCGGTTCGGGCACCGTGATGTTGAAGTAGGGTCCGGCCACCGGATTCGCGTTGCCCGTCACCTGAGCGAACTTGTCGGCCCAGCCGGCGTACCAGACCCAGCGGTCGATCGCCTCGTCGACCTGGGCGGATGCCGCGGCGCGGGAGATTCCCTCGGCCAGCTCGATCTCAGCGACGAACTGGGCCCGGCGCCCTTCGAGCAGCTCGGCGATGCGGTAGAGCACCTGCCCGCGATTGTAGGCCGTGGCGCCGGACCAGCCCCCGACGGCGCCGCGGGCAGCGACGATCGCGTCGCGGGCGTCTTTGCGCGATGCCTTCGCGGCATTCGCGAGGAAACCACCGTCAGCGGCGAGCACCTCGTACGTGCGCCCTGACTCGCTGCGCGGGAAGGCGCCTCCGATGTAGAGCTTGTAGGTCTTCGGCACGGCGAGGCGGCTCATCGCTTCGATCCCTTCGTCATGGCGCCGGCTTGTCGACGCTTCGTCGTTCGCGCCCGCCGGGTAGCGGCCGACTCGAGATCAGCGGTCGCGGCATCCTTGGTCTCGAGACGCGGCTTCGCCGCTCCTCGCCCGGCCGAGAGCGCGGACTGGCCGATCGGCGCGGGCATCAGGTACGCCCCGAGCCCGTGCCGGCCGCCCTCGCGGCCGTAGCCCGACTCCTTGTAGCCGCCGAACGGCGACGCGGGGTCGAAGCGGTTGAAGGTGTTCGCCCAGATGACGCCGGCGCGCAGCTGATCGGCGACCGCGAGGATGCGGCTGCCCTTGTCGCTCCAGATGCCGGCGGAGAGGCCGTAGGGCGTGTTGTTCGCCTTCGCGATCGCCTCGGCGGGCGTGCGGAAGGTGAGCACCGAGAGCACCGGGCCGAAGATCTCCTCACGGGCGATGCGGCTCGAAGTCTGCACGTTCGTGAAGATCGTCGGCGCGTACCAGAAGCCGTTCTCGGGGATCACGCACGGAGCGCTCCACCGATCGGCGCCTTCGGCGACGCCGATGTCGGAGAGCTCGCGGATGCGCTCGAGCTGCTCCTTGGAGTTGATGGCGCCGATGTCGGTGTTCTTGTCGAGCGGGTCGCCGAGGCGGAGCGTCGACAGGCGCAGCTTCAGGCGCTCGACGACCTCGTCGTGGATGTTCTCCTGCACGAGCAGGCGGGAGCCTGCGCAGCACACGTGCCCCTGGTTGAAGAAGATGCCGTTGACGATGCCCTCGATGGCCTGGTCGATGGGCGCGTCGTCGAAGACGATGTTCGCGGCCTTGCCGCCGAGCTCGAGCGTGACCTTCTTGTCGGTGCCGGCGATCTGCTTCGCGATCGCCCGCCCGACACCGGTCGAGCCCGTGAAGGCGACCTTGTCGACGCCCTCATGGGCGACGAGTGCGGCACCCGTGTCGCCGGCCCCCGTGATGATGTTCACGACACCCGGCGGAAGCTCGGCCTGCTGCAGGATCTCGGCGAAGATGAGCGCCGTGAGCGGCGTCGTCTCGGCCGGCTTCAGCACGACCGTGTTTCCGGCGGCGAGCGCCGGTGCGATCTTCCACGCGAGCATCAGCAGCGGGAAGTTCCACGGGATCACCTGGGCAGCGACGCCGAGGGAGCGCGGGTTCGCGCCGAGACCGGCGTGATCGAGCTTGTCGGCCCAGCCGGCGTAGTAGAAGAACCACGCGGCGACGAGGGGCACGTCGACGTCGCGCGACTCCTTGATCGGCTTGCCGTTGTCGAGCGACTCGGCGACGGCGAGTTCGCGTGCCCGCTCCTGCACGAGGCGGGCGATGCGGAAGAGGTACTTGCCGCGGTCGCGGCCGGACATGCGCGACCAGGTGCGGTCATAGGCGCGCCGGGCCGCAGCCACCGCGGCATCGACATCGGCCGTGTTCGCGCTCGAGATCGTCGCGATGCGCTCTTCGGTGGCGGGGCTGATCGTCTGGAACGGCTCGCCGCGTCCATCGACGAACTCGCCGTCGATGAAGAGGCCGTAGCTGTCGCGGAGCGACAGGATCGCTCGGGACTCGGGTGCGGGTGCGTAGTCGAGGAAGTTCATAGCTGGGAACCTTTCGGTTCGAGAATCATGTGGATGCGGGTGGTTCGGTGATCGAGTAGGCCCGCCAGGGCCGTATCGAGATTCAATCGATCGTCACGTAGTCGGCGCCGGAGTAGTGGCCGGTCGCGATCTTCTGCCGTTGCAGCAGCACGTCGTTCAGCAGGCTCGACGCGCCGAATCGGAAGAGGTGCGGCACCAGCCATTCCTCACCCACCGTCTCGGCAACCGTCACGAGGTACTTGATGGCGTCTTTCGACGAACGGATGCCGCCGGCCGGCTTCACTCCGATGCGCTGGCCTGTGGCCAGGTGCCAGTCGCGCACGACCTCGAGCATGAGCAGCGTGACCGGCAGCGTCGCCGCGGGAGCCACCTTGCCCGTGGAGGTCTTGATGAAATCGCCGCCCGCGAGAATCGCCAGCCACGAGGCGCGTCGCACGTTGTCGTAGGTCACGAGTTCACCGGTCTCGAGAATCACCTTGAGGCTGGCGCTCGAACCGTCGGGCCGTCGGCACGCCTCTTTCACGGCGGCGATCTGGTCGAAGACGAGTCCGTAGCGGCCGGCGAGGAAGGCTCCACGATCGATGACCATGTCGATCTCATCGGCGCCCGCCGCGACCGCCTCGGCCGTGTCGGCGAGTTTGATCTCGAGAGATGCCCGGCCGCTCGGGAACGCGGTCGCCACTGCCGCCACCGAGATGAGGCCGTTGTCGGGGTCGCCATGTGCGGCGCCGAGCGCATCGATCGCGTACGGCACCATGTCGCCGTAGACGCAGACCGCCGCGACCCGCGGCGTCGTGGCATCGGCGGGGTCGGGGGTCATCGCCTTGGCGACGAGGGAACGCACCTTGCCTGGAGTGTCGGCGCCCTCGAGCGTGGTGAGGTCGATGAGGGTGATGATCTTGTCGAGGGCCCACCGCTTCGATGTGGTCTTGATCGACCGCGAGCCGAGACCGGCGGCGCGCTGCTCGAGGCCGACCGCGTCGACCCCGGGAATGCCGTGCAGGTAGCGCCGAAGAGTCGCGTCGTCGGGCTCGCCGCCCAGCACGGCGATGGCCCGCTCGCGGGCGGTGACGAGTGAGGTGCCTGACATGAGGAAGAACCTGGCTTTCGTGATGGGAATGGCCGACGGTCGCGTCAGCCGTCGAGGAGGTGGAGGGCGGTGGCTTCATCGGTGACGAGCACCGAGCACAATCTGCTGCGCACCACGGCGTCGGCCACGGCGTGCTTGCCCGGGCCGGATACGACGGCGATCGCGAGTTCGGCACGGCGCAGCTCGTCGAGCGTGAGCCCGACGGTCCGCGCGTCGAGCGCCGGGTCGACGATGTTTCCGTCGGAGTCGATGTATCGGCCGACGACGTCGCCGACGGCCCCCTTCTGCACGAGTACATCGACGTCGGGCATCGAGAGGTAGCCGCTCTCGACATGCACCGAGGAGTGATCGGCGGCCCCGGCACTGAACAGGTACGCGTCGGCGGATCGTGCGAGGTCGATGACGCCCGCGACGACCCGGTCGGACTCGATCGCCTCTTTCGTCTCGAGTCGCTCGAGGATCGCCGGGCTCGGCAGCAGCGTGGCGCTGCCGCCGCCCTTCTGCGCGATGCCGACCGCCGTCGCCGCTGCGGTGCCCGGCCGGCGATTGAGGCTCACGCCGCCGTTGATCTGCACGACGTTCACACCGGTGGCCCAGCCGTTGCGGAGCTGCTGCGAGATCTCGAAGAGCGTTCGCCCCCAGCTCACGCCGAGGGTGCGCGGCACGGGTCGGAGCGCGGTGAGGTAGTCGGCAGCCGCCTGTGCGGTGCGCGCTTGCAGCTCTTCAGGTGAGGTGACCCCGGCCGTCGAGACGACGATCGCGTCGGCGAGGCCGCGTTCGTCACGCAGTCGCCGCTCGATCGCCAGCCGCCGTGCGCGCGGGTGCAGGATCTCGATGCGGATGAAGCCGCGCTGCTTCGCCTGCGCGAGAAGTCGGCCGACCTTCCACCGGGTCAGGCGCAGTGCCTGTCCGATCTCGTCTTGGGTCTTGTTCTCCTCGTAGTAGAGCTCAGCCGCCCTGATCGAGAGCAGTTCGTCGATCTCGTCCATGCGCCTCCGTCCGTCCACTCCAGCGTAGGCAGCCGAGTGCGCATCGGCAACACTCGTTGGCCCTACTGCTCATATGAGCAGGGCGATGGCGGATGTCGCGCGCCGCTGCGACCCGGATCGCGTTCGCGCATTCCGGCCTGCAACCGGAGTCAGCCTCCGACGAGGGGCGGCGAATCCGACACGGGCGGCGGTGCGTGCCTCGCGAGCTGCACGGCTGAAACGGCGCGATGCCGCACGAGTACGAGCGCGCCGATGCCGACCAGCACGATGAACACGACGGTGAGCGCGACGAGCGCGAACCAGTTCGAGTCGAGCGCGAGCACCGTACCGGCGGAGACCACCGTGATGCCGGCGGCGGAGAGCTTGGACCCCGACTTCAGTTTCAATGCCGGCGACATCCTGCCGTCGGGCCGGTCGCCTCGCGCGAGCAGCATGTCGGCGAACGAATCGATCGTCGCGAAGAGCGCTCCGCTGTAGGCGAGCGCGCAACCGAGCGCTCCCCAGAGATTCGGGGGCTTCGCGGTGGTCGCGGCCTCGGCGAGTTGCAGCAGCGTTTCCATGGCACCCGGATCCTACGACTCGGCGGCCTCCGCGGCAATGGTGCACCGCGCATCCGCGGCACGAGGTGCCGGAGCTACGAGGCGCGCTCTTCCTCGAAGTAGCGCGGCCGGGCGACCACGGCGCCCGCGATCGCCGCAGGCACGGCGGAGGCGAGGAGGAAGAGCAGCGGCCACGTCCACCCGCCCGACCATTCGTGCAAGAGCCCGACCAGGAGCGGTCCGACGGCCACGATGACGTAGCCCGCCGATTGCACGAACCCCGAAAGCGCCACCGCGCCGGAATGCGTTCTCGTGCGGAGGTTGATGAGCACGAGCGCGAGCGGGAACAGAAGCGGGCCGGTACCCACCAGCGCGACCCAGAGCCACGTCGCCCAGTCGGGAACGAGCAGCAGTCCGAGGTACCCGATCACGAAGGTCGTGACCGCGACCGCGATCAACAGGTGCACCTTGCCGTACTTGGCCGCGACCACCGGCACGAGCAGCCCTGCCGGCAGCCCCATCGCCGCGTACAGCGAGAGCAGGGCACCTGCTTCGGCCGGTGAAACACCTGCGACGTCGTGCAGGATCGTCGGCAGCCACGCGAACGCTGCGTAGGCATTGAATCCGGCGACGGCGAACACGATCGCGAGGGACCACGCGAGGGGTGAGCGCAGGGCGTGGCGGAGCTGGCCGGGGTCGGCCTCTTCGGGAAGCGCCGCAGCGGTCCGGCGCCCCGGCTGCAACAGCATCACGACCCACGGCACGAGCGAGATCGTGGCGATGAGCGCCCACTGGCCGAGGGAGACGCGCCAGCCGGCGGCATCCGCCATCGGAACGGCGATCAACGGCGGCGTGAAGGTGCTGATCGACATGGCCGTCACGTAGATCGTCGTGACGAGACCGATGCGGTCGGGGAAGTAGCGCTTGACGAGCGGCGGCAACAGCACGTTGCCCACGCCGATCGCCGCGAAGGTGACCGTCGAGGCCGCGACGAGCCACAGCGCGGAACCGGCGAGGCCACGACCGGCCAGCCCGACCGTGAGTGCGAGGAGCGCGATGACGAGGGTCAGTTCGAGCCCGAGCCGTTTCGCGACCATCGGGGTCAGGATGCCGAAGAGCGCATAGCAGAGCGGGGGCAGCATGCCGAGGAAGCCGACGACCGCCGGCGCGAGCTGAACCTCGGCCTCGAGTTGTCCGAGGATCGGCGAGAGCGAGGCCACCGCGGTGCGGAGGTTGAACGCGACCAGCACGATTCCGGTGAGGGCGAGCGCGCGACCCGCCCAGAGCGGTCGGGACGGGAGCGAATTCATCCCCTCGAGTCTATGGGCGCGCGCGTGGCTCCTCAGCCGGCGAGGATGCCGCGGGAACGCTCGACGTCGTCGCGGATCGTCTCGACCAGCGCATCGATGCTCGTGAACGCGACCATGCCGCGGATTCGCTCGACGAACTCCACGTCGACGACGTGGTCGTAGAGGTCGAGCTCACGATCGAGCACATACGCCTCCACCTGCTTCTTCGGAACGCCCTCGAAGGTCGGATTGTTGCCCACGGAGATCGCCGCCGGGTATCGGGTGCCGGCGTCGGTGAGCCACCCCGCGTACACCCCGTCGGCCGGAATCAGCCCCTCGGACTCCGGGCTGAGATTCGCCGTCGGGAAGCCGAGTTCCCGCCCGCGAGCGGCTCCGTGCACGACGATGCCCGACACCGTCGGCGTGTGGCCGAGCAGTTGCGTCGCTCGTCGCACGTCGCCTTCGGCCAGCAACTCGCGAATCCAGGTCGAGGAGACGCGGCGCTCGCCCTCGGGCCGCACATCGTCGATGACCTCGACGGTGAAGCCGAACTTCGCACCGAGATCGATCAGCAGCGGCACGTCGCCGGCGCCTCGCGCGCCGTAGCGGAAGTCGCTGCCGACGAGCACGGCCTTCGCGTCGAGCGCATCGACGAGCACGCGTTCGACGAACTCGGTCGCCGGCACCGAGGCGAGCGCCCGGTCGAACGGCAGCAGCAGGGTCGCATCGACCCCGGTCGTCGCGAGCAGCTCGAGCTTCTGCCGAACGCTCACGAGCGAATCGGGGCATTTGTCGGGTGCGAGCAGCGCGAGCGGGTTGCGGTCGAACGTCACCACGACGGTCGCGAGACTCCGCTCGTCGGCGATGCGACGCGCTTGGGCGATGACGGCACGATGCCCCTCGTGCACACCGTCGAACTTGCCGATCGTGACGACCGACGGCCCGATTCCGGCGGGCACTCCGGCCAAGCCCTTGAAGGTCTTCACGAGGCATCCGTTTCGGGAGACGGCCGGTGCCGGGCGAGCCACCACATGCCGAGCACCGGCAGCACGAGCGGTATGAACAGGTAGCCGCGACCGAACCACGACCACACGGTGTCGTGCGGGAACAACTCCGGGAAGACGATGCTGAGGGTGCCGATGACGATCACGCCGGTGAACTCGAACGCGATCGTCGCCCATGCCACGCGGTACCACACGGCGCCGGGACGGATCAGCGCGATCGTCGCGACGACGTAGACGAGCGCTGCGAGCGCCGAGAGCGAATACGCGAGCGGCGCCTCGTCGAACTTCGAAGCGATCTGCACGAACGAGCGACCGACCGCCGCGAGCGCGAGCACCCCGTAGACGGCCACGAGCACTCGCCCGATGCCGCTCATTCGCCGCCCCTGTCGCACCTCGGGCTGGGCACTCCGCACCTCACTCATGTCGTTCGATTCTCGCAGACCGGCTTCACGCCTGCTGCACGGTCCAGATCTGCAGCATGCGGTAGACCATGACGCCGACGGCGAGCGCTGCGACGCCGAGGATCACGGTCGCCCAGCGGTTTCGCTCGAGCAAGGCCCAGAAGGCGGCTGCCGGCGGCAGGAGCAACGCGCCGACGAGGTAGGTGTAGAACTCCAGGGCGCTGCCCGTCGGCGAGTTGCCGAAGGCCGGTGCCGCGATCGCGATGACGAGCTGGACGATGAGCAGCACCTCGACGAGCGCGAGCGCGCCGATCGTGAGATCGCTCGGCACGCGCCCGGCGAGGCCGAGGGCGATCGCGGTCAGCCCGGCGACGACGGCGACGGCGAGTTGCACCCAGGTGAACCACTCGATCACGCGCCGGCCTCCCCCGCTTCAGCGGGTGGGAACCCCGTGACCACCTTCAATTGGCGGCCTCGCGGCTCGACGATCGCGACGAGGCGATCGTCGGCGTCGATGGCGGCGAGCACTGAGGGCAGTGGCGCCTCGCCGGATGCCGCGATCCCGCCGACATCCGCGAGGTCGACGCGTTTGCCGTGCCCGAGGTCGACGGCCTGCGCCGCGCTGAGTTCGACGAAGGGCAGCGCGCGGCGCGCGGCATCCGCCGGACTCATGAGCGATGCGGCGACGTCGAATTCCTCGAGTGCGCTCGCCTCGGTGACGCTGAACCGCCCGATTCGAGTACGCCTGAGCGCCGCCAGGTGTCCGCCGGTGCCGAGTGCGGCGCCGAGGTCACGAGCCAGCGCACGGATGTACGTGCCCGATGAGCATTCCACGCGCACCTCGACATCGACGTGGTCGTCGCCAATGCGGAAGGCGATCGGCTCGAACGCCGAGATCGTGACCCGGCGTGCGGCGAGCTCGACGGTCTCACCGTCGCGCACCCGCTGGTACGCGCGCTTGCCATCGACCTTGATGGCACTGACCGCGCTCGGCACCTGCTCGATCTCGCCGGTGAACGGCACGATCGCGGCACGGATCGCCGCTTCGGTGGCGGCGGCGACGGCGACGGCGGATGCCGCGGCGAGCGGTTCTCCCTCGGCATCGTCTGTGCTCGTGTTCCAGCCCAGCCGGATCGTGGCGAGGTATTCCTTGTCGAGACCCACCAGGTAGTGCAGGAGGCGTGTCGCGCCATTCACGCCCAGCACGAGCAGGCCGGTGGCCATGGGGTCGAGGGTGCCGGCATGCCCGATCTTTCGCGTACCAGCGAGGCGGCGCATGCGCGAGACGACGTCGTGGCTCGTGATTCCCTGCGGCTTGTCGACGAGGAGGATGCCGCTGTTCACGCCGTACAGGCTAACAGCCGCGCGCGGTGCGGCCGTGCGGCACGCATACGCTGGAGCGGTGAAGATCGGCATCATCGGCGCAGGCGCCCTCGGCGGCACCTTCGCGGCACTGCTCGCGCGAGCCGGGCACGACGTCGAGGTGACGGCGCGCGGCGCCGGCCTCGAGGCGATCCGCGAGTCGGGCATCAGGCTGAGCGGCGGGTATGGCGACGTGCACGCACGAGTGTCCGCCGGAGAAGTGCTCACCGTGACTCCCGACCTGGTGCTCGTCTGCACGAAGGCGCAAGACGCGGCATCAGCCATCGAATCGAACTCGCGACTGATCGACGGCGCTCCGATCGTCATCGTGCAGAACGGGCTCGACGGGGTCGCAACCGCCGAGCGCCTGCTCCCCCGATCCTCGTGCATGGGTCTGTTGTCGATCATTGCGGCCAACTACACCGAGCCTGGGGTCGTTCGAGTGACCACGCCCGCGACGAGCTACCTCGGCCGCGGCGACGGTGCCGCCGACGCGGAAAGCACGCACGTCGCTGCAGTGCTCTCGGACGCCGTGCCGGTCGTCGCGATCGACGGCTTCCGCGGCGCCCAGTGGACCAAACTCGTCGTCAACATGCTGAACGCCGTGCCCGCCATCGTCGGGCGCAGCGTGCAAGACGTCGTCGACGAGCGGCGACTCCGCCGAGTGGTCACCGCCTCCATGCGTGAGACCGTGCGGGTCGGCATCGCCCGAGGCGTGCGCTTCGGCGCACTGCAGGGGCTGGGCGACCGCCGGCTCCGGTTGTTCTCCCACTTGCCGCTCTCGATCGGCCAGGTGCTGCCGCGATTGATGCGGTTGCGCATGGGCGCGGTGCCGAATCTCGGGTCGACGCAGCAGAGTGTGCGCCGCGGCCAGCCGACCGAGGTCGACTTCCTGAACGGGGCGGTGGTGCGCGAGGCATCCGTCGCCGGGCTCGATGCACCGGTGAATCGCGCGCTCACCGCGCTCGTGCACGAGGTCGAGACCGGCGGCGTTTCGTTGCCCGCCGAGCGCGTGCTCGCCGACGTGCGAGTCTGAGCAGCCGCCCGGTAGGTACGACGAAGGGGGCCCGGCGAACCGGACCCCCTTCGCGTGCGTCAGCGAGCGTTACGCGCGCTTGCGGCGGATACGCGCGATCACGAGGAACGCGAGTCCGGCGATCACGACGATGCCCGCGACGATCGCGATGGTCGTGCCGGCGAATCCGGTGCTCGCGAGGCCGGTACCGGGCGAAGCCGGGGTGCTCGCGCCGCCGCCGGATCCCTTCGGGCCGGTGGCGCACTCGGGCGTGGCCGCCGGGTACGAGATCGCGACGGGGGTCTCGGGGTTCACGACGATCTTGGCGTCGATGTCACCACGGGTCCATGCGAAGTTGTCGTCGACCTCGATCCACTGGTTGCCGACCTTCGCCCATCCGGGCCAGCCGTTCGCCGTGCCGTTCTCGTCGACCGACGCACCGGGCCAGAGCGCCTGGCCTTCGAGCTTGTCGTCGACGAGCTCGCCGAGCTCGATGGTGTGCGTGTTCGTGCCGTCGGTCAGCACGAGCGTCGCCGTGGTCTCCGTGGACTGCTCGTCGGGGTCGATCAGCTCGACGTCGAAGAAGATCCACGGCGAGTCGGCGAGGCAGACGCCGGTCGCGACCGATCCCTTGAGGCTCGGCTCGATGCACTCGACGTCGGAGTACGAGAAGGTCCAGGTCACCGGACCGCCCTCCTTGAAGGTGTAGCCGGGCTTCGCCGTCGCGGTGACGGTGAAGACGCCGTCGGCGCGCACCGACTCCCAGTCGATCGTGTCCGTGTCCTCGGGAACCGTCCGCTGCTCGTTGTTCGGCCCACAGGTGTCCTCGAATGTCGGCGCGCCGACGAGCTCGATCACGCAGGGGCTGTCATCGACGTTGAACGTCCACGTCGTGGTCGCCCCCTCGGGGAACGTCGAACCGGCCTTCGCCGTCGCCGTCACCGTGATGACGCCATCGACCTCGGTCGAGCTCCAGTCGACCGTCGCGGTGTCGTCGGGAACCGTCAGCTGCTCGTTGTCAGGCCCACACTTGTCGGAGAAGGTCGGAGCACCGACCACATCGATCACGCACGGCTTGTCGTTGACGTTGAACGTCCACGACGTGGTCGCACCCTCGGGGAACGTCGAGCCGGCTTTCGCCGTCGCCGTCACCGTGATGACGCCATCGACCTCGGTCGAGTTCCAGTCGATCGTCGCGGTGTCGTCGGGAACCGTCAGCTTCTCGTTGTCAGGACCGCAGGTGTCCTGGAACGCTGGAGCACCGACGACCTGGATCACGCACGGGCTGTCGTCGACGTTGAATGTCCACGTCGTCTGCGCGCCCTCGGGGAACGTCGAGCCGACCTTCGCCGTCGCCGTCACCGTGATGACGCCATCGACCTCGGTCGAGTTCCAGTCGACCGTCGCGGTGTCGTCGGGAACCGTCAGCTGCTCGTTGTCAGGACCACACGCGTCCTGGAACGTCGGTGCACCATCGACCGGGATCTCGACATCCGGCTTCACACAGTCCTCGTACTGGAGCAGGCTCTGGTCGCCCTGCGCAGGCACGTGGATGACCTTGCCGTCCTTGACGTAGTTGAAGGCCGGGTAGATGTCGCCATGGTTCTGGTGGTCATCGTGGCCCGAGTTGAAGAACGCCTCGACAGCCGTCTCGATGCGCTCGTACGGGTGGGTCGCGCTGCCGGTGGCGTGACAGAACTCGATCTTCTTCACGATCGGAACGTTCGGAGCGCAGTCGCCCTTGAGTCGCTCCTTGAGTTGGCCGTCGGAGCCCTTCTTGGAGTCGCCCCAGGTCGTGTAGGCGTAGACCCAGGGGCCGAACCCCGTCGTATCACCGGCGAGGTGCTCGGTGCCGAGCGTGATCGTCGTGTCGCCCTTCGTCGTGATCGGGCCGCGATCCATGCCGGTCGCGTTCGACGGCGTGCCGTCGAAGTGGGTGTCTCCGACGCGCCACTTCGTCGTGCCGGACTTGCCGTTCGGCACGTTCGAGAGGATCAGCTTGTAGGTCACGTCGTACTCGCCGGTGGCGGTGTTGCACACGGCGCTGGCCTTGAGGTCGCCGGTGTGGGCGCTCGCCGGCGCGGCGACGCCGACGAGGGCGAGTCCGGCGCCGAGCGCGAGTGAGGTGAGGATCGCCGCAATGCGGCGGAGCGGGCGGCGTGACGACCATCGGACGCGAGTGCGTGCGATGCCGTCGGCGTGCGCCAGAGCGGCGCCGGGCTTACTCATTCGGGGTTTCTCCATCGATTGGCCCGGCACAGGGTCAGCGAAACCGATGGGGGTGACAGAGGGCGCGTTCGGGGCGCGCAGCAGTGCCGACGGGCGCGGGCGCGCTCGTCGACGGACGTCGGGTAATTCGGGTGGTGCGATCGGGTTCGCGTAGCCGGGGGGGGCTGGCAGTTCCACCAGTATGTCGGAAAGCGGGGGCGCGTACCCCGTTTTTTTGAATCAGGGTACATTTGTCCCCCGAAATGGGGACATTCTCCTACTCAGCGCAATCGTCGGGATGCGCCGGACCTTCCCTCTGATCAGGGGTGATGCCGTGCTCGCGTCGTGGCGAACCGGCCGCTCAGCAGCCGTCGAAGAAGCGGCGCCGCGGGTGCGCGGGGTCGCGGTTGTCGATGACGACGGATGCCACGAGGCGCGGGTCGTTCTCGGCGTACGCGATCTCGTCGGCAGGGTCGACGGGGTCGCCGTCGAGTGCGATACGCACGTCCCACAGATCCGCGAGCCGTTGCCGCAACAGGAACCGCCCGTCGATCACCAGGATCGCGTCATCGGGCCCCGTGAGCCACTTCGGTTCGACCCACGCGTCGCGAGTCGGGTCGAAGACGCGCGTCACGAATGCCGTCGATCCGCCCAGCCGGAACGGTTCGACGAGCACCCGCCGCAGCGCCGACTCGTCGAATCCGTATCGGTAGTACCGCGCGGGAGTGTCGTCGCCGAAGACGGCCTGCGCCTCGCGCGAGCGATGGAATCCCTCCATGCTCGCCCTGAACACGGCGTGATCACGCTCTTCGAGCACGGCGGCGAGGTCGTCGCCGAACGCCGTCTTCCCGCTCTGCAACGGCCCGTCGATCGCGACGATCATGCGCCCACGACCGTGATGCTGCACGATCTCGTCGGCGATCGAACGGAGGAAGGTGACCCGGGGCGTGGTGACAAGCCGCATGCCACGAGCCTAACTCCGCGGCATCCGCCTCGACGTAGGCTGGTCGGATGCGTCCGTCCTCGACCGTCACCGAGCTCCCGGGCCTCGTGATCGACTGGTTCGCGGAAGCTGCGCGGCCACTGCCGTGGCGTGCAGCAGAGGTGTCACCGTGGGCGGTGCTCGTCAGCGAGTTCATGCTGCAGCAGACCCAGGTCGCGCGGGTGGTGCCCCGCTGGGAGGCCTGGATCGAGCGCTGGCCGACGCCCGCCGCCCTCGCCGCCGAGCCTCCCTCCGAAGCGGTGCGGGCCTGGGACCGCCTCGGGTACCCGCGTCGCGCCCTGTGGCTGCACCGTGCCGCGGTCGAGATCGTCGAGCGTCACGGCGGCGAGGTGCCCGCCGAGCTCGACTCGCTCCTCGCCCTGCACGGCATCGGGCCGTACACGGCTCGTGCGATCGCGGCATTCGCGTTCGGCGTTCGGGTGCCGGTCGTCGACACGAACACGCGCCGGGTGCTCGCCCGTGCGGTGAGCGGTCAAGCCGAACCCTGGCCTCCGTCGACGACGCGAGACCTCGCAGCGATGAACGAGCTGCTCCCCCGTGACGATGCCGACGCGCGTGCGTTCAATGCCGGTGCGATGGAGCTGGGCGCAACGGTGTGCACGGCGCGGGCACCACGCTGCGAGGTGTGCCCGATCGCCGCCGCATGTGCGTGGCGAGCGGCTGGCTTCCCCGCATACGACGGTCCGAAGAAGTCGGCACAGGCACGATTCGAGGGCTCCGACCGGCAGGTGCGCGGCATGGTGATGCGGGAGCTCAGGGCTGCGCACCGACCAGTACCGCGAACGGAGCTCGGGATGCTGCAGGCGCCCCCGACCCAATTGGATCGTGCACTCGCGAGCCTCGTCGTCGACGGACTCGCCGTGCACGACGCTGATGGCTATCGGCTGCCCGAGGCCTGATCAGCGCGCGGCATCCGCTTCGTCGTCGGTGCGCGGCTCGTCGTCGAACTCGTCGCTTTCGTCGAACTCCCGCGGCTTCACGTACGGGTCGGCTTCGCCCGCGTACTCGGCGGTCGAGGCGAGCTCGGCCGTCTCGGTGTCGCGAGTGCGCGCCTCATGCAGAAGCGCCGCGATGTGCTGGGCGTTCTCGGGGATCGCGTCGGCGATGAACTCGAGCGACGGCGTGAGCCGCGCGGTGATGTTACGGCCGACTTCGCTGCGAAGCATGCCGGTCGCCGCCTTCAGCGCCTTCGCGGAATCTTCGCGCTCCTCGTCGGTGCCGTAGACCGTGTAGAAGATGCTGGCGTGCTGCAGGTCACCCGTGACGCGTACATCCGTGATGGTGACGAATCCGAGTCGCGGGTCTCGCAATCCCTTGTCGAGGCGCTTCGCCACGATCTCCTTGATGCGATCGGCCATCTTCCTGGCCCGTGCCGGATCCGCCATGTTCCTCAGCCTCTTTCCCTCCCAGGACGTTGCGTCCTTGGGGTCCCTGATTCTCTACTCCGGTGAATCGGGGTAGGGTCCCCGCCCTTCACCGAAGTGAAGGGCGGGGACCCCGTCCACGAACTACGCCCGGGGCTTCTCCCGCATTTCGATCGTCTCGATCTCGTCGCCGACCTGGATGTCGTTGAACTTGCCGAGGCCGATGCCCGCCTCGAAGTCCGTGCGGACCTCGGTGACGTCGTCTTTGAAGCGACGCAGCGACTCGATGGCCAGGCTGTCGCCGACCACGACACCGTCGCGGATGACGCGCGCCTTGGCGTTTCGCGTGATCGTTCCCGATCGCACGATGACACCGGCGATGTTGCCGAACTTCGAGGAGCGGAACACCTCGCGGATCTCGGCGACACCCGACTGCACCTCTTCGAACTCGGGCTTCAGCATGCCCTTCAGCGAGTCCTCGATCTCGTCGATCGCGTTGTAGATCACCGAGTAGAAGCGGATGTCGACACCCTCGCGAGCTGCGCGCTCGCGCGCCTTCGTGTCGGGGCGCACGTTGAAGCCGACGATGATCGCGTTGTCGATCGTCGCGAGGTTGACGTCGCTCTCGGTGATCGCACCCACACCGCGGTGGAGGATGCGGAGCTGCACCGAGTCGTCGACCTCGATCTTGAGGAGCGATTCCTCGAGCGCCTCGACGGCACCCGAGACGTCACCCTTGATGATGAGGTTGAGCGACTCGACCTTGCCCTCTTCGAGTGCACGGGTGAAGTCCTCGAGCGAGATGCGCTTGCGCGCCTTGGCCAGCTGGGCATTGCGCTCGGCGGCTTCACGCTTCTCGGCGATCTGACGTGCGGTGCGGTCCTCCTCGGTGACGAGGAAGGTGTCACCGGCGCGCGGCACGCTCGAGAGGCCCTGCACCTGCACCGGTCGCGACGGCGTGGCCTCGAGCACGGCGTCGCCGTTCTCATCGGCCATGGCACGAACGCGGCCGTAGGCGGTGCCGGCGACGATCGCATCGCCGACGCGCAGCGTTCCCGACTGGATGAGCACGGTCGCCACGGCGCCGCGTCCCTTGTCGAGCTTCGCCTCGATGGCGACGCCACGCGCGTCCTTGTTGGGGTTCGCACGCATGTCGAGACCGGCGTCGGCCGTAAGCAGCACGGCATCGAGGAGTTCCTTGATGCCGATGTTCTCGCGAGCCGAGACGTCGACGAACATGACGTCTCCACCGTACTCTTCGGCGACGAGGCCGAATTCGGTGAGCTGCTGTCGCACCTTCGCCGGGTTGGCGTCGGGCTTGTCGATCTTGTTCACCGCGACCACGACCGGCACGTTCGCCGACTGGGCGTGGTTCAAGGCCTCGATCGTCTGCGGCATGATGCCGTCATCGGCTGCGACCACGAGGATCGCGATGTCGGTCACCTGCGCACCACGGGCACGCATGGCGGTGAACGCCTCGTGGCCAGGTGTGTCGATGAAGGTGATCGGACGGTCGACGCCCTCGTGCTCGGCGTGCACCTGGTACGCACCGATGTGCTGGGTGATGCCACCGGCCTCACCGGCGACGACGTTCGCGTTGCGAATCGCGTCGAGGAGTCGCGTCTTACCGTGGTCGACGTGACCCATGACGGTCACGACCGGAGGACGCTGCTGGAGGTCTTCATCGGTTTCGTCTTCGAGCTCTTGATCGAGGTCGATGTCGAAGCCCTCGAGAAGCTCGCGGTCTTCGTCTTCAGGCGAGACGACCTGGATCTTGTAGCCGAGCTCTTCGCCGAGCACCTGGAAGGTGGCCTCGTCGAGCGACTCGGTCGCCGTCGCCATCTCGCCGAGGTGGAACAGCACGGTGACGAGCGCACCGGGGTTGGCGTCGATCTTGTCGGCGAAGTCCGAGATCGAGGAGCCGCGACGCAGCCGGATGACAGTGTTGCCGTCGCCGCGGGGAACGCTCACGCCGCCGAGCGACGGAGCCTCCCGCATCTCGAATTCCTGACGCTTCGTACGCTTCGACTTGCGAGCCTTGCTCTTGCCGCCGCCACGACCGAAGGCACCTGCCGTGCCACCACCGGGGCCACGGCCACGACCGCCACCGCCAGCGGGGCGCGGTCCACCGAAGCCACCGCCGCCGGGAGCGCCACCGGGACGCTGGAAACCACCGGCACCACCGGGACGTGCACCGGCGCCACCGCCGGCACCGCCGGGACGCTGGAAACCGCCGCCGCCGCCGGGACGACCGCCTGCACCGGCCGGACGCGGAGCACCGGGACGCGGTGAACCGGGACGCGGAGCCTGCGGACGCGGGATGTTGCCGGGGCTCGGGCGCTGGCCCATGCCCTGCGCGCTCGTGAACGGGTTGTTGCCCGGACGCGGCTGAGCGGGGCGCGAGCCCATGCCCTGCGAGCTCGTGAAGGGGTTGTTGCCGGGGCGGGGCGTGCCGCCGCCGCTGGGACGGGGGGCGCCGGGACGCGGAGCCGTGCCTGCGGGCTTGGCGGCACCGCCGGGCTTGACGGCGTCTGCGTCGTCACCGGTCGAGTCGGCTGCCGGAGCATCCGTCGACTTCTCGGCCGCTGCCTGCGCAGCGCGCTCCTCGGCCTGCGCCTGACGTTCGGCGACCGTGAGCGGCACCTCGACGACCGGGGCCTCGACGGCCTCGGGGGTCTCGACAGGGGCGGGCTCTGCGGGAGCCGCGGGACGCTTCGGGGCCGGCTTGGGGCCGGGCTTCGCGCCGGGCTTCGCGCCGGCCGTTGCGGCGGGCTTCGACGCGGCAGGCGCTGCGGCCGTGGCCGCACCTGCGGCTTCGAGCGCGGCCTTCAGCCGACGTGCGACGGGGGGTTCGATGGACGACGAGGGTCCCTTGACGTACTCGCCCATCTCCTTGAGCTTCTCAAGGGCGATCTTGCTGTCGACACCGAGCTCGCTTGCGATCTCGTGTACGCGTGGTTTGGCAGCCACTTCTCTCCTGTTCCGGGTCCGACCCCGGACAGGGGCGGACCATCAATGACGGACGGGTCTCATTTCGAGCCGCTCATGAGTCATTACTCATTAGTGATCACGCCGTTCAGCCTGTTCTCTACGTTGCTGGTGTCCACCTCGCCGCGAATGCGGAGCGCACGCCCGAAGGCACGTCGCCGCACGGCGAGCCGGTAGCACTCGAGTGACGGATGCAGCCACGCCCCCCTGCCCGGAAGCACGGCCGCACCATCTGCGATGACGTGGGAGTTCTGGGTGACGACCCTCAGAAGTGAGGACCGCGGGGCACGCGAACGGCATCCGATGCACGTTCTGACGGGTTCCATCTTACACTCTGCGCTGTTCGTCCGCCGACGGCGGGCAATCGGTGGATATCGGCGGCGGCCGCAGGGCGGCCGTCGGACTAGTCCGACTCGAGGACCGAGTCGGGCTGGATGTCGATCTTCGCACCCGTCAGCTTCGCGGCGAGGCGGGCGTTCTGCCCTTCCTTGCCGATCGCGAGCGAGAGCTGGTAGTCGGGAACGAGGGCTCGCACCGCTCGCGTCGACTCATCGATCACGAACGCACTCGTGACCTTGGCCGGGCTCAACGCGCTCGCGACGAAGGTCGCGAGGTCGTCGTTCCAGTCGACGATGTCGATCTTCTCGGCACCGAGTTCCGCCGTGACGGCGCGCACGCGCTGACCGAGTTCGCCGATCGCGGCGCCCTTCGCGTTCACGCCGGCCTGCGTCGCACGCACCGCGATCTTGGTGCGGTGGCCGGCCTCGCGGGCGAGCGACACGATCTCGACGACGCCCGAGGCGATCTCGGGCACCTCGAGTGCGAAGAGCTTGCGCACGAGCGCCGGGTGCGTGCGCGACACGGTGATCGACGGGCCCTTGAGACCCTTCGCGACGCTCGTCACGTACACGCGGATGCGCTGGCCGTGCAGGTATTCTTCGCCGGGCACCTGTTCTTCGGGCGGCAGGATCGCCTCGACGCTGCCGAGGTCGATGTGCACCATGCGCGGGTTCGGGCCCTGCTGGATGATGCCGGCGACGATGTCGCCTTCGCGTCCGCGGAACTCGCCGAGCACTGCATCGTCGGCGATGTCGCGAAGTCGCTGGTTGATGACCTGCTTCGCGGCGAAGGCGGCGATGCGGCCGAAGTCGCTCGGGCTGTCTTCAGCCTCGCCGATGACGTTGCCCTCTTCGTCGAGTTCGGGAACGTACACCGAAACGTGACCGGTCTTGCGGTCGAGGTGCGCCCGCACGCCGTCGGGGTTCGCGTGGCCGTGCTGGTCGGGATGCGTGTGCTTCAGGTAGGCCATCAGAATGGCCTGCTCGATGATCTCCACCAGTTCGTCGAATGGGATCTCTTTCTCGCGCTCCATCATCCGCAGCACGCTGAGGTCGATATCCATAACCCGGCCTCCTCTATTCAGCTCTCAAGCCGCTTCCCTTCGGAGCGGACAGGACTCTACGGTACCGGATGTCGCGGCCCCGGGCATCCGCCGCCGACCCTGTCGGCGGCGCGGCGAGGATGACGTGACAACGCCGAATCGACATACTGGGGCGATGGATGACGTGAACGAGTTCGTGCTCGCCGGAGGCGACACCCTCTGGACCTGGATCGTACTGCCCGTCGTCGTCGTTCTCGGCGCGTATTTCACCGTTCGGTCGGGGGTGGTCCAGTTCCGATTGATCCCCGAGATGTTCCGCACACTCACCGACAAGACGCCGAAGGACACGGCCGGCCGGCCGCAGTCGGTCTCGGCGTTCCAGGCCTTCACGATCTCGGCGGCTTCCCGCGTCGGCGTCGGCAACATCGCCGGTGTCGGAACGGCGATCGCCATCGGCGGCCCCGGCGCGATCTTCTGGATGTGGCTCATGGCGTTCGTCGGCGGTGCCTCGAGCTTCGTCGAATCAACGCTCGGCCAGCTCTTCAAGGTGCGCGATAGCGACGGTTTCCGCGGTGGCCCCGCGTACTACATGCAGCACGGCCTCAAGGCCCGGTGGATGGGCATCGTCTTCGCGGTGATCCTCATCTTCACGTTCCCCCTCGCCTTCTCATCGCTGCAGGCGAACACGATCAGCGCGACGGTGACCTCGACGGTCGGCGCCGACGATGGCGCCGGCTGGATCGTGTGGGTGGTCGGGGTGATCGTCGCCGCACTGACCGCGCTCGTGGTGTTCGGCGGCGTGCGCCGAATCGCCTCGGTCACCCAGGCGGTCGTACCGCTGATGGCGCTGCTCTACCTGCTCGTCGGCCTCGTCATCGTCGCGATGAACATCTCCCGGCTGCCCGAGGTCTTCGCGTCGATCTTCACGCAGGCGTTCGGATTCAACGAGGTCCTCGGCGCCACGCTCGGCACGATCATCCTCACGGGAGTCAAGCGCGGCATGTTCTCGAACGAGGCCGGTCTCGGATCCGCTCCGAACGCCGGCGCGAGTGCCGCCGTCACGCACCCCGTGAAGCAGGGGCTCGTGCAGACGCTCGGCGTCTACTTCGACACCTTCCTCATCTGCTCGATCACGGCGTTCATCATCCTCGTGTCGAACCCCGACCTCGAGAACGCCACGCGCGGCATCGGCCTGACGCAAGACGCGATCGTGTCGAACCTCGGCAGTTGGTCGGGCATCCTGCTGACGGCGATCATCTTCCTGCTGGCGTTCAGCTCGATCCTCGGCAACTACTACTACGGCGAATCGAACATCGAGTTCATCACCCCCCGTCGCTGGGTGCTGACGACGTACCGGGTGTTCGTGGTGGCCGCGATCCTCGTCGGATCCGTCGCCTCCTCCGACCTCATCTGGAACAGTGCCGACGGCATCATGGGTGTCATGGCGCTCGTGAACCTCATCGCGATCGCGCTGCTCTCGGGCATCGCCTTCCGTCTGCTGCGCGACTACACGAGGCAACGTCGCGAGGGGCGCAACCCGGTGTTCACGCGGGCGTTGCTCCCCGATGTCGACGGCATCGCGTGCTGGGAGGACGAGCTCACGGTCACCGGTCCGCTCGATATCCAGACGCTCCGCCACGAAGCCGAGAAGCACCGCGACCACTTGCGGGACTGAGCCGCCCGGCATGACGAAGCGGGTGACGGATGCCGCGGCATCCGTCACCCGCTTCGTCGATTCTCAGCCGCGCCAGACCTGTACGACCGATGGCCGCGGGGCGGCGACGAGCCCGCTCTCCGGCCGGTGCGTCGGCACGTAGTCGGGGAAGTAGGAGTTCGGCGCAGCGACCGTGCCGTCCTCTCCCGGGTGCTGCACGGCGACATAGACCATGCTCTCCCGATCGTGGATGATCGGACCGCAGGTCTCGCCATCGCGCGGAACCGACAGGAACTGCTGCACGTGGCCGCGGTCCGGTCCCTCGAGCGGCACCTTGAACAAGCCGTCGTTGAACCCGATCTTGCTGGGCGCCCCGTCGGTCGAGACCCAGAGGTTTCCGACCGAGTCGAACGCGAGGTTGTCGGGGCAGGAGATGGGCGAGACCAGTTCCTTCGGGAACCCGGCGAAGTAGGTGTTCTGGTCGACGGCCGGGTCACCGCAGAGCAACAGGATGCTCCAGCCGAACGTCGCGCCCGACTGGCCGGCCGTCTCGGTCAGCTCGATGACGTGTCCGTTGCGGTTGCCGGTGACGGGGTTCGCCTCGTCGACGTTCGCTGCGATGCGCGACGAGTTGTTGGTCAGCGCGACGTAGACCTTGCCGGTCTTCGGGTTGGGCTCGACGTCCTCGGGGCGGTCCATCTTCGTCGCGCCGACGGTGTCGGCCGCGAGACGGGTGTAGACGAGCACCTCTTCGGTGGTCATGCCGGGGATGACGCTCTGGCCGTGCTGCGTGAGCGGGATCCACTCCCCCGTGCCATCGAAGAGCCCGTCGGCCGGCAGCGCACCGGTGCCGTTGATCTCGGCGACCGGCGAGTTGCCGGTGAACTTCGCGACGTAGAGGTCGCCCTCGCTCAGGAGGCCGAGGTTCTTGCGGCGCGCGACCGGCGTGTGCCGCGGATCGAACGTACCCTTCGACACGAACTTGTAGAGGTAGTCGTTCGTCTGGTCGTCGCCCATGTAGGCGACGACCCGGCCGTCTTCGGCGACGATGACGTTGGCGCCTTCATGCTTGAACCGGCCCATGGCGGTGTGCTTGCGGGGCGTCGACGTGGGGTCTTCGGGGTCGATCTCCACGATCCAGCCGAAGCGGTTCGGCTCGTTGACGAACCCGGCATCGTGGGCGTCGAACCGCGGGTCGATGCGCTCGAAGGTATAGGTCGACTTCGCGCTCGGCGTCGCACGATAGCGCTTCTGGCCGGCCGTGTCGGCCGACCAGGCGAAGTACCCGTCGAAGTTCTCCTCGCCCGACAGCACGGTGCCCCAGGGCGTCGTACCGCCGGCGCAGTTGCCGAGCGTGCCCTTGATCCAGCGCCCCTCGGGGTCCTCCGCGGTTCGCATGAGTTCGCTGCCCGCAGCCGGGCCGGTCGCCTCGAACACGGTGTCAGCCGTGATGCGGCGGTTGCGGCGCCCGTCGACGAGGTAACGCCACGGCTGGCCGAGCTTGCTGCGCCGGAGCTCGACGACCGAGAAGCCGTGGGCTGCCTTGTAGATCGCGGCGCGGCGGTCGAGCTCTGCGGCGTCGTCGGACGGCGGGAACATCAGTGCGGGATTCACGTACTCGTGGTTGCTCGCGAGCACGGCGGTGCGGCCGCTCCGATCGGCGATGATGTCGATGTAGTCGCAGTTGTACCCGAACTGACCGGCCTGGGCTTCCGCCGTCTGGTTGCCGAGGTCGAGCGCGGGAATCCCCGAGAAGAGCGGGTCGCCCCAGCGGATGATCGGCTTCCAGGAGTAGCCGACGGGCACGTTGAAGTCGTCGACCATCATCGGCACGGGCGCGATCGGGTCGAAGCTGAGGCCGCCGTGCCCGAACCCGGCGCCGGGGGGCGCGGCCACGGCCGATCCGCTCGGCGCGGCCGCGGCGAGTGCGACGCCGACGGCGCCCGCTGCGCTGAGACCGAGCAGCGCGCGGCGCGTCAGTGCGGCCGAGGCGATGTCACGGAAGCTGGAGTTGCCCGAGGTGTTGCACTCGGGTCCGAGGCAGGCGTTGCCGCACTTGAAGTGGCAGGTGACGGCCGAACGCTTGCCTCGCGCGTGGTCGGCCATCGGGAACAACTGGATGTCGGTGATCGTCACGGATCGTCCTCACGCTCGTGGTCGGGATTCCACTTGCACAGTGCTCGGGGAATCCGACGCGACTCTCGATGAGGGGTGAACGAGAGGTGAACGCCGAGCGAACGCTCCCGGGTCGTGGCGACCCGGGAGCATTCCGGGTCGCCGAACGCAAGGGGGCGACGGGCGACGTCGCGCTCGGTACGCTGACGCGATGAACCCGAACAGCGCGCAGGCCGCCGCGTCGGCTACGCAGGACTCTCCCACCTTCCGATTGCTCGCGAGGGTCGGGTACGTCGTGCTCGGTCTCCTGCACCTCATCATCGGCGCGATCGCCATCTCGGTCGCCGTCGGCGCCGGCGGCGGCGAAGCCGACCAGGGCGGCGCGCTCGAACAGGTCGCGCGCGTCCCGTTCGGCGTCGTCGTGCTCTGGATCATCGTGCTCGGACTGGTCGCCCTCGCGGTGTGGCAGCTCGTCGAGGGATTCGTCGCCCAGAACGAGACCGATTCGAAGAAGAAATGGGGGCACCGGGTCAAGGCCTTCGGTACGGCGATCGCCTATCTCGTGATCGCGGCGACCGCGCTGGTGTACGCGCTCGGCGGCCAGTCGAGCTCGTCGGAGTCCACGAAGAGCTTCAGCGCTGCGCTGCTCGCGACGCCCGGCGGCGTCGTGCTGCTCGTCGCCATCGGCCTGGGCGTCGCGGGCGTCGGCGTCGGGTTCGTCGTGCGAGGCATCCGACGCGACTTCGAGAAGCAGCTCAGCCTGCCGGTGGGGGCTGTCGGCAACGGCGTGCGCGCTCTCGGCCTCGTGGGGTACCTCGCCAAGGGCGTCGCCATCGCCGTGGTCGGCGTGCTCTTCGTCGTGGCCGCTGTCACGGCCGACCCGGACGCGGCAGGCGGGCTGGATGCCGCGCTCAAGAGCCTCGCGGAGCTTCCGTTCGGTCAGGTCATCCTGTGGTTGGTCGGAGCGGGACTCGTGATCTACGGCGTGTACTGCTTCGCCCGCGCGAAGTACGCCCGCCTGTGAGCGCTATCCACGGAGCGCGGCGACGACCTCGGCGATCGGCACCTGCGTGCGCTCACCGGTTGCGCGGTCCCAGACCTCGACGATGCCTTCGGCCACGCCGCGACCCGCGATGACGATCTTCGGAATGCCGATGAGCTCGGCGTCGCCGAACTTCACGCCGGGCGAGACCTTCGGCCGGTCGTCGAAGAGCACATCGTAGCCGGATGCCTCGAGGTCGGCCACGACCGTCTCGGCCGCGTCGAACACCGCCGCATCCTTGCCTGCCGCGAGCACGTGCACGTCGAACGGGGCGACCGATGGGGGCCAGATGAGGCCCTTGCCGTCGTTGTTGTCCTCGGCGATGATCGCGAGGATCCGGGTGACGCCGATGCCGTAGGAACCCATCGTGACGGTGACGAGCTTGCCGTTCTCGTCGAGCACCTTGAGGCCGAGGACCTCGGCGAAGAAGCGACCGAGCTGGAAGACGTGGCCGATCTCCATGCCGCGGGCGAGCTCGACCGGGCCGGAGCCGTCGGGGGCAGGGTCGCCGGCTCGGACGTTCGACGCCTCGACCGTGCCGTCGGCCACGAAGTCACGGCCGGCGACGAGCCCGAACACGTGCTTCTCGTCGACGTTCGCTCCGGTGATCCATTCCGTGCCGTCGACGACACGAGGGTCGACGACATAGCGGATGCCAGTGGCCGACTCTGCGCCGAGCACGGCGCCATCGGCCGACCAGGGTCCTATGTATCCCTTCACGAGGCCGGGGTGCTTCGCGAAATCCGTCTCGGTCGCGGGCCCGACCTCGCCCGGCGCGAACGCCACCTCGACTCGCTTCATCTCGACATCACGGTCACCCGGCAGTCCGATGACGACGACCTCACGGGTGCCGTCGGGATGTGCCACGGCGAGCACGACGTTCTTCAGCGTGTCGGCGGCGGTCCATGGGCGACCGTCGGGGCGCGGGTACTCGGCATTGGCGAGGTCGACGAGGGTCGCGATCGTCGGTGTGTTCGGCGAATCGAACACGACCGGTGCGGGCAGACCGTCGAAGGGAACGGATTCGGGCACCACGGTCTCGAACGCCTCGACGTTCGCCGCGTATCCGTCTGCCGAGCGCACGAAGGTGTCTTCACCGATGGGCGTCGGGTGCAGGAACTCCTCACTGCGCGCGCCGCCCATGAGCCCGTTGTCGGCGTTCACGATGACGTATTCGAGCCCGAGTCGCGTGAAGATGCGCTCGTAGGCGTCGCGCTGCGCCTGGTAGCTCGCATCGAGGCCTTCGTCGGAGATGTCGAAGGAATACGCATCCTTCATCGTGAACTCACGGCCGCGCAGGAGACCGGCGCGGGGGCGCGCCTCGTCACGATACTTGTCCTGGATCTGGTAGATCGAGAGCGGGAGGTCTTTGTACGAGTTGTAGAGGTCCTTCACGAGCAGCGTGAACACCTCTTCGTGCGTGGGGGCGAGCAGGTAGTCGGCGCCCTTGCGATCATGGAGACGGAAGATGCCATCCCCATAGGTCTCCCACCGGCCGGAGGCCTCGTAGGGCTCGCGGGGCAGCAGCGCAGGGAAGTGCACCTCGTGCGCGCCCGCGTTCGTCATCTCGTCGCGGATGATCGCCTCGATCTTCGCCTTGACCTTGAGCCCCAGCGGCAGCCACGCGAACACGCCCGGCGCCTGGCGCCGGATGTAGCCGGCGCGCACGAGCAGGCGATGGCTCGTGACCTCGGCATCGGCCGGGTCTTCGCGGAGGGTGCGGAGGAAGTAGTTCGTCAGGCGAGTTGGCACTCGACGATTCTAGTTCGGGCGCCCACCTAGGCTGGGCCCATGCCAGCCCGCCGCGCTCATGTCGCCGATTCCGCCGCTCAGAGCGAGCTGGCGCTCTCCCTCGCCGAGCTCCGACGCTCACTCGACGTCCCCGCCGATTTCCCGCCCGAGGTCGAGGCGGAGGCCGCGGCGACGCTCGCGCCGACTCCCCCGCCCGAGGCGGACCTTCGCGATGTCGAGTTCGTCACGATCGATCCGCTCGGCTCTACTGATCTCGACCAGGCCCTGAACATCGCGAGGAGCGATGACGGATACCTGGTGCACTATGCGATCGCGGATGTCCCCGGTTGGGTGCGACCCGACGGCGCCGTCGACCGTGAAGCGCGACAGCGGGGCCAGACCCTGTACGCGGCGGATGCGAGGGTGCCGTTGCACCCGACCGTCTTGAGCGAGGATCGTGTCTCGCTGCTGCCGGGTGCCGATCGGAGCGCCTTCGTCTGGTCGTTCGACCTCGATCGGCACGGCACGGTCGCGGCGACTCGGCTGGTTCGAGCGCTCGTACGCTCACGGCGCCGGCTCAGCTACGAAGAGGCGCAGACCCACCTCGATGCCGGCGACGGAGACCCGTCACTCGGTCTGCTTCGCGAGGTCGGGCTGCTGCGCATCGAGCTCGAGCGTTCTCGCGGCGGAGCGAGTCTCAACTCCCCTGATGAGGAGATCGTGCGCACCGCCGACGGCGGCTATACGCTCGAACGCCGTCGTCTGCTGCCCGTCGAGGATTGGAACGCCCAGCTCTCGCTGATGACGGGGCTGGCCGCCGCCGAGATCATGCTGGCCGGGCGCATCGGGGTGCTCCGTACCATGCCGAAGCCGACCGAGGAACACATCATCGCCTTCCGAACGCAGACGAGGGTGCTCGGCCGCCCGTGGCCGGAGGACATCTCCTATGGCGAGTACCTTCGCGGGCTCGATCGCGATGATCCGGCGTCACTCGCCGTGATGCAGGCAGCGGGCAGCCTCTTTCGAGGCGCCGGCTACGTCGCGTTCGACGGCACGCCGCCCACGGATCCGACGCAGTCGGCGCTCGCAGCGCCGTATGCGCACGTGACCGCGCCGCTGCGCCGTCTCGTCGACCGTTGGGGACTCGTGGTGTGCGAAGCACTTTCGGCGGGCAGAGACGTGCCGGCCTGGGCACGAGCGTCGCTCGCCGAGCTTCCGGCACTCATGGGTGCGTCGATCCAACGAGCGAATCAGCTCGAGGCGGCATCCGTGGCACGTGTCGAGGCGGCCGTGCTGCAGGCGCATCTCGGCGAGCGTTTCGCCGCGACCGTGCTCGAGGTGCGAGGCGAGCAGGTCGTGTTCCAACTCGCCGATCCGGCCGTCACCGCGACGTGCCCGGCGCCACCCGACGTCCGCGCCGGGGTGATCATCGACGTCGTGCTCGAGCACGCCGACATCCGCGCCGGCGAGGTGCGATTCCGGGTCGACTACCGCTCGCCCGTCAGACGGTCAAGCCCCTGACAGCTCGGCATTGGCTTCATACGGTGGAAGCACACCGCAACCGATGGAGCCTGGCATGACGATCACCGCCGAACCCCGAGGGGACGCAGCGGCCCGGCACACGAGCCGACTGCCCTCGATGCGACCGATGGCGCTGCCGAGTCCTCGTGGTCAGGTCACGGAGGCGCTCGTCGCGCAACTGACCGGCCCGCTGCACGCGCCCGTGCGCGATCTCGCCGTCGCGGTGACCGACGCGCTCGCGGCATCCGAGGACCTGCTCGTTGACGACGACCTCCAGCTCGCGCTCTTCCTCATGTACGAACTGCACTACGGCGGGCTCGAGAGCGTGCCCGATACCTGGGAGTGGGACCCGCGCCTCCTGGCCGTGCGCGGGCCGATCGAGCGGGAGTTCGAGGACGCACTCCGGCATTCGGTCGCCCAGCCCGTCGCGACCCGCGACATGCCCGAGGCGCTGTTCGCCCTGGCGGGCGCAGATGACGGCCCGAGCCTCTCCGCCTTCGTGGAACGCGACGCGACGGCGGAGCAGGTGCGAGAGGTCTTCGCGTGCCGCACGATCTACACGTTGAAGGAGGCGGACCCGCACAGCTGGGCCATCCCGAGACTGCACGGCCGAGCCAAAGCCGCGCTCGTCGAGATCCAGGCCGACGAGTACGGCGGCGGACGCCCGGAGCGCCTGCACGCCACGATCTTCGCGAAGGCGCTCCGCGGAGCCGGTCTCGATGACCGCTACGGCGCGTACGCCGACCATGTGCCGGTCACGGTCTACACCTCGATGAACCTCATGTCGCTCTTCGGACTGCACCGGCGCCTCCGGGGAGCGATCGTCGGTCATCTCGCCGCCTACGAGATGACGTCGTCACTCCCCTGCCGCGCATACGCGAGCGGCCTCCGCCGGCTCGGCTTCGGCGAGGAGGTCACCGAGTACTTCGACGAGCACGTCGAGGCCGATGCGGTGCACGAGCAACTCGCCGCCCGCGACCTCGCCGGTTCGCTGGCCGAAGACGAGCCCGGAATCGCGAACGACATCCTGTTCGGCGCGGCGGCCTGCCTCTCCGTCGACGGC
This sequence comes from Agromyces sp. GQ35, assembly GCF_059758475.1. Taxonomy (NCBI): domain Bacteria; kingdom Bacillati; phylum Actinomycetota; class Actinomycetes; order Micrococcales; family Microbacteriaceae; genus Agromyces; species Agromyces sp. GQ35. The sequence continues at coordinate 362,519 of NZ_JCAXEO010000003.1, read as the reverse complement.
CGCCTCTGGGGCGAGTTGCGCGAACGGTTCGAGCGCGGCGAATCGGCACTGAGGAAGCCGCTGTCATGAGTGCCGCGGCATCCGCCCACCCGGTCTCGATCACGGCGTGTCCCGACGGGCCGTTGCTCGTCCGCGGCGACCTGGCGCTGTTCGACGACGACGGCGAGCCGGTACAGCCAGGCCGTCGCACCTTCGCGCTGTGCCGCTGCGGTGCCTCGGCCATCCGCCCGTTCTGCGATGGATCGCACAAGCTCGTCGGGTTCCGCACGAGTCCGCCGGCGCGCACCCCCGCCGTGACCTTCGATGCACCGTGATGTCCGACGATCGCCGGATCCACTCCACCAACGAACAAGAGGAGACGCTCGTGTCAGACGCTGAGATCACCCCATCCGAGCAGGACCCGACGAAGGAGACCGACGGGCACGAGAACGGCGGTCGGCCGAATGCCGACGACATCCCGCTGCCCGAGGAGCGTTCCGTGGGCGGCGAGACCGTCGTGGCGGACACCGCTTCCGGCGGGGCCCCCGAGCCGGCGAACGGCGGGGACGATGAGTGAGCGTGACGGTCGAGGTGACGGTCTGCCCGATGCCGGGAGCGCCACGGACGCCGACAACGCCGAAGACATCGTGAACCCCGAAGACCTGCCCGCGCAGATCGAGGTCACCGAACACGATGGAGTGACCCGGATCGACATCGCGGATGATGCCGCGACCCGACCGGGCGACCCTGACGCAGGCGACGGCGACCCGGCGTAAGCCGGCCGCCGGACGGCGCGGGTTTCCCCGCCGACACCGACTGCAGTTAGCGGCTGCGCCGGTCGCTCGTTTTACGGGGTGAGCACCTGAGGCGAGCCGACCGGCGCGTCCGCGCCCATCTCGTCGGCGATGCGGTTGGCCTCTTCGATGAGCGTCGCCACGATCTCGGACTCGGGGACGGTCTTGATGACTTCGCCCTTCACGAAGATCTGGCCCTTGCCGTTGCCGGATGCCACGCCGAGGTCTGCCTCGCGAGCTTCGCCCGGGCCGTTCACGACGCAGCCCATGACGGCGACGCGAAGCGGCACGGTCATGCCCTCGAGTCCGTCGGTGACGTCGTTCGCGAGCTTGTAGACATCGACCTGGGCCCGGCCGCACGACGGGCACGAGACGATCTCGAGCTTGCGCTCGCGGAGGTTCAGCGACTGCAGGATCTGCAGGCCGACCTTGACCTCCTCGACGGGTGGAGCCGACAGGGAGACGCGGATCGTGTCGCCGATGCCCTCGCCGAGGAGGATTCCGAACGCGGTGGCCGACTTGATCGTGCCCTGGAACGCCGGGCCGGCCTCGGTCACGCCGAGGTGCAGGGGCCAGTCGCCGCGCTCCGCGAGCTGACGGTAGGCCTTCACCATCACGATCGGGTCGTTGTGCTTGACCGAGATCTTGAAGTCGTGGAAGTCGTGCTCTTCGAAGAGGCTCGCCTCCCAGACGGCGGACTCGACGAGCGCCTCCGGCGTGGCCTTGCCGTACTTCTGGAGCAGGCGCGGATCGAGCGACCCCGCGTTCACGCCGATGCGGATCGAGACGCCGGCAGCCTTCGCGGCCGCGGCGATCTCGCCGACCTTGTCGTCGAACTTGCGGATGTTGCCGGGGTTCACGCGCACGGCGGCGCAGCCGGCGTCGATCGCCTGGAACACGTAGTTCGGCTGGAAGTGGATGTCGGCGATGACCGGGATCTGGCTCTTCTTCGCAATGATCGGCAGCGCCTCGGCGTCGTCGCGACTCGGCACGGCGACGCGGACGATGTCGCAGCCCGATGCAGTGAGCTCAGCGATCTGCTGCAGCGTCGCGTTGATGTTCGTCGTCGGCGTGGTCGTCATCGACTGCACGCTCACCTGGGCGTCGCCGCCGACGAGCACCTTGCCCACCTTGATCTGGCGGGACTTCCGTCGCGGGGCCAATACCTCAGGGACTTTGGGCATTCCGAGATTCACAGCAGGCACGAGACGAGTCTACTTCCGGCACGCAGGCGCGCCGCCTCGATCCAACGGATGCTCAGGCGCAGGCTCCATCGAGACAGCGTGCGCCGCGAAGTCGTGGGCGGGACGTGCCCACGCACCGATACCGACACCACCTTGTCCTAGACACATCCGGTCTCGACCACAGGCGCGCGAACCATCGCCAGGGCCGAAGCGTCTGCGGTGGGGATGAGGTCGACGACGATCCGCTCAGTCCACGAATACGACTCGCCATTCTCGGTGATGCTGACCGCCTCCTCGCGCGATTCCGTGAAGGCGTGGGCGCACTCGCCGGCTGTTCGGAACGTCGGCTGCCCTTGCACGTCTGCCCAGGGCTCACCCACGATCCGGCCGTCGGCGGTCGTCAACGACACGCCTGCCGCGTCTTCCCCAGCCATCTCGACCACGAACGACGGCGTCCGCGTCGGGACGGAAGTGCTCCGCGTGAATCCGTCGACGTAGCGCTGCTCGATCAGGGTGAAGGCTCCCCAGGTGTGCCACGTCGAGGGGCGCACCTCCATGCCGCCCCTGCCACGCTCCAGGACGACCGCTGGCTCCCCGAACACCGTCTCGAGCGCGCCGGCGACCGTGGCTGCGTCGTCGGTGAGGTAGTCGAATGAATCGATGACCGCGCCGTCGATTCCATGCAGTACGAGCATGTCGGAAGCCGCGGCGATCGCCGTCACGCTGGTCAGGGGATCCACCGGTTCGGTGCTCGGCGTCGGGATCGGCGTCGCGGAGGCCGACGGCACGGCTTCGGGAGATGCTACCGGTGTCGGGCCGACGCATCCGCTCAGGACGAACACCAGCGAGAGGCCGACAGCGGTAAGGGCGGCGGCGAAGAGGGGGCGGGTCATCGGGGCTCCAGTCTTGCGATCAGTGGGGTGCTCGCACACAGGTCATGATCCTTCTCTTGTGAGCGGTTGTAGTTCAATCCGATGGCGATGGCGACTCGCGACACTCGATCCGATCCCGGGGAGAGTTGACGGGTTGATCGATCAGCCGCTCGGCCACCAGAACATCGAGCGCCGGAGTGCCGCTCCGGAGCATCGGGTCCGTGAGGCAAGGATCGGCGGGAGCACCTGTCAGACGCAACCCGCGGCGACCGAGGTCGGTGCTTGGATCGACGCGACATGATCGACCTGACGCCCAGAGTTCTGCGCCGCTTCGTCCCACGCCCACTCGGACACGCCGACGCCGATCTTCACGGAGCCTGCGTTCGGGTCGGGCAGCTCGACGAACTCGATCGCCCACCCATGGCAGGTCCAGAGATCCGGGTCGATCTGCTCCCCCAAGGCCTCGAAAGAGTCGCCGACGCGGATCCCGTCAGACGTGGAGAGGGCCTTGCCTCGCACCTCGACCGCGTCGAAGGAGACCCGGAAATCCGGCGCGCTGACCGTGGCAGCGCCGTGGCGGATCACGCCCTCGCCATAGTGAACCTCGTCGACGACGAGTGCGTCGTCCCACGTGTGTGTAACGCCGGGAGCGTAGTGGTTGCCCCCCTCGTAGGCTTCGTCCAACGGAGGGCCGCCGAGAACCACGGTGAGCGTGTCGACCGCGACATCGGCTGGCCCTGCGTAGTCGAGCGACGCCACTACGGAGCCATCGTCGGCGCGCAACTCGAGCGCCTCGGGCCGGGCGACGATGGCGACGACCGTCTCGAGCGGATCGGCGACGACGGTCGGGGTCGGCGACGGGATTGCGGCCGGCGTGGTCGGGCCAGCCATCGGCTCCGCGAGGGGCGTGGCGCAGCCCGACAGGAAGAGGGCGGCGGCAAGGGCAAGCACGGATCCGAGACGGGTAGCACGGGACATCCGCCCACCATTCCTTCTACGGCATGCGGTGCCGCAACCAAGATTCTCGCAGTGACATATGCCCAATGAGCGCCGGGCACGGCGACGATCTGATAACGAAAGAACCTCCGTCAAGCAGTGAGGAGCGGCGGCTCCGTGACCGCGATCACCTCCTCGACGCTCACACCCGGTGCGCACTCGACGAGCACAAGCCCCTCGGAGGTCACGTCGATGACCGCGAGGTCGGTGATGATGCGGTCGACGACGCCCTTGCCGGTGAGCGGCAGCGAGCACTCGTTCACGATCTTGGGCGACCCGTCTTTGGCGACGTGCTCCATGAGCACGATCTTGCGCCGCGCACCGTGCACGAGGTCCATCGCACCGCCGGGGCCCTTCACCATCTTGCCGGGGATCATCCAGTTCGCGAGATCACCCGCGGCCGAGACCTGCATGGCACCGAGGATGGCGGCGTCGATCTTGCCGCCGCGGATCATGCCGAAACTCGCCGCCGAGTCGAAGTACGCCGCACCGGGCAGCACGGTCACCGTCTCTTTGCCGGCGTTGATGAGGTCGGGGTCGACCTCGGCGTCAGTCGGGTACGGTCCGACGCCGAGGATGCCGTTCTCCGATTGCAGCAGGATCGTGACCCCGTCGGGCACGTAGTTCGGCACGAGCGTGGGCAGGCCGATACCGAGGTTGACGTACGAGCCGTCGGCGAGCTCACGGGCGGCCCTGGCAGCCATTTCGAAACGTGTGAGCGCCATTTCAGTTCCCCTCTCGCACGGTGCGGCGTTCGATGCGCTTCTCGATGTCGGGGCCGACGACGACGAGGCGGTCGACGTAGATGCCGGGCAGGTGCACGGCATCGGGATCGAGCTCCCCGGCCTCGACGACCTCCTCGACCTGCGCGATGCAGATGCGCCCCGCCATCGCGGCGAGCGGCGAGAAGTTGCGCGCCGACTTGTCGAAGACGAGGTTGCCGTAGCGGTCTCCCTTGAGCGCGTGCACGAGCGAGAAGTCAGTCGTGATCGCCTCTTCGAGCACGAACTCGCGCGGCTCGCCGGCGACGTCGAACGTCTGCACGGGCTTCACCGCGCTCGCCACGGCGATCGTGCCGTCGGCGTTGTACCGGCGAGGCAGGCCGCCCTCGGCGACCTGCGTGCCGACACCCGTTTGCGTGAAGAACGCGGCGATGCCGCTGCCACCCGCCCGCAGCTTCTCGGCGAGGGTGCCTTGCGGAGTGAGCTCGAGCTCGAGCTCACCCGAGAGGTACTGCCGTTCGAACTCCTTGTTCTCGCCGACGTACGACGAGGTCATCTTCGCGATGCGCTGCTTCGCGAGCAGCACCCCGAGGCCCCAGTCGTCGACGCCGCAGTTGTTGGAGACGACGGAGAGCCCGTCGACCCCGGCATCGAGCAGCGCCTGGATCAGCACCATCGGGATGCCGCAGAGTCCGAATCCGCCGACGGCGAGACTGGCTCCGGCCGGAATGTCGGCGACCGCCTCCCGCGCTGTCGGAACGGTCTTGTCGATCGTCATGCCGCGACCTCCTCGTCACGATTCACCGCCGAACCTCGTGAGTCCGGTGAATGTCTCCTAACTGAATCGTAGAATGGTTGCGAGCACAACCCGTCTCATCCGACAAAGGAGTCACACGACCATGAGCATCCCCGACGTCGTCATCATCGCTGGGGCGCGCACCCCGTTCGCCCGCATCAACGGCAATCTCGCCGACCGGACCGCGGTCGAACTCGGCACCGTCGCGATCCGCGGTGCGCTCGACAGGGCCGGAGTCTCCGCCGACGACGTCGACGCCGTGATCATGGGCCAGGTGCTGCAGGCCGGCGCCGGCCAGAACCCGGCCAAGCAGTCTGCAGTGGCAGCGGGCATCCCCTGGAGCGTTCCCGCCACGACCGTCAACAAGGTCTGCCTCTCGGGTCTCGTCGCCATCACGGATGCCGCGAGGCTCATCCGCCTCGGCGAGGCTTCCGTCGTCGTGGCCGGCGGCCAGGAATCGATGACGAACGCACCCCACCTGGTGCCGGGTTCGCGTGGCGGCCGGGCCTACGGATCATGGGAGCTGCTCGATCACGCTGCACATGACGGCCTCACCGACGCCTTCGACCACGACTCGATGGGTGCCTCGACCGAGCGCTTCAACGCGCGCTACGACGTCACGCGCGAGGCGCAGGACGAGATCGCCGCGGCCTCCCATGTGCGAGCAGGAGCAGCGCAGGCCGAGGGCGTCTTCGCCGACGAGATCGTCCCGGTCGAGATTCCGCAGCGCAAGGGCGAACCCGTGGTCGTCGCGGAAGACCAGGGCGTGCGCCCCGATTCGACGACCGAGGTCCTCGGCCGGCTCCGCCCCGCGTTCTCGGCAGATGGTTCGATCACAGCTGGCAACTCGTCGCCGCTGTCCGACGGCGCGGCAGCCGTCGTCGTCGCCAGTCGCGAATGGGCCGAGGCGCGCGGGCTGCCGTGGCTGGCACTCGTCGGCGAGGCCGGACAGGTCGCCGGGCCCGACAATTCGCTGCACGCGCAGCCGGCGAACGCGATCGCCGCCGCCCTGGCGAAGTCGGGCGACACGACCGCCGAGCTCGACCTCATCGAGATCAACGAGGCCTTCGCCGCCGTGTCCCTCGAATCGACGCGCGAGCTCGGCGTCTCAGCCGATATCGTCAACGTGCACGGCGGAGCGATCGCCCTCGGCCACCCGATCGGCGCATCCGGCGCCCGCCTCGCCCTGCACGCCGCGCTCGAGCTCTCCCGCCGCGACGGCGGTCGCGCCGCAGTCGCCCTCTGCGGCGGCGGCGGGCAAGGAGAGGCACTGCTGCTCTCCCGCTGAGCGCGACGAAGGCGCCTGTGGCAGCATGATCCACGGGCGCCGTCGGTGCGCTCTGAGAGGGATGCACGATGAGCGAGAGCCAGGCGCAGCAGGCGCACAGCGAGGCATCCGCCCGCCCGCCCCTCGATCACCGGTTCCGCCGGATGGTCGGGCGCGACCCGAACGAGCCGCATCGCGCTGCGACCCCGCTCGAGCTGCTGTTCGATCTCACCTTCGTGGTCGCGTTCAGCGCAGCCGGCGCCCAGACCGCGCACCTCCTCGAGCTCGGCCACTGGGCTCCCGCGGTCGGCGGCTTCGCGTTCGCGGTCTTCGCCATCTGGTGGGCGTGGATCAACTACTCGTGGCTGGCATCGGCGTACGACAACGACGACATCTTCTTCCGGGTGGCGACGCTGGTGGAGATGCTCGGGGTGCTGATCCTCACGCTCGGGCTGCCAGACCTGTTCCACTCGCTCGACGAGGGCGCGCACGTCGACAACGGCATCGTCGTCGCCGGTTACGTCGTCATGCGAATCGCCACGATCGCGCTGTGGCTGCGCATCGCTCGGCACGACGAGGCGCGACGGCGCACGGCACTCACATATGTGGGCTACGTCTCGGCCGCACAAGTGGGCTGGATCGTGCTGATCTTCGTCAACCTGCCGCTCGTGCCGACGCTGGCGCTCACCGCCGCACTCATGCTCCTCGAAATCGTCGGACCGTATGTCGCTGAGCACGGGCGGGACGGTGGCACGCCGTGGCATGCACACCACATCGCCGAACGCCACGGCCTCCTGGTCATCATCACCCTCGGCGAGATCATCCTCGGCACCACCCTCGCCATCTCAGCGGTGATCGACGAGCAGAATTGGTCGGTCGAGACCGTGGCGGTCGCCTTCGGCGGCATCGCACTCACCTTCGGCTTGTGGTGGAGCTACTTCACCATGCCGTCGGGCAAGATCCTCCATCAATACCGCGAGCGCGGCTTCGTCTGGAGTTACGGGCACTACTTCATCTTCGCGGGCCTCGCCGGCACCGGTGCGGGCCTCCACGTGGCGGCCTACGAGATCGAGGGAGTCGCCCACATCGACCTGGTGCAGGCGCTCCTGACCGTCGTCATTCCCGTCGGCATCTTCATGGTGTCGCTGTTCACGATCTACTCGCTCCTCCTGCGGCAATTCGACCCGTTCCATATCTGGCTCTTCCTCGGCAGCATCGGTGTACTGGCGCTCGCCGTCGTCGCCGTCGCGTCGGGTGCGAGCTTCGGAGTGGGCATCCTGATCACGGCCGCCTCACCCTTCGTCGTGGTCGTCGGCTACGAGACGGTCGGCCACCGGCACCAGGCCACAGCACTGCATCGAGCGCTCGACGAGTAGTCCGGCAGCTCTGGTGCGGGTCGGATGCCGCGGCATCCGACCCGCAACGGCCCTTCGTTTCTACGAGGCGTTCGGGCGATTCGCGCGGAGCACCTCGAGGCGTGCGCGGTATTCCGTCTCGTCGATGTCGCCCTTCGCGAAGCGCTCGGCGAGCGTCGACTCGGCACTGGCACCGCCGTTGCGCATCCACGGCGGGCCGTACGAACCGTCCGGGCCGCCCTGCGCCCATGCACGGTGACGCCGCGTCACGGCGAAGACGACGAGTCCGATGACGAGGATCCAGAAGATCGGGATGAGGAAGAAGACCCATCCGAAGCCGGATGCCCAGGGGCCGGCATGGGTGACCACCGCGGTGGTGGCGAGCGTGGCGAGCATGAGTGATTCCCTTGATCGTGCAGCCTGCGGTTCAGGCCGTCGATCCGAGTCTCGTGAGCGGGCGGCCTCCGCGAATCCGCCCCGCGGAGGCACTTCGGCTGCTCCCGCGGGAGCACGAATGGCCGTGCAGCTACTGCCAGCCCGGGGCCACGAGCCCCGACTCGTAGGCGACGACCACGAGATGCACCCGGTCGCGGGCATGCAGCTTCGACATGATGCGTGAGACGTGCGTCTTCGCCGTCAGCGGGCTCAGCACGAGCCGCGCGGCGATCTCGTCATTCGTGAGTCCGAGCCCGACGAGGCGCAGCACCTCGCGCTCGCGCTCGGTCAGCGCCGCGAGCCGTTGCTCGTCGGGGGCATCCCGAAGGCCGGTCGACATGCGCTCGAGGAGCCGTTTCGTGACCCCTGGCGAGAGAAGCGCCTCGCCGCCTGCGACGACCCTCACCGCGCGAATGAGGTCGACGGGTTCGGTGTCCTTCACGAGGAATCCGCTTGCGCCCGCTCGAACCGCCCTCGCGACGTACTCATCGAGCTCGAACGTCGTGACGATCACGACGCGCACGCCGGTGAGTACCGGGTCGGCTGCGATCTGCTCGGTCGCCCAGAGACCGTCGCCGCCGGGCATCCGGATGTCCATGAGCACGACGTCGACCGGAACCCGGCGCACGAGTTCGAGCAGCTCCTCGCCGGTCGACGCCTCGCCGACGATCTCGACGTCGTCTTCTGCTTCGAGCAGTGCACGAAAGCCCCCACGCACGAGCACCTGATCGTCGGCGAGCGCGACGCGGATCATGCTGCACCGCCCCACGGCAGTCGAGCGGTGATGCGGGTGCCGCCGAGCGGGGATGCGTCGAGTTCGACGGACCCCCCGAGCAACGCGGCGCGTTCTCGCATGCCCAGAATGCCGCTGCCGTCGCCGAGGCCACCCCCTGCACCGGACTCGACACTGCTCGCGATGCCGGCCCCGTCGTCATCGACGACCAGCACGAAGTCGTCGCCGACCCGCTCGACCGTGACGATCGCGCGAGAAGCCCCGGCATGGCGTACGACGTTCGTGAGCGCTTCCTGCGCGATGCGGTAGCCGGCGAACTGCACCGCCCGCCGCGGCGACTCGGCCAGTCGGTCGACGAGTCGCGCCTCGAACCCCGGCGAGCCGACGCCGCGCACGAGTCTCGGCAATTCGGCGAGCTCCGCCTGCGGGGCGAGCGGCGCTTCACCGTCGCGGATCACGCCGAGCACGGTGCGCACCTCTTCGAGCGCGGACTTGGAGGTCTCCTTGATGCTGCCGAGCGCCGCGCGCGCCTGCTCGGTGTCGCGGTCCATGAGATGGAGGCCGACACTCGCCTGCACGTTGATCTGCGACAGCGCGTGCCCGATGACGTCGTGCAGCTCGCGCGCGATGCGCACGCGCTCGCGCTCCTCGGCGCTCTGCCGCCGGCGGAGCGCCTCGGCACGGAAGGCGGAGGCTCGCGAACGGCGCACCCGCACGAACCAGCCGATGCCGAAGCACACCGCGAGCGCGAGCGTCGTGAACGCGATGCGGAACGGATGCCATGACGGGCCGAGGATCGAGCCGAGGACGATCGCCGCCACCCAGGCCACGACCACGACGGACACCGCCCAGACCACGGCACCACGTGCGACGGCGAGGACGATCGCGAAGCCGACCGCGATGTACGGTGGCCCGAGATCGGGTGCGAGCAGGAGATCGGCGAGCGCGGCGGCGACGACCACCGCGACCGTCGGACCCGGGTACCGTCTCGCACCGAGCAGCGCGAGCGGGCCGACCGCCGCGAGGCCGACCTGCGCGATCGCCGCAGGCCAGGCGACATGGGTCCACACGGCGATGCCGATCGCAGCCGGTACCTGCACGAGGAGACTGATGACGACCGGCGCGAACAGCACGAGCCCCGGCGGCGGCCGGAATCGTTCGGGGCGACCGTCCCACGGGGGTACGGGCATTCCCCGATCGTATCGCCGGCCCAGTCGTTCCGAATCGGCTTCGCGAAGGCTCACCCGCTACTCCCCGGGGAGTATGTACGTGTGGTGCCCATGGCGAGCGCAATCGGCGCGGTGATCAGAAGAGCTGCACCGGCTTGACGATGTCGGCGTAGATCAGCAGTGCGCTCATCGCACCGAACACGACGACGACCGCGAGTGTCACCGGCATCAGCTTCGCGAGATCGACGGGCCCTGGATCAGGGCGGCGGAACAGCTTGGCGACACCGCGACGGAGGCCCTCCCATAACGCACCCGCGATGTGACCGCCGTCGAGCGGCAGCAGCGGGATCAGGTTGAAGACGAACAGCGCGATATTGAGCGAGCCGAGGATGCCGACCATGGTGGCCGCCTTCGACGCGATCGGGATCTCGTCGATCGTCGCGATCTCGCCGGCCAGCCGGCCGACGCCCACGACCGACATCGGACCGTTCGGATCGCGTTCTTCAGGCCCGAAGGCGGCGTTGGCCACGTCGATGATGCGCTGCGGCAGGTTCAGGATGATGCCGGCGACGCCGGCGACGTTCTCACCGACGGCAGGCAGCACGGCCGTCGCCGGCTGCTGCACGATCTCGGTCGCCGGACTGACTCCGACGAACCCGGCCGGTACGGTGAGCTCGGTGCCCGAGGCATCCGTCACGACCCTGCCCTTGTCGTCGAGGACGTACCGCTCGCTCAGCATCGGGGTGACCTCGAGGTCGAGCGTCTCGCCATCCCGTTCGACGACGAACGCGAGGGGCTCATCGGGGTGATCACGGATGATCGCGGTCGACTCGTTCCACGACTCGATGGGTTCGCCGGCGACCGAGACGATGCGGTCGCCCGGCTGGATGCCGGCCGCAGCGCCGGGCGCTGCAGGGTCACCCGGCTCGCAGCTCTGTCGTTCACTGGTGGCCGGCAGCGCACACGCCGAGACCGACCCGATCGTGGTCGAGGCCTGCGCGACTCCGAACCCCATGAGCAGCACCCCGAAGAGCACGACCGCGAGCAGGAGGTTCATGAACGGGCCGCCGAACATGACGATGATGCGCTTCCACACCGGCAGCAGGTAGAACGCGCGATGCTCGTCGCCCGCCGTGATCGACTCGGTGCTCGAGTCGCGGGCGTCCTGCACGAGCCCGCGGAAGAATCCGGTGCTGTCGGCGTGCACCTGCTCGCCCTTCGCGGGCGGGAACATGCCGATCATCGAGATGTAGCCGCCCAGCGGAATCGCCTTCACGCCGTACTCGGTCTCGCCCTTCTTGCGCGACCAGAGCGTCGGGCCGAAGCCGATCATGTACTGGGTGACCTTGACGCCGAACAGCTTGGCGGGCACCAGGTGACCGATCTCGTGCAGGCCGATGGACACGGCGAGGCCGATCACGATGATGACGACGCCGAGGATGAAGGCGAGCACGGAATCCACGGCTGCAAGCGTAGTGCGGTCGGCTTTGAGACTGCTGTGCCGTGGTTCGTCGGTCGAGTAGCGACGAAGGAGCGAATCGAGACCCCCGCACGAGAATCTCGATACGGCGCCGGCGCGCCGACTCGATCGACGAGATGTGCCTACTCGATCGACGAGACCGCGGCGATGCGAGCCTCAGCAGCCCGGCGCGCCGCCCGTTCGGCCTCCCCCAGCGATTCGATCGTGAGTACGGCGTCGGATGCCTCGTGGTGCTCGACCACATCGCGCACCGTGTCGACGATGTCGAGGAATCCGATGCGGCCCGCGTGGAACGCCGCGACGGCTTGTTCATTCGCCGCGTTGAACACGGCGGGGTACTCGCCGCCCGCCCTGCCCACCTGCTTGGCGAGGGCGACTGCGGGGAACGCCTCGGTGTCGAGCGGTTCGAACGTCCACTCCTGCGCCCGCGTCCAGTCGAGCGGGGTGCCGACGGCTGCGACCCGGTGCGGCCAGTCGAGGCCGAGCGAGATCGGCAGGCGCATGTCGGGCGGCGACGCCTGGGCGATCGTGGAGCCGTCGACGAACTCGACCATCGAGTGCACGATGGACTGCGGATGCACGACCACGTCGATGCGGTCGTACTCGACGTCGAAGAGCAGGTGCGCCTCGATCACCTCGAGCCCCTTGTTCACGAGGGTCGCCGAGTTGGTCGTCACCACCAGGCCCATGTCCCACGTCGGGTGAGCGAGCGCATCGGCCGGCGTCACGGCCATGAGCTCGTCGCGTCGCCGGCCGCGGAACGGCCCGCCTGAGGCGGTGAGCACGAGACGGCGCACCTCATCGTCGGTCCCGGAGCGCAGGGCCTGCGCGATGGCCGAGTGCTCGGAATCGACCGGCACGATCTGGCCCGGCCTGGCGATGCGGGTGACGAGGTCGCCGCCGACGATGAGCGATTCCTTGTTCGCGAGGGCGAGGGTGGTTCCGCGCTCGAGCACCGCGAGCGTCGGCCCGAGTCCGACCGAACCGGTGATGCCGTTCAATACGACGTCGGCATCGACGTCGCGCACGAGCTGTGCCGCCTCCTCGATGCCGACGGCGGTGTGCTCGACACCGAACTCGGACGCCTGCGCCTCGAGGAGAGCGCGATTGGAGCCGACCGCGAGTCCGACGACGTCGAAGCGGCGCGGATTCGCCCTGATGACGTCGAGGGCCTGGGTGCCGATCGAACCGGATGAGCCGAGGATGATGACGGAGCGCACATCCCCACTGTATTGGGCGGCCACGGTGCCGGATCAGTCGGTCTCGGGTCCGCTCACGTTGCTCGACCGAGCACGGCCACCGACGCGGCCCGATTCCCGGACACTTCGATGTCGTGGAAGCGGATGTCGCGCCATCCGGATCCGAACTCGGGCACGCTCCGCTCGATGCGGCCGATGCCGCCGTCATCGCTCGGCAGTGTGAGCGCCAGACGAGACGGTTCGATGAACTCGGTGTGGCCGACGGCACGGAGGAGCGCCGTCTTTCGCGCCCAGACCGTTGCTCGGGCGATGGCACGGGTGGCGGCGTCGAACCGGTCGAGTGCTGCCCGCTCGCTCGCGTGGAACGCCGCCTCGTCGATGACCGCTCCGGTGTCGAGGGAGGCCGCTTCGATGCCGACACCGATCGGGTGCCGCGTGGCCGCCGCTCCGACGACCGCATCACCGGCCACGGCGACGTCGGCGTACCAGGTGCCGCCCGAGGGCGTCAGCGGGTAGGCCACCGACGGCCGACCATGGCGTGCCCCGCATTCGGCGCACGCGTGCACGAGTTCGACGTCGGCAGCCGGTACACCGCTCGCGTGGGCCACGAGTCCGCATAGCACAGTGTCGGCTGCCGGACCTCGCCGGCCGCGCGTGACCACGACGACCCGCACCCCGGATGCCTCGAGCTCGATGAGCTCGCCCTCGGTCGCGACATCCATGCCGTCCATCATCCCGCACTGCCGGCGACCGTGGGCGACGCGCGCGGGAACGGGATATGCCTCGCGACGCATGTCGCCACGCGTAGGGTCGAACGGTGACAGAGATCGAGGCCGATTCCGTGCCCGCACCCGTGCGACAGGGCCCGCTCTACCGCATCGTTCGGGGCGTCCTCCGCCCACTCGTGCGGCTCGTCTACCGCCCGAAGATCACGGGCGCCGAGCACGTGCCCATGCGCGGACCCGTCATCCTCGCCTCGAATCACCTCTCCTTCGTCGACAGCATCGTGATCCCGCTCGCTTCGCCGCGGCCCGTGCAGTTCCTCGCGAAGTCGAGCTACTTCACCGGCACGGGCTTCTCGGGCTGGGTGTCGAGAACGTTCTTCGGGGCGATCGGCGCGGTCGCCGTCGAACGCGGTGCCGGCACCCAGGCCCAAGAGGCGCTCGACGCCGGCCGGCGCGTGCTCGACGCCGGCAACGCCTTCGCGCTGTATCCCGAGGGCACGCGCTCGCTCGACGGGCGCCTCTACCGCGGACGCACGGGCGTCGCCTGGCTGGCGCTCACGACCGGGGCGAAGGTCGTACCTGTGGGGCTCATCGGCACCGAAGAGATCCAGCCCGTCGGCGCGAAGCTGCCGCGGGTCCGCCCGGTGACGGTGCGTTTCGGCGAGCCCCTCGACCTCAGCCGGCACGGGCAGGCGACCTCAGGGCGCGCTCGACGTGCCGCGACCGACGAGATCATGACGGCCATCCATGCATTGAGCGAACAGGAGCTCGCGGGCGTCTACAACGAGACGCCGCCGCACGGCGCACTCGCCAAACTCGCCGATCGCGTCGTGCCGCGCGAGCGGATGTGACGGGATTCCCAGCCATTCCCGGTTGCGTCCCGGTATCGTCGGTCCGATGAGCTCCGCCAAGGTCGTCGTCCGCGTCGCCGCGGCCGTGCTCGTGGTGCTCTCCTTCGCCGCTTGCGCCGGCCCGAGCGACGCACCGCGGGCGGCCACCGCACCCGACGCGGCAACGGTGACCGATCTCCCCATCCCGCCCGCGACCGAGTTCGATCCCGGACTCATCGTGAGCGACGACTCCTTCTACGACAGCGGCGCGATGAGCGAGCCCGAGATCCAGGCGTTCCTCGACGGACTCGACTGCCGACCGGTCGATCGAGTGCCGTGCCTCGCCGACTTCAAGCAGAGCACCACCACCCAGCCGGCCGCCGGGCCCGCACACTGCGCCGAGTATCGCGGCGGCATCCGCGAGCGCGCGAGCCGCATCATCGCCAAGTCCGCCGCGGCCTGCGGCGTGAGCCCGAAGACGCTGCTCGTGCTGCTGCAGAAGGAGCAATCGCTCCTGACCCGGCCGAGCGAGTCGGGTTACCTCAGGGCGACCGGCTACGGCTGCCCTGACACGGCCGACTGCGACACGAAGTACTTCGGCTTCTTCAATCAGGTGTACAACGCGGCCTGGCAGTTCCGCCAGTACACCGAGGAGCCCGAACGCGCGTACCGGGTCGGCGCCGTCGACGTGCAGTTCCATCCGGATGTCGCGTGCGGCGCGAGCTCCGTCGCCATCGCCAACCAGGCCACGGCGAACCTCTACAACTACACGCCGTATCAACCGAACCCGGCCGCCGTCGCGAACCCCGAGGCGGGCGACGGCTGCTCGGCCTTCGGAAACCTGAACTTCTGGCGGCTCTGGCACCGCTGGTTCGGCGACCCGGAAGCCGAGCGCTATCCCGGCTTCCTCCCGCCCTGCAGCCGTCTCGTCGGCGGGCATACCTGCCCGATTCCAGAAGCGACGATCCCGGCCGTCCCGCCACCGGCCGCCGAGGAGTGACCGGACGCGCGTCCTCCGGTTCGTTCGGCTTCAGGTGATCACCTGGTCACCTCGCGACGGTAACGCTCGGTTCGTGCCGAACCGGGAACGCCACGGATGCCGCGATGAAGCACTTCTCGGAGGCTTCCGCGTGCAACGACCGGGCGAGCTCGAGCATCGAGGCATCCGCCACCTCGAGTTGCGGCCGCAGTACCGCCTCGACGAATGCGCCGCCGCCGCGGCCGTCCTCTCGCATGGTGCCGGTCGCATGGTCGACGTAGGCACGCACGACGACGCCGTGGTTGGTCGCGACGTGAAGGAATGCGAGCATGTGGCACTCGCTGAGCGCCGCGAGCAGGAGCTCCTCGGGGTTCCAGCGCTCCCGGTCGCCGTGGAAGGCGCGGTCGCTCGACCCGGCGATCTCATGCAGCTTGCCGGCGGCACGCACGACGTGTCCGCGCCCGTAGTCGCGGTAGCCGCTCGTGCCGGTGCCCCGGTCGCCCTGCCACTCGACCTCGATCTCGTACCTGTGCTCACCGAGCATGATTCCCTCCGATCGCGCGCCTGCAGCGCTGCATCCGATTCTGCACCTGTCGCCATCGCCTGCACGCGCGGAGCCGGCCGTCAGCCTCTCGTTCGCCGCCTCTGCGAGGCACTCGACGGCGATAAGCTGAGGGCACCATGACTGATACCCGCATCGACGCCCAGACAGCCGCCGCCCCGGTCTACACCGTGCCGCAGGAGCGCAAGATCGTGACCGCCATCCCCGGTCCGAAGTCGCTGGAGCTGCAGGCACGACGATCGAAGGTCGTCTCGGCCGGTGTCTCCTCCGCGCTTCCGGTCTACATCGAGCGCGCCAACGGCGCGATCCTCGTCGACGTCGACGGCAATCAATTCGTCGACTTCGGCGCCGGCATCGGGGTCACGACCGTCGGTCATACCGAGCAGCGCGTCGTCGCGGCCGCTGCCGGCCAGCTGCAAGACGTCATCCACACCCTCTTCACGATCACCCCCTACGAGGAGTACGTGCGGGTCGCCGAGCTCCTCGCCGAGCACACGCCCGGCACCTGGGAGAAGAAGAGCGTGCTCGTGAACTCGGGCGCCGAGGCGGTCGAGAACGGCGTGAAGATCGCCCGCAAGTTCACCGGCCGACGAGCGGTCGCAGTGCTCGACCACGCCTACCACGGCCGCACGAACCTCACGATGGCCATGAACTACAAGGCGCACCCGTACGCCACCGGCTACGGCCCACTGGCCGGAGACGTCTACCACGCGCCGAATTCCTACCCGTATCACGACGGCCTGTCCGGCGCCGACGCCGCAGCACGCACCATCGCGTACCTCGAGAAGGTCGTCGGCGTCAGCGACCTCGCGTGCCTCGTGGTCGAGCCCATCCAGGGCGAGGGCGGTTTCATGGTTCCCGCCGAGGGGTTCCTGCCCATACTGCAGACCTGGTGCACCGAGAACGGCGTCGTCATGATCGCCGACGAGATCCAGTCGGGCATGGCCCGCACCGGTCGCTACTACGCGAGCGAACACTTCGGATGGGAGCCGGATCTCGTGCTCTCGGCGAAGGGCATCGCCGGCGGGCTTCCGCTCGCCGCGGTCACCGGCCGCGCCGAGATCATGGACGCCTCGCAGCCCGGCGGTCTCGGCGGCACGTTCGGCGGCAACCCGGTCGCCTGCGCAGCCGCCATCGCCGTGTTCGAGTCCATCGAGGAGAACGACCTGCTCGCCGAGGGGCGACGCATCGAGGCGACCCTGCGGGCCGGACTCGAGAAACTGGCGCAGCGCTACGACATCATCGGCGACATCCGCGGCAGGGGGGCGATGATCGCCATCGAGGTCGTCCAGCCCGGCACCGCCGAGACCACGAAGGCGCCGAACGCCGACGCAGTCACCGCCCTCGTCGCGTACGCCGCCCAGCACGGCGTGCTCTTCCTCAACGCCGGCACCTACGGAAACGTGCTGAGATTCCTCCCGAGCCTCGCAGTCGGCGATGCGCTCATCGAAGACGGGCTTCGCGTGCTCGACGACGCCCTCGCCTCGCTCGGATAAGACAGGTGGCCGGCACATTCTCAGTATCTGACGCCGTCGAACTCGCCGTGGTCGAGCGCAGTGGTTTCATCGAGTCCCGGCACGCGGGTTCCGCCGTCGTGCTCTCCCCCGAGGGCGAGGTGCTGCGCGCCCTCGGCGACGTGGCGAGCCCGATCTTCCCCCGGTCGTGCCTGAAGCCGTTCCAGGCGGTCGCGATCATGACGTCCGGGGTCTCGCTTCGCGGAGAAGATGCCGCGATCGCGACGGCCAGCCATTCGGGCACCGCCGCGCACGTCGCGCTCGTGCGAGGCCTGCTCGAACGGCAGGCGCTGCCCGAATCGGCACTGGGCTGCCCACCGGCGGCCCCGTCCGATCAAGCCGCCCGCGAGCAACTCATCCGTTCGGGCGGACCGCGCGAGCGCGTGTACATGAACTGCTCGGGCAAGCACTCGGCGATGCTCCTCGCATGCGTCGCGAACGAGTGGCCGCTCGACGGCTACCTCGATCCCGAGCATCCCCTGCAGAAGCGGGTGCTCGACGTGATCGAACGATTCACGGGTGAGCGCCCGGCGGCGACCGCGGTCGACGGATGCGGCGCGCCCGTGCACGCCATCAGCCTCAACGGACTCGCGCGAGGCATCCAGAAGATCACGACCGCGGCACCCGGCTCGCCCTTCGCCCTGTACCGCGAGGCTGCGGCGCTCACCGAGGCGGTGCGTGAGCATGCGTGGGCGGTCGGCGGACCGGGCCAGCCCGACACGATCGCCGTCGAGCGTCTCGGCGTGTTCGCGAAGGTCGGAGCCGAGGGGGTCATGGTGATGTCGGCGCCCGACGGCACCACGGTCGCCCTCAAGGTCCTCGACGGGTCGTCGCGTGCGTCGACGATCATCGCACTGCGTCTGCTCGCGCAGGCCGGTGCGATCGACGATCAGGCGATCGACGCCGTGCAGACCGAACTCGACCTCTGGGTCATGGGCGGCGAACGCCGCGTCGGCTCGATTCGCGCGACCATCTGACGCGCGACCTCACGCGGACGGATGCCGCGGCGAGATCGCTCGCCGCGGCATCCGATGCCTGTGCTCGTGCTGTGCCCGCGCTGTGGCCCGGTGTGCCCCCGGCTCAGCCGAGCCGGGCGAGCCGTTTCGCACGCGCCGTTCGCGAGACCTGTGCGACGATCACGAGCACGAGCGCGAAGAGGAACACCGCCGAGGCGATGACGTTCGCTTCGGCCGGAATCCCCCTCGACGCCGAGATGTACACGTATTTCGGGAACGTCGAGACAGACCCGGAGTTGAAGTTCGTGATGATGAAGTCGTCGAAGCTCAGTGCGAAGGAGAGCAGCGCAGCCGCGACGATGCCCGGCAGCAGGAGCGGGAACGTCACTCGCCAGAACACCTGCGACGGCGAGCCGTAGAGGTCGCGCCCGGCCTCTTCGAGGGCGGGATCGAGGCTCGCGACGCGCGCCTTGACGGTGACGACCACGAAGCTGATGCAGAACATCGTGTGCGCGATGATGATCGTCGTCATGTCTTTCGCGACACCGAGGGCGAGGAACTGTGCGGCGAGACCGGCGCCGAGCACGACCTCGGGTGTCGCCATCGGAAGGAACAGCAAGAGGCTGATCGCCCCGCGAGCACGGAAGCGGTACCGCACGAGCGCGATGGCGATCATCGTGCCGAGCGTCGTCGCGAGCACCGTCGCCGCGAGTCCGATCACGACGCTGTTGCCGAATGCCTCGCAGACCGCGCCGCCCTCGACGTTGCAGACGTTCAGCCACTTGTCGAAGGTGAACCCGCGCCAGGCGATGTTCGACTTGACCGAGTCGTTGAACGAGAACACGAAGGTGTACGCGATCGGGATCAGCAGGAACACGAAGGCGATGATCGTGTATGCCGGCAGCAGCCAGTCGCCGAGCCCGATGCGGCCACGTCGGGCGGTGCGTTGCCCGCGCTGCACCGGGCGTTGCTCGCTCTCTGCGAGGCCGCCGAGCACGGCCCCGGCCTGGACTTCTCCGCTCACAGCAGCTCCTCCGTTCCGGCTCGTTTGACGTACACCCCGACGAGCACGAGGATCGCGGCCATCAGGATGATCGAGAGCGCCGCGGCCGCCGGATAGTTCAGCAGCACGAGGAAGTTGGCCTCGATCACGTTGCCCATCATCTGCGTATCGGGTCCGCCCAGGAAGTCCCGACTCGCGTTCACGTAGTCGCCCGCCGCCGGTATGAAGGTGAGCAGCGTGCCGGCCACGATGCCGGGCATCGACAACGGCACCGTCACCTTGCGGAAGACGGTGAACGGGCCCGCGTAGAGGTCGCCGCCCGCCTCGAGATATCGCAGGTCGAGCCGTTCGAGCGTCGTGTACAGCGGCAACGTCATGAAGGGGATGAAGTTGTAGGTCAATCCGAAGATCACGGCGAACGGAGTGCCGGTGAAGTGCGCGTCGGGCGCCATCAACGAGAGCGCCTTCAGCGAGGTGATGATGAACGACTCGTCTGAGAGGATCTGCTTCCACGCGAGCGTGCGCAACAGGAAGCTGATGAAGAACGGGGCGATCACGAGCACGAGCATGAGGCCCTGCAGCAGCGGCCATCGCCTGGCCTTCACGCCGATGAAGTACGCGAGCGGATAGCTGAAGAGCAGGGCGAGCACGGTCGCGGCGAGCGCGTAGCCGAACGAGCGCATGATGTGCGGCAGGTAGTTCTGCACCACGGTGACGTAGTTCTGCCAATTGAACGCGTAGTCGTATTGGCCGATGTCCCCGAACTCGCGTGGCGCCTGCAGCGAGGTCAGCAGCAGCGAGACGAGCGGTGCGAGGAAGAACAGCACCAGGTAGGCAATGCCCGGGAGCAGCAGCAGGAGCGCGATCTTGCTGTGACGTTTGGGCGCCTGCGGCACGGCCTCCGCGGTCTGGAAGGCGGCGAAGGCCATCGTCAGTGCTCCTCGAGCTCCGCGACGAGCGCGTCACGGCGCTGCGCGGCGATCGAACGCGTGTCGGCATCGGCTGGGAACCGAACCTGGGCCGGTGCCTCGTCATCGAGGCCGAAGCCGTGGTCGACCTGCCAGGACACCCACACCTCCGCCCCCTCCGCCGCAATCGGGCCCGATCCGATGTTCTGCGCGAACACCGTGATCGTGCTCATGCCTGGAACGGCGACGAGATACTGGGTGCTGACACCCGAGAAGGAGACGTCGATCACCGTGCCCGGCCCGATGCGGTTGCGATCGGATGTCTCGACAGGGGCCTCACGATGCAGGGTCACCTTCTCGGGGCGCACCCCGATCGTGACGTGGCCTTGATGACGGCGGGCCCGCGCGGTCGGCACGGTGAGGCGCGCACCGGCGATGTCGACGGTGATCGCGGCATCCGTCGAACCCACCACCTCGCCCGTGAACAGGTTGGACTGGCCGAGGAAGTTCGCGACGAACGCGGTGCGCGGCAGCTCGTAGAGCTCGGCCGGTGCTCCCATCTGTTCGATGGCGCCCTTGTTCATGACGGCGACCGTATCGGCCATCGTCATGGCCTCTTCCTGGTCATGGGTGACGTGCAGGAAGGTGAGCCCGACTTCCTCCTGGATGGTCTTCAGCTCGAGCTGCATCTGCCGGCGGAGTTTCAGGTCGAGCGCGCCGAGCGGTTCGTCGAGCAGCAGGAGTGCCGGACGGTTCACGATCGCCCTGGCGAGTGCGACGCGCTGCTGCTGTCCGCCGGACAGCTGTGCCGGTCGCCGTTGCGCGAGATGGTCGAGCTCGACGAGGCGCAGCGCTTCGTGAGCCCGCCCGATCGCGTCGTCGATGCGTCGCCGCTTCAGACCGAACGCCACGTTCTCGAGTACCGACATGTGCGGGAACAGCGCGTAGCTCTGGAACACCGTGTTGACGGGTCGTTCGTGGGATTTCGTCTCGGTGACATCGCGGCCGCCGATCAGGATGCGGCCGCTCGTCGGCTCCTCGAGGCCGGCGACGAGCCGGAGCGTGGTGGTCTTTCCGCAACCGGACGGCCCGAGCAGGGCGAAGAACGAGCCTGCCGGGATCGTGAGGTCGAGCTCCTCGATCGCGGTGAAGCCGGGGAATCGCTTCTGGATGCCGACGAGCTCGAGATCTGCGCCGCGTTCGGCGAACTCGCGAACCGACATCTCAGGCACCCAGCAGGATGCTCTGGAACTCCGCCTGGTACTTCTGCTCCTCGGTACCGTCGAGCGACCGGAAGATGTGGGCCTTCGCGAGGGTCTCTTCGTTGGGGAAGATCAGCTGGTTCTCGGCGAGTTCGGGATCGATCGCCGCCGCTGCCTCCTTGGCGCCGACGACCGGGGTGATGTAGTTCACCCATGCAGCGACCTCTGCCGCGACCTCGGGCTCGTAGTAGTAGTTCATCAGGGCCTCGGCGTTGGACTTGCGCGGGGAACCGATGGGAACCAGGAAGTTGTCGTTCCACAGCGTGCCGCCCGCCGTGGGAATGGCGAACTGCCACTTGTCGCCGGCCTCGGCGTTGATGACCGTGATGTCGCCCGACCAGCAGATCGCGGCGAGCGTGTCTTCGCTCTTCAGGTCCTCGAGGTAGGAGTTGCCCTTGATGTTGCGCACCTGACCGTCGGCAACCTGCTGACGGAGCACGTCGATGCCCGCCGTGAATTCGTCGTCGCCCCAGTCGCCGGCGATGTCGACGCCGTTCTGCAGCATGATGAGCCCCATGGTGTCGCGCATCTCGGAGAGCACACCGACGCGACCCTTGAGGTCGGCGCTCCACAGGTCTTCGACCGATTCGAGGCCGCCGGGTATCGCCTCGGTGTTCCAGCAGATGCCGGCGAAGCCGCCCTGCCACGGCAGCGAGTACTCGCGCCCCTTGTCGAAGTCGGGATCGCGCAGCGCCGGGTTGAGATTGGCGAGGTTCGGGATGTTGTCGTGGTTCAGCTTCTGGGCGTACCCGAAGCGGATCCAGCGGGCGATCATCCAGTCGGTGAGCACCGCCGTGTCGGCGCCGATGTCCTGGCCGAGCGCGAGCTGGTCTTTGACCTTGCCGTAGTACGTGTTGTTGTCGTCGACGGCGACCTCGTAGTTGACCTCGATGCCGGTCTCTGCGGTGAAGCGCTCGAGGGTCGGGTACGCACCGCTGTCGTCCTCGTCGATGTAGGCGGCCCAGTTGGCCCAGTTGAGCGTCTTGTCTTCGGCCGAAGCATCGGCAGCGGGCGTCGGTTTGCCCTGGGACCCTCCGGTGGAACAGGCGGCGAGCGCGAGGGCCGTCGCACCTGCACCTGCACCCGCGAGGAGCGTGCGGCGATTCAGCTGCGCCTGACGGGCCTGCGCGATGAGGGCGCGGATCATCGGGTCCTGGGGAAGGGGGCGTCGACTCACGGGGGACTCCGTTCGGGATTTGCTGCAGTGCAAGGGTGGGAAGATACTGACACACTGCCGGGCAGATTTCACTCGATGATGTCCGAATCGTTAATTTCTGCGAACATCTCGTTCGGAATCAGCACCTCTCCGGCCATTCAGCCAACGATTTCATTGGTCGGCGTGACGCGGCCAGGTCGCTCGTCGCACGGCGACGCCCGGCTCGAGGACCCAGCACTGCGCAGGGTCCTCATCGAGGAGCGGCGGAAGCTCCCGGGAACGCACGAGGGCGCGATACTCGGAGGCGCCACCGTGGATCACGACGACGGCCTCCTCGCGAAGTGCTGCTGCCAGCGACCAGCTCGCCGCCCACGCATCGCCGTCGCCCACGATGACCGGTGCCGGGGACGCCCCGACCGGTCGTGCCGCGAGTGCGGCGCGGACGGCGGCCTCGCCGCCGGCCGTCAGCACCAGCGCCGGTCGGCCGAGCGAGATGATGGACGCTGCGGCAGCTCGCGGGGAGGCGGTGGCGATCGCGTATGACCGTTCGCGATGCAGCTCGAGCTCGGGCACCGATGGGCGAGTCGGCGCGGACTCCTGCTCGGTCTGCACGAGCTGCACCCGGGACTGGCGCCACTGGCCCGCGCCCGGTTTCTCGGCGGCACGCCAGAGTTCACCTCGACCTCCCGATTGCACCAGGTCCGATCGGGTCGAGTGTCGCAGCAGCAGGCGCGAGCCGAAGCCGTCGCGCACGGCGGCACCGACGCCGTGCGGCCGGGCTGCCGACGCGGCGATCGCGAGGCCCGCGGCGCGCCCCTCCCGGATGATGCTCTCGATGGCATCGAATATGCTCTGGCGGTACTCGTCGGGCCAGGCTCGGAAACGCGCGTCGAGATCGTCGATCACGATCACGCGCAGCGCCGAACTCCCCCCTCGGAGCGCGAGCTGCGCGCCCAGGATCGCGTCCCAAGCCGCGCTCCTCGGTCCGTCGATTCTGAGTACTGCGCCGGGCCCGAACGCAGCCGAGCCGGCCTGCTCGATCGCTGCGAGTGCCGTGCTCCGCCCGCTGCCCGGCTCTCCGATCACGAGCAGGCTGCCGTCGCGCCGCGGCGACCACTGCGCGATGCTTCGCCGCTGGACCTCCGGCTCGTCGAGCACGCCGATCGTGAGGCCATCGGCCGGCAACGGGTCTCCCGGCGTGTCGACGTCTGAGGGCAGCAGGGATGCCGGGCTGCTCACGAGACCGCCGACCTCGTCGGATGCGATGCGGGCGGGCAGCGGATCGAGCCAGGTTCGTCGTGCTCGATCGAGCCCGGCCGCTGCACTGGCGATCGCCGCGATCGCACCGGGCTCGGCGATCGCGGACTGGAAGAGCTCTGGGCTGCCGTCGCCGCGATCGATGACGCCACGGCCCGGCGAATCCGGCCGAATCTCAGCCGCGAGGGGGCTCCCGACCACCGCCTCGCTGTCAGCACGCTGCATGACTCGCAGCGATACCCGGATCGCGCAGTTGGCACTGACCTGTTCGCGCACCACCCCGTTGGGACGTTGCGACGCCAGCACGAGGTGCATACCCAGAGAGCGCCCTCTCGCTGCGATGTCGGCGACGATGGCACCGATGTCGGGGAATCGTTCGATCATCGCCTGGAATTCATCGATGACGATCACGAGACGCGCCAGGTCGACGCCGGATCCGAGCTCGGCGATGTCGCGAGCTGCGGCAGCGGCGAGCACGGCCTCGCGGTGCCGGAGCTCGGCGCGCAGGCTCGACACCGCCCGCTCGGCCTCGGCCTCATCGAGGTCGGTCACGATGCCGGTGACGTGCGGGAGCCTGCGGATCGGCTCGAACGCCGCTCCGCCCTTGAAGTCGATCAGGAGGAATGAGACGACCGACGGCGCGTACGCAGCCGCGAGCGCGACCAGCCAGGCGAGCAGGAACTCGCTCTTGCCGCTGCCGGTGGTGCCGGCGACGAGGGCGTGCGGACCACCGCGCACGAGATCGAGCTCGAGCACACCACCGGAGACGGCACCGACTGCCGCGAGGAGACTCGCCCGACCGTGGCGATCGACGACGGGCTGCGGCAGTTCGGCGAGCCCGACTCGCTGGGGAAGGGCTCCCGATCGATCACCGAGCCCGGCTCTCTCCGCCGCGAGATCGGCCGAGCGTGCCCAGCGTTCGGCCTCGGCCTCGCCGATCAACGATGGCGAGAACGGCGAGTCCGCAGCGCCATCGCGTCGGCGGAGCGTCGCGGCATCGGGCGATTGGAGCACGACGACCGTGGCGAGGCCCGGCGGCAGTTCGGCCGGTGTCGAGGCAACCGAGATCAGTGCGGGCGGGCGATCGCGCACCGAACGACGGGACTCGGCGGCCGTCTCGATTCGAGCATGGCCGCCGCTTCGTGCTTGGTCGGGGTCGCTCGCGTCTCCCCCGGCCTCCACTGCGCCGGGACCCCCACCTCGCGCGGCTCCACGGTCGACCACGCGCAACCCTCGCTGGGCCGGCCCGTGGCGGTGCGGCAGCGCCCGCATCCACGCCCATGGATCGGGACCGTCGAGATCGGGCGCCTCGATCGCGAAGCTCCGCGGGCTCGCATGATGCGCGAACTGCAGGATCGCCGCGCGTGCCGCAGCCCTCGCCAGAACGAGATCGCCGACGAATCCGATGCCCGCTCGAACCTCTGCGAGTACCGGGGCGTCTCCGAGGCTGCTCGCACGGAGCAGCAATTCTCGATCGGCCGCATCGACCGCGCCCCCGTCGACCCGGATGACACTCGACACGACACCGCGCCCGAGCACGATCGTCGGCGGTTCGTCGTCACGCCAGGCCGCATGGTCGCCACTCTCGAGGATTCGGCGCGGCGATGGCGAGCGCCGCCAAGCCGCCTGCCGTTCGAGACCGTGCCGGTGCTCGATTTCGGCCGCGAGCTCATCGAGTCGCTGCCGCCGTTCGGCAGCGGACCGGCGGCGCTGCCGTCTCGCGGCTCGTCTGGCATCGAGCATCGACGCGATCGCCACGAGCGGGCCGAGCACGGCGAAGAGCAACGAGAACGGTGAACCGGTGATCGCCCAAAGCCCCAGGGCGCCGAGCACCGGCGCCAGCGAAGCCAGCAACGGGAAGCCGGGTCGGGTCGGCTCCGAGGGCGCCGCCGGCAGGGCGAGCGGGGCGGCCATCGTGTGCGAGGCGGGGTCGAAGCGTTCCACGGACCGATCAGATCACGGGCGGCTCGACGCATCGACGGTTCACCTTCGCTGCATGACGAGACCGATCCCGGACGCGCTGTGGAGGACGAGTCAGCTCCGGCCATGAGCGCGCCGGTCGCTCAGAGGCGGACGCCCCTCGCTGCCGAGCGCGGCTCAGGACACGACGAAGTACTGCTCCGCCATCTCGACTCGACTGCCGCGCGGCACGAGATATCGCCGGCCGGGCTCGCAGCGCACCGCGCCGTCGTCGGGTCGCCGCACGATCGTGCCGTTGCCGGAGAACCGATCGGCCACCCAGAGCGTGCCATCGTGCTCCCCGAACTCCACATGGGTCTTCGAGACGGAGAGCGACCGGTCGGCGATCTGCACGAGATGGTCGAAGACCTCGCCGGGCTGCGGCATCGGCCGGCGACCGATCAGCCCGGTGCCGAACACTGTACGGGTCTGTCCCGTGCTGAATGTCAGCACGAATCTCGCTGCAGCGGGTGGCTGTGTCGCGGCCGGAGGCACGAAGGGTTCGGCTTCGGCGAGCGACGCCGTTCCCGGGACATCCGTCGATCCGATCGGCGTCGCGGCGCGAAAGCCGTCGACGGGAATGCTGATCACCCCGCTGTTGCGCCGCGTCGGCCGTTCGAACACGGTCGTATCACCCGGCCGCGGATCGGGCCGGCGCCGGGACTCGGGCGTCGCGCTCGTCGAACTGCCGCATTCGCCGCAGAACATCGCTCCGTCGGGGAGCTCCGCCCCGCAGATTCGGCACGTCACGAGCGAGCTCCTCTCCGGGTCACAGCGTACCCGCCGAGCGAAGTGAGCGAGACCGCAGCGCGCACGCGCTCTCGGAACGACCTCGGGGCCCCCAGGCGTTGACGCAGCTCGTCGACCGAGTCCCAGACCCGGAGATCATCCCCCTCGGCGGGGCCGCCCGGTGCGAACACCGCACGATCGACGACCGAGGCGAGCACGAGCGGCGCCAGCCCTCCGACCGTCGCCGCCTGCTCGGACCGCGTCGCCGTCGGTCGTATGGCATACCCGAAGTCGACCGCGGCATCGGCGAACTCCTGCCACCCGCCCTCGATGCGCTCGACCACGTCGGGCGCGCGTCGCCGCAGCCGACGGCGACGGATCTTCGCGACGATCACGGCGAGGAACGGGCTGATGAGCACCGCCAACCCGGCGAGGACGAGGCCGGAGATCCCGAGCACCCTGATCAGGACGTGCAGCCAGGCAGCTCCATCGTCATCGGGCTCATCGGGCGGAGTCTCGGGATCGGAGGCGAGCTCGTCGACGGGCGTGCGCTCGGCCGGCGGCGGCAGCGCCGACTGCGGCCGCGAGACGATCGTCGGCTGGTCGGGTTCCCGCTCGGGGATCTCCCTCGGCGCTGGATTCGGATCGACGGCGATCCAGGCGCCGTCAGCACGTTGCACCTCGATCCACGCCTGCTTGTCAGCGCCCACGAAGCGAGTGAACCCGTCGGGTGCCGGCCCGCTCGCGACATCCGCTTCACCGTCGCGCCCATCGCCGTCGCTCCCGTCGTCGTCGCCGGGGAGATAACCGACGACGACTCGCGCCGGGAAACCGATCTGCCGCGCCATGAGCGCAGCAGCCACCGCGTACTGTTCACCGTCGCCGACCATCGGGCGCGACGTCACCAGCTCCGCCAGGCGATCGAGCGAGTGTCCGGATCGACTCGACGGCTCGTCGTCGCCGACGCCATGGCTGACGAAGCCATCCCGGTGGAAGCCCTCGATGAGCGCCCGCAACCGGTCGCCCTCGTCATCCGATGCCGGCGCCCACTCGTCGAGTTGCTGCGCGAGCTCCTCGGGCAATTCGGGTGCCACCGGCAGCACGCTCGTGCCCGGACGCAATCCACCGAGGTCGTCGGGACCGACAGGTACCACCGAGGTCGCCGTATAGCGGTCACCCGGCCGCATGCCGCCTTGCACGGCGCCGGTGCTCGTCACGTCGTTGTAGAAGAACGACTCCGAGAGGGCCTCAGCACGAGCCCCTCCGAAGCTCATACGCTCGAGACGGCCGACGCCGGGCACCCACACCTCCGCGTAGCCCTGCACCTCGACCTCGATCTCGACTTTGGTCAAGGGTTCGGCCGCCCCGGACTGATCGAGTCGATACGGCACGCGGGTGAACCGGCCGGAGTCCGACGCCCCATCGGTCCCGCCGACCGAGTAGACGGTGCCGTCGTACGTGTCGAGCGTCGCGATGCGCACCCCCGACCCCTCGGGCAGGCCGCGCACCTCGATCATGGGCTCGTCGGCGATGTCGTCGCGGAACGCGGCACGGAATCCGGCGAGCGGGCTGTCATGCTCGCGCGGCTCGAACGGGGGTTGCAGCTCGGCGCGCACGACGTTGCGCGGCGGAACCGGCACGGCGACGGACGCCGCAGTCGCACCGACGACCGCGATGGCCACGAGTGCCGACGCACCGAGCACCCGTCGCGCATCGGTGAGCGCGAGCTCGACTCTCCGGCCGCTGGTGACGGCTCGGCGATCGGCGATCGACACGCGTACCAGCCACGCCACCGCGGTGATGAGAAATGCGAGGCCCGCCTCGACAGCGAAAGCCGCATGCACCACGCCGAGTGCGATGCCCACAACGAGCAGCAGCGCCGGCGGCAGCGCTGCCGCCGCGGGTCGCCGGCTGCGCAACGCGATCGAGATCGCGGCGGTGGCAGCGGTGAGTGACAGGAGGAAGGGGGGAACGAGCAGCGCCTGGTAGGAACCGACCGGCACCGAGATGGTCACGAGTTGCTTCCACGACAGCGCGGCACCCGCCACGAGCTCGACGATGCCCGCGGGCGTCGGCAGCACGCCGGCGACCGCGCGGCCCGGCACCGCGCTGGGTACGCCGAGCAGGAGGTAGGCGCCGAAGACTGCGAGCACGATGATCCACGACGCGAGCCGGAACCGTGCGCCGACGACTCCGATCGCGGTACCCGCGGCGATCGCGACACCGGCCGAGACGAGGAATGCGGGGCTCTCGTAGACCGGCCACCACGGCACCATCGCAGCGGCGAGCATCGCCACGACGAGCACGACCGTCACGAAGGTCGGTGCGAAACGGGTCGCGCCTGCCGGCGTTCGCGTGCTCATGCGACCGACGCCGATCTGGCGAGCATCGCGCGCAGGTCTTCGAGATAGCCGATGCCGAAGATCGTCACACCGGAGATCGCGCGCGCGCTGGCCTTCCCCTCGGGCGAGCATTGAACGGCGATCGTCTCCACGCCGGGCGGCAGGCGCGTCGCCGCGGACCGCAGCGGTGCGATGCCGCGCGCAGTGCCGGTGACGAGGAACGCGAGGGAGACGCCGGCGAGCGACTCTGCAGCCGCTCGGGCGACGTCGGGCAGCATCACCGCGTCGGAGTCTGTCTCGACGACGCAGAGCGCGTCGAGGAGTCGGTCCCGCGACACCGTGGGCAGCTCGCGCATCGCGTTCCGCGCGGAGTCGGTGCCGCGAGCGCGTCCGGAGACGACGAAGGAGACCGTTCGGGCATCGCGAATGGCTCGCGCCCCGACCGACGCCGCGGTACTGACGGCGAGCTCGAACTCCGCCTCGTCGGTGTACGCGCCAGGGTCGAGGTCGAGCAGGATCATGAGGCGGCTGCGGCGGGTCTCCTCGAACTGACGCACCATGAACGTGCCCGTCTTCGCCGAACTGCGCCAGTGGATGAACCGGCGATCGTCGCCCGGCACGTACTCGCGCAGGGCGTGGAAGGCGATGTCGTTCGCGGTCAGGTCGCGGGTGGGCGAGCCCTCGAGATCGCGGATGAAGCCGGTGCTGAGGGCGGCGATCGGAACCGTTCGCGGATGCACGTGCAGTTCGGCGGTCTCCGACCACACGAACTCGCGTCGCATGAGCCCGATCGGGTCGGCCCGAACCGTGCGAGCCGGGCCGACGACGACGACGCCCCGCCGCTCGGTGGGAATGCCGAACTGCTCGTCGAACGCGCCGCCGCGGGGCAGCCCCGGCAGCACCCGCTCGACGATTCGGCGCCCGACCGGCAGCTCCAACTGAACGCCCCCGAATCGTCGCCGCCCCGGGTTC
This sequence comes from Agromyces sp. GQ35, assembly GCF_059758475.1. Taxonomy (NCBI): domain Bacteria; kingdom Bacillati; phylum Actinomycetota; class Actinomycetes; order Micrococcales; family Microbacteriaceae; genus Agromyces; species Agromyces sp. GQ35. Next base: position 332,384 of record NZ_JCAXEO010000003.1, on the reverse strand, counting down.
GCCGCGATCAGTCGAGCTTCCGCGGGTTCACCGACCACCACCCGAGGAGACGGCAGCACCAGCGTGATGCTGCCGGCGCCGCGACCGATGAGCCAGACGGATGCCGCGGCCGCGAGCACCGCGAGACCCCAGCCGAGTGCGATCAGCTCGAGCCAACCCCAGACGTACCCCACGACGAGCGAGAGCGCGGCACCGGCGATCACCGCCCAGCCGAGCGGAGTCACCACCCCCTGCACGGCACCCGAAGCGGTGACGATCGCGGCACCCGCGGCACGCGCCGCGATGACGGCGCGTTCGATCACGACCGCGAGCAGGCCCTCTCTCTTGGCGTCCTCGGGAATCGTCGTGCGGGTCTGGGTGAGCGTCACACCGCCTGCCTGGTCGAGGGTGGGGGCGTCTCGATCAGCACTTGCGCGATCATGTTCGAGGCGGTCACGCCATCGAATTCGGCTTCGGGATCGAGGATCAGCCGGTGGGCGAGCACGGGCTCGGCGAGCGCCTTCACGTCGTCGGGAACGACATAGTGCCGACCGCGGCCGGCGGCGTGCGTCTTGGCAGCTCGGATGAGTGCGAGCGCCCCGCGCACGCTCACGCCGAGCCGGACTTCACGTGCGGTTCGAGTGGCGTCGACGAGCCGCGAGACGTAGTCGTGGATCGTCGGGTCGACGTAGACGGTGCGCGCGGTCGCCGCCATCTCGACGACTTCGGCGGCGGCGAGCTGGGAGCCGACTCGCTGTTCGTGGGCACGGTGGTCGGCGCCCTCGAGAATCCTGATCGTCGAGGCGTGATCGGGATACCCGATGGAGGTGCGCATCAGGAAGCGGTCGAGCTGCGCCTCGGGCAGACGATAGGTGCCGGCCTGTTCGACGGGGTTCTGGGTCGCGATGACCATGAACGGATGTCCGACGGGGTGGGTCTGACCGTCGACGGTGACCTGACCTTCTTCCATGACCTCGAGCAGCGCCGACTGGGTCTTCGGGCTCGCCCGGTTGATCTCGTCGGCGAGCACGATGTTCGAGAAGACCGGCCCGGGGTGGAACTCGAAGACGCCCGATCTCTGGTCGTACACGGTCATGCCGGTGATGTCGCCGGGAAGCAGGTCGGGCGTGAACTGCACGCGGTTGCTCGTGCCCTCGATGGACTGCGCCATGGCCCGGGCGAGCGACGTCTTCCCGGTACCCGGCACGTCGTCGAGGAGCAGGTGACCTTCGCTGAGGAGGGCGGTGAAGGCGAGCCGGATGACCCGGTTCTTGCCGAGGAGCACCTCCTCGACCGCACCGACGAGTCGGTCGAGCGTCGCGGCGAATCGCGTCGCCTCCTCGGGGGTCATGGTCATGGGTGCTCCTTCTCAGCGATTCTCGTAGCGGACGATGACGCCCGCGATCTCAACATCCAACCAGACCCGATCGGCGGGCTTCGCCTCGGGGAGCTGACAACTCGTCGCGGTCTGGGCGGGCCGGCCATCGCGCTCGCCCTCGATGCCGCAGCTGAAGGCGACGGGCAAGCCCGAGTTCTCGGGCGCCGAGGTCCACGACCAGGTCTTCGCTGCGGCGTCCCACACCCGACTGGGCAGGGCGAACGTCAACGATGGGCGCGCATCGGAGGGCAGCACGCCCGACCAGGGGCCGCAACTCCCCCAGACGGAGCACGCCTGCACCCGGAAGCGAACGGACTCGCCGAACGGTCGGGCGAAGAGTTCCTGGGCCCAGCCCGATCCGCGGAACTCCCGAATCGTGCCAGGGATCTGCGCACCGCTCGCATCGACCGCGACGATGTTGTACCGCCACGCGTTGGGCGAGACCCGATCGATGTACCGGTCGTAGGTCTCGGCGGTCCGGAAGTCCATGCGGCTGTCGACTCCCTGGATGGTGCCGGGCGCCGGCCGCACGACGATGCCGGCGACCTCGGTGCTGGCGCACGCGGCGCGGTTGTATCCCCACACGACGAACGAGTACCGCGTGGCCTCGGTCGCGGTGCCCGCGAATTGCAGGCTCGTGGTCTCGGGCCCGACCTGCACGATCTCGGCGACGCTGCCCCCGCTCGACGGTGCGACGACGGATCCCGGTGCCGGGCTCGTGACCGCGCACGCCTGAGCGCCGCTCGGAACCTCGGAGGCACCGTCGACGAGCCGCTGCACGAAATACCCGCCCACGGGGTCGCCGTTTCCGGCGAACGAATCCCAGGTGACCGTGACCGTTCCGGCGGCGGCGTCGCCGTTGACCGAGATGCCTCCGGCGATCGGCGGGCCGAACGGCGTGCCGCTTGCGCCGGCCTCGGTCCACACCGCGAGCGCCGGGTAGGCCTGGTTGCGTGCGCTGACCGTGATCGGCACCTGGCTGCCGTTCTCGAGCGGCTGCGACTCGGCGGAGCAGAGGCTCGCCGTGCAGATCGCCGCCGCCGACACCTCGTTCGAGACTCCCGCGACGGTGACGACGTAGGAGCCGACGGAGCTGCCCGCCCCGGTCGACACGGGCGCCCACTCGATCAGGAGCCGGCCGTCGCGCGGCACGGCGCGGAGAGCGGTGGGCGGCGACGGGATCACGTCGGACCAGATCGGTCCGGGTGCCTCGACGGCGTCCGAGAGGCCGATCGCGTTCTTCGCCTGGATTCGGACGAACACGGCGTTCGACTGGCCGTTGCCCGGCGTCGGAACGGTGCAGGTCGTCGCAGCGCACTCGGATGACCGCAGCACCTCGCGCGTACTCGCATCGAGCAGCGCGATCTCGTATCCGGTGATCGGGGAATTGTTGAACGCGCCGGCACCGAACGCGAGGTCGAGCGATCCGTCGCCGAACGCGGTCACCTGCGCACCGGTGACCGGATCGGGTCGGTCCTGCACGGAGATGGTCACGGTGCCCCACGCGTAGCGGCTCGGATCGTCCGTGGCATCGGCCACCTGATACTGTACCGAGGAGTTCACCGGTGCAGCGCCGGCATCGACCGTCACGTTCAGGGTCGAACGGTCGTCGCTCGGTTCGATCGACACGCCGTCGGGCAGGCTGTCCTCGTCGATTCCGCGCACGCCCACGACGCGGAGCGGCACCTCGGGGAACGGATTGGCCGCGCCGTCGTTGGCGAGCACGTCGATCGTGGTCGTGCGGCCGCGTGCCGCGACCGCGCTGTCGGAGACAGGTCGGGCGATCGGTTTCGTCGATGGCACGACGCGCAACTCGATACGGCCGGGCCGACCGTCGCCGGCATCATCGGCGACGCCGACGGCGATCGCGGCACGGGTGCCCTTGGCCGTGGATTCCTCGGCCTCGATGGTGAGTTCGTCACCGTCGAGCGTGAAGCGGAATCCTTCGACGGGCGGCGGCAGCACCTCGTAGACGAGTTCGTCGCGAGCTTCGGGGTACGGGTAGTTCGTGAGCTTCAGCAATTCGATGGTCTTGGATTGGCCCGGCTCGAAGTCGATGACGCCCCCCGTGAAGACGGGCGGCTGGTTCTCGGTCGGGAGCACCGTGATCGGGATCACGATCGTGCCCGTGCGCCCGGATGGGTCGGCCGCGGACTCTCCGTCGGTCACGGCGAACGAGAGGGACGCCGGGCCGAAGTAGCCGGCTTCACTGCGATAGCGGAGCGTGTTCTGATCGACCACGAGCTCGGAACCGTCACTGTGCGAAGCGCGGACGGTCGCTGCATCCGTCAGTTCGACCGGTCTGCCCGACGCGGCGATCACGTAGTCGTCGAGCTCGAGCGTCACCGTCGCGCCGCTCATCACGCGCACGCTCGGGGCGTCGGCGCGCAACTGCGGCAATGCGTCGTCGCGGCCCGGCACCCAGATGAACGCGAAGGCGACGACGGCGGGATCTTCGGGGTGCGCGACGGAGAACGGGATGATGCGACGACGGTCTTCGATCTGCACGCGGATGCTGCCGTCACGGCGCACCTCTGCGCCGCGATCGTAGCCCGCGACCAGCGCGACATCGAGGTCGGAGACGTCGCCGTCGGCGAGGAAGACGTTCCGGAGCACCGGCACGTCGATGCGGTCTTCGCCGAGGATGTCGCTGAGGGTGAGCACCGTGTCGGATGCTTCAGGGCGGGCGAGCGGCGCGTCTTCGCTGGCGACGACCCGTAGGAAGGTCGACGCGGTGCCGAGATGTTCGTTCTCGATCTCGTAGACGAATCCGTACTCGGCCTCACCGGGCGGCACCTCGACCTCGATGTGGTCGCCGACGATCGTCGCGGTCGCTGTGCCCTGCGTCACGTCGACGCGCTGCAGCGAGAGTGCGCTGCCGTCGGGGTCCGAATCGTTCTCGAGGACCCGAACCGAGATCGTGCGCCCAGGCCGCACGATCGCGAGGTCGTCGACGGCGATGGGCGTTCTGGCGCCGTCGAGTCGCGGCGCGATGCCGACCCTGACCGTGCCGGTCGCGCGCTCACCGAGCGCGTCGACGACCTCGTACCGGAACTCGTCGGTGCCGGCCGAGTACTCCCCCGAGGAGTATTCGAGCCAGTCGGCACCGCGCGCGGTGACGCTGCCGCGTTCGGGGTTCGACTCCTGGCCGAGCAACTGCACGCTGTCACCGTCGGGGTCGACACCGCCGAGCGGAATCGGAATGCGCACCGTATCGCCGGCGAGCACTCGCGCCGTCACCGAGGCCGGCACCGGCGGCGTGTTCGTCTCGGGATCGGCGGTACGGACGGAGATCTGCACGGTCGCCGTCGCCGACTGACCGTCGGGACCGGTGATGCGGTACACCGCCTCGAACTCGCCGGCCGCGTCCGGGGCGAAGTACCGGAGCCGGTCACCGTCGACGAAGAGAAGGCCGGCGTCGGGGGCGCGCTCGAGCTCGGCATCGAGCGTGATGGGCAGCGCGTCGGGATGCTCGTCGTTGGCGAGCACGGCGATGTCGACGACGTCGCCGGTACGGGCGGCGATCGTGTCGGGCACCGCGACGGGCGGCTGGGTGCGCTGCGGGTCGGGCACCTGTACGAGTGTGACCTCACCCTCGGCCTCGGCCAGTCCGTTGCTGACGCGATAGCCGAATACGGTGGAGCCCGTATCGAGCGGGCGGGTGAGCGTCACGCGCAGGATGCGATGCTCGACGACTTCGATCTGCACCCCGGCCTCGGCGGCCGGCTCACCGAGACCCGTGACGATGAGCACCCCGCCGACCGGGTCGATGTCGGTGGCGAGCACGTCGACGTCGACGGGTTGCTCGGCTCGGAGGAACGCGGTGTGCGGCACGGTGATCGGTGTCGTGTCACGTTCCGGCGGGGCGGAGACGTCGACGCGCACACGGCCGGTCGACGTATCGGTGCCATCGGTGACGGTGTACTCGAGGTAGTGGGTGCGCACCGTGCCGCTGGTGAAGCGGAATGTGCCGCCGTCGAAGTCGGGGGTCAGCTGCACCTCGGGCTTGGCGGGAACAGCGCTGAGCTGGATGCGTCCTGAGCCGCCGCGCACGTGTCGCAGCGGGTCGACGCGCACCTCTTGACCGGCGGTGGCGAGCACGACGAACGAGTCGGCGATGAGCGGGACCGTGCCCGGCGCGCGCACGTCGATCTCGAGTGTGCCGGCCGAGACGTCGCGTCCGTCGGAAACGTGGAGCGAGACGGTGCGCGCGGCCCCGGTACCGCCCTTCTCATCGAACACGACGACGCCGTCTGCCGTCGACGACATCGAATCGGGTGCGCCGGTCGCGGCCTGCTCCAGGAAGAACGGGTCGCCGTCGGGATCGACCCAATCGCCGAGCACGGCAGTGGTCACCCGGCCACCGGCAGCCACTGCGGCCCTGGTCTGCCGTTGCTGCACCGGGGGCGAGTTCTCATCGGGCTCGCGCAGGGTCACCTGCACGGTCGCCCGTGCGGTGCCGCCGACGCCGTCGCCCACGGTGTACCCGAAGGCGATCACCCCGGACACGTCATCGTCGACGGTCAACTGCAGTTGCTGGTTCGCGGCGATGCGGTCGATGGTGACGCCCGCCGGCAGTTCGCCGTCGACGGTGTCGACGACGATCACATCGCCGTTGGCGTCGTAGTCGTTCAGGAGCACCGGCAGCGAGGTCGTGCGTCCCGGACGTGCGCCGAACTCGTCGTCGGCGGCGACCGGGGGAACCTGGCTCTTCTCGATCGTCGGGATCGTATCGGGGTCGTTCTGCTCGATCGTCTCCTCATCGCGTTCGATCTCGAGCAACTCGTCCCAGTTGTCGATGAACCCGTAGTCGTCGGCCGCGGCCCAGCTCGCGCCGCTGCGCCGGTCGCTGAGCACGAGCGCCGTGCCGTTCGAGAGGAAACCGTAGTCGCCGATGCCCGGCGCCTCGGAGAGCTCGATGCGCGCGGCCTCGCCGGCTCCGCACGATCGCCACGCCGTTCCGGTGGCCCACGCCGCGTGCAGGCAGCCGTCGAACATCATCGGAGCGGCGGGCAGGCCGAAGCGACCCTCGACCCGCTCGCTCGGCTCCCCGCCGTCGAGCCCGACGGTCAGGAGACCATGGCGAGTGGCGATGGCGACGTCGCCGCCGTCGCCGTCTCTCGCGGGCTCTTGCAGGACCGGGGCGTCGCCTGGCTCGATGAACGCCGTGAGATCGACGGTGCCGCGGTCGAGGTGGAGCCTCCGCGCATCGACGTCGAGCACAGCCCAGCGACCGCCGACCGAGGTGATCTGCACGTCGGGCTCGCCGGCGATCGGTGCGATCTGCCAGCGCGCCGCGACGGTTTCGGCCTCTGCAGCGTCGACGAGCGCGACGTCACCGGTGGACGGGGTGTAGGCGAAGAGCATTCCGTCGTCGTCGACCGAGACGACGGCGCCTTCGCCGAACACGAGCATCGGTTCGGCATCGGCGCCGAACTGCGCGAAGTCCGCGACGGGCGTCGACCAGACATCGCCGTCGGACGCGACGATGACGCGGGAACCGGCGAGCGCGAGCGAGGCGTCGTCGGGCGGCACCGCGACCGTGTCGGTGAGGGTCGAGGTGGTCACGTCGATGATGTCGACGCTGGCTCGGGTGGTGTCGAGCACGAGCACTGTCGAACCCTGCTGAACGATCTCGACCCCGGTCGATCCGGTCTCGACCACCGAATTCAGTTCGAGTATCGCCGTGTTCGCGCGGCCCACCGACTGGTGGGCATTGCTCGGCACCCAGACGGAGGCGTCACCGAGATCGACGCGCTGGGCGGCATACCCGCCGGATGCCACGGCGACGCCCGCGATCAGGGCCACGACCGCGGTCGTCGCCGCCGCCGTCATGATCGCGGGGCGGGGCGGTGAGAAGCGGTCGAGCACGGGGAATCGGCGCATCATTCCCCTTGGCCGAGGTCCACGACGACGTCGACGCAGCGTTCTGCACTCGGTGAACCCGACTTGCCGTCGCGCGTCACCGTCACGGTGGCGCAGACCCGGTCGCCATCGTCGGCTGGAACGCTCACCTGCGACTCACGCTGCACCGGCAGGGTCGCGCCGTCGACCCGGACGACGTAGGCGTCACCGCTCTGCAGGCCAGGGTCGTTCCACGAGAACGTCACCGCCTCGCCGTCGGCCGCCCCCTGCACATCGGAGACCACGGGAATCGACCGGGTGCCCTGGATCACCGCATAGGCGCCGGCTCCGACGAGCGCGATCAGCAGCACCGAAACGATCGAGATGCCCCAGGCGAGTCGACGGTTCGTCGGCGGCGGCGTCGCGCGTGCGCGGCCGGTGCTGGGATCGTTCGGGCGCGAATCCGCGCCGAGGTGCGTGGCTCCGGATCCGGCGCCGCGAGGCCGCCGACGACGGCCGGCAGCGTCTCCGACGCCGTGGGCGCCGCTGATTCGGGTGCGTTCATCGAGGTCGACTGCCGTCGCCAGCGCCCAATCGTCCATCGCCACCTCGACGGGCGTCTGGGCGAGTCCGAGCTCCGCCTCCACCGCCTGCAGGTCTCGAATGAACTCGAGCGCACTCGATTGGCGTCCTGCCGGTGAGCGCGACATGGAGCGCGCGAGCACCGCTTCAAGGCTCGCCGGCACGTCCACGCGGCCCGTGGGCGCGAGCTTGGCCTTCTCGATGCGCGCCATCAGTGCACCCGAGCCGTTCTCGCCGCCGGGTACCTCGAACGGACTCCGTCCGGCGAGCAGGGAGTACACGGTGGCGCCGAGCGACCACACTTCGCTGGCGACGTTGCCCGACACTTCGTCGTGCAGCACTTCGGGAGCCGACCACGGAATGGAAAGCCCGACGGCGTCGCTCGCCTCGGCCTCGCCGAGAGTCGCCGCGATGCCGAAGTCGGACAGCACGGGATGGCCGTATGCCGTCGTCAGGATGTTGGACGGCTTGATGTCGCGATGCAGCACGCCCTGGCGGTGCGCCGTCTCGACCGCGCTCGCGATGCGGACCCCGACTGCGAGTACCTCCGCAAGCGGCAACTGCACCGCGCGGTACCGCTGTCCGAGCGAAGCGGAACAGTACTCCATGACGAGGTACGGCCGACCGTCGGCAGCCACGCTCGCCTGGAAGACCGTGAGGATCGACGGGTGCGAGGACAGCTGGGCCATGAGGTTCGCCTCGGCCTGGAACATCTGGCGCAGGTCGTCGTTGACGACTTCGGCGAGCAGCACCTTTACTGCCACGAGACGTCGAGGCATGTTCTGCTCGTAGAGGAACACGTCGGCGAAGCCGCCGGAACCGAGCACGCGGATGAACGCGAAGCCCGGGAGATTCGGCGGAGTGGACGGCAGTCGACGAGACACGGTCCTCCTGCCTGCACGGGTCGATCACACGCCGCCCAGTCGCCGGCGGCGCCCGGTGAGCTCATTGTATCTGCGACGCGGATGCCTCGACGGGCAGTGTGCACAGGGCGAACGGCCGCCCGCGGCATCCGTCAGGCGTACTCGAGCTCGCCGTCGTCGGACCGCGTCGCACCGGCCGGCCGCACCACCTTCAGCACGTCGACGATCACCGCGGTGACGTTGTCGCGGCCGCCGTTGCCGAGCGCGGCTTCGAGCAGTTGCCTGGCGGCCTTGTCGGGCTTCGGATTGGCGACCAGGAAGTGCCGGATGCCGTACGAGGTGAGTTCTTTGGTGAGCCCGTCGGAGCAGACGAGCAGTCGCATGCCGGGTTCGACGGCGATCGCACGGTAGTCGGGGATGGGCGCTTCGTGGAAGCCGACCGCCCTGGTGATCACATTGGAGTGCGGGTGCGTATCGGCTTCTTCGCGGGTGATCTGCCCCGCATCGACGAGTTCTTGGACGATGGAGTGGTCGACGGTCAACTGCTCGAGCACTCCCCCGACGAGGCGGTAGACGCGCGAGTCGCCGATGTTGAACACGATCCAGGCGGGCTCATCGGCGATCGCGCCGAGCGCCGCCCCGGTCACCGTGGTGCCGCTGCCCTCGTCGGTGACGCCGGCGCCACGGCCCATGTCCTGCACGGCGAGCCGGAGTGCCTGGTCGATCTCGGGCGTGCCCACGAGGGTCTTGCCCCCGTGTTCAGCGAGGCGGGTGACCACTGCGGCGCTCGCGAAGTCGCCGGCGGCGTGACCGCCCATGCCGTCGGCGACGGCGAAGATCGGCGCCTGGGCGACGAAGCTGTCTTCGTTGACCTCGCGGCGCAACCCCGTATCGGTGACGGCGGCCCAGGCGAGGGTGATCTCCGTGCCGTCGGGCAACGTCACTCGATGGCGGGCGTTGCCATTGCCGATCTGCGTCACCTGTGAAGCCTGCTGTCTGGTCGGGTCATGCGCCGGGAACACCCTGGGCGGAGAGGATCTCGACGATCGTATCGTCTCCGAGCTCGAGCGTACTGCCCGGCATCACCACGATCGATTCACCCGCACGGAGTCGGCGCGCTCCTGACGTGGTTCGCAGCACGGTGCCGTTCGTCGATCGAAGATCGGTGGCGACGAGCCGGGTGCCGACGAGACGCAACTCGAGATGCGTGCCTGAGACGATCTCGCGAGGCGAGGCGACGGTGACGAGCGTCGGAGCCGGGCCGGAGCCGGCGATCCGCGGGGGCAACGGGCGTCGCCCGATGAGCACCGGCGACGTCACCGTCACCGGCGTGCCGCCGCTGATGCGGAACCTCGGGCCGCCGGGGGCGGCGGCCCCGACGACGAGATCAGGCGACTGCGACGCGCTTTCGGGTGCAGCCGCGGCGATCGCCTCGGTGGCCCCCGCCGGATCGTGCGAGGGTGTCTCGGGCGTCGGCGCGACGGGGTGGCGCGGTGGCTGCGGCAGCCGCGGGGTGACGATCGTGTCAGCGACCGCATCGTGCAGTTCGGACTCGTGCAGGTGCCGCGCGAGCACGGTGTCGGCATCGGCTTCGGCATCGGCATCGGCTTCGCCGTCACCGCGAGCGGCGGGAGCCGCCCGGCGCGCCGGGCGGCGCGGCGTCTCAGCCGCCCATTCGACCGCGGACGCCCTGAGGCTCGCTCGCGCGTGCTCGACGGCGTCGCCGGTCATCGCCACCCGATCGAGCGGAGCGGTCGCATCCGTGATGCGCACGGCGACGACGTCGTCGAAGTCCGCGAGATGCCATGGCCGGATGCCGCGTGCGTCGAAGCGGCGACTTCCGCCCGGCGAGGCGAGGTCGACGACGGCGTCGCCGCGCACGACCGCGGTGACGCTCGAGGTCGACTCGGCCGGCCACCAGACGATGCCGAACGAGTCGATCGGGCCCACCCGGCCCGACGGGATCATCCCCACGAGCGTCTCGAGGGCCAGCTGGCCGTCGCTCGCAGCTTCGGCCAGCGCGCTCAGTACCCGCTCCGGGGCGGGTGCAGCGAGCGCGACGATGAACCGGTCGCCCACGATCACGTCCCACGCCGGCGCGCCGATCGACGCCGAGCTCGTGACACCGCCTGCGACCATGCGGAACAGTCTGGCACCGGCCGGCGCCGCACGGGAATCGTCTCGCCCACTCGGCGAGACGGATCGCAGCCGTCCGGCTCAGCGACCGATGTAGCTCATCACGTGCTTGATGCGCGTGTAGTCCTCGAAGCCGTAGTTCGAGAGGTCTTTGCCGTAGCCCGAGTGCTTGAACCCGCCATGCGGCATCTCGGCGACGATCGGAATATGGGTGTTGATCCAGACGCAGCCGAAGTCGAGGTGTTTCGCGAAGCGCATCGCCCGGGCGTGGTCCTTCGTCCACACCGAGGAGGCGAGACCGAACTGCACGTCGTTCGCGAAACGGAGCGCTTCGCCGTCATCGCGGAAGCGCTGCACCGTGATGACCGGACCGAACACCTCTCGCTGGATGATCTCGTCATCTTGTGCGAGCCCCGACACGACGGTCGGGGTCCAGAAGTAGCCGCGCTCGCCCTGGCGACGCCCGCCGGTCTCCACGACGGCGTGGTCGGGCAACCGGTCGATGAAGCCCGAGACCTGCTCCAGCTGGTTCGCGTTGTTCACCGGTCCGAAGAAGACCCCCTCGTCACGAGGCGCACCGGTGCGCAGCGTCGCCGCGTGCTCGGCGAGCGCGGCCGTGAACTCGTCGGCGATGCGCTCGTGCACGAGCACTCGGGTGGCGGCGGTGCAGTCCTGACCGGCGTTGAAGTAGCCGGCCGCCGCGATGCCCTCGACCGCCGCCTCGAGATCGGCATCGTCGAAGACGATGACAGGTGCCTTCCCGCCGAGCTCGAGGTGAACGCGTTTCACGTCGACGGCCGCGGCCTTCGCGACCTCCATGCCGGCACGCACCGAACCCGTGATGGCGACCATCTGCGGTGTCGGGTGCTCGATCATCGCCGCACCCGTGCTGCGGTCACCGGTCACGACGTTGATCACCCCGGCCGGGAGGAACTCGGCGGCGACCTCGGCGAGCAGCAAGGTGGCGAGCGGGGTCGTGTCGGACGGCTTCAACACGATGGTGTTGCCCGCCGCGATCGCGGGTGCGAACTTCCACACCGCCATGTTGAGCGGGTAGTTCCAAGGCGTCACCTGGCCGATGACCCCGATCGGCTCCCGACGGATGAATGAGGTGTGGTCGGCGAGGTACTCGCCGGCCGACCGGCCCTCGAGGTTGCGGGCGGCTCCCGCGAAGAATCGGATCTGGTCGACCGAGAGGAGGATCTCGTCGTCGACGAGGCTCGCACGGGGCTTGCCGGTGTCCTGGGATTCCGCATCGGCGAACTCCTCGGCGCGGGCCTCCATGGCGTCGGCGATGCGGAAGAGGGCGAGCTGGCGCACCGCCGGTGTCGTCTCGCCCCAGATCTCGAACGCAGCGGATGCCGCACGGTAGGCGGCATCGACGTCGGCCGGTGTCGAGACGGGCGATTGGGCGTAGACCTCCTCGGTCGCCGGGTCGACCAGGTCGAGGCGTGCGTCGCCGCGCCCCTCGACGTAGTCGCCATCGATGAAGTTTCGAAGGGTGTCGGTGGTCATTTGCTCGCGTCCTCGCTTCGTGCACGGCCCGAGCTCGCGTCGGGCGACGCCATGATGGGCGCCGTTCGCGGCCATGGTACCCGCGATCCGTCGTCGAACGCGAGGAAGAAGGGCGAAATCAGTTGTGAAAACACACGAAGTCGACGGAATCACTTGCTCGTGGCATCCGTCACTGTCACAATCGACGAATGACGAACGGACCTCGTTCCACGGCGCCCCGCTCGGGGCAGTCCGATGATGCCGCCAAGGGTCGCGCCCATCACCGACCGGTGCAACTCGACGACGTCTCCAAGGCCATCATCGAGCAGCTGCAGGCCGACGGCCGACGCTCCTACGCCGACATCGGCAAGGCGGTGGGACTGTCCGAGGCGGCGGTTCGCCAGCGCGTGCAACGGCTCACCGAGTCCGGCGTCATGCAGATCGTGGCCGTGACCGATCCGATGCAGCTCGGTTTCACGACGCAGGCGATGATCGGCATCCGCTCGTCGGGCGACACCCGCGTGCTGGCCGCCCGGCTCGCCGAGATCGCCGAGATCGACTACGTCGTGCTCACCGCGGGCAGTTTCGACGTGATGGCGGAAGTGGTGTGCGAGAACGACGAGGAGTTGCTCGATCTCTTGAACACGCGCATCCGCGTGATCGAAGGCGTGCAGTCGACTGAGACGTTCGTCTACTTGAAGCTCCAGAAGCAGTTCTACAACTGGGGCACTCGCTGAGAAGGCGGGTGCTCGACGAGAAAGGGATGGCGATGACCGACACGGTCTATGACAACGACGCGCTGCAGCAGAAGGCGAAAGATCATCTGTGGATGCACTTCGCCCGGCAGTCGACGATGGCGACAGCGGGGGTGCCGATCATCACCCGGGGCAAGGGCCACCACGTCTACGACGTCGAGGGCCGGGAGTACTTCGACGGCCTCGCGGGTCTCTTCGTCGTGAACGCCGGGCACGGTCGCAAGCGCCTCGCCGAGGTTGCAGCCAAGCAGGCGGAACAGCTCGCGTTCTTCCCGATCTGGTCGTACGCCCACCCCTCGGCGATCGAGCTCGCCGACCGTCTCGCGGGCTACGCGCCCGGCGATCTGAACCGGGTGTTCTTCTCCACCGGCGGCGGAGAAGCCGTCGAGACCGCATTCAAGCTCGCCAAGTACTACTGGAAGCTGCAGGGCCGCCCGACCAAGCACAAGGTGATCTCGCGCTCCGTCGCGTATCACGGCACCCCACAGGGCGCTCTCGCGATCACCGGCATCCCGGGCATGAAAGAGATGTTCGAGCCGGTCACGCCGGGCGGCTTCCGCGTGCCGAACACGAACTTCTACCGTGCCGCCGAGATGGGTGCGCCGGCCGACGACCTCGAGGCCTTCGGCCTGTGGGCAGCCAACCGCATCGAGGAGATGATCCTCTTCGAGGGCCCCGAGACGGTCGCTGCCGTCTTCCTCGAGCCCGTGCAGAACTCGGGTGGCTGCTTCCCCCCGCCCCCCGGCTACTTCAAGCGAGTACGCGAGATCTGCGACCAGTACGACGTGCTGCTCGTGTCCGACGAGGTCATCTGCGCCTTCGGGCGGCTCGGCCACATGTTCGCGTGCGACGCGTACGGCTACGAGCCCGACATGATCACGTGCGCGAAGGCCATGACCTCGGGTTACTCCCCCATCGGCGCGACCATCGTGTCGGAGAAGATCTACGCCCCGTTCGCCGAGGGCAACACGTCGTTCTATCACGGCTACACCTTCGGCGGGCACCCGGTGTCGGCCGCGGTGGCGCTCGAGAACCTCGACATCTTCGAGGAAGAGGGGTTGAACGAGCGCGTGCGCGAGAACTCGCCGCTCTTCCGCGCGGAGCTCGAGAAGCTGCTCGACCTGCCGATCGTCGGCGATGTGCGCGGTGACGGATACTTCTTCGGCATCGAGCTCGTGAAAGACAAGAAGACGCGAGAGACGTTCGACGACGAGGAGTCGGAGAAGCTCCTCCGCGGCTTCCTCTCGAAAGCGCTCTTCGACTCCGGACTCTACTGCCGGGCCGACGACCGCGGCGACCCCGTGATCCAGCTCGCCCCGCCGTTGACGATCGGCCCTGCCGAGTTCGCGGAGATCGAGCAGAAGCTCCGCGGAGTGCTCACCGAAGCCTCGAACCGCCTCTGATGGCCGGCGCTCACCCGACAGCGACGGACGGCTCACCCGACGCCTCCCGCCGGGTGAGCTTCTGGCTCGACGACCTGGTCGCTCGCGGGCTCGATGACCTCCGCCCGCGAGCGGCCCTCACCTCGAGCGCCAGGTTCGACGTCTGCCTCATCGGCGGCGGGCTCACGGCGCTCTGGACCGCGTACTCGCTCGCAAAGGCGGACCCGTCGCTCCGCATCGCGGTGCTCGAGCGCGAGTTCGCCGGATTCGGCGCGTCGGGGCGCAACGGTGGCTGGTGTTCGGCGCTGTTCCCCCAATCGGCGACCTCGATCGAGCGCGCGCACGGGTTCGATCAGGCCCAGGCGATGCGACGCGCCATGATCGACACCGTCGACGAGGTGGGCCGCGTGACCGAGCTCGAGCAGATCGACTGCGACTACGTGAGGGGCGGAACGCTCGTGTTCGCGCGCAACCGTCCGCAGCGCGAACTCGCAACCGCTGAGGTCGCGGAAGCGCGCCGCTTCGGCGTCGATGCGCTCGAGTTCTGGGATGCGCGCACCGTCGGCTCCCGCTTCGGTGTCACCGGTCTCGGCGACATCGCCCCCGTCGCGATGTACGACCCTGCTTGCGCACGCGTACAGCCGGCCAAGCTCGTGCGCGGACTCGCGCGCGTCGTCGAAGCGCTCGGCGTCTCGGTGTTCGAACGCACCGAGGTGGTGGGATGGTCGGCCGGTCGCGTGCAGTTCCGCGCGCTCGACGGCAGTGAAGCAGCGGGCACGGTCTCCGCCCGTCATGTGATCGTCGCGACCGAGGGGTACGGCGCACAGCTGCCACGCGTGCGTCGGCGCATCCTGCCGCTCTACTCCCTGATGATCGCAACCGAGCCGCTCAGCGACGAGGTCTGGAGTGAGATCGGTCTCGAGCACGGGCAGACGTTCAGTGATTACCGTCACCTGCTCGTCTACGGCCAGCGCACCGCCGACAACCGATTCGCATTCGGCGGGCGCGGGGCGAACTACCACTGGGGCAGTGCGTTGGATCCGGCCTATGAACACGTCGGATCGGTTTTCGCCCATCTGCACACCGCGCTGCGTGAGCTCTTCCCGGCGGTCGGCGATGCTCGGGTGACGCATCGTTGGGGCGGTCCGCTCGGCGTGGCACGCGACTGGAACGCGACAGCGAGCTACAACCCGAAGACGGGGGTCGGGTTCGCCGGCGCCTACGTCGGCGACGGCCTCTCGACCACGAATCTCGCGGGCCGAACGATGGCCGACCTCGTGCGCGGCGTCGACAGCGAGCTCACACGACTCCCATGGGTGAACCACCGATCGCCCCTCTGGGAACCCGAGCCACTGCGCTACATCGGCGCGAACCTCGGCGTGCTCGGCATGCAGTTCGCCGATGCCGAGGAACGGGCGACCGGGCGACCTTCCCTGGTGGCGCGGGCGCTCGGCCGACTCACCGGGCACTGAACGCCCAGTCAGGCACCGCTCCACTGCCGATGTGGGCGGCGAGCAGACCCGCCATCGAATGCTCGGGGTCGATCGCGAGCGCTCGATCGATGAACGCGCCGGCTACCGACCCACGGCCGAGCGACCATGCGAGCCAGGCGGCGATGCAGAGTGGCCCGATCCGATGGTGTGCAGGCGCGTTCGCGACGAGTGGGCGGAGCATCGCGAGCGCCCGTTCGACGCGACGGCGATCCGGGCGAAGACTCGACTGCCCGAGCAGGAGGCGGGACAGCATCTCGCTGACCTCGCCGGTCACGCCGGCAGCCATCTCGTGCACGACGAGCCCCTCGACGCTCGTATCGAGCGCGACGGCGCGCTCCGCCGTCTCGATCGCGTCGTCATGCGCCGCCTCACCCACGACCGCGCCGAATGCGCACTGCAGCATCATCGCGTCGCGCAGGGCCGGCAGTGATGCCAGATGCAGGAACCACGCGAGTCGGAGCGAGGGATGCACCGTCTCACGCCCCAGCAGACTCTCGACCAGGGTGACGGGATCACTGTCGGGCCCGAGCCTGATCAGCGCGGCACCGCGAGCGGCGCCGGTCAGTTCGGCGAGGGCACCGGCGAGCGCAGCGGTCGCCGCGGCATCGGGCTGCGGGAGCTCACCGGCCGCGCCCGGTGAGCCGAGCATCTCGAGCTCCGGCGGCGCGAGCCGCATCACCGGGCTCTCGTCGATCATGGCGAGCGGATGTCCCGATGGAGGTGTCGCGGGGTCGATCAGTGATCCCCAGCCATCCGCCGCGCGGCACAATGCGTCGCGAACGAGGAAGCCCGCCTGCTCGGCGCGTTTGACGAGCACGGAGAGCAGCGCGCGTTCCGGGAGACCTCGCGCCGTCTCGAATCGGTCGTCGGTGTAGACGATCGGCACGATCGCGTCGACCTCGCGCATGCGGCAGATGGTGCCGACGATCGCCGCTGCGAGCGGCGTGCGGTCGCGAGCACGACGCGGCAGGTCGTAGCGCAGCACACCGGCCGTTCGGTTGCCGGTGAATGCGACGCACACGAGCGAACGTTCGGGCCGGAAGCCGGCGAGCGTCGGAACCAGGGCCAGGAACTCGTGCGCCGCCTCGGCGCGAATGATGGTGGTCATGCGGTGAGCGTGCCGCGGCCGAGCGGTGCCCGGTTCACCCATCGCAGCGATCGGTGGATGCGTGCCGTCGCCGTTCGCCTGTCGAGGAGGAGTCGACCACGCCTCCACAACGTCGTCGCCATCGCGATTTCGTGCAATGTCCGAATCCCGCGAGCCGGTGTCGGACGGCGTGGCTACGCTCGAAGCATGACGAACGTGTACCTCATCCGCCTCAGCAGCCCGATCGGGCGCCTCGAGCTCGTCGGCGACGACGACGCCGTCACGAGCCTCAACATCGAGCGCGGCGGCGTTCTGCCACACGACGCCGATGCCGAACGCCCCAATGCCGTGCTCGAACTCGCGCGCGATCAGCTCGCCGAGTACTTCGAGGGTCGTCGTCTCGACTTCGACGTTCCGGTTCGGCTCACCGGCACCCCGTTCCAGCGTGCCGTGTGGGCCGAACTGGAACGACTGCACTGGGGCGAGGCCACTTCCTACGGCTCGCTTGCCGCCGCGGTCGGGCGTCCAGGGGCTGCACGGGCCATCGGCGGAGCGGTCGGCGCCAACCCGGTTCCCATCATCGTGGGCTGCCACCGCGTCCTCGCCACCAACGGTCGAATCACCGGATACTCCGGGGGCGAAGGGGTTCCGACGAAACTCTGGCTGCTCGGGCACGAGCAGATCGGGTTCGCCGCGTGAGCGTCATCCCCCGGGCCGAGATCATCATCGGCGACGACGGCTTGGCGCGCTGCGGCTGGGGCGCCTCCGACCCCGAGTACCGTCGCTATCACGACGAAGAATGGGGCACCCTGCAACACGACCCGGTTCGCCTGTTCGAGAAGGTGTGTCTCGAAGGGTTCCAGGCCGGCCTCTCGTGGATCACGATCCTCCGGCGTCGGCCCGCGTTCCGCGAGGCGTTCCACGGGTTCGAGGTCGAGCTCGTCGCTGCGATGGACGATGACGACGTCGAGCGGCTACTCGGCGATGAGCGCATCATCCGGCACCGCGGCAAGATCGAGGCGACGATCCAGAACGCGCGAGCGACCCTCGAACTCGATGTCCCCATCGACGAACTGCTGTGGAGCTTCGCTCCGCCAGCACGCCCGGCAGCACCGCTCTCGTTCGCCGAAGTACCTGCGACGACGACCGAGTCGGCGGCGATGAGCAAAGAACTGCGTCGGCGTGGATTCCGCTTCGTCGGGCCGACGACCATGTACGCACTCATGCAGGCGTCGGGCATGGTCGACGACCATCTCGCAGGGTGCCATCGAGCAGAGACCTCGTCCACGGCGTGAGCCGCACGTTCGCGGTGTACGCGATCAGGCGACGAGCTCGAGTTCGCTCACGCCGGCCCCGCGCCTCGGAGAAACCGTGAGCGAGAACCCGGCCTCGGGCGCCCACTCGATGAGTTCTTCGATCGACGTGATGTGCGGACGCGCCGCCAGCAGGGCGCGGGTGAAGAGCCCCTTCGCCCGCTTGTTGAAATGGTTCAGTGCCCGGCTCCGACCACCCTCGTCCACGGAGACGACCCTGACGAACGCCGATTCGCGGTGGAGCGGCGCCGGTCCGAGTTCCGCGTACGCCTCAGAACGCAGGTCGAGCACGATGCCGCGTTCAGCTTCCAGCGCGAGGAGGGTCGAGATCGGGCTTCTCCAGAGCTGCTTCAAACGCACTCCCGGCACACGTGAATCATGCGAGAGTCGGTATGCCGGAATCTCGTCCATGGCGCCGAGCAGGCCGAACAGCGCGGAGTGCACGACGACGTGTTCACCGGCGAAGGCGCGGGCTCGTTCGTCGAGGCTCGCCGCATCCAATGCGTCGTAGAGCACACCGGTGTAGCGGTCGAGCGCCGGCATCGTCGCGGACTCGCGCAATGCACGGTTGCGATGCACCTCGTGCGTCAGTCGAGGACCGAGCTTCAATGCACGCATGGCCGCATCAAGATCGCCCGCGAGGGCGACCACGGCATCGGCCGCCTCGGCGCGCATCGATGAGAGCGCCCCGAACGAGAGCCGATCCAGATCGAGTGGCCTGTCGACTCCGCCGTCGCGCTTCGTTTCCGACGGCGGGAGCAGCAACCGCATCTACGAACCGATGAAGGCGAGGGCCGCGTCGACGTTCGATCCGAGAGATTCGATGCTGTCGATCGTCACCCGCGGCAGGGCCGACGATGGCCCCGTCCAGGCTGCATAGCCTTCGAGGCTCTGCTCGACCGCGCGCCAAGTCGTCTCTTCGAGATGCGGCAGCTTGCGCTCGCGCTTCTCGAGCCGCGCACGATGCAGTGCTTCATCGGAACAGACCACCTCGATCACGCGTAGCCGGACTTCGGCGCGTTCAGCGAGATCGCGCCACTGCAGGCGTGCCGCCTCGCCCGCGTTGACGGCGTCGACGATGACGGTTCGCCCCGAGTCGAGCTCTTTCTCGGCGATCTCTTCGGCCACGAGATATGCGGCGAGACCGGTCGGCTGATCAGCGTCGATGCCCGCGCGGAGGATCGCCGACTCGATCGGGTCCACTGACACGACCGTGGCACCGAGGCGGGCGCCGATGATCTCACCGATCGTCGACTTTCCCGCACCCGGCAATCCGGCCATGATAACGAGCTGGGTGACACTCAGGTCACCGAACTGGCGGTCCATCGGCTGCTCCCCCTGCATCCGTGACTCCCTAGACGAGCTCGGCCCGAGACGCGACGATCTGCACCGCATTCGCCTGGACCGAGAGGAACCCGTCGTCAGCGTTGGCGGTGATCTTCTCGCCGCCCGGCAGGGTGACGCGCACCTCGCCACCGGCGAGGATCGCGAGCATCGGCTCGTGACCGGGCAGAATGCCGATCTCGCCCTCGACGGTGCGTGCCACCACCATGGACGCCTCGCCCGACCAGACCTGCTGGTCGGCCGAGACGACACTCACGTTGAGGCTGGCCATGCTCAGCCGTTCTCCTTCTGGATCTGAGCCCACTTCTCTTCAACATCGCCGATGCCACCGACGTTGAAGAAGGCCTGCTCGGCCACGTGGTCGAACTCGCCCTTGGCGATGGCGTCGAACGACTCGATCGTGTCCTTGAGCGGCACGGTCGAGCCCTCGACACCGGTGAACTTCTTCGCCATGTAGGTGTTCTGCGAGAGGAACTGCTCGATGCGTCGCGCACGCGACACGGTGATCTTGTCTTCTTCGGAGAGCTCGTCGACACCGAGGATGGCGATGATCTCCTGCAGTTCCTTGTTCTTCTGGAGGATCTGCTTGACCGTGGTGGCAACGCGGTAGTGGTCTTCGCCCAGGTACCGGGGGTCGAGGATGCGCGAGGTCGAGGTCAGCGGGTCGACAGCCGGGTAGAGGCCCTTCGACGCGATCGCACGAGAGAGCTCGGTCGTGGCGTCGAGGTGGGCGAAGGTCGTCGCCGGAGCCGGGTCGGTGTAGTCGTCAGCGGGCACGTAGATCGCCTGCAGCGAGGTGATCGAGTGGCCGCGCGTCGACGTGATGCGCTCCTGAAGGATACCCATCTCGTCGGCGAGGTTGGGCTGGTAGCCCACCGCGGACGGCATACGACCGAGCAGCGTCGAGACCTCGGAGCCGGCCTGCGTGAAGCGGAAGATGTTGTCGATGAAGAGCAGCACGTCCTGCTTCTGCACGTCACGGAAGTACTCGGCCATGGTCAGGGCCGAGAGGGCGACGCGGAGACGCGTTCCCGGCGGCTCGTCCATCTGTCCGAAGACGAGTGCGGTCTTGTCGAAGACACCCGCCTCTTCCATCTCGTGGATGAGGTCGTTGCCCTCACGGGTGCGCTCGCCGACGCCGGCGAACACCGACACACCACCGTGGTCTTGGGCGACACGCTGGATCATCTCCTGGATGAGCACCGTCTTGCCGACACCGGCACCGCCGAAGAGTCCGATCTTGCCGCCGAGCACGTAGGGCGTGAGGAGGTCGATGACCTTGATGCCGGTCTCGAAGAGCTGCGTCTTCGACTCGAGCTGGTCGAACGCCGGGGGCTTGCGGTGGATGGGCCACCGCTCGGTGATCTCGATCGTCTCACCGGGCTCGCCGTTGAGCACCTCGCCGATGACGTTGAAGACCTTGCCCTTCGTGACGTCGCCGACGGGAACCGAGATCGGCGCACCGGTGTCGGTCACCTCCTGGCCGCGCACGACACCGTCGGTCGGCTTCAGCGCGATCGCTCGCACGACGTCGTCGCCGAGGTGCTGGGCAACCTCGAGCGTGATCGTCGTCGTCACGTCGCCGATGGTGATATCGGTCTTCAGCGCGTTGTAGATCTCAGGGATCGAGTCGTGCGGGAACTCGATGTCGACGACGGGGCCCGTGACCCGGGCGACGCGGCCGACGGCGCCGGCCACAGGCGCGGCCGCGGCCGGGGCGGTAGCGGTGTCAGTCATGTGTTCTCTCTCTTCGTAAGGGGCTACTTGGCGGACGACAGTGCGTCAGCGCCGCCCACGATCTCGGAAATCTGCTGGGTGATCTCCGACTGGCGCGCGTTGTTGGCAAGGCGCGTGTAGTCGGTGATGAGCTTGTCGGCGTTGTCGGAGGCCGACTTCATCGCCTTCTGCGTCGCCGCGTGCTTCGCCGCAGAGGACTGCAGCATCGCGTTGTAGATGCGGCTCTCGATGTAGACGGGAAGAAGTCCGTCGAGCACCGTCTCGGCGTCGGGTTCGAACTCGTACAACGGGAAGACCTCGTGCTTGGCCTCTGGCTCCTCTTCGCTCTCGACGACCTCGAGCGGAAGCAGTCGCGTGACGACGGGAACCTGGCTGATCCGGCTGACGAACCGGTTGTAGACGATGTGGATCTCGTCGACGCCGCCGTCGGAGGAGTCCCGCAGGAACGCCTCGAGCACGGCATCGCCGATCTCCTTCGCCGTGTCGAAATCGGGGGAATCGGTACCGCCGACCCAGCTCCGCTCGAACGAGCGGTGCCGGAACTTGAAGTACCCGACCGACTTGCGTCCGACGAGGAAGTACTCGACGTCTTTGCCCTGGCTCTTCAACAGCTCCGTGAGCTCTTCGGCCTCACGCAGCACCTGCGAGTTGAAGGCGCCGGCGAGACCGCGGTCGGACGTGAAGATCACGATCGCCGCACGGTCGATGCGCTCGGGCTCGGTCGTCAGCACGTGCGCCACGTTCGAGTAGCTCGCGACCGCCGACACCGCACGGGTGATCGCCGTCGAGTACGGCTCGGACGCCGCGACCCGCGCCTGGGCCTTCTGGATCCGCGAGGCGGAGATCAGCTCCATCGCTCGCGTGATCTTCTTGGTCGTCTGGGCAGATTTGATCTTCTGCCGGTAGACCCGAAGCTGCGCTCCCATGTTTCTCCTGTGTCCTGTCGTTCTGGTACTGAGGCTCTCGAATCGACCCTGTGAGGTCAGTTCCCTTCGAGAGCCTCAGGGAACCTGGAATGACTAGCGGCGACCCTTGACGATCTTCTCCTGCACGACCTCTTCAGCAGCGATCGCTTCGAACTGCTCGGAACCGACCGAGGCGAGCGGCTTGCCCTCACCGGTCTGGAACTCGAGCTTGAACGCGTCGACGGCCGAGTCGAGTTCGGCAGCGGTCTCGTCGGAGAGCACGTTCGTCTCGCGAAGGGAGTTCAGCACCTCGGTGTTGCGTGCGAGGTAGTCGTGCAGCTCGCTCTCGAAACGGAGGATGTCCTCGACGGGAACCTCATCGAGCTTGCCCTTGGTGCCGGCCCAGATCGAGACGACCTGCTTCTCGACCGACATCGGCGAGTACTGCGGCTGCTTGAGCAGCTCGGTCAGACGCGCGCCACGTGCGAGCTGGCGACGGCTCGCCGCATCGAGGTCGGATGCGAACATCGCGAACGCCTCGAGCGAGCGGTACTGCGCGAGCTCGAGCTTCAGCGTGCCCGACACCTTCTTGATCGACTTGACCTGGGCGTCACCGCCGACTCGCGACACCGAGATGCCCACGTCGACCGCCGGACGCTGGTTCGAGTTGAACAGGTCGGACTGGAGGAAGATCTGGCCGTCGGTGATCGAGATCACGTTGGTGGGGATGTACGCCGAGACGTCGTTGGCCTTGGTCTCGATGATCGGCAGGCCGGTCATGGAGCCGGCGCCGAGCTCATCGGAGAGCTTCGCGCAACGCTCGAGCAGACGCGAGTGCAGGTAGAAGACGTCACCGGGGTACGCCTCGCGTCCCGGCGGACGACGCAGGAGCAGGGACACGGCGCGGTAGGCCTCGGCCTGCTTCGACAGGTCGTCGAAGATGATCAGCACGTGCTTGGAGTCGTACATCCAGTGCTGGCCGATAGCCGAGCCGGTGTACGGCGCGAGGTACTTGAAGCCCGCGGGGTCGGACGCCGGAGCGGCGATGATCGTCGTGTACTCCATGGCGCCGGCGTCTTCGAGCGCGCCCTTCACACCGGCGATCGTGGAGCCCTTCTGACCGATCGCGACGTAGATGCAGCGCACCTGCTTCGATGGGTCGCCCGACTCCCAGTTGGCCTTCTGGTTGATGATCGTGTCGATCGCGATGGCCGTCTTACCGGTCTGGCGGTCGCCGATGATCAGCTGGCGCTGGCCGCGGCCGACGGGGATCATCGCGTCGATGGCCTTGATGCCGGTCTGCAGCGGCTCGTGCACCGACTTGCGCTGCATGACGCCGGGCGCCTGCAGTTCGAGGGCACGACGGCCCTCGATGCCGGTGATCTCACCGAGACCGTCGATCGGGTTTCCGAGCGGGTCGACGACGCGGCCGAGGTAGCCCTCTCCGACGGGCACCGAGAGGACCTCGCCCGTGCGGGTCACCTCCATGCCCTCTTCGATGCCGGTGAACTCGCCGAGCACGACGACGCCGATCTCGTCTTCGTCGAGGTTCAGCGCGAGGCCGAGCGTGCCGTCGGCGAAGCGGATGAGCTCGTTCGCCATGACCGAGGGCAGCCCCTCGACGTGCGCGATGCCGTCAGCCGCGTCGGTGACGTACCCGACCTCGGTCTTCTGCGCCTGGCCCGGCTCGTACGACGAGACGAACTCCGAGAGAGCCGAACGGATCTCGTCGGGGCTGATGGAGAGTTCTGCCATTGTCTTTTCCCTTTTCTGTACCGGTTGTACAGCTACTGGTGTGTCGCGGCGAGGACGCCGGTCGTTTCAACCGGCGTCAGCCGGCAAGCTTCTGCCGCAGCGAACTGAGGCGCGAGGCGACGCTGCCGTCGATGACGTCGTCGCCGATCTGCACGCGGATTCCGCCGAGGACGGCGGGATCGACGATGGTGTCGAAGCGGACACGGCGGCCCGCCTGGGCGGCGAGCCCCTGCTCGAGCCGGCCCAGCTGGGCAGCGCTGAGCGGAACCGCGCTCGTGACCGTCGCGATGTCGAATCCGCGCTGGTCTGCGACGATGGATGCCCCGTGGCGGAGCAACTCGCCGATGCGGCGGCCGCGCGGCTGCTGCACGAGGTGCTTCACGATCACGACCGTCTGCGGAGCCGCCTTGCCCGCGAGGAGCCGATCGACGATCTTCGTCTTGGCCGCCGGGTCGCCGAGCTTCGAACCGAGCGCGAGCTCGAGATCGGCATCGCCGGCGACGGCTCGCTCGAACGCGAACAGCTCGGCGTCGATGTCGACGCCGTCTGCCGCCGACTCGGCGGCGACGCGGATGCCGATCTCTTCGATGCCGGCGAGGAAGTCGTCGCCCGAGGACCACCGGCGCGACGCCGCGCTCACGAGGAGCGAGGCGGCTTCAGCCGGAATACGGGAGCCGAACACGGCCTCGACGAGCGCACGCTTCTGCGCGAGGTCGGCCTCGGTGTCGATGAGTGCCGTGCGCAGATGACCGGACTCG
This sequence comes from Agromyces sp. GQ35, assembly GCF_059758475.1. Classification (NCBI taxonomy): domain Bacteria; kingdom Bacillati; phylum Actinomycetota; class Actinomycetes; order Micrococcales; family Microbacteriaceae; genus Agromyces; species Agromyces sp. GQ35. The sequence goes on along the minus strand of NZ_JCAXEO010000003.1, from coordinate 307,579 downwards.
CCGATCACCCGGCCGACGGCGAGGAGTGCCTCGGCGACCGGGAGCTCGGCGCGGCCGAGTTCGGCCAGCGCGGTCCTCGATGCGGCGAGGGCCCCTCTCGTAGCGCTACCCATGGACTACTTCTTCCCTCCGGCGGTGGCCTCCGAGGCCTCCAGCTCGGCGAGGAACCGGTCGACGACCGCGGTCGCCTTGGCGTCGTCGGAGAGCGACTCGCCGATGACTCCGGACGCGAGGTCGATGGCGAGCGTGCCCACCTCGGAGCGGAGCGAGACGAGAGCCGACTGTCGCTCCGCCTCGATCTGCGCCTGCGCGCTCGCGGTGACGCGAGCAGCCTCGACGGTCGCGACATCCTTCGCCTCGGCGACGATCTTCTTGCCGTCGTCGCGCGCGGTTTCGCGGATACGACCGGCTTCGGCGCGCGCGTCGGCCAGCTGGGCGGTGTACTCCTCGAGTGCCGCCTCTGCCTTGCGCTGCGCCTCGTCGGCCTTCGCGATGTTGCCCTCGATCGCCTCGCCGCGCTCGTCGAGCAGCTTCTGCACGCGCGGGAGCACGTACTTCCAGAAGAAGATGAGGATGATGACGAAGCACACCGACGACCAGATGATGTCGTACCACTCCGGGATCACCGGGCTGCGGCCCGATTCACCGCCCTCGGTTGCAGCGCTCAGTACTGCATGAAGCACGTTGGCCTCCTCAGTTGGGGCGAGTGGATCAGACGAAGATGAAGTAGGTGGCGATGCCGATGAAGGCGAGCGCCTCGGTGAAGGCGATACCGATCCACATCAGCACCTGGAGGCGGCCTGCCAGCTCGGGCTGGCGAGCGACGCCTTCGATCGTCTTGCCGACGACGATGCCGACGCCGATGGCCGGGCCGATCGCCGCGAGGCCGTAGCCGACGGTCGCGATGTTGCCGTTGATCTCAGCGAGAACGGTGGTTGCGTCCACGTTGGGTTTCCTTTCCTAGGGAATGTTCTGGGCGGATGCCCGGGCTCAGTGCTCTTCCGCCACCGCGAGCTGGATGTAGACCGCGGTGAGGAGTGCGAAGACGTAGGCCTGCAGGACGGCCACGAGGATCTCGAACAGCGTGAACGCGAAGCCGAAGGCCAGCGTTCCGACGCCGAGGAGGGTCCACCATCCGCTCATCTGCACGACGAAGAACTGCGTCGCAGCGAAGAAGAGCACGAGCAGGAGGTGCCCGACGATCATGTTCATCATGAGTCGGAGCGTGAGGGTGATCGGGCGGATCACGAACGTCGAGATGAGCTCGATCGGCGTGACGATGATGTACACCGGCCACGGCACACCCGAGGGGAAGAGGGAGTTCTTGAAGAAGTTCTTCGGGCTCTTCTTGACACCCGCGTAGATGAAGGTGACGTACGCAACGATCGCGAGCACGAGCGGCACGCCGATCACCGAGGTGCCTGCGATGTTCAGGAACGGGATGACACCCGTGATGTTCATGAACAGGACCATGAAGAAGATGGTCGTGAGGATCGGCAGGAACCGCTTGCCGTCTTTCTTGCCGAGCAGGTCGTCGGCGATGTTGACACGAACGAGGTCGAGGCCCATCTCGATGAGACTCTGGAATCGCCCGGGCACGACGCGCATGCGGCGGGTGCCGAGCCAGAACACGAGCAGCAGTGCCCCGACCGCGAAGAAGCGGACGAGCATGATGCGGTCGATCTCGAAGGGGGTGCCCTCGAAGAACAGCGCCCCAGGGAAGAATTCGTCGATCGACGGCCCGTGGAAGCCACCATCATCGGTTGACATCGGAACCAGCAGGTTCAGAGCGTTAGCTAGCAGCGCTTTCTCCTGTTTCGGGGCGTGGAGCTCGGCTCTCGCGACGACGAATATGGACCGCGGTCGACCCATGCGTGAGCAGGGCAGAACCGTGGGGGGATCTCCATTACTCTAGCAATACTTCGGGCTGCCGACGAATCGCCGAGAGCGATTCAGTCCTCGCTCGGCGCCTTCGGCAGCTCGACGTCGCTCACGTACGGCAGCCGTGACTTCGCGACGACGAGCACGTCGACGACGAGCGATGCGAGCACGCCCGCCACGAGGCTGAGGAAGAGCACCGTCGGGTTCAGCCAGTCGGCGTCGCGCAGCACGACGACGAGCACGATGAAGACGATGAACTTCAGGATCCAGCCACCGAGCACGATGCCGAAGAACGCACCGACGAAGAGGTCGCTCGAGGCGAAGCGATTCGCCGCGAGAATGCTCGCCGCGGTGATGCCCATGAAGACGACGGCCATGAGCGTGCCGATGAGGCCGCCCAGCAGCCCGGGCACGCCCGCGAAGACGAATCCGAGCACCGCGCTGACCACGAGGATCACCCCGGCGAGCAGCGCGCCCCAGGCGAGCGCCTTGCGCAGTACGGGGTTCGAGGTGGGCGTGCGGTCGGCGTCAGCTCGTGCGTCGTTCATCGTGCTCCAGTTCGGGGTCGCCCGATTCTACCGGGGCGTCCTGAACATGCTCCGGGTCGCTCACCTCGACGCCGTCGAGCTCGTCGAGTCCCGCAAGCTCCACCCCGGCGACTTCGACCTCGGAGTCGGAATCCGCCTCGGCCGCGACGGTCAGGCGCTTGCGGCGCCCGAGCGGTGCCAGCGTGAGCACGGTGCAGGCGAGGAATCCGACGCCGAGCAGCACGAACGCGACCCACGACGGAGTCCCGAAGTACACGGGTAGCACGTAGGCGAGCAGACAGCCGATGGAGGCCACCGCGGTCCATGCGTAGAAGATCAGCACCGCGTTCAGGTGCGAATGCCCCATGTCGAGCAGGCGGTGGTGCAGGTGCTTGCGGTCGGCGGCGAACGGCGACTTGCCGGCGCGGAGGCGGCGCATGACCGCGAGCCCGAAGTCGAGCAGCGGGATCACGAGCACCGCGAACGGCAGGATGATCGGGATGAAGGCCGGGAACAGCTGTGCGCGCCCGAGCGAGACCGGGTCGATCTGACCCGTGACCGCGATCGCCGACGTCGCCATCAGCAGTCCGATCAGCAGCGCTCCGGCATCGCCCATGAACAGTTTCGCCGGATGCCAGTTCAGCGGGAGGAACCCGATGCACGCACCGACGACGATGACCGCGAGCAGTGACGCGAGGTTGAAGTAGTTCAGCGGCGACGTCTGCTGCACGAGTAGGTAGCTGTAGAGGAAGAACACGCCGTTGGCGATGAGCGCGACGCCCGCGACGAGACCGTCGAGACCGTCGATGAAGTTGATCGCGTTCATGACGAGCACGATCGTGAACACCGTGATCGTCGCGCTCATCCACGATGATCCGACGGTGATGCCGCCGATCGGCAGCGAAACGATCGACACGCCCTGCCAGGCGATGAGTCCTGCGGCGATGAACTGCCCGGCGAGCTTCGTCGTCCAGTCGAGGTCCCAGATGTCGTCGGCGACGCCGATCAGCACGATGAGCAGCGCCGCACCGAGGATCGCAAGCATCTGTCCGGGGTTCTGGAAGATGATCGCGACGTTCGCGAACCGGGACGAGCCGAGGGTGGAGACGAACGCGGCGGCGCCGATCGCGACGAGGATGCCGACGAACATCGCGACGCCGCCGAGCCGGGGCGTCGGCCTCGTGTGCACGTCGCGATCGCGGATCTTCGGGTAGAGCCGGTACTTGAGGCTCAGCTTCCAGACGAGGATCGACCCTCCGAAGGTGACGAGCGCCGTCAGCAGGGCCAGTGCGAGGAAGAGGGTCATGAGGCGGCGGCATCCGCCTCGTCGGCGGAGGCCACGGCGTCGAGGTCGGTGCTCGACTCGGCGGCTGCGCCGGAGCCGTCGCGTTCCTCGGCGGACTCGAGCAGTTCCTCCCCCACCACCGCGGCGATGCGTTCACGGGTGATCACGCCGGCTCGCACGATGCGCAGGCGGCCGCCCTCGTGTGCAAGCGCCGTCGCGTCGACGATGGTCGAGGAGGTGTCGCCGGCGCGTTCGCCGACGGCCTCGTACGACTCCCCCGCTGCGCCACCATCGAGGTAGATGGTGACCGACTCGCCGAGCATCTCCGCGGCCTCCGCCGCCGTGGTCGCCGACGGTTGTCCGGAGAGGTTCGCCGAGGAGACCGCGAGCGGGCCGGTCTCGGCGAGCAGTTCGAGCGCGACGGGGTTGGCAGGCATGCGCAGCGCCACCGTGCCGCGGGTCTCGCCGAGGTCCCATTGCAGCGACGGCTGCGCATGCAGGATGACGGTCAGCCCGCCGGGCCAGAACTCGCCGACCAGCTGCCGAACGGCAACGGGCACCTCGCTCGCCAGCGCATCGAGCGTCGGAATTCCCGGGATCAGCACGGGCGGCGGCGCCGTGCGGTCGCGGCCCTTCGCCTCGAGCAGCCGGGCGACGGCATTCGCGTCGAACGCGTCGGCGGCGACGCCGTAGACCGTGTCGGTGGGAATGACGACGAGTTCACCGCGCCCGATCGCGCTGCGCGCGAGACGCATGCCGGTGAGGAGCTCTGAATCGACCGAGCAGTCGTAGATGGCAGTCATGACCTGCCGATTCTAGACCAGCAGCCACGGCGAAACATCGGTGAACGACGGATGCCGCGGGTGCCCGACGGCACCGCGGCATCCGCCCTGCGCGCGGAGGCTACCGGCGGCCCGCCCTGCGCCGGAAGAGCCAGCCGCCCCAGAGGATCGACGTGAGGAGGATGCCGACGCACCAGCCGAGGGCCAGCCACCCGGTGTCGCCGACCGGAGCATCCATCAGGAATCCCCTGATGGTCTCGATGATCGGGGTGATCGGCTGATTCTCGGCGATCCATTGCAGCCACTCGGGCATCGTCTCGACCGGCACGAAGGCGCTCGAGAGGTAGGGCAGGAACAGCAGGATGAAGCCGTACCCGCTCGCCGCCTCGGGGCTCGACGCGGCGAGTCCGATCGCCGCGAACAGGTACGTGATCGCGAGGATGTAGAGCGCAACCAGACCGAACACCGCGACCCACTCGAGCGGCGTCGCCACCGGACGGAACCCGACGAGCAGGGCGACGGCGATGACGATGCCGGTCGCCACGAGGTTGCGCACCAGGCTCGCGACGACATGACCGGTGAGCACGGCTCCACTGCGCAGCGGCATCGTGCGGAACCGGTCGATGATGCCGGTGGTCATGTCGCGTGAGACCGAGATCGCCGTCGACGAGGCGCCGAAGCCTGCGCACAGCAGGATGATGCCCGGTACGACGTAGTCGACGTAGCTGCCCGACGGATCGATGGCGTTGCCGAAGATGAAGGTGAACATCAGCATCAGCATCGTCGGCAGCATCACCGCCATGAGCATGGCGTCGATGTCGCGGACCGAGTGCCGGAAGCTGCGTCCGATGAAGGTCGATTCCGCGGTGAGCGCGCCGAGTCGTGCGCGGGCTGGAGCCGAAGCCGGGGCGGGTGCCGGGATGGTCGGGGCAGTGATGGTCGTCATGGCGCTCACTTCGATTCGATGAGTTCGGGGGCGGATGCCGCTGCGCCGGCGGTGATCGCGAGGAACACGTCGTCGAGGCTGGGGCGGCGGATGGAGACCTGGGCGCCCGGGACCGCGGCTGCCGGCGAGTGGTCGAGTTCGTCCATGGCCGAGCGGAGCCCGTGCACGCTGCCGTCGGTCGGCAGCTCGAGCAGGAGTGCGCCGTCGGCACCGCGCAGTTCGACGACGTCGCCGCCGATCCGCGCCTTGAGCTCGTCGGAGGTGCCCTCGGCCGCGATGCGGCCACGGTCGAGCACGGCGATCCGGTCGGCGAGCCGGTCGGCCTCCTCGAGGTACTGGGTCGTGAGGAAGACCGTAGTGCCAGCCTCGCTGAGCGAGCGGATGACGCTCCAGAGCTCCTGGCGGCTGCGGGTGTCGAGGCCCGTGGTCGGCTCGTCGAGGAACAGGATCGGCACGTCGACGACGAGGCTGAGGGCGAGGTCGAGACGACGGCGCATGCCGCCCGAGTACGTGCCGACACGTCGGCGCGCGGCATCCGTCAGCTCGAATCGTTCGAGCAACTGTCCGGCACGGTCGCGCGCGACCGAACGGCTCAATCCCGACAGCCGACCCATCATCACGAGGTTCTCTGTGCCGCTCAGCACCTCGTCGACGGCGGCGGACTGGCCGGTGAGCGCGATGCGCTGCTTCACCTTCGCGGGTTCGGCGGCCACGTCGAAGCCACCGACCCGGGCGACGCCGGCATCGGGCCGCACGAGGGTGGTGAGGATGTTGATGGTGGTCGTCTTTCCGGCACCGTTCGGGCCGAGCAGGGCGAACACGGAGCCCGTGGGCACGCCGAGGTCGAGGGCCGCGAGCACATCGGTCGAGCCGAACCGCTTGCGGAGCCCGTGCGTCTCGATGGCGAGTTGCATGTTCTCTTCCGTTCTCTGAGGCTTGCGCGTCTCTTTGAGTACGACGCAAACTGTGTATGTGATGCACTGTTGTTTAAGTAATACACAGTTCTAGACTGTGGGTCAACACCATCTCGAGAACGGAACCCCCAGTGACCCCTGAGCGACACGACCCCGAGCTCCCTCGCGCGGTCGCGCTGGCCTGGGGCGTCGCGGTCAATCCGCAGCGCGGGCCGAAACGGGAGCTCTCCATCGAGCGCATCGTCGAGGCGGCCACCGAGATCGCCGACGCCGAGGGGCTGCCCGCGGTGTCGATGAGTCGGGTCGCGGCATCCCTCGGCTTCACGACGATGTCCCTCTACCGCTACGTCACGAGCAAAGACGACCTGATCCTGCTCATGCAGGAGGGTGCGACCCTCGTGCCCGTGCCCGATGAGACGCACGAACACGAATGGCGCGACGGCGTGACGGCCTGGGTGCTCAGCGTCCGCGCCGCCTACCGCGAGCACCCCTGGCTCGTCGACATCCCCATTTCGGGTGCGCCCATCACGCCGAACAACCTGACGCTCGTCGACTGGTTTCTGCGCGAAGTGCATACGCTGCCGATGAGCGACGGCGAGAAGATGTCGGCACTCCTCCTGCTGACGAGCTACGTCAGGGCGGTCAGCGCGCAGGAACGCGACCTCGGAGCCGCCGTCGCGAACGGCGACCCCGCGGATGTCACCGGCGAGAACTTCTTCGAGTCGCTGGTCGAGCTCGTGACCCCCGAACGCTTCCCGTACCTCGGGCCGCTGCTGGCCTCGGGCGGCTACGTGGCGCAGCCTGGCGCGGCACCCGACGATGACGACGACGACTTCTCGTTCGGGCTCCAACGCATCCTCGACGGCATCGAACACCACGTCGAACGGGTCGGCTCCGGTCACCCAGCACGGCCCGTGCCCGAGCTCCCACCCGCGCTCGAGCTGCCCCGAGACAAGAAGGTGCGCGAAGCGGCGAAGGCCCGTCGAGAGGCGGAGAAGTCGCTCCGTGAGGCGCAGAAACGCGAACGAGAGGCGATCAAGCACGCGCTCGAACGCGAACGGCACGAACGGGAGAAGGCCGAGCGGAGCCGCTGAGCCGATCCGCTGATCCGACTGGCGCGGCGCGCGCTCAGCGCACGGCCGAGGTCGCCCGGTCGCGCGTCGTGAGGTCGCGGTGTCGAGCGACGGCCCGCCAGCCGTCGGCGGCGAGGATCTCGGCGACCGCAGCCGACTGCTGCTCGCCGTGCTCGATCACGAGCACTCCCCCGGGCCGCAGCAGCGCGAGGGCGCGCTGCGACAGAACGCGCACGACATCGAGCCCGTCGGCGCCGCCGTAGAGCGCCTGCTCGGGGTCGTAGAGCCGCACCTCGGGGTCGCGGGGCACCTCGCCGAGGGGCACGTACGGCGGATTCGAGATCACCACGGCCACCCTGCCCTCGAGTTCGGGAAGCGCGACCGCGAGGTCGGCGAACACGAGCTCGAGGTTCGGTGCCGCAACCGCTCCGACATTGCGGGTGGTCCACACGAACGCCTCGGGCGAGTTCTCGACCGCCCAGACCCGGGCGTGCGGCACCTCCGTCGCGAGGGCGAGCGCGATGGCGCCGCTCCCGGTACCGAGGTCGACGCCGATCGGCTCGGGCTCCGCCGCCGCCAGGAGGGCGTCGATCGCGAGCTGGGCGACCTCCTCGGTCTCGGGCCGCGGCACGAAGACACCCGGACCGACGTGGAGTTCGAGCCCCCTGAACGCAGCGCGACCCGTGATGTGCTGCAGCGGCTCACGCCGAGCGCGTCGGCCGACGAGCACCGCCAGCGCCGCGGCATCCGCTTCGTTCAGCTCTGCTCCGACGACGATCCGCGCCTGCACGCCACCCCGCGACAGGCCGAGTACGTGGCCGATCAGCAGCTCGGCGTCGACCTCGGCATCGGGAACGCCGACCGACGAGAGTCGCGCCACCGTCTCGTCTCGGAGCTCACGCAGGGATCGCGCTTGCGCGCCGGGGCTCGTCGTATCCACGCAATGGAATGTAACGCACTCGCCTCCGCGCCAGCCGAACCATAGGCTGGGCCCGTCGTTCACCACCCGGACCCGAGAGGCAAGCTCATGGCGCAGATCTACGAGAACATCACCGAGGTATTCGGGCGAACCCCGCTCGTGCGCCTCAACCGAGTGACCGACGGCGCAGACGCCACGGTGCTCGCAAAGCTCGAGTTCTACAACCCGTCGGCGAGCGTGAAAGACCGCCTCGGAGTCGCGATCGTCGACGCCGCAGAAGCCTCCGGCGAGCTCGCACCCGGCGGCACGATCGTCGAGGGCACGAGCGGCAACACCGGCATCGCACTCGCGATGGTCGGCGCTGCACGCGGATATCGCGTGGTCATCGCGATGCCCGAGACGATGAGCAAGGAGCGCCGCGCCCTCCTCCGGGCCTACGGCGCGGAACTCGTACTGACTCCCGGCGGCGAGGGCATGAAGGGCGCCGTCGCCCGGGCCGAGCAGCTCGTCGCGGAGACTCCCGGCGCCGTGCTCGCGAAGCAGTTCGAGAACGAGGCGAACGTCGAGATCCATCGCCGCACCACGGCCGAGGAAGTCTGGAACGACACCGACGGCGAAGTCGACATCTTCGTGTCGGGCATCGGCACCGGTGGCACGATCTCGGGAGTCGGCCAGGTGCTCAAGGAGCGCAAGCCCGAGGTGCAGATCGTGGGCGTCGAGCCTGCCGAGTCGCCGATCCTCAACGGCGGAGCGCCCGGCCCCCACAAGATCCAGGGGATCGGTGCGAACTTCGTGCCGGCGATCCTCGACCGCGACGTCTACGACGAGATCATCGACGTGAACATCGACCAGGCCGTCGCCACCGCTCGCCGTCTCGGCGTCGAGGAGGGCATCCTCGGCGGCATCTCCTCGGGCGCGACGATCTACGCGGCGGCGCAGCTCGCGAAGCGGCCCGAGAACGCCGGCAAGACCATCGTCGTGATCGCCGCGAGCTACGGGGAGCGGTACCTGTCGACGGTGCTGTACGAAGGTCTGCTTGACTGAGCGAGTGGGATTTCTCGCCAGGCTTCGTGAAGACATCTCGACCGCACGCGCCCACGATCCCGCCTCGCGCGGATCGCTCGAGGTGTTCCTCGCCTATTCGGGGTTGCACGCGATCTGGGGTCACCGCGTCGCGCACCGGCTCTGGATGAGCGGGCTCCGCTTGCCCGCGCGGCTCCTGTCGCAACTGGTGCGCTTCCTCACGGGCGTCGAGATCCACCCGGGCGCGACCATCGGCCGGCGCTTCTTCATCGACCACGGCATGGGTGTCGTGATCGGCGAGACGGCCGTGCTCGGCGACGACGTGATGCTCTACCACGGGGTCACCCTCGGCGGGAAGGCGCGGCGCGGCGCCGGGCGCGGTGCCAAGCGGCATCCGACGCTGGAGAACGGCGTCACCGTCGGGGCCGGCGCGAAGGTCCTCGGCCCCGTCACGATCGGGGCCTGGAGTGCGGTCGGGGCGAACGCCGTCGTGACGAAGGACGCCCCCTCGCACTCGCTCATCGTCGGCATCCCCGCGACGTTCAAGCCGCTCTCTCACGAGGCAGCCGACGCAGCCCGTGGCGTGCACGACTGGCACATCTGAGCGCTCGGCACGACCGAGCGCGGCCGTGAACGATCGGATGCCCCGGACACTCGCGTGTCCGGGGCATCCGATCGTTGCAATTCTGGGCCGTTACTGGTCGCCGAGATGCGCCAGGCGCGCCTCTTCATCGGCCTGGATGGCCGACTCGACGATCGGGTCGAGCGCGCCGTTCATCACGGTGTCGAGGTTGTAGGCCTTGTACCCGGTGCGGTGATCGGCGATGCGGTTCTCGGGGAAGTTGTACGTGCGGATTCGCTCGGAGCGATCCATCGACCGGATCTGCGACTTGCGTGCGTCGGACGCCGCCGCCGCGATCTCCTCCTGCTGGCGGGCGAGGATGCGAGCACGGAGCACACGCATCGCCGCCTCGCGGTTCTGCAGCTGCGACTTCTCGTTCTGCATCGACACGACGATTCCCGTCGGCAGGTGCGTGATGCGCACAGCGGAGTCGGTCGTGTTCACCGACTGGCCGCCGGGGCCGGAGGACCGATACACATCGATCTTCAGGTCGTTCTGACTGATGTCGACTTCTTCGGGCTCGTCGACCTCGGGGAAGACGAGCACCCCCGTCGTCGAGGTATGGATGCGCCCCTGCGTCTCAGTGACGGGCACACGCTGCACGCGGTGCACGCCGCCCTCGTACTTCAAGTGCGCCCACACCCCCTGCGACGGATCGGTGGCATTCGACTTGATGGCCACCTGCACGTCTTTGTAGCCGCCGAGGTCGGACTCGTTCTGGTCGAGCATCTCGACCTTCCACCCCTTCGACTGCGCGTACTGGATGTACATGCGCAGGAGATCGGCTGCGAAGAGGGCGCTTTCCGCGCCGCCTTCGCCGCCCTTGATCTCCATGATCACGTCGCGGCCGTCGTCGGGGTCTCGCGGGATCAGGAGCCGCCGAAGCCGCTCCTGCGCCGTGGCGAGGCCCTCTTCGAGTCCCGGCACCTCTTCGGCGAACGCCTCGTCTTCCTTCGCGAGTTCACGTGCAGCAGCGAGGTCGTCTTGGGCCTCGAGCCACGCCGAGTGCGCGGCGACGATGCGGCTCAGCTCGGCGTATCGCCGGTTGACCCGCTTCGCTCGCGCAGCATCGGCGTGCAGCGCCGGGTCGGCGAGCTCCTCTTGGAGCTGCGCGTGCTCGGCGAGCAGGCTCTGGACGGACTCGAACACGCGAGACTCAGCGGTGGTCGGTCTCGTGCCCGTGCGAGTTGCCGTGGCCGGCGGCGACCGGCATCGACTTCTGCATGAGCATGAGGAACTCGACGTTCGACTGGGTCTCTTTCAGCCGGCCGAGCACAGCCTCGAGAGCACCCTGCTGCTCGAGCCCGGCGAGGGCGCGGCGCAGCTTCCAGGTGATCTTGACCTCGTCGGGCGAGAGCAGCATCTCTTCGCGACGGGTCGACGACGCGTTGACGTCGACCGCCGGGAAGATGCGCTTGTCGGCGAGCTGACGCGAGAGGCGCAGCTCGGAGTTGCCGGTGCCCTTGAACTCCTCGAAGATCACCTCGTCCATCTTCGAACCTGTCTCGACGAGCGCGGTGGCGAGAATGGTGAGCGAACCACCGTTCTCGATGTTGCGCGCGGCGCCGAAGAACCGCTTCGGCGGGTAGAGCGCCGAAGCGTCGACACCGCCCGAGAGGATGCGACCGGATGCCGGTGCGGCCAGGTTGTACGCACGGCCGAGACGCGTGATCGAGTCGAGCAGCACGACGACGTCGTGCCCGAGCTCGACGAGGCGCTTCGCGCGCTCGATGGCGAGCTCGGCGACCGTCGTGTGGTCTTCGGCGGGGCGGTCGAAGGTCGAGGCGATGACCTCGCCCTTCACCGTGCGCTGCATGTCGGTGACCTCTTCTGGGCGCTCGTCGACGAGCACGACCATGAGGTGGACCTCGGGGTTGTTGATCGAGATGGCGTTCGCGATCTGCTGCAGCACGATGGTCTTGCCCGCCTTCGGGGGCGCGACGATGAGGCCGCGCTGGCCCTTGCCGATCGGGGCGACGAGGTCGATGATGCGCTGCGTGAGCTTCGTGGGCTCGGTCTCGAGGCGGAGACGCTCCTGCGGGTACAGCGGCGTCAGGTCCTGGAAGTCGACCCGCGCGGCCGCCTCTTCACCGGTCTGGCCGTTGACGGAGTCGACCTTGACGAGCGCGTTGTACTTCTGGCGGCTCGACGAGTCGCTGTCGCGCGGCTGCTTGATGGCACCGACGACGGCGTCGCCCTTGCGCAGGTGGTACTTCTTCACCTGGCCGAGGGAGACGTAGACGTCGCTCGGGCCGGGCAGGTAGCCGGTGGTGCGCACGAAGGCGTAGTTGTCGAGCACGTCGAGGATGCCCGCGATGGGGATCAGCACATCGTCGTCGAGGATCTCGGGCTCGAGCTCGTCGCCGACGCCGCCCTGGCCGCGACGCTTGCGGTCGCGGTAGCGGTTCCGACGGCCGCCCTCACCGTCGAGCTGCTGGTTGTCGCGAGCCTGCGGGTCGCGACCGCGACCGCCCTCGTTCTGCTGCTTGGCCTTGTCGGCGTCGCCGGCCTGGCGGGGCTCGCCGGACTTGCCGGCCTGCTCCTCGCCCCGGCGACCCTGCTGGTCTGCGTTGCGACCCTGCTGCTCGCCAGTGCGGCCCTGCTCGCCGTTGCGGCCCTGCTGCTCCGCGTTGCGGCCCTGCTGGTCGCCGTTCTGACGCTCGCCGTTCTGGCGGCCCGTCGGGCGCTCATCCGCCTTCTGCTCGGTCTTCTGGGCGTCGCCACCGCGATCGGCGCGTTCGCCGCGGTCGCCACGTTCGCCACCGCGACGGCCGCGGTTGCGACCGCGGCCCTGACGGGGCTCCTCGGTGGAGACGGCATCGCCGTCTTCGGGCTGCTGAGCGGCGCGCGCACCCTCGCCGGTCGCTGCCGCGAGCTCTTCTCGCACCGCAGCACGAGCCGCCTCACGGGCGTCGTCGGTCTCGGGCACGAGTGCGGCACCGGCGTCGCCGCCGTTGACGTGCTGCACGGCGGCGGTCGTCGCGCTCGTGGCGCGGCGCGGCTGACGGCGCTGACGAACGGGCGCCTCGGCGACGGGTGCGGTGTCGATCGACGCGGCGTCGGCCGCGCCATCCGCCGCCGGAGCCTGCGCGGACCTGCGCGGCTCGCGCTTGGCGCGAGTCTCGGCCGCTGCGGGCACGTCGAGCTCAACGGATGCGTTGACGGGCGCCTGCGTCTCGACATCGGGCGTCGCGGCGGTCGAGTCGGCGGCGGATGCGGAGCCGTCGACGGATGCGGCGGGGGCGCCGCCGGCTGCCGCTTCCTGGTGGGCGGAGATCAACTCCACGAGTTCTCCTTTACGGCGCTTGCCGCCCGCGAGACCGAGAGACGCAGCGAGCTCTTGGAGCTCGGCGACCTTCAGGGCGGACAGACGGGCGGTGTTGGCCACGCGATCGGCGTGGTCGATTCCGATGGTCACTGGGTATGTTCCTTTCCCCTGACGCAAGAGTTGCGGATTCAGGAGAGCTGATCGCTTGCACGAACGATGTCGGTGCGCACGAAGGCGCAGACATGCGCGAGAGCGAAAGCAATAGATTGCCGGGAATTGCACGAGCGAGCGGGAACGCGAACTTTGCGTCACCTGCCGGGTGCGCTGTCAGTCTACCATCACCGGACCGTTCGTCCCGACCAACGACGCGCCTGTGGACAGCGGATGCCGCGTGGCGGCCGCCTTTCGCTCTCCGGTCTTCCGCGAGGGGCGGCGTCACTCTTCGGAGTCTTCCGCGGGACGCTTCGCGGCACTGGGGCGCCGCTGAAGCTACGGCTGCCGCCTTGCGCGGCGGTCGTCAACGCTCCGCGTTGACGACCGTCGCGCCCTTGAAGTCCACCGCGAGCGGCAGTGCCTGCCACGCAGTGTCAGCGGATGCCTCGACGAGCGCGATCGCCGCGGCACGTTCGCTCGGGTCACTCGCGAGCACCAGAATCGACGGTCCGGCACCCGAGACGACTGCCGGGTGTCCCGCCTCGCGCAGCATGCGGATGAGTCGGTCGGTCTCGGGCATCGCCTTCGCACGGTAGTGCTGGTGCAACTTGTCTTCGGTGGCCTGGAAGAGCAGCTCGGGGCTCTGGATGAGGGCGGCGATGAGCAACGCCGAACGCGAGACGTTGAACACGGCGTCTTCGTGCGGCACCGACTCGGGCTGCAGCGAGCGCGCCAGCGCCGTCGACATCTCGTGTTCGGGCACGAGCACGAGCGGCGAGACGCCTCGGTGCACGATGAGCTTCTTGTGGCGCGGCCCGTCGGGGGTGACCCAGGCGATCGTGAGCCCGCCGAACAGGGCGGGCGCGACATTGTCGGGGTGCCCTTCGAGCTCGGTCGCGAGATCGAGCAGTTCGTCGGCGCTGAACTCGACGACGCCCTCGAGCAGCCCTTTGGCGGCCATCACGCCCGCCACGATCGCCGCACCGGAGGAGCCGAGGCCGCGACCGTGCGGAATCCGATTGTGCGCGATGAGCTTCAGCGGCGGCAGCGCGACCCCGACCCGGGCGAAGGTATGCGCGATCGCCCGCACCACGAGGTGCGACTCGTCGAGCGGCACCTCACCCTCTCCGACGCCGTGCACCTCGATCTCGAGCCCCGGTGCATCCGGAACCGAGACGTCGAGCTCGTCGTAGCTGGCGAGCGCGAGGCCGAGGGTGTCGAAACCGGGGCCGAGGTTGGCCGAGGTCGCCGGTACCTTCACGAGCACGCGGCGGCCCGCGAGCGACGACGAGACGACCGCGTCGGCGCCGGCCTCGACGGGCGCGGTCATGAGGTCAGCCCGAGCACCGAGGCGATCTGCGCGGTGTCGACGGGCACGATGACCGGCTGAACGTCGGAACCGTCGGTGGTGCGAAGCGCCCACTGCGGATCCTTCAGGCCGTGGCCGGTGACCGTCAGCACGACGCGAGCTCCCGCGGGGATCACGCCGGCGGCCGAACGCTCGAGCAGGCCCGCGACCGAGATCGCCGATGCGGGCTCGACGAAGATGCCGACCTCCGCAGACAGGATGCGCTGCGCCTCGAGGATCAGGCCGTCGTCGATCGCGCCGAAGTAGCCGTCGGACTCGTCGCGCGCCTCGAGCGCGAGCTCCCATGACGCCGGGTTGCCGATGCGGATCGCGCTCGCGATGGTGTCGGGGTCTTTCACGACCTCGCCGCGCACGATCGGCGCGGATCCGGAGGCCTGGAAGCCGAACATGCGCGGCAGTCGAGTGGCGTTGCCGGCAGCGATGTCTTCGCGATAGCCGCGCGTGTACGCCGTGTAGTTGCCGGCGTTGCCGACCGGGATGAAGTGGAAGTCGGGCGCATCTCCGAGCACCTCGACGACCTCGAATGCCGCGGTCTTCTGACCTTCGATGCGGTCGTTGTTGACCGAGTTCACGAGGTGCACCGGGTAGTTCGCTGCGAGGTCGCGGGCGATGTCGAGGCAGTCGTCGAAGTTGCCCTGCACCTGCAGCAGCTCGGCGTTGTGGGCGATGGCCTGGCTGAGCTTGCCCATCGCGATCTTGCCCTCGGGCACGAGCACTGCGGCCTTGATGCCGGCGTGCGTCGCGTACGCCGCTGCCGACGCGGAGGTGTTGCCGGTCGAGGCGCAGATGACGACCTTCGCACCGTGCTCGACGGCCTTCGTGACGGCCATCGTCATGCCGCGGTCCTTGAAGGAGCCGGTGGGGTTCATGCCCTCGAACTTCACCCAGACGTCGGCGCCGGTGCGGGCCGAGAGCGCGGGAGCGGGCAGGAGCGGCGTGCCGCCCTCGCCGAGCGTCACGACCGGTGTCGCATCGGTGACGTCGAGGCGGTCGGCGTATTCGCGGATGACTCCGCGCCACTGACGCGAGTTGGCCTTGGGGGTGGGCTGGTTCACTTACGTTCCTTCGACTCGGAGGACGGACGCGACGGATGCGACGACGGGGCTCTGGGCGAGGGCGGCGACGGTCTCGGCGAGCGCGGACTCCTTCGCCTCGTGCGTCCCGATCACCAGCGTAGCTCGCTCCGACCCTTCGCTGACGGTCTGCTGCAATTGCTCGACCGAGACTCCGTGCTCGGCGAAGGTGTGCGCGATCTGTTCGAGCACGCCCGGTTCGTCGGCGACCTCGAGCGTGATGGCGTAGCGCGTGGTGATGCGACCGATGTCGAGCACCGCGAGCTCGGCGTGCGTCGACTCGGCCATGCCCGGGCCGCCGATCACGTGCCGCCGGGCGATGGCGACGAGGTCGCCGAGGACGGCGGAGGCCGTCGGCACTCCCCCGGCACCGGCGCCGTAGAACATGAGCGGCCCGGCAGCGGATGCCTCGACGAAGACGGCGTTGTTGGCGCCATGCACCGCGGCGAGTGGATGGCTGCGCGGCACGAGCGCGGGATAGACCCGGGCGGAAACACCCTCTTCGCCGGTCTCGGCGTCGGTGAGGCGCTCGCAGATGGCGAGGAGCTTCACGACGTAGCCCGCCCGCCGCGCCGAGTCGACCTGATCTGCGGTGACCCCCGTGATGCCCTCACGATGCACGGACTCGACCGGCACGCTCGTGTGGAACGCGAGACTCGCGAGAATGGCGGCTTTCTGCGCAGCGTCGTAGCCCCCGATGTCGGCCGTCGGGTCGGCTTCGGCGTAGCCGAGTTCGGTCGCGGTCGCGAGGGCGTCTTCGAGCGATGCCCCGGTCTGGTCCATGCGGTCGAGGATGAAGTTCGTGGTGCCGTTGACGATGCCGAGGATGCGCTCGACACGGTCGCCGGCGAGGCTGTCGCGCAGCGGCCGGATGATCGGGATGGCGCCGGCCACCGCGGCTTCGTACGAGAGCTGCGCGCCGACCTGCTCGGCCGCGGCGAAGAGCTCGGGGCCGTGGCTCGCGACGAGTGCCTTGTTGCCGGTGACGACGTCGGCTCCTGAGGCGATCGCCTGCAGCACGAGCGTGCGCGCCGGTTCGATGCCGCCCATGAGCTCGATGACGATGTCGGAACCGAGGATCAGCGCGTCGGCATCGGTCGTGAGCAGGTGGCGAGGCAGCTCGGTATCACGTCTGGCTTCCAGGTCGCGCACGGCGATGCCGACGAGTTCGATGCGGGCGCCGATGCGCTGGGCGAGCTCGTCGGAGTGCTCGAGCAGCAGGCGTGCCACCTGGGAGCCGACCGAGCCCGCGCCGAGCAGGCCCACTCGAATGGAGCGGTACTCGATCATGCGGGGTTCCCTTCGATGGTGCGGCGGTCCGCCGATTCGGCGGATGCCCCGAGTCCGGCATCGCGCGCGAGCAGCTGCTCCTCGGTCTCGCCGTGCACGATGAGACGTACTGCACCGTCGCGTACGGCGACGACCGGCGGCCGGGGCACGTGGTTGTAGTTGGAGGCGAGCGACCAGCAGTAGGCGCCGGTCGCCGGCACGGCAAGCAGGTCGCCCGGGGAGACGTCGCCCGGCAGGTATTCGGTGTCGACGACGATGTCGCCCGACTCGCAGTGCTTGCCCGCGACGCGGACGAGCACCGGGGTGGCATCGGAGACGCGTGATGCGATGCGGGCCGAGTAGTCGGCCCCGTAGAGCGCGGTGCGGGCGTTGTCGCTCATGCCGCCGTCGACCGAGACGTAGTGTCGCACGCCGCCCTCGATCGGCACCGGCTTGACCGTGCCGACGGTGTAGAGCGTCACACCGGCCGGGCCGATGATCGAGCGCCCCGGCTCGAAGGCGAGCTTCGGAACGGGCACGTCGTGCTCGCGGCATCCGTTCACGACCGCCTGCACGATGCCGCGCGCGATCTCCTCGATCGGCGCCGGCTCGTCGTCGGCGGTGTAGGCGATGCCGAACCCGCCGCCGAGGTTCAGCTCGGGCACCGGCGCGACCCGGGAGAGCTCCGCGTGCGCGGCGAGCAGGCGTTCGGCTGATTCGGCGAAGCCCGCGGAGTCGAAGATCTGGGAGCCGATGTGGCAGTGCAGCCCGAGGAAGTCGAGCGAGTCGTGCGAGCGGATGCGAGCACCGAGCTCGACCGCCCGGTCGAGGGAGACCCCGAATTTCTGGTCTTCGTGAGCCGTCGCGAGGAATTCGTGCGTCGAAGCGTGCACACCGCTGTTGACCCGGAGCCGCACGGCCTGCACTCGACCGGCGCGCGCCGCGGCATCCGCGACCCGCTCGATCTCGATCTCGCTGTCGATGACGATCGCGCCGACGCCGACGGTGACCGCACGTTCGATCTCGGCGAGCGACTTGTTGTTCCCGTGGAAGCCGAGCCGCGCCGGCTCGGCTCCGGCCGCGAGCGCGACCGCGAGCTCCCCGCCGGTGCACACGTCGACCGCGAGGCCCTCGTCGGCCATCCACCGCACGACCTCGGCCGAGAGGAACGCCTTTCCGGCGTAATAGACCGTCACACTCGTGCCGGCGGCGGCCGCCGCGATGTCGAACGCGCGCGTGATGCGTGCGGCACGGGTGCGCGCCTCGGCCTCATCGACCACGTAGAGCGGCGTGCCGAACTCGGCGGCGAGCGAGGCAGCATCGCGACCGGCGATGACGAGGGCACCGGCATCGTTGCGCGCCGCGGTCGTCGGCCACACGAGCGGCGCGAGCGCATTGGCGTCGTCAGGCACGCGGAGCCGGTCGGGTGGGGGTGCGGTGGATGCCACGGGGAACCTCACGAGATGGAACAGAGGGCACGGATCGCTCGCGGCGAGCGAACCCGGATCGGTTCCTGAAGCCTGCAGTGCGCGCCGACCTTGTGAGTCGGCGTACGGCGAGTCTATCGAGGGTCGAATGCCGGGCCGAATCGATGACCGTGCGCGACGCGTGCCTCCGGGTCGGGCCGACAGCAGCCGGCGGCTACCCGCAGCTCCCGGTCTGCTCGAGGCTCGCGGCGTCGAGCGCGAGCCCGTCGGCGGTGAGCCTGACGGTCGCCGCGCCCGGCGTCACTGCGATGGCGTCGAGTTGCACTCCCTGCGGCAGTCGGTCGGCGACGCACACCGACAGCGGGTCGCCGCCCATCAACCGGTCGATGACGCCCGAGACGTCGATCGTCGCGCCGCCGGCGCCGACCTCGATCCCGGCTGGCTGGAGCAGCACCGAATCGCCGGCCGCGGTCGGCGTCGCCGTGACCTGGTAGCTGACCGGCACGCCGAACACGTCGAGCTCGCCCTCGTAGCCGACGGTGCCCTCGCCCAAGGTGAACCCGGCCTCGACGCCCGCCACTGAGACCAGCCGGTTGATCGAGGCCTCGTCGGCGTCGATCGTCGCCGTCAGTCGGCGCACGGGCGATTCGAAGTCGACCGGCAACCCCTGTGCGACGACCGTGACGTCGATGGGCGCACCCTCGACGCTCAACTGCGAAGCGTCGAGCTCGACGCGCTCCATGGTGCCCGTCAGGTACTGCCCGATCACAGAGAACCCGCCGATCGTGACGTCGAGGTCGCCCTCGACGCCGTCGGGCAGGTTCGCCTCGATCTCTTCGGCGACCCGTTGCTCGGCGATGCCGCGGGCGACGATATCGGCCACGACGACCAGCACGACGAGTACCACGAGCACCACCGAAGCGATGATCCATCCCCGCGCAGCACGCCGCCGGGGCGCCCGCTCGGCCAGAGCCGGATCGTCGCGCACGCCGAGGAGCACCTCGGTCGCGCCGTCGCTGTCGTGTCGTTCGCCCTGCGCCATCGGAACCTCCGGATCGGGGTGGTCGGTCACATGCGCTCGGGCGCGGAGACGCCGAGCAGCTCGAGGCCGTTGCGCAGCACCTGCCCGGTCGCGTCGTTCAACCAGAGCCGCGTGTGGTGGAGCGCACCGATCGGCTCCTCGCCGAGCGGCAGCACCCGGCAGTTGTCGTACCAGCGGTGGTAGAGGCCGGCGAGCTCCTCGATGTAGCGCGCGACCCGGTGGGGTTCGCGCAGCTCCGCCGATTGGGCGACGATGCGCGGGAACTCCTGCAGTGCGCCGAGCAGCGCAGACTCCGTCTCGTGGGTCAGCAGTTCGGGCGCGAACACCGAACGGTCGAGGCCGGCGGATGCCGCGTTGCGGTCGACCGCGCAGGTGCGGGCATGTGCGTACTGCACGTAGAAGACGGGGTTGTCGTTCGTTCGGCGCTGGAGGATCTCGGGATCGATCGTCAGTGGCGAGTCGGCCGGATAGCGGCCGAGGGTGTAGCGCAGCGCGTCGGTGCCGAGCCAGGCCTGCAGGTCGTCGAGTTCGATGATGTTGCCCGCGCGCTTGGAGAGCTTCGCGCCGTTGATCGAGACGAGCTGGCCGATGAGCACTTCGACGTCGCGCTCAGGGTCGTCGCCGGCCGCACCGGCGAGTGCCTTCAGCCGGTGCACGTAGCCGTGGTGGTCGGCGCCGAGCAGGTAGATCTTGTGCGCGAACCCGCGGTCGCCCTTGTCGAGGTAGTAGGCGGCATCGGCCGCGAAGTAGGTGTAGACGCCGTTGCCGCGACGGATGACCCGGTCTTTGTCGTCGCCGAAGTCGGTGGTGCGCACCCACACGGCGCCGTCTTCGTCGAAGACATGGCCCTGGGCGCGCAGACGTTCGATCGCCGTGTCGATGTCGGACAGGCCGTCGTCACCCTTCGCGTGCAGCCGGCGCTCGCTCGTCCAGACGTCGAAGTGCACGTTGAACCGCTCGAGCGAGGCGCGGATCTCGCCGAGCTGCAGCTCGTAGGCGATCTCGGTGGCGGTGTGCAGGGCGATCGCGTGGTCGAGCTCGACGAGGTTCGGCTCCCGCTCGAGCACGCGCCGCGCGAGCTCGCCGATGTATGCGCCGGGATAGCCGCCCTCGGGGGTCGGTTCGCCCTTCGCCGCCGCGAGCACCGACGCTCCGAACGTCTCCATCTGGTTGCCGGCGTCGTTGATGTAGTACTCGTTGGCGACCTGGGCGCCCGCGGCTCGCAGCACCCGGCCGATCGAGTCCCCGAGCGCCGCCCACCTGGTGTGTCCGATGTGCAGGGGCCCCGTGGGATTGGCCGACACGAACTCGACGTTGATGACGCTGCCGGCGAGGGAGTCGCTGTGCCCGAAGGCCTGGCCCGCCTCGACGATCGTCTTCGCGAGCGCGCCGGCGGCGGCGGCATCGAGCCGCACGTTGATGAATCCGGGACCGGCGACCTCGGCGCTCGCGACGCCGTCGACCTCCGCGAGGCCGGCTGCGAGCTCGGTCGCGATCTGCCGGGGATTCGTGCCGAGCGGCTTCGCCACCCGCATCGCGATGCTCGAGGCCCAGTCCCCGTGTTCGCGCAGCTTCGGCCGCTCGAGCGTGACATCGTCGGCAGCGAGCTCGAGCTCGACCTCGTCGCCCGCGGCACGACGTCGCTCGGCGAGGGCGAGGACGAGGTCGTACAGGGCACGCGAAAGATCGGCTGGAGTCACCCGCAAATCCTACCCGGCGCCATTGATAAGGTTCGTCTCATGCCGCGCTCGCTCCGACTGCCCCGCCCTCGCCCAGCTGCCATCGCACTCGTGGCGACCGCAACCGTCGTGCTGCTGAGCGGATGCGTCGGTGGGACACCCGAACCGAGCGGCACCGCCGCGCCGCCGAGCTCGAGCGAGACGCCGTCGCCGACGGCAGCGCCCACCGAGACCGCCGAGCCCGCCGTGCCGTTCGAGATCGCCTGCGATGCGCTGCTCACCCTCGAGCAGGTGTACGAGTTCAATCCGAACTTCGGCACCGCTCCCGACTTCGAGCCGTCGAGCGAGGATGTCATCGCTGTGGTCGAAGAGCAGGGCACAGCCTGCGGCTGGAGCAACCAGACGAGCGGCGAGATCATCGAGATCGGCGTCTCGACGCCCACTGCGGACGCGCTCCTCACCCACAAGAACGAGGCGGCGATGGGATCGAGCCCCGTGCCCACCTACGGCACGCCGCCCGACGTCGAGGGATACTTCAGCCAGGCCGGGGGCAGGGGCGAAGCGCAGATCTTCACCGGCCGCTACTGGATCGTGATCGAGTCGGCCGTCCTCTTCGAGCCCGGCGACGCCGGCCAGCTCGTCACCGCCGTGCTCGGCAATCTGCCCGCCGAATGACCGCCGTGCAGCGACGATGAGAACGACGCAGGGCACGCCGTCGTGGCTCGGCGCGGTCAACGACCGGGTCGGCCTCTCGGCGCTGCTCGATCACGGTCCGCTCACTCGCAACCGCATCTGCGAACTCGTCGGCGTCTCCAAGCCGACCGCGTCGATGATGATGACCCGACTGATCGCCGCCGGAGTGGTCGAGGAGCGCGGGCAGGTCGCGGGCAATCCCGGTCGGAATGCCGCACTGTACGCCGCGCGTACCGACCGGCCGCTCGGCGTCGCGATCGCGATCGAGGCCACAGAACTGCGCGCGTCCGTCGTCGACGCTGCAGGCGGTGAGCGGCCGGTGGTGCGCATCGCGCTGCCCCGCGATGCCTCCGGCCGCGACGCCGTGCTCGAGGTCGGTGCCGCGATCCGCGAGGCGAGCGCCGCAGCGGGCACGGACCCAGCGGTCGTGCACTCCGTGTGCATCGGCACGGCCGGGTACGTCGATCCAGGCGAGAAGGGCACGCTCTTCAGCGAGACCCTGCCGGGTTGGCCGGTGACCGGTCTGCGCACGACACTCGAGACCGAGCTCGGCGTCGCCGTCTTCGTCGAGAACGACGTGAACCTCGCGGCGATCGCCGAACGCGATTCCGGCGCGGGCGAAGGTCGCGACGTCTTCGCACTGCTCTGGCTCGGCAACGGTGTCGGAGCGTCGTTCGACGTCGCGGGCGACCTGCACCGCGGCAGCTTCGGCGGCGCCGGCGAGGTCGGCTTCCTGCCGCTGTCGGTCGCCGCGCAAGCGCTCGACTCGCACGCCGTGACGAGCCAGGACCTCGCAGGAGCCGCAGCTGTGCGTCGGATCGCGGCCGGCCACGGACTCGATTCCGTCGACCACCGTTCGGCCCTCGAGGCGATCGCCGCGAGCCCCGACCGCGACGCGATCATCGAGGAGCTCGGCGAACGCGTCGCGCACATCGCGCTGCCGCTGCTGGCGACGCTCGACCCCGGGCGTCTCGTGCTCGCGGGCCCGACCGCGATCGTCGGCGGTCATGCCCTCGCCGACTCCGTCGAACGCGGCATCCGCCGTCTCAGCCGCTGGTACCCCGAAGTGGTCGCAACCCGCGTCGACCACGATCCCGTGCTGCACGGCGCACGTGCGTTCCTGACGGCGAAGGTGCGCGAGGATCTACTCGGAACGGTCGCCCGGCTCAGCCTCTCCTGAGGGGCGCAGCCCCCCGCTGCACGTGTGAACGGCGCGCTCGGGAGTGGTAGTCTCTCTAGCTGTGCGCCTCCGTAGCTCAGGGGATAGAGCGCCGGTTTCCGGTACCGTAGGTCGGGGGTTCGAATCCCTCCGGGGGCACGTTGTGAGTGGTGACGACGACGCTGCGCGTCGTGGTCACTCGCACTCGAATCGAGAAGCCTCGGCGATCCGCCGGGGCTTTTCTCGTTCCTCCACCCAACGAAACGACTCCCTCGGTCGTCTCATACAGTGACGGGGAAGCGCCGCCGTCGGGAGGAGCACGCGTGGGCGGGTCGTGGGACACCGTGGCGGAGACGCTCGTCGCCGAACGCGGCGACGCGCTCAGCCGGTACGCCTACCTGCTCACCGGCAACGTCGACGACGCCGCGGATCTCGTGCAGGACGCGCTCGTGCGCACCTTCGGGCGACAGCGCATCGGACTCACGCTGCCGCGCGCAGAGGCCTACGTGCGTCGCGCCATCCTGAACGCGGTGATCGATCGCTCACGCCGCAGCGGAACCTGGCGGCGGGTACGGCATCTCGCACTCGTCCCGGATTCGGTGGAATCTCCGGCCGCGGCGAGCGACGAGCGGCTCGACCTCGCCGCCCGGGTGCGCCGGTTGGCGCCCCGGCAGGCGGCCTGCATCGTGCTGCGCTACTACGACGACCTGACGGTCGACGCGATCGCCTCCGTGCTCGGCATCAGCTCGGGTGCGGTCAAGCGATACCTCAGCGACGGCTTGAAGGCGCTCTCCGCCGCCATCGATCCGGCGGGCGAACGCACCGCGCGAACGGGAGGCAGCCATGTCTGAACGTGAACGGGACGGCGCAGGCGATCGCATCGGCGCACAGCTCACCGCGTCGGCGGATGCCGCGACCCCGCGTCCGATCGACGTCGACGCGGTGCTCGTGGCGAGCCGGGCTCGGCGACGGTCGCGCCGCAGCGCCATCGTCGGCGGCGTCGCGGCGACGGCGGTCGTCTTCGGACTCGGCGGCGTCGTGCTCGGGCTCGGGTTCGTCGGCGGCATGGGCGCCTCGACGACGGCCGGCGACTCGTCGCTGAGCGAAGCTCCCGCGGCCGACACGATGCCCGGCGACGGAACCGAGTCGGCCGAGGGCGACACCCTCGATCTCCCGTTCGCGGCACCAGAGAAGGTCAACCTCTGCGGCGCTCCCGTGACGAGCGCCCCAGATGTCGGAGCGGCTCAGCTCAGCGTCGAGGTCACCGCGCCCGCGGCCGCTACGGCCGGGACATCCGTTGCCGCGCTCGTCACCGTCACCAATTCGAGCGACGCACCGGTGAGCGGGTGGATCCGGCTCGCTCCCGCGCTGACGGTCGCCGATTCGGGGATCACGGTGTGGCACTCGAGCGACGACACCGACCCTCTGGTCCGATCGATCGAACTCGCACCGGGCGCGTCCATCGAACTCGCCGGCATGTTCGAGACGCGACGCTGCGGCGCCGACGACGAACGCCTGCCATCGCTCCCCGACGATCTGCCCGCCCTCGCGGCCGGGCGCTACGGCCTGGGCGCCGTCGTGGTCTTCACCGACGCCGAGCACAGCGGAGCTATCGAGTACCTGATCTCGCCGCTCGCCGGTCTCGACGTCTCCGCAGGCTGAGCGCTCGCCGACCATCACCGACGGAGCATGGACGCGCCCTCGGCCCGCGCCATAGACTCGGAATCGTCCGCTCGGACGGGGAAAGGCACTGGTGCATGCGCGCAGTACGCAAGTGGTCCGCGGCTCTCACGATCGTGCTCGGGGCGGTGATCGGAGCCGGCACCATCGGCGTCGCCTGGGCTGAAGACCCGGTCGCTTTCAACCCCTCATCTCCCGTGGTCGACACCGTCGGCGCCCTCGATGGGCGCACCGCTCAGGTCGAGTCCGCGCTCGACGCCGCCGCCGACCGAAGCGGCAAGCAACTGTTCGTGGCATATGTGAGCCAGTTCACGAATCCCGCGACGGCGGCGGACTGGGCCGACCAGACCGCGATCAGGAACAACCTCGGCAGCGAGGACTACCTGCTCGCGGTCGCGCTCGACGGCGGCGCCTACTACCTCTCCGCGGCGAGCGATGCCTCGCTCTCCGACGAGGAGCTCGACCGCATCAGCCTCGACGTCATCGAGCCCGAGCTGCGCGACGGCGACTGGGCGGGTGCCGCGATCGCCGGCGCCGACGCCATCGCCGGCGGTTCGGGCGGCGCCAGTGGTGGTGGCGGTTGGGGCTTCGTCTGGATCGTCGCCATCGGTGCCGTCGTCGTCGCGATCATCGCGATCGTGCTCGCGAGGCGCAAGAAGCAGCGGGCCGCCGGCGCCGCTCCCGGCCAGCCGCCGCTCCCCTCGATCGACGAGTTGCGCCGCCGTGCCGGCAGTGCACTCGTGCAGGCCGACGACGCCGTGAAGACGAGTGAGGAGGAGCTCGGTTTTGCGGTCGCCTCCTACGGCGACGCCGCCACCGAGGCGTTCCGCGCCGCGCTCGAGACCGCGAAGGCGAAGCTCTCAGAGGCATTCGCGATGCAACAGCAGCTCGACGATGCCAGCCCCGATACCGACGAGCAGCGCCGCGAGTGGTACGGCGGCATCATCCGTCTCACCGGCGAGGCCGATGCGATGCTCGACGAACAGGCCGAGCAGTTCGACGAGTTGCGCGCGCTCGAGCGCGATGCGCCGGGCGAGCTCGAGCGCGTCCGAGCGGCAGCGACCGCCGCAGAGGCCGCGATCGCGCCCGCCGGGCAGCGACTCGCCACCCTCACCGCGCAGTATGCCGCATCCGCCACCGCGCCCGTCATCGACAATCCGGCGCAAGCGCAGTCGCGCATCGGCTTCGCACGTGAGGCGTTGGCCGGCGCCGATACTGAAGTGGCGGCCGGCGATGCAGCGCAGGCCGCGGTCGGCATCCGCGCCGCGGAAGAGGCCGTCGACCAGACCAAGCTGCTGACGGCAGCCGTCGAGCGGCTCGCGGCCGATCTCGCCGCCGCCGACCAGGCGGTGGCCGCGACGCTCGGTGAGCTCGACCGCGATATCGCGACCGCTCGCGGCCTGTCGAACGATGCCGCCACCGCGCTCGCCGATCGAGTCGCCGCTGAAGTGGCCGCCGTACGCAGCGCGATCGGCTCCCCGGGGCGCGATCCCGTCGCACTGAACTCCAGGCTCGAACAGGTCGACAGCGAGATCGACGCGACGATCCAGGGGGTTCGTGACGCCGCCGAGCAGGCCGCTCGGGCGCAGGCGCAACTGGGCCGAACACTCTTGACCGCCAGGTCGCAGGTGCAGGCGACCGAGGACTACCTCGTCGCCCGGCGCGGGGCGATCGGCGCAGAGGCACGCACACGGCTCGCCGAAGCCGGACGCCTCCTCATCGAAGCAGAGGGCATCGCACCGACCGATCCGGCCGCGGCGCTCACGTCGGCGCAACGCGCCGAACGGCTCGCATCCGAAGCCATGTCGCTCGCGCAGCGCGATGTCGGCGGATTCGACGGCGGTATGGGCGGCGGCTTCGGCGGGGGCTTCGGCGGCAGTGCCGGCGGCGGATCCACGGGCTCGGGCGGCGACGTCTTCGGAGCCGTCCTCGGCGGCATCCTGGTCAACTCGGTGCTCGGCGGCGGCGGTGGCGGCTTCGGCGGAGGTTTCGGCGGAGGCTCATCCGGTGGCTTCGGCGGCCGCGGCGGCGGTGGCCGCTCGGCCGGCAGCTTCGGCGGCTCCGCGACCCGCTCGCGGCGCGGAAGCGGAGGCCGGTTCTGAACCCCGACGACGTCGCGGCCCCCCGGCGGCCGTCAGCCGACCGATTCCCACCGACCACGAACCGACAGACCGAACTCGGATCACCACGAAAGGAACAACCATGACCAAGCAGTCCATCTTCGGACGGATCTCGCAGCTCGTGCGAGCCAACGTCAACAACCTCATCGACCAGGCGGAAGACCCGCAGTTGATGCTCGACCAGATGGTGCGCGACTTCACGAACGCGATCGCCGATGCTGAAGCTGCCATCGCCGAAACGATCGGCAATCTGCGCCTGCTCGAAGACGACCATCGCGAAGACGTCGAGGCCTCACGCGAGTGGGGCGAGAAAGCTGTCGCGGCGAGCCGCAAGGGCGACGAACTGCGCACGGCGGGCGACCCATCGGGCGCCGACAAGTTCGACAACCTCGCGAAGGTCGCCCTCAGCCGACAGATCTCCTCCGAGAATGAGGCGAAGGCCGCCGAACCGCAGATCGCCGCGCAGACCGAGGTCGTCGACAAGCTGAAATCCGGCCTCAACGGCATGAAGGAGAAGCTCGTCCAGCTGCAGAACAAGCGCTCCGAGCTCGTCGCCCGCTCGAAGACGGCCGCGGCCCAGAAGCAGGTGCACGACGCTGTCAAATCGATCGACATCCTCGACCCGACGAGCGACCTCGGCCGCTTCGAAGACAAGATCCGACGCGAAGAGGCCGTCGTGCGCGGACAGGCCGAGCTCGCCGCATCGAGCCTCGACGCGCAGTTCAACGAGCTCGACGACCTCGGCGAACTCACCGAGGTCGACGCGCGCCTCGCCGCGCTGAAGGCCGGCGGCAACTCGCAGGGCGCCATCGGCGGCTGACCCCCCTGAGCGCGTCGAGCCTGTCGAACCCTTTCGGGTCTCGGCAGGCTCGACCACCAGCGGCACCAAGCGCGCGATACTTGAGGACATGCCCGTCTCGTTCGTCGTCGTCCCCCTCTGGCAGGGTTCCGTCTCCTCCCGAGCCATGAGCCACGCCGATGGCGCCGCCGCCATCCTCGGCGACCTGCCGTCGTCGTCCACGGTGGTCGTCGAGGTGCCGGTCGAGGCCGGCGAGTCGCTCGGCACCGGCGTGCTGCGCTACAGCACCCTCGTGCGCGTGCGTGAGCTCACTGCTCGCGCGCTCGCCGCGGTGCCCGACTGGGCGCTCACGATCGGCGGCGACTGCGGCGCATCCCTCGCGGCTGTCGGCCATGCCTCCACCGCGGCCGCCGGCGATCTCGCAGTGCTCTGGCTCGACGCGCATCCCGACCTGAACACCCCCGAGTCCTCGCCCTCGGGCGGCTTCGGCGGCATGACCCTGCGTGCCATCGTCGGCGAGGGCGCCGACGGGCTCGCGCTCGACCCTGACACGCGCATCGCACCCGAGCGCCTCGTGCTCGGCGGCATCCGCGCGATCGACGACGAGGAGCGCCGATTCATCGACGCGCACGAGGTCGCGACACTCACCGTCGAAGACCTCTCCGACCCCGCCGTCGTGATCGCAGCCCTCGAAGCGACCGGTGCTTCGCAGGTCTTCGTGCACATCGACCTCGACGTGCTCGACCCTTCAGCGCTCGCGGGTCTCTCGTATCCGATGCCGTTCGGCATCGGGGCGACCGACCTCGTCGCGCTCGTCCGAGCGGTCGTCGCCCGTTTCCCGATCGCCGGCGCGGCGATCGCCGGCTTCGCACCGGCGTCGCCGCACGCAGCCGACGACGACCTGCCGACGATCCTGCGCCTCGTCGGCGCGCTGACCTCGGGCACCGCCGAACCGCGCTGAGGCGGATGCTCCGGAGCACCGCTTCTGCCTAGGCTGGGGGCAGGCCGCCGGCGCGCGCCGGTGCACCGGAGGGGAACGGGATGGAACACGAGGTCGACGTCATCGTCATCGGTGGCGGACCAGTCGGAGAAAATGCCGCAGATCGGGCGCGGGCCGCGGGGCTCGAGGTCGTGCTGGTCGAGCGCGAACTCCTCGGCGGAGAGTGCTCGTACTGGGCCTGCGTGCCCTCGAAGACGTTGCTGCGGAGCGCCGCGGCCCTGCGCGCGGCACAACGGGTCGGCGGTGCGCGCGAAGCCGTGACCGGCACGCTCGACGTGCCGGCTGTGCTCGCACGGCGCGACTACTGGGTCTCCGACTGGAGCGACCAGGGCGGCGCAGACTGGCTCGAGGGTATCGGAATCCAGCTCGAGCGCGGCCACGGCCGTCTCGACGGAGAGCGTCGGGTCATCGTCGAACGCGTCAGCGGCGAGGAGGTCGCGTATCGAGCCCGGCACGCCGTGGTCCTCGCGACCGGCTCGGACCCCGTCATTCCGCCGATCACCGGCGCCGCCGAGGCGCGGCCGTGGACGAACCGCGAGGCCACGAGCGTCACCGAACCCCCGGCCCGGCTCGCCATCATCGGCGGCGGGGTCGTCGCGGTCGAGATGGCGACGGCGTTCGCCGGGTTCGGCACCGAGGTGACCGTGCTCGCCCGCAGCGGCCTGCTCGGCGGCATGGAGCCGTTCGCCGGCGAGGCCGTCGCGGCCGGGCTGCGCGGGCTCGGGGCATCCGTTCGCCTCGGAGTGCAACCGAGCCGAGTGGTGCGCAACGCCGCGGACGAGGTCGTCGTCACCCTCGACGACGGCGAGACGATCACCGCCGACGAGGTTCTCGTCGCGACCGGGCGGCAGCCCCGCACCGACCGACTCGGCGTGGAGTCCGTCGGGCTCCGACCCGGCGAGTGGGTCGACGTCGACGACACCATGCTCGCGACGGGGGTCGACGGCAACGCGGATCAGCAGTGGCTCTACGCCGTCGGCGACGTCAACCACCGCGCACTGCTGACCCACCAGGGCAAGTACCAGGCGCGCGCCGTCGGCGACCTCATCGCGGCGCGAGCCCTCGGCCGGCCGCAGCAGACGGCTCCCTGGGGTGCGCACGTCGCCACGGCCGACCACTCGGCGGTGCCGCAGGTGGTCTTCGCCGAACCCGAGGCCGTCTCCGTCGGCCTCACGGCTGCCGCGGCGAGCCGCGACGGGCGGCGCGTGCGACTCGCCGACGTCTCGTTCTCTTCGGTCAGCGGCGCCGGCATCGTGGCCGACGACTACGAGGGGCGCGCGAGACTCGTCGTCGATGAAGAGCGCGGCACCGTCGTCGGAGCGACGTTCGTCGGCCAAGACGTCGCAGAGCTCCTGCAGTCGGCCACCATCGCGATCGTCGGCGAGGTGCAGATCGACCGGCTCTGGCACGCCGTGCCGGCGTTCCCGACGATGAGCGAGGTGTGGCTGCGGCTGCTCGAGGCGCTCGGCAGGCCCGGCGCAACGGATGTCGCGGAATCGACGGCATCGGCGGAGGAAGCCGCGTGAGCGGGCGAACCGGCAACGGAACGCTGCGCATCAGCTTGACGAACTCTTCCATCAGCCGCGCGGGCTATTGGTGGGCGACCGCCGTCGGCTTCATCTGGGGCTTCATCTGGAGCACCGGGCCGATCGAGCGCAAGCACGGCCTGATCATCTTCACCGGCATGCCGAAATGGACGTTCGGCCGAGGGGGCTCCTGCGTCGGCGGGTGCTATCTCACGAATGGCAACGCCGGCGACCGCGTGCTCGGCCACGAGGCGGTGCACAAGGTGCAATGGCAGAAGTACGGCATGCTCTTCCCGCTGCTGTACTTCATCGCGGGGCGCGACCCGCTGAAGAACCGCTTCGAGATCGAGGCGGGGCTCGAAGCCGGCGGCTACCTGCCCACCCCTCGGCGCGCCCCTACCCCTCGGCGCGGCCGAGCTTCCAGTACCCCATGAACGCGACGCGGCGGCGGTCGACGCCGAGTCCCTTGACGAGATGCCGCCGAAGCGTGGTGATCGCGGAGGCCTCCCCGGCGAGCCAGGCGTAGAGTCCACCGTCATCGGCGGCCTCCGGCACCTCCCAGAGGAGGTCCTCGTCGTCGAGCGCCGGGAGTTCTCGCACCGTTGCGGGCGCGCCGGCGGGGATGGCCGCCGCGGTCGGGTCGGCGGCCACCCACGCATCGGCCCACTCGGTGACCGCTTCGACGAGGCGAGCACCGTAGCCGGCTGCCTCGTCACCGCGTGGGAGCCAGCGCACCTCGACGCCGACCGGAGCGCGCAGCTCCAGCCCGTCGCCCACCTCGGGCACCTCGAGGAAGACGGCCCCGCGCGCATCGGCCGGCAGCTGCTCGAGAATCGCGCCGACGGCGGGGACCGCCGTCTCGTCGCCGGCGATGAGCAGTGTTCGGGCTGCCCCCGGGTGCCACTCCCAACCGCCCGACTCCTCGTCGCTCGTGGCATCGGGCGCGACGATCAGCATGCGGTCGCCGGGGCGGGCCGCCGCGATCCAGCGGGATGCAGGACCGCTGTCACCGTGCGCGACGAAGTCGACGTCGAGCTCGCCCGCCTCAGGCCGGGCCGCACGGATCGTGTATGTACGGATCGGGTTGCGCCGTTCATCGGGCAGGGCGCGCCATGCCGAGTACCAATCGGCCTCGCCGGTCGGAAGCTCGCCGAAGCCGCTCGACTCGAGGGGCAGTACGACCTTGATCCGCTGGTCGGGGCCGTCCCAGCCGATCTCCCTGAGGTCGTCGGAGCGGAAGGTCACGCGCACGAAGTGCGGCGACATCCGTCGGATCTCACCCACCTCGGTGTCGAACACGCGGTATCCGGGCTTGGCCATGCGAGGTCTCTCCTATCGGAATCGAACTTCAGGCGGCGCGACGCGAACGCCAGAGCAGCCAGACGAAATAGGGGGCGCCGACGACCGCGGTGAGCAATCCGGCGGGCAGCTGGGCGGGGGCGATGATGGTGCGGCCGAGCGTGTCGGCCACGCAGACGAGCAGCGCACCGAGCAGTGCCGCGAGTGGCAGCACGAGGGCGTGACGCGAGCCGACGAGCGCGCGTGCCGCGTGCGGGGCGACGAGCCCGACGAAGCCGACCACGCCGACGGCGGCGACCGCCGTCGCGGTCAGTGCGACGCTCACCGCCAGGAGGCCGAGCCGAGCAGTGCCCAGCCGCACGCCGAGTACTCGCGGGGTGTCGTCATCGAACGCGAGCAGGTCGAGTTCGCGGCGCGCCGAGGCGAGGAGCGGCACCGCGACGAGGATGACGATCGCGAGCGGGACGAGCTGCGGGAAGGTGCGGCCGTACGTCGAGCCGTTCATCCACGTCAGCGCCTTGGCCGCGTTGTACGGATCCGTCGCGATGATGAGCATCGAGGTGACGGCGGCCGCTGCCGCCGAGACGCCGAGCCCGATCAGGATGAGCCGCGTCGATGCGAGCCCGCCGCGCATCGCGAGGCCGAAGACGATGAGCGCGGCCAGCGCTGCGCCCGCGAATCCGCCGGTCGTCACGCCGAGGAAGGTCGCGAACGGCCAGAACGTGATCACGATCACTGCGCCGACGCCCGCTCCCCCGGTGACACCGAGGATGGCGGGCTCGGCGAGCGGATTGCGGGAGACCGCCTGCACGACCGTGCCCGCGAGCGCGAGCGCCGCGCCCGC
Source organism: Agromyces sp. GQ35 (assembly GCF_059758475.1). Taxonomy (NCBI): domain Bacteria; kingdom Bacillati; phylum Actinomycetota; class Actinomycetes; order Micrococcales; family Microbacteriaceae; genus Agromyces; species Agromyces sp. GQ35. The sequence continues at coordinate 275,207 of NZ_JCAXEO010000003.1, read as the reverse complement.
GAGGATCGCCGCGGCGACGCGCGGCGCACGAGTGTTCATCACGAACTCGACGAGCGGCCCGGCCTGCCCGGTCACCCAGTTGAGCACGTCGCCGCCGAGCAGTTTCGCGTCGCCGAGCAGGAGCGAGACGAAGGCGAGTACGACGAGCAGCACGGCGGATGACGCGATCACGAACACGCGTCCGCGGCGGGAGAGACCCGCCCCGATCACGAAGCCGGTGCCGGTCTCGGTCGATGCACGGGCGCGCAGGGCGAGCGCGATGAGGAACACCGCGCCGAAGATGGTGGTGACGACGCCCGTCGGCACCTCGACCGCGGCCTGACCGCCGAACGCGAGGCGCAGCAGCACGTCGGCGCCGAGCACGACGATGACGCCCATGAGCGCGGCGGCGGGGATGAGCAGCACATGCCGCTGCATGCCGGGCACCCGCACGGCGATGAGTCGCACGATCGCGGGCGCCGCGAGGCCGACGAAGCCGATCGGTCCCGCGACCGTCACGGCGGCGGCGGAGAGCAGCACCGCGATGACGATGCCGATGAGCCGAGTGCGGCGAACCCGCACGCCGAGCACCGTTGCGGTGTCGTCGCCGAGGGCGATGAGGTCGAACTGACGCGCGAACAGGAAGAGGGCCGCGATCGCGAGCAGCACGACGGGCCCGAGTTGCAGCATGGGCGCCATGCCCGTCTGGGAGAGCGTGCCGTTGCCCCATGCATAGAGGCCCTCGGTCCGCTCGGGGAAGAGCAGGATCATCGTCGTCGTCAGTGCGGACAGCGCGAGCGCGATGGCCGAGCCCGCGAGCACGAGGCGCACGGTGCCTCCGCCGCGCCCGCCGCCCGCCGAGAGCGCGAGCACCAGGCCCGCTGCGGCGAGACCGCCGATGAAGGCGACGACGCCGCCGCCGGCGATGGGCAATACGATGCCGAATGCCGTGACCGCGACGACGGCCAGGTAGGATCCGGCGTTCACCGCGAGCGTGTCGGGCGAGGCGAGCACATTGCGCGAGACGCTCTGCATCACGAGCCCGGCGACGCCGAGCGCGACGCCCACGAGCACACCGGCGGCGAGCCGCGGCATCCGCGAGGCGACGAGGACGGCTGCCGCTTGATCGTCGGAGTCGCCTCCGAGCAACCCCAGCAGTTCGGGCAGCCCGACGTTCGCCGAGCCCTGGGTGACGTGTACCGCCGCGAACAGCGTCGCGATGACGAGACCGAGGGCCAGGAGGAGCACCGCGCCGAGCCGGGGCCGTGCGGCCCCGCCCGGCGCGGGATTCAGCGCTTCGAGCCGCTCAGCCCGCGAGAGTCGCGACGACGGCATCGATGTAGTCGTTCATCGACGAGGGGCCGCCGAACATCCAGACGCCGTCGGGCAGACGGTGCACCTTGCCGCTCTGCACGAAGGGCAACGACTGCCACACGGCATTGCCCGCGAGCTCGTTCTGGTACGGGTCGGTGTCGCCGTTGGCGATGTAGAGGAACTCCACGTCGCCGACGCCCGTGAGGCCTTCGACATCGGTCGAGCCGAGGCCGTAGTCGGCGTCGCCTTCGCCGGTCCAGGCGTTCTCGAGCCCGAGTTCCTCGGTGACCGCGGTCAGCAGCGCGCCCTCGGCGAACGGCCGGATCGAGACCTGGCCACCGCTGGGCCACGCGTCGCTCATCATGAACGGTGCGCCGGAGAGGCCCGCGTCGGCGAGCGCGGCAGCGCCCTCGGCGAGCTTCTCCTGGAACCCGGCGAACACCGCTTCGCCTTCCGCCTCTCGGTCGGTGGCCACGGCGATGCGCTCGAGGTTCAACTCCATCTGGCCGATGGGGTTCGACGCGTCGGCGCCGCGAACCACGAGCACCGGTGCGAACTCCTCGATCTGGGCGATGACCGACTCGGACAGGTCGCTGGTGGTCAGCACGAGGTCGGGCGCGAGGCCCGCGATGGCGTCGACCGAGGGCTCACCGCGTGTGCCGACATCCGTCACGCTCTCATCGAGCGTCTCGGACTTGACCCAGTCGCCGTAGCCCTCGACATCGGCGACGCCGACCGGCATGACGCCGAGCGCCACGAGGTTCTCGGCGGTGTTCCATTCGAGCGCGACGACCTTCTCGGCCGGCGCAGCGAGCTCGATGCTCTCGCCGCGGTCATCGGTGATGGTGATCACGGCTTCGCCGCTCGCCTCGCCCGCGTTCTCGGTGGTGCCGCAGCCGGTGAGCAGCAGCACGGATGCCGCGATGGTGGCGGTGAGGGCGATGGTCGGCCGATTCACGGCAGCTCTTCTCATGGTGTCCTTCGATCGGCGCGCGGGCATAGGGGTCCCGCGCGAGGGGGGTATGGGCGGCCGGCGCTAGGCGACGGCGAGTCGGTGGTCGGCGCGTTGCCGGGTGTTGTACCGGCCGATGGGGCAGGTCGTGATGCAGCCGCGGTCGTCGACCTCGACGTCGACGCGAATGCCGTAGGCCGAGCTCAGCATGTCGGAGACGAGTACCTCGGCCGGCGTGCCCACGGCGCGGATGCGGCCGGATTCGAGGAGCACGACGCGGTCGGCGACAGCGGCGGCCTGGTCGAGGTCGTGCAGCACGACGCCGATGGTCACGCCGTGTTGGTCGGCGAGTTCGCGGATGAGGTCGAGGAGCTCGACCTGGTAGCGCAGATCGAGGTATGTCGTCGGCTCGTCGAGGAGCAGCACTCCCGTGTCCTGCGCGAGGCAGGACGCGAGCCACACCCGTTGCAGTTGGCCACCGGAGAGACGGTCGACGGGCTGGTCGGCGAATTCCGTGACCCCCGTGAGCTCCATCGCACGGTCGACGATCGCGGCACCGCCGGCGTCACCGGCGATCCAGCGGCCGCGGTGCGGGTGACGCCCGAACTCGACGAGCTCGCGCACGGTGATGCCACCGGGCGTCGGTCGGCTCTGCGCGAGCAGGGTGACCCGGCGCGCGAAGTCGCGCCCGCTCAACGTGGCGGCGTCGACGCCCCGCTCGAGCAGCTCGGACGGCTCGGCGCCGGACTCGCCCTCGCTGATCGTGTGGCCGTCGTCGGCGGCGAGGAGCACGCGACCCGCGTCGGGCTGGTGCAGTCGGGCGAGCGCGCGCAGGAGCGTGGACTTGCCGCTGCCGTTCGGACCGACGAGCGCGGTGACCTTGCCCGGTTCGAGATGGATCTCCGCACCGTGCACGACAGGTGCACCGTTGTAGGAGAGGGTGAGGTCGAGACCGAGCATGCCTCCACTATAGGTGAGGCTTACCTAAGTGCGTCAATTCGTGTCACGAGCCGTCGCCGTCGCGGCCGAGAGCTCACCAGGCCACCGGGTGCTTCCCGGTGCGCCGTACCTGTCGCTCGAGCTGCGCCGCGAGCGCGAAGAGCGTCGCCTCACCGCCGGGGCGACCGATCAGCTGCACACCCATCGGCACACCGCTCTCGGTCTCCGAGATCGGCACCGTGATCGCCGGCAGGCCCGCGACGTTCACGAAGGAGGTGAAGGGCGTGAACTGCACCTGCTGGGCGAAGTTGCGCTCCCCGTCGTGGGGGTCATACCAACCGAGGGGACGAGGCGTGAGCGCGAGCGCCGGCGTGAGCACTGCGTCGAACGACGCGAACCGGCGGATGGTGCGCTCCTCGAAGCCGGTCAGCCAGGCGAGCGCCTCGGCGAGCTGACGCGCGGGCACGGCCCGACCACGCAGCAGCAGCCAGCGGGTCAGCGGTTCGAGCAGCGCCTCGGGTTCGCCGTCGACCGGGATCGTCGCGGCGCCCGCCTGCCAGATCGTGCGGAACGCCTCGGCATAGCCGGGCTCGGGTGCCGGCGCGATCGCCTCGATGCCGTGGCCGAGGCCGTCGAGCAACTCGATGCCGCGCTCGATCGCCGCACGCGCCTCGGGGGCGACGACGATGTCGTAGGCGTCATCCCACGGTGAATCCGTCATCACGCCGAGCTGAAACCGACCCTCGCCGCGAATGGCCGCACCGAGGAACGGTCCGTCATCGCCGGCCGCCCTTAGTGCGAACCGATGCGCAGCGGGGTACCCCGCCGGCGCGATCATTCCGTCGAGGAGGAGCGCTGCGTCGGCGACGGTGCGCGCGATCGGACCGGCGACGCCGAGTCCGGCGAGGCTCGAGATTCCCGACCCGGCGGGCACGCGGCCGCGAGACGGCTTCATACCGACGAGCCCGCATGAGGCGGCGGGAATGCGAATCGATCCGCCGCCGTCGGAGCCGGGTGCGAACGGCAGCATGCCGGATGCCACGGCGGCGGCGGCTCCCCCGCTCGAGCCGCCCGCGCCGAGCGCGAGGTTCCACGGGTTCCTGGTCGGCGGCACGCCGACCCCCTCGGTGTACGACGGCAGGCCGAACTCGGGCGTCTGCGACTTGCCGAGGCTGACCGCGCCTGCGGCGTCGACGGCCCGCACGAGCTCGTCCGAGGCCTCCGGCACGAAGTCGATGAAGGCACGGGAGCCGAATCGGGCCGGCACGCCCGCACGAAGATGCAAGTCCTTGTCGGCGAGCGGGAGCCCCCAGAGCGGCGCCGTCTTCGGCACGCTGGCCGCGACGTGCCGAGCCCGCTCGATCGCCGCGTCCGGTGTCACCGTCGCGAAGGCGCCCACCTCGGGGTCGAGCCGTGCGATGCGGGCCAGATAGTGCTCGGCGAGCTCGACCGGCGAGACATCGCCGCGTTGCAGCAGCTGGTGGAGTTCGAGGGCCGTGTGCTCGTGCAGCGCCGTCATGCTCCGAGCCTACGGCCGCGAGCCGTCGGTCGACGCTATGCCCGTGCAGCGCAATGATCTCCCGAGCCGACGGCCGCTGGCCCCGCCTGCGCCCGGCCGACGCTATGCCCGTGCAGCGCAATGATCCCCCGAGCCGACGGCCGCTGGCCCCGCCTGCGCCCGGCCGACGCTATCGTGGGGCCATGATCAGCGCTGCGCTCGCGAGGCATCCGCTGGCGTGGGGCGCTGGGTGGGCCGCTGCGCTCGGCGCCGTCATCGTGCTCGCCGCGGTCCTCGACTGGCCCGTCTGGGCCTGGTCGCTCCTCGTCGTCCTGCTCGTCGCGCCGAGCCTCGCGGCGACCATCGCAGTACTGCGTGCGACACCTCGCGACCATCTCGCCCACCGCAGCTCGGTATTCGGGCACTTCTTCTCGCGCTACCTGACGCTCGTGCTCGCCTTCGTCGCCTGGTCGGGTTCAGTCGTCCTGGGTGCCGCGATCTCGACCTCGATCCAACTCGCGGCCGAGGGCAAGGAGGACGAACTCACCGGCATCGGCTTCGACGTGCTCGCAGCACTCACCCCGGTGGCGGCCGGAGTGCTGTGGGCCGCGCTCATCGTGCGCTGCTCCTGGTTCCTCGCCCGATTGCGCGGGTGGTCCGAGGCGCCGACGACGAGCGAGGTGCCGCAGTCGATGCTCGTGAACCGCCCGCGACTCCGCCGGATCACCATCGGGCTCGCCCACCCCGGCCTGCTGCTCGCCACCGGCTTGGTGTCGGCCTTCCTCGCGATGTTCGCCGCCGAGGTCGAGTTCGGCATCGTCAGCTGAGGAGGGCCCGCCGGCTTCGCGGCTCGGCACGCTACTTCAGCGACTTCTGCAGCAGCACCGTGCCGAGCCAGCGCTCGAACTTGAAGCCGACCCGCCCCATGCGCCCGATCTCCTCGAAGCCGAACTTCTCGTGCAGCGCGATCGACGCCTCAGCGCCCTGGTCGGCGATGACCGCGATCATCTCTTTCAGTCCCGCGGCCTTCGCCCGCTCGATCAGCTCCGCGAGCAGCACCCGACCGAGCCCCTTGCCGGATGCCGCGGGGCCGAGGTAGATCGAGTTCTCGACCGTGAAGCGATAGGCGCGCTTCTGCTTCCACGGCGAGACGAGCGCATAGCCGAGCAACTGCCCGCTCGGCGACTCGGCCACGATGAACGGCATGCCGAGCTTGGCCAGGTAGGCGAATTTCGCCTTCCACTCCTTCAACGTCATGGCATCTTCGTCGAAGGTGACGGTCGAATTGGCGACGTAGTAGTTGTAGATCTCGCGGACCGCGGGCAGGTCGGCTGCGCGCGCGTCGCGGAGCGAGTACTCGAATGGCGCCTCGGACGGCGCTGCCGGGCGAAGGTGGGGCGGCAGCACGCGTCGCGTCTGGTATTCCTCTTCGAGCATGCCGCCAGAATACCCGCGGCAGATTGCCGACGGGTTACGCCGCGGAACGCTCGGCCCGTCGGGTTCAGGCCGGCAGGGTCCAGTCGATCGGCGCAGCGCCCTGCGCGTCGAGCAGGGCGTTCGCTCGACTGAAGGGCTTCGAACCGAAGAACCCGCGCGACGCCGAAAGGGGGCTCGGGTGCGCCGATTCGATGACCGGCGTCGCACCGAGCAGCGGCTTGAGGTTCTGCGCGTCACGCCCCCACAGGATCGCCACGAGCGGTGCGCCTCGCGCGACGAGCGTGCGGATCGCGTGATCGGTGACCGCTTCCCAGCCCTTGCCGCGGTGCGATGCCGGAGCGCCCGGCTGCACCGTGAGCACCCGGTTCAGGAGCATCACGCCATTCGTGCTCCACCGCGTGAGATCGCCGTGCGGCGGCGGCACCACTCCGAGGTCGTCCGCGAGCTCGCGGTAGATGTTCGCAAGGCTGCGCGGCACCGGCCGCACGTGCGGATCGACCGCGAACGAGAGGCCGATCGGATGCCCCGGCGTGGGGTACGGGTCTTGACCGACGATGAGCACCCGCACGTCGTCGAGCGGCGCAGCGAACGCACGCAGCACACGGTCTCCGTCCGGCAGGTAGCCGCGACCGGCGGCCGTCTCGTCGCGCAGGAACTCGCCGAGCTCGGCGATCTTCGGTGCGACGGGGGCGAGTGCGGCGGTCCATGCGGCATCGAGCAGTCCAGCGGCTGCGAGCTCGTCGAGCGACTTCGCCGTCTCCGGGGCGGAGGTCACGCCACCCCGGCGAGATCGACGGGCGGGAGAGCCGACCACGGGAAGACGATCCAGTCGTCGGTGCGGCGGTAATCGAAGTCGGGTGCGAGCACGGTGTGCGATTTCGTGTAGAGCGTCGCCGTGCGCACGTCGGCGCCCTCGGCGCTCAGGAGCGCGAGCACCTTCGCGAGTGTGCGGCCGGAGTCGGACACGTCGTCGACGAGCAGCACGCGCTTGCCGCCGAGCGCCGGGGCATCGAGCATCGGCGGATGCAGCACCGGCTCGGGCAGTCGCTCGTCGATGCCGGTGTAGAACTCCACGTTGATCGAGCCGCACGCCTTCGTGCCGAGCGCGTACGAGATCGCCCCCGCGAGCAGGAGGCCGCCGCGGGCGATCGCGATCACGACGTCGGGGCGGAACCCCGACCCCAGCACGTCGCTCGCGAGCGATCGTGCCGCGTCGCCGAACTGCTCCCAGGTGAGGATCTCGCGGCGGATTCCGTCGACACCGCTTGCGGCGTCATTCGCATCGAACGTCATTCCCCAAGGGTAGCCGCGCGGTTCGTCAGACGCGGCCGTCGGGCGGCGGCTCCTCACCATGTTCGACACCGGAGTGCCCGTGGCGCACCTGCCCGATGCGCTCGTTGATGAGCGAGATGATCGTGGCCGACGCGGTGCCGACGATCGCGACGCCGCCCGCCATGAGCAGCACGGCGTAGAGGCGGCCGAGCCCGGTGACCGGGTACATGTCGCCGTAGCCGACCGTCGCGATCGTGACGAATGCCCACCAGATCGAGTCGCCGAAGGTGGTGATGGTCGCTCCGGGTGCATCGCGTTCGGCGTGCAACGTCGCAAGCGAGATGAAGTACACGAAGAAGGCGGCGTAACTGGCGGCATAGGTGACGAGGCGTGCACGCACCGCGGCACCGCTATGGCGCCGGAAATAGGGCACCTGGTGGAGGAGTCCGAGCACCCGGAATGCACGGAACAGTGGAACCACGGCCGAGAGCACGTCGGCGAAGTGCAGGCGGACGAACTGCCACCGGCCGCCGCGGGGCGTGAGCACGATGCGCACGACGACATCGACGCCGAAGGCGATCCACGTCGCGATGAGCACGACCGCGATGAGCGCGCCGACCCAGCCCGGCGCCTCGGGCAGCAGCACCAGTACGGAGTACGCGGCGATGAACGCGAGCCCGAGCACCACGAGCGGCACGGTTGTCAGGGCCTCCCAGCGGTCCCGCTTCGGCGCCGCCGGAGTGCGCTCGGAGGTCTCGACGAACGAGGTGTCGACCATGGTCAGTCGCCTTCGCCGCGAACGGTGAGCGGCCCCTTCGTGAGCCGGTACGGCGCCGCCTGCGCGACGGGCTTGACGACGATCAGGTCGAGGTCCACATGCCGTGGCTTCTGCACGGCGTCGGTGATGACCGCGGCGATGTCGGCCGCCACGAGCGGCTCGGGCACATCGTCGTAGACGGCATCGGCTCTCGCCCGGTCACCCCCGAAGCGCACGAGCGCGAACTCATCGGTCTTCACCATCCCGGGCGCCACCTCGATCACCCGCAGCGGTTCGCCGTTCAGCTCGAGCCGCAGCACCTCGGTGAGGGCGTGCGCGGCGAACTTGGCGGCGTTGTACCCGCCGCCGCCGACGTAGGCGGTGTGCCCGGCGATCGACGTGACGTTCACGATGTCGGCGACACCACGTGCCACGGCGCCCTTCCGGAGCAGTGGCAGCAGTGCGGTCGTCACGCGCTTCAGCGCGAGCACGTTGACCTCGAACATCCACGCCCAATCGTCGATGTCGGAGGCCTCGACCGAGTCGAGCCCCTTGGCTCCGCCGGCGTTGTTGACGAGCGCGTGCACCGGGCCGGTCTCGGCGAGGTGCTCGCGCAGACGATCGACGTCGGCCTGCTTCGTGAGGTCGGCAACGACGACGGATGCCCCGGTCTCGGCCGCGAGCGCCTGCAGGCGATCCTCGCGGCGGGCGACTCCCACGACGTCCCATCCGGCGGCCCGAAACGCTCGCACGGTCGCCTCGCCGATGCCGGAACTCGCGCCGGTCACGACCACTCGCAGCTTGCTCATGCGCCCATTCTGCCGTGCCGGGTGCCGCGCGTGCGGTTGAATGGACTGATGCAGACGAGGCCGCAGGCCACCCCGAGCAAGCGCAGACGTGTTCCCCTGTGGGACAACGCCAGGTGGATCGCGATCACCCTCGTCGTCATCGGCCACGGAATCCTGCCGCTCATCGGCGAGTCGGATTCGGCGTACAGCGTCTACCTGTTCATCTATTCGTTCCACGTCGCCGTGTTCGTCACCGTGAGCGGGTACTTCGCGAAGTCCGGCCCGCCGAACGCCCGCAGCATCCGCCAGACCCTCACCGACATCGTCTTCCCCTTCTTCATCTTCGAGACGATCTGGACCGTCATCCGGTGGATCCTCGGCGGCGAGTTCGCCCTCGACTTCACGACTGCGTCGTGGACGCTGTGGTTCCTCATCGCCCTCGCGGTGTGGCGCATCGTGCTGCCCTACCTCGTGATGCTGCGATACCCCTTGCTCATCGCGATCGCGATCTCGATCGGGGCGGGGTACACCGAGACGATCGACTCCACGCTCGCGCTGTCCCGCACCCTCGGCATGCTGCCCTTCTTCGTCTTCGGCTGGAAGCTGCGGCAGTGGCAGCTCACCGGCCGCTGGCTCGAGTTCGGCGCTGCCGTCGCGTGGCGGTGGCGCGCCGGCGCCATCCTGCTCTTCGGCACGACCCTCGCGGTCATGCCCGCCGCGATCGAGACGTGGCGCGACCTGAAGCTGCGCCGGTTCATGCTCTACGACGAGTCGTACGAGGCGATCGGGTACGACGAGCCGTGGTCGGGAGCCATCCGGCTCGGCCTCCTGCTGTTCGCGATGCTGCTCGCCGTCGCGTTCCTCGTGCTCATGCCCCGAGGCGCGCACTGGTTCACGCCGTTCGGCACCGCCACGATGTACATCTACCTGCTGCACACCTTCGTGCTCTTCCCGTTCCGGGAGACCGAGCTGCTCGCCGGAGACCAGCCGTTCTGGGTGCTGCCCGCGATGATGGTCTTCTGCGTCGCGATCTCGATCGTGCTGTCGCTGAAACCCGTGCGCCGGGCGTTCCGGCCGCTCGTCGAGCCGAAGGCGCGATGGCTGTTCCGGCCGGAGCCGTCGACCGCGACGGGCACGATCGTGCTGCCGTCCGACGGCGAACTGAAATAGCGGATGCCTCGAGCGTGACGCCGTGTTGCGGCATCCATTGCCCCCTCTTCGGTGCCCGCATAGCGTGGCTCGAAAGCCACGGCGCACCATGCGCGATTTCCTGAGGAGACTTCCATGAGCGACACCGCCGACTGGCGTTTCGAGACCAAGCAGGTGCACTCGGGTGCAGCGCCCGACCCCGTGACCAACGCGCGCGCGACGCCGATCTACCAGACCACGTCGTACGTGTTCAACAACGCCGAGCACGCGCAGAATCTCTTCGCGCTCGCGGAGTTCGGCAACATCTACACGCGCATCCAGAACCCGACGCAGGCCGTGGTCGAAGAGCGCCTCGCGGCGCTCGAGGGCGGCAGCGGCGCACTGCTCGTGGCGTCGGGCCAGTCGGCGTCGACCTTCGCAGTGCTGAACATCGCCGAGGCAGGCGACCACATCGTGTCGTCCTCGTCGATCTACGGCGGCACCTACAACCTCTTCAAGTACACGCTCGCCAAGCTCGGCATCGAGACGACCTTCGTCGAGAACCAGGACGACCCCGACGAGTGGCGCCGCGCGGTGCGTCCCAACACGAAGCTCTTCTTCGCCGAGACGATCGGCAACCCGAAGATCAACATCCTCGACATCCGCACGGTGTCCGATGTCGCGCACGAATCGGGCGTGCCCCTCGTCGTCGACAACACGATCGCCACCCCCTACCTGATCCGCCCGTTCGAGCACGGCGCCGACATCATCGTGCACTCGGCCACGAAGTTCCTCGGCGGCCACGGCACCGTGATCGGCGGTGTGATCGTCGACGGCGGAACGTTCGAGTGGTCGAAGAACGTCGAGCGGTTCCCGGGCCTCACCGAGCCCGACCCCTCGTACCACGGCGCGAGCTACACGGCAGCGGTCGGCGACAGCCTCGCCTACATCATCAAGGCGCGTGTGCAGTTGCTGCGCGACCTCGGTGCGGCGATCGCGCCGGCGAGCGCGTGGCAGCTCATCCAGGGCATCGAGACCCTGTCGCTGCGCATCGAGCGCCACGTGCAGAACGCGCAGGAGATCGCGGAGTGGCTCGACACCCACCCCGACGTCGCGAGCGTGAACTACTCGGGCCTGCCGTCGAGCCCGTGGTACGCCGCGGCCAACACGTACGCGCCGAAGGGCGTCGGAGCCGTGCTCTCCTTCGAGCTGAAGGGCGGCGTCGATGCCGGTCGTGCGCTCGTCGACAGCCTCTCGCTGTTCAGCCACCTCGCGAACATCGGCGACGTGCGCTCGCTCGTCATCCACCCGGCGTCGACGACGCACTCGCAGCTCACTCCCGAGCAGCAGCTGACGACCGGCGTGACGCCGGGTCTCGTGCGCCTGTCGGTCGGCATCGAGAACATCGACGATCTGAAAGCCGACCTCGAGGCGGGCTTCGCGGCGGCGCGCGCCGCAACGGAGGCTGCACGGGTCTGAGCTCCTGCTTGTCGCCTCGGCGGATGCCGCGAGCCCACCCGGGCCCGCGGCATCCGCCGTTCGCATCGCCGGCGTCGGCGTCGGCGTCGGCGTTCGCACCTTGGTTGCGCCGTAACAAAGCGCGGCGAGCCGACCGGATTCGGGAGAATCGAAGCATGGACTGGCAGACGACGGCTGACGCGGTGCCCGCGAGCATCGTCACCGAGGCGCGGGCGGCATCGCTCGCCGGTCGTGCCCCGGCAACCGGTGCGTGGCGCGAGGGCGACCCCGTCGGCGACCGCCGCTTCGTCGGCATCGGCGACGTGGCGTTGGAATCGGGCCGGACCCTTCCCGCCGCCCGCATCGCCTACGAGCAGTGGGGCACGCTGTCGCCGGCACGCGACAACGCGATCCTCGTGCTCCACGCGTTGACCGGCGACAGCCACGTGATCGGTCCGGCCGGTGCAGCGCATCCGAGCGCCGGCTGGTGGCCCGGCATCGTCGGCCCCGGCCGCGCGATCGACACCGATCGGTGGTTCGTCGTCGCCCCGAACGTGCTCGGCGGGTGTCAGGGATCCACGGGGCCGGCGTCACTCGCCCCCGACCGGAGCGAGTGGGGCATCCGATTCCCGTTCCTCACGATCCGCGATCAGGTGCGAGCGCAGATCGCGTTCGCGCGCGAACTCGGCATCGACCGCTTCGCCGCCGTGGTCGGTGGATCGATGGGTGCGATGCACGTGCTCGAGTGGGCGATCATGGCGCCCGATGCGGTCGAGCGCATCGCCGTGCTCGCAGCACCGGCAACGACCACCGCCGACCAGATCGCGCTCAACTCGGTGCAGATCGAGGCGATCCGCGCCGATCCGGCCTTTCGAGGTGGCGAGTTCTACGACGCCCCCGACGGCGATGGGCCGACCCGCGGGCTGGCGCTCGCCCGGCGCATGGCGATGCTCAACTACCGCACCGCGGCCGAGCTCAACCAGCGCTTCGAGCGCAGTTGGCAGTCCGATCTCGATCCCCTGGGCAGCGACGGGCGGTTCGCCGTCGAGTCCTACCTCGACTTCCACGGCAACAAGTTCACCCGTCGCTTCGATGCGAACAGCTACATCGTGCTCACCCAGGCGATGAACTCGCACGACGTCGGCAGAGGCCGGGGCGGCGCCCGGGCCGCACTGGCTGGAGTCGAGGCTCGAAGTCTCGTGCTCGGCATCGACAGCGACCGGTACTTCCCGTTGACCGGCCAGGCGGAGATCGCGGCCGGACTGCCCCACAGCGTGCATGGCCCCGCACCGGTGCTCGTCACGTCCGAGTACGGCCACGACGCGTTCCTCATCGAAGACGACGCGGTCGGCGCCGCGCTCACCGGTCTCCTCGCGGCCTGACCCGTGCCGGGGCGGTCGCGGTCCGTCCGGGCCGTGACACCAGGTCGTTCCCCCGTTCCCTGGCGCGATTCCGCTACTCTTCGAGAGTGACGATGGCCGTGTCCGCGGCTCCGTCCGCATCAGGGGGTGACATGAAGCGCATCCACAAGGAACGCGATCGCCTGCTGCGCCAGCTCACCCGGGTGACCGGTCTCAGCGGCACGATCGGCGCCCTCGCCTGCCTCCTCGTTCCGGGCGCCACGACCGGGTTCGAGCTCGCATCGGCCGCCCTCCTCAGCCTCGGCGCCGGCGTCGGCATCGCCCTCCACGCGATACGGGGCGCCGTCGCGCCGGCCATCGCCGCAGTGGCGTGCTCGATCGCGCTCATCATGCTGCTCGGCACGGGACCCGTGATCGATCCCGTCACGATCGCGGCGATGGCGATCACCGCGTCGATCACCGCCTCATCGGTCGCGGTCACCCTCATCGTGCGCTCCGACGGCCCCTTCCTCGTGCTCGGCCTGGTCGCAGCGACCCTGATCGCGATCGGTCTGGTCGCCGTCACCGGTCACGAGATGCAGGTCGTGGCCATCGGCGCGCTCATGGGTTGGGCCGCGAACGCAGCGATCGGCATCTGGCTCGATCGAGCGATCGCGATGGCCTCCGACCGCATCGCAGAGGTCGGTCGGGCACATGAGGCCGAACGGATGGCGAGCGAGCTCGAGACGCAGCAGCGACAAGACGCCCGCGTGCTCCACGACACGGTGCTGGCCACCCTCAGCCTGCTCGCCCACTCCGGTGTCGGCGTCAGCGCTGGGGCGCTGCGCCAACAGGCCGGTGACGATGCACGGCTGCTCAAGCAGCTCCGCCTCGGCGCACCGCTCGACCGCGGGTCGAACGCGGTGTTCTCGCCGGAGTCCGACGACGACACGCTCGGCCTCACCTTCGAGTCGGTGCGGCAGCGCTTCGCGCGCATGGGCCTCGACGTGAACTGGCACGGCGCCGGCCGCCTCGCCCTGCCTCGCGACACCCTCGATGCGCTGCTCGGTGCGCTCGGCGAGTGCCTCGAGAATGTGCGCCGGCATTCCGGCGTCACCCAAGCGGATGTCACGGTGAGCGACGACGATCGCACGGTGCGCGCGATGGTCACCGACGCCGGCACCGGCTTCGAGCCCGACGCGGTCGACGGGGCGCGTCTCGGCTATTCCGAGTCGGTCGTCGGACGGCTGAACACCGTCGGCGGGCGCGCCCGGGTCTTCTCCTCCCCCGGTTCCGGCACGACGGTGATGCTCGAGGTGCCGAAGCCATGAGCGAGCCGCAGGTCGCGGTCTCCGGGCGTCACTTCCGGCGGCCGAGTCGATCAGCTCGGGCCGCGGGCGACGTGCGCGAGAGCCACGGCGGCCGCCGTCTCGCGGTCGGCATCACGATCGCATCCGGCCTCGTGATCGCCGGACACCTCGCACATGCCCTGACGCTCGCTCCGCTCTTCCCTCCAGGGCCGGGACCGTGGACCGCGTGGCTCGCGCTCCTCGCCGTCGTCGGCATCGGCGTCGTCTCCCGTATGGTCTCGCGCAGTACCCCGCTGCCTGGCTGGCTCTACCTGGTGCTGCTCGTCGGTCTCGCGGTCCCCGTCGGGCTCGACGTGGCCGCGACGCAGGGCCTGCTCCACCTCGGCGTGACTCCGACGGCGGCGGCAGCAGCAGGGGCGGTGCTGATGCCGGTCGCGGCGATCAAGGGCACCCGCATCCCCGTGCTCGTCGCCGGCGCGATCGGCATCGTGATGGCCGTGGCGGCACTCGTCCAGCTCCAATCAGCCGGGCACCACACCGTGACCGGGCTCGTCGTCGCGGCATCGGCCGTGCTTCCCGTCATCGTCGCCGTGCTCGCGATCGACGGGTTCCGGCGTCTCGTACGCCGGGAACTCGACCTCTCGCTCGTGCAGAGCACGGTTGCGACACCGCGCACCGCCGTGGGCATGCGTGCCTCGGAAGAGCTCGCGCAGCTCGACTTCGACGCGGAGTCGCTGCTCGACGACGTCGGCTCCGGACGCATCGCCATTCCCCTGCCGTCCGAGCCCGCCGAACGCGCGGGCAGGATCGCGGCCCGACTCCGCGTGCGGTTGATCGAGGGCCGGAACGACACCTGGCTCCGGCATGCGGTCACCGAGTCCGCCTACCTCAGCAATCGGGTCACCGTCGACGATCCCGCTGGGCTGGCGGGCCTGCTCGACCAATCGCAGCGCGACGGCCTGCTCCTCGCACTGTGGTTCCTGGTGGGCGAGCAGTCGAAGGGCACTGCCGAGCTCGCGGCGCAGGTCACCTGCCGCGAACCGGCCGATGCCTCCGCCCCCGAGACGCCCGACCTGCTGCTCTCGATCGAGGTGCGAGGTCTGGCTCGTCGCCGCGTCGACCCCGCAACCTGGGATGTACTCGATAGTGTCGGTACACACGAGGTCGAAGCGGCGTCCGATACCTTTCGCATCGACATCGACTGCCGGGTCGACCCGAATGTCTCGGCTGGTGTACCGGTCGTCCGCAGGGCGGCCCATCCGAGGGGAAGCTGAATGGCCGACACTGCTCCACCGATCCGCCTGGCGATCGTCGACGATCACCGCATGCTCCTCGGGGCCCTCTCGGAGTGGATTCGCACCGCGGCTCCTGACATCGAGCTCATCGCCGCGGTGCCGTCGTGGTCCGAACTGCTCGCCCACCCCGACTTCCCCGTCGACGTCGTGCTGCTCGACCTCGACCTGCGCGACAACATCCCGATCTCGCTCAAGCTGTCGATGCTGAAGTCGGCCGAGGTGCAGACGATGCTCATGAGCACCTATTCAGAGCCCGCGGTCGTGCGCGAAGCACTCGGTTCGGGCGCGCTCGGCTATCTGGTGAAGTCCGAGCCGGTCGAGACCATCATCGAGGCGATCCGCGCAGCACGCATCGGGGAGTCCTATCTCACGCCCGAGCTCGAGGTCGCCCTCAGCGAAGAGGGCACCGCGCCGAAGCTCTCAGCGCAGGAACGGCGGGTGATGGCGCTCTACGGCGCCGGCCAGCCCGTCAAGGCTGTGGCCTTCCAGCTCGGCATCTCCGAAGAGACGGCGAAGAGCTACCTCAAGCGCATCCGTGAGAAGTACCGGGCGTCGGGGTACGACGTCGGCACCAAGGTGGCGCTGCGCAAGCGCGCGATCCTCGACGGCATCCTCCTGCAGTCCGACTGAGGCCGGTGAGGAGACGGATGCCGCGGCACCCGTCTCCCCACCGGCCGCGGATCAGGCGTCGACGGGCTCGACGGCCCGGATCGCGCCCGTTGCATAGGGCACCACGACGCCGCGACGGTGTCGGGCCCGATCGAGGGCGAACGACGTCACCGCGAGTGCCGCCCCTGCGAGCGTGAGCAGGAGCCCGATCCAGATCGGGGCGACGTAGCCGAGACCGCCCGCGATCGCGATGCCGCCGAGCAGGGCG
Organism: Agromyces sp. GQ35; assembly: GCF_059758475.1. Classification (NCBI taxonomy): domain Bacteria; kingdom Bacillati; phylum Actinomycetota; class Actinomycetes; order Micrococcales; family Microbacteriaceae; genus Agromyces; species Agromyces sp. GQ35. The sequence goes on along the minus strand of NZ_JCAXEO010000003.1, from coordinate 258,863 downwards.
CCGAGGCTGTTGCCGATGTTCAGCGCCGAGTGGTTCAGTGCGGCGGCGATCGATTGGCTGTCGCGTGCGACGTCCATGAGCCGCGCCTGGATCGTCGGCGAGAGTGCCGCTGAGGCCCCGCCCACGAGCATCACGCCCGCGAACAGACCGATCGGGTTCGACGCGGTGAAGCCCAGCAGCACGAGCGCGCCGGCGAGAATGGCGAAGAACAGGTACATCGACCGTCGCACGCTCCAGTCGGCGAGGCGTCCGCCGGCGATGTTGCCGATCGTCATGCCGATGCCGAATGCGATGAGCACGACGGGCACGAACGCTTCGGGCAGGCCCGTGACGTCGGTGGCGAGTGGAGCGACGTAGCTGTACACGGCGAAGAGGCCGCCGAAGCCGATCGCGCCGATGCCGAGTGCGAACCACACTTGACTCCGGGTGAACGCACGCAGTTCTCGCTTCATCGTGGCGTGCGGATCACCGGCCTGCCACGGAACGGCGACGAGCACGGCGACGAAGGTGAGCGCGAAGATCGCCGCGACGGCGAGGTAGGCGATGCGCCATCCCGCGGCCTGACCGAGCCAGGTGATCGCCGGCACCCCGACCACGTTGGCGATCGTGAGGCCCGAGAGTACGAGCGCGACGCCGCGCGCGCGTTTGCCGGGACCCATGAGGCTCGCCGCCACGAGCGACGCGATTCCGAAGTACGCCCCGTGCGGCAGCGCGGCGACGAACCGCGCGACGAGCACGAGTTCGAACGTGGGCAGCACGGCAGAAGCGATGGTGCCCACGGTGAAGGCGGTGAGCAGGGCGAGCAGCAGTCGCTTCCTCGGCCAGCGCGCCGCGGCGGCGGCGATGGTCGGCGCTCCGACGACGACACCGAGGGCGTACGCCGAGATGACCCAGCCCGCGTTCGCGTTCGCCTCGGCCGAGGAGCGCGCATAGAGCTCGGGCAGGAGGTCGTGGGCGATGTTCGGCAGCAGGCCCATGGCGACGAACTCGGTCGAGCCGATGCCGAAGCCGCCGAGTGCGAGCGCGAGGAGCGCGAAACGAATACGGGCCGGCGACAACGTCGTCGGCCCGTCGGATGAGTGGGTCACCCGACGATTCTCGCACAGATCGAATCGATTCGATGGCGCGGTTCCGCGGCCGGCCGGACTGGACGGGGACTACGCGACGCCGTTGCCGGCTTCGTCGATCGCGGTCTCGAGTCGCTCGATCTTCGCATCGAGCTCACCGGAGTAGCCCGGTCGGATGTCGGCTTTCAGCACGAGCGACACCCTCGACCCGTATTCGCCGACGGCCTCCGTGGCACGGCGGACGACGTCGAAGACCTCGTCCCATTCACCCTCGAGTTCGGTGAACATCGACGTCGTGCGGTTCGGGAGCCCCGACTCCCGCACGACCTGCACGGCCGCCGCAACAGCGTCGTGCACGGACCCGTCGGCGCGGCCCGTGCCGCTCGGCGCAACTGAGAATGCCACCAGCATGTTCGACTCCTTCGCGATCACTCGTTCGATTCCATTGTGCCGCGCACCGCGTCGACGATGTGCGGCGTCGGATGCGCTGCACCGAGCCGCCAGAGCACGTGGATGGCCCACGCGAGCAGCACCACGAGCAGCACGGCCTTCGCGGTCAGCAGGAAGACGAACGCCGGATTCGCGACGAGGAGCCAGCCGTACCAGTACGGGTAGATGATGTGCGTAAACAGCGCGATCACCGCGGCGAGGAGCGCGGGCACGGCGAAGCGCCCTGGGCGCAGTGCCAGCCCGAGGATCACCGGCGCGGCGAGCCACGTCACGAACTGGGGAGAACCGACCTTGTTCGCGAGCATGAGCACGACGACGAAGCTCAGCGCCAAGGGCGGCAGGACCCGGCCGAACACCGCGCCACGGCGCATTGCCCGGATGCCGACGAGCGCGACGACGAGCACGCCGATCGCCATGACGGGTGTCGTGACCGCGGCCGCGACATCCGCCCCCGGTCCCTGGATCTGGAAGGTGAGGATGTCGCGGTCGTAGACGATGCTCACGGAGCCCGACCCCGCGACGATCTGCCAGAGCCAGACGACCGCGATCGGCGCCTCGATCTGCAGCCCGCGTCCGGCCTGCTCGGCGATGAACCCGATGGCGTTCGTGCCCGCCCCGGCGAGCAGGCTCGCCCCGAGGATGCCCGCGCTCAGCGAGACGACCACAGTGACGATCTCGAGTCGTCGGCGCGCCGAGATGATGAGCGCGGCGACGAGCGCGGCCGGCCACACCTTCACCCAGGTCGCGATCGTGAGCAGCACCGCCGCGACCCGCGGCCTGCCCGCCGACCAGAGCAGGCCGAGCACGGCCAGTGGCACCGTGATCGCGTCGATGCGTCCGAATGCGATCGGTCCGAGCAGCGCGAGGAAGCCGAGCCACCACCACGCCGCGAGTCGACGTGGACGCGACAGCCGGGCGCGGCCGATGAGCACCCCGAAGGCGATCGCGTTCAGCACGGTCACGAGCGCGAGCCACGCCTGCGCGTAGAGGGTCGAGCCGAGGGCGAGGGCGGCGGCCATCGGAGCGAAGGCGAGGATCGGATACACCCACGGCACGTCGATCCCCATGCGCACCCACCCGTGCGCGGCGTTCTCGGCCCAGACCCGGTAGACGCCCGTGACGTCACCGAGCGGATAGCCGGGTGCCGCGAGATTCAGGCAGATCAGCGCGAGGTGCACCATCGCGAAGCCGGACCAGAGCGCGGCGCGAGAGCCGAGCCGGCGGCGGAAGGGGTGAGCGGATGCCTCCTGCCCAGCCTCGCCCGTCATGGCGACGAGCCTAGCCGAGCATCACATTCCGCCACGCTCCGGTGCACGTCGGTGGCATCGTCGCTCGCCGCCGCCCTTCAGCGCGAAAGCAGCGCGCCGATCACCCGGGGAACCGCGCCGGCGATGTCGAGCGCCGTCACCGGGCCGCCGGCGACGTCGGTGCTCGCGAGGCGCGCCGCTTCGCCGTGCACCCACGCCGCGGTCGCCGCGAGCGAGGTGAGCGCCTCGGCATCGGTGGCGAGGCGCTCATGGTGGGTCGCGACGAGCGCGCCGAGGATACCGCCGAGCACGTCTCCGGTACCGGCGGACGCCAGCCAGTGCGTCGGCGCGGTGATCGTGTAGCGGTCGCCGTCGGGGTCGCAGACATGCGTGACGGCGCCCTTCAGGAGTACCGCGACGCCGAGTTCGCGGGCGGCGCGCTGCGCCCACCCGGCAGGATCATCACGCACCTGGGCGATGCTCGTGTCGATCTCGCGCGAGGCCAGCAGCGCGGCGAGCTCTCGCGTGTGCGGCGTGATGACCGTGGGTGCCGAATGGGTGCCGACGAGGTCGAGCGCACCGGCATCGAGCACGACGGGCAGTCGTGAGGCGAGCGCGCCCTGCAGGTCGCCGAGCAGCATGAACGAGCGCCGACCGGCGTCGATGCCCGAGCCGATGAGCCAGGCCTGCACTCGACCGGGCGACGTCACGGTCTCGGGCCGGCGAGCGAGCACGGCCGTGCGCACCGCGCGAGGGCCGGTGTAGCGCACCATGCCGAGGCCGGCTCGGTGCGCGGCTTCGACGGCGAGCACCGCGGCGCCCGGGTACTCGGGTGAGCCGGCGACGATGCCGAGCACGCCGCGCGAGTACTTGTCGTCGTCGGCGTTCGGTGCGACGACCCATTCCACCGCGTCGTCGGCGGTCCATTCCTGCCACGGCCTGTTCATGGTCCCACGATAGGTTGGCGGGGATGCCTCCGACAGCTCCCGCACCGATCAGTCTCGCTCCGCGTGTCGTCGTCTTCGACTACGGAGAGGTCATCTCCCGCGAGCCGAGCGCCGGCGACCGCGCGTTGCTCGTCGCTCGAGCCGGCATGGCCGAGCGCTCCGCGTCCTTCTGGGAGGCGTACTGGGCGCACCGGCACGGCCTCGACCGCGGCACGATCTCGATCGCCGAGTACTGGCAGGCCGTCGCTACGGACCTCGGTGCGGAGTGGAACGCCATCGACGTGCACGAGCTGTGGGCGATCGACCACCGGAGCTGGCTCTCGGTCGACCCCGGCACACTCGGCGTGCTGCACGCGCTTGCAGCAGGAGGCACCCGACTCGCCCTGCTCTCGAACGCGGGCGCCGACTTCTCGGGCTGGTTGCGCCACGGCTCGTTCGCGCCGCTCTTCGAGCGCGTGTTCGTCAGCGCCGAGCTCGATCTGGTGAAGCCCGACGCGGCGATCTACGAGCACGTCATCGGTGAGCTCGGCATCGCGGCATCCGACTTCGTGTTCATCGACAACAAGTCCGAGAACGTCGAGGGCGCGGAGGCGGTCGGCGGCAGCGGGCACGTCTTCACGGACGCCGCGACGCTCGAGTCCTGGCTACGGTCGCTGACCTAGCCCCGGAGTCCGGCTACCGCCGTTGCCCGAGGGCGATGATGTTGCCTTCGCTGTCATCGAACCAGGCGGTGCGCATGCCGTCTTCTTCGACGACGCCGTTCTCGGTCGTGACACCGGGCAGGTCGTACTCGTTGAAGACGACGCCTCGCTCGCGAAGCACCGCCATGTCACGATCGAGGTCATCGGTGTCGATGCCGAGGGCCGTGTTCTGCGCGGTCCCGGCGAACTGCGTCTCGTAGACCAGCACCGGCGTTCCGCCGACTCGAAGCATCACTCCCCCGGTCGAATCCTCGACCGGGTCGAGATCGAAGACCTCCTTCCACCAGCGCTTGGCGCGCTCGAGGTCGGCTGCCGGCAGCACGGCGTACCCTTCAGCGGATTCGAACATGATGAACCCTCATTTCTCGCTCGAAGCGAGCCTACGCCCGGGCACGAAGCGCGGGCAGCCCCCAATACGGGCGCCGCCCGCGCCGAGATCACCGTCGACGAGTGGCGTCCTGCACCTCGCCGACGAGCTCCTCGATGATGTCCTCGAGGAAGATCACGCCAGTCGTGGCGCCGTCTTCGTCGAACGCCCGCGCGACATGCGTGCCGAGGCGTCGCATCGTGGCGAGCGCGTCTTCGAGGTCGGTGCCCGCATAGATCGAGACCAGGCGCCGCACGCGCTTCGCCGGGATCGGATCGTCGAACTCGTCCTCATCGAGATCGATGACGTCTTTCAGGTGGACGTAGCCGTCGGGCTCGCCCGCCGGGTCGAGGATCGGGTATCGCGAGAATCCGCGACGAGCGACGGCGCGCTCGACATCGGTCGGCGTGGCCGCGGGCGGCAGGCTGACGAGCGCATCGAGGGGCACCGCGACATCCTGCACCCGCTTGGTCGTGAACTCGAACGCGGCCGTCAACGTGCCGCTCGCGTCGTGGAGCACGCCCTCGCGGCGCGACTGGTTCACGATCGTCTGCACCTCTTCGAGCGTGAACGTCGAGGTCGCCTCGTTCTTGGGCTCGACGCCGAACAGCCGCAGCACGCCGTTGGCGATGGCGTTCAGCGCGACGATGATCGGCCGGAAGATGCGTGCGAGGAACACGAGCGGCGGCGCGAGCAGCAGCACGGCACGGTCGGGAATCGAGAACGAGAGGTTCTTCGGCACCATCTCGCCGAAGACGACGTGCAGGTAGGAGACGAGCACGAGCGTCACGATGAACGCGATCGTGGACACCACTTCGGCGGACCAGCCGGTCAAGTGCAGCGGCACCTCGAGCAGGTGGTGGATCGCAGGTTCCGACACGTTCAGGATCAGCAGCGAGCAGATCGTGATGCCGAGCTGGCTCATGGCGAGCATGAGCGTGGCGTGCTCCATCGCCCAGAGCGCGGTCTTGGCGCGGCGGCTGCCCTGTTCAGCGAGCGGCTCGATCTGCGAGCGTCGCGCCGAGATGACGGCGAACTCCGCCCCGACGAAGAAGGCGTTGGCGATCAGCAGCACGACCAGCCACGCGATCCCGGCCCAGTCGCTCATCGTTGCCCCCCTGCCGACTCATCGGTTCCGGGTGATGGATTCGGAACGAATCGCACCCGATCGATGCGCCGTCCGTCGAGACGTTGCACGACGAGCGTGCCGTCGTCGATCAGCACTTCGTCGCCGGCGACGGGCAATCGACCGAGTTCGGCCATGACGAATCCGCCCACGGTCTCGTAGTCTCCGTTCTCGGGCACGCGGATGCCGGTGCGCTCGAGCAGTTCGTCGGGTCGGAGGATGCCGGGGAAGCTCACGTCGTCACCGCGTCGCACGATGCCGGCACGCGTGCGGTCGTGCTCGTCGGCGACCTCGCCGACGAGCTCTTCGACGAGGTCTTCGAGCGTCGCGACGCCGGCGGTTCCGCCGTATTCGTCGACGACGACCGCCATCTGGTAGCCGCGTCCGCGGAGTTCGCCGAGCAGGGTGTCGAGCTTCATCGTCTCGGGAACGCGCAGCGCCTCGGTCTGCAGCGCCGAGGTCGGCACGTCGCCGCGCTTCTCGCGCGGAACGGCGACGGCCTGCTTGACATGCACGAGGCCGACGACGTCGTCGAGATTCTCGTCGTAGACGGGGAAGCGGGAATAGCCCGTCGTACGAGCGAGCTCGAGCACCGCCTCTGCCGGCTGCAGTCGCTGCACGGCGGCGACGGCGGGCCGAGGCGTCATGACATCGGATGCGTCGTGGTCGGCGAATCGGAGGGTGCGACCGAGCAGGGTCGCAGTGTCCTGCTCGAGCAGGCCGGCGCTCGCCGATCGGCGCACGAGGGAGGAGAGTTCCTCCGCGGTCCGGGCACCGGAGAGCTCTTCCTTCGGTTCGATGCCGAAGGAACGGAGGATGCCGTTGGCGCTGCCGTTCAGCAGCGCGATCGCGGGCCGGAACACCCAGGTGAACGCCGTCTGGAACGGAATGACGATGACGGCGGTCTGCCGCGGCAGCGCGAGCGCGAAGTTCTTCGGCACGAGTTCACCGATCACCATCGAGAGCAGGGTGGCGACGACGACGGCCGTGATCGTGCCGACCGGGCGCACGAGCGCCTCGGGGATGCCGAGTGCGGTGAGCGGCGCCGCGAGGAGCGACGAGATCGCCGGTTCCATCGTGTAGCCGGTGAGGAGCGTGGTCAGCGTGATGCCGAGTTGCGCGCTCGAGAGGTGCGTGGACGTGATCTTCAGCGCGGCGATCGTGAGGCCGAGCCTCGTCTCACCTCGCGCACGTCGTGCCTCCAGGTCGGCCCGGTCGAGATTGACGAGGGCGAACTCACTGGCGACGAACAAGCCCGTGCCGATCGTGAGAAGGAGTCCGATGCCGAGGAGTATCCACTCAGACATCGCCACCTCCCCGAGCAGTCACGGGCGAGGGTCTATGGCCTGGCGTCGACGCAGAAGGGGGATCGTCCATTGTGCCTTCAGTATATCGACGCGCCACGCGCGATCCCCGCGCCGTAACCCGGGCGACACATTCGCCCTCCTCTTCAGCGCTGATCTCGCCGACGACGGCCGCAACGCGAAGCACCAGGCGTGCCCCGTCGCTCGCGATGTTCCCCGTTCTCCGACCGGTGGCATTCGTCCTCGCAGCTCATGTGAATCCTGCCTCATGTGAGGCAGAGCTCACATGAGGTGGAGAGACGATGAGTTCGATCTCGGCGCGCAGAATCGAACTGCAGATCAGCAGGATCGAGGCTGCCGGACGGTTCGAAGCCGCTGTCGCACGTGCTACAGGCTCGACGGCCACTCGCGACGACGGTTCGCAGCTTCGCGCCATCGATGCCGCCGCCTCAGAGTGCGCGGAGGGTCGACGATCGGCGCCCGGTCCAGGGCACTGCCATATCGGTGGTCCCAGAGTTCGAACAGTTCCCCGACCGCGTCATCGAGTCGAGACAGGAAGTCTGCGTCCAGCATGTACCGCCGAGAGCGCGGTTCGGCCGGATCGACTTCGGACTTGACGACACCCTCTGCTCGCAACGCTGACAAGTGGTGGGAGACCGCGGTGCGGGAGACGCCAGCCTCGTTCGTGACAAGTTCGCCGAGCTCGCCCGTCGAGTGATCGCCGACGGCGAGTACCTCGATGATGCGACGCCGAATCGGTTGAGCGACGATCTCGAAGGGGTGCGCCATGGCACGGAAGCGTATTGGACTCCAGCACCGGGTGCGCCGGGTCATCCACAGCCGCCGGGCGGAGGCGTCACCAGCTGACCGGGAGCGCCTTGCCCTCCTCGTAGCCGGCGGCCGACTGGATTCCGACGCGGGCGCGGTCTCGGAACTCCGCGAGGGTGCGGGCACCGGCGTAGGTGAACGAGCTGCGCACGCCGGAGGTGATCATGTCGAGCAGGTCTTCGATCGAGGGTCGAAGCGGGTCGAGGTAGATCGACGACGACGAGATGCCTTCGGCGAAGAGCTCCTTGCGGGCGAGTTCGTACGGCGAGAGCCGGTCGAAGCGCTCGCGCACGGCCTTCGTCGACGCCATTCCCCAACTCTCCTTGTAGAGGCGGCCGGATGCATCGCGCCGCAGCGTTCCCGGCGCCTCGATGGTGCCCGCGAACCACGAACCGATCATCACCGACGCGGCGCCGGCGGCGAGTGCGAGCGCGACGTCTCGCGGGTAGCGCACCCCGCCGTCGGCCCAGACGGTCGCGCCCAGTTCCCGCGCGGCCTCCGCCGTCTCGAGCACGGCGGAGAACTGCGGCCGGCCGACCGCCGTCATCATTCGCGTGGTGCACATGGCGCCCGGACCGACGCCGACCTTCAGCACGTCGGCGCCGGCCTCGACGAGGTCGGCCACCGCATCGGCGGTGACGATGTTGCCGGCGACGATCGGCACGTCGAGGCCGAGGTCGCGCACGATCGACACGGCACGGATCATGCCCTCCTGGTGCCCGTGCGCGGTATCGATCACGAGCATGTCGACCCCGGCCGAGACCAGCGCAGCGGCCTTGGCCGCGACATCGCCGTTGATGCCGACCGCCGCGGCCACCCGAAGCCGGCCGTCCGCGTCGACGTTCGGCTCGTAGATGGTGCCGCGCAGGGCGCTCCGCCTGCTCAGGGTGCCGACCACCCGACCGTGCTCCAGCACAGGGGCGAAGTCGAGGCCGGCCTCGACCATGAGGTCAAAGGCACGACGCGGCGTCGAGACGTCGTCGGCATCGAGCGACGCGAGGCCGCCGTGCACGAGGTCGCCGAGGCGGGCGTCGGGCAGCGCCGTCGCGAGGCGGTCGGCCGTGATGCACCCGACGTACCCCCCGCGAGCGTCGTGCAGCACGATGCCGTGACCGGCGACCGGAGGAAGTACGGCGAGCGCATCGGCCGCCGTGGCGTCGGGGCTGAAGTCGTGCGGCGTGTCGAACCGTGGCGATTGCGCCTTCACCGAGCGGATCGCCTCGTCGAGGTCTTGCAGGTGCAGGTCTTGCGGCAACACGCCGAGACCGCCGCGACGCGCGAGCGTCGCCGCGAGCCGCGGGCCGGTGATCGAGTTCATATTCGCCGACACGATCGGCACGGACGCCCCTGACCCGTCGTCGGGTGCGAGGGACACGTCGAGGCGGCTCGTCACGCCCGATCGACTCGGCACGAGGAACACGTCGGAGTAGGTGAGGTCGTTGCTGGGTGTCGTCCGGTAGAACTCCATGTCCGCCACGCTACCGCCGTCACCTGCGGAGGGGCGGGTGCTCCCGTCGATGCTGAGGGGATTAGGCTTGTGTGCGGTGGTCCGGCCGTGCCCGCGTGCGTACGGCGTGATCGCCGACAGCAGGCAATTCCAGCATCAATGGAGAGAGTGGGCGAGAGGCTGTGTCGAGCCAATTGACCGGGTCAGGTTCCGACGAGACGACGTCGGGCGAATACGGAGCCAATGAATGGCTCGTCGACGAGATGTACGAGAAGTTCGTCGTCGATCCCGAGTCGGTCGACAAGACCTGGTGGCCGGTGCTCGAGCACTACCGCCAGGTGAAGACCGAGGGCGCCGCCGCTCCGGCTTCGGCTCCGGACACCACGGCGTCCGAAGCATCGCCCGAGGCCGCTGCTCCCGCCCAGGCAGCCTCTCCCGCCCCTCCCACCGCGGCTCCGGCGCCATCCGAGCCGGCCGCACCGCCTGCTCCGGCAGCCGCCGAGTCGACGCCGACGCCCCCCACCGGGCAGGCGCCCGAGGCGAAGACGACCTCGGTCGCCCCGCGCACGCAGCCCGTTCCCGCCGACGTGCCGGTCACGAGCCCGCAGCCCATCGTCGCCGAGGCTCCGCACGAAGACGAGGTCGTCCCGCTCAAGGGCATGCCGAAGGCCCTCGCGGCCAACATGGACGCCTCGCTCACCGTGCCGACCGCGACGAGCGTGCGCACGATCCCGGCGAAGCTCATGATCGACAACCGCATCGTGATCAACAACCACCTGCGGCGCTCCCGGGGTGGCAAGATCTCGTTCACGCACCTCATCGGGTGGGCGTTGATCCAGGCGCTCAAGGACTTCCCGAGCCAGAACGTCTTCTACTCGGAGCCCGACGGCAAGCCCAGCGTGGTCAAGCCCGCGCACATCGGCCTCGGCATCGCGATCGACATCCCGAAGCCCGACGGCTCCCGCGCGCTGCTCGTGCCCGCCATCAAGCGTGCCGAGACGATGACGTTCAACGAGTACCTCGCCGCCTACGAAGACCTCGTGCAGCGCGCCCGCCAGAACAAGCTGAAGGCCGACGACTTCTCGGGTGCGACGATCTCGCTCACGAACCCGGGCGGCATCGGCACCGTGCACTCCGTGCCCCGCCTCATGAAGGGCCAGGGCTGCATCATCGGCGCCGGCGCCCTCGAGTACCCCGCCGAGTTCCAGGGCTCCTCCGAGAAGACCCTCGCGAACCTCGCCATCGGCAAGACGATCACGCTGACCTCGACCTACGATCACCGGGTCATCCAGGGCGCCGGTTCCGGCGAGTTCCTGAAGAAGGTGCACGAACTGCTCATCGGGCAGCGCGGATTCTACGAGGGTCTCTTCGCGGCATTGCGCCTCCCGTATGAGCCGATCCGCTGGGCGCCCGACATCTCCGTCGACATCGCGAGCGCGATCGACAAGACGGCACGCGTGCAGGAGCTCATCAACTCGTTCCGCGTGCGCGGCCACCTGATGGCCGACACCGACCCGCTCGAGTACGTGCAGCGTTCCCACCCCGATCTCGACATCGCGAGCCACGGCCTGACCTTCTGGGACCTCGACCGCGAGTTCGTCACCGGCGGTTTCGGCGAGAAGCGCACGGCGCTGCTCCGCGACATCCTCGGCGTGCTCCGCGACTCCTACTGCCGCACGATCGGCATCGAGTACATGCACATCCAAGACCCCGTGCAGCGGCGGTGGATCCAAGACCAGGTCGAGCGCAGCTACGAGAAGCCCACCCACGACGAGCAGATGCGCATCCTCGGCAAGCTCAACGAGGCCGAGGCGTTCGAGACGTTCCTGCAGACGAAGTACGTCGGCCAGAAGCGCTTCAGCCTCGAGGGCGGCGAGTCCGTGATCCCGCTGCTCGACGAGATCCTGCAGGGCGCCGCCAAAGAGGGGCTCGACGAGGTCGCCATCGGCATGGCGCACCGCGGACGCCTCAACGTGCTCACGAACATCGCCGGGAAGACCTACGGCCAGGTGTTCCGCGAGTTCGAGGGAACGCAGCAGTCCAAGGGCTTCACCGGCTCGGGTGACGTGAAGTACCACCTCGGCACCCAGGGCACCTTCACCGCCGACGACGGCCACCAGGTCCCCGTCTCGCTCGCGGCGAATCCCTCGCACCTCGAAGCCGTCGACGGCGTGCTCGAAGGCATCGTTCGGGCCAAGCAGGACCGGAAGCCCATCGGCACCTTCTCAACACTGCCCATCCTCGTTCACGGCGACGCCGCCATGGCCGGCCAGGGCGTCGTGCTCGAGACCATGCAGATGTCGCAGCTGCGCGGGTACCGCACGGGCGGCACCATCCACGTCGTGGTCAACAACCAGGTCGGCTTCACGACGGTGCCGGGCGACGCCCGATCGTCGATCTACTCGACGGATGTCGCGAAGACGATCCAGGCCCCGATCTTCCACGTCAACGGCGATGACCCCGAGTCGGTCGTTCGCGTCGCGGAACTGGCCTTCCGCTACCGCCAGGAATTCAAGCGCGACGTCGTCATCGACCTCGTCTGCTTCCGCCGTCGCGGTCACAACGAGGGTGACGACCCCTCGATGACCCAGCCCCTGATGTACAACCTCATCGAGGCGAAGCGCTCGGTGCGCAAGCTGTACACCGAGGCACTCGTCGGTCGCGGCGACATCACCGAAGAAGAGTACGAAGCGGCGCACCGGGACTTCCAAGACCGGCTGGAGCGCGCCTTCGCCGAGACGCATGCCGCCCAGACGGGGGCGATCCCGATCATCGGCGCCACCGAATCGGCCGAAGCGGTCGAACCCGTTGCCGGCGAACTCGAGACCACCGGGGTCTCCACCGAGGTCGTGCACGCCATCGGTGACGCGTTCAACAACAAGCCGTCGGGCTTCACCGTCCACCCGAAGATCCAGCAACTGCTGACGAAGCGGCTCGACATGAGCCGCAACGGCAAGGTCGATTGGGGTTTCGGTGAGCTGCTGGCGCTCGGCTCGCTGCTGCTCGAGGGCACGCCCGTGCGTCTGGCCGGACAGGACACCCGCCGCGGCACGTTCGTGCAACGTCACGCCGTGCTCCACGACCGCATCAACGGGCAGGAGTGGCTGCCGCTGCAGAACCTCTCCGACAACCAGGCCAAGTTCTGGATCTACGACTCGCTGCTCTCCGAGTACGCGGCGATGGGCTTCGAATACGGCTACTCGGTCGAACGCGCCGATGCCCTCGTGATGTGGGAGGCGCAGTTCGGCGACTTCGCCAACGGCGCGCAGACCATCATCGACGAGTTCATCTCCTCGGCCGAGCAGAAGTGGGGTCAGCGCTCGAGCGTCGTGCTCCTCCTCCCCCACGGCTACGAGGGCCAGGGCCCCGATCACTCGAGCGCCCGCATCGAGCGATACCTGCAGCTCTGCGCCGAGAACAACATGACCGTCGCCCGCCCCTCGACGCCGGCATCGTACTTCCACCTGCTGCGCCGCCAGGCGTACGCCCGGCCGCGCAAGCCGCTCATCATCTTCACGCCGAAGGCGATGCTGCGGCTCCGCGGCGCGACGAGCGAGGTCGCCGACTTCACGCACGGCAAGTTCGAGCCGGTCATCGACGACGCCCGCATCACCGATCGCGACGCGGTCAAGCGCATCGTGTTCGTCTCGGGCAAGATCTACTACGACCTGATCACCGAGCTCGACAAGCAGCAGAACACCGAGGTGGCGGTCGTGCGCCTCGAGCAGCTCTATCCGCTGCCTGCCACCGAGCTCAAGGCCGTCGCCGAGTCGTACCCCAACGCCGAGCTGATGTGGGCGCAGGACGAGCCCGAGAATCAGGGCGCGTGGCCGTACTTCATCATCGAGACGAACAAGCTCGGGGCGCGTCCCGTCACGGTCGTCGCCCGCACCGCGGCGGCGTCGCCGGCGACGGGCTCGGCGAAGCGCCACGCGACCGAACAGGCCGAACTCGTTCGTCGCGCGACCACGCTGTAGCCGGCGAAGCGCGCACGCCTCGCCGGTCGAGTAGCGACGAAGGAGCGTATCGAGGCCCGTTCAGTTGCGGGTCTCGATCCGCTCGCTTCGTCGTTGCTGCCGGAACGCTACACCGTGCCGCGTGCCAGTCTGCTCGGCCACCAGATGGCCCGACCGATGTCGTTCGCGAGCGCCGGCACCAGCAGGGTGCGCACGAGGAACGTGTCGAGGAGCACCCCGAACGCGACGATGAAGGAGATCTGCGCGAGGAAGAGGATCGGCAGCACTCCGAGCGCCGCGAAGGTCGCCGCGAGCACGAGGCCGGCGGAGGTGATCACGCCACCCGTCAGCCGCAGGCCCCTCACGATGCCCGTTCGCGTGCCGAAGCGCAGCGACTCCTCGCGCACCCGCGTCATCAGGAAGATGTTGTAGTCCACGCCGAGTGCGACCAGGAAGACGAACGCGAACAACGGCACCGACGGATCGGCTCCCGGAAAACGGAACACGTGCTCGAAGACGAGCGCCGAGACGCCGAGTGCCGCCGCGAAGGAGAGCACGACGCTGCCGACGAGGATCACCGGCGCGACGATCGACCGCAGCAAGAGCATGAGGATCACGAGGATCGCCGCGAGCACGAGCGGGATCACCAGCGTGCGGTCGGCGATGGCCGCGGCGTTCGTGTCGAGGGCGACAGCCGTCGGTCCACCCACGAGCACCTCGGTGCCGATCTCGTCGAAGTGCTCGCGGAGCTGTTCGATGGTCGCCTCCGCTTCGAGGGAGTCCGACGGGTCGGCGAGCGTCACCTGCAGCGCCACCTCGCCGTCGACGACCGTCGGGGCGGGCGCGGGCGTTCCGGGAGGCCCGAGCGGCTGGATGCCGTCGGCGGTGACGGGCGCCGTACCGGCCGGCGAATCCCCGCTCACCACGGCAACGGAGTCGACACCGGCGGTGTCGAGCGCGACATCCGTCATCTGCTGCAGTTCGTCCTGCGGGCCGATCACGATGGCCGGGGTGCCCGACCCGGCGGGGAAGTGCTCGCCGAGCAGCACCTGACCGTCGCGCGCCTGCGATTCGCCGAGCACGAACTCGCTCGAGGCGACGCCGTCGGCGTCGAGCTGGGTGAGGCCGAGCGACATCGCACCGAGGGCGAGCACCGAGACGACCCACACGGTGCGCGGGCGCTTGGCGACGAGCCGCCCGACGCCCGCCCAGAGGCCCTGCTCGGGAAGGTCGTCCCCATCACTCGTCGCGCTCGCCGGGCGACGCGGCCAGAAGGCGACGCGACCGGCCCAGAGCAGGAGCGCCGGCAGCAGGGTCAGCGACGCCAGCAGCGCGAAGACGATGCCGATCGCCGCCACCGGCCCGAGGATCTTGTTCGAGGTGAGCTCGCTCGCGAGCAGGATCAGGAGTGCGACGATCACCGTGCCGCCCGAGGCCACGATCGGCTCCCACGAGCTCTTCAGCGCCGCCCAGCTCGCTTCCCACTTGCGTTCGTATCTCGTCAGCGTCTCGCGGTAGCGCGAGATGTAGAGCAGCGCGTAGTCGGTGGCCGCGCCGATCACCAGAATGAAGAGGATGCCCTGGGTTTGACCCGAGAGCAGGAGGACGTCGGCGCGTGCGAGCGCGACGACCGTGAACACCGAGGCGCAGAGTGCCGTGAGGCTCGAGAACAGCACGATGAACGGCAGGAGCGGCGAGCGGTACACGACGATCAGGATGAGGAAGACGGCGGCGAGCGCGACGACGAGCAGCAGGCCGTCGATGCCGCTGAACGCCGCCGCGAGGTCCGCGGTGAAGCCGGCCGGGCCGGTCACCGCGGCGGTCGTGCCGTCGACGGGGTGGTCATCCAGCACGGTGCGCAGCTCGGCGACGACCTCGGCGGGTTTCGCTGCGCCGTCGGAATTCTCGATCGGCATCACGATCTGCGCGGCAGCGCCGTCGTCCGACGTCACGACCGGTGAAGCACCGTCTGCGTTCACTCCATCGACCGCGAGCAGCTCGTCGCGCAGATCGTCGATCGCCGCGAGCTGCGATGGATCGAGCTCGCCGGGGTCGGTGGCGCCGATGACGATGATCGCCGGTACCTCATCGGAGTCGCGGAACCCCTCCTGCAGCTCGGTCACCTCGGTCGCCTCGGCCGATGCAGGCAGGAACTGCGCCTGATCGTTCGTTGAGACGTCGCTGAGTGAGCCGAACGCGGCGCCGCCGGCGCCGAACAGGGCCAGCCACACGAGGATGAGGGCGGCGGGAATGGTCACCCGCAGCCACGTGGGCACGCGGGAGGTGGAAGTTCGGGCGGAATCGTCGATCACATCATCGACGTTACGGCCGGGCGACGGTTCGCACATCGAACGAACGATGGAACCCGTCGCGGGTCTCGAACGGGATCAGGCGGGTTCGTGCGACGACTGGAACACCCGGATGCGCTCGAGCACGATCGTGCGCAACTCGTCGGGCGCACTCTCACGGCAGGCGCGCTGCACGACTTCGGTGATCGCTACGCCCACGCGAAGTTCCGCCTGGCAGTCGGCGCAGTTCTCGACGTGCTCACGGATGTCGGCGGCATCCGCTGCCTGCAGTTCGTGGTGCAGGTACTCCTCGAGTTCGGCTCGGGCCTTCTCGCAGCCGCAGTCGGTCATCGTGAGCTCCTCGGCATGGTCTGCCTCCTGGGTTTCGGCGCCGCATCGCCCGCTGCGAAGCCTTGTTCGCGGGCGTAGTCGGCGAGGGACTCGCGGAGCAGGCGCCTGCCACGGTGCAGGCGGCTCATCACGGTCCCGATGGGGGTGTTCATCATGTCGGCGATCTCCTGGTAGGAGAACCCTTCGACGTCGGCGAAGTACACGGCGAGACGGAAGTCTTCGGGCAGCGCCTGCAACGCGTCTTTGACCGCGCTGTCGGGCAGATGGTCGATCGCCTCGGCCTCGGCGGAGCGGCTCGCGCGGGCGGTCGTCGATTCTGCACCGCCGAGCTGCCAGTCTTCGAGATCGTCGATCGTGCCCTGGTACGGCTCGCGCTGCTTCTTGCGATAGCTGTTGATGAAGGTGTTCGTGAGGATCCGGTAGAGCCACGCCTTGAGGTTGGTGCCCTGGGTGAACTGCCCGAAGGCGGCGAACGCCTTGACGAACGTCTCCTGCACGAGGTCTTGCGCGTCGGCCGGGTTCTTCGTCATGCGAAGAGCGGCGGCGTAGAGCTGGTCGATGAACGGCAGTGCCTGCTCTTCGAAGAGTTCGCCGAGCGGCCGGGCGGCCTCCGCGGTTTCGGGGTCGGTCGGCGTCGCGTCGATCTGATCGGCAGTCATCACCGGCCATCCTAGATCGTCAACCCCGGCGACCGTCGGGCGTTCGAGCACTCCGAGTGTCACGCGCACACCATCTCTTTCCGCGTCCTCTGACGCTACTGTTGATAACCGATGCAGATTTCGAGGTATTCCGCACCCGAGTTCGATCCGTACGGCGAAGCGAGGCAGACCGAGACGGATGACGGGTGGCGCGCGCCGGTCGCGACCGCTCCGCTCTCCTCGGTGCTCGCGCTACCGGGGTCCAAGTCGCTCACCAATCGCGAACTCGTGCTGGCCGCGTTGGCCGACGGTCCGTCCACACTGCACGCTCCCCTGTGGTCTCGCGACAGCGAACTGATGATCGACGGACTCCGCGCCCTCGGCACCGGCTTCGAGCGGATTCCGGGCGGCGGCGGCTTCGGCGACGACCTTCGGGTGACCCCCGCCGACGAACTCCTCGGCTCGACGACCATCGACTGCGGGCTCGCCGGCACGGTCATGCGATTCCTGCCCCCGGTGGCGGCGCTCGCGCTCGGACCGACGACGTTCGACGGCGACGAGCACGCGCGTCGTCGCCCGATGGCCGGCGTGATCACCGGCCTGCAGACCCTCGGCGTCGACCTCGACGACGATCGACGTGGCACGCTGCCCTTCACCGTGCACGGTACCGGCACGGTCGGCGGCGGCGAGCTGCAGATCGACGCGTCGGCCTCGAGCCAGTTCGTGTCGGCGCTGCTGCTGTCGGCCGCCCGATTCGAACACGGCATCGACCTGCGCCACTCCGGCGAGCGGCTGCCGAGCCTGCCCCACATCGAGATGACGATCGAGACCCTCCGTGCACGGGGCGTCGAGGTCGCGAACCCCGAGCCCGGCCGTTGGATCGTCGCCCCCGGACCGATCGGCGCGATCGACGTCGACATCGAGCCCGACCTCTCCAACGCCGCTCCATTCCTCGTTGCTGCGCTCGTCGCCGGCGGCTCGGTCACCATCTCCGGCTGGCCGGCCGAGACCACCCAGGTCGGCGCGCAGCTCATCCACCTGCTCCCCCGGTTCGGTGCTCGCGTCGAACGCGACGCCGACCACGTGACCGTGCACGCCCCCACCCGCGGCGACGACGGCTCTCGAGGCATCCGTGGCGTCGAGCTCGACCTCTCGGAGGCCGGCGAGCTCGCACCGAACCTGGTGGCCCTCGCAGCCCTCGCCGACAGCCCGTCGACCATCGTCGGCATCGGGCACATCCGCCATCACGAGACCGATCGTCTGGCGGCCCTGGCTGCGGAGATCAACGGACTCGGCGGCCGGGTGACCGAACTCGACGACGGACTGCACATCGAGCCTGCGCCGCTCCATGGCGGCCCGTGGGGGGCGTACGCCGACCACCGCATGGCCACGAGCGGCGCGATCATCGGCCTCGCCGTGCCCGGAGTGGTCGTCGACGACATCGCCTCGACCGGCAAGACCCTCCCCCAGTTCACCGCCCTCTGGGAGCAGATGCTGGCATGACCTGGTGGAGCGCCGACGACGATGACGACGAGCCGGAGTTCGACGAGTCCGATATCCGAGTGCGGCCGAGCCGCCGAGGCAGTCGCCCTCGAACGAAGCAGCGCCCCGAGCACGCCGACGCGGTCACCGGCATGGTCATCGGCGTCGACCGGGGCCGCTACAGCGTGCTCATCGATGAGAACGGCCCTGCCGAGCGCGTGATCACCGCTGCGCGTGCGAGCGAGCTGCGACGCAAGTCGGTCGTCACGGGTGATCACGTCGACCTCGTCGGCGACACGACCGGAGACACGGGCACACTGTCGCGAATCGTGCGCGTCGGCGAGCGTACGACGTTGCTTCGACGCAGCGCCGACGACACCGACGAGGTCGAACGCGTGATCGTCGCGAACGCCGACCAGATGCTCATCGTCGTCGCCGCCGCGAATCCCGAGCCCCGCATCCGGTTGCTCGACCGCTACCTCGTCGCGGCGTTCGACGCCGGCATCCGCCCGCTGCTCGTGGTCACGAAGACCGACCTCGCGGAGCCCGAGGAGTTCCTGCGCAACTTCGCCGGCCTCGACCTGCCGGTGTTCCTGAGCGGCACCGACGAGATGCCGCTCGACGAGATCGCCCGAGTGCTCGTCGGGCATCGCACCGTCTTCGTGGGCCACTCGGGCGTCGGCAAGTCCACGCTCGTGAACGCGCTCGTGCCGAGCGCTCGGCGTGCGACCGGCCACGTCAACGTCGTCACCGGCCGCGGCCGTCACACCTCCTCCTCGACCGTCTGGCTTCGCTTCGACGCCGGCGACCTGCCCGGGGCCGACGAACGCGTTGGCGACGGGCACCGCACCGACGATCCCGATACCGGCTGGGTCATCGACACTCCGGGAGTGCGGTCCTTCGGTCTCGGCCACGTCGATCGTGCGAACATCCTTCGCGCCTTCACCGACCTCGACCGTCTCGCCGAGCGATGCCCGCGCGGCTGCACGCATCTGCCCGACGCGCCCGACTGCGCGATCACCGAGGCTGTGGCGGCCGGTGAACTCGGCGAGACGGGCGCGGCTCGGCTCGAGTCGCTGCAGCGCCTCCTGACGACGTTCGCGGGCGCCACCGCCACCTGACGCGACGGCATCGCGGGCGCGCGGCATCCGTCGACGTGCCTACCATGGAGGCATGACCGATGCACGTCTCGCCCCCGGCGACCTCGCTCCCGATTTCACCCTGCTCGACCAGAACGGCGAACCGGTCACCCTCTCGGGCCTCCGCGGCACGAAGGTGGTGCTGTACTTCTATCCCGAGGCGATGACGCCGGGCTGCACCACCGAGGCCTGCGACTTCCGCGACAACCTGAGCTCCTTCGCGAGCGCCGGCATTCGTGTGCTCGGCGTCTCCAGAGACGAAGTGGCCAAGCTCGCCGCATTCGCCGAGCGCGACCGGCTCAGCTATTCGCTGCTCTCCGACACCGATCTCGGGGTGCAGCAGGCCTACGGCGTCTGGGGAGAGAAGTCGCTCTACGGCAAGATCGTCGTCGGCTCGATCCGTTCGACCTTCGTGATCGGCGAAGACGGCGGCATCGAGCGGGCCTTCTACAACGTCAAGGCCACGGGCCACGTCGCCCGCCTGCGACGCGAACTCGGCCTCGACGGCTGACCCGACGGGCCTCGCCCTCCAGGCCGCGGTCGCGCTGCGGCACGGTTACGCCGCGGCGTGCTCGTCGGAGGAGGCGTACGCCACCCGCACCGGGGTCCACAGCAGCAGACCGATGACGGTGATCGCCGGCACCAGCAGCGCCCAGCCGAGGTCGGGGCGCGCGAAGAGCCCCTGGAACGCGCCCACGGCGATCGACACCTGCAGGATCTGCCACACGATGGCGGCGGCGCGCGACCACGGCGCCCGGCGCAGCGACGCGAACGCGACCGCGACGACCCAGATCGCGCCGATCGCGACGAGCACGAGCAGGGCGATCGCCGTGGCGTACGACGACGGTTCCAGCGCGAACAGGTCGACCAGGAGCCAGACCACGAGGCCCGTCATCGTCGCCGCCTCGAGGAAGAGCAGCACACTCACGACGAGCAATGCGATGCGAGTGCCGGAGTCGGCGCCGCGGGCTGGAGCAGCCGGTGCGTCGTCGGCATCGAGCTGGGCGTCGTCGCGCCGATTCACAGGGTTATCCCATTCACAGCTATTGATTCGATCTCTCCGCTATGCGACCATTTATGAGGCCGAATTGATGCTCACAGGGACGTGAGCCGATCAGTCACTGATCCTACTTCCCGATATTCGGCTTTCCCCCTGCAGCAGCCGAAATCGGCAAGCGCAATCGAGCGCGTCTGCAATCGAAGTACACCCCCGCAAGGAGCATCTCCATGGATTGGCGCGACAAGGCCGCCTGCCTCACCGCAGACCCGGAACTCTTTTTCCCGGTCGGCAACACGGGTCCTGCCGTCGACCAGATCGAGAAGGCGAAGACGGTCTGCGGCCGTTGCACCGTCACCGAGATCTGCCTGCAGTACGCCCTCGAGACCGGACAGGACTCGGGCGTATGGGGTGGTCTCAGCGAAGACGAGCGGCGCGCACTGAAGCGCCGCGCCGCGCGCGCCCGCCGCGCCTCGTAGCGGCGCCGGGCCGCGCCAGGCGCGGCCCCGCCCTCAGCGCCCCGCCGTGATTCGTTCGAGCTCCGGAATGAGCGCCGCGAATGCACGAGCCCGATGGCTGTGCGCATTCTTCACCTCTGGCGCGAGCTCGGCCGTCGACACCTCGAAGCCCTCTGGCACGAAGATCGGGTCGTAGCCGAACCCCTGCGCGCCCGATTCGGCGGTTGCGATCCGTCCGGGCCATCGTCCGACCGCCGCGTACTCGTGCGGCCCACCTGCCGCTTCGGGCACCACGAGCGCGATGGTGCAGTGGAAGTGGCCGGTTCGATTCGGGTCGCGGATGTCGCTGAGCTGGGCGAGCAGCAGGTCGAGGTTCGCCTGCGCTCCCCGACCCGGCCCGGCCCACCGCGCCGAGAAGATGCCGGGCGCGCCGCCCATCACGTCGACGGCGATGCCCGAGTCGTCGGCGAGCGCGATGCGCCCGGTGTGCGCCGCAGCTGCCCGCGCCTTGATGAACGCGTTGGCTTCGAACGACGTGCCGTCTTCGATCGGCTCAGGACCGTCGTAGGCGAGCACCGTGAGTTCCGGCATCCGCTCGCCCAGGATGCGCTGGAACTCGTCGACCTTGTGCTGGTTGTGGGTGGCGAGCAGGATCTCGAGCGGCATCGGCGTCACTCCCCTGCGGCCGCGTTCGCCTCGGCGAGCACGAGCTGCTGGATGCGGGTGAGGTCGGCCGTGCCGGCGAGCGCCAGGTCGAGCAGCGCATCGAGCTCACGCCGGTCGAACGGCGCGCCCTCGGCGGTGCCCTGCACTTCGACGAACAGGCCCCGGCCGGTCGCCACGACGTTCATGTCGGTCTCGGCTCGCACGTCTTCGACGTAGGCGAGGTCGAGCATGGGCGTTCCGTCGATGATGCCGACGGAGACCGCGGAGACCGTGTCGATGAGCGGCTTGGCGCGCTGGCCGATGAACTTCTTCTCGCGCGCCCACTCGACCGCATCGGCGAGGGCGACGTAGGCGCCGGTGATCGCGGCGGTACGAGTGCCGCCGTCGGCCTGCAGCACGTCGCAGTCGATCTGGATGGTGTTCTCGCCGAGGCCCTTCATGTCGACGACCGCACGGAGGCTCCGCCCGATGAGTCGACTGATCTCGTGCGTTCGGCCGCCGATGCGGCCCTTGACCGACTCCCGGTCGTTGCGGCTGTTCGTCGCCCGGGGCAGCATCGCGTACTCGGCGGTCACCCAACCCTTGCCCTTGCCGCTCATCCAGCGAGGCACGCCGTTGGTGAACGACGCCGTGCACAGCACCTTGGTGCTGCCGAATGAGATCAGAGCGCTGCCCTCGGCGTGTTCGCTCCAGCCGCGTTCGATGGTCACCTCGCGCAACTGGTCTGCGGTGCGCCCGTCGGCGCGGATGAGGGTGGTGGGCTCGGATGCCTCGGTCATGCGTTCTCCTGTCGAAGCCGGCTGCGGTTGCCGGCAGATCGGTGGTCTGGAATGGTGACGGCACCGGTCTCGACGAGCTCGACGCTCGGGATCTCGGGGCCGATCAGCCGATGGGCGAGGTCGAGGAAGGCACTCGTCGAGTGGCCCGTCGCCTCGTAGCGATAGGTGGGCGGCGTCGCGGCGCGACGCTCGATGCCGGTGCCGACGAGCACGCGGTAGACGTCGTTCGCGGTTTCGACGTCGCTCGAGACGAGCGAGACGCCTTCGCCCATGACGTAGGAGATCGCACCCTTCAGGAACGGGTAGTGGGTGCAGCCGAGCACCAGCGTGTCGATGCGTGCACGCTGCAGCGGGGCGAGGTACTCCTCGGTGACCGAGAGCAGTTCGTCGCCGGTGGTCACCCCGGCCTCGACGAACTCGACGAACCTCGGGCACGCCTGCGAGAAGAGCTCGAGGTGGGGCGCTGCGGCGAACGCGTCGTCGTAGGCGCGTGAGCTGATCGTGCCCGCCGTGCCGATGACGCCGACCCGGCCGGTCTTCGTCGCCGCGACGGCGCGACGCACGGCCGGCTGGATGACCTCGACCACCGGCACCTCGTAGCGCTCGCGTGCATCGCGCAGCATCGCCGCCGAGGCCGTGTTGCATGCGATCACGAGCATCTTCACGCCCTGCGCGACGAGGTCGTCGAGCACCGCGAGTGCGTACCCCCGCACGTCGGCGATCTTCTTCGGACCGTAGGGAGAGTGCTCCAGATCGCCGATGTACAGGATCGACTCGTTGGGCAGCTGGTCTTTCACGGCCCGGGCGACGGTGAGCCCGCCGACCCCGGAGTCGAAGATCCCGATCGGTGCATCCGTCACGACATGCAAGCGTAGCGCGCCCCGCTGGGAGCACCCGCCTCGCTAGGCTGATCACGTGACCGGGTCTGCTGCGCTCTTCACCGATCGATACGAACTGACGATGGTCGACGCCGCGTTACTCGACGGCACCGCACATCGCGAGAGCCTCTTCGAGGCGTTCGCTCGGCGCCTGCCCGACGGGCGCCGATACGGCGTGGTCGCGGGCACCGGGCGCCTGCTCGAGCTGATCCAGCGCTTCCGCTTCGAAGAAGCGGAGCTCGAGTGGTTGCGCGAACACGACGTGGTGCGGCCGGCCACACTCGACTGGCTCGCCGACTACCGGTTCACGGGCGACATCTGGGGGTACCGCGAAGGCGAGGCGTACTTCCCGGGCTCTCCTCTGCTCACCATCCAGGCCACGTTCGCCGAGGCCGTCATGCTCGAGACCATCGTGCTCTCGACCCTGAACTACGACTCCTCGGTCGCGAGCGCCGCCGCCCGTATGGTCTCCGTCGCGCTCGGCCGGCCGATCGCCGAGATGGGATCGCGCCGCACGAGCGAGGGCTCGGCGATCGCCGCGGCTCGAGCCGCCTACATCGCCGGGTTCGACGCGACATCGAACCTCGAGGCCGGACGCACCTGGGGCATCCCGACCATGGGCACCGCGGCGCACGCGTTCACCCTGCTGCACGACACCGAAGAAGACGCGTTCCGCGCCCAGGTCGAGGCGTTCGGGCCGAAGACGACGCTGCTCGTCGACACCTACGACATCGCCCAGGGCGTCGAGCTCGCCGTGAAGGTGGCCGGCCCCGAGCTCGGCGCCGTGCGCATCGACTCGGGCGACCTGCCGACCGTCGTGGCCGCGGTGCGCGAGCAGCTCGACACGCTCGGCGCCGTCGACACCCGCATCACGGTGACGAGCGACCTCGACGAGTTCACCATCGCCGGGCTCTCCGGTGCGCCGGTCGACTCCTACGGCGTCGGCACGGCGGTCGTGACCGGCTCGGGCTTCCCGGCGGCCGGAATGGTGTTCAAGATCGTGGCCCGCCGCGATGATGCAGGCGAGTGGGTCTCGGTCGCGAAGGCGTCGACGCAGAAGTCGAGCGTCGGCGGCCGCAAGAATGCCGCCCGTCGACTCGACTCGACGCTCACTGCCCGGGAAGAGCTCGTCTTCGTCGGCGACGGACCCGACGGGGAAGCGGAATTCGAGGCCGACGACCAGCTGCGCCCGCTCATGGTTCGCCTGATGTCGAACGGCGAAGCCGACCCCGCCTACCTCGGGGAGGCCGGCACGATCGCCGCGCGAGCACATCGCGCCGAGGTCATGCAGGAACTGCCGATCGAGGCGTTCCGTCTCGGCCGCGGCGAGCCCGTGATTCCGACGAGCTATCGCTGAGCCGGTCGAGGAGCGAGCCCCAGCGAGCGCATCGAGGCCCCGGCTACCGCTGCTGCCCTACTCCGACTTCATCCGCTCGTAGATCTCTTTGCAGGTCGGGCAGACCGGGAACTTCTCGGGGTCGCGCCCCGGAGTCCACTTCTTGCCGCAGAGCGCCTTCACGGGCTTGCCCGTGAGCGCCGACTCGAGGATCTTCTCCTTCTTCACGTAGTGCGAGAAGCGCTCGTGATCGCCGGGTTCGATGGCCTCGTCTTGCAGAAGCTTCTCGAGCTCACGGTCGAGAACGGAGGTGCCGCCGCCCGGCGAATCGGGGTCGGCGATGCTCACGCGCACGGAGGAGATCATGGCTTCGATTCTACGCGCGGATCGAAGCGGCGAGGATCTCGGGGCCCCGGTGATCGAACACGCGACCGCCTCCCCAGACGCCGACGATCAGCACGATGACGCCCAGCCCGACGCCCGACGCGAACGACGCCGCGTGCCACGCCGGATCGACAAAGAGGCCGAGCGCCCCGAACACGAGGGCCGGCAGGGCGATGAGCAGCGAGCCGAGCATCGTGATCGACTGCACGAGGGCCGTGATCGTGCCGGTGGCCTGCGGCTGCTGGAACGGGCTGTCACCCGGCTTCACGGCGGGATACGGGAATCGAGCGGAAGTGATCGAGCCCACTCCGAGTCCGGCCAGCAGCAACGCCGTGCTCACGCCGAGGAGTGACGGCAGCAGGCGCCAGTCGTTCAGCACGAAGACCGTGACCGCACTGCCAAGGCCGATCACGAGGACGCCGGCGATGAGCACCGGCACGAGCCGGCCCACCCGATCGGCGGCACCGCGGACGCCCGACACCACGTGCAGCCAGATCGCCGTGGAGTCGTAGGCGGTGTCGTTGTGCAGGGTCCAGCCGAGCAGGAGACACATGAGCGGCACCGGGATCAGACCGAGGTAGAGGTTCGGGATGCCCGCGAGGCTCAACGGCACCATGACGATCACGGGCGCGATCGGCACCATGACGAGCGAGACCCAGTACCTGGCGTCGCGGATCCAGTAGGTGAAGCTGCGAGCGGCGATGGCGCCGGCAGGACCCTGTGGCAGTCGGTCGAACCAGCCGAGGCCGCGGTAGCTCTTGGCCGAGGCTTCGCGGCCCGGGGTGACGAGCATCTTCGCGACGAGCGCCTGCCAGCCGAACCAGATGACCACGACGGTCGCCGCCGCGATCAGGAGTTTCAGGATGGCGGGGCCCCAGTCGCCGGCTGCAGCGTCGCCCGGCACGGCGAAGACGGCGCCGAGCGGCGTCCAGCCGAGCACACCGGCGAACGATTCCATCACCCGGGCGCCGGAGCTCTCCCAGTCGATCGAGACGAGCACGACGATGAGCGGAGAGGCCATGACGATCAACAGGAGTCCGAGCACTCCGCTGAGTTCGCGAGCACGACGCGTGGCGAGCAGCAACGAGGCGAGACCCGTCGACACCCGTGCGAACAACACGCACGTCGCGAATGCCAGCGCCGCGGCGACGATCGCGAGCAGGGTCTCACCGACCCCGCGCGACCACGTGACCACGGTGCCGAGCAGCACGATCGCGAGCACCAGTGCCGGCACGCCGATGACGGCGGCGACCGCGAGGCCGAGCGCGAGCGAGCGGTCGGGCAGCCCGAACATGGCGAACCGACGCGGATCCATCGTGTCGTCGACCCCGAAGATCAGCGGCAGGATGATGAACCCGAGCACGGTGACCGCGCCCGCCACGACGAATCCGTCGCGAATCGACTCGACGTCACCGACGAAGCGCAGGCCCACGAGTGCGGCGAACAACAACGCCGACAGACCCAGTCCGTAGATCAGCCCGACGACGATGCCGACGACCTGCCACGGGCTTCGCCGGAAGATGTTCCCGAGCAAGCGCAGTTTCAGTCGGAGAAACTGTGCTGTCATACCGTGGCTCCCCAGTGTTTTACTGGGCTGTTCGGTCAGTGTCGCCTGTGTCATCCCCGCGAAAACCCCGCGCTCCCTCGTTGCCGTGCTTCGAGCCTACTTGGTGCTCGTACAGCGGTTATGGCTCGCGGAAGATGATCGGCAGTCCGAACGATCCTTCGACCACCTCGACTGTGGCCTCTAGTGGCACTTCAGTCTCGCTCGCCACCAACTGTTCGAGAACGTACTTCGGCTTACGATCACCGACCGCCTGGTCGTAGTGCACCGTCGCAGAGATCACTACGTCGTAAACCGCGTTTGAGACCGCGTGATCTACCTGCGGAAGTGCGCGGTCGGTGATCCCGCCCTCGTAAGAGGATCCGTCGTAGAGGTCGCGAAGCCCAAACAGCTTTCTATCCATGTCGAACCGGAAAAGCCTCATGCGCCCTCGAATTTCAAAGGCGTCGTCAGGAACAATTTGGTTGAGAAGAGCGCGCAGATTGTCCACTTGTTCCGCGCTTAGCTTCGACTCTTTGTATCCCGCGTTAGCACCGGCAACTGCCACGGTCACGTCCGCGCCTGTATTCGCAAGTTCGTTGACGAACGATCTAAAGCTCTTTGCTCCTCGCGGCCTTAGTTCGACTAGCTCACTCATCAGTGCCTCCGGCGGGAGGTCCACAGCCAAGAGTTCGACCAACGTGCTCGCGGCGTGTGTGAAGGGCGAGTCGCCGAACAAGTCGGTTCCATCAGCCGATCCGAGCTCAACAACGAAACTCGCCGCTGTTAGGCCAACGATGTCCGTCGACATCTGTGCCTTTACGTCGTTGGGGATGCGCCCTGCTTGCGACGGTGCCGCCTGCAATTGAGCATGCCCGATGTTGTCGAAGACATTTTGGGTCGACACGAGCAGTTCGCCGATCCGACGCGTCGGGGCTTCGCTTCGTGTCCGATCCGGCAAGTGGACCCTGAGCCGGAATCGTGTCCTTCCCTCCTGTCGGGCTAGACGTTCGATCTCGCGCCCGTCGGCGGCGGCCGGCAGGGTGGGAGTTTCAAGATCGAGACGATATCCGTCAGCCGGGAGCCATGCTTCTGCAAGGCGAATGCCTGGTTGGACCTCTAGGCGATTGCCCTCTGACTCGTCGATCGGCATATGCACGACATAGACAAAACCCTCTGGCTGCTGGAACGCTGCGCGAAGGTCAACGCCTCCAGATCGAACCATTCGGTAGCGCGCCTGCGAGATGGGTACAAAGAGCCAAGTATCGCTGTGAGGTCCTTCCTCAGCCCACCCGACGAGATAGAGCTGATCCGTAGTCGACTGCGCCAGAAAGACCCGCGGACCGTCGTACTCTACGAGCACCTCTTGAATGTCCAGCACGCCCATCGGCGTGTCTGCAGGAAGCCAATTCATGGCGTCACCGCGAACGATTCCCACGCCCGGTCACCGATGGGCCGCCACCAGCTGTGGTGCGATTTCGAGCGTTCGCTTGGGGTGTGCTGCATCGCACCCGACCCCGTGATATCTCCTCGCGCAACGCGTTTGTGTCGGAGCGAACCGATCGCGCCGCGGGTGTCGTCCGCGTCCGCCCTGTTCTGGAAGAGGCTACATGAGGCGGCTTGAACGTCGTCCTTCCAGAACCTGCGCTGTTTGCCGGCGAGGTGACGCTCCAGATGCGATATGAAATCTTCCTCGACCACGACGTCGCCGTCTGTGAGGCGGAAGAACTCGCCCGCAGCAGGGGAAGATCCCTCGGGCGGGCACGCCGGAGGAAACCACTCCGGCCACGGAGACTCATGGGCGCGCCCTGCCGCATCGGAAACAGTCATCCGCGTCAGCGTAGCGGGATCCACACACGACCATCCATACCATCAAGGAGCGCTCCCCCGTTCTGGGGGCAGGCTAACGCACGCCACCGACGCACGTTCCGGCGACTCATGGCCCTGCAGGCTGACGTGTCCGCTACGCTTCGGCCCATGAGTGATGAGGAGAGCGGCTGGGAGCAACTCGCACGATCGTCCGTTGCGATCCTGGGTGCTGGCGCCGGAGCTGGAGTTTCTCTGCTCCTCGCGGACCCGATCGCAGGGGCGATGGCCGGTCAAGCAATGGTAGAGGTCGGGAACGATATCGCTCGTCGTGTTCTCAGCCCTCGCGAGAAGCAGCGTGTTGGCACTGTTCTCGTAATGGCCGCGGGCGGCGTCATGGCGAACCAGACGCTCGGTATGAAGCTGCGGGACGACGGCTTCTTCGACGGCGAGCGTTCAGACGCCGACGAAATCATCGAGGGCACCCTGCTGGCCGCACGAGATGAGCACGAAGAGAAAAAGCTGCCCTATCTTGCGAGCCTACTGGCGAGAGCACCGTTCCTCGAAGGGCTGAGCGTCTATGTCCTGAACGAGGCGCTCGAGAGTGCAGAAGCACTCAGTTGGCTCGAGTTGCAGTTGCTTGCGATTTTCAGTCGCCCGGAGGACTTCCCGTTGCCGGACGACGAGATGAAGCGGCAGGCATCTGGTTGGAACGACTGGGCGATCAATGAGGCGGTCTTCACCATGACAAACGAAGCGCGCCAGTTGATCTACCACCCCCATGGAGAGCCAACGCCCAATATTGGGCTCGGACGCTACGACCTCCGGATGTCGAGGCTCACTCGAACCAACTTGGGAATGTTGCTCGCAGACCTCCTGGAGCTACACAAGATGCCCCGGAACGAGCTACGACCAATTCACGAGGCACTCATACGCTTGGCAGCTACATCAAGTGATGAGACCCAGACCGCGTGAACGCCTCGAAGCGCTCAATCTGCGTGGCGTAGTCGCTCGGGTACAGGTGCGCGTAGATGGCGTCCGTCGTCGAGACGTTAGCGTGCCCCATCCAGCGGGACACCTTCCACGGCTGGAACCCTGCGGCGAGCATGAGACTCGCGAAGGTGTGGCGGAGGTCGTGAAAGCGCATGTGCGGCGTGACCCCGAGGCGAGCGGCTGCGGGAACAAGGTGGCCCATCCGCACAGCCGTCGTAGACACCGGGCGGGAGAAGTCGAGCGGGCTGCTGTCGACGGGGTGCGGGCCAAACCGGAGCCCTGCCCAGAACAGCGCGTCGGGGTCGCCGCTCTTCGGGTGCTGCAACAGGTACAGTCTCAGGTCGGCCGACAGGCTGCGCGACAGTAGCGGCACGTCTCGCGAAGACCGGGCAGACTTCGGTGGAACGACTGTCCACTCCCCCGCGATCCTCTTGAGCGTCCGGCGCACCTCCACGTGGCCGGCTGACAGGTTGACGTCTCGAATCCGAAGACCGGCGATCTCGGCTGCGCGAAGCCCAGTGTTGGCAGCGAAGCGGATAAGCAGGCCGTACTGCGAACCGGGCGCGTGGCGATCAATTTCGGCCGCGACGGCTTCCACCTCTGCGATGGTCAGGAAGACCGGCTTGAACGTGTCGCGGTGGACCATTCTCGGGAGCACGACTGCGGGGCACGGGTTGTGCGCGATGATGCGATGCTTCACGGCGAACGTGAACACCTTGTTTACTGCGATGTAGTGGTTCCGGATGGTGTTCGGGGCGAGCCCTTCTCCGGCGAGCGCGGCCACCCACGCCTGCACGCTGGCGGAGTCCACTCGGGCAATACGCTGCCCGCCGAACGTGTCGTAGATGCGGCCGTTGTACAGCGCCTCGTATTGGAGGAGCGTGCCGCGCTTGAGCCGGGGAGCCTGCGCCGTCAGCATTGCCTCTGCGACCTCGCGGAAGGTCTTACCGCGCGTCAGCGCCTCTGTCGTCGCTCCGATCTCCTTCGCGGTCTCGACCTTGTGGGCATGTCGCTCGGCATCGCGTTTGGCCGTGAACGTCCGCTGGCGGTCCTTACCGCCCTCTCGCCAACGCACCTCATACGCCTTGCCGCCCTTGCGCTTGACCTCGCGAACGTGCGCCATCAGCGGTTCACTGCTCGGAAGCCGCATTGCACGAGAATGACGGCGATCTGCCGGTTCGTGTATCCGGCGCGCTCCATGATCCGGATGATGTCGCCGGGCGTCAGGGCGGTCATGCCGCCACATCCTTCGCCTTCGCGCTGGAGTAAGCGCGGCGGACAGTGGACTCGTGCCAGTCGGGAAGGCCGGTCGGCGACAGGATGCACTCTGTCGTGAGTTCGCGGGCGATGCGGCCGAAGCTTGCCCCGGCGTCGCGAGAGAGCACGATCCTCCGCAGAATGCCAGCCGGGATCGCGGTCTTGCGCCCGTTGTCGAGTCCGCGCGCCTTTCGCGCGGCGAGGGCTTCCTTCGTTCTCGAACTAATCAGATCTCTCTCCAGTTCGGCGAACGTCGCGAGCATGTTCGCCATCGCCCGTCCTCCCGGCGTGGTCAGGTCGAGAGCATTGTCGAGAACGGTGAGCGACCACCCGCCGTGAATCGCATCGTCGATAATCGCGGAAGCGTGCCGTACCGACCGTGCGAGCCGATCGAGCTTGGCTACAACGAGTCCGTCTGCCTGCCCTGACGCGAGGAGGTCGAGCGCTCGCCGAAGGTGCGGGTTGACGTGCTTCCCGCTCGCGCCGAGATCGTTCATCATCTCGACGTTCCAGCCACGGCGTTCGCACTCGCTGAGGATCGCGTCAGTTTGCGCCTCGATACCGAGCCCGGAGCGCTCCTGCTCCTCAGTGCTCACACGGACGTAACCGATCATGTGCTTTGTCATCTCTCTCCCTCTCGAATGAGGCGAACGGCGGGGACGGACGTTTCCGCCTGAGAGCGAAGCGAACCCTGACAACGGCTGCATCACTACTCCGCCGGGCGAATCAGAGCCACTGGCGATGTAAGGCCGTATCGCTCGCCAACCCAGCCCCGCGCCTGCCTTCGGGCCGCAGTCGCCGCAGATCGCCAGCAGATCGCAGCCGTCATCGTTGCCGCGCTCGCTCCGGGCGTAGGGGCTTCAGCCGACTCGGGTTCGGCTCGTACCAGGCCGGTGCCTCGCTGCCCTCGGACGGGAGCGTCGGAGCCTTGCCCTGCCGCTTGCGGCGAGCGCGCGCCGCATCCCGTTCAATGGCTGCGTCGTCGCGGGAGGCGTCATCCTCCACTACCTCGGCGTCCACGATGTCGGGAGCTTCGAGCTCGCCGCGTGTGATGGTGACGAACTCGATCATGCCCTTGGCCTCGAGCGCGGCTTCCCACGCGGGTACTTCGAGCTGAATTGGAATCTTGCCGCTGAAGCCTGCGCGTGACAGAAGGTCCTGCGCGATGGTGGTTCGGGTCTTTACGTCCACGTCGGGATCGGCCATGAACTCGACCAGCATGTCGGCGGCGTACCCGCTCGCTTCTGCAATCCGCACAGCAGCCGAGGTCTTGCTCCGTTTGTTCGCACTTCCGTGCCAGCGGCACGTCCTCTGCCCGGGTGCGAGGTAGCGCTTACACCGTTCTCCGGTTCGCTTGCTCGTTGCCGGACATTGCCGCTTCCGAGCTATCAGCGAGCTATCCAAGTGCTCTCGCCGTTCAAGGGGCTCCCGCTTGCTCATGTCATTTCTCTCCACTTCTCGCGCATCTACTTCTGGAAGGTGAACCCAGCCGAGCAACGCGACGACGACGGTCGCACCAAGGGTTGTTGCTCGGCTGGGGGTCTATGTGTTGTTGATTGCTACTGAGCGACCCGCGCCGCTTCCGTCGTCCCGTGTACCAACCCTCTGCGACCCCTAAAGGGGTTCGCGGGTCGGTATCACGGGTCACGACGACCCGCTGTGCCGGGTTCACGGGTCACGGGTCACGGGTCGCTGAGTCATCGCCGACTCCCTCCGGGCTCGGGATCGCGGCGTTTGATGGGTCTGCGGGGTCTGCAGGGTCCGCGAGATAGTGCCTCTTCGGTGCGTTCGCTGCGGTGCCGGACCGTTCGACGCGGAACGTACCCGCATCAACGAGCGCACCCACACGCGTTTCGAGGGTGTCCTTGCCGACGCCCTGACCGAGCGACGCCTTCACGAGTGCGCCCTGGACGACGCCGGGGTTGGCGCGGACGTGTTTGATGAGAAGCGCGTCGGCTTTGCTGTGCTTGACGGACGCGCCTGACTCCGAGAGCTTGATCTTTGTCTCGGCGCGGTCGCGGAACTCTGTGCTGGTCTTGTCGGCGTAATACTCGACGGCACTCATCCGCTTGTGCGTTGAGAGCGCCAGCGATGGGCCGACCTCCTGTGGGAGCAGCACGAGAGCGCGCCGCTGGGCGTTCTTCTGCTTCTCCTGCACGATGCCGACGAAGTCCCCTTTGAGAGTCTCCACTCGGACGTGCGCCCCGGCTCGCATGCGTAGCTGGTCACCGCCACGCGCTCGCAGACCTTCGGCGTTGGTGTGCGCACCCACGATCACGGCAATATCGAGGTACTGCGCGAGAGCCCGAAGGCCGCGCGTAACAAGAGCCATGCCCTCGGTCGACTCGTCTCCGGTCATGTACTCCACGAGCGGATCGAACGCGACGGCGACAACCGTCTCGCCGCAGTCCGCCTCGAAGTCGCGCACCGTACGAGCCACACGCGCCACGCCTTCGGGCGTTGTCATGTCCACCGGCACCGAGAGTGAACCACCGGGCGCCAGCGGCGGGTACTCATTGTGCTCGTTCCACGCAAGGATGCGCGCCTGCAACTGTTCAAGCCCTTCGCCCTCAAACAGCAGGGTTGCTCCCCGCTCGACGGAGTGACCGTGCCACGGGACCCCTGCGCGAATGCTGCGGAGCATGTCGAGGATGACGAACGTCTTCTTGGCTCCGGGCTCGCCGAAGAAGTCCGAAAAGAAGCCCTTCGGAACCCACCCGTCGATGACGAACCGGGGCGGATCGAGCGAGAGAATGTCATCGTCAGACAGCACGTCCGCGATAAGGGATTCTCGAGCGTCATCCGCAGCGAGGAACAGCCGCTCAATCTCGTACAGCACGTCATCAACGGCCTCTCCGGATCGGGCACGGTCCATCTCGGCGACGATCTGCTCAGCAGTGCCCCGCGCCTTCATAAACCAGTCGGTGAGGTCTTTCCGGGTGTTGTCACCCGTGGGCAGGCCGAGCGTTGTCCAGTCGAGTACGTGGACGCTCGCTCCTGTCTTTCGCAGGGCTCCGGCGATCTTCTCGGCACCCTTGTGGCCGGCGTCATCGTTGTCGTAGAGAACGAACACCTCACGACCGGCGAGCATCGACAGATCGCTGGGGACCGTGCCCGCGCCGCCCGTCGCAGTCACCGCGACGAACTGACCCTCGCCAATCTGGTTCGCGAGAAGCGCATCGAACTCTCCCTCAACCAGCAGCACTGGAAGCAGTTGCGCCAGAACCTCGGTGAAGGCGAGAACCGCTGTGCCGTGGCCGGGTAGGTTGAGCATCTTCTCTGCCGCGCCCGAGTTCGGCAGGTAGCGCCGGACGTTGACCCACTCGCCGCGGTAGCGAATTGGGATTGTGAACCGCTGGCCGTCGTGGCCGAGCTTGAACTTGCCGATGGTTTCGTGGCTGAGGCCGCGCTGGGTTGTCAGATACTCGACTCGTTTAGGGAACCGGGCGACCATCTGGTCGTGCCAGTCGGCGACCTTCTCTTGGTTTTCGAGAGGCGGCGGCAACTTCGGCTTGACCTTCGTGGACGAGGTCGGCGCGACGACGGTCGCAGTCGCCCGCATCGCGAAGCTCTCGGGCCGCGCCTTGAGCGTCTGCACGAGGTCATAGATGGAGCCGCCGTGATCATCGGTCTTGAGACAGTTCCACTCGCCGCGCTCAGCGTTCATGGAGGCGGACGGGCTGACACTCTCGGTCGGGTCCTCGCAGAGCGGGCAGAACATGCGCTGCTCACCGTCGGGCGACTCAGCGCCGTCCGCCCACTCCTCGAACGCAGTGCGAACGGCGTCGGGGCGGTATCGTTTTCGGCGCTGCGGGCGAGCACGGGCGAGCGGGCGCGGAGCAGGCACGCCGTTGATGGTGCGGGGCACGGGATCCGACTACCGAACTGCGCGGAACGTGGAGCGCTCAACGAATTCGCGAAGATGCTCCTCACTGAACTGGACCTTGCCGCCAAGCCTGATGCCCGAGAGCTTGCCTTGGTCACGAGCACGGCGCAGTTGACGGTCTGTAACTCCGAGCCCTCGCAGAATCGGCGAATCCGGCGCAGTGTTGTAGTCCCAGTACTCCGGAGTGCTGGGGTGCTTGATGGACATTCGGTTCTCCTCTCGGTGAGGAGGACGGAACGCCGGAGGCAACAAAAAGACCTCGAAACGTACCGCCCTCTTCGGGTGGTCTTCACGTTTCGGGGTCCTTCCCCTAGCCCTCCGTAGCACGCCACGGCCCAAGCACTGCTGTTCAGTTGTGTGATGCAAAGCTACGCACAAGTTCGCCCTGCATCAACTCAGCCCTTGGCGCTAACCGGAGTTGAACGGGCGAATTAAGGCTACCGGATTTCACTCTCGCGGCGCTCGGTGGGCTCGTTTGCCAACTGTGCAGTTCGCTCAGAGAGTCGCATCCGCCGGTACTTTCCGAGCAGTTCGGTCGGCTCGCCAGAAATCCAAACCTTGGTGCCAAGGTCGGCCGCGTCGAGTGATCGGAGCAACTCCCAGCCGAGAAGCGCGCGCACCTGAGCGAGCGGGTGACGGCTGCCGAAGACCGACTCAAGCTGCCGCGCGATGTAGTGTCCGCTCGAATGCGGCAAGACGCCCCGGCTGCGATAGAGCGCGAGCCGCACTGTCGCCTCATAGAGGATTCCCGAACCCTGCGGGCAGTCGAAAGGCAAGGGCGCATCAATGCGGACGGTCGCGCGCTCGATATTGGTCAGCAACCGCGTCGGTGTCTCGTGACGGGGCAGCAGCTCAGCCGGCTCATATGGATAGTTCAGGCTGCGCTCCCAGTAGGTGGGCAGCGAGTCGTCCGGATAGCGGTTCAGGCTAGCGTTGAGGTCGTTGATGATGGGCACGTTAGTTCTCCTTCCAGACGGGCGGGTAGCGAGTAGGGCTCCCGCCCGTTGTCCATGTGCGAGTGTCAGATCGGCAGGCTGGGCCGAATCATCTTCCAGTTCGTCATGAGCGCCGAATACGCACCATACGGATCTCGAACCTTGTCGCCGTGCCACTCGGCCTCGGCTTCCGCAGCTTCGAGAGCAGCGATCGCGCGCTCCGCGTCTCGGCGGAGCTCCTGGTAGCGCGCGGCGATCTCTGGACTCGGGCGTGCGCCGTCCATCAGGGGATATCGGATGTCTTCTGCGAGGGCGTCAGCAATCTCCGATGCGGCGTCAGCGTGCACGGCGCTTGAGTCGAGGAAGTGCTGTGCGGCGGCTACGACCAATCCTTCATAGGTGCGCACCTTGTCGAATACGGCCGAGTCCACGGCGGCGATCGCCTCGCGCTCAGTCTCGGTGTTGGGATAGGTCTGGGTGCGGACGTAGACTCGCGCGTCGTCGGGGTGCATTTCCACGGTCTCGGCTCCTATCGGTTTCGCTTTTGGGCAAGTTCGGCCACGCGGTCGCGGGCAGTCTGGCGTTTATCATGCTCTGCGAATGCCTCAGCCCAGACCTCATCGAGCTTCGCGAGGGTGTCGCGGAGCGCGTCAGCCTTGGCTCGGTATTGGCCGCGCTGTCGGTCGAGGCGCTGAGCCATGATGGGCCCGGCGTGAGCCGGGAACTTTGGGAGCGGGGTGGTAGTCATCGGTTCTCCTTCTTGCGGTTGGTTGCGAGGCCTCGGCCTCCTGTTGGTGTCGGGCGCAGCGCCTCCGCGACTTCAGGGCGAATGACGCCCATTGCGCCGAGATGAGTGGCGAGCGCCTGCCTGACGAGCGTGGCCTTCGAGATACCGGACAGAGTGACGACCTGCGCGAGGGCACGGTCGAGTTCTTCCGGGATCGTGGTCCGGAGTTCTACGGCGGTTTCAGTTCGTCCCATAGAGAAACTTTACGCGGTAAACAATTACCGCCGCTGGATGCACGAATGGACCTCTGACCTTGGGCATTATGGACATCTGTGGCGCGCGTCCTGAATGGTGATCACGGTTGACTTGAGCGCAGGAGGAACCACCATGCCAAAGCGCCCCGAAGACTTTCGACCGTTCGACCCGAACCAACCTGGCGAGTACTCGTCCACCGCGTTCGGCCGCGACCCGATGGGTAACCGAAGACCGCTCACCGGCAAAGAGCAGCTACAGGTCATTCGCTCATCCCGCGTCCGCGATCAATCGCGCGCCGCGGTCGTCCGCGACATGACCCGCCGCCGCCACCCGAACGGCTGACCGACTACACGCCTATGTAAGGCGACGGCGACGCCGGAACCTCGCCGGGCTGCCACCCCGCACATCTCGCCACACAGAGCCCAGCACTAGGCCTTACAGGCTGATTGGCGCGGCCGACCTGAGTGGCGCCCCGGTGTTCGCATACGGCTGCACCCCGTGCAACAGTGCAAAGCCTTTGATCAGTCCACTCTCAATCGCAGCGCTCTCCCCTGCCCCCAAGCCCTTCCAACCGACTATGAGTTCGTCCGTGTTTGCGAGCTGCCAAATGAGTTTCCCGCCATAGTGCTGCGCACCGGACCCGAAGCCGTGGGCGTGATATTCAGCCAGACGGTTCGCCAAGCCCTTGGGTCGTTTCCGAAGTGGCGCCTTCCCGAAGTACAGCACCTGCTCTCCGTACACCCAGCGTGCGGCCGCGTCTTCCGGGGTGCGGACGATAGGTCGAGGTCTGTGATGACGCTCTTCAACAAACGTGGGAAGCTCTGCTGACTCGCGCGCGATGACGTAGACGCCTTCTGAATCGCGACCGTCCGCGTCGAGAACGAGCCGTTTCGTCCACGTCCGAAACGGAACGAATCCGACGAAGCCGTAGCCGCTCAGCTCCGCGATCGAATAGCCCACGCCGCCGAGCGTAGCTCAGCCACCGCGCAATTCTCGGAATGCATGTCACTGGCTCCCGAGAGAATCAGATCGCCGATGCTCATGTCGGTCAAACCCGAGGAGAAGAGCATGGCAATCGAGATCACCCACGTCCGATTCAGCGGTTACGAGAAGAACCACGAGTCGATCGTTCGCTACAAGTGGCGCGATCCGGCCGATGGGAACACTGGAGACAACGACAAGCCCACTCTGGTCGACTGGGTCGACAAGAACGGCGAAGCGTACGTGGGCAGCGGAACCCAGCGCGCGCGCGTCGGCGTTGTTCGCCCGAGCAACACGCAGGCCTATCTCAGAACCTACGCGGACAACACCTGGACGAACAACTTGCTCTCACTGCCGACGTTCTAGCGGCAGAAAACCCCGCGAAATCCCCGCGCCCGCGCCCCACCGCGGGGTTCCGGCGTGCCCCAGTCACGCCCGGAACAGCCCGACCTAGAAGGTCCAACTTCCCCGGAATTACGGGCGAGAGCGGGCGAAGTGAGGTGTACTTCGGGCGATGTCGGTTGACGTCAGGAATGGGCTGCGCTCAGTCGGAGAAACTGTGCAACCATTCCATGCCTTCCGCAGCCTTGCGTCCGCCGGCAAGCTCGACGAATCGGTCTTCGAGGGTCTGACCGGCCCGCACCTCGTCGAGGGTGCCTGCGGCGAGAACTCGCCCGGCGACGATGATGGCGGCCGAGTCGCACACGCGCTCGATGAGGTCCATGCCGTGACTCGAGAGCACGACGGTGCCACCGCCGGCCACGTATCGCTCGAGGATCTCGGTGAGGTTCGCCGCCGAGACCGGATCGACCGATTCGAACGGCTCGTCGAGCACGAGCAGCCGCGGCGAGTGGATCATCGCGCAGGCGAGGGCGATCTTCTTCGTCATGCCGGCCGAGTAGTCGGCGACGAGACGATCGACGGCGTCGTCGAGCCCGAACGCGGTGATGAGGTCGGCGCTGCGCTCGCGAACAGTGCGGCCGTCGAGCCCGCGGAGCACGCCCGAGTAGTAGAGGAGTTGGGCGCCGGTCAGCCGGTCGAACAGCCGGAGCCGGTCGGGCAGCACGCCGGTGGCCCGCTTGGCCGCCCGCGGGTTCGCCCACACATCGATGTCGTGGATGCGCACCGTGCCGGCATCGGGCTTCAGTAGGCCCGTCACCATCGACAGCGTCGTGGTCTTGCCTGCGCCGTTCGGACCGACGAGCCCGAAGAACGAACCCGCGCGCACCTCGAGCGTGATGCCGTCGACGGCGGTGTTCTCACCGAACCGCTTCACGAGACCGTCGATCGCGAGCACCTTCGGCGCGGCGGCACCGGGGCCGATTCGCGCCGGACGCAGCATGCGCTTCTTTCGCGCTGAGGACTTCTTGGGCGCCGCGATGACGGCGACCGCCTGCGCCGCCGACCCGGTTGCCACAATGCCGGTCGTTGCGGCGATGGACGCCGCAGTGCTGGAGCCGGCCGCTGCCGTCGACGCGGGCAGATCTGCATCGGCGGGCCGCACCGGTGCAACCTCGGCCGGCGCTTCCTCTGCAGGCGCAGCCGCGGCAGGCGCCGGCACGGGCGGGGCCTCGGTCTCCGTCACGGGGGCCGGGTTCGGCAGTCGCTCGACCGTCTGCTCATCGATCTCGGATCGCGTCTGCGACGGCTCCGACTCGGCCGTCGCTGCGGGCTCGGGCGTCTTGCGCGCCGGCCGCTCGGCAGCAGTGGTCTCGGTCGTCAGTGCCGCAGCGACTCGCTGCGCCTGCCGCACCGAGGCCGCACTCGCGGCGCGACCGGTCGTGGCGCCCTCGCTCTTCGTCGCCGAGGCACGCGGTGCCCGGGCCGACTTCGCCGCCTCGCCACGGGCAGCGGCAGCCTTCGCGGATGCCGTGCGTGACGCAGCCGTGCGCTTCGAAGCGGCAGGCGTCGCCGCGTCGCCGTCGGCCGGGCTGCCGTCGCCGCCGGCGGGCTTCGCCGACGCACTCGTGGCCGCCGCGGGCTTCACGACGGCGGTCTTCATCGCGGCGCTCTTCGCCGCAGCCGTCTTGGTCGTCGCGCTCTTCGCAGCAGTGGTCTTCGCCGCCGCCGTCTTCGCGGCGGCGGTCTTCGCAGCCGCCGCCTTCGATGGGGTCGTGCGAGTGCTGCGCGCGGCTCGAACCGGCGTCGCCGCCGACGGCTCCGACTGGGATTCCCGCGTCTCGGACGCCCCCACGCCGGTGCCTTCGGCAGTTTCGTCGTCGTGTTCGGAGCGCGAAACAGAAGTCACCCAGACAACCTATCAACCACTGGATGCAATACGAGCCCTTGCGGTACGTCGATCTGTCGTAGCAAGCTGAGGATCACCTGAGCGTCACATCACGATCGGGCTACGACCTCGTACCCCCGATGGCAGGTCACAGCTACCGCCCGATATCCTGAGGTTCGGCATAACGGCGTGTCCAAATGTGAACTTCCGGATGAATTTCGGGCGAACCCTCGGCGACGAGGGCGAGCGCCTGCGGCATCCGACCACCGAAGGAGATGCAGTGAACACCCAGATCGTGATTCTCGCGGCCGGCATGGGGAGCCGGCTCGGGCGATCCCTCCCCAAGCCCCTGACCGAACTCAGCGACGGCCGCACCATCATGCGCCAGCAGTTCGACAACATCGAGCACGCGTTCGGTGCCAACGCCAACGTCACGATCGTCGTCGGGTACAAGCTCGAGCACATCATCGAGGCGTTCCCGCAGGCCTCCTTCGTCTACAACGAGGAGTACGACCAGACCAACACGTCGAAGAGCCTCATGCGTGCGCTCTCGGCTTCGCAGCCCGGCGGCGTGCTCTGGATGAACGGTGACGTGGTCTTCGACCCGAGCATCCTCGACCGCGCGCTGCCGTTCATCGCCCGCGACCAGTCGATGGTCACGGTCAACACCTCGAAGGTCTCCGACGAAGAGGTGAAGTACACCACGAGCGCCGAGGGCTACATCAAGGAACTCTCGAAGACCGTCAAGGGCGGGCTCGGCGAAGCCGTCGGCATCAACTACATCTCGAGCCGCGACAAGGCGACGTTCCTCGCGCACCTGCAGCGCGTGGGCGACCAGGACTACTTCGAACGCGGCCTCGAGCTCGCGATCGAGAAGAACGGCCTCCTCGTCGAGCCGATGGACATCTCCGACCTCTACGCGGTCGAGATCGACTTCGCCGAAGACCTCGAGCGGGCGAACCACTTCGTGTGACCTGCACCACAGCACAGCGCTGAATAGAAGAGCGGATGCCTCGCGGCATCCGCTCTTCTGCGTTCGCGCGTGCGTGCAGGGTCGCTCAGCGCCCCTGCACCTCGTCAGCTGCCGGTGCTGAGGGTGCGCGCGACGCCTGCCCGCGCCAGCGACGCGGCGATGACCCGGCCGAGCCAGGTGAAGACGATCGGGCTGAGCGCGAAGAGCGCGAGGTAGATCGCCCAGAACCACGGCGCGTAGTGCTCGGGTCCGAGGGCGATGAAGGTGCTCACGGCGAGCACCAGGCCGGCCGCACCCGCCGCGACGTACGAGAGCCACGGCGACCAGCTCTTGTAGCGCGTCACGAAGAACGGGAGTTCGAGCAGTGCGCCGACGAGCAAGCCGGTGCCGAGGAATCGGAGGATCCAGTGGGGCGCGAACGCCGCGCCGACGAGGCCCGCGATGAACCCGGTGAGGATGCCGACGCCGGGCCGCTTCAAGAGCGCGAGTGCAACGGCGCTCGGCAGGAAATGCGACCCGATGGTGAGGCCGTAGAGCATCGGTGCGATGCCGGCGACGAGCCCGGCGAAATACCCCGCGCCGGCTGCGAAGAGCCCGCCCGCGACGCCGATCGCGGCGCAGCTCAGAATGACGCGGGTGCTGGTGCGGTGCACGAGGCTCCTTCCGACTGGGCTCGGCACTTGCCACCCGTCTCCGTTCAAATCTACCCCGGCATGGCATCTACGATGAGAGCGTGATGAGCACGGTCTCGAAGGCGTACGGCGACGCGCATCCGCTGCAGCGGACGCCGTGGGCGCGGTACCGCCATTCGCTCTGGCTGCTCACGACACGCGACCTGAAGGTGCGGTACTCGACGTCGGCGCTCGGCTACGTCTGGTCGGTGCTCGATCCGCTCGTCATGGCGGGCATCTACTGGTTCGTCTTCACGCAAGTGTTCCAACGGGTTGCCGGCACCGACCCGTACATCGTCTTCCTGCTGTCGGCGCTGCTGCCGTGGATGTGGTTCAACGGCGCGGTCTCCGACTCGACGCGTGCATTCCTGAAAGACGCGAAGCTCGTTCGGTCGACGATGATCCCGCGCACGATCTGGGTGAACCGCATCGTGCTGTCGAAGGGCATCGAGTTCGTGCTGGCCCTGCCGGTGCTCGCGATCTTCGCAGTCGTGTTCGGTGCGACCATCGGCTGGCAGATCGTGTTCTTCCCGCTCGCGGTCCTGCTGCAGGCGATCCTCACCGCGGGGGTCGCGCTCATCGTCGCGCCGCTCGTGGTGTTCTTCCGCGATCTCGAGCGTGCCGTCAAGCTGATCCTGCGGTTCCTCTTCTACGCGTCGCCGATCATCTACGGAGTCTCGAACCTTCCCGAAGAACTGCACATCTGGGCGGCGTTCAACCCGCTCTCGGGCATCTTCGGGCTCTACCGTTCGGCGTTCTTCCCCGGCGAGCTCGACTGGTTCAACGTGGCGATCGCCGCAGTCATGTCGGTCGCACTGCTGATCGTCGGGCTCCTCGTGTTCCGGTCGTCGGTGCGCCAGGTGCTGAAGGAGATCTGAGATGGATGCCACGACCGCCGTCGAGACGCCGCCGTTCGCGATCCGCACCACCGGGCTCGGCATCCGCTTCCGCCGCAACCGGAGGGGCCGTCGATCCTTCAAGGACCTGCTCGCCGGCCGGCGTCGCCGCACCCGGCCCGGGGAGTTCTGGGCCCTGCGCGACGTCTCGATCGAGGTACGACCCGGTGAGGCGATCGGCGTGGTCGGGCGCAACGGGCAAGGAAAGTCGACGCTGCTGAAGCTCGTGGCCGGGGTCATGATCGCCGATGAGGGCACGGTCGAGGTGACCGGCGGCGTCGCGCCGCTGATCGAGATCACCGGCGGCTTCGTCGACGACCTCACCGTGCGCGACAACGTGTACCTGACCGCGGGCCTGCACGGCATGACGAGCGCGCAGATCGATGCGAAGTTCGACGAGATCATCGAGTTCGCCGACATCGGCGACTTCCTCGACACGCCCTACAAGCACCTCTCGAGCGGCATGAAGGTGCGCATCGCCTTCGCCGTGATCTCGCAGCTCGAAGAACCGATCATGCTCGTCGACGAGGTGCTGGCGGTCGGCGACAAGGCCTTCCGCGAGAAATGTTACCGCCGCATCGACGAATTGCTCGCGGGCGGGCGCACGCTCTTCTTCGTCTCGCACAACGAACGCGACCTGCGCCGCTTCTGCACGCGCGGCCTCTACCTCGACAAGGGCTCGCTCGTGCTCGACGGCCCGATCGACGACGTGCTCGACCGCTACAACGCGGAGCACGGCACCGCGTAGCGCTCCGAGCGCAGTACGCGGCGACGCTCGGTCGACGCAACCCCTACGGCCCACCCAGCCGGCTCACGTATCATCGCGAGCATGCCCGATCGCGTGCACAGAATCACCTCGATGGACTCGGATGCAGCCCACGAGCCACTCGTCGACCCGTCCGTCGACCCGTCGACGAACGCGACGAGCGGCGAGCCCTCCCACACCCCGCGTGCCCACGGCATGGAGCGCGGCATCGACCGGGTGCTCTCGATCCAGCGGCCGATCGTGGTGGCGCATCTCCGCGCCATCCGTCGCCGCTCCCCCGGTGCCACGCCCGAGCAGATCGTGCGCATCCTCGAGCGGCGCTACCTCGCCGCCGTCACGACCGGCGGTGCCGCCGTCGGCGCGACAGCCGTCATCCCGGGCATCGGCACTGGAGTGACGCTCGCACTGTCGGGCGTCGAGACCGCCGGATTCCTCGAGGCGACGGCCCTCTTCGCGCAGTCGGTCGCCGAGGTGCACGGCATCGCCGTGGAGAACCCCGATCGTGGGCGTGCGCTCGTGATGACGCTCATGCTCGGCAACGAAGGCGTCGACCTCGTGCGGCAACTCGCCGGGCAGGCCTCGGGCACGGGCGTCGCCCGCAACGCCTACTGGGGCGAACTCATCACCAACAGCCTGCCCAAGGCCGTCATGGGAACCGTGGTCGAACGCCTGCGGAGCGTCTTCATCAAGCAGTTCGCGGTACGCGGCGGTGCCGGCATCATCGGCAAGGCGATCCCGTTCGGCATCGGCGCCGCGATCGGCGGCGCGGGCAACCACATGCTCGGCAAGCGCGTGCTGAAGCAGTCGCGCCTGGCGTTCGGCCAGCCGCCCGCGGTACTGCCGTTCGAGCTCGAACCGCGCGAAGGCGATTCGATGATCCGTGCGGCAGGCGCTCGGATGTCGCGGGTCGGCGACGCGCTCGGCACGGCTGCGCGCGCGACCGGCCGTGGCATCGGTGAGGCCGGACGCGCCGTCGGTCGCGCCAGGAACCGCAGGCGATCGATCGAGTCGGCGGATGTCGCGGCGCCCGACCGCGCCGAAGGCGACTCCGCCTCGAACGGCACGCGCGAACCCGACGAGGAACGCTGAGCCCGCTTCGACTCGCGTCGCATGACGAGGCACGAGCGAAGCCGACGTGCTACGCCTCGAGCTCGTCTTCGTCGCTCTCGACGCCCCGCAGGTCGGACTCGTCGATCTCCTCTTCGCCCGCGTGGAGCGCGGCGAATCGTTCCCACTCGGCCATGAGGTGTTCGATCGCCGCGTGGAATCGTGCCGTGGTCACGCCGGGCGTCGGGTCGCCGAAGTAGCGTTCGACCCACACGCCGAGCCGCTCGAGGGCGTCGGCGTCGTGCGCGACCCCATCGACCCGGGTGACCATCGATGCGGCGTCCGTCGCGTGGAGCCATTCACAGGCCTGGAGGTAGCCCGAGGTGTCGATCTGGGCCTCGGGATTCGCAGGACGGGTGATGAGCAGGGGCTTGCCGGCCGCGAGCCGGTCGTAGACCATCGCGGAGATGTCGACGATCGCGACGTCGGCCGCGGCGAGTTGCCAGCCGAGCTTCGGCCCGTCGTCGTAGATGTGTCGAGCCGCGGGGTCAGCGGCATTCGCAGCCGCGATCGCCGCGATGATCGCGCGGTTCGCCGCACCGTAGTCGGGGTCGACGACACCCGACCGAGGGTGCGGACGGTAGATGACGCGGTGCCGACCCGTGTCGAGCAGACCTCGCACGAGCGAGACGCCGTGCGAGGCGATCGATCCGTAAGCGGCCGCGCCGCGGTCACCCTCCCAGGTCGGCGCGTACAGCACCACCTCGCGGTCA
Source organism: Agromyces sp. GQ35 (assembly GCF_059758475.1). Classification (NCBI taxonomy): domain Bacteria; kingdom Bacillati; phylum Actinomycetota; class Actinomycetes; order Micrococcales; family Microbacteriaceae; genus Agromyces; species Agromyces sp. GQ35. The sequence goes on along the minus strand of NZ_JCAXEO010000003.1, from coordinate 214,291 downwards.
TCGGGCGGGTAGGGCAGCGGCGTTCCGTCGAGGTAGTGATCGGCCTGCGGGCGGCCGATGGGGATCGCCCGCTTGTCGAAGTCGTAGTCCCAGAGCACCTTCTCGAGCCGCGCACGAGCTGCGTCGCCGGCGATCAGTGCGTAGTCGTACGCCTTGAACTGGTTGGTGGTCATGTACATCTTGTCGGACTCGCCGTGATTGATGAACACGTGCCAACGACGCCCGTACCGCATCATCTGGAAGTTCTTGGCGTTCTGGTTCACGTAGAGGATCACGTGCAGGTCTTGTTCATGGATCACGCGCTCGAGGTCCGCCACCCGGCGCACGTAGGCGACCGGCAGCGGTGACTCGTCGAGCAGCGCGAGCGCGGCGCCCGAGGCCCGGCTCAGCACGAGCACGGGATGGCGCTCGGCGAGCTCGGCGAGCGGGGCGTACCACTGACGGAGCTGGTAGAGGTTGACCTTTCCGTCGGCGAAGTACACGCCGATCCGGAAGCGGTGCGGCGGCATGGGCACCTGCTCGGCGAGCTTGACGCCGAGCGAGCGCTGCGCACGCCGGGACCACATGATGTCCTTGGCCAGCTTGACGGCGCGTCGCGCGTCTCTCCTCAATCCCACCGTCCAAGGGTAGCGACGTGGGGCTGAGCGGATGCCTCATGGCTGGTGCCACGACGGCACCGAGAGCCGATCGTTACCGGCGTGGGGCGGCGTCGGGTCTCGATACGCTCGCTTCGCCCACTACTCGACCGGCGGGTCGAGCAGGCGGGCGTCAGACGACGGGCGGGCGTCCGGCGCGGGTCATGCGCCAGATGGTGCGCCAACGCATCGGACGCCGCGGGCCGGGGTACTCGCGCCATCCGGCACGCCAGCCGCCGAACCAGGCGCGCAGCGCAGCGGGCCGGCGCGCCCAGCGCAGCACCTGGATCGCGGTCCAGGAACCGACGTACAGCGGCACGAGCACCGCAGGAAGGTTGCGGCGGGCGAGCCAGACCCGGTTGCGTGCGTTCAGCCGGTAATAGTACGCGTGACGTGCCGGGTCGATGACCGGGTGCGCCGCCTCGAGTTCGCCGGCGTACCAGGCGACGTGGCCCGTATCCCAGACCCGCCAGGCGAGCTCGATGCCCTCGTGCGCGTAGAAGAACGGGTCGGCCCATCCCCCGGTCTGGTCGAACACCGCGCGCGGCATCAGCACGGCCCCCTCCCAGCACGAGAACACGTTGCTGGAGTGCGCGGCATCGCCCTTGCGGATGCGCGGGATCCAGCGGCGCGGCGAGACGCGTCCCGTGGGGTCGACGACCCGCGGCTGCAGCAGGCCGACCTCCGGCCGGGCGCCGAGCACGCGGCATCCGTCGGCCAGGAAGGTGTCGCTCGGCAGGAACGCGTCGTCGTCGAGGAAGAAGAGGACCTCACCGCTCACGAGCGGCACGCCCGCGTTGCGGCCGGCGGGGATACCGAGGTTCTCGGGCAGGTGGAGGGTCTTCACAGCGCCGGGCAGTGCCGGCGTCGCGGTCGCCGGATCCCAGCCGTTGCCGACGCAGGCCACGTCGACGATGACGCCTCGTTGGTCGAGGATGCTGCGGATGCCTCGAGCGAGATCGTCGGGCCGGGTGCCCATGGTGAGCACGACCACGCCGACACGTGGCAGCACGGATTCGATCTCGTCAGGAGCGGACACGACGTGACGCCATGATCGCGACGAAGTGTCCGACCACCGAGAGCAGTGCGAGCGGCAGCAGCACCGCCACGACGATGCGGTCGACGAGCGGCTGCCCGGCGATGAGACCGATCACGGCCGCCGCGAACGCGATGAGCGTGAGCTCGACCGAGTGGTACAGACGGTGGAACGGCAGGAATCGCGCCGCCTTGCGGAGCGTGGCGATGAGTCCGCCGCGCGGCGCCGTCTCGCCGTGCGTATCGGCGAGCTTCGTGAGGCCCGCGTTCGCGCGCGCGACGTGCACCATGTCGTTGAGCGCCTTGTTGAGCACGATCACGAGCGCGAGAAGCGCGGCGATCGTCGTCCAGAGGAAGTCTTCGGGGAACTCGAGCGGGTACGCGGCGGCTCGAATGCCGAACGCGAGCGGAATCAGCGCCTCGGTCGTGTAGTGACCGACCTTGTCGAGGAACACGCCGGCCGGCGACGAGGTGCGCCGCCAGCGCGCGACCTCTCCGTCGCAGCAGTCGACGAGCATCTGGAGCTGACCGAGCACGACCGCGAGGAGCGCACCCCAGATGCCGGGGATGAGCAGTGCCGCGGCCGTCGACCAGCCGACGAGGATCATCAGCCCGGTCACGCCGTTGGCCGAGATCGACGTCTTCAGCAGGAACCACGTGAGGTAGGGCGAGAGGTTGCGCAGGTACAGCGACGCCGTCCAGTGCTCGGCATTGCGACGGCCCCGCACCTCGGGGGGCTGCGTCACCTCGCGGAGCTCGGCGATCGACTTGGGTCTCGTGGTGACCGGACCAGTCTGTGACATCCGCGTCACCTTCCCGTGTGCCTGGCGATGTTGCTCGTCAGCGAGAGGTAGCCGAGCACGAAACCCACACCCCACGCGACGTGTATGCAGGGCAACACTACGAGAAACCAGGCCGTAGTGCTGACGCCGCGCCCGCGGGCGTAGGCGAGCGTGGCCACGCCCACGAAGAGCAGGTACACGATCGGCACCGCGAACCCGATCAGCAGCCACGGCGGGGCACCGAGTGCGGCCTGCACGAGTCCGGCGATGCCGGCGATCAGGCCGAGGGCGACGCCGATGACCATGACGGGCGGCACGAAATAGCGGATGCCGTTCGCCGACGGGAACCGGCGTGCGAGTTCGCCGCGCCAGAGTCCGGTCGAGAACATCTGTCGCGCGAGCCGGTCGAGGGAGGAGCGAGGTCGGTAGGTCACCCCGAGCCGCGGCGTGAACCAGACGACGCCGCCCGTGTCGCGCAGCCGCCGGTTCAGTTCCCAGTCTTGACCGCGCTTGATGGTCTCGTCGAAGAGTCCGACCCGCAGCAGCGCGGTGCGCCGGAATACGCCGAGGTACACCGTCTCTGCCGGGCCGGCCGTGCCGCCGACGTGGAACGCCGAGCCGCCGAGCCCGACCTTAGTGGTGTAGGCGAGTGCGACGGCGCGCTCGAACGGGGTCTCGCCCTGCGCGTCCATGATGCCGCCGACGTTGTCGGCGCCGGTGCGCTCGAGTTCTTCGACCGCGATGCGCGCGTAGTCGGTCGGCAGCATCGAGTGCGAGTCGACGCGCACGACGACGGGGAACTGCGCGGCGCGGATGCCGATGTTCAGCCCGGCCGGCGTCGACCCGACCTCGTTCTCGAGCACCCGCACTCGCGCGTCTCGGGCGGCGAGGTCGGCCACGAGCTCGTTGGTGCCGTCGATCGAGGGACCGAGGGCGATGAGCACCTCGACCGGGCCGGCGTAGTCTTGCGCCAGGATCGACTCGACCGCGGCTCGAACGTGCGTCGCGTCGTTCAGCACCGGCATGACGTACGAGACGCCGAGGAGCGGCGCTGGCGTCGCTTCCGGGTGTTGCTCGGGCATGTTCCTCACTCGCGCTCAGGTCGATCGAGCCTAGCAGCCGGTACCTGCGCGAACGGGGCGGGCAGACGGCGACGGCGGGCCCGGATCCTCCCGGACCCGAACCCGCCGTCTGCTCGCTCGGTGATCAGCCCTCGAAGGTGCCGAGTGTCACCGTGACGCTCTGCGACGACCCGTCGCGCGTGAAGGTGAGCTCGGCCTCCGCGCCGCCGGGGAGCGCGCGAACCTGTGCCGTGAGGTCAGTCTGATCGGTGATCGGCACCCCGTTGAACTCGGTGACGACGTCACCCGACTCGAGTCCCGCCTGCGCGGCGGCTCCGTCGGCCGACACCTCCGAGATGAGCGCCCCCACGGTGTCGCTCGACCCCTCGGCCTCGGCCGAGGTGACCGTGGCACCGAGCAGGCCGTGGCTCGCCGAGCCGTCCTCGATGATGTCCTCGGCGATGCGCTTGGCGACGTTCGACGGAACGGCGAAGCCCACACCGATGTTGCCGGCCGTCTCGCCCTGCGCCGCGCCGCCCGTGGAGAGGATCGCGACGTTGACGCCGATCAGCTTGCCCTCGGAATCGACGAGCGCGCCGCCGGAGTTGCCGGGGTTGATCGCGGCATCCGTCTGGATGACCGGCAGCGCCACGCGGCCGGTCGCGGCGGTCGGCTGCTGCGGCTCGCCGCCCTCGGGGTCGGGCAGGTCGAAGAAGAAGTCGAACGGGCTGTCCGAGCCGCCGTCGCCCGGTTCGCCCTGTTCGGTTCCGTCGCCCTCTGAATCGTCGGGAGTCGCCGGCGCCGCCGAGGAGGCCACGTCGATCGAGCGGTTGAGGGCGCTCACGATGCCGTTGGTGACCGTGCCTGCGAGCCCCAGCGGGGCACCGATCGCGATCGCGGTGTCGCCGACGTTAAGCTTGTCGGAGTCGGCGAACTCGAGCGGCGTGAGCCCGGATGCGTCGACGAGCTTGATGACCGCGAGGTCGGAGAGCGGGTCGGTGCCGACGAGTTCCGCCTCGTAGAGGTGGCCGTCGTTCGTCTTGACCTGGATGGTGGGTTCACCGGTGGCGCCGTCGAGCGTCACCACGTGGGTGTTCGTGAGCACGTAGCCGTCGTCCGAGAGGACGATGCCCGAGCCGGTGCCGCCCGACTGTCCGCCTGACACCGAAATCGTGACGACGCTCGGGCTCGCCTTCGCGGTCGCGGCAGTGATCTGGTTCACCGAGTCGGTGTCGTTCACGACGATGTTCTGCGCGGTGCCCGCGCTCTCGCTCGCCGGCGTGCCGTTGTTGTTCGTGATGAGTGCGGTGATGCCGGCGCCCGAGGCGCCGCCGATGAGTGCGGCGGCGACGATCGCGGCGGCGACGCCGAGTCCGACGCGACGCGGCTTCGGCGCTGTCTGTGCGGCCGGGTCGCCCGGAGCGGGTACCCCGGCGAGCGGCACCGTCGGCTGAGTCTCGTACGACTGCGGGGCAGCTGGGCCGCCGAATGCCGGCGGAACCTGGCCCGGCTGCGCGACCGGCGGCTGCGCGGCAGCGGATGTCGCGGGCGCGGGCGGCGCCGGCTGCTTCGCGTACTGCGGCGCCGAGTACGGCTGGGGCTGCTGGCCGGGCTCGTAGACGGTTCCGGTCGCGGCGGGCGCGGGAGCGGCCGGGGCGGATTCGGGAGTCGTGGGAGCGGGTGCTGCCGGAACGGCAGGTTCGGCAGGAACCGCGGACTCGGCCGGGGCGGTCTGTGCCGTCGACGCAGCCGTGTCGGCCGCGGCATCCGACGCAGCAGGGGAAGTGGTGGGAACCGCGGCGGCAGGGCTCGTGGCGTCTGCGTCAGTGCCGGTGACTTCGGCCTCGCGGGGCTCCCCCGCGGCGCCGTCAGTGGTGTCGGTCATGGTGTGCTCCTTCCAAGCGATGCCAGCATCCCGCCGCAAGCTGTGTGCCCGATCGGCGGAGTCTATGACTCTGCTATCCCCGAGCCGGGATTCATCCGAATGCCGCCGGGGAGCGCGTCGCTGCCTGCGCCAGCGTACCCGTCCCACCCGCGCGTACGGTGAGAATGCGCGCGATCCCGCACCCGTCAGCGGGTGCCTCTCGCGTACGGTGAGAGCGTGAGCGACTTCTCTCCCGCATCGGGCCTCGCGCCCTGGCAGCGCACCGCGGCCGGCGCCGGCCTGCTCGCGCCAGACGGCACGATCGCCGCGACGATCTTCGCCGAGATGAGCGCACTCGCCGCGAGCACCGGCTCGATCAACCTCGGGCAGGGCTTCCCCGACGAAGACGGGCCGGCCGAAGTGCTCGAGGCGGCACGCCGGGCGATCGCCGACGGGGTCAACCAGTACCCGCCAGGTATGGGCATGCCCGTGCTGCGGGAGGCGATCGCCGCCCATCAGCTTCGTCGCTACGGCATCGAGCTCGACGCGGCATCCGAGGTGCTCGTGACGGCGGGGGCCACCGAGGCGATCGCCGCGACCATTCTCGCCTTCGTCGATACCGGTGACGAGGTCGTCACCTTCGAGCCGTACTACGACGCCTATGCGGCGATGATCGCTCGCGCGGGCGGCGTGCACCGCACCGTGCCGCTGAGGTTCCCCGAGTGGAAGCCCGACCACGACGAACTGCGGGCCGCCGTCACCGATCGCACTCGCCTCATCCTCGTCAACTCGCCGCACAACCCCACCGGGGCCGTATTCGACGCCGAGACGCTCGCGTTCATCGTCGAGCTCGCCGAGCGGCACGATGCGCTCATCGTCACCGACGAGGTCTACGAGCACCTGACGTTCGGCGCCGCGCACACGCCGATCGCGACACTGCCCGGCGCCCGCGAGCGCACGATCTCGATCTCATCTGGCGGCAAGACCTTCTCGACCACGGGCTGGAAGATCGGCTGGGTCACCGCGCCTGCGCCGCTCGTGACGGCCGTGCTCGCCGTCAAGCAGTACCTCACCTACGTCAACGGTGCGCCGTTCCAGCCGGCGATCGCGACCGGCCTCGGCCTGACCGACTCCTTCTTCACGGATGCCGCGGCCGCCCTCGAGGCCAAGCGCGACCTGCTCGCCGCCGGTCTGACCGCTGCTGGCTTCGCCGTCTCGCTGCCGCGGGCAGGCTATTTCATCGTCGCGGATGCCGCGCCGCTCGGGTACGCCGATGGCGCCGCGCTCTGCCGAGAGCTGCCGGAACGGGCCGGCGTCGTCGGCGTCCCGGTCACCGCGTTCGTGCACCCCGATCGTCAGGGGGCGTATTCGAGTCTCGTGCGCTTCGCGTTCTGCAAGCGGCGCGACGTGCTCGAAGCCGCCAGCAGTCGGCTGGCGGCGCTCAGCGCGGGGCGACGTCGAAGCGGCGCAGGGCGAGCGCGGGGTTGAGGCGGCGCACCGCATCGATGCGTTCCCTCGAGATCCAGGCGACCGCGACATCCGTCGTCTCGCCGATCGTTGCCAGCTCGACGCCCATCGGGTCGACGATCATGCTGTTGCCGGCGCCGATCGGCGGGGCGTGGTCGGCTGCGGCGACGTACACGGTGTTCTCGAGCGCGCGGGCCGTGGTGAGCACTCGCCAGTGCGCCTCCTTGAGCGGACCACGCACCCACTCGGCGGGCATGCACACGACGTCGGCGCCGGCATCGACGATGCGCCGCGTCACCTCGGGGAACCTCGCGTCGTAGCAGGTCTGCAGACCGAAGCGGATGCCGCCGGCCTCGAAGGTCTCGGGCGGCTCGATCGCGCCCGGGGCGACCCACTCCGACTCTCGTTGCCCGAAGGCGTCGTAGAGGTGGAGCTTGCGGTAGCGGGCGACGATGCCGGCCGTGGGGGCGACCGCCACGACCGTGTTGGCGACGCGTGCGTGCTGGGAGCCGGCCTCGCCTTCGCCCTCGTCGAGTCGCTCGATCATGCCCGCGACCACATGCACGTCGAGTCGATCGGCGAGCGCGGCCAGGTGCGTGCTGAACGCGCCGTCGAGCGGTTCGGCGGCCGTGAGCCAGTCTTCGCCCGCTTCAGGCGTGAAGTAGCTCGAGTACTCGGGGAAGACGATGAGCTTCGCGCCGCGTGTCACCGCCAGTTCGGCCAGCCGCTCGATCTCGGCGCGATTGCCGGCGGCCTCGGCGTTCGGCGAGAACTGGACGACGGCGATCGCGAGTTCGGCGGTGGCGCTCTGCATGCCCACAGCCTAGGCGGCGAGCGCGGGACGTGCGTCGACCGCATCAACGCAGCAAAAAGGAGAGCACCACGTGCTCTCCACTTTCAGAATATACGCGAGAGGGGGCCTTGCGGCAAGGCCCCCTCGCTGCCGCATACTGATCGACCGAGTTCGAGACGACTCGAATCCCATGACGTTTCAGCCCTGAGGAGCAGCCCTGACCATCAGCGCATTCGACCTGCCCGCCCGCCTCGCCGAGAAGTCCGAACCGGCCCTGATTCTCGACGACGAACAGCATTTCGCTTCGATCGCCGACAGTCTCGCACGGTCGATCGCGGAACTCGGCGACCGGCTCGATCTCGTGCGCCGCGAACCGGGCGGCATCGGCCAGGAGGCGATGGATCGCGACATGGAGGTGCACCGCCTGACCGCGCGGCTCCGCACCCTGCGTCGCTTCGGCCTCGACCTCTGCCTCGGACGAATGGTGGGCGCCGATGCACCCGAGCCCGTCTACGTCGGGCGTCTCGGTCTGACCGACGGCGCAGGGCGCCGACTGCTCGTCGACTGGCGCTCCCCCGCGGCCGAACCCTTCTTCGGTGCCACCCACGCCAACCCCATGGGGCTGGCGAGCCGACGCCGGTACCGATGGGCGCGCGGCCGGGTGAGCGACTACTGGGACGAGGTGTTCACCGCCGAGGGATTCGTCTCGAACGCCGCCCTCGACGACCAGTCGGCGTTCATCGCGAGCCTCGGCGGCAGCCGGTCGCCGCAGATGCGCGACGTGCTCGGCACGATCCAGGCCGATCAGGACGCGATCATCCGCGAAGGCTCCCGCGGCGCACTCGTCGTCGACGGCGGCCCAGGCACGGGAAAGACCGTCGTCGCACTGCACCGCACGGCCTACCTGCTCTACTCCGACCCGCGTCTCGGGCACCGCCGAGGCGGGGTGCTGTTCGTCGGACCGCATCAGCCGTACCTGGCCTACGTCGCCGACGTGCTGCCGAGTCTCGGCGAGGAGGGAGTTCGAACGTGCACGCTGCGAGACCTCGTCGTCGAGGGTGCCACGGCACCGCTCGAGCAGGACTCGGAGGTGGCACGCCTCAAGTCCTCCGCGGCCATGGTGCGGGCGATCGAGCCCGCCGTACAGCTCTACGAGACACCGCCCTCTGCCGGCATGAACGTCGAGACGCCGTGGGGCGATGCCTGGCTCGGCACTGCCGACTGGGCCGAGGCCTTCGCTGCAGTCGAACCGGGCACTCCGCACAACGAGGCGCGCGACCAGGTCTGGGAGGCACTGCTTGCGATCCTGACCGACAAGGTGCGAGACTCCGGCCGCGATGATGCCGAAACCGACTCCGGGTTCGACGACCTCGACACCGCGTTCGATGACGACGGATTCCGCGAGGACGCCGAAGTCGCCGAAGACCAGTTCGACGCCTACGGGCTGCGCGGCGAGGTGCCGGCCGCACCCCTCCGACGCTCGCTCACGCAGAACCGTGAGCTGCTTCGCGCGTTCGGGCGGGCCTGGCCGTTGCTCGAGGCATCCGACATCGTGGGCGCGCTCTGGGAGGTGCCCGCCTATCTGCGCCGGTGCGCACCGTGGCTCGCACCCGACGAGGTCGAGCGCCTGCAACGCGCCGACCCCCGGGCCTGGACCGCGTCGGACCTGCCCCTGCTCGACGCAGCACGGCACCGACTCGGCGACCCGGAGACATCACGCCGACGCCGTCGGCAGGAGGCCGCCATCGCGGCTGAGCGGACACGCATGGCCGACGTGGTCGATCACCTGATCGCGACCGACGAGTCCGAGATGGGCGTGATGCAGATGCTCCGCGGCCAGGACCTTCGTGACGCGCTGGTCGACGGAGCCGCGCTGCCGACCGCCGAATCCGACGCCCTCGCGGGGCCGTTCGCCCACATCGTCGTCGACGAGGCCCAGGAACTGACCGACGCCGAATGGCAGATGCTGCTGCAGCGATGCCCGTCACGGAGCTTCACCATCGTCGGCGACCGTGCGCAGGCGCGGCACGGATTCACCGAGTCGTGGCACGAGCGACTCGAGCGCGTCGGATTCGACCGCGTCACCCTGGCATCGCTGAGCATCAACTACCGCACACCCGAAGAGGTCATGGCCGAAGCCGAGCCCGTCATCAGGGCCGCGCTGCCCGATGCGAACGTGCCGACGTCGATCCGCAGCAGCGGAGTGCCCGTCGTGCACGGTTCCGTCGCCGACCTGGGTCCCCTGCTCGGCGACTGGCTCGCGGAGCACTCCGACGGCGTCGCCTGCGTCATCACCACTGGTCGCGATACGACGGGCGGAGCCATCGAAGACGAGCGGATGTCGCAGCGCGTGCGCGTGCTCACGCCCGAGCTCTCGAAGGGCCTCGAGTTCGACCTCGTCGTGCTCATCGACCCCGAGACGTTCGGCGACGGCATCGAGGGTGCGGTCGACCGTTACGTCGCGATGACGAGGGCGACGCAGCGCCTCGTCGTGCTCACGAGCTGACCCCGGCTCCCCTCGCCGCCACGCCTGGAGCAGGTTCGTTCGTTCCTAGGTTCGCTGTTAACGCGAAAATCCCGGTCTCAGACGAGACCGGGATTTTCGACTTGGTTGCGGGGGCAGGATTTGAACCTACGACCTCTGGGTTATGAGCCCAGCGAGCTACCGAACTGCTCCACCCCGCGGCACAAGAAATGACTCTAGCACGGCGTTCGAGCCTCGTCCAATCGAGGACGTCCACGTCGCGAGATTCTTTGTTAAGACTCTTTCCAAACAGGGCTTCGCGTTGGTACTGTCTCGGCAACCGTTCCGCCCCGATGGGCGCAGCACGGCCCCGACCACGATCGATGAGGATTCAATGTCACCACGCCATCTGCTTCGTGGCGCAGCGTTCACCGTTGTCGCCACCTCCCTGCTCGCCGCGTCCGCCACCTCCCCCGCCCTCGCCTCACGGGGCGATCGCGGCTCCGCCGGGCCGTCCGAGATCAACGGGTACCGTTCCGTCGGCTATCTCATGTCGGACACCCCGGTCACTCGCGACTTCCAGATCGAGGACCTCCTCACCACCGGAGCGCTCGAGGACGTCACGCACATCAACTACGCGTTCGGCAACGTCACGACCGACCTGAAGTGCGAGATCACGGATGTCCCGGGCGAGGGCGACGCGCAGAACGACTATCTGCGGCTCGTCTCCGCCCGCGACTCCGTCGACGGCAAGAAGGACAAGTCGAACAAGCACCAGCGCCTGGCGGGCAACTTCAATCAACTGCGGAAGCTCAAGGAGGTGAGCCCCGACACCAAGGTGCTCATCTCGCTCGGCGGCTGGACCTGGTCCGACAACTTCTCAGAAGCCGCCTCCACACCCGAAAGCCGGGCGACGCTCGTCTCCTCGTGCATCGACGTGTACCTGAAGGGCGATCTCCCCCGCATCGGCTCCCTCGGCGGCGACGGCGTCGCGGCAGGCATCTTCGACGGCATCGACGTCGACTGGGAGTGGCCCGTCAACGGCGGCGAGACCGCGAACGCGAAGCCTGAAGACCGCGAGAACTTCCTCGCGCTGATGGAGGAATTCCGCGCACAACTCGACGCCTACGGGGCCGAGACCGGCGAGGACTACCTGCTCACGGCGTTCGCCCCGGCCGGTGGTTGGAACACCAACGCCGGCGGCTGGACCGACCCACGCCTCTTCGACGTCATCGACTGGCTGAACGTGCAGGGCTACGACTACGCCGGCGGGTGGACCGGTACCACGGGCCACCAGGGCAACCTCCACCCCGACGGCAACCACAACTGGGGGCTCGCCATCGACAACGCGGTCGGCCTCTACACGGCCGCCGGTGCTCGACCCGAGCAACTGAATGTCGGCCTCGCAGCCTACGGCCAGGGCTGGAGCGGCGTCACGGTCGGCGACTCGGCGTGGCAGGCGGTCACGGGTTCGCTCGGCACCAAGCCGTACTACGAGCTCCGCGACCTCGGCGTGGGCTACTTCGACCCCAGCATCGGCGCATCCTGGCGCTTCGACGCCGAGAGCGGCCAGTGGTGGAGCCTCGACGACCCGAACTCGGTCACGGCCAAGGCGGAGTGGCTCACAAGTCAGGGCTTCGGCGGCGCGATGTGGTGGGACCTGTCAGGCGACTACCGCAACGAACTCGGCACGGCACTCGGCGACGCGCTGCGAGCGGCGCCGACCGGCCCGCTGGACTGACGCGGGCAGGAGAAGAGCCTCGGCCGGCGGCGCTCAGTCACCGGCCGAGGCCACCACGACGCGCGGCGCCGCCACGAGCTCGTACGACAGCGGGAGCCAGCGTTCGGCGGGCCAGCCGTACATGCCCTCACCGAGGTCGACCGTCGCCGGGAAGATGCGCCACGGCACCTGATAGTGCTCGCTGAACGACTCGACGTCGAGGCCGGAGTCGCGGAGCGCGCCGAAGACCTCGGCGAGCGGATGCGTCCACTCCCACGTTCGCGCATTGACGAGCGTCGCCTCCGAATCGGCGTAGTCGCTCGGGTCGTCGAGCACGTCGGGTGCCTCATTGGCATACGGATACGCGAAGGTCGGCATGCCGTCGCGGCCGGCCTCGCCGTCGAAGACAAATGCCGCCGGGTGCCCGTCGGCGAAGTAGAACCGCCCGCCCGGCTTCACGAACCACGCCACGATGCGCGCCCACTCCGCGACATCCGGAAGCCAGCCGATCGTGCCCCACGTCGTGAAGACGAGGTCGAACGATTCGGGCTCGGGCAGCATGTGGCGCGCGTCGTAGACGTTCGCCTCGATGAACCGTGCACGGTGCGCGACACCGATCTCATCGGCCATACGGCGAGCTTCGGCAACCGCGGCCGACGAGAAGTCGATGCCGACCACGGTCGCGCCGAGATTCGCGAGCGACAGCGTGTCCGAGCCGAAGTGGCACTGCAGGTGCAGCACCCGCACCCCCTCGAGCCCGTCGGGGTAGAGGCGCTCGATGGCCGCGCGCACGATCGGGTCGAGCACTCCCCCGCCGGCGCGCAGGGGCGCCTGGTCGTAGAACTCCGAGGCGACGTGCACGGCGACGCGCTCGTCCCAGTTCGCCACGTTGTCGTCGAGCCACTCGCCTCGGCGAAGATCGACGCTCATCTCAGCCCGCTGAACCCGCCGACCCGGCCGGCTCCTCGGCCGAGGTGATCTGGAGCAGCTGGGCGATGATCTCGGCGAGCTTCGCGTCTGCTGCGCCGTATGCCGCCCAGTCGCCCTCGGCGAGCGCAGCCTGCTTGTTCTTCAGCGCGACCGACGCCTCGTTCAGGAGCGCCTGCACCTCATCGCTCGGTGTTGCGGGCGTCGTCGGCTCCTCGCCGTCGGCCGGTGGAGTGGTCGGCTCGGCGCCCGGTTCCACCTCGTTGTCGCCAGCGTCGGCACCGGAATCACCGCCGAACAGCACATCGAGTGCGAGGTCGAGCGTGTCTTGGAACGCGATCTGATCACCGAACGCGACGAGCACCTTCTGCAGGAGCGGGTAGCTCGTATTGCCGGTGGACTCGACGTAGACCGGCTGCACGTAGAGCAGGCCGCCACCGACGGGCACAGTGAGCAGGTTGCCGTTGATGACGTTCGACTGACCCTGCTTCAGCAGGTTGAGCGATTGCGACACCGTCGGGTCGGAGTTGAACTTCGCCTGCACCTGACCCGGGCCCGGCACGTTGTCGTCTTCGGGGAGCGTCAGCAGTCGAAGTCGGCCATAGCCGTCGGCACGCTTGCCGTCGGCACTGCCTGCGTCGGCATCGACGGCGAGGTACCCGCGCAGCACGTTCCGGCTCTGCTCGCCGCGCGCCTCGGGGATGAACGTCGAGTACAGCGAGTACGTCGGGGTGTCTTGGCCGGGCATCTGCATGGTCAGGTAGTACGGCGGCTGCAGGAGCGTGCTGCCGGATTCGGCGGTCGGATCCTTCGGGGTCGTCCAAGCGTCTTCACGCGAGTAGAACGGCACGGCCTCGGTCACGTGGTACCGGCCGAGCACCTCGCGCTGCACCTTGAACAGGTCGGAGGGGTAGCGCACATGGCTGATCAGGTCGCCCGACATCTTCGACATCGGCTCGATCGTCGTCGGGAAGACCTTCTGCCAGGTCTGCAGGATCGGGTCCTCGTCGTCCCACGCGTAGAGCGTGACCGTGCCGTCGTAGGCGTCGACCGTGGCCTTGACCGAGTTGCGGATGTAGTTGACCTCGTCGAAGGCCAGCGTCGGCACCTGTGTCTCGCTGTCGGCGATGGCCTCGCTCATGCTGACCTTGTTGGAGTACGGGTACTGGTCGGAGAGCGTGTACCCGTCGACGATCCAGACGACCTTGCCATCGACGACCGACGGGTACGTGTCGGAGTCGAGGGTCAGGTACGGCGCCACCTTCTGAACGCGCTGGATCGGGTCGCGGTCGTACAGGATCTGCGAGTCGGTCGTGACCTGGTCGGAGAGGAAGATCTGCTCGGACTGGAACTTCAGCGCGTACACGAGCTTCGTGAACGCGTTGTCGAGCTTCGGGCCACCATCGCCCTTGAAGGTCGTCTGCGTCTGGTCGGCGCCCTCGGTGCCCGACGGGTAGTCGAGTTCGATCGGCTTGGCGTCTTTCGGCGCACCGACGATCGAGTACGCCGGCGAACCCTCACCGAAGTACACGCGCGGCTGGAAGTCGCCGAGCACTCCCGACGACGGGATGCCCGACTGGAGGAACACCGGCTGACCATCGACCGAGCGCTGGTTGCCGGCGGCCGCGACGAGCCCGTAGCCGTGGGTGTACACGAGGTGCGAGTTGAACCAGGTCTCGGCGTCGCCGAGGCCCGACAGGTCGACGTCGCGAACGGCGACGACCGTGTCTTGCACATTGCCGTCGATCTCGTAGCGATCGACATCGAGCCGGTTCGGGAACTGGTAGTACTGCCGGAACTGCTCGAGCTGCTGGAACGCCGGGCTGATGACGAGCGGGTCCATGAGCCGGATGCTGGCGGTCGTGGCGGCGTCTTCGCGCAGTGCGCCCGGCTCGGCGTCGGTCTTCGCTTCGAACGGGATCTCCTCGACGTCGGCGACGTCGTAGGCATCACGGGTGAGGTCGATGTTGCGCTGGATGTACGGCTCTTCGAGCGAGCGGGCGCTCGGGTCGACCTGGAAGCGCTGCACGACCCACGGGTACAGCGAACCGATGAGCAGGCTCGAGACGACGAGCAGCGCGGTGCCGACGAGCGGCAGGCGCCAGCGCCCGATGATCGCGGTGACGAAGAAGAGCACGGCGACGACCGCCGCGATCGCCGCGAGGATGCCTCGACCCGGGATCGTGGCATTCACGTCGGTGTACGAGGCACCGGTGATGAGCGAGCCGGTCTCGGTGACGGTCGCGTACTGGTCGAGCCAGATGCTGAGCGCCTGGAGCAGCAGGTAGATGCCCGCGGTGACGGCGATCTGGATGCGCGCCGACTTCGAGATGACGACCTCACGACCGCTGATGCGCAGCGCCCCGTAGAGGTAGTTCGTGGCGATCACGAGCAGCACTGAAAGCAGCACGACCGCGGAGGCGAACCCCACCATGGCACGGAAGAACGGGAGCTCGAACACGAAGAAGCCCACATCGAAGCCGAACTGCGGGTCGGTCGTGCCGAACGGCGTGCGGTTGAGCCAGGCGAGCGTGAGCTCCCATCGGCTCGAGGCGGAGACGCCGGCGAAGATGCCGAGCACGATCGGAATGCCGTTCATGGCGAGCCGGCGCAGCGGCTCGAAGACCTCTTGATAGCGATCGAGCTGCGAGTTCAGCTTCGCGTAGACCGGGCGCGAGCGGTACGCGATCTGGATCGAGCCCCAGACGGGCAGCGCCATGGCGACGAACCCGATCGCGAACAGCACGATACGGGCGATCCACTCCGTCGTCAGCACCGAGAGGAATCCGAGTTGGTCGTACCACAGCACATCTGCGTAGATGCCGGCGAAGGCGAAGAAGGCGACCACGAGCGCCGCGACCACACCGATCGTGATGGCGATCGGGGCGCGCCTACGCTGGATCCTCGGTTCTTGCGGCTGTGCTGCTGACACTCTCGGCCTCATGTTCGGTCGGGATGGGATCGGAATTCCATCCTAGAGTTGCGTTGCTTGGAATCGGCTGTTCAGGAAGCGGTGCACGACGGGTAGCTGCCCGTCACCGTTCCGTCGGCGAGGTCCTCCACGATCGCCCGCGCCTGCTCGAGCGTCGAAACCGAGAAGACCGTGACGCCGTCGGGAACGTGCCCGGTGACCTCGTTGCAGTTCGCCTCGGGCGCGAGGAACCAGTCGGCTCCGGCCTCTTCGGCGCCCCAGAGCTTCTGCCGGATGCCGCCGATGGCGCCGACATCGCCGGCGGAATCGATCGTGCCGGTGCCCGCGACGATCTCACCCCCGGTCATCGCGTCGGGCGTGAGCTTGTCGACGATGCCGAGAGCGAACATCATGCCCGCGCTCGGTCCGCCGACGTCGTCGAGCTGCAACTCGACGTCGATCGGGAACTCGTAGTGCATGCGCACGCCCACGCCGAGCACGGCGACGCCGTCGCGTGCCGTCGGGGTCACCTCGACCGTGAGCGGACTGCCGTCGCGAACGAGTTCGATCTGCGCAGGAGCATCCGACCCGTGCTCGCGCACCGCCGTCTGCAACTCGCGGATCGAATGAACCGGCGTCGAATCGAGGGAGACGACCACGTCGCCTTCTTCGAGGATGCCGTCGGCCGGCGATCCCTCGAGGAGACCGGCGATGGTCACCTCGCGCGGAAAGTCGTAGTCGAGCTCGACGAGGGCCGCGGCGATCGCGTCCTGCTGGGAATCGACCATCGCCGCCTCGTTGCGGGCATCGCGGTCTTCGTTGCTGACGCCGGGCGGGAAGATCGCCTCGACCGGCACGACCGAGCGCGTCTGATCGAACCACGCAGCGATGACTTCGAGCCAATTCGGCGTCTGCCCGGGCCGGCCGACGATCGAGACGGTGAGCAGGTTGAGTTCACCCTCGGTGGGGAAGGTGGCCTCGTCGGGGATCTCGATGAGGGGCACCTCGTCGCCGTCGCCGTTCTCGGCGACCCCGAGCGTGTCGTAGACCGGACCCGGCTGCTCGATGACATAGGGCGACGGCGCCAGTGCGAAGAGGATGCCGACCACGATGGCGACCGTGAGCGCGCCCCAGCCGATGCGTTCGGCGAGCGGCCGACGAGCGCGGCTCGAATCGTTCGGCGACGGCGTCGACGGCATCGACGGCTCGTCGGAGAAGAGGGCCATCCGAGTTCCTTCCGGGGCGACGGGTCGTCGCTGTTGCGAGCTTCCTTCCGAGGCGACCGGCTACTGCCGGTGCGAGCGCCCGGGCCGGCGCTGTTCGCGAAGGGCGGACACCCGGAACGCCCAGCCTAGGCCATTTCCCAGACAGGCGACCGTGCCGCGGCGTTACGGTGGAATCCAACGCAACTGGGAGGTGGCGACAGTGGCCGATCGGCATGACGAGCCCGACGACCGGAGCCCCGAAGACGAGTTCCGCGAGATGCTCAGCGAGCTGCTCTCGGGGGCGGGCGGCATCGACCCGTCGAGTCTCGCCGGCGCCGCAGGTCTGCCCAACGACCCGGCGAGCCTCGCGGCCCTCTTCGGCCAGCTGCAGCAGGCGATGAACCGGGCCGACGACGGCATCGACTGGGGTGTCGCCGTGAAGCAGGGCGAAGAACGGGCGGCGACCGGCCAGCGCCAGATCGCCGACGACGAGCGGGCGCGCCTCGACCAGGCGTTCCAGGTCGCCTCCCTGTGGCTCGACGAGGCGGTCGAGTTCGGAGCGCTGCCCGGCACGCCCGAACTGCTCACCCGGCGCGCCTGGGTCACCGCGACGATGCCGATCTGGTCGCAACTGGCCGAGCCCGTCGCCCTCTCGATCTCCGACGCGCTCACGCGGGTCATGAGCGAGCAGGCGCCTGAAGAGATGCGCCAGATGATCGAAGGGGCGAGCCGCATGATGCGAGGCATCGGCGGCGCGCTCTTCGCGATGCAGCTCGGACAGGTCGTCGGCCAGCTCGCCACCGAAGTGGTCTCCGGCGGCGATGTCGGCATCCCGCTGCTCGACGACGGGCGGGCGGCGATCCTGCCGCAGAACGCCGCGGAGTTCGGCGACGACCTCGACATCCCGACCGACCAGATCGAGCTCTACCTGGCGGTGCGCGAACTCGCACACGCTCGGCTCTTCCGGCACGCACGCTGGCTGCGGCTGCACCTGATCACTGCGATCACGGCGTTCGCACGCGGCATCGACATCGACACCGATCGCCTCGAAGCGCTCGCCGAGGGCTTCGATCCGTCGAACACCGAAGAGCTCCGGAATGCGGTCGTCAACGGCGCGCTCATCCGGGCGAAGAGCGAGCCGCAGCAGGCCGCCCTCGCCCGACTCGAGACGATGCTCGCCCTCGTCGAGGGCTGGGTCGACGCCGCGACCGCCGATGCCACCGCACGGTTGCCCAAATCCGACGCGATCGCGGAGTCCATCCGCCGTCGTCGGGCCTCGGGAGGCCCGGCCGAGTCGGCCTTCGCGACGCTCGTCGGCCTCGAACTGCGTCCCCGCCGGCTCCGCGAAGCCACCGCGATGTGGCGTGCCGTCACCGATGCCGTTGGCATCGAGGCGCGCGACGCGCTCTGGGCGCACCCCGACCTGCTGCCGACGTCGGAAGACCTCGATGATCCCGCCCGCCTCATCGCACGACTCACGGGCACGGATACGGCCGAGGCCGAGGCAGACGACGAATTCGACCAGGCGCTCGAGCAGCTGCTCCGCGGCGAGACACCGGCGGCGCCCGGCGAAGACGGTGAGGAGCCGACCGCCTGAGGCGCTGCGGCACGACTGAACACGTCCGCGGCGGGCCTGTGGAGGAATTCCGCGGCGCCACCGGCAGTTCCGGCATGCTCTGGGCATGGTCCCGCGCATCGATCCGCACCTCCCCCTCGTCTGGCGCACGCCGAACGAGTTGCAGCTCGGCGCGACACCGCGGGTCGTGCTCAGCCATCCGGGCGAGCTCGAGACCGGGCTGATCGCGGCGCTTCGGCACGGCGTCTCGCTCGAGACCGCGCACAAGATCGGACGCGGACTCGGCGGATCGGCCGCGGCGGTGCAGCGGCTCCTCGATGCCCTTTCGCCCGCCTTCGAGGCAGACCTCGAGCCGCAGCCCGCACCAGGCACGATCTCGAACCCGATCGCGGGGGCATCGAGCCGACGGCGAGCTGATGCCGCGGGGTCCGAGCACTCGCGACGGGTGATCGCCCTCGATGCCGCACCGGCGATCGCCGCCCGTCTCGCCGAGCAGCTCGCCGAGCTCGGCTACGAGACCGCGCCCGCCGCCGACGCCGCGATCGAAGACATCGCCCTCGTCGTCATCGTCGCCTCCTGGGTCGTGTCGCCGGCGCGACATCTGCAATGGCTCCGCGCCGATGTGCCGCATCTCGCCGTCGTCTTCGACGATGCCGGACTCCGCATCGGCCCCCTCGTCGAGCCCGGCGACGGGCCATGCCTGCGCTGCCTCGACCTCGCGCGGCGCGACGACGACGTCGCGTGGCCGGTCGTCGCGGCCCAGCTCACGGGCCGGCCCGCGGCGAGCTGCACGCCGCGAGCGATTCACGATGCCGTCGCCGGCGCGGCGTCGGTCATCGACGATCGGCTCTCGCACGGGCAGCAGCGCCTGCGCGACGCGTCGCTCAGGCTGTCGCGCCCCGGCGAGCGCGCGCAGCTGACCCGCCACTCGGCGCATTCCGAGTGCGGGTGCCGAGCTCCTGCAGGAACCGCGACGGCTCCCGCTCGCCTCGGTACCCGCCGCCCTGGCGCGGCCAGCTCAGTTCGAGGCGCCGCCGTGCCCGCGTGATGCCGACGTAGAGCAGCCGCCGCTCCTCGTCGATCGCGTCGAGACCTTTGGCGTATGCGATTGGAAGCATGCCCTCGGTGAGACCGACGATGTAGACCTCGTTCCATTCGAGGCCCTTCGCCGAGTGCAGCGTCGCCAGGGTCACGGCGGCGACGGTCGGCTCGTGCTGCGCCTCGGCGCGGGCACGCAACTCGTCGGCGAATGCGCGGAACGTCGTGCCCGGCGGGGCGTCGTCGACGAGCCTGGCGATCGCGTTCAGCGACTCCCACCGGGCGCGCACGGCGCCCGGCCCGTCGGGAGCCTGCGCACTCCAGCCGAGCGCGCGCAGCACATCGCTGACCGACTTGAACAGCGGCTCGCCCGCGATCGTGAGCGCCGCGGCCCGCAGGGCGTGCACCGCCTCGCGCACTTCGGGCTGGTCGAAGAACCGTGCCGCACCGCGCACCCGAGACCCCACGCCGACCTCTTCAAGCGCCCGCTCGAGGATCGCGGACTGCGAGTTGACCCGCATCAGCACCGCGATCGACTCCGGCGGGGCGCCCGCGTCGATGCGCGCCCTGATGCGAGTGGCGACCCCGCGCGCCTCGGCGAGATCGTCGGGATACTCGGTGATCGCAGGCTCGGCGTGGGAGGTGGATCCCGACGCAGCCGCTCGACGCGGCGCCGCAGGCGGAGACGCTCCCGGCGCCGCGGTCGGCAGCCCTGCCGCGGCGTCCGTCGAGCCATCGGCCGCGACCGCCTCGAGGCGCAACGCGCCGGCGCGACCGCGCATGAGCCGGTTCGCGACCTCGATGATCGGCGGCGTCGACCGGTAGTTGCGCTCGAGGCGCACCACCGTTGCCCCTTCGAACCTGCGCTCGAAGTCGAGCAGGTAGTCGGCACTCGCCCCGGCGAAGGAGTAGATCGTCTGGCTCGCATCCCCGACGACGCAGAGATCGCTGCGCCCGCCGAGCCACAGGTCGAGCAACTGCTGCTGTGCGGGAGAGACGTCCTGGTACTCGTCGACGATGAAGTGGCGATAGCTCTCGCGCACGTGCATCGCGACGGATGCCTCCGACTCGATCATTCCCGCGGTGGCGAGCAGGACATCCTCGAAGTCGAGCATGCGCCGCTCGTCTTTCAGGGACTCGTAGGCATCGACGAGCGCCAGGAACTGTTCGGCGCTGAGATTGCCCGGCGCCCCGCGCGACGCGAGTCGCGTGGCGTAGGCCTCGGGCCCGACGCCGGCGACCTTGCGCCACTCGATCTCGGCCGCGACGTCGCGCAGCGTCGCCGCATCGACCTTTACCCGTGCACGCTCGGCGGCCTGGCCGAGAATTCGGCCTTTGTACTCGAGCACCCGCGGCGCACTGCCACCGACGACGATCGGCCAGAAGTGATTGAGCTGTGCAAGCGCCGCCGCGTGGAAAGTGCGGGCCTGCACGCCACCTGCTCCGAGGGCACGCAGGCGCGCACGCAACTCAGCCGCCGCTCGCGACGTGAAGGTGAGCGCCATCACACGCGCCGGATCGTACGCGCCCGATGCCACGCCGTACGCGATGCGGTGCGTGATCGCCCGGGTCTTGCCGGTGCCGGCGCCGGCGAGCACGCAGACCGGTCCGAGCAGGGCCTCGGCCGCGACGCGCTGCTCGTCGTCGAGCGCATCGAGCAGGGGGTCGGATGGCGCGGTCACGACGTCGACCATGCCAGCCCACGCCCCTCGACGTCGAGAGGCGATCCGTACCAGCGTTCGAGCAGCCAGCGCGCGATGGAGATGCCGCCCGGCAGGCCGATCTCGGAACTCGCGGCAGCGATCTCCTCTCGCGTGAACCAGCGCAGTTCGAGGATCTCCTCACCGTCGGCCACGGCCGAGGCCGGATTCGCCGTCGGAGCGATGCGTGCGGTGAAACCCAGCATGAGGCTCGCGGGGAACGGCCACGGCTGCGAGGCCACGTAGGCGACCCGATCGACGTCGATGCCCGCCTCCTCGCGGATCTCGCGGATCACGGCGGCTTCGAGCGTCTCGCCGGGCTCGACGAAGCCTGCGAGCAATGAGAAGCGATGCTGCTGCCAGAGCGCGTTCGAACCGAGCAGTACCCGGTCGTCGTCGTCGGTGACGAGCACGATCACGGCCGGATCCGTGCGGGGGAAGTGCATGCTCGCGTCGACGGTGCAACGACGTGCCCACCCGGCCTGCGCGCCCTCGGTCTCCGCGCCGCAGCGCGGGCAGCGCTGGTGACGCTCATGCCAGTTCGCGAGGGCGAGCGCTTCGGCGAAGAGGCTCCCGTCGCGCTCGGAGAGCTGCGGCGCGGCGTCGCGGAGGCCGACCCAGCGGCCCGCTTCGGGCTCGATGGCCGACGCGGCATCCGAGTCGATGACGCGCAGCTCGAAGCGAAGCCCGTCGGCGCGACCGAGATAGCAGCGAAGCAGCGGCGGTGCAATCGCCGTCGGGAGTTCGGAGGGTCGTACGAGTTGCAGTGTGGAGGCGGACCCCTCGACGCGTTCCGTGAGGAGCGCGCGCCCCTGGTGCAGGGTGATGATCCGTGTCGAGGGGTCGGCGTCGAGCGCGTCATCGAGGCCGGGATCGGTCCGCGCCGCGGCATCCCGGTCGATCGTCGAACGCGAGAAGACCGGTGATGTCGGATCGGTCACGTGCCACCTCTCGCTGCCCGGGTCGGAGTCGGAGTCGGCCGGAAGGCGTGGCGGTCGCTCGCGGCCGCGAGATGCTGCTTAAGCTGAGTGCCATGGCCAGACCTCCTCTCACTCTAGCCGCGTTGGCCACGGCGGCGGTGCCCGGACTCGAGGTGCGAGCCGTGCGCTCGCACACCCGCAAGAGCCACGGCGCGTTCGACGCGGTGCTCCTCCGAACCACCGACGATCGGTTGCTCATGCTGCGCGTTCCGCGTTCGCAGGCCGCCGAGTCCGAACAGTCGGCCGACCTCGTCGCCCTGCGGGCGCTCACTCCCGGTATCCGTTCACGCCTGCCGTTCGACCTCCCCGACGTGGTCGGCCAGGCGCCGATCGACGGCACCCGCGCGGTCGTCACGACCTTCGTACCCGGTGCTCCGCGCACCGCCGACGAGCTCACCGAGTACGACGGCATCGCGACCTCGGTCGGCCATGCGCTCGCCGCAGTGCACACCCTGCCGACCGGGTTCATCGCCGATGCCGGCTTGCCGCGTCAGTCGGCAGACGAAGCGCACGATGCCGTGGTCGAACTCATCGATCGTGCCGCCGACACCGGGCACCTGCCAGCGGCGCTCCTTCGACGCTGGGAGGAGGCCACCGACGATGCCGCCCTCTGGCGATTCCGCCCCACGGTCGTCAACGGTGCACTCGCCGCCGATTCACTGCTCGTCGACGGCGACACCGTCACCGGGCTCATCGGCTGGTCGGCCCTCGCCCAGGGCGACCCCGCGCGCGACCTGCACTGGCTGCTGACGTCGCGGGGCGCCTCTGCGGAACGCGCCCTCGACTCCTACTTCAGCGCACGCGATGGCGGCGCCGACGCCCACCTTCCGCAGCGTGCACTGCTCTACGGCGAGCTCGAGCTCGCGAAGTGGCTGTTGCACGGCGTCGAGGCGCGCGACGACGCCATCATCGCCGACGCGGTCGGCCTGCTCGACGGTCTCGTCGAGAGCGTGCACGATCGCTCGAGCGAGCCGCTCTCGCCCGAGACCGGCCCGATCCTCACGGTGGGCGACGTCGAGCGGCTGCTCGACGAGACGCCGCGCGAGGCCGCCCCGCGCGAGGGCGGCGCAAGCCTCCTGACCGACAGCTACGACTTCTCCGAGCTCGAACGGCGAGAGGCGGGCGAGCGCGACGCTCCCTCGTTCGATGCGACCGCGCCCATCCCGCTCGATCTCTCCGACTGGGGCGATGCCACACCCGCCGGTGACGAGTCGAACGCGGGTCGGGATGGGGCGGCCACCGACGATTCGAGTGCAGATCAGCGCAATGCCGCCGGCGACGCCTCGGGTGCGGATGCCGCCACCGATGCCCAAGCCCGGCGCAACGCCGCCTCGTCGTAGATCGCATCCGGGCGAATGACCCGGTCGTCTTCGACGAAGTAGAAGACGGCGTCGATCTGTTCCGGCTCGATGCCCGCCCAATTCGCGTAGGCGAGCCGGTACAGCGCGAGCTGCGTCTGCTTCAGTTCGAGATCGTGCGCATCTCGCGGAGCCTTGCCCGTCTTCCAATCGACGACCTGGTATCGGATGCCGCGACGCCCGAGCTCACTCGTCGGGTCGACGTCGTAGACCGCATCGAGCTTGCAGACGAAGACGTTGTCACCGATCGGGAGATGCAGCTCGATCTCGACCGCCGACGGCTTCCGGCCACCCCACTCGGAGGCTTCGAACGTCGCCTGCAGGGCGCGCAGCCGTTCGGGAGTCGCATCGGCGACTGCCTCGTCGCGCCGGGCGTCGAGCTCGGCGAAGGCATCGAGACCGTCGAGGGCATCGATCGCCGCAGCATCGTGCTCGCCGGTCGAACGCTGCTCGACCCACTGGTGGAACAGGGTGCCGATGCGGGTCGCCCGGAACGGGCGCTGCGGCATGGGCCGTCGCAACTGAGCGGCGACCGCGGCAGGGTCGTCGACGTAGTCCTTGAACCGTGAAGCCGGCACGCGCACCGGCACCTCGGGATTCGTCGGGCCCTCGGCGCGACGGCGACGCTCTTCGAGGAGCAGTCGGATGCGGTCGGCGAGCACCGGGCCGATGCCCTCGCCGCTCGGCCCTTCGGCCGCGGCGCGCACGGCGTTCGCCGCCGTGGTGACGGGCTCGCGGCGAGCTCCCAGCGGATCGAGCGGCCAGCGTGCGCGCTCGGTGGATGCAGCGCGGGGATTCTCGTCGGATTCGGGGGCGACCGGCAATACGCTCGCGTCGAGCACGCCGCCCACCACGAGTTCGCGCAGGAACGGGCTCGGGTTGCGGGGCGCCTTCTGGCTCGCCCACCACGAACCCGAGAGGAGCAGGTCGCTGCGCGTGCGGGTGAGTGCGACGTACGCCAGGCGGCGCTCCTCTTCGGCGTGGCGCTCGCTGTTCTCTTCCGCGAACGCGGTGACCGCGCGGTCGAAGTCGGCCTGGCTCGCCACCCCGCGCCACTGCAGCTCGGGCAGCTCGTCGGCGTCACCTTTGAATTCGTTGGGCAACTCACCGAACGACAACCAGCCCTTCGATGAACGTGGCTTCGAGGGCAACTCGTCGCCCACCATGCGCGGAATCGCCACGACGTCCCACTCGAGCCCCTTCGAGCCGTGGATCGAGAGCACCTGCACGGCTCCCGGTTCGGGCTCGTCTTGACGGGGCGCGAGCCGATCGCGCTGTTCGGCCTCGGTGAGCCACCCGAGGAAGGCGCCGAGCGTCGGGTGCTCCGAGACCTCGGCGAACCCGGCCAGGAGCTCGTCGAACGCTTCGAGACTCGGCGCACCGAGCGGTTGCGCAGCGTTCGCGGCGACCTCGATGTCGAGCAGCAGCTCTTGCTGCACGAGACTGACGAAGTCGACGAGCCCGAGGCCCGCGCGTCGTCGCAGCGACTGGAGTTGTGCACCGGCGCGCCGCATGCGAGCGAGGCCGACCGTACCGAACGCGGCGAGCGCCGAGTGCGAATCGGGCGCCACGAGCAGGAAGTCGAGCGCGTCGACGATCGACGGCGACTCGTCTGGAGCGATCGAGGCTCGAAGGCCGGCGCGCACCTCATCACCGAGCCGGCGGGTCGCGAGGTCGCGGTCGGCGAGCCACTTCGCGAGCCCGTGCAGTGCCGCGAGGTCGGCGGAGCCGATGCGCCAGCGCGCGCCGCCGAGCACCCGCACGAGCTCGGAGCCGGCCGTGGGGTCGTTCAGCACCCGGAGTACGCAGACCAGGTCGGCGATCACCGGCTGGTCGAGCAGGCCGGCCATGCCGAGCACGTGCACCGGCACGCCGCGAGCTCGGAGTGCCGCCGTGAAGATGCCCACGTTGGCGAAGGTGCGGCAGAGCAGGGCACCGCTGCGAGGTGCGGTCTCGGGCCGGCCACCGCGCGACAGGCCCCCGAGTCGCTCGGCGAACCACGTCGCCACGAGCGCTGCCTCGTCTTCGATGGTCTCGGCCCAGGCGGCATCCAATCGCCCCGGCTGCGCGAACGGTGACGCGCCGAGCGGAGCCTTGGGGATGCCGGCATCGAGCGGCTCGATGAGCGTGTTGGCCGCTTCGAGCACCACTCGCGGGTTGCGCCAGCTCGTGGAGAGGTCGTAGACCGCGGCGTCGCCATCTGGCGCGAAGTCGCGGCCGAAGCGAGCGAGGTTCGCGGCGCTCGCCCCGCGCCATCCGTAGATCGACTGGTCGGGGTCGCCGACCGCCATCACCGACTGCTCGCCGAAGAGCGCAGCGAGCAGCCGAGTCTGCACGACGCTCGTGTCTTGATACTCGTCGAGGAGCACGGTGCGGTACCGCTCGCGGTGCCCGGCGACGACCTCGGGGTGCCGCTCGCAGATCGCGAGAGCGAGGGCGACCTGATCGGAGAACTCGACGAAGCCCTTCTCCTGCTTTGCGGTCGAGTACGCGTCGGCGAGCTCGAGCAGCGGCGGCAGGGCATCGACGACACCGAGCGCATCGACGAAGGAGGCGAAGTCCGTGCGCTTGCGCGGCGCCTCGATGGGCAAGCCCTCCATCGCGAGGAAATCACGGGTCATCGCGCGCACATCGCGGCTGTCGGCGACGTTCTCGGCGAGCGCGCGACTGAGCGACAGCACCGCGCCGGTGACCTTGTCGAGCGAGGCGTCGAGTTCGACGAGCCGCGGATCGGTCGATGCCGCGACGACCGAGCGGGCGAGCTGCCATGCGGATGCCTCGCCGAGCACGGCGGCGTCGGGTTCGCGCCCGATGAGCATCGCGTGTTCGCGGTAGATCGCGCTCGCGAAGGCGTTGTAGGTGCCGACGGAGGCCGATTCGAGCGGGTCGAGGGATACCTCGGCGATGCCGAGCGAGACCAGCTGCGCGATGCGCTCGCGAATGCGCTCGGCGAGTTCGCCGGCCGCCTTGCGCGTGAAGGTGAGACCGAGCACCTCGGGAACTGCGACGTGCGAGTTCGCGAGCAGCCAGACGACGCGGTTGGCCATGGTCTCGGTCTTCCCGCTGCCGGCCCCGGCGACGACGATGCTCTGCCCGCGGGGGTCGGCTTCGATCACGGCGCGTTGCTCGGCCGTGGGTGCGTGCAGGCCGAGGCGAGCGGCGATGTCTGCGGCGGCGATCATGCGGAGACCGCCGGCACGAGGTGCACGCGGTACTGCCAGCCGCCGAACCGGGAGCGATACCCGAGCTCCGCGGGACCCTCGAACTCACTGCCGGCCATGGTGCGGGCGACACTGCCGAGCCGCTCTCGGAAGGCGGACTCGGCGTCGGCGTCGAACGGCTGCTGGGCCCGTTCGGTGAAGGCGCTGCCTCTCGAGGGCTTCGCGAGGTAGACGAGCTTGGCTCCGCCGAGGATGCCGGCATCGGGCACCTCGCCGGCCCGAGCAGCCAGCTGATACGCCGCGAGTTGCGGGTGAGCAGCGGTCTCTGCAGCGGAGGGCGGTGTGCGGCCGGTCTTCAGGTCGACGATGACGGTGGTGCCGTCGGCGGAGGCCTCGACACGGTCGATCGTGCCCGAGATGCGCACTCGGTCGACGATGAGCGTGAATCGCCCCTCGGCGCCGAGCAGCACCTTGCCGTCGTCGGCGAAGTGCCCGAGGTAGTCGGAGGCGCCTTCCGCCATGCGGCGTGCACCCCGCCGTTCGCGTTCGGCCACCCAGCCGGCCTCGAATCGAAGCTCGCGCCAGCGCTCCTCGACCGCGGTCCACAGCGTCTCGATGCTCGTGTCGCCGTCGTCGCGCGCCCCGGCCTCTTCGACGACGGCGTGCACGATCGTGCCGATCGACGCGGCGAGACCCGACGGCGGCGAGGCGACGTGGTCGATGAACCAGCCGAGCGGCGACTCCTCGGCGCGATCGATCTGCGACGGCGAAACGGCGACGAGCGCCTCGGGGTCGCCGTCGAGGTCGACGAGCGGCGCAGTCGTGGAGGGCTCGGCCAGCCCGTACCAGTCGTCGGGATGTGCGCCGGGTACGCCCTGCTCCGCGAGGAGGGCCAGCGCCGCGGGCGCTTCGCCGCCGCCCGTGGTCGTCGCCTCGTGTCGCAACGCACCGACGAGTCCGCGCAGGTGCAGCGGGCGTCGACGCCCCGGCTTGATGCGCTCGGCCGCGTACCCCATGAGCATCGACGGCTGTTCGTCGTCGTTCGCCGTGCAGCTGAGCACGAGCTGCCGCCCGGCCCGTGAAGCGGCGAGCACGAAGAGCCGGAGCTCGTCGCTGCGCACCGAGACACGGGCCTCGGCGACCGTCTCGGGCGTCGGCAGCGGTGCACCGGCACGAGCAGCCGCGACGACCCTCGGAAGGAGGGCGGAATGCAGCAGGGTGCCGCGCGGCCGCAGGTTCGGCCAGACGCCGTCTTGCAGCCCGGCGATGACGACGATGTCGAACTCGCGGCCGATCACTGCAGGCGGGGTCGTCACGACCACCGTCTCAGCCGAGCGCTGGGGCGCGAGGGAGTCCTCGGGAAGCTCGCTCGCAAGCACCTCATCGACGAAGCGCACCGCCGGAGCGTCTGGCTCGCGCTCGACGAAGCGCTGCGCCGCTGCGAACAGGGCGACAGCGGCATCGAGCGCTCGGTTCGCCTCTTCGGCGAGCACGCCCGTGCCGGTCGCCTGCGCCGCCCACTCGGTGGCGAGGCCGCTGCCCTCCCAGAGCGACCACAGCACCTCTTCGACCGTGCCGCCACGCCGGGCCACGCCGCGCGAGGAGGCGAGCAGCTTGGCCAGCCGGGCAGCCCGGCGCGCTGGCGCCGCATCGATGGTCTCGAAGCCGCCCGGCGCCCCGAGTGCCTCGACGAGCAGCTCGTCTGCGGTGCGCGAGCCTTCGCCGGCGAGCTCTTCATGACGCAGGGCCAGCCGCAGGCGGCGCAGGCCGACGCTGTCGAGACGCCCGATCGGACCGGTGAGCAGCGTCACGGCGAGCTCGGGTGTGAGCGCTTCGCGGTCGAGCACGAGCGAGGCGGCAGCGAGCAACGCAGCGGCGGCCGGTGCGTCGCGCAGCGCTGTGCGCGCGGCGTTGCCGGCGGTGGGCACGTCGGCGAGCGCGAGCCCGCGCTCGAACGCCGGCACGTCGCCGCCCGAACGCAGCATGACGGCCATCGACGACCACGGAACACCGTCGAGCAGGTGCCGCTCGCGCAGCACGGCCGCGATGGCCTGGCACTCGGCAGCGTGCGAGGGCGCCTCGATGCCGAGGACGGGGTGCAACGGATCGGGTTCGGTGTCGTCTGCTGCCTCGTGCTCGGCCGAACGGTGCGTTCCGCCGAGCGCGGTGCCGATGTGCGCGCTCACCGAGCGAACGAGTGTTCGGAGTTCTGGCCGCCCGCGATGCACGACCGGCAGCTCGACGCGACGCACATCGGCACCAGCGGCACCTGCGCCGAGCACGGCACCGAGTGAGCCCAACAGCTCGGCCCGGCCGCCGCGGAACCCGTTGGACGCGACATCCGGATCACCGAGCGCGACCACCGCGACCCCTCGCGCCGCGAACGCACCGAGGAGCGCTGCCGTCGTCTCGGTCGCCTCTTGCGCGTCGTCGACGACGATGAGACGCACGCGGGCGAGCTGGCCGAGAGCCGCCTCGGCGGCGACGTCGGAGACGCTGCGGCGGACGATCGCGGCGGCGAACGCGCCGAGCTCCGAGGAGTCGTACTGGCTCGGCCGCAGTTGCGCCTTCACCTCGTCGTATTCGGCGAGGAAGCCGGCCGCCGCGACCCACTCGGGCCGGCCGGCCCGCTCGCCCAACACGGCGAGCGTCGCGGCGTCGACACCGTGCTCGACCGCACGCATGAGCAGGTCGCGCAGTTCGGAGCGGAAGCCGCGAAGCACCCGCACCTCGGCGGTCAGCGGCGCAGGCCAGTCGGGCCCGAATCCGTCGCGGATGCCGCCCTCGAGCAGCTCACCGATGATCTGATCGTGCTCGGCGCCCGTGAGCAGGGTCACCGGAGCACCGGTGAAGGCGCGCACCAGTTGGAACGCGATGGAGTTCGCCGTTCTGGCGAGCGGGCCCCGCGTCGTGACGCCGAGGCGCACGCCGAGCCGGTCGCGGAGGGAGGTCGCGGCGACCCGCGTGGCCGACAGCACGAGTACCTCGTCGGTCGCATAGCCGAGGCGCTCGACCCGGTCGGCGACGAGCTCGACGGCGAAGGTCGTCTTGCCACTGCCCGGTGCGCCGAAGACCGCCGCGTGCTCGCCCTCGGCGAGCAACGAGACGGGGGCTGCGGATGTCGCGGTTGCCTGCATGTCGGCAACGTTAACCCGTTCCGCCGACAGTGAACGGGCACGGGCTCGGCCAGCCGGTGTCGTAGGGTTTGAGCAACAGTAGAAAGGCGTACCGTGGACGTTCGAATCGGCATCCAGAACTCTCCCCGTGAACTCGGATTCGAGACCTCGCAGTCGGCGGCAGAGGTCGAGCAGGCGGTCGCCGCCGCACTCGCCGGCCAGTCGGCCCTGCTGACGCTCACCGATGACAAGGGCACCCGCTACGTGGTGCCATCCGCCGCACTCGCGTACGTCGAGATCGGCTCCGAGGAGTCGCGCCGCGTCGGGTTCGTCGCCTGACATGGAACTCATCTTCATCGTCGTCGGCGGCGCCATCCTCGGTCTCGCAGCGCAGTTCGTGCTGCCGCTGCGTCACCTCCGTGGTGTCGCCGTCGGCCCGGCGATCGGCGCCGGCGTCGCCGCCGTGGTGTGGGTCGCCCTGACGTGGCTCGGCTGGCCTTGGGACGGCGGCTGGATCTGGGTCGCCTCGCTCGTCGCGTCGGCCCTCGTGCCCGCTGCGGTGCTGTACTTCATCTCCCCGCGCCGCGAGCGCGCGGATGCCGTGCTCTTCGAGCGCCTCGCCCGTCCGGGTGCGGCCCGCGCCTGACGACGGCACGCATCTGACGACGGCACGCGCCTGACGCGCGACCGCTCAGGCCGTGAGGCCGAGCGCATCCATGCGTCGGGTGTGCGCGGCGATGAGCTCGGTGAAGACCGGCTCGACATCGGCTCCCCGATCGGCTGAGTCCGACGCGCGAAGGGCCGAACGGGCGATCAGCAGGGTGTCGCCGACGAGACTCCTGCCCCAGAGCGCCAGCCGATCGGACAGCCCGGCATGGGCGGCGATGGCGGCACGCAGTTCATCGTGCAGCACCACCGCCGAGCTCTCTTCGGCGAGGATCCCGCGTACCCTCGCGGCCAGATCCACCGGCAGGCCGGCGGACAGTCGCGAGAAGTAGTCGTCGAGCATGCCCGACGTCACGTGGATGCCGAGCAGCAGCTCGAACCAGTCGGCGCCGGCCGTCGCCTGCCGGAACCGGTCGGTCGCCGGTGCGAACGGCGCCATCACGTCGTCGGGCTCGACGCCGAGCCGTCGGATCTCGGCGATCAGCGCGTGATGCTTGCGCAACGCGGTGCCCGCAGCCCGGCTCAGCCCCTCTTTCGACGGCAGGCTCGGCGCGTTCGCAACGGACTTCGCAAGGCTCTCGAAGAACTCGAGCTGGATGTACGCGGCCTGGCCGAGGAACGGCACGGCGTCGGGCACGAGTTCGGTGAAATCGACCCGCGCGAGGTCGGTCGGCGCGACCCGCGGGCGCAGCCGCGGCATCTCAGGGCGCTGCATGCGCTGTTTCGACCAGAGAACCACGCAGACAGCCTATCCGAGCCATTCAGGGAGTCTCGGATAGGGTAGAGGGTGCATGCGGGCGATGGATCCGCAGCCGTGCGCCTGGGGTTGAGAACAGAGCGCACCTTCGACCGCCACCTCCAGCAACACGACAGGCAGACCTTTGACTACATTCACCGAGCTCGGCGTCGCGTCCGACATCGTCGACGCACTCGCCGGCAAGGGCATCATCGATGCCTTCCCCATCCAGGAACAGACGATCCCCCTCGCCCTCGCCGGGCAGGACATCATCGGCCAGGCCAAGACCGGCACCGGCAAGACCTTCGGCTTCGGCCTTCCGATCATCCAGCGCCTCGGCGACGACCCCGAGGGCGGCGTCAAGGCGCTCGTCGTCGTGCCCACGCGCGAACTGTGCGTGCAGGTCACCGAAGACCTCGAGATCGCCACCTCGAACCGCCCGACGAAGATCGTCTCGATCTACGGAGGCAAGGCGTACGAAGGCCAGATCGAACAGCTCAAGGCCGGCGCGCAGATCGTCGTCGGAACGCCCGGGCGCCTCCTCGACCTCGCCTCGCAGCGCCTGCTCTCGCTCAAGAACGTGAGCGAGATGGTGCTCGACGAGGCCGACAAGATGCTCGACCTCGGCTTCCTCGCCGACATCGAGAAGCTCATGGCGCAGACGCCCGCGACCCGCCACACGATGCTGTTCTCGGCCACCATGCCCGGACCGATCGTCGCGCTCGCCCGCCGCTTCATGGTGCGCCCCATCCACATCCGGGCGACCGACCCCGACGAGGGCCTCACGCAGGCGAACATCAAGCATCTCGTCTACCGGGCGCACTCGCTCGACAAAGACGAGGTCATCTCCCGCATCCTCCAGGCCGATGGCCGCGGCAAGACCGTCATCTTCACCCGCACCAAGCGCGCGGCCGCCAAGCTCGTCGAAGAGCTCAACGACCGCGGCTTCAACGCCGCCGCCGTGCACGGCGACCTGAACCAAGACCAGCGCGAGCGCGCCATGGCCGCGTTCAAGGCGGGCAAGAAGGACGTGCTCATCGCCACGGATGTCGCGGCGCGCGGCATCGACGTCGACGACGTGACCCACGTCATCAACCACACCATCCCCGACGACGACAAGGCGTACCTGCACCGCGTCGGTCGCACCGGCCGCGCCGGCAAGACCGGCATCGCCGTGACCTTCGTCGACTGGGACGACCTGCACAAGTGGGCGCTCATCAACCGCGCGCTCGAGTTCGGCCAGCCCGAACCCACCGAGACGTACTCGTCGAGCCCGCACCTCTTCCACGACCTCGACATCCCGGCCGGCACCAAGGGCCGCCTGAAGCCGTCCTCCGCGGTCGCGGCGCCGACGCGCTCGGCCACGGCCGGCCGCAGCGAGAGCGGCCGCCCGGCGGGCGGTCGCTCAGAGGGTCGCTCAGAGCGATCGGATGTCGCAGCCGAGCGCGCTCCCCGCAACCGCACTCGCAGCCGCACGCGCGGCGGCAAGCCCGCCGATGAGGCCGCGAGCGCCGGTTCCGAAGCAGTCCAGGCCGACACCTCGGCCGACGTCGCCGTCAAGGAGCCCGGCACCGGTACGCACGATGGCAAGGGCCACGAGCACCACGACGGCAACGCCGCTCCCCCGCGTCGTCGCCGTCGCCGCGGCCCGCGCACCGGCGGCACCACGCCCCAGGCGTAACCGCGGCAGTCACGTTTCAGCGCCCGCTCGGCTTCGGCCGGGCGGGCGCTGTGCGTTGCGGTTCGGAAGGTTCAGGACACCGGTGCCGACGTCGGCGATTCGGTTCTCGCACGGTCGCCGGACGTGCGCTGGTCGATCGTCGCGGCATCGGCCGGCTGATACCGTAACGCCCACGCAGCCAGAGCGGCAGCGAGGAGGATCGTGATCACCGCGAGTGGAACGTGCAGAGCGGTCAGCGAACGGAACCCGGCGAAGGCCAGCAGCGACATGAGCGCGAGCAATCCGGTTGTCGCCCAGATCGGCCACTGCGGAGCCTGCCCGAGTCGGCGTGCGAGGATCGCGGCGACGATGCTGACGATCAACGCGATGCCCGCCACCGTCGCCATCGCACGATGCCAGCCGAATGCCGACGGCTGCCCGCCCATGAACAGGCCGGCGAGCACTGCCTGGCCGAACATGAGGAGCGCCGTCGTCGTCAGCGAGATTCGCAGGAACCGCATCGGCCATCGGCGCGTTTCGCGGGCCGTTTCATCGATCGAGGACATGGTCGGAGCCTACCGAATAGATCCAAATGGATCAATTACAATTGGATCGAATTTGGGAGAATCGAGCCATGAGCGATGACAGCGGGCAGGTCCCGATCGAGGTGGGGCTGCTACTCCACCAGGTCTACACACTGGCGACGCAACGACTGAACGACGCGTTGCGGCCGATGAGCCTGACCAGCCGCCACGTCACCGTGATGTTCCTGATCCGAGATGGCGTTGAGACCCAACGCGACCTCGTCGCGCGGCTGAACACCGACAAGACCGGCATGGTGCGCGTGATCGACGACCTCGATCGGCTCGGCTATGTCACCCGAACGCCCTCGACTCTCGACCGCAGGGTGACGCTCCTCGCCCTCACGAGCGACGGCGACCAAGCCCTCCGGCACGCGCAGCAGCACACCAAGCAGGTTTCGGCGGAGTTGTTCCACGCCGTCAGCCCGATCGAACTCGGCATGCTGAAGTCGATTCTGATGCGGACGCTCGCCCCGAGCCCCGCGACAACTCAGCTGGACTGATTCACGGCAGTACGGGCGCCGAGCCGCGGCCCTCGGCGATGATCCGCTCGACGACGTCGGGCGCGGTGCGGCACTCGCCGAGCCGGTTGGGCTTGCCGGTGCCGTGGTAGTCACTCGAGCCCGTGACGTGCAGCCCGAATCGGGTTGCGAGCGCTCGCAGACGAGGCTTCGCGGCCTCGAGATTCTCGGGATGGTCGACTTCGAGGCCGAAGAGACCGGCGTCGACGAGACGGGCGAGACGCTCGGGCGGGATGACCCGCTCGGCGCCGCGAGTGCCGGGGTGCGCGAGCACGGGCACGCCCCCCGCCGCGCGGATGAGTCGCACGCCGGTGAGCGGATCGGGCGCGTAGTGCGGCTGCGCGTAGCCCGCGCGCGGGTGCAGGATGCCGTCGAACGCAGCCGAGCGCGTCGCGACGTGACCGCGGGCCACGAGCGCGTCGGCGATGTGCGGTCGGCCGATGGTGGTGCCCTCGACGGTCTGGGCGAGCACGTCATCCCAGCTGAGCGGGTAGTCGCGCCCGATGCGCCGCACGATCTCTTCGGCGCGGGTCATGCGCGACTCGCGGATGCGCGCCGTCTCTTCGAGGAGCGCCTCGTCGAGCGGGTCGATGAGATACGCGAGCACGTGCACGCTCGTATAGCCCTCGCGCGTCGAGAGCTCCATGCCCGGAATGAGCGCCACCCCTGTCTCAGGGACGGCAGCGGCGGCCTCGGCCCACCCGCTCGTCGAGTCGTGATCGGTGAGCGCGACGCCCCAGAGCCCTGCACGTGCCGCCTGCCGCATGAGTTCGGCGGGAGCCTCGGTGCCATCCGAGACCGTCGAATGCGTGTGCAGGTCGGCTTCGCCTGCGACGGCGGGGGCTTCTGGCATCCTGCCATGCTAGTCGCGGCATGTTCACCGAGGACTCCCAGTCGATCGGCAGCGCATTGCCCGAACTCCGGCGACGCGCTCGCCTAGGGTTGGTGGAATGCTCCCCCGCATCCTCGGCTGGGCCATCGTGCTCGGCACCGCCGTCGTGGCACTCATCCTCGTCTGGCCGCAGGCCTTCGGCCTCCAGAACCAGTGGGTGGCCACGCACGTCGTGGCATTGCGCGGCGCAGCGGCCGCGGGCGGCGTCGTCGCGCTGATCGCGTTCCTGCTGCTCGCCCTCGCCCGGCCCGTGCGCGTCTTCGCGCTTGCGATGGCCACCGTGTTCGCGCTCTTCGCGGCCGGCAACGTCGCAGTGCTGACGGCCCGTGGCTTCGGTGGCTCAGTCGTCGAGCCGGGCCCAGATTCGGTGACGGTGCTCTCCTGGAACACGCTCGGCGAGGTGCCCGAGGCATCGACGATCGCCGACCTCGCGATCGAGCGCGGCGCCGATGTCGTGGTGCTGCCCGAGACGACGGAGCCGCTCGGCGAAGAGGTCGCGGTCGCGATGCGAGAGGGCGGCAGCCCGATGTGGGTGCACACGGCCGCATTCGACGATGTCGCGAAGGCGCGATCGACGACGATTCTGATCAGCCCCGACCTCGGCGACTACGAGGTCGTCTCGGCCGAAGTGCCGGGCCCGCCCGGCAACACCAACACGCTGCCGAGTGTCGTCGCCGACCCCGTGAACGGCGAGGGCCCCCGCATCATCGCCGTGCACGCCGTCGCCCCCATCCGCTGGGAGCTGCGCAACTGGCGCAGCGACCTCGATTGGCTCGCCGAGCAGTGCGCCGGCGACGACGTCATCATGGCGGGCGACTTCAACTCGACGATCGACCACTTCGCCGATCATGGCACCGACGGCGGCGACCTCGGTCGGTGCCAGGATGCCGCGGCGCAGGCCGGCGCCGCCGGCCTCGGCACGTGGCCGACCGACGTGCCACCGTTCTTCGGCAGTCCGATCGACCACGTCATGGCGACCTCGAACTGGCGGGTCGAGGCCTTCAAGGTGCTCGAGGGGTACGACGATGCCGGCAGCGACCACCGGCCGATCGTGTCCACGCTCGTCGCCCAGTGACAGGTGGGAGAATGGTCGGCATGGCGAACACCAGCGACACCTCCACGACTGAGACGGCGGCCACCGCCACGACCTCGCACGACGAGAAGGGCCGCGACGCGAACCGTTCGACGACGCCCGGTTCCGACGGCTTCAAGAACTTCATCGGCAGCGGCTGGGCCGAACGCGAAGAGACCATGCCCCCGGCACGGGAACAGGCCTCGTTCGCCGCCGCGCGACGCGCCAAGGTTTCGGCAGCGTTCGCGGGCACGCGGCTCATCGTTCCCGCCGGCGACATGAAGCAGCGCGCGAACGACACCGACTACCCGTTCCGCGCGCACTCCGCCTTCGCCCACCTCACCGGCTGGGGCTCCGATTCCGAGCCCGGTGCCGTGCTCGTCCTCGAGCCGACGATCAACGGTCATGACGCGACCGTCTACTTCCGCGAGCGCGCCGACCGCGACTCGGAAGAGTTCTATGCGAACCCCGCGATCGGCGAGTTCTGGATCGGCGCTCGTCCGTCGCTCGCGCACGTCGCCGCCGACCTGGCCGTCGCGACCCGCGGGCTCGAGGAATTCGACCGGGTCATCGACGCCGTCGACACGGCCACCCTCGTGCTGCGCGAGGCAGATGCATCCGTCACCGAGCGGGTCGACCACGCGCGCATCCGCTTCGCCGCCGAGCAGGCACTGTCGACGAACGCGTCCGACGCCCCGTTCTCGCTCGAGGTGGGCGGCGAGCACGAGCCCGACGCCGAGCTCGCTCGGGTGCTCTCAGAGCTGCGACTCGTGAAAGACGAGTTCGAGATCGCCGAGATGCGCGCCGCGATCGATGCGACGCAGCGCGGCTTCAGCGAGGTGCTCGAAGAACTGCCGCGTATCACCGCTGAGGTGCGCGGCGAGCGCGTCATCGAGGGCGTGTTCGCCACCCGCGCCCGCCTCGACGGGAATGACGTCGGCTACGCGTCGATCGCCGCGGCCGGCCCGCACGCGACGATCCTTCACTGGACCCGCAACGACGGGCCCGTGGTGCCCGGCGACCTCGTGCTGCTCGACGCGGGCGTCGAGCTCGACACCTACTACACCGCGGACATCACGCGCACGTTCCCGGTGAACGGCACCTTCTCGGCCGTGCAGCGCCAAGTCTATGAAGCGGTGCGCGAGGCGGCCGATGCCGCATTCGCCGTCGTGAAGCCGGGCGCGATCTTCCGCGAGGTGCACGCCGCCGCGATGCAGGTCATCGCACGCAAGACGGCCGAGTGGGGCTTCCTGCCAGTATCGGCAGAGGAGTCGCTCGAGCCCGACAACCAGTTCCACCGCCGCTACATGGTGCACGGCACGAGCCACCACCTCGGCCTCGACGTACACGACTGCGCGCAAGCGCGCCGCGACATGTACATGGACGGCGTGCTCGAACCGGGCATGGTGTTCACGATCGAACCCGGCCTCTACTTCCAGCCCGATGACCTCACCGTTCCCGCTGAATTCCGCGGCATCGGAGTGCGCATCGAAGACGACATCCTCGTCACGGCAGACGGAGCCGAGAACCTCTCGGCCGCTATCCCCCGCACGGCCGACGAGGTCGAGGCGTGGGTACGGGCCGGTAGCAGCCGGTAGCGGCGGTCAGGCCGCCGGGCGAGCTGCCCGGCGCGCCTGCCACCACGCCCAGAAGCGGGCGAGTTGGCGCTTCGTGAACGCGGCCAGGCGCTTGGCCCAGGCGAACTCGGTGCCGAGGATCGCCAGGCCGAGGAACACGACGAGCCAGCCCGGTCCGGGCAACGGCACGAGCAGCAGGCCGAGCAGGGCGATGGCGCCGCCGAGCACCGCGACGACGATTCGATAGGCGCGGCGAAGTCCTGGCCGCTGTTCGATGCGTCGACGGATGCCTCGGAGCATGCGCCGGATCGGCCGATCGGCGCGTTCACCGTCGGCGATCTCGCGTTCGAGTTCTCGCTGCGTGACCATGCAGTCACGATATATCGCGAGTCTGAGAATGTGCTGCCCCGCGGCCGCGGCGTCGAGCTCGGACCCATCCCGCAGACGACGTCACCGCCGCGAGATCTCAGCGATCCGAGGCGGGCGGCTCCGACTCGTCACCGTCGGCAGGGGTTTCGCTGCCGTCAGCCTGAGGCGTGGCCGGCGACTCGGCAGCAGGTTCAACGGTCGGTGCCATCTCGCCGTAGCGCGGCCGAACCGGCGGCTGTGAAGCCCGTGCCGCCTCGGCCTCGGCCCGCCGCGCGGCATCCGTCGCCTCGCCGTAGCTCATCGGCCGCGAACCGGAGGTCGACGACTGCGACGCGGTCGGCCGCGCGGGTGCCGGCGCGTCGACGCCGAGCACGGTCCGGGCGCGTTCGACGTGGGCGGTCTCGGCGATGATCGCGTACCGGTTCGCGAGCACCTGCATGACCGAGGTGAAATCGCGGCGCCGACGGTTCAGCGAGTACGAGACGACGCTGAAGATCATGCCGAATCCGGCGCCGATGAGCACCGCCGAGATCAGGATGCCGATCGAGGCACCGGTCGGCGCGAAGATGAAGAAGAGCAGGCCGAGGAACGTACCGAACCACGCACCCGACAATGCGCCGGCGCCGGCCGCGCGGCTCCACGTGAGCTTGCCGGTGATGCGTTCGACCGTCGCCAGGTCGGTGCCGACGATCGCGAGTTCCCGCACCGGGAACTCGGCTTTCGCCAGTCGGTCGACGGCGGCCTGCGCCTCCGCGTACGTCTCGAAGCTCGCGACCGTCTCTCCCTTTGGCATGGTCGGAAAGGTTCGGCCCATGCGGCCGCCGAACGGCGATTGGTTGCTCACCCCGTCATTCTCCCATGGCGGCCTGTGCCACTCACCGGTGGTGGGGACGGGAAGCGCCTCGTCTGCAGCATCCGGGACTAAGTTGGTACACGTGAGCGCCACGAGAGTCTTCGTCGCCCGACTCGCCGGGTGCGC
The DNA here is from genome assembly GCF_059758475.1 of Agromyces sp. GQ35. Taxonomy (NCBI): domain Bacteria; kingdom Bacillati; phylum Actinomycetota; class Actinomycetes; order Micrococcales; family Microbacteriaceae; genus Agromyces; species Agromyces sp. GQ35. The sequence goes on along the minus strand of NZ_JCAXEO010000003.1, from coordinate 175,445 downwards.
CGTCTTCGACCCCAACGGCGATCGGGTCGGCAAGGTGCGCGACGTCCTCGTCGTGTACCGCAAGAACGACCCGCCGCGCGTCGTCGGGCTCATCGTCGAGATCCCCGGCAAACGCCGGGTCTTCGTCTCGATCGGCCGGGTCACCTCCATCGGCGGCGGCCAGATCATCACGACCGGCCTCATCAACCTGCGCCGCTTCGAGCAGCGCGGCGGCGAGGTGCGCGTGATCGCCGAGATGCTCGGCCGCAAGGTCGCCTTCACCGACGGCTCGGGCGGCGCCACCATCGAAGACGTCGCCATCGAGGAGCAGGAGCCGGGCGAGTGGCAGGTCGACCAGCTCTTCGTGCGTCGCCCCAAGGGCGCATCGCCCTTCTCGAAGGGCCAATCGGCCTACGTGACCTGGCGCGAGGTTCGTGAGACCAACCCGAGCGGCGAGGCCCAATCCGCCGAGCACCTCATCGCCACCTACTCCGAACTGAAGCCTGCCGACCTCGCGAGCACCCTCCTCGATCTGCCCCCGCAGCGCCGTCAGGAGGTCGCAGAGGAGCTCTCCGACGATCGCCTCGCCGACGTGCTCGAAGAGATGCCCGAGTCCGACCAGGTCGTGATCCTCGCGGGCCTCGGCGACGACCGGGCCGCCGACGTGCTCGATCACATGCAGCCCGACGACGCGGCCGACCTCATCGCGCAACTGCCTGAAGAGCGCGGCGAGCACCTCCTCGAGCTGATGGAGCCCGAAGAGGCCGAAGACGTGCGCTTCCTGCTCTCGTACGGGCCCGACACGGCGGGCGGCTTGATGACGACCGAGCCGATCATCGTCTCGGCCGACGCGACCGTCGCCGAGGGGCTCGCGCTCATCCGCCGGCACGACCTGCCGCCTGCACTGGGTGCTGCAGTCTGCGTGACCCTGCCGCCCTACGAGCCGCCCACGGGGCGTTTCCTCGGCATCGTGCACTTCCAGCGAATGCTCCGCTATCCCCCGCACGAGCGTCTCGGCACCCTCATCGACCAGGGTCTCGAGCCGGTGCGCGCCGACACCTCGGCCGCCGAGGTCAGCCGCATCCTCGCGAGCTACGACCTGGTCTCGGTGCCGGTCGTCGACGAGAAGCATCGACTCGTCGGGGTGGTGACGATTGATGACGTGCTCGACTACCTCCTGCCCGATGACTGGCGAAGTCATCCCGAAGAAACCGAGGTGGGCCGCCGCGCAGCCGCGCGAGCCCAGCTGACGACGGGGAGTATCCCCATCCCACACGGAAGGAGGGCAGGAGATGGCACGCGCTGACGCTGACGACCGGCGATTCGACACCCCGAAGGGCATTCGCCGCTCCCCATCCTTCCGCGGTTCGGGTGACAGCGACCGGTTCGGTCGCTTCACCGAGTGGGTCGCGCGAGGCATGGGCACGCCGGGCTTCCTGCTCGCGTTGTCGGTGTTCGCGATCGGCTGGATGGTGTGGAACACGGTCGCGCCCATCGACCTGCGGTTCGACTCCATCGCGATCGGCTTCACGGCCCTGACCCTCGTGCTCTCGCTGCAGGCCTCCTACGCGGCACCCCTCATCCTGCTCGCGCAGAACCGTCAAGACGACCGCGACCGGGTGCAGATCGAGCAAGACAGACAGCGCGCTGAGCGAAACCTCGCCGACACCGAGTACCTGGCGCGCGAGGTCGTCGCGCTCCGTCTCGCGATGCGCGAACTCGCGTCGAAGGAGTTCATCCGGGCCGAACTCCGCGCGATCCTCGACGAGCTCGACCGCCGCGACGATGAGGACGCGGAGCATGCAGCACGCTGACCCCGCCGCGTTCGAGGCCGCGGTCCGCGTCGCACTGACCGGCGTCATCGATCCCGAGATCCGCAAGCCCGTCACCGATCTCGACATGGTCGATCACGTGACCGTGGGCGACGACGGGCGTGTGCAGGTGGGCATCCGCTTGACGATCGTCGGATGCCCCGCCTCCGACCGCATCGAACGAGACGTGCGCCAGGCGGCCGAATCGGTCGCCGGTGCCGGCAACGCCGACGTCGTGCTCTCGGTGATGACGCCCGAGCAGCGCGCGGCCCTCACCGAGCGACTCCGCGGCGGCCGAGCGGCCCGCGGCAACCCGTTCGGCCCCGGCAGCCTCACCCGCGTGATCGCAGTGACGAGCGGCAAGGGCGGCGTCGGCAAGTCCACGATCACCGCGAACCTCGCGGTGGCACTCGCCGCACGCGGCCTCGCGGTCGGCCTCGTCGACGCCGACGTGCACGGCTTCTCGATTCCCGGCCTGCTCGGCCTCGTCGACGAGTCGGGGCTCGCCGCGCGACCCACCCGCGTCGACGAGATGATCCTCCCGCCCGTCGCGCACGGCGTGAAGGTCATCTCGATCGGCATGTTCGTCGAACCGTCCGAAGAGGGAGGGCGGGCGTCATCCGTCGCCGTCGCCTGGCGCGGACCGATGCTGCACCGCACGCTCTCGCAGTTCCTCACCGATGTCTACTTCGGCGATCTCGACGTGCTGCTCGTCGACCTGCCGCCCGGCACCGGCGACGTCGCGATCTCGCTCGGCCAGTTGCTGCCGAACGCCGAGGTCGTCGTCGTGACGACGCCCCAGCCCGCGGCGGCCGACGTCGCCGAGCGTTCGGGCGTCGTCGCCCGCCAGACCGGGCAGAAGATCGTCGGCGTCGTCGAGAACATGGCCGGCTTCACGCAGCCTGGTGGCGAGCTGTTCGATCTCTTCGGGGCCGGCGGCGGGGCGATCGTCGCCGAACGCCTCTCGGCGGGTCAACCCGAGCCGGTGCCGCTGCTCGCGAGCGTGCCGCTCAGTGTGGCCCTCCGTCGCGGGGGTGACGACGGGGTACCGGTGGTGCTCGCCGAACCCGACGACCCCGCAGCGCGCGCCATCGAGCAGGTCGCGGCACGGCTCGCGGCCATCCCCCGCTCGCTGACCGGACGCCGGCTCGACGTCACGGTCCGGTGACCGGATGTCGCGCGCCCGCCTCACCCGCCGGCTCGCGACCTGCCTCGCGCTCGTCGTTGCGGGGCCGGTGCTCGGACTCGCAGCCTGCGCCCCGTCGCCTCCTCCTGGCCTGCCCGACGGACTGTCGGCGAGCATCCAGCAGGGCCGGCTCGACATCGAGGCACGCCGTCTCGTGATCCGGGTCGAGAACGCGGGTGACGCAGCGGTGACGGTACAACGGCTCGCTTTCGACTCTCCGTCGCTCGCGCCGGGCATGTCACGCGACAAGCCGTTCGAGGTGGCACCGGGCGCCGCCGTGCAGATCCGCATGGAGCTCACTGCGAGCGACTGCACCGCCGACCCGCCGCACCTCGACGCGACCGTGCTGCTCGATGTCTCGATCCCCGCCGGTCGAGGCTCGGGCCGGCTCGCCGCCGACGACCCGTTCGACACGCTCGCCAGGGTGAGCGGTGAAGCGTGCCTCGCCGAGTCCGTCGAGCAGGTCGCCGCGCTCGAGATGCCGGAACAGCTGCGCTCGGCGGGCGTCGGCGTCGATCGGCGGGCGTTCATCGACATCGAGGTCGTCCCCGCGGCATCCGGCACGGGCTCGTTCACGATCGACCGGGTCTACGGTACGACGCTGCTCAACGCCGAGGGCGGTGTCGATTGGCCGCTCGGCGTCGAGGTCGCGGCCGGCGACGAACCGTTCACGATCTCACTGCCCGTGCGACCGGCTCGCTGCGACGCGCACGCCATCGCCGATGACAAGCGCGGCACCATCCTGCCGTTCGAGATCCGCACGAGCGACGGGCGCGAGGGTCGGCTCGATCGTTCGTCGGGTGACACGCTGAAGGCCGAGCTCTACGCCTACTACGGCGAGCGTTGCGCGCTGTCGCACTAGCGTTCGCGACCGCCGAGCGGTCAGCCGGCGTCGGTGCTTCGCGGCGGTTCCACGACGCGCGCGAGCAACTCGACGAGCAGCCGCTCGGTGAGTTGCGGCGGCAGCGCTCCGACGAGGGCGAGCACCGGCGCGAGCCGCTCGGGCAGCGCGACGGGGCCGGCGACACCGGCGCCGTCGGCATCGCCGAGCAGCCCGAATGCGCGGAGCAGCGCCGCGGCGCCGTCGGAATCGAGACCCTCGGATGCCGCGGCGAGCGCGTCGGCCCCGCCGGGCAGCGACTCGGCGAGCCCGGCCACGAGCACCGTCCCGTCGACCGGCGGCGTCGCACGCACGGCGTCGGCCGCGGCGACGAGCGCAGCGCTCAACTCGGGCAGGACCGCCTCGGTGACCGGAGTCACCGTCAGGTGCGTGGTGTGCGGGAGCCGACTGCCGTCGACCTGGTCGAGCCCGGGCTGCAGTTGCAGCTGCCAGCCCGAGGCTCGCGCGGCATCCGCCCAGTGGTGCGGGTCGACCCGGCGCTCGACCGGCACGTCGTCGTCGACCGCGACGGCGAAGAGTGGACCCGTCGGCGAGCCGACCACCCGCAACCCCTCGATGCCCTCGACCACGTCACGGAGTGCCGCGGTGGCCCGCGCCGCGCGTGCCGTGAGTGAGATGAAACCTCCCTCGCCAAGCGCTTCGATGATCGCCCAGGCGGCGGCGAGCGGCCCAGCTGGCTTCGAGCCGGTCAGGGTGGGGTTCACGACCGGGTAGCCGGGCCACGCCGTGGTCGCGAAGTACTGGTGGCGCTGGCGATCGCGACCACGTGTGAGCAGTACCGAGACGCCCTTGGGCGCGTACCCGTACTTGTGCAGGTCGGCCGACAGGCTCGTCACGCCGGGCACGGCCAGGTCCCACACCGGCAGCGACCCCGGCCAGAAGGCGAGGGCGAAGCCCCCGATGCAGGCGTCGACGTGCAGCGCGATGCCGCGCGGGCCGGTGATCGCCGCGACGTCGGCGACGGGGTCGAGTGTCGCGAAGGGGTAGGAGGGCGCGCTCACCACGACGAGCGCGACATCGTCGCCGAGGCGATCCTCGATGGCGGCCGCCGAAACGGCACCCGTCGCGGCATCGACCGGCACGAGGTCGAGCTCGAGTCCGAAGTACTCCGCGGCCTTGTGGAAGGCGGCGTGCACCGTCACCGGCGCCACGATCCGCGGCGTCCGCGGCGTGCCCGCCCTCGCGGCCCGCCACACGTCGCGCGCCGACTTGACCGCGAGCAGGCAGCTCTCGGTGCCGCCCGAGGTGACCGACCCGACGACGTCATCGTCACCGGCACCGCCGAGCGCACGGCGCGCGAAGCCGACGACCCCGGCTTCCATCGCGGCGACCGACGTGAACGTGGTCGGGTCGAGGCCGTTGACCGGCTGCACGAGGCGTGCCGCACGTGCGGCGAGCTCGTCGAGTTCGGGCAGACCCGAGTCGTAGACGTACGAGAGCACCCGGCCGCCGTGCGTCGGCGCGTCGGCCGCTCGCAGCGCCTCGAGTTCGGCGAGAACGTCGGATGCCTCGCGGCGGAAGTCGACCATCATGCCACCGTCTCTGCGGTCGTCGCCGCGGCATCCGCTCGGATGTCGTCGCGGCGAAGCGGGTACCGGCGCAACGCCACGAGACTCGCTGCGACGAGCAGGGCGGGAATCACGCTGAAGCTGACGGCGATGCCGGCGACCGCGGTCGGCGATTGCACGACAGCCTGCGAGCCCGTCGACTCGACGTAGCCCGTGATCGCGAGCACGATCGTGAGCACCGTGGCGCCGAGCGCCATGCCCGCCGTCTCCCCCGCCGTCCAGACGCCGCCGAAGCTGCCGGCACGACCGATGCCGTGCGTTCTGGCATCGTGCGAGATGACGTCGGGCAGCATCGCCATCGGCAGCGATTGCATGCCGGCGTAGCCCGCCCCGGCGAGGGCGACCGGCACGTAGACCCACGCTCCGGGCACCCAGATCATGCCGACGAGGCTGAGAGCGGCGATGGCGAAGAGCGTGCTCGCCATGGCGAAACCGCGCTCTTTGCCGACCCGGGCGGAGACCGCCTGCCACACCGGGGCGCAGAGCACTGCTGGGGCGATGAGCGCCACGAAGAGGAAGGTCACCGCGCGCTCGTCGCGGAGCACCCAGGTGGCCACGAACTGCGCGCCGGCGAGCATCAGGCCCGTCGCCAGGCCCTGCAGGACGAACGCGCCGAGCAGGGCGCGGAAGGCGGCGCTTCGCCGCAGGGCGGCAATTCCTTCGGTGTAGCCGGCACGGATGTCCCGGCGCGGCACAGCATCCGTCGAACGCTCGCCCTTCGCCGCCGTCGACGTCGCGACGAACATGCCCGCTCCGATCACGAGGCCCGCGACGACGGCCATCACGAGGTAGCCCGTGTGCTCGTCGGCGAAGGCCGCTCGCAGCTCGGGCCCGCCTGCACCGAAGAGCAGGATCGCGATCGTCAGCACCACGACGCGCCACGTGAGCAGACGCGTGCGCGCGTCGTAGTCGGCGGTGAGCTCCGCCGGCAGCGCGATATAGGGCACCTGGAAGAGGCTGAATGCCGTGGCCGTCGTGAGGAACGCGACGAACACCCAGGCCCCGGATGCCGCGGGGGCGAGCCCGGCCGGCACCGCGAACGTCAGCACGAACCCGACGGGCAGCGCGAGTGCACCGACGATCATCCACGTGCGGCGCGTGCCGGTGCGGGCGAGCGCCCGGTCGCTGCGTTCGCCGATCCACGGGTCGATCACGACGTCCCAGACCTTGGCGGCGGTGACCACGAGGCCGGCGAGGAGTGCGGTGACGCCGAGGGTGTCGGTGAGGTAGTACACGAGCACGAGCCCGGGTAGGGTGGCGAAGCCGCCGGTGCCGATGGAACCGATGGCGTAGCGGGTCACGACACCGCGGGAAAGGCTTCGCTCCGTTGCGGTCATGGAGGCAGTGTACTCACCCGGCCGCGAAGTGGGTCAACTGACCTAGACTGTGGCCATGCGCGCCCCCACCGCCTCCTCCGAACTGTTCGAGAGCCTCACCGACGATGTCGTCGCGTCGGGCTCGGAGACCGTCTCCGTGCCGACTCCGTCGACCGGCGAAACCCTGCACGAACTGCCCCGTTCGAGCGCTGCCGATGTGCTCGACGCGGTCGGCCGCGCACGCCTCGCCCAACTCGCCTGGGCGCGTGCCGGCTTCGCCGAGCGACGCAGGGTGCTGTTGCGCGCGCACGACCTCATCCTCGAGCGGCGCGAACTGCTGCTCGACCTCATCCAGCTCGAGAGCGGAAAGACCCGCGGACAGGCCTTCGAAGAGATCTTCGAGGCGGCGTCGGTGACTCGGTACAACGCACTCTCCGCCCAGCGGGTGCTGCGCGGTCGGCCCGTGCGCTCCGGCCTGCCGACGGTTGCGACGAGCCGCGTGCGCTTCCGTCCGAAGGGCGTGGCCGGGGTCATCACGCCGTGGAACTTCGCGCTGAGCCTCGCCGCGATGGACGTGGTGCCGGCCCTCGCCGCCGGTTGCGGCGTCGTGCAGAAGGCCGACGACCAGGGGGCCCTCTCGATCCTGGCGCTACGCCGGGCGTTCGTCGACGCCGGAGTGCCCGAGGCGTTGTGGGCGGTCGTCGCGGGTCCCGCCGCCGAGGTCGGCGAAGCGCTCACCGATGTCGTCGACTACATCTGCTTCACGGGCTCGACGGCGACCGGCCGAATGATCGCCGAGAAGGCCGGTCGTCGACTCGTCGGCGCCTCGCTCGAACTCGGCGGCAAGAATGCGCTCATCGTGCTCGACGACGTCGACCCCGAAACGGCCGCGGCGAACGCGAGTCATGCGGCATTCTCGGCGATGGGCCAGCTGTGCGTCTCCATCGAACGCATCTACGTGCACCAGAAGGTCGCCGGCGCGTTCCAGCGTGCCCTCGTCGAACGGTTGCGCGCGCCGAAGCTCGGCTCGGAGCTCGAATTCGACGCCGACTACGGATCGCTCGCGAGTGCCGCACAGCTCGCACGTGTGCAGGCGCATCTCGACGACGCGGTCGCCAAGGGCGCGACCGTGCTCGTCGGAGGGAAGCACCGGCCCGACATCGGCCCGTGGTTCTTCGAGCCGACCGTGCTCACCGGGGTCACCCCCGAGATGCAGGTCTTCGCCGAGGAGACCTTCGGGGCGATCGCCTCCCTTTACCTCGTCGGCAGCGACGAGGAGGCCGTACTCGCCGCGAATGCGAGCGACTACGGCTTGAACGCGGCCGTCTTCACCGGTTCGACGAGCCGGGCACGACGGGTCGCCGATGCCCTCGAGGCCGGCAGCGTCAACATCAACGAGGGCTATCGCGGCTCCTTCGCCTCGGTCGCCGCACCGATGGGCGGCGTCAAGCAGTCGGGCCTCGGCCGGCGCAACGGCGAGCTCGGCCTGCTGCGCTTCGTCGAGCCGGTCACGATCTCGTCGGCGACCGGGCTGCTGCAGTTGCCGCGCACGGCGGCCGAGTACGAGCGGCAGGCTCCGCTCCTCGTGCTACTGGCCCACGCGATGAAGGCCGTGCGCCTGCGCTGAAACCGACCGCACGTGGCCGACGCGATGCAGCGCCGAACGAGGTCAGGTCGCTTCGGAGTCGAACGGCGCCGGCTCGTCGGCGCCGAGCGCCTCACGCTTGCGCTTGCGTTGGAGGTAGGCCGAGTTCTCGTTGACCGACGCCCGCGCAACCACGGGCGCCGCTGCTGGTTCGTCGGCGAAGGGGTCGACATCGACGAGCGCCTCGCGAATGATGCGCCGCGGATCGTACTGACGCGGATCGAGCTTCTTCCAGTCGACGTCGTCGAAGTCAGGGCCCATCTCGTTGCGCATTCGGTCTTTCGCACCGTTGGCCATGTCGCGCATCGATCGCACGAAGCGACCCAGTTGCGCGGCGTAGTGCGGCAGGCGCTCGGGTCCGAGCAGGAAGACAGCGATCACCCCGATGAGGAGGAGCTTCTCGAACGTCAGACCGAACACCCCTACAGGATAGTGGGCGGCGAGGCGTTCGAACGCCACGTCGCCCGCGCTCTAGGCTGAGCGTTGAGAGAGATCCATCTGGGAGCCGCCACGTGTCCGATCACGACCTGAACTGGAAGTACGTCGACGACTCGGTCGCGATGACCGAGCCGATCGCCAAAGCCCGACAGCAATCGCTCGAGCTCGGTGTCGAACCGGTCTCGCCTGCCGTCGGCGCACAACTCGGCGTGCTCGCTGCGGCATCGCGCGCCGAGTCGATCATCGAGGTGGGCACCGGTGTCGGGGTGTCCGGCCTCTGGATGCTGCAAGCGGCCCGCCGTGCACTGCTCACCTCGATCGACACCGAGACCGAGTACCAGCAGCACGCCCGTCAGCACTTCGCCGACGCGGGCATCGCGGCAGCGCGCGTGCGCCTGATCGCGGGGCGTGCCAGCGAGGTGCTGCCGCGCATGAACGAGAGCTCGTACGACATCGTCTTCATCGACGCCGATGCACCATCGGTCATCGAGTACGCCGAGCATGGCCTGCGTCTCGCCAAGCCCGGCGGCATCGTGCTCGTCGCCCGCGCACTCTGGAAGGGCCGTGTGGCCGACCCGGCCCGCCGCGACGAGTCGGCGAGTGCCTACCGCACACTCATCACCGAGCTCTCGGCCTCGACCGCCGTGGCGACGGCGATCACTCCGGCCGGCGACGGGCTGCTGCAGATCGTCAAGCTCGGCGTCTAGCTGCACCGAGCCGACGGCGCCTCCGTCTCGCATTCGCATCCACGATTCCCGTCGGCTTGACGTCAAGCAGACTTGAAGTTGCAGACTCCCTCCATGGAAGCTATTCGTCTGCACACCTTCGGCCCACCCGAGAACCTCGTCCTCGATCACGTTCCCGACCCCGTTCCCGGCCTCGGCCAGGTGCTGATCGAGGTTCGCGCACATGGCGTGCACCTGCTCGACACGACACTGCGCCGCGGTGAAGCGGGCGGACCCCTGGGCCTGCCCGCACTGCCGACGATCCCGGGCCGTGAAGTCGGCGGCACGGTCATCGGGGTCGGCGACGACGTGGACCCTGCGTGGACCGGACGCCGCGTCGCCGCCCACCTCGGCGCGACGGTCTCCGGCGGTGGGTACGCGCGTCTCGCCGTGGCGCCGGTGGAGGCGTTGCATCCGGTGCCCGACGAGCTCGACGAAGCCGACGCCGTCGCGATGATCGGCACCGGCCGCATGGCGGCGTACACGCTCGAGATCGCCGCGCTCCACGACGACGACATCGTCGTCGTGACGGCCGCCGCGGGCGGTCTCGGTTCACTGTTCGTGCAGGCGGCCCTGTTGGCGGGGGCACGAGTCGTCGCCCTCGCCGGCGGGCCGGAGAAGGTGCGCGCACTCGAGTCCGTCGCTCCCGCCACGGAGCGACTGACGATCATCGACTACCGCGCGAGCGGGTGGGAGTCGGCAGCTCGGAGCGCCTTCGGTCCGAACGGGCACGGGGCGACGATCGCGCTCGACGGCATCGGCGGAGACCTCGGTGCAGCAGCCACCGCGCTGCTGGCTCCCGGCGGCCGGCTCGTCGTCTTCGGCTGGGCATCGGGCTCCGCGAACCCGCTCGCCGAACCCGAACGCGCGGCCGCCGCCGGCATCGAGGTGCGACCGGTGGTCGGGCCGGGTGCGCCGAAGGTCGGCGACATGCGTCAGTACCAGGAGCGCGCGCTCGCACTCGCGTCCGCCGGCACGTGGCGGGTGCTGACGCACCGCGTGCCGCTGGCCGACGCCGCACGAGCGCATCGCGAGCTCGAGGAGCGCCGGACGACGGGAAAGGTCATCCTCGTCTGACGCCACGCCTGCAAACGGATCGAGCCCCGAGAGTCTCGGGGCTCGATTCGGGAGTGATGTGACTCAGGCGGGCTTCACGACGCCGCCGAGCACGTCGTGCAGCTCCTTGGCCTCAGCGTCGTTCACCGAGACGACGAGGCGCCCCCCACCTTCGAGCGGAACTCGAACGATGATGAGCCGACCCTCCTTCACAGCCTCCATAGGCCCGTCTCCGGTGCGTGGCTTCATGGCCGCCATAGAGCTCCCCTTTCGTGGCTGAGCTTCCATTATCTGCCATCACAGGCGGTGCTGGGAAATCGCCGCGAGTCTGTGGACAACGTGTCGGAAGGCAGCGGGCACGAGGAACGTCGCCGTCGCCTCACGGATTCGTGCTCCGATCAGGGCGGCGTCCAGTCGCGCCCGTCGACGCCCCATGCGATGAGCAGCCAACCCAATTGGAGCACGAGGGAAAGCGCTACCACGCCCCAGCGGTACCATGCCGCCCGCGGCGCCGCCAGCGCGCCGACGAGAGGGAACATCGGCGCGAGCAGACGGAACGTGCTCGACTGCGGGAAGAACACCGCGAGGAGGTACAGCGCGTAGCTCGCGAGCCACAGCCGGAGGTCGACGCCGAGGCGTCGCACCGCCGGCAGGAAGAGCGTGATGGCGAAGCCGGCGATGAGCGCGACCACGACGATCGTGCCGAGCGGCTGGTGCAGCCACCAGTCCCCCGACTGGAACCAGGCCGTGAACGGCACGAGCTCCTGGTAGCCGATGTACGCCGATCGCCAGGCGAGCTCGGTGGCCGTGTACCCGTGCAGGTCCCCGGTCACCGCCCACACGACGCCGGGCCACGCGAGACCGGCGAGACCGGCGAAGACGGTGACGGATGCCGCGAGCACGCGCTCCCGCATCGGGAACGGCTCCCGCTTGCGCGTCCACCAGCGCCACGCCCAGTGCAGGCCGAGGGTGAGTGCGAACGCGAGCGCCCCGGGCCGGGTGAAGGCCCACACGGAGATCACGGGCACGAGCCATCCGTAGCGCCGATCGACGAGCAGGAGCAGTGCGAGCGCGAGCCAGAGCAGCCCGAGCGACTCGGCGTAGCCGAACTGCATGATCGGCGACACCGGTGCCACCGCGAAGAGCACGACGGCGAAGAGCGCGCGGTCGGGCTCGAGGAATCGGCTCATCAGCCGGTGCGTCACGAGCGCGGCACCGAGCCCTGCGACGAGCGCCACGACGACGGATGCCGCGTTCCACGGCACGCCGAACCACGTCACGACACCGACGAGCATCGGATAGACGGGCAGGAACGCCCACGCGTTCTCGGCGACCTGGCCGGCCTCGGTGAGCGGGAGTTCGCGCGGGTAGCCGCCGAGCCAGATGATCTGGTACCACCGCGCGTCCCAGAGATTGGCGTATTCGAAGTACCCGGGGCGAGCGCCGGTCCACGGGTTCGCCCCCTGCACGCTCGCGAGGCAGAGCACCATCAGCGTGGTGATCGCCCGGGCCCCGAGGAAGATGACGACGACCTTCGCCCACCACGGTGCGAGGCGCCAGCGCACCCGCGGCGATCGGCGGGTCGCCCGGAACGGGTCGGGCTCCCGCTCGGCGGTCGCGACGGTCACGGTGCCGTGCCTCCGCGTCAGCCGGCGGTGCCCGACAGCCAGGCGCGCAACGCCCGCTCGGTCGAGTGGATCTGCTCGACGGCGACGCGCTCGTCGTCGGCGTGGGCCTTCAGCGGGTCGCCCGGCCCGAAGTTGACGGCCGGCACGCCGAGTGCGCTGAAGCGCGCGACATCCGTCCAGCCGTACTTGGGGCGCGCTTCGGCTCCGACGGCGCGCACGAATTCCTGCGCGAGTGGATCGTCGAGACCCGGCCGGGCACCCTCGGAGCTGTCGACGATCGTGACCTCGAAGCCGTCGAAGAACTCGATCACGAGCGCGGATGCCTCGGCGACGCTGCGACTCGGCGCGAACCGGTAGTTGACGTCGAGCACGGCGTCGTCGGGAATGACGTTGCCCGCGATGCCGCCGCCGACCCGCACGGCGTTCAGCCCTTCACGGTAGGCGAGCCCGTCGACCGTCACGGTCTCGGCCTCGTACGCCGCGAGCTTCGCGAGTGCGGGAGCGAGCTTGTGGATCGCGTTCTCGCCGACCCAGCTGCGTGCGGAATGGGCTCTGAGCCCTCGCGCCCGCACCTCGGCCCGCAGCGTGCCGTTGCAACCGCCCTCGACCTGACCGTTGGAGGGTTCGCCGAGAATCGCGAAGTCGGCCTCGAAGAGCTCGGGCCGGTTGCGGGAGAGCCTGCCGAGCCCGTTCAGCGCCGCCGCGACCTCTTCGTTGTCGTACCACATCCAGGTGAGGTCGACGATGGGCTCGGTGAGCTCGAGCGCGAGCTTCAGCTGCACCGCGACGCCCGCCTTCATGTCGACAGTGCCGCGGCCCCAGAGGAAGTCGACCCCGTCGATCGTCTCGAACCGCGTCGGCAGGTTGTCGTTGATCGGCACCGTGTCGAGGTGACCGGCGATCGCGACACGGCGGTCGCGACCGAGGTTCGTGCGAGCCACGACCGTGTCGCCGTCGCGGATGATCTCGAGGTGGGATGCTCCGGCGAGCGCGTCGACCACGAGGTCGGCGAGCAGCGTCTCATCGCCGGATTCGCTCGGCACGTCGCAGATCGCACGGGTGATGGCGACGGAGTCGGCGGAGAGGTCGAGCGGCGGAGCGGTCGCGGTCGAAGGCATGGGTCCCAGTCTACGAACGCCCCGGATGCCGCGACGCACCACGTCACAGCCGCCCGCGGCTCGATACGCTGGAGCACATGCCCGAGAACGACGTCGCCCCCAGCTCGCCCCGCCTCGCCCGCGGGGCAGGACTCGCCACGATCGCCGCCGACGGCACCGTGCTCGACACGTGGTTCCCGGCGCCGGCGCTCGGCGACACGAACGCCGAGGCGATCGCCGCCGAGCATCTCGCCCTCACCGGCCGAGACGAGCGCCGAAACGTCACGGTCGACGCCGTCGACCTCACGATCGACCTCGATGCCCCTCCCGCAGGCACGAGCGACGCGTACCTCCGCCTCCACCTGCTCTCGCACCTGCTCGTCGAGCCGAACACGGTGAACCTCGACGGCGTCTTCGGTCACCTGCCCGCCGTCGTCTGGACCAACGCGGGCCCGGTGCATCCGGCCGACTTCGACCGCCTGCGCCCTGCACTCCAGCGCGCCGGCATCCACGCGACGGGCATCGACAAGTTCCCGCGCCTTCTCGATTACGTCACGCCCGAGAGAGTGCGCATCGCCGATGCCGCGCGCGTGCGCCTCGGGGCGCATCTGGCACCGGGCACGACGGTGATGCACGAGGGCTTCGTGAACTTCAACGCCGGCACGCTCGGCGCCTCGATGGTCGAGGGCCGCATCTCGCAGGGCGTCGTCGTCGGCGACGGCTCCGACATCGGCGGCGGGGCTTCGATCATGGGCACCCTCTCGGGCGGCGGCACCCAGCGCGTCGCGATCGGCGAGCGCGCACTGCTCGGTGCCAACTCCGGCATCGGCATCTCGATCGGCGACGACAGTGTCGTCGAGGCCGGCCTCTACGTCACCGCCGGCACGAAGGTCGTGCTGCTCGGCGCCGCGGGTGAGCGACCGAGCACGGTGAAAGCAGTCGTGCTCTCGGGCGTGCCGAACCTCCTGTTCCGGCGCAACTCGCTGAACGGGCAGGTCGAAGCCCTCTCCCGCACGGGCGAGGGCGTGCAGCTGAACGCGGCGCTGCACGCATAGCACCCAGGAGTCCGCCCGGCTTCGCTCCCGCTGTCCCGCGCCCACCGTCTCGGCTACAGTTGGTCTCCTGGCCGCCGCGGGGCGGCCCTCGTCTTGCGCATCACGAAGGAGTGGCGTGGGTACCGACGCACCGAGAACCCGTCGGCATCGGGGAGTGAGCCTGCTCATCGGGCTGCTCATCACCGTGCTCGTGCTCGCCGTCGTGGCTGCCGGGCTCGGATGGTGGACGGTGCACCGGTCGTTCCCGACCACGAACGGCACGATCGAGGTTCCGGGCCTCGCCGCGACGGCCACGGTGCATCGCGACGACGCCGGAATCCCCCAGCTCTACGCCGAGACCGACCACGACCTGTTCCTCGCCCAGGGCTACGTGCACGCGCAGGACCGATTCTGGGAGATGGACTTCCGCCGGCACGTCACCGCTGGCCGTCTCGCCGAGCTCTTCGGCGAATCGCAGGTCGAGACCGACGCGTTCATCCGCACGCTCGACTGGCGCGGCATCGCCGAGCAGGAGTACGGCATGCTCGACGAACCGACGAGGGCGTACTACGACGCCTACGCCGAGGGCGTGAACGCCTACCTCGCCGAGCGAAGCGGGGCTGAACTCTCGCTCGAGTACGCCGTGCTCGGCCTGCAGAACCCCGGGTACTCCCCCGAGCCGTGGTCCGGAGTCGATTCGATCGCGTGGCTGAAGGCGATGGCGTGGGACCTGCGCTCGAACCTCGGCGACGAGATCGATCGCGCCCTCCTCTCGACGGTGCTGCCGCCCGAAGAGGTCGCCCGCCTGCACCCCGGATTCGCATGGGGGCAGATGCCGACGATCACCGGCGAGGGGGCCGTCGCCGCACCCGCGGCGCTCTCGGTCGCACCGCTCACGAGCGCCGCCGAGTCGACCGAGACGGATGTCGCAGCGGCATCCGCGCTGCCGCCCGACTACGCCGCCGCGCTCACGACGCTTCGGACCGCGATCGACGGTGTGCCCGAGCTGCTCGGACCCGAAGGCGGGGATCTCGGCTCGAACTCGTGGGTCGTGTCGGGTTCGCTCACCGAATCGGGACTCCCGCTGCTCGCCAACGATCCGCACCTCGGCCCTGCCATGCCCTCGATCTGGACGCAGATGGGCCTGCACTGCATCGAGATCACCGCGGACTGCGGCTTCGACGTCGCCGGCTACTCGTTCTCGGGGTTGCCCGGCATCGTCATCGGACAGAACCAGAACATCGCGTGGGGGTTCACGAACCTCGGACCGGATGTCGCGGACCTGTACCTCGAACGCATCGAAGGCGAAGCGTACGAACTCGACGGCGCCCTCGTGCCCCTCACGATCCGCGAAGAGACGATCACTGTCGCCGGTGCGGACCCCGTCACGATCACCGTGCGGTCGACGGCCCGGGGGCCGATCGTGACCGGCATCGGCGAGAACTTCGCCGCCGTCGCGGCAGGGTTGCCCGCGGCGACCGGCGAGCCCGAGGGCGAGTATCAGGTGTCGCTGCAGTGGACAGCCCTCACTCCGGGCACCACCGCGCGCGCGATCTTCGCGCTCGATCGCGCGCAGGACTGGAACGGGTTCCGCGCCGCCGCCGCCATGTTCGACGTGCCGGCCCAGAACCTCGTCTACGCCGACGTCGCCGGCAACATCGGGTACCAGGCGCCCGGCCGCATCCCGGTTCGTCTCTCGGGCGACGGCACGATGCCGCTACCCGGCTGGACGACTGCGAACGGGTGGGCCGGCAGCGTCGCGTTCGACCAGCTCCCATCGGTGGTGAACCCCGCTGCGGGCTACATCGTCACGGCCAACAATCCCCCTGCCGGGCCCGACGGCCCCATGCTCACGGCAGACTGGGACTACGGCTATCGAGCCGCAGCCATCGAACGTCTCATCGGCGAACAGGCCGCGGCCGGCGAGAAACTCACGGCAGAGGCGATCGCGCAGATCCAGCTCGACACGAACGACGCGAATGCCGCGGCATTGCTGCCGGTGATCGAGTCCCTCGACCTCGGCGGTGACGCCGCGCGGGGAGCCGATCTCCTCGTCGGCTGGAACGGCCGAGCCGACGCCGACAGTGCGCAGGCAGCCTACTTCGCCGTCTTCTGGCGCACACTGCTCGACGACATGTTCGGCGGGCTGCCCGATGCCGCGCGGCCGCAGGGCGGCGATCGGTGGTACAGCGTGGTGGGCGCCCTGCTCGCCGAACCCGACTCGGCCTGGTGGACGAACGGCGATCTGAATGTCACCGGCCGCGACGCGATGATCGAGCGTGCGCTCGGCGCCGCGTGGAGCGAGGCCGAAGACCGCATGGGGTCGAATCCGGGTTCCTGGCGGTGGGGGCGCCTGCACACGCTCACCCTCACCAATCAGAGCTTCGGCGAGTCGGGCATCGGCCCCATCGAATGGCTCTTCAATCGCGGACCCTACGAACTCGGCGGCGGCTCATCGATCGTGAACGCGATCGGCTGGGACGCCAGCGTCGGCTACGGCGTCGACTGGGTGCCGTCCATGCGCATGGTCGTCGACCTCGCCGATCGAGACGCTTCTCGCTGGATCAACCTCACGGGTGCTTCCGGTCACGCGTTCCACCCGAACTACGTCGACCAGGCGCCGCTCTGGCAGCACGGCGAGCTGCGCGACTGGGCGTTCACCGCCGAGGCGATCGAGACCAACGCGCGGGACACCCTGCGCCTCGTCCCGGCTGAGTGAGGCGGCGGGGCTCCTGCACGACGAAACGCCGGCAACGCCCGAAGGCGGCACCGGCGTTTCGACGAGTGGCGTTCAGACCGAGGGGTAGTGCCGCTCCGCATCGCCGATGTACAGCTGCTGCGGCCGACCGATCTTGGTCTGCGGGTCGAGGTTCATCTCGCGCCAGTGCGCCATCCATCCGGGCAGGCGACCGATCGCGAACAGCACGGTGAACATGCGCGTCGGGAAGCCCATGGCCTTGTAGATGACGCCCGTGTAGAAGTCGACGTTCGGGTAGAGCCGGCGCTCCTTGAAGTAGTCGTCCTGCAGGGCGAACTGCTCGAGCTCCTTCGCGATGTCGAGCAGCGGGTCGGCGACGCCGAGCCCGGCGAGCACCTCATCGGCCGACTGCTTCACGATCGTGGCGCGCGGGTCGTAGTTCTTGTAGACGCGGTGCCCGAAGCCCATGAGCTTCACCCCGTCTTCTTTGTTCTTCACGCGCTCGACGAACTTCTCGACACCCTCGCCCGAGTCGCGGATGCGGGCGAGCATCTGCAGCACGGCCTCATTGGCTCCGCCGTGCAGCGGCCCCGACAACGCATGGATACCCGCGGAGATCGAGGCGTACAGGTTCGCACCGGTCGAGCCGACGAGACGCACGGTCGATGTCGACGCGTTCTGCTCGTGGTCCTCGTGCAGAATCAGGAGCCGGTCGAGCGCCGTCGAGAGCACCGGGTCGACCTCGAACGGCTCGGCCATGTTGCCGAAGTTGAGCTTGAGGAAGTTGTCGACGAACGAGAGCGAGTTGTCGGGGTAGAGGAACGCCTGGCCGATCGACTTCTTGTGCGCGTAGGCCGCGATCACCGGAAGCTTCGCGAGCAGTCGCACCATCGTCAGTTCGACCTGTTCGGGGTCGTGCGAGTCCGACGAGTCCTCGTAGTAGGTCGAGAGCGCGGAGACCGCGCTCGAGAGCACCGCCATCGGGTGGGCGGTGTGCGGCAGCGAGGAGAAGAAGCGCTTGAGGTCTTCGTGCAGCAGCGTGTGGCGACGGATCTTCTCGTCGAACTCGCCGAGCTGGTCGGCCGTCGGCAGCTCGCCGTAGATGAGGAGCCATGCGACCTCGAGGAACGTCGAGTTCGCCGCGACCTCTTCGATCGGGTACCCGCGGTAGCGGAGGATTCCCTGCTCGCCGTCGATGTAGGTGATGGCCGACCGCGTCGAGGCGGTGTTCACGAAGCCGTAGTCGAGCGCCGTCAAGCCCGTCTGGCGCGTCAGCGTCGAAACGTCGATGCTCGAGTTGCCCTGTGCCGACCGGTGGACGGGGAACTCGGCGGTGGTGCCGCCGAAGCTGAGGGTGGCGGTCTGGGGGGTCTCGGCCTGGGGGGTCTCCCCTGCCGCATTCTTCACGACGTCGTTCACGGCGCCTCCTGTGATCGTCACTTGCGCGGTCACCTGCTTTCCGGTCGGGACCGTGAGGTCGGCCGCAACCCGAATACAGCCTAGACGGGCTCTGGGCACACTGTCGCATCCGCCAACAGATCACAGCTTCCGTTGGCGGTGATCACCACCGTCAGGCGCGATCCGACGACGAGCGAGCGGATGTCACGCCACAGCAGCGGCGCTGAGACGCTCGGCGGCGGCCGCGATGCGCTCGTCGTTCGCGGTCAACGAGAGCCGGATGTGCTCGGGGTGGTGCACCCCGTAGAAGTGGCCGGGTCCGCCGACGATGCCGAGGTCGGCCAGTCGCCCGATGGAGTCCCAGGCATCGCGCCCCTCGGTCGCCCACAGGTAGAGGCCCGCCTCACTGCGGTCGATCCGGAATCCCGCGACCTCGAGCGCGGACTTCAGCACCGTGCGCCGCGCGCGATAGCGCTCCTTCTGAGCGGCGACGTGCTCGTCGTCGCGGAGGGCGGCGAGCATCGCCGCCTGCAACGGCTGCGCGAGCATGAGTCCGGCGTGCTTGCGTACCGTGGTGAGTCGGCCGATCACCGTGCTGCAGCCGGCGACGAACGCGGTTCGATAGCCGGCCATGTTCGACTGCTTCGACAGGGAGTAGGCGACGAGGGTGTTGTGCCGGTCGTCGCCGACCACGTGCGGGTCGAGCAGGCTCGGCACCGGCGTCTCGGCCCACTCGCCCTCCCAGCCGAGTTCGGCGTAGCACTCGTCGCCGACGATGACCGCTCCGAGTTCGAGCGCACGCTCTCGAGCGGCACGCAGCTCGCTGATCGTGAGCACCCTGCCGTCGGGGTTGCCGGGACTGTTGAGCCAGACGAGCCGAGTCGCGGCCGGCCACTCGGCGGGGTCGTCGGACGCCATCGCCGTGGCTCCGACGAGCACGGCGCCCATCTCGTAGCTCGGGTACGCCGCCCGCGGGTGCACGACCACATCGCCCTCGCCGAGTCCGAGGAGGAACGGCAACAGGGCGACGAGCTCTTTGGAGCCGACCGTCGGCAGCACGTTCGCGGCGGTGAGGCCGGTGACGCCGCGGCGCCTGGCGAACCAGTCGACGATCGCGTCGCGCAGCTCATCGGTGCCCGTGGTCTGCGGGTAGGCGTGGGCGTCGGTCGCATTCACGAGCGCCTCGCGCACCAGATCGGGCGTCGAGTCGACCGGTGAACCGATCGAGAGATCGACGACGCCGCCCGGATGCGCCGCCGCACGCTGCCGGTACGGCGCCATGAGGTCCCACGGGTAGTCGGGCAGCTCTCCGCGAGCCATGCTCAGTGGACCTGGGGCGGAAGCGCAGAGATCACCGGGTGATCCTTCGGGATGACACCGATCTTCGCGGCGCCGCCGGGCGAGCCGATGTCGTCGAAGAATTCGACGTTGGCCTTGTAGTAGTCGGCCCAGAGTTCGGGCAGGTCGTCTTCGTAGTAGATCGCCTCGACCGGGCAGACCGGTTCGCAGGCGCCGCAGTCGACGCACTCGTCGGGGTGGATGTAGAGCGAACGCTCACCCTCGTAGATGCAGTCGACCGGACACTCGTCGATGCACGCACGGTCTTTCACGTCGACACACGGAAGGGCGATGACATAGGTCACGGTGGCTTGCTGTCCCTTCGGAAGGCTGGAAGTCCAGTCTAGGCGTCGCGCGGGCGCGCCGACGGCAGCTTGGGCCAGGCGACCACGAGCACCGCGATGAGTGCCGGGGAGATCGACCACACGGTGCCGGTCACGTCACCGACGATGAGCACCGACCCGCCGGGGCCGGGCAGCGTGAGCACGGCCACGGCGACGACGATGCCGGCGCCCGCCGCGGCTGCAGCGGCCCTCCCGCCCGCGACGAGGCGGATGCCGAGCAGCAGGGCAGCCACCCCGACGAGCGCGGCGAGCAGCCCCCAGGGAATCGCGACCTCCCCGATGCGGAGAGTCGATCGATGGCCCGCCGTCGCGAGCGCGCCGAACGCGAGTCCGATCAGGAACGAGATGACGATGGTGCCGATTCGACTGCCGGTGCGCGTCATTTCGGCTGGGGGGTGACCGTGTACGACACGGTCTCGCCTTCACCGGCGACGAGCACGAGGTACTCGCCGTTGGTATACACCACGGCGCCGGTGTCTTGACCTGCGAGGCTCGTGTCCTGCGTGAACCCTGCGGCTTCGAGCTTCGATGCCGCCTCGGCGACCGGGTCGGCCGCCGACGACGTGATCATGACGGTCCAGCCGGAGGTTCCACCGGCTTCGCCGCCGGCGGCGAAGCCGATCTCGCCCTCGATCAGTTCGACCGATTCGGGGAAGTCGGCGGGCAGTTCGCCGCCCAGGCTCACGTCACCGCCGGTGGCGTCTTCGATGGCGTCTTCGACGCCCTGGTTGACGAGGTCGCCGGGATTCGGGAAGCACCCGGAGAGCAACGTCGCGGCCACCGCCGCGATCACCGCGGCGGTGACCGCTCGACGATGGCTGATGGAGTGTCGCATGGCCGGCTCCTCGTGTGCGGTGGTCGAATGCTGGGGTCATGGCGCGGCGCGCCGATGGCGTCCCCAGCCTGAATTCTAGCGACCCGAACGCTGGTGGACCATGGCGTACCGTGGACGTGAACACACGGGACGGACCGTGCGGAGAGGATCGACCATGGCCGAGACCACCCCACCCGCAGCCGCGCCGAACGCACCCGACGTGCTCGTCGAGCGCGACGGCGGAATCGCCATCGTGACGATCGATCGCCCGAAGGCCCTGAACGCCCTCTCTCCCGACCTGCTCCGCTCGCTGCTCGGCGTCTTCGAGTCACTCGCCGAAGAGGGCAGTGCCGTGCGCGGCGTGATCCTCACGGGTGCCGGCGGCCGCGCGTTCGTGGCGGGCGCCGACATCCGTGCGATGGCCGACTTCTCCCCCGAGCAGGGCGAGGAATCCGCGCGCCTCGGCCACAGGGTCGCCGCCGCGATCGAGGGACTCGCGGCCCCGGTCATCGCCTGCGTCGACGGCTTCGCACTCGGCGGCGGGCTCGAGCTCGCCCTGGCGTGCGACTTCATCTACGCGACGGAAGCCTCGAGCTTCGGCCAGCCCGAGGTGCACCTGGGGCTCGTGCCCGGCTTCGGCGGCACCGTGCGTCTTCCCCGCGCGGTCGGTCTCGCGCGCGCGAAGGAGCTCATCTACACCGCACGACGCATCGACGCGGCCGAGGCGAACGCACTGGGCCTCGTCGCTCGCACCTTCGCCGATCGTGCGGCGCTCTTCGCCGGAGCCCGTGCGACGCTCGACGAGGTGGCCGCCAACGCGGCTCCCGCGGTCGCCATCGCCAAGCGAGTGCTCGTCGCCGCGGCAGGCCGTCGCACCGAGAGTGCGACCGAGCTCGAAGTCGAAGGGTTCGGCGACGCGTTCCGCACCGACGACATGCGCGAGGGCGTCGCGGCGTTCATCGAGAAGCGAGAGCCGCGCTTCACCGGCGCCTGAAGCGAACGGCCGGCGTCGACCTCGACCTCAGCCGATGCGCGCGGCGAGCCAGGCGAACCCGTCGAACCGCACGCCGTCGACTCCGAACATCTCGAGGTGCAGGTGCGGGCCGGTGGACTGGCCGGTCGAGCCGACGAGGCCGAGCTGCTGGCCAGCGGTGACCCGCTCGCCCACGGAGACGCCGAGCGAACCGAACTGCATGTGCCCGTAGGAGCTCGTGATGAGCTCACCGCCGATGTTGTGCTGCACCTCGACGTTGACGCCGAGGCCGCCGCCGTTCTCGGTCGCGAGCACGACGACGCCGTCGGCGATCGACATCACCGGGGTGCCGTTGCCCGGGTTGAAGTCCACACCGTCGTGGTTGGTCGAGCAACCTGCGCAGGGCGCCGAGCGCGGGCCGAAGCCGGAGCTGCGGCGGTCGGGTGTCAGCACGGGCCAGACGACGGCATCGGTGTCGATCAACGAGACGCTGCCGACGCTCGCCACCTGCGAGAGCAGGGGCGGAGGTGCGGCTTCGACGTTGTACTGCTCGGCGGCGAGCGTCGACATGACGCCGTCGCTGCCGACCTCGACGGTCTGCGGCTCGTAGTGCACCGTGTCCTCGGCCGGCGCGTACACGGAGGCGAGAGGCTCGACGGCGGTGGCGGTGATCGCGGTGGCCGGCACGTTCGCGGCGATCATCATGCCGCCGACGAAGGTCATCGCGAGGAGCGAGAAGGCCGGACGCACCGCGCGTCCGCCTCGCGTGGATCTGGGCTGCGCCGATTGCGGGGGTGTCGAGTTCGCGAACTCGCGGGGGGCTGCGGAATCACGAGTGGTGGAGCGGCGGAGGCGGGCAGAACGGGGGGCGGCCGCGCGACGGCCGTGCGTGGGGAGAGTCATGTGGTGCGTTACGTATCCGGGTCGAGGGGGAGTCGAGACGATCTCGTCGGGGGCTGTCGAGACAATCTCAGCTACCGTACGCACCGAGTCTGAGAGAGTCCTCCGTTATGCATCCGTTATCTGGCAAAACCCTGAGAGCGCTCTCCTGGGAGCGCTCTCCGGCGACGAGCAGAGCGGATGTCACGAGCCCTCGCCCGCGACATCCGCTCAGTTCTCTCTTCGCCGAGTATCAGCCCTGCTTCTTCAATCGCGAGGTGTTGCGAGCGCGGGCAGTGGCGTCGAGCTCGACCTTGCGGATGCGCACCGCAGCGGGCGTGACCTCGACGCACTCGTCTTCGCGGGCGAACTCGAGGCACTCCTCGAGCGAGAGCTGACGCGAAGGCGTCATCGACTCGAACGTGTCGGAGGTCGACTGACGCATGTTGGTCAGCTTCTTCTCCTTCGTGATGTTCACGTCCATGTCGTCGTTGCGCGAGTTCTCGCCGATGACCATGCCCTCGTAGACCTCTTCGGTCGGGTTCACGAAGAACGTCATGCGCTCCTGCAGGGCGATGATCGCGAACGGGGTGACGACACCCGAGCGGTCGGCGACGATCGAACCGTTGTTGCGCGTGACGATCTGGCCGGCCCACGCGTCGTAGCCGTGCGAGATCGCGTTCGCGATGCCGGTGCCGCGCGTGGTGGTCATGAATTCGGTACGGAACCCGATGAGGCCGCGGCTCGGCACGATGAACTCCATACGCACCCAGCCTGTGCCGTGGTTCGACATGTTGTCCATGCGACCCTTGCGGGCGGCGAGCAGCTGCGTGATCGCTCCGAGGTACTCTTCGGGCGCGTCGATCGTGAGGTGCTCGTAGGGCTCGTGCGTCTTGCCGTCGACCTGCTTCGTGACCACCTGCGGCTTGCCGACGGTGAGTTCGAAGCCTTCACGGCGCATCTGCTCGACGAGGATCGCGAGCGCGAGCTCGCCGCGTCCCTGCACCTCCCACGCATCGGGCCGGCCGATGTCGAGCACCTTGAGCGAGACGTTGCCGACGAGTTCGCGGTCGAGGCGGTCTTTCACCATGCGAGCGGTGAGCTTGTGGCCCTTGACCTTGCCGACGAGCGGCGAGGTGTTCGTGCCGATCGTCATCGAGATCGCGGGCTCGTCGACCGCGATGATCGGCAGGGGGCGCACGTCGTCGGGATCGGCGAGCGTGTCGCCGATCATGATGTCTTCGAAGCCGGCGACCACGGCGATGTCGCCGGGCCCGGCACTCTCGGCCGGGAACCGGTCGAGCGCCTTCGTGAGGAAGAGCTCGGTCACGCGCACGTTCTGCACGGAGCCGTCGTGCTTGACCCAGGCGACCGTCTGGCCCTTCTTGATGGTGCCGTGGAAGACTCGGAGCAGCGCGAGGCGGCCGAGGAACGGCGAGGCGTCGAGGTTCGTCACGTGGGCCTGCAGCGGGTGCTCGTCGTCATAGACGGGAGCCGGGATGTGCTGCAGGATCGCCTCGAAGAGCGGCTCGAGATCGTCGTTGTCGGGCAGCTCGCCGTTGCCGGGCTTGTTGTGGCTCGCAGCGCCGTTGCGCCCCGAGGCGTAGACGACGGGAACGTCGAGGATCGCGTCGAGGTCGAGGTCGGGCACGTCGTCGGCCAGGTCGGAGGCGAGGCCGAGCAGTAGGTCCTGGCTCTCGGCGACGACCTCGTCGATGCGCGCGTCGGGGCGATCGGTCTTGTTGACGAGCAGGATCACCGGCATGCGCGCCTCGAGTGCCTTGCGCAGTACGAAGCGGGTCTGCGGCAGCGGGCCCTCGCTCGAGTCGACGAGCAGCACCACGCCGTCGACCATCGACAGGCCGCGCTCGACCTCGCCGCCGAAGTCGGCGTGACCCGGGGTGTCGATGACGTTGATCGTGATCGGGCCGTCGGTGGCGTGCACGCCCTTGTACGAGATCGCCGTGTTCTTGGCGAGGATCGTGATGCCTTTTTCGCGCTCGAGCTCATTGGAGTCCATCGCCCGCTCTTCGACGTGGGCGTGCTCGGCGAACGAGTGCGTCTGGTTGAGCATCGCGTCGACGAGCGTGGTCTTGCCGTGGTCGACGTGTGCGACGATCGCGACGTTGCGCAGGTCATTGCGGGTGGCGTTGGCCATAGTTGGTCCTCGAGGGTGCCGGCCGCCGCGCCGCCCGAGCGGCGTGAGCACGCACGGGGACAGCATGGAAGCGCTGTGATGAAGGTCTGTGGGGAGCGCGGGAAGCCGCAAGGACGGCGTGCGCCCCTCTAGCGTACCCTGCTACGCGCCCTGCACGCTGAGAACGCACAAGCGCCCGCCATCCGAGTGTCGGATGTCGGGCGCTCGCGTCGCGCGTGTTCTGCTCTGCGCGCTAGGCGCCGAGCTCGATGTTCGCACCTGGGATCGCCGCGAGGAGATCCTTCGTGTACTGCTCTTTCGGGTTGTCGAACACCTCATCGGTGGTCGACGCCTCGACGATCTTGCCTCGTTGCATCACGCAGACATGGTCGGCGATGACTCGCACGACCGCCAGGTCGTGCGTGATGAAGAGGTAGGTCAGGTCGAGTTCGGCCTGCAGGTCGGCGAGCAGACGCAGGATCTGCGCCTGCACCAGCACGTCGAGCGCCGACACCGCCTCGTCGAGCACCACGATCTCGGGCTTCAACGCGAGCGCACGTGCAATCGCGATGCGCTGGCGCTGGCCGCCTGAGAGCTCGTTCGGGTACCGGCTGACGAGGGTGCGCGGAAGCGACACCTGGTCGAGCAGCTCGTAGACCCGCTCACGACGAGAGGCGACCGTGCCCACCTTGTGCGTGAACAGCGGCTCGGAGATCGTGTTGCCGATGTTGCGCAACGGGTTCAGCGAACCGTAGGGGTCTTGGAAGACCGGCTGCATGCGGCTGCGGAGGTTGAAGAGCTCCTTGCCGGAGACGCTCGCGAGGTCGTGACCGCCGACGACGATCTTGCCGCTCGTGGTGTCTTCGAGCTTCAGCAACATCTTCGCCACGGTCGACTTGCCCGAGCCCGATTCGCCGACGAGCGCCATGGTGGTGCCCTTCGCGATCTGGAAGGAGACCTTGTCGACCGCCGTGAAGTCGCCGGAGCCGCGAATCTTGAAGACCTTCGTCAGGTCTTCGACCACGATCGCCGGCGGAGCCGGAGGGGCCGCCGCGAGCGCTTCCGCGCGAGCCTCGGCCGTGGCGATGAGGTCGATCGCGTCTCCCGCGGCGGCTGCCGCGCCCACGTGCATCGATGACTCCGCCGCCGCGATCGAGCCCGTCGCCTGGATGCGGCGCGAGGCGAGGCTCGGTGCCGCTGCGACGAGCCGCTGCGTGTACGGGTGCTGCGGATTCTGCAGGATCTCGACCGACGGGCCGGATTCGACGACCTTGCCCTTGTACATCACCACGAGCTGCTCTGCCCGTTCGGCCGCGAGACCGAGGTCGTGCGTGATGAACAGCAGTGTCGTGCCGAGTTCGCGCGTCAGCGACTCGAGGTGGTCGAGGATGACCCGCTGCACCGTGACATCGAGCGCCGAGGTCGGCTCGTCGGCGATGAGCAGCTGCGGGTCGGCCGCCAGGCCCATGCCGATCAGCACGCGTTGCCGCATGCCGCCCGAGAACTGGTGCGGGAACTGCCGCATGCGACGATCGGCATCGCCGAGGCCGGCCTCTTTCAGCACCTCGATCGCACGCTTCTTGACCGCCTTGCGGCCGCTCGCGATGCCGTTGGCCGCAATCGCCTCTTCGACCTGGAAGCCGATCGACCACACGGGGTTCAGGTTCGACATCGGGTCTTGGGGAACGAACCCGATCTTGCGGCCGCGAACGGCCTCCATCTCTTTCTTGCTGGCCTTCGTGAGGTCTTGGCCATCGAGGAGGATCTGTCCGCCCGAGATGTGCCCGGTGCCGGGGAGCAGGTTGATGATCGCGTGCGCTGTCGTCGACTTGCCCGAGCCCGACTCCCCCACGATGGCGAGGCTCTGCCCGCGGTAGAGGGTGATGTTCACGCCATCGACGGCCTTGACCAGCCCGTCTTGGGTGTTGAAGCCGACCTGGAGGTCCTTGATCTCCAGCAGCGGCCGTTCGGCGCCTTCGGCACGTTCTGTCTGCACGTTCGATCCGTTCGAAATCTCGCTCATCGCTGTGCCCTCGCCTTCGGGTCGAGTGCGTCGCGCACGACCTCGCCGAGCATGATGAAGCTCAGCACGGTGACCGACAGCGCGATCGAGGGGAGGATCAGCGTCTGGGGCGCGGTGCGCAGCGAGGTCTGCGCCTGGCTGATGTCGTTGCCCCACGACATGATGTTGGTCGGCAGTCCCACACCGAGGAACGACAGCGTCGCCTCTGCGACGATCGCCGATGCGAGCGAGATCGTCGTGATGACGATGACGGGTGCGATCGAGTTCGGCAGCACGTGACGCAGCAGAATGCGGAATCGCGAGACGCCGAGCGCCGTCGATGCCATCACGAAGTCGGCGTTCTTCACCCTGAGGATCTCGGCTCGCAGCACACGTGCCGTGGCCGGCCATGCGAACAATCCGATCGCGAGCGAGATCACCCACACGTTCCGGTACCCCGAGAGCACCGACATGATGACGACCGCCGCGAGGATGTAGGGGATCGAGAAGAAGATGTCGCCGAGGCGCGAGAGTACTGCGTCGAGCCATCCGCCGTAGAAGCCCGCGAAGGCACCGAAGACGATGCCGAGCAGCGCCACGAGCGACGTGACGATGATGCCGACGGCCAGTGAGGTCGACGTGCCGTGGATGATGCGCGAGTAGATGTCGCAGCCCTGCTTGGTGAAGCCGAGCGGGTGACCGTCGGTCGGGCCGCCGTTGCTGTTCGCCAGGAGGCAGTCGTTGTTCGGCGGTGTCTGGGTGAACCAGCCCGGGAACAGTGCGACGACGACGACGAGCAGGATCAGCACTGAGGAGATCCAGAACATCGGGCGCTTGCGAACGTCGTTCCACGCATCGGTCCAGAGGTTCGAGGGCTTGCCCTCGGCCTTGACGGAGTCGATCGCGACGAGCGGGGTTTCGTCGAGCGGGGCGACGAAGTGCTGCTGGTCTGGTCTGGTGTTACTTTGCATAACGGATCCTCGGGTCGAGAACGGCGTACAGGAGATCCACCAGCAGGTTCACCACGAGGTAGATCAGCACCATGATCGTCACGAAGGAGACGACGGTGGGTCCCTCTCCGCGAATGATCGCCTGGTAGAGCGTGCGGCCGACACCCGGCACGTTGAAGATGCCCTCGGTGACGGTCGCACCGACCATGAGCGTGCCGAAGTCGACGGCGAGGTAGGTCACGACCGGAATGAGCGAGTTGCGCAGGATGTGCACGGGGACGATGCGGTTGCGGGAAAGGCCCTTGCTCGCCGCGGTGCGAACGAAGTCCTGTCCTCCGGTCTCGATGACCGACGCCCTCGTCAGTCGAACGATCTGCGCGAAGCTGATCGTCGCGAGCACGATGGCCGGCAATATCAGGTCTTCCGTCGGGGCTCCGGGCCCCACAGTTGTTCTGAACCACCCCAGATAGATGCCGAAGAACCACTGCATCACGAACGCCAGCACGAAGATCGGCAGCGAGATCAGGATGAGGCTCACGACGAGCGCGCTGGCATCGAAGATGCCGCCCTTGCGGAGGCCCGACACGAGGCCGATAGTGATGCCCGCGACCATCTCGAAGAACACGGCCATCGCCGCGAGGCGGAGCGTGACGGGGAAGGTGGCCATCAGGATCTCGGAGACCGGCTGCCCCGAGAACGAGACGCCGAGGTCACCCCTGAAGATGTTGCCGAGGAAGATGAAGTACTGGACGATGAACGGCTGGTCGAGGTGATACCGCTCGCGCAGGGCTTCGATGACCTGAGGGGGCGGAGTCTTGTCGCCGAACAATGCGACGATCGGGTCGCCGGGCATGGCGAAGACCATGAAATAGATCAGGAACGTGGTGCCGAGCAGGACAGGGATCGCCTGCAGGAGTCGGCGCAGGATATAGCCGGCCATGGATCAGGCCCTGCGTTCTGCGTATGTGGACATGTTGAAAGAAACCTCACCGTTGTGCGAGTTCGATTCCACGATGCTACGCCGATCAGGCGAACACCATGGATACGTGGGAGTGGGGCGGCAGCCTGCTCGGCTGCCGCCCCACGGGCGTCTCAGAGTCTAACCCCGAGGCGTCCTCGATCGAGAATTACTCGCTCTTGGTGATCTGGTAGTACAGCGGCACCGAGTTCCAGCCGAACTCGACGTCGTTGACCAGTTCGCTCCAAGCGCCGTTGACCGTGGAGTACCACAGCGGAACGGCCGGGAGGTCCTGGAAGAGGATCTCCTGCGCGGCCTGGAACTTCTCGTTGGCTGCTTCGATGTCGGTCTCGGCGAGGCCTTCGGTCAGCAGGGTGTCGACCTCGGGGTTCGAGTAGTCGCCGTCGTTGGAACCGGCACCGGTTCCGTAGAGCGGGCCGAGGAAGTTGAAGAGCGCCGGGTAGTCCGCCTGCCAGCCCGAACGGAATGCCGTCTGGATGGTGCGGTCGGTGATCTTCGTGCGAGCTTCGGCGAACGTCGGGTAGGGGTCGCCCGCCGCGTCGATGCCGAGCGTGTTCTTCAGGCCGTTCGCCACAGCGTCGACCCAGGCCTGGTGGCCGCCGTCGGCGTTGTAGGCGATCTTGAAGGTGCCGTCCCACGGAGCGATCGCGTCGGCCTCGGCCCACAGCTTCTTCGCCTCGTCGGGGTTGTACTCGAGCACCTCGGAACCGGGGATCTCTTCCGAGTAGCCGTCGATGACCGGCGACGTGAAGTCGTGTGCCGGGGTACGGGTGCCGGCGAAGATCACGTCGGTGACCTCTTCACGGTTGATCGCGAGCGAGATCGCCTGGCGACGGAGGTTGCCCTCTTCGCCCGAGAAGTGCGGCAGACGCGCGGGGATCGTGAACGACTGGAAGATCGCGGCGGCCTGGGTGACCGAGCGGTCGCCGAACTCGTCTTCGAAGGTCTCGAGAGCGGAGTCGGGGATCGCGTCGAGCACGTCGAGGTTGCCACCCTGGAGGTCCGCGTACGCGGCGTCCTGCGAGGCGTAGAAGATGATGCTCAGACCACCGTTGACCGCCTTGCGGGGACCGTCGTAGTCGGGGTTGACGACGAGGTCGATCTTCTCGTTGTGCTTCCAGGCGCCTTCGCCGTCGAGCATGTACGGGCCGTTGCCGACGGGGTTCTCACCGAAGCCGGCGGGGTCGTCGAGCGCGCCCTCGGGCAGCGGGTAGAAGGCCGAGTAGCCGAGACGCAGCGGGAAGTCCGACTCGGGCTGCTTCAGTGCGACCGTGAACGTCGTGTCATCGACGACCTCGAGGCCCGGAAGCTCGGGGACCGACTCTTCGTAGCTGAAGCCCTCGATCGACTCGAAGAAGTACTGCGAGAGCTGCTCGTTGCCCGTGTCGGCGCCGTAGTTCCACGCGTCGACGAAGGAGCTCGCCGTGACGGGCGAGCCGTCGGAGAAGGTCTGGTCGGCCTTCAACTTGATCGTGTAGTTCTGAGCGTCTTCGGTCTCGATCGACTCGGCGACGTCGTTGTGGGCAGCGCCCTCGGCGTCGTAGTAGACGAGGCCCGCGAAGATCGCGTCGAGGATCTTGCCGCCACCAACCTCGTTGGTGTTGGTGGGGATCAGCGGGTTCTGGGGCTCGGAGCCGTTGGTCGTGATGACCGCGGTGGCATCGCCCGCGGGCGCCGACGGGTCAGCGCCGCCACTCGTGCAGCCCGACAGCGTCAATG
The DNA here is from genome assembly GCF_059758475.1 of Agromyces sp. GQ35. Taxonomy (NCBI): domain Bacteria; kingdom Bacillati; phylum Actinomycetota; class Actinomycetes; order Micrococcales; family Microbacteriaceae; genus Agromyces; species Agromyces sp. GQ35. The sequence continues at coordinate 144,830 of NZ_JCAXEO010000003.1, read as the reverse complement.
CGCCGGCGGCGGCAAGAGCAATGGCGGCTACGCCGATTCTCTTGATCTTCAATGTTCCTCCTGATGAGATATGCGACGCAACACGGCTCGTGGCCGCGCTGGAGCGCTGGTAGATCGAGACTATGAACCCGGTCACCCCGAAGCAAACCCGAAGGGCAAACCGTTACCGACGCGCAACCTAGCGTCACATGCTTCGCCGAAATTCGGCGCTGATCCGCACGATTCTTGCGTTTCGGACCCTCGTGCGAAGATTGCGGCATGTCTGCTGCACGACGACTGCGACTCGAGGTCGTCATCGTGCTCGGGCTGTCACTCGGGGCATCCGCGGTCTATTCGATCGTCTCGATCGTCGCGAAAGTCACCGACGAAACGCCGCTCGGGGAGCAGTCGGTGGCCCTGAACCCATCTCGCGCGCCCCGTGAATGGCTCGACTTCACCTATCAATTCCTCGACGTCTTCTTCGGGCTGTTCGCCGTCGCCCTCGTGCTCTACCTGCTCTGGCAGCCGGGCGGAAACCCCTTCCGCCGGATCGGGCTCGACCTGTCGCGACCAGGCCGCGACGCGTTGTCCGGCGTGCTGCTCGTGGTCGCCATCGGCGCGCCGGGAATCGCCCTCTACGCGCTCGGCCGTGCACTCGGCGTCACCGTCGCCGTGGAGGCCTCACCCGCCGATTGGCTGTGGTGGACGGTGCCGATCCTCGTATTCCGTGCGCTCGAGGCGGCACTCACCGAAGAGATCATCGTCATCGGCTACCTCTTCACCCGGTTCAGGGAACTCGGCGTCGGTCCGTGGGCGACGATCCTGTCGAGCGCGGTGCTGCGGGGCAGCTACCACCTGTACCAAGGCTTCGGGCCGTTCTTCGGCAACGTCGCGATGGGCATCGTATTCGGCTGGTGCTACCAGCGATGGGGGCGCACGATGCCGCTCGTCGTCGCGCACTGGATCATCGACATCATCTCGTTCGTCGGCTACCCGCTCGCCGTGGGCTGGTGGCCGGCGCTCTTCGCGGTTCCGGCCGGCTGAGGCGCAGTGGTGGGCGACTGGCCTGATCGGTGCGGATGCCTGGAGCGCGGCGCCGTGGCCACGTGCCGACTGTCGCCGAGCGCGACGACAGTTGCCGGCATCGGTGGCAGGCTCTCCTCGGCGGCTTCGACGCGCAGGTCGGAATCGGTCGCCCGAAGACGCGCCATCTCGAGCCCACTGCGCCGGCTCGGAGTGCACACCGCCGAGAACCCCTCATTGGCGTAGATCCCGACGCTCGCGAAGTCGGTGACGGATTGAGCTCGACGCAGCGCGGCCGCAGTGCCGGGGTCGCGTCGCTCGAGGAGACCGGCACGCTGCTCGAGTCCGAAGCCGCGACCGGCGAGCACCGAGGTTCCGACGAGGAGCCCGAGGAAACCGGCTGTCGCGAGCAGTCCGAGGAGATCGACGGTCATGACGCCCCCTATCCTGAGAGAATCTCAGTGTACTCCCGGAGCAGTGATCGGGCTCACCCTGATCTGCGTCGCTCTCGCGGGCGCCAGCATGAGACCGGCCCTCGCCTTCGAGGTGCTGCCGTCACCGGCCGGCCGACCCGATGGAGCGCACAGCATGTTCGCACTCGCACTGATCCGCGGCACCACGACTCGAGCCGAGGCACGCCGAGCGGCAGAGCTCCGCGCCGCCGAATTGCGGGTCGCCGCCCGTAGTTCGCTCAGTGGTGCAGCCTCCGGCCGCCGCGAGTACCTCGAGCGAGGGCGGCACGCCGCCCCCGCTCGTCTCGCTCCGCGTGCGCCGTGACTGCAGACGGCGAATCGTCGCTCGCTACGCGAACGCCTCGACCGGCGGGCACGCGCACACGAGGTTGCGGTCGCCGTAGGCCTGGTCGATGCGACGCACTGGAGCCCAGTACTTGTTGCGCACGAGCGCATGCACCGGGTAGACGGCCTCTTCGCGGGTGTAGGGGTGGGTCCACTCCCCCGCGATGACCGACTCCGCGGTGTGCGGCGCATTCACGAGCGGGTTGTCGTCGGCCGGCCATCGACCGCCGGCGACCGCGTCGGCTTCGGCCTTGATGGCGACCATCGCCTCGACGAAGCGCTCGAGCTCGGCGAGATCCTCCGACTCGGTCGGCTCGACCATGAGCGTCCCGGCGACCGGGAACGACATCGTCGGCGCGTGGAAGCCGTAGTCGACGAGCCGCTTCGCGACATCGTCGACCGTCACTCCCGTGGCTGCCGTGAGAGGTCGCAGGTCGAGGATGCACTCGTGCGCCACGAGCCCGTTGTCGCCCGTGTAGAGCACCGGGAAGTGCTCGCGCAAGCGCGACGCGACGAAGTTCGCCGCGAGCACGGCCGTGGCCGTCGCCTGCTTCAGGCCCTCGGAGCCCATCATGCGCACGTAGGCCCACGAGATCGGCAGGATCGACGGGCTGCCGTAGGGCGCAGCCGAGACCGGTCCGCCGTCGTGCGTGACACCGCCCGAGTGGTCGGCGCGCTGCGCCATCGGATGCCCGGGCAGGTACGGCGCGAGGTGCGCCTTCGCCGCGACCGGGCCGACGCCGGGGCCGCCACCGCCGTGCGGGATGCAGAACGTCTTGTGCAGGTTCAAGTGCGACACGTCGCCGCCGAAGTCTCCGAAGCGCGCGTACCCGAGCAGCGCGTTGAGGTTCGCGCCGTCGACGTAGACCTGGCCGCCGGCATCGTGCACGGCCTGGGTGATCTGCTTGACCTCGTGCTCGTAGACGCCGTGCGTCGAGGGGTAGGTGATCATGAGCGCGGCGATGCGATCGGCGTGCTCGGCGATCTTCGCGCGCAGGTCGTCGAGGTCGACGTTGCCGAGCTCGTCGCACGCGACGACGACGACGCGCATGCCGGCGAGCACGGCTGAGGCCGCGTTCGTGCCGTGGGCGCTCGAGGGGATGAGGCAGAGATCGCGGTCGGCCTCGCCGTTCGCGAGGTGGTAGCCGCGGATCGCGAGGAGTCCGGCGAGCTCGCCCTGACTGCCCGCGTTCGGCTGCAGCGACACGGTGTCGTAGCCCGTCACCTCGGCGAGCCAGCTCTCGAGCTGCTCGATGAGGCCGAGCGTGCCGACGACGTCGGACTCGGGTGCGAAGGGGTGCAGGTTCGCGAACTCGGGCCACGTGACCGACTGCATCTCGGTGGCCGCATTGAGCTTCATCGTGCACGAGCCGAGCGGGATCATGCCGCGGTCGAGCGCATAGTCACGGTCGGCGAGTGTCTTCAGGTACCGCATCATCTGCGTCTCGGACTGGTGCGTGTTGAACACCGGGTGCTCGAGGTAGCCGCTCGTGCGGCGGAGGGCGCCGTCGGCGACGGCCGGCAGCGTCGAGACGTCGACGGTGACCGGAGTGCTCTCGGGCAGGCCGAATGCGTGGGCCACGAGCGACAGCTCGACCTCGGTGGTGGTCTCGTCGACGGCGACGTGCACGGTCGCCTCATCGGCCTCCCACACGTTCACGCCGAGCGCGCGGGCACGCTCGACGATGTTGCCGGCGAGCCCGGGCACGTGCACCCGGATCGTGTCGAAGAAGGTGTCGTTCACGAGCGTCAGGCCGTGCCCGGTGAGCACCTCGGCGAGCGCGGTCGCCTTCGCCGCGGTCGAGACGGCGATGTGACGGATGCCACGGGGCCCGTGGTACACCGCGTACATCGACGCCATGACGGCGAGCAGCACCTGCGCGGTGCAGATGTTCGAGGTCGCCTTCTCGCGGCGGATGTGCTGCTCACGAGCCTGCAGGGTGAGTCGATAGGCCGGCGCGCCGACGGCATCTTTCGAGACGCCGACGAGGCGCCCCGGCAGCTGGCGTTCGAGGCCCTTGCGCACGGCCATGTAGCCGGCGTGCGGTCCGCCGAAGCCCATGGGCACCCCGAAGCGCTGGGAGGTGCCCACCGCGACGTCGGCGCCGAGTTCACCAGGGCTCGTGATGAGCGCGAGCGCGAGCAGGTCGGCCGCCGCGACGACGAGACCGCCCTGCGCCTTCGACGCCGCGATGACGGATGCCGGGTTCCACACACGGCCCGATGCGCCCGGGTACTGCACGAAGAGACCGAAGTGCTCGCCGAAGGCGGCGACATCCGTCGCCTCATCGAGCGACGCGACGACGAGCTCGATGCCGACCGCGACCGAACGCGACTCGAGCAGCGCGAGGGTCTGCGGCAGCACGTCGGCGTCGACGATGAAGCGGTTCGACGTCGACTTCGAGGCGCGGCGCGCGAGCAGCATGCCCTCGACGACCGCGGTGCCCTCGTCGAGCATCGACGCGTTCGCCGTGTCGAGCCCGGTGAGGTCGGTGACCATCGTCTGGAAGTTGATGAGCGCCTCGAGCCGGCCCTGGGAGATCTCGGGCTGGTACGGCGTGTAGGCGGTGTACCAGCTCGGGTTCTCGAGCACGTTGCGCTGGATGACCGACGGCGTGATCGTGCCGAAGTAGCCGAGGCCGATCATCGAGGTGCGCACGGTGTTCTGTTCGGCGAGTGCCGCGAGTTCGGCGAGCGCCTCGCGCTCGGTCGCCGCGGCCGGGATCGCCGAGTTGAGCACCTCCCCCATGCGGATCGACGTGGGCACCGCGGCGCCCATCAGCGCGTCGAGGGAGTCGTAGCCGAGCTCGGCGAGCATGAGCCCGTGGTCGCTCGGGCTCGTGCCGATGTGGCGACGGCCGAAGGCGTCGAGGTCGAAGGCTGAAGAGGTGGGGGTGCTCATGTGGTTCGTTACTCTCCGACCAGTGCGCGGTATTCGTCGTGGGTGAGGAACTTCGGCAGGCTCGAGGCGTTCACCTTGATGAGCCAGCCCTCGCCGAACGGGTCGCTGTTGACGAGTTCGGGCGAGTCGACGACGGCCTGGTTCGCCTCGACCACCTCGCCGCTGACGGGAGCGAAGAGCTCGCCGACCGATTTCGTCGACTCGATCTCGCCGACGACGGTGCTCTCGGTCACGGTGGTGCCCGCTGCGGGCAGCTCGACGTAGACGACGTCACCGAGCTTGTCGGCGGCATAGTCGGTGATGCCGATCGTCGCGATGTCGCCGTCGACGGCGATCCACTCGTGTTCTTCGGTGTAGTGCAGTTCGGTCTGGTCGGTCATGACGTGCTCCTCGAGAGTGGTGTGGTCGGTGCTGGCGGCGGGTGCCGGGTCAGGCGTTGCGCTTGTAGAAGGGGAGGGGAACGACGGTTGCTGCGACTCGCGTGCCCCGCACATCGACGAACAGCTCCCTGCCGGTCTCGGCGGCATCGGGGACGACGGACGCCATCGCGATCGGGTGTCCGAGCGTCGGCGAGAGCGCGCCGCTCGTCACGACACCCACGCGGGTCGCCGCCTCGCCATCGCCGTCGAACACCTCGTAGTCGGCGCGCGGCGCACGGCGGCCGGTCGCGGTGAGGCCGACGAGCACCGGGGCATCCGCTGCCGGGCCCTGCTCGATGGCCGCGCGACCGACGAAGTCGCCCGGCTTCGCGAGCGCCACGACACGACCGAGGCCGGCCTGCACGGGCAGGGTGTCTCGGCTGAGCTCATGGCCGTAGAGCGGCATGCCGGCTTCGAGGCGCAGCGTGTCGCGGCTCGCGAGGCCGCACGGCGTGAGCCGGGGTCCGCCCGTCTCGACGAGCGCCTCCCAGAGCCGCGATGCCCGTTCGGGCGCGACGTAGAGCTCGAAGCCGTCTTCGCCGGTGTACCCGGTTCGAGCGACCAGCACGGGCTGGCCTTCGAAGGTGGCGGGGAACGCGCGGTAGTACTTCAGGGCTCCGAGCTGCACGTCGAAGTCCTCGGCATCGTTGCCGGGCCCGTCGACGCCGAAGCCCGGCGTCTCGAGCAGGATGGCCCGCGCATCGGGCCCTTGCACGGCGACGAGCGCGACGTCATCGCTCTCGTCGGTCACGATCGTGTCGAAGCCGGCTGCACGGGTGCGCAGTTCGTCGGCGACGACAGCGGCGTTCGACGCGTTCGCCACGACCATGTAACGGTCGTCGCCCGTGCGGTAGACGACCAGGTCGTCGATGATGCCGCCGCCGTCGGCGAGCAGCAGGGAGTACTTCGCCTGGCCGATCTCGATCGCCGAGAGCCTGCCGGCGAGCGCGAAGTCGAGCGCGGCAGCGGCATCGGGGCCGATGAGCACGATCTCGCCCATGTGCGAGAGGTCGAAGATGCCCGCGGACGTGCGCACGGCGTGGTGCTCGGCGAGGTCGCTTGAGTACCGCACCGGCATCTGCCAGCCGGCGAAGTCGGTGAAGCTCGCCCCCGCTGCACGGTGCACGGCGTCGAGGGGGCTCAGCCGTTCGGGGCTGGCGGTACCGGGTTCGATGGTCACGAGAGTTCTCCAGACTCGCCGGTCACGACCGGCATGGTCACGAATCGCACGGCGAGCCGTGTGGGAACTCCCCCTCTGTCATGAGCCTGAGAGTTTCACGCGGGGTCGACGCGCTTTCACCGTGGGCGGGAAGCCGCGGGCGCGCGGTTCCACTTTTCAGAGTGGCCTCGTCATCGCGGTGTAGTGACCTGAGAGATTGGCAGGGAGGCTTGCTCCTTCGGTGCCGGCCTGCGACCCGTCAACCACGTGGTGCGTTGACAGGACTGCCGGCTCTCCCGCGACGCGTCGATGGCCCGGTATGAGGTTGTGCTCCGATCCTAGCAGCGGGCGGGCCCGCAGGATCGGACTGGGAGCCGGGCCGTCGAATGGTGTTCGAGTCGAACTGACTGTAAGGTGAACGGTACGAGTTCGAGTCAAGCTGACCTGAAGATCGGAGAACCGCGGATGCCCCAGTCGCACGACATGCCGGCAGACGCGCCGACGCGCCTTGCGGTGTCGACGGTGATCTTCGCCCTGCGCCCCGACCGCAGCGGCCGCCCCGTGCTCTGGACCCCCCTCGTACGCCGCACCCGTGAGCCGCAGCTCGGCCTCTGGGCGCTGCCCGGTGGCTGGCTGCCGCCGAACGAGGAGCTCGAGGCCGCCGCGGCCCGCACACTGCGACTGACGACCGGCCTCGCCCCCAAATACCTCGAGCAGCTCTACACCTTCGGCGAGGTCGACCGCTCCCCCGGCATCCGCGTCGTCTCGGTCGTCTACTGGGCGCTCGTGCAGAGCGACGAGGCGGCGCGGGCGACAGCGGGGCCGAACGTGCGGTGGGTTCCGGCCGACACCCTGCCCGAGCTCGCATTCGATCACAACCGCATCATCGAGTACGCGCTCTGGCGGTTGCGCACCAAGGTCGAGTACGCCGAGATCGCCCACGCGTTCCTCGGCGAGACGTTCACCATCGCCGAGCTCCGCGAGGTGTACGAGGCGGTGCTGCAGCGATCGCTCGACCCGGCGAACTTCCGCCGCACGATGATCGCTTCGCGGCGACTCCGCGAGACCGGCGAGGTCGTGGCCGGCGCGGCGCACCGACCGCCCAAGCTCTACCGCTACGACGCGTCGCCGTCGACCTCCGACGCGAGCGAACGATTCACGGAAACCCCACCACTCATGAGAGAGCGACCCGCATCATGACCATTTCCATCGATGAGACGCGCGCCGCGGCATCCGTCGACCGCGCCATCCGGTTGATCACGACCGGCGCGACGGCCGGCGCGACCTGCGCCCCAGAGCTCGCGAGCGGGCCGTGGGAGTTCGATCAGGGCCCGATCGGCTACGGCCCCGGTTCGTCGATGGGCGACGTGATCCCCACCGGCTCACCGCGGCAGGGCGCGCTGCCCGAGTCGTACCGTGTCGCCGCGAACAACGAGTTGCACGACCGCATCCGCGCGGCGAAGGCGACGCTCGGCGACCGCGTCGTCGTACTCGGCCACTTCTACCAGCGCGACGAGGTCATCGAGCACGCCGATTTCGTCGGCGACTCGTTCCAGCTCGCGAACGCCGCTCTCACCCGGCCCGACGCCGAGGCGATCGTGTTCTGCGGCGTGCACTTCATGGCCGAGACCGCCGACCTGCTCTCCACACCCGAGCAGGCCGTGATCCTGCCGAACCTCGCCGCAGGCTGCTCGATGGCCGACATGGCCGACGAGTCGAGCGTCGAGGAGTGCTGGGAGCAGCTCGAATCGGTCTACGGCGATCTCACCGCGACCGACGCCGACGGCCGCGTGCCGGTGATTCCCGTCACCTACATGAACTCCTCGGCGGCGCTGAAGGGATTCGTCGGCCGGCACGGGGGCATCGTGTGCACCTCGTCCAACGCGAAGACGGTGCTCGAGTGGGCGTTCGAGCGCGGACGGCGGGTGCTCTTCTTCCCCGACCAGCACCTCGGCCGGAACACCGCGAAGGCCATGGGCGTGCCGCTCGAGCAGATGCCGATGTGGAACCCGCGCAAGGCACTCGGCGGCAGCACTGCGAGCGAGCTCGACGACGCCCGCGTCATCCTCTGGCACGGCTTCTGTTCGGTGCACAAGCGATTCACCGTCGACCAGATCGCCGCGGCGCGCGAGACGCACCCCGGCGTGCAGGTCATCGTGCACCCCGAGTGCCCCATGCCTGTCGTCGACGCAGCGGATGCCGCGGGCTCGACCGACTTCATCGTGAAGGCGATCGCCGCGGCACCCGCCGGCTCGACCTTCGCGATCGGCACCGAGATCAACCTGGTGCAGCGCCTCGCCGCCGAATATCCGCAGCACACGATCTTCTGCCTCGACCCCGTCGTGTGCCCGTGCTCGACGATGTACCGCATCCACCCCGGTTACCTCGCCTGGGTGCTCGAAGAGCTCGTCGCCGGCCGCATCGTCAATCGCATCACGGTCGCCGACGCCGTCGCCGAGCCCGCTCGACTCGCGCTCGAGCGGATGCTCGCGGCGAAGCCCCCGGTTGCGGCGGCCTGACATGGCACGCGTGCTCGTGATCGGCGGCGGCATCGCGGGCCTCTGGGCCGCGGTCAAGGCGAGCGATGCCGGGCACACGGTCGAACTCGTCGCGAAGACCGAGCTCGCAGAGGGCAACACCCGCTACGCCCAGGGCGGCATCGCGGCGGCGCTCTTCCCCGACGACTCGGCCGAGCGGCACTTCGCCGACACGATCGACGCGGGCGCAGGACTCGCCGATCCCGCCGCGGTGCGCGTGCTCGTCGACGAGGGGCCCGCCCGGGTTCGCGACCTGATCCGATTCGGCGTCGCCTTCGACCGCGGCGAGTCGGGCCTCGAGCGAGGGCTCGAGGCCGCACACTCGCGTGCCCGCATCCTGCACGCCGGCGGCGATGCCACCGGCGCCGCGATCGAGCGCGCACTCGTCGGCACCGTGCGCCGCCGCGGAGTGCAGATCGACGAGCACACGATGCTCGTCGACCTGCTGGTCGAAGGCGGTCGCGCCGTCGGAGCACGGCTGCTGGCGGCATCCGGAGCACTCGTCGATCGCCGCGCCGACGCCGTGATGCTGGCCACCGGTGGGAGCGGATGCCTCTACGCGCATACGACGAACCCGGCGGTCGCGACGGGTGACGGCGTGGCGGCGGCGTGGCGCGCCGGGGCGGAGGTCGCCGACCTCGAGTTCACCCAGTTCCACCCGACCGCGCTCGCCGCGCCCGGGACGCCGCTCATCTCCGAGGCCGTACGGGGCGAGGGTGCGGTGCTTCGCGATGCGCGGGGGCACCGTTTCATGGTCGACGTCGACTCCCGCAGCGAACTCGCGCCCCGCGACGTCGTGGCCCGCGCCGTCTGGCGACGCTCGCTCGAGCAGGGCGGCGCGCCGGTGCTGCTCGATGCCGTCGCCCTCGGCGGCGAGACCCTGGCACGGCGCTTCCCCGGGCTCGACGCCGTCGTCCGCGCCGCAGGGTTCGATTGGGGGCGCGCACCGGTGCCCGTGACCCCTGCTGCGCACTACGCGATGGGCGGCGTGGTCACCGACCTGCACGGCCGCTCGAGCGTGCCGGGTCTCTTCGCGATCGGCGAGGTCGCCCGCACCGGGGTGCACGGCGCGAACCGACTCGCCTCGAACTCGCTGCTCGAGGCGGCCGTGTTCGCCGAGCGCGCGGTGCTGGCGCTCGGCGATGCTCGGGCCGAGTCGCCGGCGCCTTCGCCCGTGCCGGTGCCGGTGCGTGTGCCGGGTGTGAACGACTCCGCATCGAAGCACCGATCCGGCGAGGTCGGGCTGCCCGATGTCGACCGCGACGAGCTGCGCGAGTTGATGTGGCGCCACGTCGGTCTCGAGCGCGACGCGAATGGTCTCGCCGCGGCATCCGCTCGGCTGGGCCGGTGGCGAGCACCGGCGCCGATCGATCGGCGCTCCGCCGAGGACCGCAACCTGCTCGACCTCGCTCGACTGACCGTCGCCGCCGCCCTGGCGCGCCCCGAGAGCCTCGGCGCCCACTTCCGCACCGACGACCCGAGGACGGCGGCGGGTACGGGACCGATCACGCCGACACCGGCAACCGCCCCGACCCTCGACCGAGAGGCTGCCTGATGACCGACGCACGTGAGATCGACCGCATCGTCGGCGCCGCCCTCGACGAGGATGCCCCGTGGGGCGACCTCACCTCGGAGACCCTCATCCCGGCAGCGGCGCGCGCGACCGCGGAACTCGTCGCCCGCGAGGCCGGTGTGCTGAGCGGCGTCGCCGTGTTCACGGCGGCGTTCCGGCTGGTCGATCCCTCGGTCGTCGTCGAGCTGCACGCCGGCGATGGCGACGCATTCGCGGCGGGCGCGGTGCTCGCACGGGTGAGCGGACCCGCGCGCGGCATCCTGCGGGCCGAGCGCATCGGACTGAACTTCGTGCAGCGGATGTCGGGCATCGCGACGCAGACCGCCCGCTACGTCGCTGCCGCCGCGGGCACGAGCGCGCGAATCGTCGACACCCGCAAGACGACGCCCGGGCTGCGCAGCCTCGAGCGGCAGGCGGTGCGCGACGGCGGCGGCCGCAACCACCGCCGTTCGCTCTCCGACGCGGTGATGGCGAAGGACAATCACCTCGCGGTGCTCACCGCGGGCGGGCTCGATCTCGCGACCGCGCTGCGAGCGGCGCGCGATCGGATGCCGCACACCGCCCACCTCGAAGTCGAGGTCGATCGGCTCGACCAGATCGAGGCCGTCCTCGCGGGCGGTGCCGACACGGTCATGCTCGACAACTTCTCGATCGAGGGGCTTCGCGACGGCGTCGCGCTCATCGCGGGCCGGGCGGTCGTCGAGGCATCCGGCGGTGTCACGCTCGATGCGGTGGCCGAGATCGCCGCCACCGGTGTCGACGTCATCTCGGTCGGCGCGCTCACGCATTCGGTGCGCGCCCTCGACCTCGGGCTCGACGTGGTGGTCGAGCCGTGATCTTCCTCGACCACGCAGCGACGACCCCCGTGCGCCGGGAGGCGCTCGAGGCGATGTGGCCGTTCCTCACTGGTGCGTTCGGCAATCCGTCGAGCCGGCACGGGCTCGGCGACCGGGCGGCGCGCGCCCTCGCCGACGCGCGCGCGACGGTCGCCGAAGTCGTCGGCTGTCGTCCGGGCGACGTGGTCTTCACGAGCGGCGGCACCGAGGCCGACAACCTCGCGGTGAAGGGGCTCGCCCTCGCGAACCCCCGCGGCCGTCACCTCGTCGTCTCGCCGATCGAGCACGAGGCCGTGCTCGAGTCGGCCGCCTACCTTGCGCGGGAACACGGGTTCGAGGTGTCCGAGGTCGCCGTCGACGCGGGCGGCATCGTCGAAACCGAAGCCCTCGCCCGCGCCATGCGACCCGACACCACGCTCGTGTCCGTGCAGCTCGCGAACAACGAGATCGGCACCGTGCAGCCGATCACCCGCCTCGCCGAGGTGGCCCACGCCGCGGGCGCCCTGATGCACACCGATGCCGTGCAGGCCGCCGGCTGGCTGTCGGTTCGACTCGACGAGCTCGGGGTCGACGCGCTGTCGCTCGCCGGCCACAAGGTCGGGGCGCCGAAGGGCACGGGCGCCCTGATCGTGCGCGGGCGACTCCCCATCGAACCGGTGCTGCACGGCGGCGGACAGGAACGCGGGCGCCGCTCCGGCACCGAGAACGTCGCCGGCGCGGTCGCGTTCGCGACCGCCCTACGACTCGCAGAGGGCGAGCGAGCTCATGCTGCGGCGCACGTCGGCCCGCTCGGCGCCGAGCTCATCGCGCGAGTGACCGCGACCGTCCCCGGCGCGCGCCTCACCGGCGACGCCGAACGCCGGCTGCCGGGCACCGTCTCGTTCGTCTTCCCCGGCACCGGCGGCGAGGCCGTGCTGCTCGAGCTCGAACGCGAGGGCGTCATCTGCTCGAGCGGTTCCGCCTGCGCCGCGGGCAGCGACGAGCCCTCGCACGTGCTCACGGCCATCGGCCTCCCGGCGGAGCTCGCGCAGACGGCGGTGCGGTTCACGCTCGGCGCGGCGACCACCGCCGACGAGGTCGCGGACGCCGTTGCCGCCGTCTCCCGGGCCGTGTCGGCGGTTCGCGCTATCGTGGAAATATGAGCAATTCGACACCGACCCCCGCAGCCGACGACGAGTCCGCCCGCGGGGCCGGCGACACCGAGGCCGACGATGCCCGTGTCGATGCCGAACTCGCACCAGAAGAGCTGCTTCTGAAGGGCTGGCTGCCCGAGTCGACACCGACTGACGGCCCGGCTCCCGCTCCGTAAGTCGCTCGCGCGACGACCGACGTTCCCACACGGTTGCACTCCCTCGCCGGGGGCGAGTTTCCATGCGTTCCGATTGATGTCGGAAGCTGGGAATAGCATGTCACCCGCCGTGGGTTGACCCACCTATTCGACGCATTTTCCGGCGCACCTCTGCGCCGTCATCGATTGGACACATCTCCTTGACCGAACGCGCCGTTCCCGAACTCCGTGACCCCGGCGTCGCCGCTGCCGGCGACGCCCCGATGCACGAGCACTCCGATGTCGAGGCGCTGCACGGCGCCCGCAACAACCGGGTGATCTGGCTCCTGCTCTCCGCGACCTTCGTGGTCTTCCTCAACGAGACGATCATGGGCGTCGCGATCCCCCATCTGGTCGTCGATCTCGACATCACCCTGTCCGCCGCGCAATGGCTCACGACGGCGTTCATGCTGACCATGGCCGTCGTCATCCCGATCACGGGTTTCCTGCTGCAGCGGTTCACGACCCGCCAGATGTTCATCACCGCGATGAGTCTCTTCTCGGCCGGCACGCTGCTCGCAGCCCTGTCTCCGGGCTTCGAGGTGCTGCTGCTCGCCCGCGTCGTGCAGGCGACCGGTACGGCGATCATGATGCCGCTGCTCATGACGACCCTCATGACCCTCGTCGCACCGTCCGATCGTGGTCGCCTGATGGGCCGCGTCTCGATCGTGATGTCGGTCGCGCCGGCAGTCGGTCCGACGATCTCGGGTCTGATCCTCGACTCGCTGAACTGGCGCTTCATGTTCTGGCTCGTCCTGCCGATCGCGGTCACGATGCTCGTCATCGGCTTCCGCCGGGTCGAGAACGTGAGCGAGACCCGCAGCACCCCGATCGATCCGCTCTCGATCGTGCTCTCGGCGGTCGGCTTCGGCGGCATGATCTACGGATTGAGCCTCGTCGGCGGAGTCGTCACGGGCACCGACACGGTCAACACGGTGCAGATGTGGGTCGCGTTCATCGCGGGCGCGCTCGGCATCACCGCGTTCATCCTCCGTCAGATCGTGCTCCAGCGCCGTGACGCGGCGCTGCTCGACCTGCGCACGCTCCGGTCGCGCAACTTCGCCGTCGCCGTCGGCCTCATGACGATCATGATGGCTGCACTTTTCGGCACGATCGTGTTGCTGCCGATCTACCTGCAAGACGTATTGCACCTCAGCCCGTCGATGACCGGCCTGCTCGTGCTGCCCGGCGGGCTCGCGATGGGCCTGCTCGGCCCGACCGTGGGCCGTCTCTTCGACCGCTTCGGCCCGACGCCGCTGCTCGTTCCCGGCAGCATCGTGGTGAGCGGCGTGCTGTGGTCGCTCACGCTCGTCACCGAGCAGACCGAGCCGTGGCTCGTGCTCATTGCGCACGTCGCCCTCTCGATCGGCCTCGCGTTCATGTTCACGCCGCTGTTCACGTCGGCACTCGGCTCGATCGAACCGCGCTTCTACTCGCACGGCTCGGCGATCGTGGGCACGATTCAGCAGGTTGCCGGCGCTGCAGGCACCACGCTGTTCATCACCGTCATGACGTCGCGCGCCGCGACGGCGGCCGGCGAAGGTGCTGCCTCCGCGGAGATCGCCGCAGCCGCGGGCATCCGCAACGCGTTCCTCGTCGGCGCGATCCTCTCGCTGCTGGCGATCGTCGGTGCCTTCCTCGTGCGCAAGCCGGCCGACATGATGGAGGGTGCTCCCGCGGCTCACTGAGCCATGGGCGCCCGAGCACGACCGACGAAGGGGCCCGGCGGATGCCGGGCCCCTTCGTCGTGACCGGAGCTACTTCGCCGCAGGCGGATCGACCGCCGAGCGACTCAGCCGCAGTCGGGACGGCAGCTGCGTTGCGAGAGCGCGTCGACGAGCACGATGCTGAGGTCTTCGGGCTTCGACGCCGAGTACGCAGCACCCTTCGTCGCGTGGGCGATGCGCTGCATCGCCGCGAGGTCGGTGTCGGGTCCGAAGCCGATCATGATGACCGGCACCGGCTTCGACGGATCGTCGATCTTCGCGAGTTCGGCGAGCAACGTCTCGAGGTCGATGCCGTTCTCGTCCTCGTTCTTGCCGTCGGTGAAGAGCAGCACCGAGTTGACCTTCTCGGGATCGTACGTCTCACGAACCCGCTGCACCGCAGCGAGTGTCGTGTCGTAGAGTCCGGTGGCACCGCCGAGCCGTGCCGGCAGCGACTGGATGATGCCGGCGATCTGCTGCGTGTGCGCGGCATCGGCGAGCGGGGCGATCGGCGCGAGGTCCTCGTAGTCGATGTCGCCGTTACGGGCGGTGGAGAACACCCACACACCCATCTCGACCTCACCGGAGAACTTCTGCATCGCGCCGACGGCTGCCTGCTGGAAGATGTCGATACGACGCAGGCCGTTCTCGGCGGGTTCCTCCATCGATCCCGACACGTCGATCACGGCGAGCATGCGCGAACGCAGGGTGAGCACCGACCAGGCGCGGAGGATCTCGAGTTGCGCAGCGCCGTCGAGCGCCGCCGCTGCGGGCGGCGCATCGGCCCCGAGGCCGGCGATGTCGAGTTGGCCGGTACCGTCGGGGGCGCGGAAGCCCGCTGCCGCGAATGTCGCGCCGGCCTCCTGGACGGATGCCTCGAATGCGTCGAGGAGTTCCGCTCGTGACACCGACCCGGCATCGGCGGTATCGGCGGTACCGTTGCCGCTCGCGGCATCCGTCGCCGACAGCCGAACGAACGGATAGTCGAGGGAGACGGTCCCGTCGACGGGATACGCGGCGACGAGGCCTTCAGCCGGCTCGTCGAGGTTGTAGGCCGCCACCTGCGCCTCGCTCGTCACCACGACGGCGGGCTGCTGCGCCGCGCTCAACGTGCCGAAGGCGGCGCCGGTCGACGCCGGAATCGACTTGCCGAGTTCGATCATGGCGCCCGCGAACTGGCGCGGGTCGTCGGGCGAGGAGTGGCCGCGCAGTGCCAGGAGTCCGGCAAGGCTCGCCGCGGATGCCTCGGGGTCGGGCAGGATCGTCGGCAGCGCGCCACCGAGCACCCTCGCCCAACTCACCGGTTCGGCCGCGAGCTCGGTCGCCTTCGTCGCGGCGCCGGCGAAGACGACGGGAGACGAGGCGATCGAGCCGCTCACCTCGACGTCGGGCACGGACTGGCCGAGCGACGTCGCCGTGGCGTTCACCCGGTCGAGCCAGACGCTCGAGTCGGGAATCCAGGCGTCGGCCTCGGAACCGCCCGAGGCGATGACGGCCGCGGTGTCGGCGGAGTCTTGTGCGGTGATCTCGGTGGTCACGCAGCGATCGGGTGACTCGTCGAAGGTCGCGGCGACGTCGCGGAGCGCGGGCGCGATCGACGTGTCGGCGACGACGACGATCGTCTCGGTCTCAGCGCAGCCGGCATCGGCCGAGGCGAAGATCGGGTTCAGGTAACCGCCGACCCAGAGGAAGACGCCTGAAGCGACGACTCCGACCACGGCCACGGCACCGACGATGGACAGGATGAGCTTGCGGCCCGGCTTCTTCACCGGTGCCGAGACACTATGACGTCCCACGGACACTCCAAGCCGACGGGTGGGGGCCCGTCGAATCCTTTTACAGCGGGTTCCCCTCACGGGGGAAGGATGTCGTTCAGTGTAGGCGACGAGCTCGAAGACGCGAAGTTCACTCGGCTTCACGGTGCGCTGGGCACCTCCGACGGACTGTTCCTTGGCAGTGCCGGTCGATGGTGGGAACATGGAATCGAGCCGCACGCGGGCCCACGCCGGCCGCAGTCCCGGCTCGATGGACCCACGACATGGAGCACTTCCGCAACCGCGCCGATGCAGGCCGCCGTCTGGCCGCCGCACTCGAGGGTGTCGGCCTCGAGCGGCCGGTCGTGCTCGGCCTGCCACGCGGCGGAGTGCCGGTGGCGGCGCCGGTCGCTCGAAGGCTCGACGCCCCGCTCGACGTGCTCGTCGTGCGCAAGCTCGGCGTCCCGGGCCAGCCCGAGGTCGCCATGGGGGCGATCGGCGAGCGGGCCGCGCGCGTGCTCAACGACGACGTCATCGAGGCCGTCTTCGTCTCGCCTGGAGAGTTGCGCGATGTCGAGCGCCGGGAACGCACCGAGCTCGACGCGCGGGTCGCCCGGTTCCGAGGTGGCGAACCGCCAGTACCGCTCGATGGGTGCACCGCCGTGATCGTCGACGACGGCGTCGCCACCGGAGCGACCGCCCGGGTCGCTGCCCACGTCGCACGGGCGCGCGGCGCCGCCCGGGTCGTGCTCGCGATGCCGGTCGGCTCACCCGAGGCGCTCGACTCGCTCGCCGCGGACGGCGCGATCGACGAGATCGTCTGCCTCTCGGCGCCGCAGGGATTCATGTCGGTGGGAATGCACTACCTCGACTTCGCGCAGACCACCGATGACGAGGTCGCCGAACTCCTCGCAGCGAGCCGTTCAGTCGACTGACGGGGCCGTGCCGATCACGACGGTCGCGTCGGCGTCCTCGTCGTGCACGATGCGTGCGGTGAGCCCGCCGGCGGTGAAGAAGGCCGCCGCCACCGGCGCCTGCTGCTCGCTCGTCTCGATCAGCAGGGCACCGCCCGGAATCAGCCAGGAGCGAGCGGATTCCGCGACGCGTCGGTGCACGTCGAGTCCGTCGTCGCCGCCGTCGAGTGCCATGCGCGCCTCGTGGTCGCGCGCCTCGGGCGGCATCATGGCGATGGCATCGCTCGGCACGTACGGCGCGTTGACGGCGAGCACGTCGATGCGTCCGCGCAGTTCCACGGGCAGGGCCTCGAACAGGTCGCCCTCGAACACGCCGGCACCCAGTGGTTCGAGATTGATGCGCGCCGCCTGCACGGCGACCGGATCGAGATCGGCGGCGATGAGTCGCAGGTGTTCCGGCCCGACGGCGTTCGAGACTGCCGCGCCGATCGCTCCGGCGCCGCAGCAGAGGTCGACGACGACCGGCATGTGCACCGGGTCGCCGTCGGGCACACGGGCGGCACCGGCGGTGAGGCGTGCCGCCTCGGCCGCGAGGAACTCGGTACGCCGGCGGGGCACGAAGACTCCGGGCAGCATGCGGATGCGCAGCCCCGCGAACTCCGCCCAGCCGAGCACCTGTTCGAGCGGCTCACCCAGTACGCGACGCTCGACGAGTCGATCGAGCGCGTCTCGGTCGTCGCTCGCCTCGACCAGGAGTCGCGCTTCGTCTTCGGCGAAGACGCATCCGGCGGCGCGCAATCGGTTCACGATCTCGGATTCGGGTGCAGGAAGTGCCATCTCTCGCAGCGTAGCGGCGTGGTGCTAGAGTCCATGGCATGACCTCGTCGAACCAGAGCTGGTGGCCCGCCTCCTAGGCGGCCATTCGTTTCGACGTACTGACGACCGCCCGAGGGCGGTCGTTTCGCGTTTGCGGGAAGACTCCACCCGAGGGTCCGACCGGAGAATCCCATGACGCGACTGCTCGCTTCCCTGCTCACCGCCGCTGCCCCCGGCCCGTTCGCGATCGTGCGTCGTGAGCACGAGCCGACGCTCGACGTGCTCGTCGGCGACATCGTCGATGTCGACCGGCTCGCCGACATTCCGCTCGACGGCGCAGAGGTGCTTGCGCTCGTGCCGTTCCGCCAGGTGCGCGAGCGCGGCTTCACCGCCCACGACGACGGCGCACCACTGCGCTGCCTCGTGGTTCGCGACCGCGAGACGATCGAGCTCGGGGCGGCCGTCGACCTGCTGCCGGAGCATCCGATCTCGCTCGATCACCTCGACGTCGACGTGAGCGACGCCGACTACGCGGCGCGGGTGCGCCGCGTGATCGACGAGGAGATCGGCCGCGGCGAGGGCGCGAACTTCGTGATCCGACGCGAGTTCACGGGGCGAATCGAGGCGCCGGCGGCGATCGCCGTGCTCGGATGGTTGCGGGCCCTGCTCGAGCACGAGGCCGGTGCGTACTGGACGTTCGCGATGCACACCCCCGGGCTGTCCGCCGTCGGTGCGACGCCGGAACGCCATGTCTCGTCGATCGGCGGAGTCGTCTCGATGAATCCGATCAGCGGCACGTTCCGTCATCTGGACGGACCGCCGACCGACGACGAGCTGGCGATCTTCCTCGACGACGTGAAGGAGCGGGAGGAGCTCGTCATGGTCGTCGACGAGGAGCTGAAGATGATGAGTGCGGTCTGCCCAGACGGCGGCCGCATCCGCGGCCCGTTCCTGAAGCGGATGTCGCGGCTGACCCACACCGAGTACCTGCTCGAGGGGCGCAGCGACCTCGATCCGCGCGAGGTGCTGCGCCGCACCATGTTCGCGCCCACCGTGACCGGCTCGCCGATGGGCAACGCCTGCGCGGTGATCGCACGCCACGAGGCGACACCGCGCGGCTACTATGCGGGCGTGCTGGCACGGTTCACGCCGACCGCTGCGGGATACGACCTCGACGCGCCGATCCTCATCCGCACCGCCTACGTCGACGGCGCAGGCGAGGTGCGTGTGCCGGTGGGTGCCACCCTGGTTCGGCATTCCGACCCTGCCGGCGAGGTGGCCGAGACGCATGCGAAGGCGGCCGGCGTCCTCACCGCGCTCGGTGCGGTGCCGGGCGCGAAGGGCGCAAGGGCGGCGAGTCCCGCCTCGACGGCCGCCATGGTGGCCGGGCACCGCGATCACGACCGCATTGCGACGCTCCTCGATTCGCGCAACGATCAGCTCGCGCCGTTCTGGAGCACCCCGCAGGCGGCGCACGCCTCGCGTGGCGCCACCGCCCTCGTCATCGACGCCGGCGACGACTTCACGACGATGCTCGCGCACCAGCTGCGCCACCTCGGCGTCGCGGCGCGGGTCGTTCCATGGAACGAAGCCGAGCCAGAGGCATCCGACGACCTCGTGGTCTTCGGCCCAGGCCCCGGCGACCCCCGCAACGAGGCCGACCCGCGCGTCGCCCGGCTGCGCGAGCTCATCGCAGCACGAGTCGACCTCGGCGCCCCATTGCTCGCAGTGTGCCTCAGCCATCAGGTGCTCGCCGGCCTCGGCGGCCTGCCGATCGAGCCGCTGCCGGCACCGAGGCAGGGCGTGCAACTCGAGGCCGAGCTGTTCGGCGAGCCGGCCAGGATCGGTTTCTACAATACGTTCGCGGCGTTCGCTCCGAACGGCTCGACGACGCCGCGACTCGCGCTCGAAGTGGCGTCGGATGTCGCGACGGGTGTCGTGCACGCGCTTCGCGGGCCTCGCGTGGCATCGGTGCAGGGGCACCTCGAATCGGTGCTCTCGCCCGACGGACTCGGCGTGCTCCGGCGGCTCCTCGATGAGCTGCTGGGCGCGTTGCCGCCGGAGGCCGCGACGGCCGAACGCCGAATCGAGGCGACTCCGGCCGGATGATCCCGCACTGCGCCGGGTTCCGCAAGGCATTGCCGGCTCGCGCGAGACGGGCTTGGCTGGGCGTGACCACCTGAGGAGGCGGATCACCATGGACACGAGCACCATCGTCTGGATCATCATCGGCATCATCGTCGTCATCGCGATCATCGTGATCGTGGTGATCGCCACGAATCGGCGACGCAGCGAGGCACGCGTCGAGGCCGGCCGAAACCGCGCCGCCGAGCTCCGGCAGAGTGCGGCGGAGACCGATGCGGAGGCGCGTCAGCGTGAGGCCGAAGCAGCTCGCACCGCGGCGGCGGCCAAGCAGGCCGACGCCGACGCGGCGCAGGCACGACTCGATGCGGAGCGACTCGCTCGCGAGAGCGCCGACCGCCAGTCGGCGGCCACCGACCTGCGTACCGAAGCCGACGACCGCCTCCGGAAGGCCGACACGCTCGATCCCGACGTCGAGACCGACGACGCCGGTCGACGCGACGACGTACGGGTCGACGATGTGCGACGCGACGACGTGGCACAGTCCGACGAACGACGCGACGACGCGACACAGCCCCAGGTGCGACGCGACCACGCGCGACGGGACGACAGCACGCTGACCTGAGAGCGCGCGACCTGCTCACCCCAGCGCGATCACCGCATCGAGGGTGTCGGCGTCGAGCGTGCGATCGGCGAAGATCACCCGATCGAGATGCGTGGTGCCGGTGCCGTCGGGTGCCGGCGCGGATCGCCCGCGCCAGATGAGCTGCAGCCCGATCCGCTCGAGTACCCGGATCGATGCCGCATTCTCTCCCAGTACGCGAGCGGTCACTGGCGTCGACGGCCGAGTCGATCGGGCAGCCTCGAGGCTGACGGCGGCGGCTTCGGTCGCGAAGCCGAGACCCCAGGCCCCGGGCGCGAAGCGATAGCCGAGGTTCCACGCGTCGAAGTCGAGCATCTTCGCGCCGGCCGAGCCGAGGAAGACGCCGGCCGGCAACGCGCCGAGAGGCTCACGCAGAATCACCGCGTTGTGCGAGAAACCGTACGCAAGGCGCCCGTCGATGGCGCTCTGGATGGCCTGCTTCGACACGGCGCGACTCGAATGCCGGCCGCTCGGCAGGTGCACCCAGGTGCGGGGGTCGCCGTAGATGCCGAAGTACGCGTCGACGTCGTCGAGAGTCAAGGGGCGCAGCAGCAGGCGCTCGGTCAGGAGTTCGTCGATCATCCGTACCAGTCTTGCAGCGGCATCCGATCGTCAGTGCTCGGTGACGCGCCCGGCTTCGACCTGCCAGCGCCGATCGAGGCGCACGTGCTCGAGCATGCGCCGGTCGTGGGTCACGAGCAGCAGCGTGCCCTCGTACGACTCGAGTGCTTCTTCGAGCTGCTCGATGGCCACGAGATCGAGGTGGTTGGTAGGCTCGTCGAGCACGAGGACGTTCACGCCGCGAGCCTGCAACAGGGCGAGGCCGGCGCGGGTGCGTTCGCCGGGCGAGAGCGCGTCGACCGGCCGCAGCACGTGATCGGCCTTGAGGCCGAACTTCGCGAGCAGGGTTCGCACCTCGCTCGCACTGTATTCGGGCACGAGCGCCTCGAACGCCAGCGCGAGCGGCGCATCGCCGGTGAGCTGCGTCCGCGCCTGGTCGATCTCCCCGATGGCGACGGATGCCCCGAGACTCGCGGCTCCGGCATCGGCGGCACGCCGCCCGAGCAGCAGTGAGAGGAGCGTCGACTTGCCCGCTCCGTTCGGCCCCGTGATGCCGATGCGCTCCCCCGCGTCGACCTGCAGCGAGACCGGGCCGAGGGTGAAGTCTCCCTGCACGACCACGGCCTCGTTCAGCGTCGAGACGACGGAACTCGAGCGGGGCGCCTGGCCGATCGTGAACTCGAGCTGCCACTCCTTGCGCGGCTCCTCGACCTCGTCGAGCCGAGCGATGCGGCTCTCCATCTGGCGAACCTTCTGCGCCTGCTTCTCGCTCGACTCGGTCGCGGCCTTGCGGCGGATCTTGTCGTTGTCGGGCGACTTCTTCATCGCGTTACGCACGCCCTGGCTCGACCACTCGCGCTGCGTCCGCGCGCGCGAGACGAGGTCGGCCTTCTTCGCCGCGAACTCGTCGTACTCCTCGCGCTGCTGGCGGCGCGCGGTCGCCCGCTCCTCGAGGTACGCGTCGTAGCCGCCGCCGTAGATGCGGTTCGAGGACTGCGCCAGATCGAGTTCGAGCACGCGCGTCACCGAGCGGGCGAGGAACTCGCGGTCGTGGCTGACGAGCACCACGCCGCCGCGGATTCCGCGCACGAAGGACTCGAGCCGTTCGAGGCCGTCGAGGTCGAGGTCGTTCGTCGGCTCGTCGAGGAGCACGAGGTCGAAGCGAGAGCAGAGCAGGGCCGCGAGGCCGACACGTGCGGCCTGCCCGCCCGAGAGCGACGTCATCATCGAATCGGCCGAGAGGTGGGCATCGGCGCCGTCGAGGCTCAACCCGAGCTCGGCGAGCACGACCGGCAGTCGCTCGTCGAGGTCTGCGGCGCCCGAGGCGAGCCAGCGCTCGAGCGCGACCGAGTACTCGTCAGCCGGGTCGGGGGCGCCGGGCGCCGGGGCATCCGTCGAACCGAGCGCTTCGGCGGCGGCATCGAGGCGAGCGGATGCCTCTGCGGCTCCGGTTCGCCGCGCGACATACGCTGCGATGGTCTCACCCTCGATGCGCTCGTGCTCCTGCGGCAGCCATCCGACGAACGCGTCGCTCGGCGAGAGGTGCACGGTGCCGGCCTGCGGTTCCAGTTCCCCCGCGAGGATGCGGAGCAGCGTCGACTTCCCGGCCCCGTTCGCGCCGACGATGCCGACCACGTCGCCAGGTGCGACCGTCAGATCGAGGTCGTCGAAGAGGGTTCGGTGGGCGTAGCCTCCGGCGAGCCCCTGGGCCACGAGCGTTGCAGTCACCGGTCAACTGTAGTCATCCGGGCGACGAGAAGGTGCTGACCGCTCAGCGACCGGCACCGACGGGTCGGCGAGCCCGCCACTCCTCGTCGAGGATCGCGTACGTGTACCCGTCGATCCAGCCGAGCTCGGCATGCCACGAGTCGCGAAGGCCGTGCTGCTCGCGACGCATGCCGAGCTTCTCCATGATCTTCCACGAGGCGGTGTTGTCGGCGAAGCAGCCCGCCGTGACCCGGCGCACGCCGAGTTCATCGAAGGCGAGGTCGAGCAGCGCACCGGCGATCTCGGTCGCGAACCCCTTGCCCGCGTGCGCCGGGTCGATGAGATAGCCGATTCCGGCCTCGCTTCCCTCGAAGATCGTGGCGTCGCCGTGCGTCTGCCCCATGCCGTCGGTGATCCAGAGCGAGCCGGTGCCGACGACCTCGTCGCCGAGCACGGCGATCGCCGAGTGGTCGCGCGGGTCGCCGATTCCGTCGAGCCAGATTCTCGCGAAAGCCTCGGGTTCGGCCTCGGTGCGGAGCAGCCAGCGCGTCACCTCGGGTCGGTTGCGCCAGGCCAGCACCCGGTCGATGGTGTCGGCGGTCGGAAGTCGGAGCTCGAGCGGCCCGGCGGCACGCGGCCACGTCACGTCGGAAGTCGTCATGCTTCTTGCATACCAGTCGGCGCCGTCACTTCACGAGCCGGGAGAGCACCCGATCGGCGAGCGGCTTTCCGCCGGTCTGGCACCCCGGGCAGTACTGGAACGTGGAGTCGGCGAAGATCACCTGGCGGATCGTGTCGCCGCAGACCTCGCAGCGCTCGCCGGTGCGCCCGTGCACGCGCATCGCCCGGCGCTTGGCGTCTTTCAGTTCGGCCGGCGGGCGACCGGATGCTGCGGCGACCGCCTCGGCGAGGGTGTCACGCAGTGCGCGGTACAACTGCTCGACCTGGTCGCTCGAGAGCTTCGCGGCGAGTGCGTACGGCGACATCTTCGCCGCGTGCAGGATCTCATCGGAGTAGGCGTTGCCGATGCCGGCGAACACGGACTGGTCGCGGAGCAGCCCCTTGATCTGCGTGCGGCGCCCGTCGAGCACGGCGGCGAAGTCGGCGAGCGAGAAGTCGGGCGCCGTCGGGTCGGGCCCGAGTCGCGCGATGCCGGGCACCTCGGCGGGGTCGCGCACGACGTAGACGGCGAGCGACTTCTTCGTGCCGGCCTCGGTGAGGTCGAAACCCGAGCCGTCGTCGAGTCGCACTCGCAGGGCGAGCGGCGAGCGGCCCGGCTTGACGGGCGTCGATGGCAGTTCGTCGTACCATCGCAGCCAGCCTGCACGGGCGAGATGGAACACGAGGTGCTGGCCGCCGGCGTCGAAGTCGACGAACTTGCCGCTGCGCCCCACTCGCTCTATGCGCTGGCCTTCGAGCGCCGACAACGGTGGATCGAACGTCTTGAGCGCCGAGATCGCCGCGACGCGCAGGGAGGCGAAGGCGTGCCCGGTCACACGGCCGTCGAGGAACTCGGCGAGCGCGTGGACTTCGGGAAGCTCAGGCACACCACCATCCTGCACCCGACCGCCGACTTCGTCATCTCGCGCGACCTCCGTTCGCAGCGCGCCGTGCGACCGCCTACTCGGCTGAGAAGTCGAGCTTCGACTCGGCGACCGCGATGACCGACCAGGTGCCGCCGTCGGCATCGGTGAACACGTAGGCCGGAACGACGAGCACGCTGCCGTCGGGTTGCCATTGGCTCGCGAGGCCCAGCCGTGCGCCGACGATCTGCACGTCGCGCACCGGCCACGACACGGAGGTTCCGGTCGTCGGCGTGGCCGGGGGTTCGGTCGGAGCCACCCACTCCTCGACCATGCCGTCAGCCGGCACATCGACGGCAACGAGCGGCATCGCGGACATCTGCGCCCCGAACCGCGGGTCGGAGAGCCGCTCGACGCCATCCTGCTCGCTGACGACGTCGTAGTCGCCGATCGGCACGAGCTCGGCGAGCGCACCCGACGCGCTGGAGATGCCCTGTTGCGTGAGTTCGATCGTCCAGGCCTGGTCGATGCGCTGCCCGTCGACGACGGGCCAGGCCTGCGCCATCCGCGTCACCGCGCCCTCCCAGGTCTCGGAGGTGAATTCGAAGGCCCCTGAGTCGCGCCCCGTCGACGCGATGAGCGAACGAAGCGCGTCGATCGCCGCAGCCTCGCTCGGCACATCCGCCGTATTCGGCGCGCAGTCCGGCGCCACGGGCGCGATCGGTTCGGGAATCGTCGCATCGGGCGCATCCGGCTCTGGTGCCGCCGGCTCTGGCATGGCCGGTTCGATGCACGCCCACGGATTGATCCGCGGGTCGGAATACGAGAAACCGAGCGTACCGTCGACCGCGACGTAGAGCACGGGGCCGCTGCCGTCCTGCGGACCGACCGTCCAGCTTCCGTCCTTCAGCACTGCGGTTCCCTCGACCCCGAGTGCAGCGGCGAGTGCGGTGACGGTGTCGGGGTTCGACGCGGACCGCGCGTCGAACGCATATGCCGACGCCGTGCCGCCTGCGGTGGCGAGCCCGGTGGCGCTGAAGCTGTTCCGGCCGAACCCGTACGGCATCATCATGTCGCTGACGCCGGATCCGGTCATCTTCCGGCCGCTGGCGTCCATCGACGCAGGGCCCTCCTGCATCGCACCGCCCTCAGCCGCGCCGAACTGCAACGAGATCGGCGGGGCCGAGGCGAGGTTCGTCGTCCCTCCCGTCATCGCCCCCAATCCGAACCCGGCGCCGCCGACGAGCGCGACCGAGGCGGCGACGGCGGCCACGACGGCGATCGGCGACCACCGGGGACGACGACGGACCCGTTCCGACGCGAGATCGGTCACCTCGCCGGAATCGCTGTTCGGAGTCTCGGACCGAGTCGCAGGAGCCGCAGGCGTCTCGGCGGTCGCCGCCGTGATGACGTCGTCGGCGAAGCCCGCACGGGGCTCGACGCCGGCCGCGGGGTCGGCGGCGCGCAGTCGTGCGACCGGGTCGAGCTCGTTGTCGTCGTTCATGTCGAACACCCTTCGTGCGTGCAAACCGCTTCACTCGGGATATGTCCCGGGGCGGCGGCATCTTGCAGCGCCTAGAACGACATCCGTTCGCCCCAGGCATCCCGGAGCCGCTTACGAGCGCGTGAAAGCGCGGCATCCGCACCCGAACGAGAGATGCCGAGGACTTCTGCGAGCTCTTGGCCGTCGAGCCCTTCCCAGGCATGCAGCAGCAGGATGCGCCGGTCTCGCTCACCGACGCTGCCGAGCGCGCCCCGCAACTCGGCGTCGAACAGCGCGCTCAGCTCGGGGTCGTGCTCGATGCGCACCGCCCCTGTCTCGGGCAGCTCCTCGACGGGGAGATCGACGCGCTTGCGACGACCGTTCGCGAGCGTGAAGCCCGCCGTGCGGTACAACCACGGCAGCACGGCATCGCGTGGCACGTCGTCTCGCCGGCGCCAGGCGGTCGCGAAGACCTCGGCGGCGAGGTCTTCGGCGTCTTGGCGCGGGCCACGACGGGCGAAGTAGCGAACGAGCGCAGTCGAGTGCTCGCGAACGATCTCGGTGAACCAGGCCGTCGCCGCACCGGTCGCTCTCCCGTCAGCGGGCTCGGGCATCGCCACCTCCTCGGCCGCGTCGGCGCTTGCTTCGGTGCTGGCGATCCTCACGACATGTTTGTGTCACGTCAGCCGCGAGTCTTGCACGGTCCGCGTGCCGATCACTTCGCAGCACGCAGCGGAAGGTGCTCTCCGGCCGTCTGGCAGCTCGGGCAGTACTGCGCAGTGGTGCTCGCGAACGAGAAGTCGAGCACGGTGTCGCCGCAGACCGGGCACTCCGCACCGGCCCGGCCGTGCACCCGCATCGATGCGACCTTCGCGGCCTTGAGCTGATCGATCGGTGTTCCCCGCTGGTGGTCGATCGCACCCCTGATCGTGCCGACCGTGGCCTCGAAGAGGCGGCCGAGCTCGGCCTCCGTCAGCGACGCAGCGTGCGCCACGGGCGAGACCTTCGCAAGGTGCAGGATCTCGTCGGAGTACGCGTTGCCGATACCCGCGAGCGACTCCTGCTCCTGCAGCACGGCTTTCACCTGCTTGCGCCGGCCGGCGACGACGCGGTCGAAGTCGGCCTGCGTGAACTCGACGTCTGCAGGGTCTGGTCCGAGTTTCGCCAGTGCGGGAACCTCATCGGGATCATCGACGACCCAGCAGCCGAGCGAGACCCAGTCGCCGGCATCCGTGAACTCGACGATCCTCCCGTCGTCGAAGGCGAGGGCGACCAGCGTCGGCGGGGCCTCGCCTGCGGCGGATGCATCCGTCTCCGCGTTCCCGTAACGCGCCCAGCCGTGGCGACCGAGCGAGACCACGAGGTGCTGGCCCTCGCCGACCGAGAGGTCGACGTGCTTGCCGTGCCGTACAGCTCCGTGCACGCGCTCGCCGCGCAGCGACGATGGCGATCGGCCGCGGGTCTTGGCAGCGCGGAACTCCACGACGTCGACGCCGGTGATCTCGCGGCCGGCCAGCCGCATGCCGAGATCATCGACGAGCGCCTCAACCTCGGGCGACTCGGGCATACCGCCAGCTTCGCATACCTCGACCGACGCAGTCGAGCGGGTGCCGCGCCCCCGGCGCGACACCCGCTCTTCCCCCTGCAGGCCCTACACCCCGGGAGGCGGGACCTGGTCTTCGACGCGCGTGACGCGCTGGCCCACCGCCGGATCGGCGGTGCTGGTCGTGGAGATGCTCCGACGACGCATCATGAAGATGAGGCCGAGAATGACGACGATCACTCCTGCGATCATCAAGATGTAGCCGACGAGATCGAGGTCGATCCAGTCGACCGTGACGTTCAAGGCGAAGGTGAGGATCGCCCCGATCGCCACGAGCAGAATTCCGATGCCGATACTCATGTCATTGCTCCTTCTGCTCGACCATTCGGCCTATTCGGTGGCGTCTTTCCACGCGTCCTTGGCCTTCTCTCCGGCTTGCTTCACGTCGGCCTTGACCTGATCGGCCTTGCCTTCGGCCTCGAGCCGCTCGTTGTCGGTCAGCTTGCCGATGCCCTCTTTGGCCTTGCCCGTCAGTCGTTCTCCGGTGTTGCCGAGATCGTCCTTGGCGCCCATGGCGTCCTCCTCAGGAATCGGTTCCGCCGGCGCACATGTTCTGCGCCGGTGATTCCACGTTAGGCAGGCGCGTTCGGGTCGACAACGGGTTGACAACGCCGCGTGCGGCCCTTAAGCGCCGCCCAGTGTCGGTGGGTGTTGAGACACTCTCACTATGGCGACGATCGAATTGCGGCAGACCCGGCACCTCGCTGTGGGCGACACGCTCATCAACGTCTCGGGCAGTCACTACGAGGTCACGCGGCTCGCGCGCGTCGGCCGCGGCATCAGGGTGCACTACGTCTCGACCGAGGGTGCCCCTGGCCGGTTCACCGCGGCTCCCGATGCCATCAGCCGAGTGCTCGTCGAGGGTCGCGGCGCTCGAGGAGCGCACGCGGCGTGAGACGCCGCTCAGGCGAAGACGGGCGAGACGAACCGTCGCTCGTACCTGCGAATGCACTTCGTCTCGACGGCGAAGTTGTACGCCTCGATGCACTCGGGGTCGTCGGCCGCTGCGATGCGGTACTGCTCGTACTCGGCGAGCGACGGGAACGTGAACAGCGCGAACGCCTCGTCGCTGTCGCCCTCGCTCGGCAGGAAGTACCCGTGGTGGTCCCCGCCGAGTCTGTTGACGAGGCGGATCCAACGCTGCCCGTACTCGCGGAACTCGGCGAGCTTGTCGGCGTCGATCTCGTAGCGGAGGTGCACGGTGATCATCGGGATCGACTCGTTTCTGTCGGTGGTCGTTCTCCAAGGGCTCGGAGCTCGCAACGAGTATCTCGGTGGCGAGGTGGCCCCGTCCAATCCACGCCGACGCAGGTCGGGCCGCGTCCGACCCGCGTACCCTGAAGAACGGCCGCGATCCCCGCGGACCGACGAAAGGCTGCCCGTGAACATCACCCTGCTTCGGCGCTTCGTCGCGGTCGCCGAGGAGCTGCACTTCCCGCGTGCCGCAGCCGCCCTCGACATTCCGCTCGCTTCTCTCTACTCGTCGATCGAGAAGCTCGAGACCGAGGTCGGACACCCCCTCTTCACCCGGCAGGGCGAAACGCAGCTCACCAAGTTCGGAATCCTCCTGCTCGATGAAGCCCGAGAGCAGATCGCCGCAGCGCCCGCGCCTGCCGAGAGCCCCGCGGCGAAGGCCGGCGGCAAGGCGAAAGCCTCGAAGGGCAAGGGCCGTGCTCCCATCGTGAAGGGGCAGCCGAAGCCGTACAAGAGACGTCAGGGGCGGTGACCGGGCGCGTCATGAACGCATAATGGTCGGGTGGAACGCTGGCGAACGAGTACCCGACTGCTCGAGGTCCTCGACGCGCTCAGCCTGTCCGAACAGCATCCGGCGACGCGTCGGCTGGTGGACGCGTTCGGGGGCGATCCGGCCGGCGTCACGGAACGGCTGGTCGGCGAACCGGCCTTCCGCTCCCGCCGGCTGCTGTTCGCCTTTGGTGGGGAGATCACGCTGCACGACGACGCGCTCGTGGCGGTGCGCCTGCACCTCGCACCGACGCCGACGGCTCCGCACGGGCGCGACCTGTCGGAGTGGATCGCCGACGCCGACAACGACGCCACGCTCGGTGAACTCGAACGGGCCATCGGAGCTCCGTCGCACTTCGCAGGGAGCGACATGCCGTATTTCACGCTCGACGGCGCATACGCGCGATTCGATTTCGAGAACCGCGGCTGGAAGGAAGCGGGGAATCTCCTCGGCTTCACCGTCACCGCGGAGCAGCCAGGCCTTGCCTGCCACCCTGAAGACGACGGATGCCCCGCCTGCAGCGATCTCCTCGTCCGCAGGAGCGGCGTGGACGGCGGAGTCGATGTGGACGGCACCGTCGACGCGCTCGCCACGTCACTCACTGCCGGCCTCCTGACCGAGAACGGTCGCTGGGTCGGGCTCGCCGACCTGCAGCCACTTCATGCCTCACGGCTCATGGAGCGGGTCGAGAGTCAGCTCACCTGCACCGCATGCCGGCGGATCATCTGCTTCACCTTGGTCCGCGACTCCTCCCCGACCTTCGGATACCACGTGCTGAATGACGCGATGCGACGACCGCTCCAAGCGATCCCGCCCGTCGAGCAGTGGGGCGATGCCGCCAGGATCGCAGAGGACCGCGAGGCGATGCACTACGTCGACCACGAGCCCGGGGCATGGTTCCTCGTCGAACAACAGGGAAGCCTTTACCTCGACGCCAGGTACGTCGTCAACTCGATGGTCGATGATTCCGCGTTGATCCGCCTCGGTGATTCCGAGCTCGAGGCCTATCGAGCCGGCGGCCGCGACTACGTGGCGAAGCTCGCCAGGAGCATCCACAGCAGCTCCCCGCACCTGGAAACGTCTCGATTCCACGCGAAGAATCTGTTCAGCGGACCGGACGGCAAGAACTACCGTGACGCGGTCGCCGTCGCGATCGTCAACCACACATGGATCGCGGAGCAGCGGGCGATCACTTCACGAGACGCCGCACAGTCCTTCGATGCTTGAGGATCGCGCGGCCCATGCGGCCTTCCGTGCGTGGGTCGAGGTGGAGTTCGACACCACCGTCCCCGCTGTCTGGTCGGTCGCCGACCCCGACCCGTTCGAGGCGTGCGGCCGGATGCAGGACCAACGGGCCCGATGAACGCGAGATATGCAGGTGCGTGCGAAGTCTGCACGGGGTACTGGCACACGTACGATCCCGAGAGTCGGGCGGTGACGATCGGCGAGAGCGACGAGTTCATGGCCGAGGTCCGTCGGTGTCGCCATTGCGGTGCGTACTGGGAGGTCGGTGCCTTCAGTTACCCGAAGGTGCTCTCTCGCGAGCAGGCACGACGAGAGCTTCCCGATCTCGATGGCCTCGAAGTGAGACTCGGAATCGACTTCCCCGGTCCCCCGAGCGAACGGCCCTGAACGGGTATCGCGGCGTTGGGCTCAGCGTCGCGTTGCGCCATCCGACGTCATTCCTCCAAGCCGATCGGCGGCTCCGTACTGACGCTGATGCTCGTGATCAGGCTGCCGTCGCGCGCGTGCGCGTGCACCCAACCCCGATCGAGCTTCCAGGCACTGTCATGTTCTCCGACATACGTGAGTCCCCAGAACGGAAGATCCTTGCGTGACGGCTCGGCCGGCAGCCCGTCGACGAACGCCGCGAAGCGCTCAGTCTGATAGCCGCTGGTGCCGATCTCGGCCGCGGCGACCACACCACCGCGCATTCGGAGACGTACACCGGGAAGAGCGCGCACGTGCGCGACGAGCGCGTTCGACGGCCGACGTCCGAGGACGTCGAGGAACATCGTGAAGTCGCCCGATCGCCACCGGGAGAATCGGCCTGAGATGCTGACGCCGGTGATGACCGCCGTCATCGTGGTCGGAGTCTCGCCTTCCATCGACACCCCGTAGTCGATCAGGAGGTCGTGTCGACCGTACCGGTGCAGGTCTCTGCCTCCGCTCGAGGCGACCGGAGCACCGAGCGCTCGACGAACCTGCTCTCGCGGTGCCGGCAACGTCACACCGGGAATCAGATCGCGTGCATGCCGGTAGCTCGAGTCGGCCGTGGCAGAGCTGAGGCTGATGCGCGCGCTCAACACCCGATCGTACTCGACCTGCATCTCCACGCCGCCGTCGAAGACGATCGCGCGACGCGCGCCCGCGGGCGCCGCCCACCGTCGGGTCCTGTCGCCGGCGAGTCGCGCCACAGCCTGGAATGCCGGCCCTCCCTCGGGCTCACCGAGCACTGCGAGGAACGTCCCGATCGGCTCTCCTGGCGGCGACGGCGTCTGAGGGCGCTCCAACGCGATCTCGACGAGGCCCTCGTCGACGTAACCGAGGCGCACTCGAATGCCCTCGACGGTGAACTCGTCGGAATCAGCCTCGACCGGGTCGCCCAGGATCGCCCGCGCGTGCTCACGTTCGCTGCCCGGGATGAGCCCGACGATCAACGCGCCGGGGCGCGGATACGCGCTGTCGCCGACGAGGGGGAAGGTCATGCCGGAGACTCCCTCAGGACCGGCCGAAGTCAGCCCCGTGCCCGAAGCGAGGCTCCGCGAAACGTCGATCCGTTCGCCATCCACCGGCTCGCCCAATGCATCGATGTGCCACCACACCTCGCCCGCGACTCGGGAAGGGATCATGCGCTCGCGGCACGCCAGCCACTGCTCGGGCTTCCACGATGCACCACCCGGGTGGAACAGGAGCAGGTCTTCGCGCTCGCCCTGCCAGCACTCGATGGTGAACTGCCGGTCCACTGCCCCGTCGACGAGCGCCGCGGCGTACTGCTCGTCGGTCAGCGCGAACAACGCGTCGGCGGAACCATGACCGACCTGCCGGTCGATACCGACCCACGCCCGACCGGTGGCGAGCTCCACGCCCATGCTCGGACTCTCGGCGACCTGCACGAAGCGCTTCACGTCGGCGCGTCCGCCATCACTCTCACCCGGATGGACTGCGGACTCTCGATCATGCGCGCGCATCCATGCCCAACGGCCACGACCAGACGACGTCGGCGACTCCAGCGACCGTCTCCTGCTCGCGGGCGATCCGTCGCCGGCGGGATGCCTCCCGTTTCGTGCCCGAGTTGAGCGGCGAATACCAGACCCAGTCCTTCGGGACGATGTGGAAAGCGATCGTCTCGAACGCGCTCCGCTGCTCGAACGAGCGCACGAGCAGGGCGGCGAACCGGCCGATCCCCCACCAGTAGCTCGGTGCGCGCGCGAGCGTCGAGGTCTCGACGAGCCTCCGCCCGTACCCCGCGTCGACACCGAGCTTCATCTCGGCATGGAATCCGTCACCACCGTAGAAATGAGCGCAGGCCAGCTCGAGTGCTCGCTCCCTCTCCACGAGGCGAGTCGACGCCGCAGGTTCGCGAACATCCTGAACTGCGGCCACGGCGAGCGGGAAGATCGCATGCGCCCCGCGGTCGACGACCGGCGCACCGAGCTCCGCCCAATTGAACGGACGCCCCCCGACGTCCTCGAGCGCACGCAGTATCGCGATGCCGTCGGCGATCTCGATCACGTGCTCAGACATCACCAGTCGAGTGTATGGCCCAGGCATGAGGCATCTCCTCGCCGCTCGCGCGGTTCAGCCCGCCCAGTCGTTCCGCAACAAGCCGTACACCCAGGAATCGGACACGACACCATTGACGATGCAGTCCTCGCGCAATGTCCCCTCGCGGAGAAAGCCCAGCTTCTCGAGAACACGCGCCGATGCCAGGTTGCGAGTATCAGTCTCGGATTGGACCCGGTTGAGGTCGAGTGCGTCGAACGCCCACTCGAGCAGGGCGCGTGCCGCCTCCGTCGCATAGCCGTGGCCCCAAGCCGCCTCGGTGAGGCAGTACCCCAAGGACGCACTTCGAAAGTCAGGATTCCAGCTGTTGAAGGTGCACCAGCCGATGAAGGCTTGGTCAGACCTGCGTTCGATGGCCACGCGCGCACCGGTGCCTTCCTCCGCCATCTTCTGACACCCGTCCATGAAGCGCACGACCGACGTCCTCTCTACCCACGGGGGAGAGTCCCAATAGCGCAGTATCTCGGCATTGCTCTGCAACGCAAAGAGGTCGTCGGCATCGGCCTCCGTGAACGGACGCAATCGCAGTCGCTCGGTCTCCAACGTCGGGGTCGGCAGAATCATGACGTCATCGTCGCACAACGTGAAAGCCGGCAGCAGCGAGCTGGCCATCAGCACGAATCGTCTTCCGTTGCCTGCGCGCTCGCATCCGAGCACGAGAACGCGTACATGTGCGCGACGTCTTCAGGTTGGCTCACGCGACGAGAGAACGCTCAAGCATGTCGCCGAGCGCTGTCGATCGCACCTGGGACGCTGTCGTTCACAGGTCTCTCTTCGAGACCTGAAGCACTACACGTTGAAGCGGAACTCCACCACCCCGCCGTCGTGCATGACGGAGATCTCGATCACGTGCTCAGACATCACCAGACGAGTACGACCCGGGCATGAGGTCGCGGCACCGCGCCGTGCGGCACCGAGCGCCTGCACCTGCAGAAACGTGGACCGCGATGCTGATCGCCTCACGCCCACTTTTCGAGCTCGAGGTCGACACGCGGATCAGAACGCACCCACACCGCACCTGACGACGCACTGGCCGGGGCTTCGGCCCTCTGAAGACCCAGCGTCCTCCGTGAGGTAGGGCGCCCGGGATCAGCCGAATCGGACGCCGCGGTCCAGCATGAACGGGACGGGATCGACCTGCGTGCCGTTCTCGTGCACCTCGAAGTGGAGATGGCATCCGGTCGCCGCCCCGGTTGCGCCGGACCATGCGATCTGCTGGCCGGGGAGCACCGATTGACCGACGCTCACAAGGATGCCCCCGTTGGCGATGTGCGCGTACCCGGTGTGCGTGGATGCGCCATGGTCGATCCTCACCCAATTGCCGTAGGTCCCGAGCCAGCCGGCGCTGACGACCCGGCCCGCAGCCGCCGTGTAGATCGGCGCGTTGCATCCGGTGCCCAGGTCGACACCCCGATGGAAGGACTGTGTGCAACCGCCCGGAGTGCAGATGGGTGCGCGCGGGCCGAAGACGTCGGTGATCCGTCCGGTGGCCGGCTTCATCCACGCTGCGCAGACGGCATCCCGTCCCACGGATTCGCTGAGTGCGGCCGGTCCGCCGAGAAGCACGCGTGCCGTCGGCGCCAGCGCGCCGATCGCGGTCGAGACCGACTGCGGCACGCACCACTGCTGCGCCACGTAGAGGGGCCCGCCGACCACGCCGGCGAGGGCGGCACCCGCCAGCGCGTCGGCGAAGCCGTCGCCGTTGGCGATGAACGCGGCGCCCACCGGAGCGCTCGCGCCGAACACTGCCGCATTGATCGCCGCGGCCGTGAGGTAGCGATCAGCCCCCTCGTGACGGAGCACGGTGAACCCGGCCCACGTGAACTGCTCGGCGATCTCCGCGCTGACGGCGGCGGGCCCTCCGGCGATGCGAACCGTCGACACGCCCAACGCGGACAGCGCCACGAGCGTGCTCGGTCGCACGGCGTCCCCGGCGACGAGGAAGACCGGCGCGCCGAGCGACCCGGCCGCCGCCGATGCCGCGAGCGCGTCGGGGAAGTTGTTCCCGGTCGCGATGAAGGCCTCCGTCGCCGCGGTGAACGAGTCGGCGATCAACAGCTCCCCGGTCTCGTAGCGATCGGCACCCCCAACCCGGCTGATGGCGGGCGCCAGTGTCGCGAGCTCGTCGTAGACGCCGGCCTCGATCACAGCATCACCGCCGACGACGACGATGCGCTCAGGTGCGAGGCGCACGACCTCGTTTCGCACGACGGTCGGAAGACTGCCGCTGGGCGTCAACAGCAGTGGCCCGCCGAGATGCCCCGCCGGGGCCGCCGCGCTCAACGCGTCGGGGAAGTCGGCTCCGGTCGCCACGTAGACCACCGGCACGTTCGGGGCGAACCGCTGCGAGATTGCAACCGACGTGGAGAATCGGTCGACGCCCGCGAGCCGGTGCACGCCTGGCCCGAACGGTGTGACCGACGTCAGCGCGAACGGGCTGAGCGCCGGTGGAGCACCGTAGGGCGCGGCCGGTGCTGGAGTGGACGGCTCGAGCTCATCGGTCGGCGTTGGAGACGGGGCCACCGGGGTGGAGGTCATGGGGGTTGGCGTGTCCGGGGTCACTTCACCGGGTGACGGTTTCTCGGGTGCCGGCGTCTCCTGATCGGTCGCCCCTTCGGGACTCGGTGGGTCCGACGAGGGCAGCGGGACGGTCGTCGCGGGCGGATCGCCCTGCGGCCCCACCGCTTCTCCCGCCCATGCCGGACTGGATCCGAACCCGATGATGACGGCCGCAGCGATCGCGACGGCCCACCCCTGCTGCTTGCGACGCACAGCGTCCCCCTCCCCCGTGCGAACGGCGGACTCCTGCCGAGGGCATCCTCAGCCCGACATTCGCACTTCGCAGTGTACGGGTGGAGCGCGGGGCGGCGCAGGGTTACACGTTGAAGCGGAACTCCACCACGTCGCCGTCGTGCATGACGTAGTCCTTGCCCTCCATGCGCGCCTTGCCCTTGGCGCGTGCTTCGGCGACCGAACCGGTCTCGACGAGGTCGTCGAAGGAGATCACCTCGGCCTTGATGAAGCCGCGCTCGAAGTCCGTGTGGATGACGCCCGCCGCCTGTGGCGCCTTCGCACCCTTCGGGATCGTCCACGCACGCGACTCCTTCGGCCCGGCCGTCAGGTACGTCTGCAGGCCGAGCGTGTCGAAGCCGATGCGGGCGAGCTGGTTGAGACCCGATTCGTCCTGGCCGGTCGATGCGAGCAACTCCGCGGCATCGGCGGGGTCGAGGTCGATGAGTTCCGACTCGATCTTCGCGTCGAGGAAGACCGCCTCGGCCGGTGCGACGAGTGCTGAGAGCTCGGCCTTCTTCGCGTCATCCGTCAGCACCGCCTCGTCGACGTTGAACACGTAGATGAACGGTTTGGCGGTGAGCAGGCCGAGTTCTCTGATGGGTTCCAGGTCGACGGATGCCGCGGAGAGCGGCGTGCCCTTCTGCAGCACGTCGAGCGCGGCCTTCGCCGCTTCGGGCACCGCGGGATCGATCTTCTTGCCCTTGAGTTCCTTCTCGTAGCGCGGAATCGCGCGTTCGAGCGTCTCGAGGTCGGCGAAGATCAGCTCGGTGTTGATCGTCTCCATGTCGGCCTTGGGGTCGACAGCGCCCTCGACGTGCACGACGTCGTCATCGGTGAAGCCGCGCACGACCTGCGCGATGGCGTCGGCCTCGCGGATGTTGGCGAGGAACTTGTTGCCGAGGCCCTCACCCTCCGACGCGCCGCGCACGATGCCGGCGATGTCGACGAACGACACGGCGGCGGGCAGGATGCGCTCGGAGCCGAAGATGCCGGCGAGCGTCTCGAGCCGCGGATCGGGCAGGTTCACCACGCCGATGTTCGGTTCGATCGTCGCGAAGGGGTAGTTCGCCGCGAGCACCTGGTTCTTGGTCAGCGCGTTGAACAGGGTGGACTTGCCGACGTTGGGCAGGCCGACGATGCCGATAGTGAGAGCCACGGGGGTCTATCGTACCGGCAGGGCGGTACAGACGGCGCCGCCGGGACATCCGCTGAGCACCTATTCGGCCAGCACCGTGCGGAAGCACCGGGTGAGGTACGGCACCACCAGATCGTCGGCGCCCGCGAGGTCGGGATGCGTCCCGAGCAACGTCTCGAGGGCGGCGATCGTGGCCTGCTGCTCGTCGGACGAGGCCGTGATGTAGGCGCTGCGTGAGCGCACGAGGTCGAGGAACGCCCTGCGCGACATTCGCGCACCCCACTCGACCGTGTGCTCCGCGATCTCGCCGAACGGCGGCCCGACGCTCACGTAGTTCTCGAATGTCGCACTCGCGTCGTGCCGCTCGTGCATGATCTCGCCCGCCTCCTGCAGCCACGGCACGCGCGTATCGCGGCTGTTCCAGACGAGGCCGAGCACGCCACCGGGCTTCAGCACCCGGGCGATCTCGGGAATCGCGCGCCGCGGCTGGAACCAGTGCCACGCCTGGCCGGCGACGACGGCGTCGACCGCGTCGTCTTCGATGGGGATGTCCTCGGCCGTGCCGAGGATCCGCGGGACGCCGGGCACCGCGACCTCGAGCTCCTCGAGCATCTCCTCGACCGGGTCGACGGCGATCACCTCGCGGTCGAGCGCGACGAGCGCCTCGGTCAGCTTTCCGGTGCCTGCGCCGAGGTCGAGCACGCGCTTCGCGTCGCCGATCAGCCATGCGATCGCAGCGACGGGATAGCCCGGGCGGGCTTGGTGGTAGACGGATGCCGCGGCGCCGAAGGATCGCGCACTCTCGAGCGTCGCGGGGTCGGCCGGGTCGGCGACCGGGCCGCGCTCGCGGGCGGGATGCGGCTCGGATCGCTCGGTCATGTTCGGCATCCTCTGCTCAGGCGGGTACGCGGTCACGATCACGGCCATTCCACGCCCTGTACGGTGCATCCGTCAACCGCGGCATTCGCGACGCGCTGGGCTCGCGGCGGTCGGTGTCGGCCGGACATGCGACGATGCCTGTGTGCCAGTGGATTTCACCGCGATCGACTTCGAGACCGCCAATTCCTCGAGCGCTTCGGCGTGCTCCGTCGGGCTCGTGAAGGTGCGGGCGGGCCGGGTCGTCGACCGGGCGCACTGGTACATCCGCCCGCCGTTCCCGCACAACGAATTCTCGGAGTGGAACATCCGCATCCACGGCATCACCCCCGAGATGGTGGCCGACGCTGCGGATTGGTCGGTGCACCTGCCCGCGCTCCGGGAGTTCGCCGGTGGCGACATGCTCGTCGCGCACAATGCGGGCTTCGACATGGGCGTGATCGCCAAGACGTCGACCGCGCTCGGCCTCGAGATTCCCGACTACCGCCACCTCTGCAGCCTGCAGGTTGCCCGGCGCACCTACCACCTCGACTCCTACCGGTTGCCGGTCGCGGCGATGGCGGCGGGCTTCGAGGACTTCTCGCACCACGACGCGCTCGCCGATGCCGAGGCGTGCGCCGCGATCATGGTGCACGCGGCTGCGCGCCACGAGGTCGACGATCTCGACCGGCTCGCGCACATCACACGGGTGAAGGTCGGCACCATCGGTCCGGTCGCCACGCGAAACGATCGGGCGATTCACGGCCCGATGGCACTGCAGTAGCGGCCCGCCGACGCAGCGGCCCGCCGATGTCGGCGGCCCCTGCGACACTGTCGACATGGACATCATCGCCCTCGTCATCGGCCTCCTCGTCGGCGGCGCCATCGGCGGGCTCGGGGTCGCACTGCTCCTGCAGCGTCGCACGGCGCAGACCGCCGCCGAGCTGCCCTCTGCTGAAGACCCAGCGCTGATCGAGGCACGTCACCAGGCGCAGCTCGCCGAGGTGCGCGCGGCCGAGGCCGCGGCGCTGTCCGAACTGCGGGCGCACGAGCACGAGGTGCGGGCGAGTCTCCAGGCCGAGCTCGCGTCGACCCTTTCGACGGTCGACGCGCTCGAGAAGCAGATCGACGAGCATCGGGCGCGGTACCGCGACCTCATCGAGCAGCAGCGCACCGATCAGACCGAGCGCACCGAGCGCGAGAAGCGCGAGAGCGCGGTGCTGCAGGCGCTCAGCCCCGTTCGCGAGACCCTGCAGACGATGCAGGCCAAGGTCACCGAGCTCGAGCGCCAGCGCAGCGAGCAGTACGGCTCGCTCGCCGAGCAGTTGAAGCAGGCGCAGCTCTCCGACGCCGAGCTCCGGGCGACGACCGAGTCGCTCGCCTCGGCGCTGCGCTCGAACAGCACGCGCGGCGTCTGGGGCGAGACGCAGCTGCGTCGAGTGGTCGAGGCCGCGGGGCTCACGCAATACGTCGACTTCTACACGCAGCAGAGCATCGTGACCGACGCGGGCTCCGGCCGGCCCGACATGGTCGTGCGCCTGCCCGGGGGCAAGTCCATCCCCCTCGACGCCAAGGTTCCGCTCGAGCACTACCTCGAGGCCAGCCAGATCGCGGTCACCGCGACCGGCGAAGAGGGTGCACGTCGAAAAGAACTCGTGAACCGCCATGTGAAGGCGGTGCGCGGCCACATCGACGCTCTCGCCAAGAAGACGTACTGGGAGGGGCTCGATGCGAGTCCAGAGTTCGTCATCGCGTTCATTCCGAGCGAGTCGCTGCTCTCCTCCGCCCTCGAGGCCGACCCGGCTCTACTCGACTACGCCTTCGGCAAGCGCGTCGCGCTCGCCTCACCCGTCAACCTCTGGGCCGTACTGAAGACCGTCGCGTTCACCTGGCAGCAGCAGGCCGTCTCCAACGAGGCGAAGAAGCTCTTCGACCTCGGCAACACGCTCTACCAGCGCATCGGCACCCTGGCGGGTCACGCCGACGGTCTGCGCAAGGCGATCGAACGCACGGTCGACAGCTACAACAAGTTCGCCAACTCGCTCGAAACCCGCGTGCTGGTGACGGCGCGACAGTTCCCGGGCATCGACGAGACGAAGATCGAACTCCTCACCGCGCCGGCGGCCGTGCACGAGCAGCCCCGTCGGCTGACGGCTCCCGAGGTGACCGGCAACGGCGGCGCCGATGAGCGTGACGCGTTCGATGAGCGCGACGCAGGTGGCGAGCCCCTGCTCGAGCTCGACCCCGAGATCCGCTCGATCTAGCGGTCGGTCGTCGTCAGCTGACGAGTACGCTCAGCACGTTGCCCGCGGGGTCGGTGAACCACGCGATGTCCGGGCCCTGCCCGCTCACCGACCCACGGGCGATGCCGCGGTCATCGGTGCCGAAGTCGTCGGGCGCCGTGTAGATCTTCGTCACCACACCCGCCGCGTTCAACTCATCGACGGCGACGTCGATGTCGTCCACCACGAGATTCAGGATCGTGAAGCTCGCCGGCTCGTGATTCGGCTTCGGGTAGATGAAGATGCCCTGACCAGAAGGAAGCCCCACTCGCAACGCGCCGGCCCCTGGCTCGTCGTCGACCGGCAATCCCAGTTTCGTACCGTAGAAGTCGCGCGCCGCATCGATGTCATCGACGCTGAGTCCCGGGAACGCGTCTCGGACCGTGACCATCGTTGATCCCCTTTCGTCGCCATGTCTCGCAGATCGGATAGGAGCCCAGCGTTGCATGATGCCTCCTCGACGTCGAGCTCGAAGATCGACGACTCGAGCTATCGCGTCTCGGGGTCGTTCGCCGAGTCGACCTCGCTCGGCGGCACGTCGTCAGCGGGCAGTTCGAAGCCGGCAGCCACTTCTGCCCCGGTCACCGCGCCGGCATCGAGCATCGCATCGAGGGGGTTCGCGAGCTCATCCTTGCCGAGGCGGGCGAACGCGAGCGTCGCGATCGCGAGCAGCGGTGAGACGAGCCCGGCGATGAGGAAGGCCGGCGCGATGCCGATCCACTCCCCCACCGGGCCCGCGACCGCCATCGAGATCGGCATGAGCGCGAGTGAGACGAAGAAGTCGAGGCTCGAGACGCGGCCGAGCATCGCCGGCGGCACGCGACGCTGCAGCAACGTGCCCCACACGACGCTGGCTCCGGAGAAGAGCAGTCCGCAGATGAAGAGCGCGACCACCATGACCCAGAGCCACGACGTGTAGCCGATGATCGCGAGCGGGAGACCGCCGAAGCCCCACGCCAAGATCATCAACGTCAGGTACCGCCGAGGGAGTCGCATCGAGGCCACCGCGAGCGAGCCGACCGCGCCGCCGACGCCGAACGCGGCGAGCGCGAGCGCGAAGGCCCCCGCCCCGCCGCCGGTCTGGTCTTTCACGGCGAACGGCAGCAGCACCTCGATCGGGCCCATGATCATGAACACCAGGAGGATCGAGAACACGAGCGTCGCGAAGAGCCAGCGGGTACGCAACAGGTAGGCGAAGCCGTCGCGAAGGTCGATGAAGGTCTGACGCACCGGATGCACCGGCGGCCCGTCGATCACCCTCCGCACCGGAGTCGTGCGCATCACGCCGAGCACTGCCGCCGCGACGACCTGCAGTCCGGCGACGACGGCGAACGCGAGCCACGGCCCCTGCATCGCGATGAGCGCACTCGCGACCGCCGGACCGGCGGCGTTCATCACCGACGGCCGCAGCACGCCCTCGATGCCGTTGGCGGCGAGCAGCTGCGATTCGGGCAGGATCGCCGGCAGCCACGCCGAGTACGCGGGGTAGAAGAACCCGTCGGCGAGGCCGAGCGCGAAGGAGATGACGGCGATCTGCCACACCTCGATGACACCGGTGATGGCGAGGAACGCCGCGACCGAGAATCCGACCCCTCGCACGATCTCGACGGCCAGCAGGATGCGACGCTGGGGGATGCGATCGGCGGCGACCCCGCCGAACAGCACCGCGACGACGAGTCCGAGGCTCGAGCCGACTGCGACGAACGAGAGATCGATCGGCGTGCCGCCGAGTTCGACCACCTGCCACACCGCGGCCACGATCCAGGCGCCGGCGCTCAACAGGGAGGCACCGAGCGCGGCCGTCAGCAGGCGGTACTGGCTCGACGCGAATGGCCTCAGCGCGCGCGGGAGGCGGTCGACGGTGCTCACCGATCCATCATGGGCCGTGGTACTGACATCCGCACTCTGCCCGGAGCGAACGAGCGGGTCTCAGGTGGCTGGGGAACTCACAGCAGGTCGTCGACGAGCCACTTCTCAGCGAGGTGATCGGCACGCACCCGGCGGATCGTGCCCGACTTGCCGCGCAGGATGATCGACTCGGTGCGGATGATCGGTCCCCGGCGCGAGACACCGTCGATGAGCTCGCCGTCGGTGACCCCTGTCGCGACGAAGAAGGTGTTGTCGCCCTTCACGAGGTCGTCGAGCTCGTAGACCTGGTCGCAATCGAGCCCGGCCGCCTCGCCGCGTGCCCGCTCGGCATCGTCTCCCGGTGCGAGGCGACCCTGCATGAACCCGCCGAGCGCCTTGATGGCGCACGCCGTCGTGATGCCCTCGGGGCTGCCGCCGATGCCGACGCACATGTCGATGCGCGAGTCGTAGCGTGCGGCGTTGATGCCGCCCGCGACGTCGCCGTCGCTGATGAGCCTCGTGCCGGCGCCGGCCGCACGGATGTCGGCGATGAGCTGCTCGTGACGCGGCCGGTTCAGCACGGCCACGCGCATCTCGCCGACCTGCTTGCCTTTCGCAGCCGCGAGCGCCCGCAGGTTCTCGCCGATGGGTCGGCGGATGTCGACGACGCCGATGCCCGAGGCATCCGTGACGATCTTGTCCATGTAGAAGACGGATGATGCGTCGAGCATCGATCCGCGGTCGGAGACCGCGATCACCGAGAGCGCGTTCTGGCGCCCGGCTGCGGTCAGCGAGGTGCCGTCGATCGGGTCGACGGCGATGTCGCAGGCGGGGCCACGGCCGTTGCCGACCCGCTCGCCGTTGAACAGCATCGGCGCCGCGTCCTTCTCGCCCTCGCCGATCACGACGACGCCATCGAAGTTCACGGTGCCGAGGAAGGCGCGCATCGCGTCGACCGCCGCGCCGTCGGCGCCGAGCTTGTCGCCCCGGCCGATCCACGGGTACGAGCGGATCGCCGCCGCCTCGGTGGCGCGTACGAGTTCGAGGGCGATGTTTCGGTCGGGGTGCAAGAACAGGCTTGCCGTATCGGTGCTCACCATCGAGGGTCCTCCCGGACGCTAGTGCGGTCGGCCGTCGCGGCCGGCGTGGAACGATCGCTTCCAGCCTAGGCAGCGAGGAGTCGAAAAGCGCCGGAGTTGAGCGTCAGCGCGATGAAAGAATGTGCATTCTTAACGCGTCGTTCAGGCGAAGCGCAGGTCGGCGACGACGGGCGCGACGCCCGGCCCGGCGTGCCAGGTCGCGGCGACGACGCCGCCCCCGGGCGCGCTGCGCACCCCGGCGAGCGCCTCGCGGCCGGGTGCACACTCGGTCACGGCGCTGAGGAACACCCATGCCGGAGCGGCGCAGAGTTCGTCGAGCGGCCAGACGCGGGCGGCGTCGAGTCCGGCGTGCTGCAGGCGAGCGAGCTCGGCGTCGGACTGCGGTGCGAGCCGTGCCCACATCGAGCCGCCGAGAGCTCGCACGGCCGCGGCGGTCAGCACGCCCTCGGGCGCCCCGCCGATGCCCGACACGAGGTCGAGACCGGTAGCGGGTTGCGCGGCGCGCAGGCTCCGCTCGACGTCGCCGTGCACGAAGAGCTCGACGGATGCGCCTGCGGCTCGCGCCTCCGCCGCGAACCGCTCGTTCCTCGGCCGCTCCTGCACCGCGACCCGCACCTCGCCCGCGGGAACGCCTCGTGCACTCGCGATGCGGGCGACGAGCTCGCCGACCGGGGTGCCGGCCGGGGCATCCGGAAGCCACGTGACGTGCTTCTCGAGGTAGTGGGCCGCGCCGAAGGCGGCGAGCGAGCCGCGAGGGGCGACAGCGAGCACGGCCATCGCGCCCGGTTCTCCGGCCGCTGCGAGGCGGGTGCCGTCGACCGGGTCGACCGCGAGGTCGATCAGCAGAGCATCGTCGCGTCGCTCACCTCGCCCGAACCGCTCCCCGACGAACAGCATGGGCGCCTCGTCTTTCTCGCCCTCGCCGACCACCACGACGCCGTCGACCTCGAGCTCGCCGAGCGCCTCACGGAGGGCCTGTACCGCGAGCGCATCGATGCCGTGGCCGTCACCCGAACCGACGAGGGGAGCGGCGGCGAGCGCGGCGAGCGCCACCGCCCGGCGGAAGCCGTCGACGAGCCCACGGTCGGCGAGGCGGAGCGGATCGGTCGGCATCCGTCCATCCTGCCGCACGCGGGCGCCGCGGCATCCGACACCTGAGCACCCCTCGGGAAGTCGGTAGACTCGACGCCAACCCCACCAACGTCCGAAGGAGCACCATGCCCATCGCTACACCTGAGCAGTACGCCGAGATGCTGGACACCGCGAAGGCCAAGGGCTTCGCGTTCCCGGCCTTCAACGTCTCCTCCTCGCAGACGCTCAACGCGGTGCTGCAGGGTCTCAGCGAGGCAGGCTCCGACGGCATCATCCAGGTCACGACGGGCGGCGCAGACTACTTCGCGGGCCACACGGTGAAGGCCCGTGCGACCGGCGCACTCGCGTTCGCGCGCTTCGCCCACGAGGTCGCGAAGAACTACCCCATCACCGTCGCGCTGCACACCGACCACTGCCCGAAGCCGGCGCTCGCCGACTTCGTGTTCCCCCTCATCGAGGCGTCCGAAGCCGAGGTGAAGGCCGGCCGCAACCCGATCTTCCAGTCGCACATGTGGGACGGCTCGGCCGTGCCGCTCGGCGAGAACCTCGAGATCGCGAAAGAGATCCTCCCCCGCATGAAGGCGATCAACGCCATTCTCGAGGTCGAGATCGGCGTCGTCGGCGGCGAGGAAGACGGTGTCAGCCACGACATCAACGACAGCCTCTACACGACGCTCGACGATGCGATCGCGACCGTCGAGGCCCTCGGTCTCGGCGAGCAGGGCCGCTACATGGCCGCCCTCACGTTCGGCAACGTGCACGGCGTCTACGCGCCCGGCAACGTGAAGCTGCGCCCCGAGCTCTTGAAGGACATCCAAGACGGGCTCGCTTCGAAGTACGGCACCGGCGCGAAGCCGCTCGACCTCGTCTTCCACGGCGGCTCGGGCTCGACCGACGCCGAGATCGCCGAGGCCGTCGCCAACGGCGTCGTGAAGATGAACATCGACACCGACACGCAGTACGCCTACACGCGTGCGATCGCCG
Source organism: Agromyces sp. GQ35 (assembly GCF_059758475.1). Taxonomy (NCBI): domain Bacteria; kingdom Bacillati; phylum Actinomycetota; class Actinomycetes; order Micrococcales; family Microbacteriaceae; genus Agromyces; species Agromyces sp. GQ35. The sequence goes on along the minus strand of NZ_JCAXEO010000003.1, from coordinate 99,867 downwards.
ACTACATGCTCACGAACTACGCCGGCGTGCTGAAGGTCGACGGCGGTGTCGGCAACAAGAAGCAGTACGACCCGCGCGCCTGGGGCAAGGTCGCCGAGACGGCCATGGCCGCGCGAGTCGGCGAGTCGACCCGCCAGCTCGGCTCCGCCGCCCAGTCGATCACCGCGTAAGCACCGGATGTCGCAGCACGAGGCCGCTCACACGCCCGACGAGTCGGGCAACGCCGGCGCGGCGCACGACGGAGCGGTGAACCCGCCCCTCGCCGCGTCGCCGTCGCGAGATGAGCGGCCTCGTCCGCAATACGGCGAGTACGCACCCGAAGGGTGGACCTGGACTCCCCCGGTCGACGAGCGTCCCGCCGCAGAGCCGGCGACTGCGCCCAAGGCGGCGCCCGCCGGTGCCAAGACGGCGAAGCGGGCAGCGAGCACGGGCAGCACCGCGAACCGGTCGTACGACCCGCACGCGGCGCCCGTGATGCCACTGGTGCGACCGGTGCGTTCGGTCGATCGCATGATCACGATCGCCCTGCTCGTGATCGGCGTCTTCGGTGCATGGAGCACCGCCTCGGGCCTGCAGCAGCTCCCCCAGCAGATCCAGCTCGTGTACACGCAGCAGGGCATCGGCGAGTTCACGCCCGGTCCGTCGCTGCCGACCATCGTCCTCGTCGGCACGCTCGTGCAGCTCGGCATCTACGCGCTGACGCTCGGCCTCTCGATCTGGCACCTGCGCCGTCACCGCATGGCGTTCTGGATCCCCATCGCCGGCGGGGCGGTCGCCTTCATCGCGACGATGGTGCTCATGAGCATCGTCTTCTTCACCGACCCGACGTTCATGGAGTACGTCGGAACCGTCGGCAGCTGATCACACCGGCCCATGCACGGCACGGTCAGCGCCACGCTGCACGGCGCGGTCAGCGCCACGCTGCACGGCGCGGTCAGCGCCAAGCGGTCAACGCTGGGTGCTGACCCGTCCGCCGATCGCCCGGGCGTCGGTCTTGCCGGCCAGGTCTTTGCGCAGCTCTTTCGGCAGTGAGAACATCAGGTCCTCTTCAGCCGTCTTGACCTCGGCGACCTCGCCGTACCCGGCGTCGGCGAGCGCATCGAGCAGCTCTTTCACGAGCTCTTCGGGCACGGATGCCCCGCTCGTCACGCCGACCGTCTCGACGCCGTCGAGCCACTCCTGCTTGACCTCGCTCGCGTAGTCGACCCGGTAGGCCGCCTTCGCGCCGTACTCGAGAGCCACTTCGACGAGCCGCACGCTGTTCGAGCTGTTCGCGGAGCCCACCACGATGACGAGTTCGGCGTCTTGGGCGACCTTCTTGATCGCGACCTGCCGGTTCTGCGTGGCATAGCAGATGTCGTCGGAGGGCGGGTCCTGCAGGTTGGGGAACCGCTCGCGCAGCCGCCGCACGGTCTCCATGGTCTCGTCGACCGACAGGGTGGTCTGCGAGAGCCACACGACCTTGTCGGGGTCTTGCACCTCGATGTTGTCGACGTCGTCGGGACTGTTCACGATGGTGACGTGATCGGGCGCCTCGCCCGCCGTGCCCTCGACCTCTTCGTGCCCTTCGTGGCCGATCAGCAGGATCTCGAAGTCGTCGCGGGCGAATCGCACTGCCTCACGGTGCACCTTCGTGACGAGCGGGCAGGTCGCGTCGATCGCGTGCAGGCCGCGATCGGCTGCGGCGTTCACGACGGCCGGCGAGACGCCGTGGGCGCTGAACACGATGTGAGCGCCCGACGGCACTTCGTCGACCTCTTCGACGAAGATGGCGCCCTGCGCCTCGAGCTCGGTGACGACGTGGATGTTGTGCACGATCTGCTTGCGCACGTAGACCGGTGCGCCGTAGTGCTCGAGCGCCTTCTCGACGGCGATCACCGCACGATCGACGCCGGCGCAGTAGCCGCGGGGCGCCGCGAGCAGCACGCGTTTGCGTCCGGGGACCGGGTTATCCTTGAGCCGGCCGCGCACGCCCGGGACTCTGGGCATACCGAGGCCGATTCGCGGGGTGTCCGTAGTGCTCGTCACGGTGCCCATCCTACGCGGCGGAAGCTGGGCGAGCGGCTTGAGAGGCCTCATGACGGATGCACCGGCGACTCGCGATGCACCGTGGCCGGTCGCGCTCCTCTCGGGCAAGCTGAAGCAGTACATCGATCGCCTCGGCACGGTGTGGGTCGAGGGCGAGATCACCCAGTGGGGCGTCTCGGGCGGCAACGTCTACGGCAAGCTCAAAGATCTCGACGCCGAGGCGACGCTCTCGTTCCAGGTGTGGTCGTCGGTCCGCGCGCGGTTCGACGAGCAGTTCAAGCAGGGCGACCGCGTGATCGCGCTCGTGAAACCCAATTGGTGGGTCAAGGGCGGTTCGCTGTCGATGCAGGTCTTCGAGTTGAAGCACGTCGGCCTCGGCGACCTGCTCGAGCGGCTCGAGCGGCTTCGCGGCCGGCTCGCGGCCGAGGGGCTCTTCGACGCCGACCGCAAGCGACGGCTGCCCTTCCTGCCCGGGGTCGTCGGGCTCATCACCGGCAAAGACAGCGACGCCGAGCAAGACGTGCTGCGCAACGCCCGGCTCCGGTGGCCCGCGGTCGAGTTCCGGGTCGTGCACGCCGCCGTGCAGGGCGATCGCACGGTGCCCGAGGTGGTGGCGGCGATCGAGCGCCTCGACGCCGACCCGCAGGTCGAGGTCATCATCGTCGCACGCGGTGGCGGCGACTTCCAGAACCTGCTGGGCTTCAGTGACGAGCGCGTCGTGCGGGCGGCGTCGGCGGCGACCACCCCGATCGTCTCGGCGATCGGACACGAAGCCGATCGGCCGCTGCTCGACGAGGTCGCCGACCTGCGCGCCTCCACGCCGACGGATGCCGCGAAGCGCGTGGTCCCCGACGTGAACGAAGAGCTCGTGCGCGTCGGGCAGGCCCGTGCCCGACTCGGCATGAGGCTGCAGGCGGTCCTCTCCCGCGAGATCGACCGCATCGGCCACCTGCGATCTCGGCCGGCGCTCGCCGACACCTCGTGGATCGTCGACCGGCGGGCCGAAGACCTCACGCGCTGGGTCGCCCGCGGCGCCGAACTCGTCGAGCGCACGATCGACCGGCAGACGCATCGGGTCGCCGAGCTCCGCGGTCATCTGCGGGCACTCTCGCCGCAGGCGACGCTCGACCGCGGCTACGCCATCGTGCAGGGCGCCGACGGCCACGTGGTGCGCGGCCCGGCCGGGGCGCCCGAGGGTGCCCAGCTGACCGTCACCCTCGCCGAGGGAGCACTCGCAGCGGTCTCCCGCGGAGCAGTGCCGTCGGTGCACGATGCCGCCACAGAGCCGCCGACGGCACACGGCGAACCCGTCGGCGGTGCCGAATAGAATGGTCGTCATGCCCACCCCCACCGATGTCGCAGAGCTGAGCTATGAGCAGGCACGCGACGAGCTCGTGCAGGTCGTCGGCGAGCTGGAGCAGGGCTCCGCAACGCTCGAGCAGTCGCTCGCGCTGTGGGAGCGCGGCGAGGCGCTCGCCGCGCGTTGCGAAGAGTGGCTGATCGGCGCGAAGGCGCGCCTCGACGCAGCCCGCGCCGGCACCGCACGTCCAGCGTCCGACGACGCAGCCCGCTGATGGCGACCAACCCGCCGCGGGTGGTCGCCGAGCTCGGCCGCCCGGAGACCCCAGAAGAGACGGCCGCCCGCAAGGCAGAGAACTCGCTGAAGCACCGGCAGCGGCAGACCCTGAAGAACCTCCTGCTCGCTCTCGGCGCGAGCCTCATCCTCGTGCTCGTCATCGTGCTGCTCGTGCCCCGCAGCAACACGCCCATCGAGCCCGATGTCGACGTGGCATCCATCGCCCAGCAGGCGCAGGTCGCCAGCGACGACCCGCTCGCCGTGCCCGAGATTCCCGACGGCTGGCGCCCAAACTCGGCAGAGATCCGCACCAGCCAGGCCGACGACGTCACGGCATGGTACGTCGGGTACCTCACCCCGAGCGACGAGTTCATCGGCATGTACCAGGGGCTCGACGCGAACCCGACCTGGGCGGCCGGACTCCTCGCTCGCACGCTCCCGGTCGGTACCGTCACGATCGACGGCATCGAGTGGACGGTCTACGACAACCGCGACTCGACCGACGACGTCGGCAACGCCCGGTACGGGCTCACCACCGAAGCCGGCGGCAGCACCTTCGTGCTGCTCGGCACCGCGATCCCCGAAGAATTCGCGACGCTCGCGTCGGCGCTCACGCCGACGATCGAGGCGCAGAACTGAGAGGCACACCGTGACCACGCAGTCGACCGAACTCCCCCAGACCCCGGCCGAGACGTGGCGCGAGCTGCGGCGCGGAAACGAGCGCTTCATCGCGGGCGAGCCGCAGCACCCGCGGCAAGACGTCGACCGCCGCACCTCGCTCGCCCACTCGCAGCGGCCGCTCGTCGCGATCTTCGGCTGCAGCGATTCGCGACTCTCCGCCGAGATCATCTTCGACGTCGGCCTCGGCGACGCCTTCGTGGTGCGCAATGCCGGCCAGGTCATCTCCGATTCGGTGCTCGGCTCCCTCGAGTACGCGGTCGGCGTGCTCGGCGTGCCGCTCATCCTCGTGCTCGGGCACGACGAATGCGGTGCGGTACGGGCCGCGATCGACTCGCAGGCATCCGATGCGCCGCAGCTGCCCGCGCACATCGCCTCGCTCGTCGAGCGCATCGTGCCGGCCGTACGCCGGGTGGCCGGTGGCGAATCCGGCGCTCCGATCGAGTCGGGCGACGTCGATGCGAGCTTCGTCGGGCGCGAGCATCTGCGCGACACCGTGGCCGAACTGCTCGAGAGCTCCGAGATGATCAGCGACGCGATCGCAGCGGGTACGCTGGCTATCGTCGGCGCGAACTACCGGCTGTTCGAAGGTCGTGCCGAGACCGACATCGTCGTCGGTCGCATCTGACCGCCGCACTGGCGGCATCCACCGGGTCGGAATTGGCGACAACACCGGCCCGGCGACAACCGAAGGAGAACACACCGTGGTGGACAACGCCGCCGACTATCGCATCGAGCACGACACGATGGGCGAGGTACGGGTGCCCGCGACGGCCCTCTACCGTGCGCAGACGCAGCGCGCCGTCGAGAACTTCCCGATCTCCGGCGCCGGGCTCGAACCGCAGCAGATCCAGGCCCTGGCACGCATCAAGAAGGCCGCCGCGCAGGCCAACGCACAGCTGGGCGTGCTCGACCCCGCGATCGCGAAGGCCATCGAAGACGCCGCCGACGAGGTCATCGACGGTCGCCACGGCTTCACCGAGCACTTCCCGGTCGACGTGTACCAGACCGGCTCGGGCACCTCGTCGAACATGAACATGAACGAGGTGCTCGCCACCATCGCGACCGGCAAGCTCGGCAGCGCGGTGCACCCCAACGACCACGTGAACGCGTCGCAGTCCTCCAACGACGTCTTCCCGACCTCGGTGCACATCGCCGTGACGGCAGCGCTCATCGACGAGCTCATCCCGTCACTCGATCACCTGGCCGTCTCCCTCGAGGCGAAGGCCGAACTGTGGGCCGACGTCGTCAAGGCCGGCCGCACCCACCTGATGGACGCCACGCCGGTCACCCTCGGCCAGGAGTTCGGCGGGTACGCCCGCCAGATGCGGCTCGGCATCGAGCGCGTGCGCACGGCCCTCCCCCGCGTGGCCGAGGTACCGCTCGGCGGCACGGCCGTCGGCACCGGCATCAACACGCCGGCCGGGTTCCCGCAGCTCGTCATCTCCCTCCTGCAGGCCGAGACCGAGCTGCCGATCACCGAGGCTGCCGACCACTTCGAGGCGCAGGCCAACCGCGACGGTCTTGTCGACGCATCGGGCGCGCTGCGCACGATCGCCGTCAGCCTCACGAAGATCTCGAACGACCTGCGGTGGATGGGCTCCGGCCCGAACACCGGGCTCGGCGAGCTGCGCATCCCAGACCTGCAGCCGGGTTCCTCGATCATGCCGGGCAAGGTCAACCCCGTCGTTCCCGAGGCAGTGCTCATGGTGTGTGCGCGAGTCATCGGCAACGATGCGACGATCGCGTGGGCCGGGGCATCCGGCGCCTTCGAACTCAACGTGCAGATCCCGGTCATGGGCACTGCGCTCCTCGAGTCGATCCGCCTGCTCGCCAACTCGGTGCGCGTTCTCGCCGACAAGACGATCGACGGTCTCGAGGCCGATGTCGAGCGCGCCACGGCGCTCGCCGGCATGTCGCCGTCGATCGTGACCCCGCTCAACAAGCTCATCGGCTACGAGGCGGCCGCGAAGATCGCGAAGCACTCGGTGGCCAAGGGCATCACCGTGCGCGAGGCCGTCGTCGACCTCGGATACGTCGAGCGCGGCGACCTCACGGTCGAGCAGCTCGACGGCGCCCTCGACCTGCTCTCGATGACGCGCCCGCCGCAGGCGAAGTAGTCGCCAGACGGTCTCGAACCGAAGCGCCCCTCCGCACTGCGGAGGGGCGCTTCGCGTCGTTCGGGAGCGGCCGGGATCGCCGTGGGTGCCCGCGTCGGCGTAGCGTGGCACCCATGGATCATGGAGGCACCCCGGTCACGACCACCGATGAACTCGAGCAGCTGATCGGCATGCCGCTGCCCGCGGCACGCGACAAGGCCCGAGCGCGCCTGCACGAGCTCGATCGGCAGTGGCTCGCGGCGTCCCCGCTGTGCTTCATCTCGACGGCGGATGCGGCGGGCAATGCCGACGTCTCACCCAAAGGCGATCCGGCCGGCTTCGCGATGGTGCTCGACGATTCCACCATCGCGATCCCCGAGCGCCCGGGGAATCGCCGCGCCGACGGCTTCCACAACGTGCTCGCGAACCCGCACGTCGGCCTGCTCTTCGTGATCCCGGGCCGCGGCGACACGTTGCGCATCAACGGACGCGGTCGCCTGCTGCGCGACGCTCCTTACGCCGAGCAGATGGTGGTGCGCGGGCACCGGCCCGCGCTCGTGCTCGAGGTCGCGATCGATGAGGTCTTTTCGCACTGCGCGAAGGCGTTCCTGCGCTCGAACACCTGGAAGCCCGAGACCTGGAACCCCGGAGCGGCGCCGCGACGCGCCGTCATCGCGCAGACGCTCGAACGCCCCCACGACTCGATCGAGGTGCTCGACGAGTACTACGGCCCCGCCTACGCGGCCAAGATCTACGGCTGACGCGACGCGGGCCCCGACTGCTGCCGGGGCCCGCGCTCGCTCGTGTCGTCGGCGAACTCTGCGGCTACGCCAGTTCGTGCCCGTCGAGCATCTCGGAGACGAGCGCCGCGATCGCCGAGCGCTCCGACCGGGTGAGCGTGATGTGGGCGAAGAGCGGATGTCCCTTCAGCGTCTCGATCACGCTCGCGACGCCGTCGTGACGACCGACCCTCAGGTTGTCTCGCTGAGCCACGTCATGGGTGAGCACGACTCGCGAGTTCTGGCCGATGCGGGAGAGCACCGTGAGCAGCACGTTGCGCTCGAGGGACTGCGCCTCGTCGACGATCACGAATGCGTCGTGCAGTGATCGGCCGCGGATGTGGGTGAGCGGCAGCACCTCGAGGATGCCGCGATCGATGACCTCTTCGAGCACGTTGTCGGAGACCACCGAGCCGAGGGTGTCGAACACCGCCTGGCCCCACGGATTCATCTTCTCGCCCTGGTCGCCCGGCAGGTAGCCGAGCTCCTGGCCGCCGACGGCGTAGAGCGGGCGGAAGACCATGATCTTCTTGTGCTGCTGCCGCTCGAGCACCGCCTCGAGGCCCGCGCACAAGGCGAGGGCCGACTTGCCGGTACCGGCGCGACCGCCGAGCGAGAGAATGCCGATCTCGGGGTCGAGCAGCAGGTCGATCGCGAGCCGCTGCTCGGCCGAGCGTCCGTGCAGGCCGAAGACCTCGCGATCCCCGCGCACGAGGCGCACCTCGCGTTCGCCGACGACCCGGCCGAGGGCGGATCCACGGTCGGAGTGGATGACGAGGCCGGTGTTGATCGGCTGGCCGAGATCCTTCGGCATGGTGAGATGCTCATGCTCGTAGAGCTTGGCCATGTCGTTCGAGCCGAGGTCGAGCTCGTCCATGCCGTTCCAGCCCGAATCGATCGCCAGCTCGTGCCGGTACTCCTGTGCATCGAGACCGACCGACGCGGCCTTCACGCGCAGCGGCAGGTCCTTGGAGACCACCGTCACGGCGAGACCGTCGTTGGAGAGGTTCAGGGCGCACGCGAGGATACGGGAGTCGTTGTCGGAGAGCCGCAGGCCCGAGGGCAGCACGCTCTGGTCGCTGTGGTTCAGTTCGACGCGAAGCGAGCCGCCGTCGCCGACGGGGATCGGAAAATCGAGCCGCTCGTGTTCGACGCGCAAGTCATCGAGGATGCGCAGCGCCTTACGGGCGAAATAGCCGATCTCCGGATCGTTCCGCTTGGCCTCGAGCTCCGTGATCACGACGACGGGCAGCACGACCGCATGCTCGTCGAAGCGGAACAGGGCCTTCGGATCCGACAGCAGCACCGAAGTGTCGAGCACGTAGGTGCGCTCTTGCTGTGAGGCTGCGGCATCCGCCGCGAGATCGGTCGAGTTGGAGGTAGAGAGTGACACGCCAGCTCCCGCCCCGAGCATCAGCTCGGCATTCCGCGCCGGCGGCGATCCTCCCACGAGCGGTTCACGAGCCGGCTCGACCGGACACCTTGTCCGATGCCTCAGACGCTACGACGGTCGCGACGAAACCGCTCGCGCGACACGCCATGCGACACGCGCCGTTCACCTTTCGGGTACTCGTTTCGGGTGCGCACGCCGAGCGGATGCTGCGAACTCGCGCGACCCGATCGGGGTTCGCCGTCTCAGTACGACGCCGCGGTGCTGTACGACACGAAGGCGGCGCGCAGCATGCCGAGGGTCTCTTCGGAGGTCGCCGCGTGCACCGACAAACGGACACGACCCAAGCGGGTGGTCGCCGTGACGCCGTGATTGTGCAACGAGGCGGTCAACAATGTCACCTGTTCGGCGGGCGGCTCGAGCACGACGATGCCGGCCCGCTCGCGTTCGTCACGCGACGAGACGACGGCGATCGCGAACTCGTCGGCGGCCTCGATGACCTGGCTGACACGCTCGGCGACCGCCGCGTTGATCGCCCCGACGCCCGTCTGCGCGATCTCTTCGAGACCCGCGGCGAACCTGGCCTCGGCGATCGGGTCGGGGTTCGACAGCCGGAACGCGCGGGCGTCAGGCGCTGGAGGCGGAACCTCACCCCAGGGTTCGGCCACCTCCGTGGCGCTGAAGCCCGAGAACACCGGGGTCAACTGCTCGAGTGCGCGTGCCGAGAGCGCCATGAATCCCGTGCCCCACCCGGCCCGGCACCACTTGTGCCCACCGGTGAGCACCACGTCGGCCGCGTGCCATGGCGCGTCGACCACACCGAATCCCTGAATGGCGTCGACGATCAGCAGGCGATCGCCGATGACCTGCCTGATGCCCTCGATGTCGCAGAGGTAGCCGGTGCGCGAGTCGACGAGGCTCACCGCCACAGCCGCCACGTTGGATTCGAGCTGGTCGCGGATCTGGCCGGGAGTGACCTTGCCGTGGTCGGTCTCGAGCCAGACGGGCTGCACGGTGTGCAGCGCCTCTTGCGCGCGAACGGCCGCGATCGGCAGGCTCGGGAACTCCTCTGCCGAGAGCAGCACGCCGCCCGTGAGGCCGAACATGGCGTGCATGATGCCGGTGGTGGTGTTCGGCTGGAAGACGATCTGGTCGGCGGCGAACCCGGTCACCGCGGAAGCGGCGGCTCGGAGCCGGCTGTCTTGCGTGCCGAACTCGTCGAGGCTGCCGTGCCGCGCCCGCTGAAGCACCTGGGTGAACACGAGGGCCTCTTCGGCCGCCGCGGTCGACAACGGACCGACCCGTGCGTAGTCGAGGTACCCGGGCTCCTCGGTGAACCCGGCGATGAATCGGTCGATGGTCACGTGTGCGTGCCCCCTTCTCCGAGGCATAGTCTGTCAGACCGCGGGTCACCCGCCGAAGCGGCGATGACGCTTCGCGTAGTCGCGCAGCGCCCGGAGGAAATCGACCTTGCGAAGGTCGGGCCCGAGCGCCTCGACGAAGTAGAACTCGCTGTGCGCGGCCTGCCAGAGCATGAAATCACTGAGCCGCTGCTCCCCCGAGGTGCGGATCACGAGGTCGGGGTCGGGTTGGCCGCCGGTGTAGAGGTGCTGCCCGATCAGGTCGGGTGTCAACCGCTCGGCGAGGTCTTCGAGGCTGCGGCCCTCGGCGTGATGCGCGGCGACGATGGAGCGCATCGCGTCGGTGATCTCCTTGCGCCCGCCGTAGCCCACGGCGAGGTTGACGTGCAGGCCGTGCTTGTCGGCCGTGCGATGCTCGGCGGCGTCGAGGGCTCCGACGAGCGGCTCGGGCAGCCCGGCATCCGATCCGACGTGCTGCACCCGCCAGTCGCGGTAGTGCGAGAGCTCCTCGGCGAGCTCCGCGATGATCTCGATCAGGTCGGCGAGCTCCGCACTGGGGCGGTTGCCGAGGTTGTCGCTCGAGAGCAGGTAGAGCGTGACCGTCGAGATGCCGGAGTCGTCGCACCATTCGAGGAACTCGCGCATCTTCGCGGCGCCGGCGCGATGACCGTGCGCGGCGGTGTCGTAGCCGAGTTGCTTCGCCCAGCGCCGGTTGCCGTCGATGATCATCGCAACGTGGCGCGGCAGCGCCGCCGGATCGAGGCTCCGTCGGAGCCGGTTCTGGTAGAGGCGGTAGAGGAGGCCGCGACCGAGGGGCTGATCGCTCGTCTGCACGGCACTACGCTACCCCTCCCCGGCATCGGTCACTCGCAGCCGGTCGTCGGCGCCGCCGCGGATACGCTTGGTGCATGACCTCGAAGCGCCGGCGCGACTCGCGCAATGCCGCCGAAGAACTCTCTCGTCCGGTCGCAGCGGAAGACCCGACCGACACCGCGGTCTCACGCGCCGAGCACGGCCCCGACCTGCCGAACATCCCGCTGCTCGACGACTCGCTCGCCTACTCCGACGAGGTCAAGCCGATCTGGCGCGGCTGGATCCACGCCGTGACCTTCCCGCTGACGGTCGTCGCCGGGATCGCGCTCATCATGCTCGCCGCGGGCGAACCGGCGAAATGGGCGTCGACAGTGTTCGTGCTCTCGTCGATGCTGCTGTTCGGCAACTCGGCGCTCTACCACCGCTTCGACTGGAAGCCGAAGACGAAGCTCGTCTTGAAGCGCATCGACCACGCGAACATCTTCCTGCTGATCGCCGGCACGTACACTCCGCTCGCGATCCTGGCGCTGCCACCCGACAAGGGATGGCTGCTCCTCGGCGTCGTCTGGGCCGGCGCGCTCGTCGGCATCGGCTTCCGGGTGTTCTGGATCGGCGCTCCGCGATGGCTGTACGTGCCGCTCTACCTGCTGCTCGGCTGGGCCGCGGTGATGTACCTCGGCGACCTGCTCGCGGTGAACGCGGCGATGATGGTGCTCGTGATCGCCGGCGGCCTGCTCTACACGGTCGGCGCCATCGTCTACGCCCTGAAGAGGCCCAACCCGTGGCCGGGCGTCTTCGGCTTCCACGAGATCTTCCACGCCTGCACGGTGCTCGCGTTCATGTGCCACTGGACGGCCACACTGCTCATCGCCGTCGCCCCGGCCTACCATCTGGGCTGAGCGGCCGATCGGCGTGATCGTGATCGAGCCGGCGGGCGAGCGGATGCCGCGATGCGCGCTCCCGCGAATGGAGCAGCTGTGCGACTCCACGTCGGCGGCGCTCGCAGCGTCGTGATCGGCGACTCCGAGGCATCCGACCCGCCGGCGGCGCGCCAGCCCTCCGAGACGCTCGACCTGCACGGCCACCACGTCGTCGTGCTCGCGAGAGACTCAGTCGACGAACGCGACCGCCCTGGCCGGCGCCCCATCGCCCGCGAGTCGCAACGGGAACACCCCGATCCGCAGGCGCGCCGGAAGCCCGTCGAGTCCGGCGAGGTTCTCGATGATGAGGCCGTCGCCGCCGAGCACGACCTCGTGCACCGGGAACTCGGTGGTGCCGGCGGCAACCGTGGCATCGGGGCTCAGGGTGTCGACGCCGAGCACATGCATGCCCCGTTCGACGAGCAGGCGCGCGGCCTCGACCCCGAGCGCCGGATGCCGCAGCGCACGCTCGGTGCCGAAGTGCCGCGCCCACCCGGTGTCGACCACGACGATCGACGGCACCCGGTCGGGCAGCACGCCGAGGTCGTCGACGCCGATCGTCGCGCCGTCGTTGAGCCCCGGCACGCGGATCAGCAACGCGTCGCCGACGAGCTCCTCGAGCGCGACGAGGTCCATCGTGCGCCCGCCCGCCACGGTGTGCGCGGGCGCGTCGACGTGGGTTCCACTGTGGGAGCCGAGGTGCAGCGCCGTGACGGCGGCTCCGTCGCGCTCCAGTTCGAGCGCCGGCGAGAGATCCACCGAGGGGTCGCCCGGGTACACCTGCATGCCGGTGCGCAGCGGATGGCTCAGGTCACGCATGCGGGGCGGGCTCGGTCGTGGCATCCGAGAGATGCCCGCTCCTCGCCGGTGGCGTCGACGAGCGCTCGCGCAGCGACACCAGCAGGTAGAGCACGAAGGTGATCGCGAATGCCGGGATCGTCGCACCGATCGGGGTCGGCCACACGTACGTGAAGAGGTAGGCCGCGACGGCCCCGATGAGCCAGACGACGACGGCGGCCCAGTTCACGCCACCGAGATACCAGTACCGGCCGTCACGGGCCCGCAGGATGTCGGCCGTGTACGCGCCGCGCTTGACGATGTAGTAGTCGGCGATCATGATCGCGAACACGGGTGCGAAGAGCGCGCCGATCGTGACGAGGAAGGTCGTGAACTGCTCGAGCAGCCCGAACCAGGTCGCGCCGACGATCGAGATGACGCCCACGATGAGCGCAGTCGGCAGGAACTTCAGCTTCTTCACGCCGGGAACGGCGTTCACGATCGTCGTGACCATGCCGTAGACGACCATCGTGTTCGTCGCCATGACCGAGAGGAAGATGATGATCGCGAGCGGCGCACCGAACGGGGTGACGATCGTCACCGGGTCGAACGGGATCGCCTCGCCGCCCGAGAGCACGACGTACCCGATCGCAGTCGCGCCGACGACCATCGCGATGGTCGTCGAGAGCGTGTAGCCGATGCCCGAACCGATGATGCCGGCCCTGCTCGACGTCGCGAAGCGGTTGAAGTCGGCCGACAGCACCGTCCACGAGATCGCGGTGGCGATCACGACATCGAGCACGAGGATCGGCGTGTAGCCGAGCGACTCGTCGGCGGGGATCGCGGCGAACTCCGCAGGGGCATAGGTCGTGAACGCGACGACGAAGATGTACGCCATGATGCCGAGGATCAGCACGGCGAGCCACGGCTCGACCTTCGCGATGCCGGTGTGCCCGAAGATCGCGAGGATCACGACGAAGGTCTGGCAGAGCACCGCGAACATGATCGGGCTCGAGAACCCGGTGACGGATGCCACGAGGAAGTCGAGCGCGATGCCGGCGAGCATCGCCTGCACCCAGCTCCACCCCATGAGGATGATGACGTTCGCAGCCACCGGCAGGAGGCTGCCGCGGGTGCCGAACGGCCCTCGGGTGAGCGCCATCGTCGGCAGCCCGGTGCGCGTGCCGATGTTGCCGACGGTCACGAGCACCGCGGCGCCGATGACGGTGCCGACGATGATCAGCACGATGACGAGGCCGTAGTCGACGCCCGGCACGAACAAGGTGCCGGTCAGCAGGGTGGTCACCACGAGGTTCGCAGCGAGCCAGATCATGCCGATGCGCGGCAGGCTGAGCGAGCCGCGAACCAGGCCGGCGTCATCGGAGTGTTCCTCGAGGTAGTGCTCGAGGCGGGAGTAGAGCGACATTGCCAGGTCTCCTCGGTGAGTGGTGGGTCGGGTTTGCGGGCGTCAGGACGCGTCGGTCGCGTCGGGCATGGGGGAAAGGTGCTCGTGCACGGCGACGAGGCGCGCCGTGGCATCCGTCGCCGCCTCGAGCCGGAAGACGATGGTCTCCCGCTCGCGGGACGACTCGGTGCCCTCACCGGTGTCGACCGTCGTCTCGACCGAGTGGGTGAAGACGGCACCGCCTGGGAAGGTCTGCACGAGCGGGTCGCTCGACGTGCACGAGACGACGCGCCAGCCGCCGTCGACCCAGCCGGACCAGAGCCGCTCGTAGGCGGCCCGGTCGGCGAGTCGCTCGGGCTCCGTGTAGAACAGGAAGGACGCATCGGGGGCGAAGGTGGCGAAATAACGCTCGCCGTCGTTCGCGGCGAAGGCATCGACGATCTCGGATGCCGCGGCCAGCACCGCCTCGCGGGTCGGTTCGGTCTGCTCGGTCATCGGTGCGGCTCCTTCGCCTCGGGTTCGGATGCGGTCGACTGGATCAGCGGCGGGGCGCCATGGCGCTGATGAGCTCGTAGGCCACGTGGCTCGCTGCGACGGCAGTGAGCTGGGCGTGGTCGTAGGCGGGGGCGACCTCGACGACGTCGGCGCCGACGATGTCGCGGTCGGCGAGTGATCGGATCATGCGCAGCAGTTCGCGGCTCGTGAGCCCGCCGGCCTCGGGGGTTCCGGTGCCCGGGGCGTGCGCGGGATCGAGCACGTCGATGTCGATCGAGATGTAGAGCGGCGCATCGCCGATGCGGGCGCGCATGCGGTCGATCGCCGCGGCCAGGCCGTGCTCCTCGAGGTACTCGCTCGTGATGATCGAGAAGCCGAGACGTGCGTCGTCTTCGAGGTCGCTCTTCGCGTACAGGGGGCCGCGGATGCCGACGTGCATGCTCGCCGTGAGGTCGATGAGCCCCTCTTCCGACGCTCGTCGGAACGGCGTGCCGTGCGTCGTCGGGGCGCCGAAGTAGGTGTCCCAGGTGTCGAGGTGCGCGTCGAAGTGCAGCACCGCGACGGGGCCGTGCTTCGCGTGCACGGCGCGCAGCAGCGGCAACGCGATGGTGTGGTCGCCGCCGATGACCACGATCTTGTCGGCGTGTTCGGCGAGATCCCTCGCGCCCGCCTCGATCTGACGCACGGCCTCGGCGATGTCGAAGGGGTTGGCGACGATGTCGCCGGCATCCGCCACCTGCTGCGCCCCGAACGGGAAGACGTCTTGCGCGGGGTTGTAGGGGCGGAGGAGCCGCGAGGCCTCGCGCACATGGGCCGGACCGAATCGGGCGCCGGGCCGATAGCTCACACCGCTGTCGAACGGCACGCCGGCGATCGCGACGTGTGCTCGAGCGACCTCGTCGAGGCGCGGGAGGCGAGCGAAGGTCGCGATGCCGGCGAAGCGCGGCACCACGCTCGCATCGACCGGACCGCGGATGCCGCCGTCGTGCGGATCTTCTGGCGTGAGTTGCATATTACGAAACTTCCAGTACTGTTGGGGAAACCTGCGGCCACTGTATGCCGCCATCGCCGTCGCCGTCAAGGGAGAGGCCACATGCGTCCCATCCACCCCAGTGCCGACGCGATCGGCACGCCGATCGGCGCGAAGCTCCGGAGCACGCGCATCGCCCAGGGGCTCACACTCGCCCAGGTCGCCGAGTCGAGCGGGCTCAGCAAGGGCTTCCTCAGCCGCGTCGAACGCGACGAGACCTCCCCGAGCGTTGCCACCCTCGTGCAGCTCTGCCAGGTGCTCTCGCTTCCCGTCGGTGCACTGTTCGCCGAGCCTGAGATCCAGCGCATCACCCGCGCCGATGCCCCCCACATCAACCTCGGCGGGGTCGGCGTCAGCGAGCTCCTGATGTCGCCGCGTGGCGAGTCGCGCGTGCAGCTCATCCGCTCCGCCCTCGAGCCCGGGGCCCATGGCGGGCACGAGCTCTACACCGTGAACTGCGACGTCGAGGTGCTCCACGTCGTCGCGGGAGCCGTCACCGTGCGATTCGCCGACCGCTCGGTGCGACTCGAGACCGGTGACGCGCTGACGTTCCCCGGCAGGGAGCCGCACACCTGGCACACCGAGGACGACGCGCCGGCCGAGGTGTGCTGGGTCCTCGCGCCCGCACCTTGGAGCGGCTCGGCCTGAGACGTGAATGAGCCTCTACTCAGATGAGTGCTTGCTCATACGACGGCGGCATTGCACGAGTAGCACCACCCTCACCTGCGAGCCCCGAACAGCTTTTCAGGCAGCTGGAGTTCGGTGAGGCACGAGCGAGCTGAGCGCCACGCTGACCCCGAGGGGTGGCAGGCGGCGCGCGCCCGCGGTCAGCGAGTGGGCGGCTCGTCGCCTTCGGGGGGCCCCTCGCCCGAGGCATCCGCCGGCTGACCGTCGGCCTCGCCCATCTCGTCGTCGTGTGCTGCCGACGCGAGCTGCTCGGCTTCGAGCTGCTCGCGCACTTCGGCCCGGTAGTTGACCCGGCGGATGCGACGCACCATGTCGAGCACGAGGAGCACCACGATGAGCATCACCACGAAGGTGAGCACGAAGCCCCAGATGCCCGGCGTCACGGTGTTCGGGTCGAACTCCTCGTCTTCTGCCAAGAGGGTCAGAGCGGGCACGACGAGCATCGGATTCCATTCACGGGGCGGGTTAGGCTGGATTCAAGCCTAGACGATCGAGATCGAAGGAGCCGTGCCCGTGGCAGAGCCCGAAACGGACGCGCTCGCCGCGCGGTACGGGCGCACCCGCACGCACCGCACCCGCGATCGCATGCTGCTCATCGGCGGTGCCGTGGCGTTCGCGATCGTGCTCGTCGCCTGGGTCGTCTGGGCCGGGCTCGATGGACAGAAGCCGCAGATCGAAGTGACCGACACGGGTCACCGCCTGATCAACGAGGAGCGCGCGGTCGAGGTCCGTTGGAACCTCTCGGTGCCGCCCGGCAACGACACCGCCTGCATCGTGCAGGCGCTCAACGAGGATTTCACCGTCGTGGGCTGGAAGGTCATCGAGGTACCGGCCTCCACACGTCACATCCGCAGCCTCACCGAGACGGTGCGGGTCGCGCAAGAGGCCAACACGGGTTTGATTTACCGCTGCTGGCTCACCTAACATGGAACATTCGCTCCGACGTTCGTCGGGGCGACACGTCTATCCGGACGTGCAGTCGACACTGTGCGTACCCGACCACGGGTACCCATCCACGGGAGTGTGCATCATGGCGCAGGACGCCACCGTCACCTGGCTCACCCAGGAGGCTTACGACCGCCTCGCGGCGGAACTCGAGCACCTCTCCACGCACGGCCGTGAAGAGATCGCCAAGCGAATCGAGTCGGCGCGCGAGGAGGGCGACCTCAAGGAGAACGGCGGCTACCACGCCGCCAAAGACGAGCAGGGCAAGCAGGAGGCCCGCATCCGCCAGCTCAAGGAGCTGCTTCGCAACGCCGAGGTCGGCGAGGCACCCCAGTCGTCGGGCGTCGTCGAGACGGGCACCGTCATCACCGCGATCATCGCCGGCGACGAAGAGACGTTCCTCATCGGCAGCCGCGAGATCGCGGGCGACTCCGAACTCGACGTCTGGAGCGAGCAGAGCCCGCTCGGTGCGGCGATCCTCGGCCTGAAGATCGGCGAGAAGACGAGCTACGTCGCGCCCAACGGTCGCGAGATCCCCGTCGAGGTCACCGGCGTCGCCACGTGGGGCGGCGAGTAGCCCGCGCTACTCGTTGTAGACGACCGGTTCGTAGCCGGCGCGACGCAGCACCTCGACGACCTCATCGCGGTGCGCGGGCCCGCGGGTCTCGACCGAGAGCTTCAACTCGACTTCGGAGATCTGCAGGCCCGATCCGTGCCGGGTGTGCAGCACCTCGATGACGTTGGCGTTGGCTTCGGCCAGCAGTTCGGAGATGCGAGCGAGCTGCCCCGGCCGATCGGGCAGGCCGATTCCGAGCGTGAGGTAGCGATCGGATGCCGCGAGCCCGTGCGCGATCACCCGCTGCATGAGCAGCGGGTCGATGTTGCCGCCGGAGAGCAGCGCGACGACCGGACCGTCGGAGGAGATCTTGCCGGTCATGATCGCGGCCACCGACACCGCACCGGCCGGTTCGACGACGAGTTTCGCGCGCTCGAGCAGCACGAGCAGTGCCCTCGCGATGTCGTCTTCGGAGACGGTCACGATCTCGTCGATCGTGCCCCGGATGATCTCGAAGTTCAGCTCGCCCGGGCGATACACGGCGATGCCGTCGGCGATCGTCGGCACGACGGGCACGTGCTGGGGCGACCCCGCCGCCAATGAGGCCACGTAGGGCGCCGCGTTCTCGGCCTGCACGCCGATGATGCGAATCGTGCGACCGAGCTCGGCGGCGCGCTGCTTCGCCGCGCTCGCGATGCCTGCCGCGAGACCACCGCCCCCGATCGGCACGATGATGGTCTCGACCTCCGGCGTCTGCTCGAGGATCTCGAGGCCGAGGGTGCCTTGCCCCGCGATGACGTCGGGGTGGTCGAACGGCGGAATGATGACGGCACCGGTCTCGGCCGCGAACGCCGCGGCGGCCTCCAGCGTCTCGCCGACGGAGTCGCCCCGCAGGATGACATCGGCACCGTACGCCTTGGTCGCCTCGAGCTTCGGCAGGGCGACACCGACCGGCATGAAGATCGTCGCGCGAATACCGAGTTCACGTGCCGCGAAGGCCACGCCCTGGGCGTGGTTGCCTGCTGAGGCCGCCACGACGCCGCGCGCACGCTCGGACTCGGTCAGCGCCGAGATGCGGTGGTACGCCCCGCGAAGCTTGTAGGAACCGGTGCGCTGCAGGTTCTCGCACTTGAGATGCACGGGCACGCCGAGCAGTTCCGCCAGGAACCGCGACGACTCCATCGGCGTCTGACGGGCGACGGTGGCGACGACCTCCCGCGCGTGCTCGAAATCTGCCAGCCCCGGACCGGGAATCACGATCGACAACTCGTTCATTCTCCTCGTTTGTAGCCCGGGCGCGTCGGCACGGTACGCCAGAGCGGCGACTGTGCTGCGGCTGCGTGCGGACTCGTATCGTTCTTCCACGCGCCGCCGGCGACGGAGAGGATCATGACGTTGACCACGGCAGCGACGGGCACGGCGAAGAGCGCGCCCGGGATGCCGGCGAGGAGCGAACCGGTCGCCACCGCGATGACGACGCCGAGCGGGTGCACCTTGACGGCGGTGCCCATGATGAGCGGCTGCAGCACGTGCCCCTCGACCTGCTGCACGAGCAGCACGATTCCGAGCATGATGAGGGCGATCACGGGGCCGTTGTAGATGAGGGCCACGAAGACGGCGAGCGCTCCGGTGGCCACGGCGCCGACGATCGGGATGAATGACCCGAGGAAGACGAGGATCGCGATCGGCACGGCGAGCGGCACACCGAGGAAGAACGCCCCGAGGCCGATGCCGATCGCGTCGATCGTCGCGACGAGGATCTGCACCTTCACGAAGTTCTGCAGCGTCGCCCAGCCGGCATGACCGGCGCCGTCGATGGCCGCACGACCCCGACGGGGGAAGATGCCGACGATCCAGTTCCAGATGCCGCGGCCGTCGATGAGGATGAAGAGGGTTGCGAACAGGGCGAGCAGGAGGCCTGCGAGGAAGTGCCCGAACGAGCTCGTCAGTGACAGCGCACCGCTCAGGAGCACGCTCGAGTCCTGCTGCACCGACGTGATGATCTGCGCCACCCAGTCGTTCAGCTGGGTCTCGGTGATGTGGAACGGACCTTCGAGCAGCCACTCGCTGAAGTCATCCCATGCCACGAGCGATTGCGCCACGAGCTCGTCTCGACCGCGCACGATCTGCGAGATGCCGAGCGCGAGCAGCCCGCCGACGACGATGAGCGCCGAGAGCATGGCCACGGTCACCGCGGCCCACTTCGGCCAGCGATGGCGCTGCAGGAGCGCGGAGAACGGTACGAGCAGCGCGCCGATCAGCACGGCGACGAAGATGGGGATGACGATGAGCCGAAGCTGGATCACCAGGAAGACGACGACCGCGAGCACGCCGCCGATGAGCAGCAGCCGCCACGACCACCCGGCCGCGAGCCGCACCCCGAACGGGATGCTCTCGGTGACCTCGTTCACGTCGCCGGCGTTCGGTTGCTCGGGCGCCGGAGCATCCGCTGCACGCCGCGACAGCCGGCCCCGTATGCGCCCCCTGGAGTCCGTCATCGCTCCAGTCTAGGCCGGGCGTATGCGCCGATCGGCATGGCATGCGGATGTCGCGGGGCCGGTGTCACGCCGCAGTGTCGGCGGCCGCCGCTATCGTCGACAGCACCATGGTCGACGTCGTCAGTCCCGCCCTCGCCCGACGCATCGCGCTCGCGGCCCAGGGCTTCGCCCGCCCGCTTCCCGCGACCCCCGGCACGCGTGCCGTGAACGGGGTCATCGACCGGCTCGCGCTGCTGCAGATCGATTCGGTCAACGTGTTCGAGCGCAGCCACTACCTGCCCGCGTTCAGTCGGGTCGGCGCCTACGATCGTGCCGCGCTCGACCGCATCACCACGGGTCGGCGCGGGCGCATGGTCGAGTACTGGGCGCACCAGGCGGCGTACATCCCCCGCGAGCTGTGGCCGCTCTTCGAGTTCCGGCGTGAGGAGTATCGCGTCAAGGGCAGCGATTGGGGCGGCTGGGTCGCTGAGAACCGCACACTCGCAGAGTGGCTCCGTGCCGAGCTCGCCGCGAAGGGCCCGATGCGGGCAAGCGAGATCGAGCACGACGCCAACGAGCGCCGGGGGCCGTGGTGGGGCTGGTCCGACGTGAAGCGCACACTCGAGATGATGTTCCGCACCGGCGAGGTCGTGTGCGTCGAGCGGCGTCGCTTCGAGCGCGTCTACGCACTGCCCGAGCAGGCCCTGCCGGGCGAGCTGCTCGGCGGGATGCCCTCCGAGGCCGACGCCGTGCGCGAGCTCGTCGCGCTCGCGGCATCCGCTCAGGGCATCGCCACCGAGGCCGACCTCGCCGACTACTGGCGCATGAACCGTCGGCCGGTGCGCCAGGCGATCGTCGAACTCGAAGACGCCGGCGTGCTCCTGCCTGTCGAGGTGCCCGGCTGGGTCACGGGGTCGCGCCAGACGCCGGCGTGGCTGCACCGCGACGCGAAGCGCCCCCGCCGCATCGAGACCGCGGCCGTGCTCTCCCCGTTCGACCCGGTCGTGTGGTTCCGCCCGCGCACCGAACGACTCTTCGATTTCCACTACCGCATCGAGATCTACACGCCCGAGCCCGATCGCAAGTTCGGCTACTACTCACTGCCGGTGCTCATCGACGACCGTGTCGTCGGTCGCGTCGATCTCAAGAGCGATCGTCAGGCGGGTGTGCTCCGGGTGCAATCGGCGTGGAGCGAGCTCGGGGCACCGGAAGACACTGCGGCCCGACTCGTGCCGGTGCTGCAGCGAGCCGCGGCATGGCAGGGGCTCGGCGAGGTGACGGTCACCGGGCGCGGCGACCTCTCCCCCGCACTCGCGGCCGAGCTCCGCGCGCAGTGACCTGACCACCGCCGCCTGTCGCCCGGGTTGCGCGCGGCCGGTTGCGCTAGAACGCGCCGCCCATCTGCTCGAGCCGCTTGACGCGCTCGGCGATCGGGGGGTGGGTGGCGAAGAGCTTGTCCATGACACCGGGCTTCAACGGGTCGGCGATCCAGAGGTGGGCCATCGACGAGTTCTGCCGCTTCATGGGCCGGCCGTAGGCCTCGAGCTTCTCGAGCGCACTGGCGAGCGCGTCGGGGTGACGCGTGGTCATCGCGCCCGTGGCGTCGGCGAGGTACTCGCGCTGACGCGAGACCGCGAGCTGCACGAGGCTCGCGACGAGGGGGGCGATGAGCATCGCGACGAGCCCGAAGATCATGACGATCGGGTTGCCGTTGTTGTTGCCGCGGCCGAAGAAGGCCATGCGCACGAGCATGTCGGAGATGAAACCGACGGCGACCACGAGGCCGAAGACGACCATCGAGAGGCGGATGTCGTAGTTGCGCACGTGTCCGAGCTCGTGCGCCATGACCCCTTCGAGCTCCGCGTCGTCCATGATCTCGAGCAGGCCGGTCGTCGCGGCGACGACGGCATGCTCGGGGTCGCGGCCGGTGGCGAACGCATTCGGTGCGGGGTCGGAGATGACGAACACCCGAGGCATCGGCGTGCCGGTCGTGATCGAGAGGTTCTCGACCGTGCGCCAGAGCCGGGGGTGATCGGCCTTGGACTGCAGCTCGACGGCACCCGACATCGAGAGCGCCTGCCGGTCGGCGGTGAAGTACTGGAACACCGCGTAGGCGGTCGCGATCACGAGCGTCACGATGACGATGGTGATGTCGCCGTAGATGGACGCCGCCAGCCACCCCAGCCCGCCGATGATGGCGAGGAAGAACAGCACGATGAAGACGGTGTTGCGTTTGTTCTTGGCGATCGCGCGGTACAACGCCGGGCCTTAGAACTGCACGCGCGGCGGTTCTGCGATCGCCGCGGGCTCCGTGACCTCGAAGAAGTCGCGCTCGTTGAAGCCGAGGTTGCGCACGAAGAGCGTGTTGGGGAAGACCTTGATCTTCGTGTTGAGCTCACGCACGCCACCGTTGTAGAACCGGCGCGAGGCCTGAATCTTGTCTTCGGTGTCGACGAGCTCGGACTGCAGCTGCAGGAAGTTCTGGCTGGCCTGCAGCTGCGGGTACGCCTCGGCGACCGCGAAGATCGACTTCAGCGCCTGCTGCATGTGGTTCTCGGCCGCGCCGGCCTCGGCGGGGCCCTGCGCCGACAGCGTCTCGGCGCGCGCCCGCGTCACGGACTCGAAGACGGACTTCTCGTGCGCCGCATAGCCCTTGACCGCCTCGATGAGGTTCGGGATCAGGTCGGCACGACGCTTCAGCTGCACCGTGATGTCGCTCCACGCCTCGTCGACGCGAACATTCAGCGTGACGAGGGAGTTGTACGTGGCCCACAGGTAGATGCCGATGATCACCACGAGCGCGACGACGATGATGACGGGGATGAGCCATTCCATGGCACGGACTCCTAAGCGCTCTGAGCGACGGTTTGCTGTGTGCTCCCATCCTACCGAGGGCGTTCCGAGCCGCCTGCGCTTCCCATGAGACTCGGAGGAAGCGGAGGGCCGGCTCCGGGCATAGGCTCAGCCTGTGACCGAGCACGCGGAACCCCGACGACGGGGCCGGCCTCGCGGCGCGAAGGCCGCCGACACCCGCACGCGGATTCTCGAGGCGGCAACGGCCGAGTTCGGCGAACACGGCTACGAGGCGACGTCGCTGCGGGCGATCGCCCGACGCGCCGGCGTCGACCCGGCCCTCATCCATCACTACTTCGACGGCAAGCAGGCCCTCGTCGCCGAGGTCGTGAAGGTGCCGCTGCGCCCCGATCAACTCGTGCGCGACGCGCTCGACGCTCCGGCAGACGAGTTCGGAGCGCGGCTCGTGCGGGCAGTGCTCGTCGCCTGGGATTCCGGAGCCGTTCGGCCCGCCGCGGTCGCCGCGCTCCGCTCGGCGATCGGCCAGGGCCCCGTCGCCCGAATGCTCCGCGAGTTCCTCCGTCGCGAGGTCATGCATCGCGTCGCCGCGGCGCTCGGTGACGCCGAAGACGCCGAGCTGCGAGCCGAACTCGCCGCGTCGCAGCTCGTCGGGGTGATCATGGTGCGCTACGTGCTCGAGTTCGAGCCGGTCGCGTCGACGAGTGTCGACGAGCTCGTGCGCCGGGTCGGTCCGGCGGTGCAGTGGCACCTGACCGGACGGCTCGAAGCGCTTGACAGTCGTGCGTCGGCGGCGCAGAATTCGGCACATGGTGAATAATTCGGATGTCGCCGCAGTCGCCGGCGCCGCGGTCATCGTCGAGAACCTGACGATCGTCCGTGGCGGCGAGCCGGCGCTCGACCGACTGTCCCTCGCCGTGCCGCGCGGTCGCATCGTCGGCCTCCTCGGCCCGAGCGGGAGCGGCAAGACGACGCTGATGCGCGCCATCGTCGGGGTCCAGGTCGTGGAATCGGGCTCGATCGAGGTGCTGGGCCTTCCGTCGGGCAGCCGCGAACTGCGACGGCGCATGGGTTACGTGACCCAGCAGGCGAGCGTGTACGACGACCTGACGGTGCGCCAGAACCTCGCCTACTTCCGCCGAATCGTCGGCGCACCGGCATCCGATATCGACCGTGTCATCGAGCGCACCGACCTCGGCACCGTCTCCGGGCGCCTCACGGGCTCGCTCTCCGGCGGCCAACGCAGCCGGGTCTCGCTCGCAGCCGCACTGCTCGGCACACCCGAGATGCTCGTGCTCGACGAACCCACCGTTGGGCTCGATCCCGTGCTCCGCGTCGAGCTCTGGGCGCTGTTCCGCAGCCTCGCCGACGACGGCGTCACCCTGCTGATCTCGAGTCATGTGATGGACGAGGCCAAGCGATGCGACCGGCTGCTGCTGATTCGCGACGGCCGCCTCCTTGCCGACGACACGGTGCGCGGAGTGCTCGAGGTCACCGGCACCGACGATGTCGAGCAGGCCTTCCTGCGGCTCATCGAGCGCGGCGAGCCCGACCTGCGACCGACCAGCGAGACGGAGGCGCAACGATGACCCTCACGCGCACGTTCGCGACCGCGGGCCGCGTGCTCACGCAGATCCGCCAAGACCCGCGCACCGTCGGCCTGCTGCTCGTCGTGCCCAGCCTGCTCATCGGCCTCGTCGCCTGGATCTTCACCGACACCGAGGTCTTCGCCGACATCGGACCCGCGATGATCGCACTGTTCCCGTTCATCGTGATGTTCCTGGTCACGAGCATCTCGACCCTTCGGGAGCGGCGCAGCGGCACCCTCGAACGCCTGCTCTCGATGCCGATGGGCAAGGGCGACTTCATCCTCGGTTACGCCCTCGCATTCGGACTGCTCGCGATCTTCCAGACCGCGATCGCCGTCTCCTTCGCGGTATGGGTCTGCGGACTCGAGATCGAGGGATCCATCTGGCTCCTCTTCGCCGTCGCCGTCGCCGATGCACTGCTGGGCACTGCACTCGGCCTGCTGGCGAGCGCGTTCGCACGATCCGAGTTCCAAGTCGTGCAGTTCATGCCCGTTCTGGTCTTCCCGCAGATCCTCCTCGGCGGCATCTTCATTCCGCGCGACCAGTTGCCCGACGGGCTCGAGACGATCAGCGAGTGGCTGCCGCTGAGCTTCGCGATCGACGCCCTGCAGGCGGTCGCCGGCGACACCGAGAGCGCCGCCTGGATCACGGCGAAGCTCCTCGTGATCGGCGCGTGGATCGTCGGTTCCATCGTGCTCGGATCCATCACGCTGCGTCGACGCACCCCGTGACGCTTCGGGGCGGAAACCAGGCGGCATCCGCCCTCGCTCACGCTCCGAGCACGCGCTCGAGGTAGGGGTTTCCGAAGCGCCGCTCGGGGTCGAGCTCGTCGCGGACGCGCAGGAAGTCGTCGAACCTCGGATACACCTCGCGCAGCGACGCAGCATCGCGGGTGTGCATCTTGCCCCAGTGGGGCCGTCCGCCGTGTTCGCGCATGATCGACTCGACGGCGGCGAAGTACTCGGTCGGATCCTCGCGGAAGTAGCGGTGCACCGCGATGTAGCCGGTCTCGCGACCGTGCGCCGTCGAGAGCCAGTTGTCATCGGATGCCGCGGCGCGGACCTCGATCGGGAAGCTGATGCGCCAGCCCCGCCGCTCGATGAGCGAGCGCACCTCGCGCACGGCGTCGGGCACGGATGCCAGCGGCACCGCGTACTCCATCTCGCGGAATCGCACCGTGCGATTCGTCACGAACACCCGGGGCGAGAAGTCGGCGAAGTCGCGGTCGCCGGTCAGCTTCTCGACCTGGCGGGCGAACCCGGGAACCACGCCGGGTGCCACACGGCCGAGTGCGCAGACGCCGCGGTAGAGCCCGTTGGCGAGCAGTTCGTCGTCGACCCAGCGCGAGACGCGGCCGAGTGGTCGCCTCGGCGCGTGCCCGGGCAGCCTGGTGTTCGTCTTCGTGAGGGCGGCCTCGGTGTGCGGGAACCAGTAGAACTCGAAATGATCGGCGCCCCGCACGCGATCGTGCCAGCCGTCGAGCACCTCGCCGAGCGAAGCGGGCTTCTCGACGGCGTGCAGTACGTACCGGGGCACGAGCTGCAGCGTGACTTCGACGAGCACGCCGAGTGCGCCGAGCCCGAGGCGCACGGCGGGCAGCAACTCGGGGCGCTCCGTCTCGCTCACGGTGATGAGTTCGCCGAGGCCGCTCACGAGCTTCGCGGCGACGATCTGCGTCGCGAGGCCGCCGAAGCGGATGCCGGTGCCGTGCGTTCCCGTGGAGGTCGCGCCGGCGATCGTCTGCCGGTCGATGTCGCCCATGTTGGGCAGCGCGAGTCCGTACGGTGCGAGGAGGCCCGGCAGTTCGTGCAGCCGGGTGCCGGCGCCGAGGGTCACCCGACCGGTCTCGATGTCGGCGTCGATGACGCCAGAGAGCGCGGCGAGGTCGAGCTGCACGCCGGGTGCCACCGCGATGCCGGTGAAGCTGTGGCCAGCGCCGACCGCCTTGACGCGCAGGCCCGACGCCGCGGCTGCCGCAACCGCTCGCTGCACCGCCCCGGCCGTCGCCGGGCGCTCGACTCGCAGCGGACGCACCGCCTCCGTTCGCGCCCAGTTCCGCCAGGTCTCCCCCGTCGCCGTCACAGGAACGCCTTCCCCGCTCCCCGATAGCTCGGGAGCATCTCGACCACGTCTCCTGCCTCGACCACGGCGAACTCGTTCAGGTGCTCGGCGAGCTCGCCCGACTTCGTGTGCCGGAACCAGACACGGTCGCCGGCCGAGAGGCCGCGAGCGGATGCCCCGCGCACGGGCGTCTGCACCTCGCCGGCCATCTCGCGCGCCTCCATGACGAGCCCCTCGGGCCAGACGATCTTCGGCATGCGGTCGGCCGCGGGCGGGCCGGAGGCGATCCAGCCGCCGCCGAGGATCGTCGCATGGTCGTGACTCGGGCGTCGTACGACGTCGAGCGCGAAGGCCGCCGCCGGCGCCGGCGTGAAGTGCTGGTAGCCGTCGAAGAGGTGCCCGCCGAAGATGCCGGAGCCTGCGGCGATCTCGGTCACCGAGGCATCCGCCGCCGTGGCCTCGAGCGACCCGGTACCGCCGCCGTTGACGAACTCGAGCTCGGCGACCGCCCGCACGGCAGCCACCGCCAGAGCGCGGCGCTCGAGGAGCTCGGGCATCGAGCGCGACTGCATCCACCGGTTCACCGCACCGTCGACGGGCCGACCGGCCGGCCGGTTCACGACTCCGGCGATCTGCGCCTCGTACGACATGATGCCGACGAGCTCGAACCCGGGCCGCTGCACGATGTAGGCCGCGAGCGCTGCAGCGTCTTCGGGCGCATGCACGGGCGAGCGGCGCACGCCGAGGTGGCCGAGCAGCGGGGCGTTCCACGAGGCGTCGAGTTCGAGGCAGACCCTGATGGTCTCTCGCCTGCCCGGTGGCAGCACCGCGTCGACGAGGTCGAGCTGCGACGACGAGTCGACCATCAACGTCACCCTGGCGGCGAAGTCGGGATCGCTCGCGAGCCGGCGGATCGCCCCGCGCTCGGCCGTCGGGTACCCCACGACGACGTCGTCGACCGTGTCGGCCAGCCAGAGCGCCTCGGCCAGCGTGTACGCGAGCACGCCGTGGTAGCCCGGCATCGCGAGCAGGGCTTCGACGACCCCGCGCACGCGGAGCGACTTCGACGCCACCCGGATCGGCGTGCCGTTCGCCCGGCGCAGCATGTCGAGCGCGTTGTGACGCAGCGCGCCGAGGTGCAACGCCCCGACCGGAGCATCGAGATGCGACGTTGCGGCGGTCAGGCCCGGCCAGTATCGATCGGGGCGGAGCCACTCCGCGGCATCCGTCGCAGGAACCCCGGTCATCCGCAGGTCGAGGGCCATCAGCGCACCCCTCTCACACGGGCGACGGCAAGGGCACCGGCGAACGAGAACGCGGCACCGAGCAGGAAGACCAGCATGAACGACCCCGAGACGACCACCGCGGCGGCACCGATCATGGGAGCGACCGCCTGCGGCACCGCCGAGGCGATGTTCATGATGCCGAGGTCTTTGCCGCGTGAGGCGGCGTCGGGCAGCACCTGGGTGGCGAGCGCCTGGTCGACGGAGAGGAAGCAGCCGTAGCCGAGCCCGAGGAGCCCCGCCGCGACCATCGCGACCGTGAGATCGGGGAACAGCGCGAGCAGCATCGCCGCGACTCCCTGGAGCGCCGAGGCGAAGAACACGAACATCTTGCGCCGGCCGAGCCTGTCGGAGAGCTTGCCGAGCACGAGCGAGGCCGCGATCACGAACACCATGTAGATGAGCGTCAGCACGATGAGGTTGTCTTCGGCGTGCGCGTCGTTCAGCTGGAACATCAGGAAGTACAGCAGCAGGCTCGTGCCGAGCGCGTTGCCCACCGAGACGAGCACGCGGCTGAGCAGGGTCCAGCCGAAATCGGGGTGCTTGCGCGGGCTGATCCAGAAGCCCGAGATGATGCCCTTCGCGGTGACGCGGGTGCGGTCGGCGGCCGCGAGCGGCTGATCCGCGCGAGTGAGGAACGGGATCGCGAGCACGAGCAGGATCACCGCGAGCAGGAGGTAGCCGAGCGAGGCGTCGGTCACCAGCTCGGTCACGAGCACCAGCCCGACGATGATGCCGACCGCCTGCGGCGCCGACATCCACCCCGAGACGAAGCCGCGCTGGTTGACCGGCACCTGATCGGAGATGGTCGCCGT
This sequence comes from Agromyces sp. GQ35, assembly GCF_059758475.1. NCBI lineage: Bacteria > Bacillati > Actinomycetota > Actinomycetes > Micrococcales > Microbacteriaceae > Agromyces > Agromyces sp. GQ35. Next base: position 71,292 of record NZ_JCAXEO010000003.1, on the reverse strand, counting down.
GAGCGCGGCGGTCATGATGCAGAAGCCGACCGATGCCGCGACCCACGTGGCACCGATCGCCCAGATCTCGGTCTGCAGGCCGAGCGAGACGAGCGACAGCGCGAAGACGACCGCGCCGATCGCGATCCACGGGCGGCGACGACCGAACCGAGACGTCGTGCGGTCGGAGAGCGCGCCGGTGAGGGGGTAGGCGATGATCGTCGCGATCGCGGCGATGCCCGAGATCGCACCGAACGCGACCACGCTGTCGACCCAGTTGTCGGGGCGCAGTTGCGCGTCGATCTGTGCGGGCAGCAGCAGTTGCACCGGCGTCAGCTGCGCCATCCAGATGCCGAGCCAGACGGTCGCGAACGACGCGATCCAGCCGGCGGAGACCCGCCGGACCGGCTCTCCGAGCGCCGACGTCGGCGTCGACGGCACGGGTTGCGGCGACTGCGGAGGCTGCGCGGAATCGAGGCTCGTCATCGTGGATCGGCCATTCTCGAGAGGGCATCGGCGGCCGCGTGTGCGACCGCCCGGGCGTCGTCGTCGTCGCGGGCGACGAGCCAGGTCAGGGTGAGTCCGTCGGTGAAGGCGATGAGTACGCGGGCGACCTGCTCGACGGGAGTGCGCCAGACGACGCCGGTCAGCTCCGCCGCCGCCGCGAGCGAGCGGGCGCCGAGTTCGGCGTACCTCGCGTACTGGGCGATGGCGAGCGGATGCCGCTCGGGCGAGCGCAGCGCGTACTGGGTGAGTTCGAGCATCGCCTGCTCATGCTCTGGATCTGCGCGCAGATGATCGAAGTAGCGCAGGATGCCGGCCTCGAGCATGTCGCGCAGGTCGTGGCCTTCGAGGTCGTCGGGCAGCACCGCCTGCTGTTCGCGGGCGACCACCGTGGTGATGAGCTCGTCGATGAGCTCGTCGCGCGAGTCGAAAGCGTAGTGGAAGCTCGCGAGCGACATGCCGGCCTCGGCGACGATCGCGCGGGTGGTCGCCTGGGCGATGCCGCGTCGCGACACGACCCGCAACGCGGCCTCGACGAGAGCGGCTCGGCGCTCGGCCGCGGGGATACGGGCCATGCGGACTCCTCCCGACAGCACTGACGACGAAGTGGGACGACTGTCCCAGTCGCATCAGTATGCACGAAAACCGTTACGCTCGCAGCATGCGCCTTGGAGTCCTCGACGTCGGTTCCAACACGGTGCACCTGCTCGTGGTCGAGGCCCATCCGGGCGCGCGGCCGATCCCCACGGCGTCGCACAAGTCGGTGCTGCGGCTCATGCGGTATCTCGAGGCCGACGGCTCGATCAGCGCCGAGGGCGTCACCGCGATTCTCACCGCGGTCGCCGGCGCGGCATCCGCTGCCCGCGAGGCCGGCATCGAGGAACTGCTGGCCTTCGCGACCTCCGCCATTCGCGAGGCCGCGAACGGCGAGGCCGTGCTCGACCTCGTCGAACGCGACACCGGCGTGCGCCTGCAGGTGCTCTCGGGCGACGACGAGTCGCGGCTCACCTACCTCGCGGTGCGGCGCTGGTACGGCTGGTCGGCCGGGCGCCTCCTGCTCTTCGACATCGGCGGCGGTTCGCTCGAGATCGCGCAGGGCATCGACGAGGTACCGGATGTCGCGCGCTCGCTGCCCCTCGGCGCCGGACGCTCGACGATCTCGTTCCTGCCCGACGACCCGCCCTCGCCCGAACAGGTCGCGCGGCTCCGCGCTCACGCGCGGGAGGTGCTCCGCGAAGCGGTCGAGCCGTTCCGGTCATTGCCGTCGCCCGACCACGTCGTCGGTTCGTCGAAGACGATCCGCTCCCTCGCTCGGCTGGCGGGAACCCTCGAGGAGGGGTTCGGCGATTCCGAGCGCAGCATCCTCACCCGCGAAGGACTCGACGACTGGACTCCGCGTCTCGCGCGCATCCCCGCCGACGCCCGGCCGGCGCTCCCCGGCATCACAGCCGATCGCACATTCCAGATCGTCGCCGGCGCGGTTGTGCTCTCCGAGGCGATGCGCGCCTTCGGCGTCGATGAACTCGAGGTGTCGCCGTGGGCGCTTCGCGAGGGGCTCATCCTGCGCCGCCTCGACCGGCTCGGCTGAGCCGACCGCTGGCTGACGAGTACCTCGCGGTGCTCCCGCTGGGACTCGAACCCAGACTGAGGCGATTTTAAGTCGCCTGCCTCTGCCGATTGGGCTACGGGAGCGCGGCGCCGCCCCGAAGGGCGACGCCGCGTCACAGCATAGTCAGGCGGTCGCTACTTGGCGGCGACCGTCTCTTTCTTGACGGGCTTGCTCGTCTTCGCGGCGGGCGCTGCGGCCGGCGCCGGCGCCTCGACCGCCGGAGGCTTCGGGCGAGCGGCGAACAGTTCGAACTGCGCGCGCGGCTGCTGCACCGCGCTCAGCGAAACGATGTCGCGGCCGAGCCAGAAGTTGTTCCACCAGCCCCAGAACACGCGGAACTTGCGCTCGAAGCTCGGGATCGCGAGACCGTGGTAGCCACGGTGCGCGAACCAGGCGATGAGACCGGTCAGCGCGATCTTGCCCGACTGGAACACGCCGGAGCCGACACCGAGACCGGCGACTGCACCCATGTTCTTGTGGAAGTACTGTTTGGGCTCCTCGCCGCGAAGCACCGCGACGATGTTCTTCGCGAGGAGCTTGCCCTGGCGCACGGCGTGCTGTGCGTTCGGAACGCAGTAGCCGCCGACACCCCCGCCCGTGAGGTCGGGAACGGCGGCGATGTCGCCGGCGGCCCAGGCATCGACGACGAAGTCCTCGTCGTCACCGACGCGCAGGTCGGCGCGGGCCTTGATGCGGCCGCGCTCTTCGACGGGCAGGTCGCTCGAACGCACGATCGCGGGGTTCGCCATGACGCCGGCGGTCCAGACGATGAGGTCGGTCTCGAAGCTCTCGCCAGTCGACAGCTCGATCACGCCGTCGACGGCGCTCGTGAGTTGCGTGTCGAGGTGGATCTCGGCGCCGCGCTGGGCGAGGTGCTTGATGACCCAATGGCTCGTAGGCAGCGACACCTCGGGCATGATGCGGCCCATGGCTTCGATGAGGTGGAAGTGCGTCTCATCGAAAGTGAGCTGCGGGTAGAACTCGAGCAGCGAGCTCGCGAAGGAGCGGAGCTCGGCGAAGACCTCGATGCCGGCGAATCCGCCGCCGACGACGACGAAGGTGAGCAGCCGCTCGCGCTCGGGGCCGGGCGGCAGGTTCGACGCCTTGTCGAAGTTCGAGAGCACGCGGTCGCGGATGGCGACGGCCTCTTCGATCGACTTCAGGCCGATGGCGTTGTCGGCGATGCCGGGAATCGGGAAGGTGCGTGAGACGGCGCCGCCGGTGACCACGACGACGTCGTACTCGAACTGCCAGGGCTCGCCGAGTTCGGGCGTGATCGTCGCAGTCTTGTTCGCGTGATCGATGCCGGTGACCTTCGCGGTCACGACGTTGGTCTTCTTCAGGTGTCGACGCTGCGCGACGACGGAGTGCCGCGGCTCGATCGAGCCGGCCGCCACCTCGGGCAGGAACGGCTGGTACGTCATGTAGGGCAGCGGGTCGACGATCGTGACCTCAGCCTCGCCGGCACGCAGCCACTTCTCGAGCTTCCACGCCGTGTAGAACCCCGCATAGCCACCGCCGACGATGAGAATCTTGGGCACGGTGAATGGACTCCTCAGTTATTGGTCGTGCGGGCTGATGCGCGCGATCACTGCTCGCGAGTGCGGACAGTCCGCCTGGTATGCCGAGTGGCGCCGATGCCCAACAGCGCTGCTAGCGTACCAAACCCTGCGACCAGTGAGAGCGGCACCGTGATGTAGGCCAGTGTCCACGCCGTCGGCAGCAAGGTCTGCGCGCCGTCGGACCGCGGCAGCGGCGGATCCGCGATCGGCACGATCGGCTTCGCTTCGGTGCTCTCCTCGGGCGTCTCGACCTCGGCACGGCGGTGCAGGATGATCCAGTCGGCGAGGCTGTCGAGGGGGTTCTCGTCGACGCGCGGTACCTCGGCGGTGAGCGCGGCGACCGGGTCGATCAGGCCGTAGCCGTAGAGCGCGCTCGGCACGGTCTGGCCGTTCGGCTCAGCCGTGGAAATGAGTCGCTCGATGACGTTGGCGGCGTCGAGCTCGGGGTATTCGGCACGGATGAGCGCGACGAGGCCCGACACGATCGGTGCCGCCCCGCTCGTTCCGCTCCAGCGCACGTAGCCGCCGTCGGGCAGCAGGCCGACGAGCTCTTCGCTCGGTGCCGCGACCGCGATCGTGATGCCCTGCGAGCTCGCGTCGAGGCTCGCGTTCTTCGCCTTGTCGACGCCCGCGACCGTCAGTACTCCGGGAATCGTCGCCGGCGCCCCGACCTGGCTCGTGCCGCTGCCGCGATTGCCTGCGGCGGCCACGACGACGACATCGTGCTCGAACGCGTACATGAACGCGTCGTCCCAGCTCTCGGGCCAGTCGGGGGTATTGCGGGTGAGGGACATGTTGATGACGTCCGCCCCGTGGTCGACCGCCCATCGCACCGCCTCGGCGATCTGGTCGTCGTTCGACTTCTCGGCGCCGGTGTCCTGGCCGAAGGCGACCGAGATGCTCAGCAGCGATGCCTCGGGCGCCGTGCCGATCATTCCGTTGCCCTCACCCGTGCCACGCCCGGCGAGCAGGCCGGCGACCATCGTGCCGTGAGTCTGGTCTTCGCCCACCGGCGTCTGCCCGTCGGGAGTGCCGAGCCCCGAGACATCCGTGCCGCCGACGACCGCACCGCGGAGTTCGGCGACGTTGCCGTTGACACCCGTGTCGATGATCGCGACCGTGACGCCCTTGCCCCGACTGGTGCTCCACGCGGTCGTGAACCCGTAGTCGCCGAGCCAGTACTCGTAGTCGCGCACGAGGTCGGCGTGCGCCGGCGCCGCGCCGGCGAGGGCGAGCAGCGTCGCCGCCGCGACCGTCGCGGTGGCTCGCGCGAACCACGCGAGCGGACGGCGTCGCTCGCGTCGGGTGGTTCGGGTGCGGGGGCTCACGCGGTCGCACCCCCGGCGGGGTCGGCTTCGGAATCGGCTGAGGCGTCGTCGACGCCGTAGTCGGGGCAGCGGCACACGGAGGGCGACCAGCTCGAGCGCTCGAGTGCGATGTCGCCCATCGGGTTCGCGCCCGGTCCGGCGGCGAGCGCATGCGCAGCGACGGCGTGCAGGCACTTGACGCGCGTGGGCATGCCACCCGCCGAGATGCCGGCGAGTTCGGGGACCACGGCGATGGATTCGCGGTCGGCGAGGTAGTCGCGATGGGCTCGTTCGTAGGCCGCGGCGACGTCGTGGTCGCTCGCGAGAAGCTCGGTGCACTCGACCATGAGCTGCGCCGCCTCGAGGAATGACATCGCCGCGGTCGCGCCAGGGTGGGAGAGGTAGTAGAACGTCGGGAACGGAGTGCCGTCGGCGAGTCGCGGCGACGTGGAGACGACCGTCGGCGCTCCGCACACGCAGCGAGCAGCGATGCCGACGACGTCGCGCGCAGGGCGCCCGAGCTGGGCCGAGACGATGCGCACATCGCGTTCGCTCACGGGCTCGAAGGGCGGGCGGGTCATCGGTTCTCCTCAGCGGCGGGGGCGGCAGGATCGGCGGGGGGCGTCGCGGGGTCGGTGGCGGGTGGCACGGCGTCCGGCGCCAGCCCTGCGGTCAGGGCCGAGTCGAGCAGGGTTCGCATCCAGTCGCCCTTCGATTCGGTCACGTCGGCCGACACCTCAGCCGTCGCATCCGCCTTGGCCGCGGCGGTTCGATCGTCGATGACGAGGTAGCTGACCTCCCCCGGCATCACGTAGTAGAGGCGCTCGCGCGCCTGGGTCACGATGAACGTGTCGTCGTTCCAGCGCTCGCGTTCGTCACGGAGCCGCTGCACCTCGGTCTCCTGCGCGGAGACCGCGGCGCGGAGCTCGGCGATGTGCTGCCGCTGCTGCGCGAACGCCGCGATCGTCGGTGCGAGCACCACGACGGCGAGCACGAGCACTCCCATCATGATGAGCGAGAATCCTGAGAATCGGATGCCGCTGAGCCATCCCGATCGCATGGCACTCGCCTCCTGCGCGGGCGCGACGGGCCGGGCGGACCTGGTGGACGCGGCGGCGCTGCTCCTCGTGGCACCGCTGCCCGGCTTCTTCGCGCCGGCCGGCTTCGATCTTGGCTTCGGCGTGGGCGCGGTGGGGCGCCGGGGAACACGGCCGGAGCGACCCGTCTCGTCGTTCATCGCCCCTCCTCACCGTTCTGCCCGGAAACGCGGATGACGGGGGCGGCCGCTCGGCCGCCCCCGTCACACTCGAGCTGCTGTCTAGGCCGTGTAGCGGGGGAACGCCGTGCGACCGGCGTACACCGCGGCCTCACCGAGTTCCTCTTCGATCCTCAGAAGCTGATTGTACTTGGCGACTCGCTCGCTCCGAGCGGGCGCGCCCGTCTTGATCTGACCGCAGTCGGTCGCGACGGCCAGGTCGGCGATCGTGGTGTCTTCGGTCTCGCCCGAGCGGTGCGACATGACGGCGGTGTAGCCCGAGCGCTGCGCGAGCGTGACGGCGTCGAGGGTCTCGGTGAGGGTGCCGATCTGGTTCACCTTGACGAGGATCGAGTTGCCGGTGCGTTGCGCGATGCCCTGGGCGAGACGCTTGGGGTTCGTGACGAACAGGTCGTCGCCGACGAGCTGCAGCTTCGTGCCGAGCTCGGAGGTGAGCGCCGCCCAGCCGTCCCAGTCGGACTCGTCGAGCGGGTCCTCGATGGAGACGAGCGGGTAGGCCGCCGCGAGCTCTGCGTAGTAGGCGCTCATCTCGGCCGACGTGCGGTCCTTGCCCTCGAACTTGTACACGCCGTTCTCGAAGAACTCGCTCGCCGCGACGTCGAGGCCGAGCGCGATGTCGGTGCCGAGCGTGAAGCCGGCCTTCTCGATCGCCTCGGAGATGAAGTCGAGCGCATCGCGGTTCGAGGCGAAGTCGGGCGCGAACCCGCCCTCGTCGCCGAGGCCGGTCGACAGGCCCTTGGCCTTCAGCAGGCCCTTGAGCGCGTGGTAGGTCTCGACGCCCCAGCGAAGGCCCTCGGAGTAGGTGGGGGCGCCGATCGGCAGCACCATGAACTCCTGGATGTCGACGCCCGTGTCGGCGTGGGCGCCACCGTTGATGATGTTCATCATCGGCACCGGCAGCACGTGCGCGTTCGGGCCGCCGAGGTAGCGGAAGAGCGGCAGGTCGGCGGAGTCCGCTGCGGCCTTCGCGACGGCGAGCGAGACGCCGAGGATCGCGTTGGCGCCGAGGCGGCTCTTGTTCTCAGTGCCGTCGGCCTCGATGAGGGCGGCGTCGACGAGTCGCTGGTCGGCGGCGTCGAGGTCTTCGATGGCGGGACCGAGGTCGTCGAGCACGGCGTCGACGGCCTTCTGCACGCCCTTGCCGAGATAGCGGTCGTTGTCGCCGTCGCGCAGCTCGTACGCTTCGAAGGCACCGGTCGATGCGCCCGAGGGCACCGCGGCGCGGGCGAGCGAGCCGTCGTCGAGCAGCACCTCGACCTCGACGGTCGGGTTGCCGCGCGAGTCGAGAATCTCGCGTGCGCCTACAGCTTCGATGATTGCCACAGTGAACTCCTCTGTGATGGGTGGGGGTGTGCAGCGGACGACTCCGTCGTGATCCGCCAGCCAGTCTAGTAATGCTCATGACTGGCGGCTGCGCCGCATGGAGCTGCAGCGCAGACGCGCTTCGGGCCGATGCACGACGACGAGTGGGCGAAGTTTGCGATACGTCGGCCATCGCGCCACCAACATCGCCCTTTCGATCAGCGGATGGCGCAGGCGAACGCCGAGCTGTGGAAAACCTCGACCGCCCCACCATCGCAACCGCCACGATGTCGACATGCGTCGAGGACCTGAAGTCGGCCCGATCCCGGCGGGCGCTGCGATCCGAACGAGCGAGCATGCGATGTTCGGAACGACGCGGGCCAAGCTCCGCGGCACGCGGGTGCAGCATCCGTTCACCGGAGTCAGCACGTCTCGCCTCGATCTCGACTCCGCCGTCGATCTCTGTCGAGCCTACGAACCGCTCCTTCGCGTCGGTGAGGCGTTCAGCCACACCACGGCCGCGCTCCTCTACGGCGCACCCGTGCCCGCAGCGCACGCCTCGGTGCGTCCACTCCACGTCTTGAGCCCGACGACGACGCGTTCCCGCACCAGCGGAACGGTCGGACACCGCTCGCGCGTCGGGTTCCCCGTCGTGCTCCGTTTCGGGTTGCCGGTCGTCGAGCCCGCCGCGATGTGGTTGCAGCTCGCCTCGATACTCGGGCGGGAGGATCTCACGGCCGTCGGCGACTTCCTCATCACCGGCGTTGCGTACGGGCGCGCACGCGAACCGGCGCTCGTCGAGCCCGCCGTGCTGGCCGCCGCGGTCGAGCTCGGCACCGGGTGCCGAGGGATGAGTGGCGCGCGCTGGGCGCTGGAGCGTCTCCGTGTCGGAGCGGCGTCCCGCCCCGAGACGCTTCTCCGGCTCCTGATTGCAGCAGCCGGACTGCCCGAGCCGATCATCGGACCGGCCGTCGCCGTCGCAGGCGGCACACTCACGCTGCACCCCGATCTCGCCTACCCCGAACTCCGCCTGGCGATCGAGTACGAGGGCGATGGTCATCGCGACCCGGGGCGATGGGAACGCGACATCGAACGACGCGAACTCTTCGAAGACGCGGGATGGCGAGTCATCCGTGTGACTCGCAACGCGCTCTTCCGCGAACCCGACGCCCTGATCTCACGCATCCGTCGAGCAAGGCTCGCGCGCGGGGCCGACTGACGCGTCGAGTGGGCGATTTTGGCGACATTCTTCGCCCTGGTTCGCCAACTTCGCCCACTCGGCGACCTCGAGGGTGAGGTGCGACAGCCCCGCGCATCACGCGGGCGGGCGCCGCGATGCTCTGCGAATCAGCCGAGGTCGCGGAACGCGAGCGACGCGGCATCCGTCGTCTCGGCCCCGACCTGCGCGAAGGCGTCGAACCCGTCTGCGGTGACGCGATCGAGCAATGCCCGCAGGTTCTTCACGCGACGCTCGAGGCGCACCCGGGTGCCGGATGCCACGAGCTCGCGCTTCAGCGCGAGGAGCTGCGCCGACACGACCTCGGGGTCGTAGACGAGCACGACCGCGCGGGGGCGCGACTCGTCGCGCACGGCGAGCAGGTCGACGATGCGCTCGAAGCCGATCGAGAAACCGCAGGCGGGCACCTCTTGCCCGAGGAAGCGCCCGATCATGTGGTCGTACCGGCCTCCGCCGCCGAGGGAGTATCCGTGATCGGGGTGCGCGATCTCGAAGATCGTGCCGGTGTAGTAGCCCATGCCTCGCACGAGCGTCGGGTCGAACTCGATCGCCGCGTCGGGCAGCGCATCGCGGAGTGCGAGCAGTTCACCGTAGGCATCGCGGTCGAGCCACGCGGGCGGCGGGACATCGCCGTCCTGCAGGTGCCAATCGGCGGTCGTCAATGCCTCGAGTTCGGCCGCGACATCGGCATCGCCGGAGACGATGCCGAGCTCGGCGAGTTCGACCGCCACTCCCCCGGTGCCGATCTTGTCGAGCTTGTCGATCGTGATGAGTGCGCGTTCGCGCAGCTCTTCGGCCACACCCCAGGAGGCCAGGATTCCCGCGAGAATGCGCCGGTCGTTCAGCCGAATCGTGGTGCCGCCGAGGCCGAGTGCGTCGAGCGTCGCGACGGTGGCCGTGAGCAGCTCGAGCTCGGCGAGCGGCCCCGCCTCGCCGATGATGTCGATGTCGCACTGCACGAACTGGCGGTATCGCCCCTTCTGCGGGCGCTCGGCGCGCCACACCGGTGCGATCTGGATCGACCGGAACACCGGCGGCAGCGCCGCCCGGTGGGTCGCGTAGAACCGCGCGAGCGGCACCGTGAGGTCGTAGCGCAGTCCGAGGTCGGCGAGCGAGAGCGCATCGCCGGATGCCGCCGCGCGCGCGAGGTCGTCGGCTTCGAGACCGCGCTTCATGACCGCGAAGGCCAGCTTCTCGTTGTCGCCGCCGAGCCCGGCGTGCAGTCGCGAGGCGTCCTCCATCACGGGCGTCTCGATCTCGTCGAAGCCGTGCGCTGCGTACACCTCGCGGATCACGCCGAGCGCGTGCTCACGGCGGGCCTTCTCGGCGGGGAGGAAGTCGCGCATCCCGCGCGGTGGGGTGACGGATGCAGCCATGCCGACCATTCTTCCAGCACGCGCCGTCGCCTCCGGCACGAGCGGGCGGTCAGCCCGCTGCGCCCTCGGCCGCTCGCACCTCGTCTTCGAGGCCGCGGACGGCGGAGCGGAGCGCGCGCTCCGCATCGAGCCCCTGAGAGCGGGCGGAGGCGACGAGGGCGAGCAGCACCCGGCCGAGTTCGTGCTCGTCGGCCGGAGCCACGGCGGTCGATGCGGTCGATGCGGTCGATGCGGGTGAAGCCGGCCCCGAGGCATCCGTCACGCCGACCTTCTCGGCCTTGCCGAGCACCTTCTGCGCGAGTGCGAGCGCCGGCATGCCGCGCGGAATGCCGTCGAGCACGCTCGTGCGATGCGGCTTCTCATCGGCTTTCAGGTCGTCCCAGAAAGCCACGACGTCGGCTGCGGTCTCAGCTTCGCGATCGCCGAAGACGTGCGGATGACGCGACACCATCTTCGCCGTCATGTGACGCGCGACATCGTCGATGTCGAAGTCCTCGCCGGGCGTGGTGGCGGCGAGATCGGCGTGGAAGAGCACCTGATAGAGCACGTCGCCGAGCTCTTCGATCATCTCGTCGCGGTTGCCCGACTCGATCGCGTCGATGAGCTCCCAGCTCTCTTCGACGAGGTACTGCACGAGGCTCTCGTGGGTCTGCTCGGCGTCCCACGGGCACCCTCCGGGAGCCCGCAGGCGTGCGACCATCGCGACGAGCCCGATCAGCCCCTCGTGCGTGTCGGGGAGTGGCTCGGAGGCACGGGCGTCGCTCATCCGGCCAGCCTACGACGCTCCCCCTCCGATAGGCTTGGATCAGGAGCGCCGGGAAGTCTGGTCGGCCGACGGGAGACCGTCGTCACCGTCGATCGACGTCGCAGACGTGCTCAGCGCAGCTCGTGCCAGCGACTTCCGAACTGGAGTCCAATGAACTTCCTCCGCTCCGAGCGCTGGTCAGCAGCCCTCCTCCTCATCGCTGCCGTGCTCGGCCTCGTGATCGCGAACCTGTCGTTCGGGCCGGCGCTCATCGAGTTGAAGACCGAGCACATCGACCTGCCGTGGCTCGGCCTCGACCTCTCGGCCGGCCACTGGATCAGCGATGGGCTGCTCGCCGTGTTCTTCTTCATCGTCGCGGTCGAGTTGAAGCGCGAACTCGTCATCGGCGAGCTCAACAGCCTGTCGAAGGCCCTGCTGCCCGCGATCGCCGCCGTCGGCGGCGTGGTCGTGCCGGCCCTCATCTTCTTCGCCTTCACCGTCGGCACACCGACCGCCGACGGATGGCCCATCCCCACGGCGACCGACATCGCCTTCGCCCTCGGCGTGCTCGCGATGTTCGGCCGATGGATCCCGACCCGGGTGCGGGTCTTCCTGCTCGCGCTCGCGGTACTCGACGACCTCATCGCGATCCTGATCATCGCCTTCTTCTTCACGGCCGACGCCGACCTGGCGGCACTGGGTTTCGCGGGAGTCGCCATCGCCCTCTTCGGCGCCGTGAGCCGCATGATGAAGCCGCGCTCGGCGTGGATCCTCTCGCGGCGTCCGCAGTGGCCGATCGGGCTCGTGCTCGTCGTGCTCGGGGCGCTGGCCTGGTATTTCGTCTACCAGTCGGGCGTGCACGCGACGATCGCCGGTGTCGCGCTCGGCCTCGTGATGGCGCGCCGGCCCGGCGGCCGGGCCGTGCATGCGATGGAACCGTGGTCGAACGGCATCATCCTGCCGCTGTTCGCCTTCTCCGCGGCGATGGTCGCGGTACCGCAGGTACGGCCGAGCGAGCTCGACCCGGCGTTCTGGGGCATCCTGATCGGGCTTCCGGTTGGCAAGATCATCGGCATCCTGCTGGCCGGTGGCCTCGGTGCACTGGTCGTGCGACGTCGCACCGGCACGCCGCTCACGCTCGGCGATCTCGTCGTCGTGGGCGCGCTCGGCGGCATCGGATTCACGGTGTCCCTGCTGATGAACGAGCTCGCGTTCGCCGGATTGCCGGAGGTCGCCGACGAGGGAACGCTGGCGGTGCTGCTCGGCTCGGGCATCGCGATCGCGGTCTCCGCGGTGCTCGTGAGCGTGCGCTCGGCGAAGTACCGGCGGCACGGCAGCCACGAGGGCGTCGGCGGAGCGTTCTCGCGATGAGCGCGCAGCCTGGTCGGTCGTTCCGATCCGAGGGGTCCGAGCCGGCCAGCCACTACCTGCGGGCTGAACTGCACGAGCGCCCGCTGCGCGGGGTTCGCAAGGCGATGCACATGGCGCTGCTGCTCGCCGGCGAGACCAGTGGCATCGGCGGTCCGTCGATCGCAGATCTCGTGGTGGTGCGCACCGGCACCGACGCGCCGGTGATCCGCACGAAAGCGGGCACGCTCGACGAAGCGGACGCCCTGTTGCGCACGATCAACACAGACCTCGAGCGGATGTCGGTCGAGGAGTTCCTCGCCGAGTGGGGTCACCTGGGGTCGTAGCGGCAGTCATCTCCGAACACTGCGTCGGACGTCGTCGAGGCCACGCCCTTCAGCCGACGGCGCCGGACCCCGCCGGCGATGCCGCGGCGGCATCGGTGATCGGGGCCTCGGGCACCGGGAAGATCGCCTCGATCAATCGCGACACCCATTCGATCAGGTCGGCATCCCCGGGCAGCTCGCCGTTCACGACGGGAAACGGCACGAGGATCACGTCGTTCTGTGCGAACTGCTTGGCACCCGGATACATGCGCTCGAGGCGCACCCGTCGCGAGTCGGGAATGGCGGCGGGTGCGATGCGCAGCTTCGAACCCGTGGCGATGACATCGGAAAGGCCTGCGCGCTGCGCCGCCCGGCGCAGCCTCGATACCGCGACGAGATGCTTGACCTGCTCGGGCGGTTCGCCGTACCGGTCGACGAGTTCGTCGACCACTTGGTCGATCTGCCCGTCTTTCGCGGCGGGGCCGCTCGCGGCGGAGAGCTTCTGATACGCCTCGAGGCGCAGTCGCTCACTGTCGACGTAGTCGTCGGGAATGTGGGCGTCGACCGGCAGCTCGAGCCGGAGCTCGGTCTGGCCGGTGGCGACGTCGCCGCGGAACGCCGAGACCGCCTCGCCGATCATGCGCAGGTAGAGGTCGAAGCCGACGCCGGCGATGTGCCCGGCCTGCTCGGCGCCGAGCAGGTTGCCGGCGCCGCGGATCTCGAGGTCTTTCAGGGCGACCTGCATGCCGCTGCCGAGCTCGTTGTTCGCCGCGATCGTCGAGAGCCGGTCGTGTGCGGTCTCGGAGAGCGGCTTCGCCGGGTCGTAGAGGAAGTAGGCGTAGGCGCGCTCACGCCCGCGGCCGACGCGGCCCCGCAGCTGGTGCAGCTGCGAGAGTCCGTACTTGTCGGCGCGGTCGATGATGATCGTGTTCGCGTTGGAGATGTCGAGGCCGGTCTCGATGATCGTCGTCGAGACGAGCACATCGAACTTGCGCTCCCAGAAGTCGTTCACGATCTGCTCGAGCACGTGCTCGTTGAGCTGGCCGTGCGCGACCGCGATGCGCGCCTCCGGCACGAGCTCGGCGAGCTGCGCCGCGGCCCGGTTGATCGACGAGACCCGGTTGTGCACGAAGAAGACCTGGCCCTCGCGGAGCATCTCGCGGCGGATCGCCGCGCCGACCTGCTGCTCGGAGTACGGCCCGACGAAGGTCAGGATCGGGTGCCGGTCTTCGGGCGGCGTTGCGAGCGTCGACATCTCGCGGATGCCGGTGACGGCCATCTCGAGCGAGCGCGGGATCGGCGTGGCACTCATCGCGAGGATGTCGACGTTGGTCTTCAGCTTCTTCAGCGCGTCTTTGTGCTCGACGCCGAATCGCTGCTCTTCATCGATGATGACGAGGCCGACGTCTTTGAAGATCACCTTCTCGGTGAGGATGCGATGCGTGCCGATGACCATGTCGACGGTGCCGTCGGTGAGGCCCGCGATGGTCTCGCGTGCCTCTTTATCGCTCTGGAACCGGCTGAGTGCGCGCACATGCACGGGGAATCCGGCGAACCGCTCGTTGAACGTCTCGAGGTGCTGCTTGACGAGCAGCGTCGTCGGCACGAGCATCGCGACCTGCTTGCCGTCTTGGATCGCCTTGAACGCGGCACGCACGGCGACCTCGGTCTTGCCGAAGCCGACATCGCCGGCGAGCAGGCGATCCATCGGGATCGACCGCTCCATGTCGGCCTTGACCTCGTCGATCGTCTGCACCTGGTCGGGCGTCTCGGTGAAGGGGAACGCCTCTTCGAGCTCGTGCTGCCACGGGGTGTCGGGCCCGAACGCGTGGCCCTTCGACGCCATGCGCGCCGAGTAGAGCTTCACGAGTTCGACGGCGATGTCGCGCACCGCACGGCGCGCCCGGCCCTTGGTCTGCGACCAGTCGCTGCCACCCATCTTCGAGAGCGATGGTGCTTCGCCGCCGACGTAGCGGGAGAGCAGGTCGAGCTGGTCGGTCGGCACGAACAGTCGGTCGCCGGGCTGCCCGCGCTTCGACGGGGCGTACTCGATGACGAGGTACTCGCGCACCGCTGTGGGCGCCTGGGCGATGCCGGCCGTGCGGCTCGGCCCCTTCGGCCTCGATCCGGTGGCGACCTCGCGCTGCACCATCTCGATGAACCTGCCGATGCCGTGCGTCTGGTGCACGACGTGGTCGCCGGCCTTCAACTGCAACGGGTCGACGACGTTGCGCCGACGGCTCGCGAGCTTCTTGCCCTGACGCGCGTCGTAGCCGGCGGCACGGCCGTAGAACTCGGACTCGGCGAGCAGCCCGAGCTTGACCTCTGGCAGCTCGTAGCCCCGCGCCGCGTCGGCCTGCACGAGGTAGGCGACGCCCGGCTCGAGCGCCGCGGGCACCTCGTCGACGAGGCGGGCGGCGAGTCCGGCCTCGGCGAGCACGTCGCGGGCCCGCTCGACGAGTCCATGGCCGGCGGATGCCACGACGAGGCTCCACCCGTCGCGCAGGCGTTCGGCGGCGTGATCGACCGCGCCCGCCACGTTACCCTGGAAGCTCGGCATCGCGTTGGCGGCGACGCGAATCGTGGTGGTGGCGCCGGCCGCGTGGACGGCGGCCTCGCCGCCCGCCGCCGCGACGACCTCGGTGGCATCGCCGATGTCGAAGCCAGAGAAGTTCCACCACACGCGACCGGGGTCGGGCATGCCGGGCGCGCTGAACAGCGCGGCGTCTCGAAGCTGCCGCACGGTGAGGAAGTCGCCGGCGGCGAGGTCGATGGGCGCATCGGCGCCGGCGGTCGCGGCGCTCCACGCCGCGCCGAGGAACTCCCGATTGGTCTCGCCGAGGCTGACCGCCCTGCCGGCGACCCGCTCGGGGGCGAGGACCGCGACCGCGGCGCCCTCTGGCAGGTAGTGCGTGAGCGGCACGAGTCGCTCGAGCAGTGCGGGTGCGAGCGACTCCATGCCCTCGACCGGGATGCCCTCCGAGATCTTCTCGAGCAGTTGCGAGAGGCTCGGGAACTCGTGCACCATCTCGCGAGCTCGTTGCCGCACGGGCTCGGTGAGCAGCAGTTCGCGGCTCGGCGGCAGACTCACGCGCTCGACGACGTCGGGCAACGATCGCTGGTCGGCGACCGAGAACGCACGGAGTTCTTCGACCTCATCGCCGAAGAACTCGACCCGCACCGGGTGGTCGGCGGTCGGCGGGAACACGTCGAGGATGCCGCCGCGCAGGGCGAACTCGCCGCGCCGCGCGACCATGTCGACGCGTGCATATGCGAGGTCGACGAGCTTCGTCGCGAGCTCGGCGAGGTTGTAGCCCCGACCGCGGGCGACGAGCTCGACCGGGTCGAGCGACGCGAGGTTGTCGGCGAGCGGCTGCAGGGCGGCGCGCACCGAGGCGACGACCACGAGCGGATGCCGCGAGCCAGCGCTCGCCCAGTCGTGCATGCGTCGCAGCGCATGCAGTCGGCGACCGACGGTCTCTGCCGAGGGGCTCAGTCGCTCGTGCGGCAACGTCTCCCACGCGGGGAACTCGAGCAGTTCGGCATCATCGCCGAGATACGGCCCGAGCGAGGCCCGCAACGACTCGCCCTCGCGGCTCGTGGCGGTGATGACGAGGAGCGCCGGCGGCAGGCCGGCTTCGGCACGACGCTGCAGCAGGCCTGCGAGGAGCGGCGCGTCGAGGCCGGCGGGCGCCGAGAAGTCGGCGTTGCGTTGGGCTTCTGCGAGTGCGGCGTCGACGGTTTCGGCACGCGAAAGCGCCGTGAGAAAGCCCTGGAGATTCACCCGTCGAGTCTACGCGGCGCCCCCGACACGAAGGCCGGCCGGCGGGCGCAGCCGCTCCTCGGCGATCGCACGCCGCCGATCCTCGGTCGGCAGTCGCCGATACGATGGGCGCGCACGTCGAACGCCAGGAGGCCCCCGCACATGATCATCGCCGCCGCCGACGGATCGGCCCTCGGAAACCCAGGCCCGGCCGGTTGGGCCTGGTACGTCGACGACACCTGTTGGGCAGCCGGCGGCTGGAAGCACGCCACGAACAACCAGGGCGAGCTGAAGGCCGTGCTCGAGCTCTTCCGCGCGACGGCGCACCTCGACGACGAGCTGCTCGTGCAGTGCGACAGTCAGTACGTGATCAACTCGGTGACGAAGTGGATGCCGGGCTGGAAGCGCAAGGGCTGGCGCAAGGCCGACGGCAAAGCCGTCATGAACGTCGAACTCCTGCAGGAGATCGACGAGGCGATCAGCGGGCGGAACTACCGCTTCGAATGGGTGAAGGGCCACATCGGCCACGAACTCAACGAAGCGGCCGACGTGCGTGCCCGAGCGGTCGCCGAGGCGTATCAGCGGGGTACCGCGATTCCCAGCGGGCCTGGCTGGCACGGTCGGGCGGAGTCCGGCACCGCGGCATCCGCTGCCCCGGAGACGACGGTGCTCGAGCCTGAACTCGGCGCGAGTGCGCCCGAGGTCGACGACGATGCCCTGTTCAGTCTCGACGAGGACGCCGAGGCGTGGCACAGCATCACCCTCGAGCTCTCGACCGAAGAGCTCGATCGGCTCCGGCTTCGGGCCCAGGCCGAGGGCGTGTCGCCCGAAGACCTCCTCCGCGGCCTGATCTGACTCGCTCGCGCGGTCGGCCGCTTCGTCGGTTCAGTTCGGCGCGTGGAACCGCTGCTGCGCTGCGACGAGACCGTCGCTCGCGACGGTCTCGACCGCGTCCGCGGCATCCGACAGCAGGTTCGGCAGTGCGGCACGCTCGGTGCCGGTGAAGTCTTTGAGCACGAAGTCGGCCGGATCCTGACGGCCGGGTGGTCGGCCGATGCCGACCCGCACGCGCAGGAACGGCGCCGCATCCGTCGCCTTCTGGATGTCGCGGAGCCCGTTGTGGCCGCCATGACCGCCGCCCTGCTTCAGTCGCACCGTGTCGAAGGGCAGGTCGAGTTCGTCGTGCACGACGATGAGTCGCTCGGCGTCGAGGGAGTAGAACTTGAGCAGCGCCGACACCGGTCCGCCCGAAGTGTTCATGTAGCCGTTGGGCTTCGCGATGACGAGCTTCGGGCCGCCGGGGCGGAGGAATCCCTCGGCGACCCGAGACGGCGTCTTGTGGCTCTTGAACGAGGCTCCGATGCGCGCCGCGAGCTCGTCGGCAACCATCTGGCCCACGTTGTGGCGGTTGCCGGCGTACTGCGCGCCGGGATTGCCGAGGCCGACGACGAGCCAGGTGTTCTCGGCCATCGCGGTGTCCTTCCGGCGGGGGTGCAGCAGGTCGAGGAGTCCCATGCGACCTCCGTCTGAGATGGTGGAACGAGCTCGGGGGTGAAAACGGTCAGAGCCCCGCACCCCGCATTCCGAGCGTACCCGGATGCAGGGGGCGAGGCCCCGACGCGGTGGTGCGAGTGCTACTCGGCCGACTCTGCTTCAGCTTCGGCGGCGGCTGCGTCTTCGGCGGTCTCGCCCTCGGCGGCCTCTGCGGCGGCCTCTTCGCCCAGGTCGACCTTCTGCGGCGTGTGCACGTTGATGACGAGCGCCTCGGGGTCGGAGAGGAGGGTCGAGCCCTTGGGCAGCTCGACGGCGCCCGCAAGGATCTGCGTGCCCTCTTCGAGGCCCTCGACGTTGATGATGACGCGCTCGGGGATGTGCGTGGCCTCGGCCTCGAGCGACAGCGTGTGCTGGTCGACGTCGGCGATCGTGCCGGGAGCGGTCTCGCCCTCGACGTGCACGGGCACCTCGACCTGGACCTTCTCGCCCTTGCGGATCACGATGAGGTCGAGGTGCTCGATGACCTGGTGCACGGGGTCCTTCTGCACGTCCTTCACGAGGGCGAGCTGGCTCTTGCCGTCGATCTGCAGGTCGAGCACGGCGTTCGCCTTGCGCAGGATCAGGCCGATCTGGTGCGCGGGCAGCGCGATGTGCTGGGGGTCCGTGCCGTGGCCGTAGACGACCGCGGGGATCTTGCCGGTCGCGCGGAGCTTGCGGGCAGCGCCCTTGCCGAACGACTCGCGCGTGTCGGCGACGACCTTGTTGTCTTCATCCATGATGTCTCTCCTTGCGGGCTCGCGGCCCAGATCGTGTGTCTGTTGTTTTCGACTCGAACGCGCGCAGCCGATGTGCGCAGAAGCGTGAGGAAAAGCCGTGGAGCCTGCTCCTACCGCGTCGATCACGGATGCCCTCGCGCCCGCTCTCGCGGACGAACCCGGGCTTCCCTCGCCGAAGTTCACGACCATCGCCCCCCGGAGGGAACAGATGACCGACCATGAAGTCTACCAGCCCCACTCCGGCATGACGTGCAGGGCACCGGCACACGGAACGCACGGCGGCTCACAGCAACAACGCGCAACGGTGAGGGCGGCTCACACTACGCTGGAGGACGAACCCCACCCCTTGTCGAGGAGATATTCGTGCCTGTCACCCCTTCAGCAAACATCGGCGTCGTCGGCCTCGCGGTCATGGGGTCGAACCTCGCGCGAAACCTCGCGAGTCGCGAGGGCAACACGGTCGCCGTGTTCAACCGCTCGCCCGAGCGCACCACGACGCTGACCTCCGAGCACCCCGAGGCCGGGTTCGTCGCCTCCGAGAGCTACGACGACTTCGTCGCCTCGCTCGCCAAGCCCCGCACGGCGATCATCATGGTGCAGGCCGGCAAGGGCACCGACGCGGTCATCTCCGAGCTCGTCTCCCGCTTCGAGCCGGGCGACATCATCGTCGACGGCGGCAATGCGAACTTCCACGACACGATCCGCCGTGAATCCGAGATCAGCGGCACCGGCATCCACTTCGTCGGCACCGGCATCTCCGGCGGCGAAGAGGGTGCGCTGAACGGCCCGTCGATCATGCCCGGTGGCAGCGTCGAGTCCTATGAGACGCTCGGCCCGATCCTCGCCTCGATCGCCGCGGTCGCCGAGGGCGAGCCGTGCGTGACGCACGTCGGCACCGATGGCGCCGGCCACTTCGTGAAGATGGTGCACAACGGCATCGAGTACGCCGACATGCAGCTCATCGCCGAGGCCTACGACCTCATCCGCCAGGGCACCGGCAAGAGCCCGTCCGAGATCGCCGACATCTTCGCCGAGTGGAACACCGGCGAACTCGAGAGCTACCTCATCGAGATCACGGCCGAGGTGCTGCGCCAGACGGATGCCGCGACCGGCCAGCCGCTCGTCGACGTCATCCTCGACGAGGCGGGCGCCAAGGGCACCGGCGCATGGACCGTGCAGAACGCCCTCGAGCTCGGAGTTCCGACCTCGGGCATCGCCGAGGCGGTCTTCGCGCGCAGCCTCTCCTCGAAGCGCGCACAGCGCGAGGCGGCATCCGACCTGCCCGGCCCCTCGACCGAGTGGAAGGTCGCCGACGCCGACGCCGACGCCTTCATCGAAGACGTGCGCCGCGCACTCTACGCGTCGAAGATCATCGCCTACTCGCAGGGCTTCGACGAGATCGTCGCCGGCGCGGAGCAGTTCGGGTGGGACGTCAAGAAGGGTGACATCGCCAAGATCTGGCGTGCCGGCTGCATCATCCGCGCCCGCTTCCTGAACCGCATCGCCGACGCCTACGCCGACGACCCGGCGCTCGTCGCCCTCGTCACGGCGCCCTACTTCCGCGATGCCGTCGCCGGCGCGCAGGAGAGCTGGCGCCGCGTCGTCGCGATCGCCGCCCAGGCCGGCATCCCGACGCCCGCGTTCTCCTCGTCGCTCGCCTACTACGACGGCCTCCGCGCGCCGCGGCTCCCCGCAGCGCTCATCCAGGGCCAGCGCGACTTCTTCGGTGCGCACACGTACAAGCGGGTCGACCGGCCCGGCGTGTTCCACACCCTCTGGTCGGGCGACCACTCGGAGATCGAGACCACGCCGTCCTCGCACTAGCGAGCGGCCATCGGGCGGAGCACGAACGTGGGCGAACCGAAGTGGCGTGAAGAAGGCGAGGAGCCGGACTACCGGTTCACGCTCGCGAACGAGCGCACCTTCCTCGCCTGGATCCGCACCGCGCTCGCCCTGCTCGCCGGCGGAGTGCTCCTGCACCAGTTCGCGACCGAGCTCGACCCGCGCCTCGTCGTCACCGTGCTCTCGGCGGGGCTCGGGGTCGTCGCTGCTGTGCTCAGCGTCATGTCGTACACGAGGTGGCGCGCGAACGAGATCGCGATCCGGCGCGGCCGGCCGCTGCCGTTCAGCTGGGTGCTCCCGGGGCTCGCCGCGGTCTGCCTGATCACGAGCGCCGTCCTCGTGGTGCTGCTGCTGGTCGCGTGACCGTCTACAGCGTGCCGGCCACCGGCGATCCCGGACTGCAGCCCGAGCGCACGGCGCTCTCGTGGAGCCGAACGGCACTGGCTCTCGCGGTCAATGCGCTCCTGTCGATGCGCGCCGGGCTGGTCGCCGGCGAGCCGTGGCTCGTCGTCGTCGGGGTGCTGCTCTTCGCTGCATCCGGAGCCGCCATCGCGATCGGCACGATGCGGCGGCGGCAGCTCGCCGGTGACCGGCTCGTGATCACTCCCCCGCGCGGCGCGCTCGCCGGCGTCGCACTCGCCACGCTGCTCGCAAGCATCGGCGGGATCGCCTCGATCTTCCTGGGAGACGCGTGGTGAGTGAATCGCATCCCGAGTTGCACGGCTTCGACGATGACGACGCCCGCGGTCCCGTCTACGGTGAGCGTCGCCGCCGTGCCATCCGCATCACCGTGCTCGTCGCGCTCGGCGCGCTCGTGCTCCCCCTCGTGCTCTCGGTGTACGGCGTCGCGCATTCGGCGGCGCAGCGCGCGTGCGCGGTCTACGTCTCGCAGTTCGACACGGATGCCGCGAGCGCCCGTGTCTCGTTCGACCTCTTCGGTCGTGGCGGCGCGGGCTGGCAGTGCTACGCCGTCTCGCCGAGCGGAGGCGAGACGCTCATCGCCGGGCTCGGGCTGCTGCCCGGCGCACCTCGACCCGTCGACCCCGACGAACTCGACGCCTGACCCACGCCGCCTGACGCACGCCGAGACCGCCAGGTCTATTCGACGTCGTCGCGCGGCTCGTCGGGGAACACCCGCTTGTAGCTGCGCCCATCGGGCAATTCGATCGTCTCGGCGCGCAGCAGCCCCCGGGTGACGCGCTGGTAGATCGCCTGCGGCGTCACGCCGAGCTGCTTCGCCGCCTCGGCGACCGACCGGCCCGGAAGATCGGTCGGCACGCTCGAGGGTCGATCGCGCTTGCGCTTGCGGCTCGCCTCGTGCCGATCGGCGATCTCGGCGTCATCGCCCGCCCAGCGGTACTTCGCGGCAGACGGGCTGAGGCCGGCGGCATCCGCGATCTCGTCCCAGGAACGGCCGACCCCGATCGCCTCGCGCGCGGAGGCGAGCAGCGCAGGGTCGGCCTCGAGCGCCGTGATGAGCGAGCGGATGCCGCGGAGCCGCTCGAGCGGCGAGGCATCCGTCGCATCGGCGTCGTGGAGCGCGTCGAGCGCCACGAGCTCCGCGAGTGCGCGGGCGGAGTCGGCGGAGAGGAAGGACATGCGGCGCCGGTCAGCCGTTCAGCAGGCCGTTGCGCACCTGACGGCGCAGCACCTTGCCGATGAGCGACTTCGGCAGTTCGTCGGCCTGCACGATGCGCCGCGGCACCTTGTACGGGGTGAGACCGCCGCGCACGAAGTCGCGCAGCGCGGACTCGTCGAGCGTGGCGCCGTCGCGCAGCACCACGACGGCGACGACCTCTTCACCGGAGTGCTCGTCGGGAAGCCCGACGACGGCGACCTCGACGACGTCGGGGTGGCCGCGCAGGGCCTCTTCGACCTCGCTCGGGGCGACGTTGAAGCCGCCCGTGATGATGAGCTCCTTGATGCGGTCGACGATGCGCACGAAGCCGTCGTCGTCGATCGAGACGATGTCTCCGGTGCGGAACCAGTCGGCGCCGCCGTCGGTCGCCGGAACGAAGACGGCCTCAGTCTCTTCGGGCTTCTGCCAGTACCCCGAGAACACCTGCGGGCCGCGCACGATGAGTTCGCCCTCGGCGCCGGTCGCGACGTCCGTGCCGGGCGACTCGGGGTCGACGACGCGAACCTCGGTCGATGGCAGCGGCAGGCCGACGGTGCCGGCCTTTCGGTTCGGCGCGACCGGGTTCGCCATGAGCACGGGCGAGCACTCCGAGAGGCCGTATCCCTCGACGAGGTAGCCGCCGGTCTCGGCCTCCCACGGCTCGACGACAGCAGCCGAGAGCGGCATGGCGCCCGAGATCGCGATGCGGATGCCGTCGAGCGAGACGCCCTCGGCGACGGCCGCCTTGGTGAGCCGGTCGTAGATCGGCGGCACGGCGGGCAGGAAGGTCGGCGGATGCCGCTTCACGACCTTCAGCACGAGATCGGGGTCGAACTTCGGGAACAGCACGAGACGCGCGCCCATGCTCATCGCGAAGGTGAGGCAGAGGGTGAGCCCGTAGGCGTGGAACATCGGGAGCACGGCGTACACGACGGCGGTGCCCCGCTCGATCTCGGGCACCCACGCACGCGCCTGTGCGGCGTTCGCGCTGAGGTTCTCGTGTGTCAGGGTGGCGCCCTTGGGGCTGCCGGTCGTGCCGCTCGTGTACTGGATGACGGCCACGTCGGCGACCTCGGGTCCGATGATGTGGGCATCGATCGGGTCGGCTCCGACGACCTTCTCCCACGTCGTCGTGCCGCGCACGCTCGTGGTGAGCGCTGCCCGTGACTCGCGGGCCTTCGCGATCGGCAGCCGCAGCATCGCGCGCATCGAGAACGGCATCGCCCGGGTCACGTCGACCGAGATGATCGCCTGCACCGCGACATCCGCCGGGAACGCCTGGATGGTCTCGACGACGTTGTTCCAGGCGATGACGACGCGGGCGCCGTGATCCTCGAACTGGTGCCGCAGTTCACGCGGGGTGTAGAGCGGGTTGTGCTCGACCACGATCGCGCCGAGGCGCAGCACGGCGTAGAACGCGACGATGTGCTGGGGGCAGTTCGGCAGCACGAGCGCGACCGGATCGCCCTTCTGCACGCCGAGGAGGCGGAGACCCTCGGCGGCACGCTCGATCTGCTCGCCGAGTTCGGCGTAGCTCGTGGTGCGGCCGAAGAACTCGAGCGCGACGTTGTCGGGGTAGGTCTCGACCGAGGTGCGGATGAGGTCGGCGAGCGACCCCGTCTCGGCGGGCAGGTCGTTCGGCACGCCCTCGGCGTAGCTCGAGAGCCAGGGACGAGGCGTGGTGATCGCCATGGTGTCGGCCGGCCTACGCCGCGCCGTCGAACATGCTCGTGACCGAGCCGTCTTCGAACACCTCGTGGATGGCGCGGGCCAGCAGTGGCGCGATCGGCAGCACCGTCAGGCGGTCCCATCGCTTCTCTTCGGGGATCGGCAGGGTGTCGGTGACGACGACCCGGTCGATGAACTCGCTCTGCAGGATCTCGGTGGCGGGGTTGGAGAACACCGCGTGCGTCGCGGCGACGACGACGCCGATCGCACCGTTGGCCTTCAGTGCCTCCGCCGCCTTCACGATCGTGCGACCGGTGTCGATGAGGTCGTCGACGAGGAGGCAGACGCGGCCGTTCACGTCACCGACGATCTCGTGCACCGAGACCTGGTTCGGCACGAGCGGGTCGCGCCGCTTGTGGATGATCGCGAGCGGCGCGCCGAGCTTGTCGCTCCAGATGTCGGCGACGCGCACCCGGCCCATGTCGGGCGAGACCACGGCGAGCGTGGTGGGGTCGAGCTTCTCCTTGAAGTACTCGAGCAGCACCGGCATGGCGAAGAGGTGGTCGACGGGGCCGTCGAAGAACCCTTGAATCTGTGCGGCGTGCAGGTCGATGGACATGATGCGGTCCGCGCCGGCGGCCTTGAAGAGGTCGGCGACGAGGCGCGCAGAGATGGGCTCGCGGCCGCGGCCCTTCTTGTCTTGCCTGGCATACGGGTAGAACGGCGCCACGACGGTGATGCGCTTGGCCGACGCACGCTTCAGCGCGTCGATCATGATGAGCTGCTCCATGAGCCACTCGTTGATCGGCGAGGTGTGCGACTGGATGACGAAGGCATCGGAACCACGCACGCTCTCGTCGTAGCGGGCGTAGATCTCACCGTTGGCGAACGTGCGCGCGTCGGTGGGCACGAGCTCCGCGCCGAGCTCTTCGGCGATCTCGATCGCGAGCGAGGGATGCGCGCGACCCGACACCAATACGAGGCGTTTGGATCCGGTGGTTTCGATTCCCGACATTTCTGTCCTCTCCACCCGCCTCGGCCGGTGCGTCAGTCGGCGGCGGGGCCGGATGCCTCTGCGGCGGCCCCAGCTGCGTCAGCAGCCGCGGTGCCGGCTCGGTGCGTCTGGACCCATCCCTCGATGTTGCGTTGCGGGGCCACATTCACGGCGAGCGCGCCCGCCGGAACGTCTTTGCGGACGACGGTGCCGGCGCCCGTGTAGACCCCGTCAGCAATCCTAACGGGCGCGACGAACACCCCGTGCGACCCGGTTCGCACGTGCGAGCCGATCTCGGTGCGGTGCTTGTTCACCCCGTCGTAGTTCGCGGTGATGGAGCCGGCGCCGATGTTCGACTGCTCGCCGACCGTCGTGTCGCCGATGTACGAGAGGTGCGGTACCTTGCTGCCCGCGCCGATGTTCGCGTTCTTCGTCTCGACGAAGGCGCCGATCTTGCCGTCGGCGCCGAGCACCGTGCCCGGGCGAAGGTAGGAGAACGGGCCGACGGAGGCCCCGGCGTCGATGACGGCCAGCGTGGCATCCGTGCGCTTCACCTCGGCGTTCTCGCCGATCTCGCAGTCGACGAGCGTCGTGTCGGGGCCGACGATCGCGCCGGTGGCGATCGCGGTCGCACCCTTGAGCTGCGTGCCGGGTCGGATCGTCACGTCGGGTTCGATGCGCACCGCGAGGTCGATCCACGTCGTCGCGGGGTCTTCGATCGTGACGCCGTTCAACTGCCAGCCGCGCACGATGAGGGCGTTCAGGCGCGCAGCGGTCTCGGAGAGCTGGGCGCGGTCGTTGATGCCGGCCACGAGCCAGGGCTCGGAGACGGGCACCGCCTCGACCTCTGAGCCGGCGGCGCGGAGCAGGCCGATCACGTCGGTGAGGTACTTCTCGCCCTGCGCGTTGTCGGTCGTGAGGTTCGCGAGCTGGTCGCGGAGCGCCGCCGCGCCGAAGGCGTAGATGCCGGCGTTGATCTCGGCGATCGCGCGCTCGTCGTCGCTCGCGTCCTTCTGCTCGACGATGCGGTCGAAGAGCCCGGCGGCGTTGCGCACCACGCGACCGTAGCCGCTCGGGTCGTCGTAGAGCGCCGAGAGCACGGATGCCGCCACGGCATCGGCACGGTGCTGGCTGAGGAAGGCGGCGAGGGTGTCGGCGTTGAGGAGCGGCACGTCGCCGTTCAGCACGAGCACCTCACCGTCGAAGTCGGCGGGCAGCGCTGCGAGCGCCTGCTCGACGGCGCGGCCGGTGCCCGGCACCTCGTCTTGGTCGACGATGATCGTGCCGGGCAGCTCCGCCTCGACCACCGCGGCGACGAGGTCGCGCTCGTGGCGCACGACCGCGACGATGTGGGTCGCGTCGAGCGCGCGTGCGGTCGCGAGCACGTGTGCGACGATCGGGGCGCCGGCGAGCGGATGCAGCAGCTTCGGCACCGCTGATCTCATGCGCGTGCCCTGGCCGGCGGCGAGAACGATGATGGCGAGGTTCTGGTCGGTCATGCGCGCGTCTTCCTATCGATGCAGTCTGTCGGGTGCGTGGGTGGCCGTTCCGGCTCCGCCACCAGGATTCGAACCTGGACCGAACAGCTCCAAAGGCTGCCGTGCTGCCGTTACACTATGGCGGATCGCTCGGGGCCGACGCCCGTCTGCGACCTCCAGTCTGCCATGAGCCGGAGGGCAGTTCGTGGCATCGAGCGAGTCTCGGAGGCATCCGCCACGCGATAATGACTGGATGACGGATGCTGACGAGGTCGACCGGATCGTCGACGACTGGGAACGCGAGCGCCCCGACCTCGACTTCTCGCCGCTGCAGGTGCTCTCGCGCGTCGCGAGACTCTCGAAGCACCTCGACCGGGCCCGGCGGCAGGCGTTCACGCGCTCCGAGCTGGAGTCCTCGGAGTTCGACGTGCTCTCGGCGTTGCGCCGGGCCGGCTCGCCGTATCGCCTCTCGCCGAAGCAGCTGCTGCAGCAGACGCTCGTCTCGAGCGGCACCATGACGAACCGCATCGACCGGCTGGTGGAGCGCGGTCTCGTGCACCGACAGACCGACCCCAACGACGGGCGGGGCATCCTCGTCGAGATGACGCCGGCCGGGCTCACCAGGGTCGACGCGGCGATCACGCGACTGGTCGACGCCGAGGCGGAGCTTCTCGGCAGCCTGCCCGCAGCGGAGCAGAAACGGCTCGCCGGGCTGCTGCGCAAGCTCAGCCTCGGCTTCGACTGAGACGCGACCCCGGTCGTGCGCCCGACCCGGCGATCGGGGTCGGGCGCACGGCGCCGCTAGTCTCCGGTCGCGACGGCGATCTCGTTCGGCGCGTGTTCGAGCTCGGCCGACGCGATGATCTCGCCGGTCGTCACGTCGATCGCGTGGATGGCGTTCGCCGCCGGCTCGGTGACGTACGCGACCTGGCCCACCACGACGATCGCCGGATGCGGCTCCTGCCACTCCGCCGGGCTCTCCCATGGGGCGATGACCTCCCAGGAATCGGTGATCTCACCGGTCGCCGGGTCGAGGACGTTGAGCGATCCATCGGCTGAGAGGATGAGCGCCTCGTCGTCGGGGCCACGGGCGATTCCGCGCCAGGTGTACTCGACGCCCTCGGGCAGCGTGACGACCTCGTGGGTGCGCGCCTCGGTGTCGACGAGCACGACGCTCTGCAGGAGGTAGCCCTCGGCGTCGGGATCGTTCTTGTAGTCGCCGACCATGATCGGGCCGGCCTCGCTGACGTAGGCGTTGCCGGTGCGGCCGTAGGCATCGGGCGCGTCGAGCTTCACGATCTCGCCGTCGTCGTAGACGAGCACGCCATCGTCGCAGCCGAAGACGACGACCTCATCGGCGAGGGTGCCCTCGCCGTGCACGCCAGGGCACGCATCGCTCGTCGCGACCTCGTGGCCGTGGTCGTCGACCACGCGGATGCCCGTGCGGCCGTCGGCGTTGCCCACCGTGGTGAGCAGGGTGCCGTCCTCGAGCACGACGGAGACGCCGTGGTGCGCCTCGATGCCCGGCACGACGTCTCCCTCGGGGAGTGTCTCCTCGGCCTCGAGGAGGTCGGCGGAGTCGAAGATCGTCGTGTCGCTCGTGGCGTCGTCGTAGAGCACCGTGCGCCCGCCGTGGCGCACGACGTGACCGGCGGCTCCGGCCTCGACGACCAGCTCGGTCAGCTCGGGCTCGGTGGTCCGGGCCTCGCCCGAGGCATCCGTCCAGGTGCCGGCGTCGAGCAGCTGGAATCCCTTCGAGGTCGTGAGGAAGAGGTGACGGCCGTCACCGGCGGGGTTGAGCCGCGTGAAGCTCTCGGCGTCGAACTCGCCCTCGACCTCGAGCGAGGTGCCGTCGAGCACGAGCACGCCGCCCTCGTACGTGACCGCGACGCGCGGTTCGGGGGTGGTCGACGCGGCTGCGGCGTCGGGTGCTCCTGCTTCGCCGGATGCGTTCGAGGCGCATCCGGTGAGCACGAGGGCTGCGGCGAGCGGCGCGATGAGCGCGACGCGGGCTGCGGGCAGAACCTTCATGGGATTCCTTCTTGGGTTGGGGGCGCTCACGTGGAGAGCCCGGTGGCGATGCGCTCGGTGTTGCCGCGCATCAAGTCGAGGTAGGTGGGTGCGGCGCCGTCCGGCCCCGTGAGCGACTCGGTGACGAGCTCGACCACGTCGACCTCGCGGCCCGCCTCATCGGCGAGCACTTGCACGAGACGGTCCGGTTGGGAGGACTCCGCGAAGATGGTGGTGACGCCGGCCCCGTCGATAGCGGCGACGAGGTCGCGCAGGTCGCTCGCGCTCGGTGCAGCGAGGGTCGTGCCGCTCGGGATGACCGCCCCGATCACGCGGAAATCGAATCGGTCGGCGAGGTAGCCGAAGACGTGGTGGTTCGTGACGAGCGCGCGCCGTTCGGCCGGGATCCCGGCGAACGTCTCGGTCATGTCGGCGTCGAGCGCGCGGAGCTCGGCGAGGTACGCGTCGGTCTTCGCCGCGATCACGTCGGCATCGACACCCTCGATCTCGGCGAGACGGTCGCCGAGCGCGGTGACGACGTCGATCATGCGGGCCGGATCGGTCCAGAAGTGGGAGTCGGGCTGACCGGCGGAATCCCCGTCGGCGTACTCCAGCACGTCGAGGTGGTGCCCCGCCAGGAATGCGGGAACTCCGTCGGACTCGGCCGCGTCGACGTGCGCGATCAGGCCCTCTTCGAGCCCGAGTCCGTTGGCGACGATGAGCTCCGCACGTCGAAGCTCCGCTGCGGTGCGGGCGGAGATCTCGAAGGAGTGCGGGTCGGCCCCGGGAGGCATCATCGTGAGCACCTCGGCCTCGTCCCCGACCAGCTCGCCGACGACATCGCCGAGGATGTTCGTCGTCACCGCCACGAGCGGCCGATCGGAACCGGGCGCACTGCATGCAGCCAGCGGAATGACGGAGAGCGTGCCGGCGATGAGGACGGCTGCCGCGCGCAGCGTGCGCCGGGATCGAGGGACGCGGCGGATCATCGGCCCGTCTCCACGAGGAACCGGGGTTCGCCCGGCGTCTCGAACGTGCGGGCGACGCGGGCGCCGTCGGCGAAGTCGATCTCGAACAGTCGATGCTCCGTGGGCGCATTGAGGTAGGCGCGGTGCTGGTCGGCGATGAGCTCGACTCCCGTCGCAAGCGGGTCCGCCGTCGAGGCGGTGACGAGCGGACCGGTCGTGGCGAGCCGCTCGCCGGTATCTCCCGAGAGCACGAGCACGCGTCCGTCGTGCGTGAGGGCCAGCACGTGCTGCTCGGCGTCGTCGACGGCTGTCGCCTGCACGATCGGCTCGCCCGCATCGAGGAGGCCCCACGCGCGTTCGCGCGTGTCGAGCAGCCAGATCGCCGATGCGCCACCGACGGCGGCGACGGTCGGGCGTCCCTCACGGGCGCGGAACTCCTGCGCCGGCTGCGCGCTCGTTCCGGTGGGATACGGGATGTGCTCGAACGCGATGGCACCGTTCTCGTCGATCGTCGCGAGCAACGCGCCGTCCCGGCATCCGACGACCACACCGACGACGGTCGTGATCGTGCCACGAGCCTCGGTGCAATCGGCCGCGCCGAGGGGGGCGCCCGTGCGGTCGAGCGCCCGCAGCCGCGAGGTGATGCCGTCAGCGCCCGGCTCGGTGACGAGGGCGCGTTCGCCGATCGGCACGATGAGCCCATCGTGGGGGGTGACGTCGATGCGGAAACGTTCGTCGATGGAGCCGTCTCCGAGTGTCTCGGCGGCGAGGAGCACGGCTTCGCCCGACTCCGGGAAGAAGAGCCCGGCGCCGGCGTCGTTCGCCGACACCGTCGCGCGTCCGCCTCCGGCGACATCGCCCAGAACAGACGCTTCGGCGCGGTAGTAGTGGAAGTGGTCGACGTGGCTCCACGTCCAGACGCCGCTGTCGATGACCGTCACCGCGCCGGCGTCCGGCCGCACCGCGTACCCGTAGCGCCCGTCGGTGACCAGGTCGCCGACCGCGTCGAGGTCGCCGAGTTCATCGACGGATTCGTCGAGCAGGTCGAGGTGGCTCACCGCTCCGCGCTCGTCGACGGTGAGCAGGTGCAGTTGCGGTTCGGCGAGCTCCTGTGCGCCGGCGATACGGCCGTGACCATCACCGAGCGCGGTGGCATCCGAGGGTGCGGTGACACCGTCACCGGTCGCCTGGGCGCAGGCGGCGAGTGCGACCACCGTCGCGATGGCGAGGAGGGATGAGGAGGAGCGGCGGAGCACGGGTGCCTTTCAGTCGGTGGTTGCGGAAACGGGGATCGGTGCGTGCGCCGGGGCCGGCGACGTCGGCGAGGGAGATGGCGGCTGCGCCGCCGACCGGGACCGGCGGTTCGCGATCGAGTCCGCGCCCGCGCGCACGGCGGCCGAGAGCGGAGCGGCAGCGACCGCGACGAGGGCGATCGTGGCGCCCGCTGCCGTGGCGCCGTGCCAGGAGATCAGCAGCCCGGCCCAGACGGCCACCGACCCGATGGCCGCGGCGAGTGCCATGGTCGTCGGGATGCGCCGGGTCCAACGCGCGGCCGCGACCGCCGGGCCGAGCAGCATGCCGAGCACGAGCAGTGAGCCGACCGCCTGGTACGCCGACACGACGGCGAGGGCGACGAGGCCGATGAGCAGGGCCTGCGCGAGGCGCGGCCGGAGATGCAGCAGTTGCGCCTGCCGCGGGTCGACGGCGAGGGCGACGAACGCCCGATGCCATGCGAACGCGAGGATGGCGGTGAGTGCGGTGGCGCAGGCGAGCATGACGAGCTGTCCCGCCTGGACGGCGAGGATGTCGCCGAACAGGATCGCGGTCGCGTCCGTCGCGAAGCTCCGCGTGCTCGAGATGATCACGACGCCGAGTGCGAGGCTCGCGACGAAGAGCAGGCCGATGCTGGTGTCGGCGGAGAGCCGCCAACGGCGTTGCACCAGGCTGACCCCGACCGACATCAGGGCGGCACTGGCGGCGGCACCCGCGAGCGGAGGGAAGCCGACGAGGGTCGCGACGGCCACGCCGGGCAGCACGCCGTGTGCCATCGCCTCCCCCAGGAATGCCATGCCCCGCGTCACCACCCAGGTGCCGACGAGCGCGCACAGCACCGCCACGAGGACGCCGCCGGTGAGGGCGCGCAACATGAAGGCCGTGGTGAAGGGGTCGGTCAGGAAGGTCACGATCGATGACCGTAGCATTAAATGAGAATGATAATCATTTGCTACAGTCGGGGCGTGTCGTCACACCAGCGCCCCGAGCAGATCCCCCGCACGCCCTCCGCCACCGATGCGGTCGTGGTGCGCGCGACCGGCGTGGAGGTGGATCTGGAGGGGCATCCGGTGCTCCGCGGCATCGACCTCACCGCCCACGCGGGTCAGGTCACGGCCATCGTGGGGCCGAACGGATCCGGCAAGTCGACGCTCATCGGGGTCCTCGCCGGGCTCATCCGGCCGCGCGCCGGCCAGGTGGAGCACGCGTTCCCCGGCGACGTGGCGCTCGTGCCGCAGGACAGTCCGCTCTCCGGCCCGTTACCACTCACCGTCGGCGAGCTCGTCGCGATGGGCCGCTGGCGTCGCGCAGGGTTCTGGCGCCGCTTGTCGCAGCACGATCGCTCGATCGTCGATGAGAGCCTCGAGACCGTGGGGCTCTCGGATTTGAGACGCCGACCCGTCGGGGCCCTGTCGGGCGGCCAGCGCCAACGTGCGCTGCTCGCGCAGGGCCTCGCCCGGCGCGCCCCGCTGCTCCTACTCGACGAGCCGATGTCCGCCCTCGATGAGGCCTCCGTCGTGGGCGCCAATGCCGCTCTCGCAGCGGCGACGACGGCAGGCGCCGCCGTGGTCGTGGTCACCCATGACCTGGGCGAGCTGAACGACGTCGACACCGTCGTGCACCTGGCGTCGGATCGATAGGTGCGACGACGGCGCCGTGGAGCAGCCCCTACCGCCGAAGCACCCTGCGCGCGAGCCAGTTGCCCAAGAACTGCGCGCCCTGTACGAACACGACGATGAGCAGCACGGCGGCCCACGTGATGACGGGCTCGAACTGACGGTATCCGTACACCTGCGCGAAGTTGCCGAGACCGCCGCCGCCGATGAGTCCGGCCACAGCGGTCATGTCCACGATCGCGACGAGGACGAAGGTGTAGCCGAGGATGAGCGGCCCGAGCGCCTCGGGAAGAACGACGGTACGGAGGATGCGGATGGGCCCTGCGCCCATCGCCCGCGCCGCCTCGATCACGCCGGGCGAGACCGTGAGCAGGTTCTGCTCGACGATGCGGGCGATCGCGAAGGATGCGGCGATCGACAGCGCGAAGACGAGGGCATCGTTGCCGATGCCCGTGCCGATCACGAGCCGTGAGAGCGGCTGCACCGCTGCGATGAAGATGATGAACGGGATCGGCCGGAAGAAGTTGATGACGACGTTCACGACGTTGTAGACGGTGCGGTTCGAGAGCAGGCTCCCCGGCCTGGTCGTGTACAGCACGGTGCCGAGCAGGAGGCCGATCAGACCACCGATGAGCAGCGTGAGGCCCACCATGTACAGCGTCTCGACGGCGGCGACCCAGAACTCGCCCTGCAGTTCGTAGAGGCGATCCATCACGACACCTCCGTCACGTCGACGCGCGAGGAGATCTCTGCGAGGACAGCGTCGATCGCGACATCCGTGCCCCTGATCGCAAGGGTGAGGTGCCCGAATGCGCGCCCCTGAATGTCGTTGATGCCGCCGTAGACGAGTTCGAACTCGACGCCGGCCGTCGCGAGCGCGACGAAGACCGCGGCTTGCGATGCATCGCCGTCGCGGAACGAGATCGTGACGATCCGTCCCTCGTGCCGCTCGCGCAGCACGGCGAGCTCGGCGGGCGAGGGGATGCCCTTCACGACGGTCGCCACGAAGCGCTGCGACGACGGGTTCCGCGGGTTCGAGAACACGTCGAACACGCCGCCGGCCTCGATGACGCGGCCACCGTCCATGACGGCGACCTTCGTCGCGATCGACTGGATCACGTCCATCTCGTGCGTGATGACGATGATGGTGACGCCGAACTCGCGATTGATGCGCTTCAGCAGTTCGAGCACCTCCTGCGTCGTCTCGGGGTCGAGCGCGCTCGTCGCCTCATCGGCGAGCAGCAGCCGGGGCGAGGTGGCGAGCGCCCGGGCGATGCCGACCCGCTGCTTCTGCCCGCCCGAGAGCTGGTCGGGGTAGTTCTTCGCCTTGTCGGTGAGTCCGACGAACTCGAGCAGCTCGGCGACGCGCGCCGAGATCTCCTGCTTCGATGCGCCGGCGACCGTGAGGGGGTAGGCGATGTTCGCCCACACCGTCTTCGAGTTGAAGAGGTTGAACTGCTGGAAGATCATGCCGATGCCGAGGCGGATGCCGCGGAGCTCGCGCTCGGGCATGGTCGTGATCTCGTGGCCGTCGACCTCGATCGAGCCGGAGGTCGCGGGTTCCAGGGCGTTCACGAGCCGCACGAGCGTGGACTTGCCGGCTCCCGAATAGCCGATGATGCCGAAGACGTCACCGGACTCGACCTCGAGGCTGACGTCGTCGATCGCGACGACGGGTGCGGCGCCGCGCTCGGATGCCGGGTAGGTCTTGGTGACGTTTCGCAGGGCGACGAGCGCCATGGTGCTCTCCTCTCAACGCCGAGTTCGGCGAAGCCGAACGTCGGCGACGCCGAACCGGGCGGCGAACACCGAGTCCGGTGCTCGCCGCCCGTGGCCGCGGATCATCGATCGCGCGCGGGCGATCAGCCCTTGGCGGCCTTGGTGTCGGCCTCGACCTTGGCGAGCGACTTCTCGAGGTCTGCGACCGGGGTCGTCACCGCGACAGCGGTGTTCCCCGAGGCCTCGAGGAGGCCTGCCTGCACCTCGGGGTCGGTCTGGAAGATCTCCACGAGCTTCAAGTAGGTCTCGTTGTCCGCATCTTCGGCGCGTGCGGCGAAGATGTTGACGTAGGGCAGCGCGTTCGGGTCGCTCGGGTCGTCCTGCGCGATCGCGTCCTCGAAGGTGAGACCGGCGTCCTGAACGAAGTCGTTGTTGATGACCGCCGCGGCGAGGTCGGGCAGCGAGGTCGGCGTGAGCGAGGCCTCCAGTGCGGTGACCGCGACCTTCGACTTCGCCTCGTCGATGTCGGCGAGGTCGGAGAAGATCGTGCCGCCGCTCTTCAGTTCGATGAGTCCGGCCGACTGCAGTACGAGCAACGCACGTGCCTGGTTCGAGGCATCGTTCGGCACCGCGACGGTCTCGCCCTTGGGGATGTCCTTCACCGAGTCGTACTTCGTCGAGTAGAGCCCGAGCGGGTAGATCGCGGTCGAGCCGATCGGCGCGAGGTCCTCACCGCTCGAGACGTTGTAGTCGGCGAGGTAGACGATGTGCTGGAACTGGTTGAGGTCGAGCTCACCCTCGGTCGTCGCCGGGTTCGGCTGCGCGTAGTCGGAGAAGTCGACGATCTCGATCTCGATGCCCTCGTCGGCCGCGGCCTCTTCGAAGGCCGGCCACTGCGGGTCGGCCTTGCCGACGACGCCGATCGTGATGACCTCGTTCGAGGCCCCGGACCCCTCACCCGCGGCGGGTGCCGCGCACGCGGCGAGGGTGAAGACGAGCGGCACTGCGGCGAGTGCGGCGATGAGCTTCGTCGGGCGTGACGAGTGCAGACGTGACATGGTGATTCCCTTTCGCTGTCGGCACTCGCGACCAGGTGCGGATGGCGTGGAGCAGGCATGGCTCCGCCACGGTTGGTGAACGGTGGGGGCTTCGATGCCGCGATCGCGGGTGCATCACCACGCTAGGCGAAGATTCTTTACCCGATCGCCAACCGGGTCACAGTGCGTCACAGCTTCTGCGACGTCACACCTCGAGCGACTCGGAAACTTCGAGCCAGCGGGTCTCGAGGTCGGCGACGGATGCCTCGAGCTCGCGCAACCGGTCGCCGAGCGACGTCAGGCCGACGTAGTCGCCCTGGTCGTGCACGGCGAGCTTCTCGTGCTGTTCGGCGATCTGCACCGCGAGCTTCTCGAGCTTGCGGTCGATCGAGCCCAGCTCCTTCTCGGCGTTGCGGCGGTCGGCGCCGGCGAGCGCTGCGATGGCGGGAGCGCTGCCCGCCGGCTTGGTGGTCGTGCCGGAGCCACCTGCCGGGGGCACGGCCGCTGCCGCGGCATCCCCCGCCTTGCGCAGTTCGAGGTACTGCTCGACGCCGCGGGGCAGGTCGCGCAAGTGCCCGTCGAGGATCGCGAACTGTCGATCGGTGACGCGCTCGATGAGGTAGCGGTCGTGGGAGACGACGAGCAGGGTGCCGGGCCACGAGTCGAGCAGGTCTTCGATCGCGGCGAGCATGTCGGTGTCGAGGTCGTTCGTCGGCTCGTCGAGGATCAGCACGTTG
The DNA here is from genome assembly GCF_059758475.1 of Agromyces sp. GQ35. Lineage (NCBI taxonomy): Bacteria > Bacillati > Actinomycetota > Actinomycetes > Micrococcales > Microbacteriaceae > Agromyces > Agromyces sp. GQ35. The sequence goes on along the minus strand of NZ_JCAXEO010000003.1, from coordinate 35,730 downwards.
GGCTCCTGCAGCAGGATGAGCAGGAGCTGCAGTCGCCGCTTCTGGCCACCCGACAGGTTCTTGACCGGCGTCGACAGCTGCGCGGTGGTGAAGCCGAGCCGCTCGAGCAACTGGCCCGGCGTCATCTCCTTGTCGCCCACCTGGTAGCTCGTGCGCTGCTCGGCGACGACCGCGGAGACGCGCGAGTCCGCCCACTCGGTGAGCTCGTTCAGCTCCTGGCTGAGCGTGGCGATGCGCACCGTCTTGCCGCGCTTCACCCGTCCGCTCGTCGGCTGCACCGCGCCGGTCACGAGCCCGAGCAGCGTCGACTTGCCGGCGCCGTTCACGCCGAGGATCCCGGTGCGCTCACCGGGCGCGATGCGCCACTCGATGTCGCGCAGCACCGTGTGCGTGGCCGGCCCGGCATCCGTCGTCTGCCCGCTCTCGCGCGACGGGTAGGCGACGGTGACGTCGAGGAGGTCGACGACGTCTTTGCCGAGGCGCGAGACTGCGAGACGGTCGAGCTCCACCTTGTTGCGCACCGGTGGCTCGTTCTCGATGAGCTCGTTGGCGGCGTCGATGCGGAACTTCGGCTTCGAGGTGCGGGCCGGTGCGCCGCGGCGCAGCCACGCGAGCTCCTTGCGCATGAGGTTCTGGCGTTTGGCCTCGGATGCCGCGGCCGAGCGATCGCGCTCGACCCGCTGCAGCACGTAGGCCGCGTAGCCGCCCTCGAAGGGCTCGACGATGCCGTCGTGCACCTCCCAGGTGTTCGTGCACACCTCGTCGAGGAACCACCGGTCGTGGGTCACCACGACGAGTGCGCCCGAATCCGACGGCCAGCGCCGCTTCAGGTGCCCGGCGAGCCAGGCGATGCCCTCGACGTCGAGGTGGTTGGTCGGTTCGTCGAGGAAGACCACGTCCCAGTCGCCGACGAGCAGCGAGGCGAGTCCGACGCGACGACGCTGCCCGCCCGAGAGGTTCGCGATCTGCCCGTGCCACGGCACGTCGCCGAGGAGGCCCGCGATGACGTCGCGCACCTTGGCATCGCCCGCCCACACGTGCTCTTCGATTCCGCCGACGACGAACTCCGCGACGGTCTTGCCGGGGTCGACGACGTCGGCCTGGTCGAGCGTGCCGATGCGGATGCCCCGACGATGCGTCACACGGCCGCCATCGGGTGAGAGCCGACCGTCGAGGAGCTTCAGGAGCGTCGACTTGCCGTCGCCGTTGCGTCCGACGACGCCGATGCGGTCGCCCTCGTCGATGCCGAGGGTGACCTCGTCGAAGACGACGCGCGTCGGGAATTCGAGGTGCAGGCGCTCGGCGCCGAGGAGGTGTGCCATTTCCCTCCGAGCCTAGTCGCCGTGTCTCCGCGCTCCCTGCGGTCGGTCAGGGTCGCGAGGGGAACACGCGTGCGAAGCCGTGCACGGAGCGACGATCCGTGTCATCGTCGGGAATCTCACGCCGCCGCCAGGCCAGGAAGAGCTCGTCGAGCTGCCGACCGAGCTGCGCGAGCTCTTCGGGGTTCAGCCTGAGCCAGTAGTGCCCCGAAACCGCGACGTCGTCCCACGGCGGCTCCGCGGACTCCTGGAAGGCACGCGCCCGGTCGAACTGCCGCTCGAGCATGACGGCGTCCGCCGATGCCGCTGCGGCTTCGGCGGCCGGCCGGTCGCGGAACTGACCGGCGGACCAGCGCATCCCGCGCGTCACGAGCTTCCAGCGGCGCTCGCGGAGATCGGACGGATCCTGTGGAGCACGGGCGACGAGCCCGGCGTCGACGAGCGTCTTCAGATGGTGCGAGACGCTGCCGGTCGCCACGCCGAGCGCACTGGCGAGCGCGCCCGTGGTCGACTCTCCGTCGATCGCCAGTGCGTCCATGAGTCGCGCCCGAACGGGGTGAGCGAGTGCTGCGAGCGCCCGCACCTCGTCGATGGTCCGCACATCGTCTGGCGCACTTTCCTGCATTGCTCGAGTCTATCGAGTTTTCGCAAGCATATTTGCGCAATGTTCCTTGCGGAGATATCGTCCTCGCATGAGCACCACGGAGACGACCGCGCCCGGCCTCGAATACGCCCCCCTCGGCAGAACCGGGATGACGGTATCGCGCTTCGCGCTCGGCACCATGATGTTCGGGGCGGCCGGCAACACCGATCACGACGACTGCGTTCGGATCATCCATGCCGCGCTCGACCGCGGGATCAACTTCGTCGACACCGCCGACATGTACTCGGCCGGCGAATCCGAGATCATCGTCGGCGAGGCGCTCCGCGGTCGACGCGACGACGTGATCCTCGCGAGCAAGGGTCACTTCGCGCTCGAGGAGGGGCGCAATCGCAGCGGCAACTCCCGCCGCCACCTGCTTCGCGCGGTCGACGCGACCCTGACCCGTCTCGGTACCGACTACCTCGACCTCTACCAGGTGCACCGCCCCGATTTCGAGACCGACATCGAGGAGACGCTCGGCGTGCTCACCGACCTCGTCCACCTCGGAAAAATCCGCGCCTTCGGCTGCTCCACGTTCCCCGCCCACGAGATCGTCGACGCGCATCGGGTCGCCGAGTCACGCGGCCTGATGCGATTCCGCACCGAGCAGCCGCCCTACAACCTCCTGGCGCGCGGCATCGAGCGCGACGTGCTGCCCGTCGCCGAGCGCTGGGGAATGGGAGTGCTCACCTGGAGCCCACTCGCGTTCGGCTTCCTCACCGGACGCTACCGACGCGGCATGGGCACCCCGGCGCCCGAGGGCCGGGTCGCGCTGCGCCCGGCCTGGTTCGACCCCGGCGACCCGGTCACCGCACGCAAGCTCGACGTGGTCGAACAGCTGATCCCGATCGCCGAAGAGTTCGGCGTCTCGCTGCCCGCATTGGCAGTCGCGTTCCCGCTCAGCCACCGCGCGGTGACCTCCGTCATCATCGGGCCGCGCACCATGCCGCAGCTCGAATCGCTGATCGCCGCCGCCGCGGTCGCCCTCGACGACGAAGTACTCGATCGCATCGACGAGATCGTGCCGCCCGGAACCGATGTCTACGGACCCAACGCCGCCTTCGCCGTCCCGTGGCTGGTCGATCCGACCCTGCGACGCCGCGCCAGAACTCGAGGCTAGGCTCCGGCACCGGTGGGCCGGTCAACCGCATGGTCGACGGTCGAGCGCAGGCTGCCCCCGCGTCAGCCCGAGATGACGCGAGCGCCGTGCACCGGGCCGTGCACGTGCACGGCGTGCAGCCGAGCGGCCGACAGCGCCACCTGCAGCTCGAGCGCCGAGTCGGTGTCGTCGACGAGGAAGGCGACGGTCGGACCCGAACCCGAGACGAGTCCGGCGAGCGCGCCGTGCGCTCGGCCGAGGTCGAGAATGCCGCCGAGTCCGGGGGCGAGGCTCAGCGCGGCAGCCTGCAGGTCGTTGTGCAGGGATTCCGCCAGCCGCCGCGCGTCGCCGGCGCGAAGCGCCTGCAGCACTGCGGTGTCGACGACCGGCGCGGTGCCGTCGGGCACGAGGCTCAGGCGGGATTCACGCTGGCGATCGAGCTCGTGGTAGACCGCCGGGGTCGACAGGCCGAACTCGGCCACAGCCAGCACCCAGTGGAACGAGCCCGTCGCGAGCGCCGGACTCAGCCGGTCGCCGCGGCCGGTGCCGATCGCCGTGCCGCCGGACAGCGCGAACGGCACGTCGGCGCCCAGCTTGGCCGCGAGCGCGAGGAGCTCTTCTTTCGGAAGCGCCGTGCCCCAGAGGGCATCACAGGCGACGAGGGTGGCCGCAGCGTCGGCCGAACCGCCGCCCATGCCACCCGCGATCGGCACGTGCTTGTCGATCTCGAGCTGCACGCCCCCCGGCACGCCGGCGGTGCGGGCGAGGAGCCTCGCCGCCTTGATGGCGAGGTTCGAGCGGTCGGTCGGCAGGGCGGAGGTGTCGACGGTACCGCCGAACGAGACGCTGAACTCGTCAGCGGGCCACGCACGCACGTCTTCGTAGAGCGAGACGGCCTGGTACGCGGTCGCGACGTCGTGATACCCGTCGGCCTGCACCGCTCCGACGCGCATGAACAGGTTGATCTTGCCGGGCGCCCGAACGTGCACTGCCTCGTCGGTCGCCGCGATCGTCATGAGTCCACGCTAACCGACGGGTGGTGGGGCCGCGCGGGCGATGCGGAGGAAGTCCGCCATCGTGAGCTGCTCACCGCGCTCCTGCGGGTCGACCGCGGCCGCCTCGAGCACGGCCGTCGCCCGCCCGGAGGTGCCCAGCACGCTCGACAACGACTGCCGCAGCATCTTGCGCCGCTGCTGGAACGCCGCATCGACGAGGGCGAACGTGGCGAGGCGTTCGGCCTCGGTGCCCGGGGCATCCGCTCGCTCGAAGCCGACGAGCACCGAGTCGACGTTCGGCACCGGCCAGAACACCATGCGCGAGACCTGGCCCGCGGTGCGCCACCGCCCGTACCAGGCCGCCTTGACGCTCGGGGCGCCGTAGACCTTCGAGCCGGGTTCGGCGGCGAGCCGATACCCCACCTCGGCCTGCACCATGACGATGCCCGACTGCAGGGAATCGAAGTGCTCGAGCAGGTGCAGCAGCACGGGCACCGAGATGTTGTACGGCAGGTTCGCGACGAGTCGCACCGGTGCACCGGGCAGCTCGGTCACGCGCATGGCGTCTTCGGTCACGACGGTCAGCGAGGTGCCCGGTTGCATGATGTCGGCGGTGTGCGGCAACTGGGCCGCGAGCCGCTTGTCGATCTCGACCGCGATGACGGTCGCCCCGGCCTCGAGCAGGCCGAGCGTCAGCGAACCGAGCCCGGGGCCGATCTCGAGTACCGTCTCACCGGACCGCACTCCGGCGGTCTGCACGATGCGCCGCACGGTGTTGGCGTCGTGCACGAAGTTCTGGCCGAGCTTCTTCGTCGGCGTGACGTCGAGCAGCTCGGCGAGGTCGCGAATCTCGGCGGGGCCGAGCAGGCGCGGCGAGACCTCGACGCCCTCGGCCTCATGCCGATGCGCGTTCACGCCTCTGCGCCCGGTTCTGCCGCCGCGATCACGGGCTCATCTTGCCACGAGCCGTACACGGCGACCGTGTTCGACGCGAGTTGCGCGCAGAACTCGTCGAGCGGAGCAGCGAGCACCTCTGCCATGAAACGCACGGTGTGCGGCACGAGATACGGCGCGTTCGGGCGACCGCGGAGCGGCACGGGCGTGAGATATGGGGCATCCGTCTCGACGAGGATGCGGTCGCGCGGCGCGACCCGGAGTGCCTCGCGCAGGTTCTCGGCGTTCTTGAACGTGACGTTGCCCGCGAACGAGAGGTACCAGCCCGCTTCTGCCGCGAGCCGCGCGAGTTCCTCGCCGCCGGAGAAGCAGTGGAAGACGGTGCGCTCGGGCGCGCCCACGCGGCGGAGCGTCGCCACGACGTCGTCGTGGGCGTCGCGATCGTGGATCTGCAGCGCGAGCCCGTGACGCTTCGCGATGTCGATGTGCGCCTCGAAGGAGCGGAACTGCGCGCCACGCCCGCCTTCGCCGGTGCGGAAGAAATCGAGTCCGGTCTCGCCGATCGCCCGCACCCGCGGGCGCGCCGCGAGCTCGTCGATCACCGCGAGGGCGTCGTCGAGCCTGCCCGCCTGCTCGAGCTCCGGCGCCTCGTTCGGATGCAGGGCGACCGCCGCGAGGAGCCGGGGCTCCCGACCGGCCACCTCGGCCGACCATCGACTCGTCGCGACATCCGTGCCGACCTGCACCGCGCCGGCGATGCCGACGGAGGCCGCGCGCTCGAGGTGCTCGTGAACGTCGAGCGGCAGTGCGCCGTCGGCGATCTCCAGATGCGTGTGGTTGTCGTAGACGGCCACCGGCAGCGCTTCGGGTGCCGGTGGGTATTCGACGGCCCGGCCGCCGTCGGATCGGGTGCGGAGATGCTGCGGCGCCTCGCCCGGCCCCGGTGCCGGTCGGGTCACGCGCGCGACGCTCCGAGGCGCGTCACTCGGCCACCTCGACCCGCGGGAAGAGCGCCTCGAGAGGAGCCACCCGTTCGCCGGTGGTCCACTCGTGGGCGCGGTCGATGCGCTGCTCCTGCACGGAGCCGGGCGCGCCCAGCGCGGTCCAGAGCTTCGCCGTCGCCACCGGCAGCACCGGCGAGAGCAGCACGGCGAGCGTGCCGAGCCCGTGATACGCGGTCGCGAGCACCGTCTCGAGGCGGTCGCGCTGGTCAGGGTCTTTCGCGAGGGTCCACGGTTCCTCGATCGTGAGGTAGCCGTTGAGGGCGTCGACGAGCTCCCACGCCGCGCCGATCGCCTCGTGGATCGCGAGGCGCCCGATGGCCTCCCACGAGGCATCCGTCGCCCGGCGTTCGACCGCCGCGATCTCGATGTCGGCGGCGGTCGGCGTGCCAGCGGCCGGCACCACCCCGTCGCAGTAGCGGGTGACCATGGCGACGACGCGCGAGGCGAGATTGCCGAATCCGTTGGCGAGCTCGGCCTGGTACCGAGCCGCCAGGTCTTCCCATGAGAACGAACCGTCTTGCCCGAACGCGATCGCGCGCAGGAAGTAGTACCGGAACGCGTCGGAGCCGAACGTCTCGGTGATCTGCTCGGGCGCGATGCCCGTGAGCTTCGACTTCGACATCTTCTCGCCGCCGACGAGCAGCCAGCCATGGCCGAAGACGCCCTTCGGCACCTCGAGGCCGGCAGCCATGAGCATGGCCGGCCAGATCACGGCATGGAAGCGCAGGATGTCTTTGCCGATGAGGTGTTGGGCGGGCCAGCGGCGCGCGAACTCCTCATCGTCTTGGCCGTAGCCGACCGCGGTGATGTAGTTGAGCAGCGCGTCGAACCACACGTACACGACGTGCGATTCGTCCCACGGCACCTTCACGCCCCAGTCGAAGGTGGACCGTGAGATGGACAGGTCGGCGAGCCCGGACTTCACGAAGGACACGGCTTCGTTGCGCGCCGACTCGGGCTGCACGAAGTCGGGGCGCTCCTCGTAGAGCGCGAGCAGCTTGTCGGCGAACGCGGACATGCGGAAGAAGTAGTTCTTCTCGTGCAGGAGCTCGACGGGCTTCGAGTGGATGGCGCAGACGAGCTGGCCCTCGTACTCCCCCGCACCGGGAACGAGCTCGGACTGCTGCTTGTACTCCTCGCAGCCGACGCAGTAGTAGCCCTCGTACTCGCCCGTGTAGATGTGGCCGTCGTCGTAGAGCTTCTGCAGGAACTTCTGCACGTTCGCCTCGTGCCGAGCGTCCGTCGTGCGAATGAAGTCGTCGTTGGCGATGTCGACGGTCGCGAGCAACGGCTTCCACGCCTCGTCGACGAGCTTGTCGGCCCACTGCTTCGGGGTCACGCCGTTGGCCGTCGCCGTGCGCAGGATCTTCTGACCGTGCTCGTCGGTACCGGTGAGCATCCACGTGTCGTCGCCCGCCTGGCGGTGCCAGCGTGCGAGCACGTCGGCAGCGACCTCGGTGTAGGCGTGCCCGATGTGGGGCACGTCATTCACATAGAAAATGGGCGTGGTGATGTAAAACGAGGAGCCGTCGGCCATCCCCCAATCTTATGGGCGGGCGGATGGCCCGGCGTTCCGGTTACGACGCCGACGCCGCACGCTCCCGTCGCCGATGGCGGGCGGTACCGCCTCCTCGACATCGAGGTGCTCGTGCGGGGTCGGCACACCGAGCGTCACGTCCTGTTCCTTGACCGCCGGCTCCTGCACGCGCTGCCCGGCATAGCCCACGATGCGCAGCCCCAGCACGATCTTGCCGGGAGCCTCGCGGCGATCGAGAGCCCGATAGGCGTCGGCGACCGATTCGAGCGGGAAGATGTCGGCGATCGGCAGGCGGATCCGGCGGGCCGCGGCGAGCGCGGCGACGCGTCCGAGCGCGACGACGTCGCCGGCGTACAGCTTCACGGCGGCCTGCTCCTCCACGGCGTCCCAATCGAGCACCGTGAGGACCCTCGATCGCGGCACGCCGAGCGCGAGCGCCGCCTCGGTCTCGCCGCCCAGGAAGTCGAGGAATCCCGTGATCGGTCCGGGAGCCATCGGCCGCAGGCGCTCGGCGAGTTCGGGGCCGTACGCCACGGGCAGCACTCCGAACTGGCGGAGGAAGTCGAACCGCATCTCGGCGCACGTGCCGATCACGGTGGCGCCGCGCATGCGGGCGAACTGCGCCGCGAGGCATCCGACGCCGCCCGCCGCGGCGGTGACGACGATCGTGTCCGACGGCGCGAGCGCGAGACTCTCCACGGCGGTCCACGCGGTCGTGCCTGCCACGTACAGCGACCCGGCCACCTCCCAGGTCAGCTCGGGCGGCTTCGCCAGCAGTTGGCGCTCGGGCACGACGACGTGGCTCGCGTGCGCACCGCGGTCCACGAACCCCATGACTTCGTCGCCTCGGGAGAACGCCGAGACTCCGGGCCCGGTCGCGACGACGATGCCCGCGAGGTCCGTGCCCTGCGACGACGGGAAGCTCACCGGCCAGCGCTCGGAGTGTTCTCCGCGCCGGATCGCGCTCTCGACGGGGTTCAACCCCGTTGCGAACACTTCGACGAGCACCTCTTCGTCGCCCGTCTCCGGCATCGGCACGTCGACGATCTCCAGCACTTCGGGTCCGCCGTACTCGGAGAATCGCACGGCACGAGCGGGATCGTGGATCACGTCGTGAGTCATGTCGTACCTCCACCGCTGCGGGGATACTGCCATTCTCCGCCTGTGCCGCGGATTCCGACAGGGCGGAACCGTTGGCGAGCGCGCGCGTGAGCGACCTCGTGCTCAGCTGCGCTTGCGCGCTTGCAGCGCCGCCTCGTAGAGATCGCGAGTGCTGAGCCCGCTCTCGGCGGCGACGAGGGCGGCGGCGTCTTTCAAGCGGGTTCCGGATGCCGCGAGCTCGAGCACCCGTTCGAGCGCGTTCTCGGGGTTCGACTCCTGCTCGGGCGCACCTCCGACGACGATCACGATCTCGCCGCGCACCCCACCCTCGGCCCACGTCGCGAGTTCGCCGAGCGGGCCCCGACGCACCTCCTCGAAGAGCTTCGTGAGCTCTCGGCAGACGGCCGCCGGCCGGTCGGCTCCGAACGCCTCGGCGAGCGCGACGAGGCTCGCCGCCAGACGCGACGGCGACTCGAAGAAGAGCAGCGTGCGGCGATCACCGGCGAGCTCGGCCAGCCGACGACCGCGCTCCCCCGCCTTGCGCGGCAGGAAGCCCTCGAACGCGAACCGGTCTGTGGGCAGGCCCGAGACGGCGAGCGCCGTCACCACGGCGGACGGCCCGGGGATGACCGTGACCTGCACGCCCGCGGCGGCTGCGGCGGCGACGAGCGGGAAGCCAGGGTCGGAGACCGTCGGCATGCCGGCATCGCTCAGCACCAGCAGGTCGGCATCTCGGGCGAGCTCGACGAGTTCATCCGCCTTCTGTCGCTCATTGTGTTCGTGCAGGGCGATGAGCCTCGGCCGGTTCGCGATTCCGAGCCCGGCGAGCAGTCGCTGCGTCACCCTCGTGTCCTCGGACGCGATCACGGTCGTCGTCTCGAGCGCATCGCGGAGGCGCGCCGAGGCATCGCCGAGGTTGCCGATGGGCGTGGCCGCGAGGATGATCATGCCGTCAAGCATGACACTCGGGTGGTCGCTCGCGACTCGTTAGGGTGGGCGCATGGGAGTGGAGCCGGAGATCGTGCGCACGCGCGATGAGCGAACGGATGCGGCATCCGCCCACGGGGAGTACGTCGACGAGCCGAGCGGCGAGGTCGACGAGATCGACGAGGTCGACGACCTGGAGCCCGAACGGCGCGGCACCCGGCTCGACGACTGGTGGACCAACGTGCTCGCAACGCCGCGGCGGCGCGCCCTCTGGTACTGGGGCGGGCCGATTCTCGTCACGCTCATCGCGGCCGTACTGCGGTTCTGGAACCTCGGCCACCCGCAGTCGATCGTCTTCGACGAGACGTACTACGTCAAGGACGCGTGGACCCTGCTGCAGAACGGGTACGAGTCGAGTTGGCCGGAGGGCGCCGACGCCGACTTCGCAGCGGGCGACACCGGCATCTTCGAGGACGCGCCCTCCTACGTCGTGCATCCACCGCTCGGCAAGTGGATGATCTCGCTCGGCATGGCCGCCTTCGGCGCCGGCGACCCGTTCTGGTGGCGCGCCTCCACGGCGCTCGCCGGCACCATCGCGGTCCTCCTCATCACGCTCGTCGCGCGTCGCCTCTTCGCCTCGACGATCCTCGCGGTCATCGCGGGCCTGCTGTTCGCGGTCGACGGCAATGCGATCGTGATGTCCCGCGTTGCGCTGCTCGACAACTGGCTCATGCTCTTCGCCCTGCTCGGGTTCTGGTTCGTGCTGCTCGACCGCGAGCAGACCGAGCGTGCGCTCGGGTCGCGGCTCGACGCGTTGCGCCACGACGGTCGCGAACCGCACTACGGGCCGGCGCTCTGGGCGCGGCCGTGGATCATCGCCGCCGGTGTCGCACTCGGCGCGGCCTGCGCGGTGAAGTGGTCGGGCGCCTGGTTCCTCGCGGCGTTCGGCATCTACCTCGTGGTCGTCGACGCCCTCGCCCGGCGCCGAGCCGGTGTGCCATTCTGGCTCACCGCGGCACTGCTGAAGCAGGGGCCGGTCACCTTCCTCCTGCTCGTCCCCGCCGCGGCCGCCGTCTACCTCGCGTCATGGACGGGATGGCTCGTCACCGACAACGGCTACTACCGGCACTGGGCCGAAGAAGCCGGCAACGCCGCGACGGGCTGGTTCTCCTGGGTTCCCCTCGCCCTGCAGAGCCTCTGGCACTACCACGAGGCCGCATACGGCTACCACGTCGGCGTGCACAGCCCGCACCCGTGGCAGTCGAACCCGCTCACGTGGCTCTTCATGATCCGGCCGACGAACATGTACTACTCAGCGACGGACGACGGCTCGGGCGGCTGCGGCGCCGACACGTGCTGGGCCTCGATCATCGAGGTGGGCAACCCGCTCATCTGGTGGGCGGCCGCCGCGGCATCCCTGTACCTCGTCTACCGGCTGGCGCGCTACCGCGAGTGGCAGGTCGGGGCGATCCTCGTGGGCCTCGCCGCCGGGTACCTGCCGTGGCTCGGGTACCTGAACCGCACGGTATTCCAGTTCTACTCGATCGCGTTCGAACCGTTCATGGTGCTCGCGCTCGTGTTCGTGATCGGCCTCGTGCTCGGGCGACGCGACGACCCGCAGTGGCGGCGCCAGCGCGGCATCGCGATCGTCGCCATCTTCCTCGCGTTCGTGCTGCTCGTCTCGGCCTTCTTCTTCCCGATCTGGTCGGGTGTGCCGGTGACCCCGACCTTCCGGCAGCTGCATTTCTGGCTGCCGAGCTGGGGATAGCGTAGAAACATGCGTGTTCGGATGCCGGGACTGCTCGTCGCGGCATCCGCCGGCCTCATCGCGTGGCTCGCCCACTTGGCGGTCCCTGCAGTCCCGATCCTCACCGCCGCGGTCGCGCTCGGCATCGTCGTCGGGCAGATCCCGGGCCTGCAGCCCGCGCTCGCCGGAGTGCTCGCACCGGGCCTGAGGATCGCCGCTCGCAGCCTGCTCAGGGTGGGCATCGTGCTGCTCGGCCTGAAACTCAGCCTCGTCGACATCGCCGCGCTCGGCTGGGTCTCGATCGCGACGACCGTCGGCGTCGTCGTGCTCACCTTCGTCGGCACGATCGGGCTCGGGCGGGCGCTCGGCCTGCCGGGGCACCAGCCGCTGCTCATCGCGAGCGGCTTCTCGATCTGCGGTGCCTCCGCGATCGGTGCGATGGGGGCCGCCGTACGCGCCCGCGATGAGGAGCAGGCCGTGCCCGTCGCCCTCGTCACCCTGTGCGGCACACTCGCGATCGCGGTACTCCCGGCCCTCTGGCATCCGCTCGGACTGTCGAACGCCGGGTTCGGCCACTGGGTCGGCGCCGGGGTGCACGATGTCGGCCAGGTGGTCGCGACCGCGCAGATCGCCGGCACGACGGCGCTCGCAGTCGCGGTCGTCGTCAAGCTCACCCGGGTGCTGATGCTGGCGCCGATGGTCGCGATCACCGCGGCCGTCGAGCGACGACGAGCGACGGATGCCGAGGGCCCGCGCCCCGCGATCGTGCCGCTGTTCGTGGCGGGGTTCCTCGTCGCGGTGGTGCTGAACACCGTCGTACCGCTGCCCGAGCCGGTGCTCTTCGCCGCCGATCAGCTGCAGACCGCACTGCTGGCCATGGCGCTCTTCGCGCTCGGGGCGTCGATCCGCCTCGCCGAGCTCACGAGTACCGGGTGGCGGTCGCTCGTCGTCGGGCTCACCTCGTGGGCGCTCGTCGCGGCGCTCGCCTACGGCGCGGTGCTGCTCGGCTGACGGTCACCGCTCACCTGGATCACGAGTTTGCCGCGCACCCTGCCGGCCTCGAGCCGGGCGACGGCATCGGCTGCGCGCTCGAGCGGGAAGACCTCGTCGACGACCGGGCGCACCTCGCCGACGTCGATGCGACGGGCGAGCTCGACGAGGTCGTCGCCGCTGCGCGTGGCCGCGAGGGTTCGGAGCCGCTGCGGCACGAACGGCGAGGTGACGGCTGCCGCGGCCATGCGCGCCATCGGTCCGAAGACCGCGCCGCCCCGACCCGAAGACAACACGAGCATTCCCCGTCGGGTGAGCGAGCGACGCACCCGATCGAGCGGGTGATCGGCGACGGAGTCGAAGATGACGTCGTAGCGCGGCCCACCCGCGGTGTAGTCCTCGGCGGTGTAGTCGATCACGTGGTCGGCGCCGAGCGCCCGAACGTGCTCGGCCTTCGACCCCCGGCAGACACCCGTCACTTCGGCGCCCATGGCCTTCGCGAGCTGCACTGCGAATCCGCCCACGCCGCCGGATGCGCCGGTGACGAGCACGTGCTGCCCGGGCGCCACACCTGCCAGGCGCAGCCCCTGGAGCGCCGTCGTGCCCGAGACGACGACGGCTGCGGCGTGGGTCGCGTCGACCGAGACCGGTCGCCTCGCGACGAAGCGCTCGGGAACCGCGACGAACTCGGCGTATCCGCCCTGGTCGGACTCGCCGTACACGGGGTCGCCGACGCGGAATCGGGTCACCCGTGAACCGATCGCGGCGACCTCGCCCGCGACGTCCCGCCCGATGGTCGGCCGTTTCGGTCGGCGGAGCCCGAACGCGAGACGCACCGCGCGAGGCTCCCCCCGCATGATGAGGGCGTCGCCCGCGCTCACCGCGACGGCGTGCACCCGGATGAGCACTTCATCGTCGCCCGGCACGGGTGGCTCGACCTCGGCGAGGGACAGCACCTCGGGCCCGCCGTAGCTGGACTGCACGATCGCCCTCACGACGACACCTGCCGCGCCGGGCTCATGGCCACGACGACGCTGCCTGCCTTGCGCCCGGTGTCGACTCGCCGATGCGCCTCGACGATGTCGTCGAACGGCACGATCCTGTCGATGACGGGCACGATCGCGCCCTGCTCGATGAGGTCGATGAGCAGGGCGAGGTCGGCGGCCTTCTTCCGCGCGTCGCGAAGCCCGGTGAAGGCGATCGCCGCTCGACGACCCCGACTGAACCATCGCGTGAACACGGTCTGCAGCAGGATCGCACCCGAGGGCACGGTCGTCAGGTAGATGCCGTGCGTGGTGAGTGCGGCCCGGCATCGGCCGAATGAGCGCTTGCCGACGGCGTCGAAGATCACGTCGTAGCCGCCGCGGGCGTCGGTGAAGTCTTCGAGAGTGCGATCGATGACGCGATCGGCGCCGAGCGCACGCACGAGCGGCTCCTTCTCGGCGCTGCAGACCCCGACGACGGTGGCGCCGAAGTGCTTCGCCAGTTGCACGGCGGCGGAGCCGACCGTGCCAGCGGCACCGTTCACGAGAACCACCTGACCCGGTCGCACGTTCGCGAGGTCGCGTAGGAACGGCACGGCGGTGAAGAAGCCGTCGACGATCGCCGCGGCCTCGGCCTGGTCGAGCCGCTCGGGTACGAGCGCGATCGGACCGTCGTCGGCGGTCGTCAGCAGGTCGGCGTGCGCCCCGCTCGACGGAGCGATCGTGCCGAAGACCCGGTCGCCGGGCGCGAAGCGCTCGACCCTCGAGCCGATGCGTTCGACGACTCCCGCGAAGTCCGAGCCGAGCACCGGATGCTTCGGCTTCACGAGCCCGAAGAAGAGGCGCGCGAATCGCGGCGTGCCGCTGCGCCCGGCGCTGTCGGAGACGCCGACGACGCTCGCCTCGACGCGCACGAGCACCTCGTGCTCGGCGATCTCGGGAGCTTCTGCCTCGACGATGCGCACCACCTCGGGTGCCCCGTATCGTTCGTACACTGCCGATCTCATGATGCCGACTCCTCTGAGCCTGATGATGGGTACTGGAACACGTCGTCGAGCGGTACGCCGAAGACGTGCGCGATCTGGAAGGCCATCTCGAGCGACGGCGAGTAGCGGCCCTGCTCGATCGCGATGACGGTCTGGCGGGTCACGCCGACCGCTTCGGCGAGTTCGGCCTGGGTCATCTCTCCGTGCCGGAAACGCAGCGCGCGGATATCGTTCGTGACCCTCGTCGGCGGCTTCACCATGTCGGCACGCCCCTGCGGTAGGCGATGAGCTTCGTGACGCTCGAGAGGATGCCCGAGATCACGAAACCGAGGTAGAGGACGTTGGCGATCCAGAAGGTGTCGACATCGAGCATCGCGAGCACGAGCGCGCTCACTCCCCCGATCATGACGAACGAACCGCCGACCCGCTCGCCGAGCCGATCGATCTCCTTGTCGCGGATGTCGCCCTTCGTGCTGTCGCTCGGCGAGATGATCTCCACGAGGATGCGGCCGACGATGCCCGCGACGATCGCGCCGCCGATGGTCCAGAGCATCGGCGTCACCCAGTCGGCCTCGCCGACCGGCGTGCCCGCAGCGAGCTGGGGCAACACGAGGCAGAGGTACACGACGTAACCGCCCACGGCGATCGTGAGCAAGACCCACACACCCTTCTCTTCGTATGACATGACCGCTCCGATGCATCCGTTGAATGTCAAAAACCTTTGACATCATGAATGTAAAGCACGGCAGACGTCATGTCAATGATTTTTGACATGACGTCTGCCCTCGGAGAACGCGAAGGGCGAGCGCGGCGCGCGTGCGCCTAGTGCCCGGCGCCGCCGTCGACGAACTTCAGGCCGATGACGCAGCCGATGAGCCCGACGAGCAGGGCGATCTTGATCCACGAGACATCCGTGTCACCCGTCACCATCGCCCAGATCACCGTGAGCGCCGCGCCGATGCCGACCCAGACGGCGTAGGCCGTACCGGTCGAGATGTCGCGCATCGCCCAGGCGAGGCCGGCCATCGAGAGCACGAGCGCGCCGAAGAAGACGACCGACGGCCAGAGCTTCGTGAAGCCCTCCGACTTGCCGAGCGCAGTTGCCCAGACGGCCTCGAGCACACCCGAGATGATGAGGATGATCCACGCCATGACTGTTCACTCCCAGTGGCCAGTCTTGTCGCGTTCCGGGTACTGATCCCTCGTCCGGGGCCCCGTCATGGTGGCCTGATCTCGATCGTAGCAACGCGCACTGGGCAGGGCCTGTGCAGCGACGGCACCGCGCAAGCTCAGCCGCGGAGACCCGTCGGCGACGCCGCCTGCCCGCTGACCCCGCGGCCGGCCGCGAAGAGCGCGGGCGCCGGGCCGGAGCCGTCGGTGAGATCGGCGAGGATGCGCCCCACGACCGGCACGAACTTGAAGCCGTGTCCCGAGAACCCGGCGCCGACGACGACCGGGCCGATGCGGTCGAGCACGAAGTGCTCGTCGGGCGTCGTCGTGTACGTGCAGCTGATCGGGGTCGCGAGGTCGGCGTCGACGCCGGGCAGCCATTCGCGGGCGTACCGCTGCAGCGCGGCGAGTTGCTCGGGCACCGGCGCGAAGTCGCGTGCATCGGGGTCGACGACGGGCCCGACTCCGTGCCAGCCGGCCTTCACGCCCTCACCGGGCGTGAGCATGCCGTAGACCGGCGATCGCCAATAGTCGTAGCCGTCTCCGCCCGGGAAGTGGTTGAAGCTCGGCCACGCGACCCTGTCGTCGCGCACGGCGAAGTGGGCGGGCTGCTCCTGCGTGACGATGAGCCGGGGCAGCCGAACACCGGTGAGCAGCTTCATGGTCCAGGCGCCGAGCGTGACCACGGCGGTGCGCGCCTCGAACACCTCGGCGACGCCGGAATCGGTGACGGATGCGACGCGCACCAGTCCGTCGTCGACCACATCGATGCGCATGGCCCGGGTGCCGTGACGCATGTCGGCTCCGGCAGCGGCGGCGGTATCGTGCAGCGCCTGCACCGTGGCATCCGCGTTCACCCGTCCGGCCCGCTCGTTGAACAGCACCCGGGTGTCGAAGCGGACGCCCGGCCAGCGCTCACCCGCCTCGACGATGCTCAGGAACTCGGCTGGAATGCCCACCCCGGCGAGCGCCGCCTGCACGTCGTCGAAGGCACCGCGTGGTCCGTGGTTCGCCACTCCGACGAGATCGAGGAGGGCCGTGCCACTCTCGGCCTCGAGCTCGCGCCAGAGCGGCAGCGCCTCGACGAGCATCCGCACGTATGTCAGGTCGGAGTACGCGACGTTGAAGTTGCGTGAAGCGCCGTGCGACGCGCCCATGCGATGGCCGGGCTCCCAGCGTTCGAGCACGACGACCTCGCGACCGCGCCGGGCCAGCTGCCATGCGGTCGCCGCACCCATGGCACCGCCGCCCACCACGATCGTCTCGACCCGCGTGACCATGCCGTTCAGCCTAGGGCTGGACCGAGAGCACCTCGGCGAAGTGCTCGACGACCGGGAACGGCTCGTAGAAGTCGTGGAGCAACTCGCGCCAGCGGCCGTACCCGGGCGAACCGCGGAATCCGACGGCGTGCGCCGCGACGCTCTCCCAGTGCACGAGCAGCAGGTATTCGTTCGGTGTCTCGATCGATCGCGAGAGTCGCAGATCGACGAACCCGGGCATGGCCGCGATGATGGCCTTCGCCTCGGCGAACGCGATCTCGAAGTCGGCCTCGCGGCCGGGCTTCACGGGCAGGACGGCATGTTCGAGGATCACCGCCCCAGCGTATCCGTCGCGGATCTCTCGGATGCGTGTCGAGCGCGCGGCATCCGTTGCCCCGCGTTACGCGGCGGAGCGACCACCTCCCCGGACGGCAGTAGCGTTGCCGCATGGCAGACCGCGAATACGGCTTCAAGACCCGCGCCATCCACGCGGGCAACATCCCCGACCAGGTGACGGGCGCCCGAGCGCTGCCGATCTACCAGACGAGCGCCTACGTCTTCGACGACACCGCCGACGCGGCCGCACGATTCGCCCTGCAGAAGTACGGCAACATCTACTCGCGGCTCGCGAACCCCACCGTCGCGAGCTTCGAGGAGCGCGTCGCGAGCCTCGAGGGCGGCCTCGGCGCCGTCGCGACGGCGTCGGGACTCTCGGCGCAGTACATCACCTTCGCGAGCCTCGCCGGCACGGGCGACCACATCGTCGCCTCGGCCAACCTCTACGGAGGCTCGATCACCCAGCTCGATGTCACGCTTCGCCGCTTCGGCATCGAGACCACCTTCGTGCAGTCCGCCGACGCAGCCGACTACGCCGCGGCGATCACCGAGCGCACCAAGGCGCTGTTCGTCGAGACGATCGCGAACCCGTCGGGCGAGATCGCCGACCTCGAGGCGCTCGCCGATGTCGCGCACGCGCACGGCATCCCCTTCATCGTCGACTCGACCATCGCGACGCCGTACCTCAACCGGCCGATCGAGTGGGGCGCCGACATCGTCACGCATTCGGCGACGAAGTTCCTCGGCGGCCACGGCACCACGCTCGGCGGCGTCGTCGTCGAGTCGGGCCGATTCGACTGGCACTCGGAGAAATTCCCGCTCTTCGGCCAGCCCGTGCCGAGCTACGGCGGCCTGCAGTGGTCAGGCAACTTCGGCGAATACGCCTTCCTCACACGGCTCCGCGCCGAACAGCTGCGCGACATCGGTCCGGCGCTCGCCCCGCACTCGGCGTTCCTGCTCGCCCAGGGCGTCGAGACCCTGCCGTACCGCATCCAGGCGCACATCGACAACGCGCGCGCCGTCGCCGAATGGCTCGACGCCGATCCCCGCATCGAGCACGTGTGGTGGGCGGGCCTGCCGAACCACCCGCACCACGACCGGGCGCGCAAGTACCTGCCGACAGGGCCCGGCTCGGTGTTCAGCTTCGAGGTCAAGGGCGGTCGCGCCGTCGGCCAGGCCCTCATCGAGAACGTCAACCTGGCGAGCCACCTCGCGAACATCGGCGATGCCAAGACGCTCATCATCCACCCCGCTTCGACGACCCACGCGCAGCTGACCGAGCAGCAGCTCATCGATGCCGGCGTGCTGCCCGGGGTTGTGCGACTGTCGGTGGGCATCGAAGATGTGGAGGACATCATCGACGACCTCGACCAGGCACTCACGACCGCGACGGGAGCAACACGATGACCCTTCTTGAGGCTCAGGACGGAACGGAAGCCGCAAGCATCGAAGAGGCCACGGAGACCGTGCGCCTCGTCAACGGCCTCTCCTGCGAGCTGCCCGCGAACTCGCCGCTCGCGAAGCTCCTGAAGTCCCAGCGCACCTGGACCGGACCCGACGCGAAGCAGCGACTCCGCATCCTCAACGCAGCGAAGTCCGTCGCGATCGTCGGCGCGTCGCCGAAGCCCCAGCGCTCGAGCTTCTTCGTCGGCACGTACCTGCAGCAGTCGAGCGACTACCGGCTGTACTTCGTGAACCCCATGGCGACCGAGATCCTCGGCCAGCCGGCCTACGCGAGTCTCAGCGAGCTGCCCGAAGTGCCCGACATCGTCGTGGTGTTCCGCCGCGGCTCCGACATCCCGCAGGTCGTCGACGAGGTCGTGGCATCCGGCGCGAAGACGATCTGGGTGCAGCTCGGCATCTGGAACCAGGAGGCCGCATACGACGGCGAGGCGAAGGGCCTCACGGTCGTCATGGACCGCTGCATCAAGGTCGAGCACGCGCGATTCCACGGCGGATTGCACCTGCTCGGCTTCGACACGGGGCAGATCACGTCGCGCAAGACGGTGCGCTGAGCGCCCCCGCGGGCACTACCCGACCCGTTGCAGCGCTCGCTCGCGACGCTGAGCGACGCTCGAACCCGACTCCCGTCGCGCCATCCGTCGCAGCACGATCGGGGCGAAGACGAGTCCCGCGATCGCCCACGCGCCGAGCACCGCGGCGGTCTCGAGCAGCCGCCACGATTCGCCGATCTCGACGACGACCGCATCATCCGGAAGGAGCGACGCGCGCATGCCGAGCCCGAGCCAGTAGATCGGGAAGATCTGGGCGATCCACTGCGCCCATTCGGGCAGACCGGTGATCGGAGCGAAGATGCCCGAGATCGCGATCAGTCCGAGCACCGGAAGCGAGAGGTAGCCCGCGCCGCGCGGGGTGGCGATCATGGAGCCGAGCATCGCGCCGATGGTCTGCGTCGCAACAAGTCCCAGCAGCAGCACCCAGGTGAACGTGATCCACGACATCGGGTCTGAGATCTCGAGGCCGTCGACCAGAACGAGCCCCGGGATCAGGAGGATGGCGAGATACGCGAGGATCGTCGCCGAGATCTGCACGATCTTGCCGATGAGGTACGTGCGGATCCCGTTCGGGGTCGCCTTGGCGCGCAGGAGTGTGCCGTCTTCGCGATCGGCCGCGAGTTGCTGCACGACGAGGAGGAGTCCGAACGAGATGAACATGCCGAGCGCGCCCGGCAGGATGATCGTGCCGAGCGAGTAGCCGGTCGCTCCGATCGGCACGTCCCGGAGGAAGAAGACGGCCACGAGCGTGGCCACGGGCCAGAGCAGCTGTGCCACCAGTTCCATTCCGGTGAACGCCTGCCGGAGTTCGATGAGACCGCGCCGGATGCCGGGGCGAAGAGCGGTGGTCGTCGCGGTCATCGGGATTCCTCGGCAAGCTCGGCCTCGGAGATCTCCGCGTTTCTGACGAGCGTCAGGTACGTGTCCTCCAGCGATGCGCGGCGCAACTCGAACTCGCTGATCTCGTGCCCGTGGAGAGCGAACAGTTCGCGAGCGAACGCCGTCGAGTCTGGAACGGACCGCTCGAAGCGCGCTCCTTCATGAACCCAGCGCACTTCGTCATGTCCCACGATCTGCCGCGAGAGTTCCTCGGCGGTGCCGTTCGCGACGATGCGTCCGCCGGTCAGGATGATGATCCGGTCGGCGAGCTTCGCCGCTTCGTCGAGGTCGTGCGTGGTGATCAGCACGGTCACGTCGAGTTGATCGCGGATTCGTCGTACGAGGCCGTGGAAGTCGCGTCGCGCCTTCGGATCGAGCCCCGTCGTCGGTTCATCGAGGAAGACCAACTCAGGTCGACCCACGAGCCCGATCGCCACATCGAGGCGACGCCGCTGCCCGCCGGAGAGCAGCTTGATCGGCTTCTCGGCGTGCTCGGTCAATCCGACCGCCGCCAGCAACTCGTCGACGTCCCATGGGCGGCGAATCTGCGCTGTCGAATACGGCGCGTACAGCGATCCTTGAAACGCGAGGAGCTCACGGACTCGCCATTTCGCATGGTCGCGCCACGATTGCAGCACGACTCCGATGCGGGCTCGCCAGTGCTCGCCGCCTCGCGCCGGGTCGACCCCCAGCACCTCCACCCGGCCGGCCGACCGCATGCGGAAGCCCTCGAGTATCTCGATCGTCGAAGTCTTGCCGGCCCCGTTCGGGCCGAGGAGGGCGAGCACCTCTCCACGCGGCACCTGGAACGACACGTCGTGCAGCACGTCATTCGTGCCGTAGCGCATTCGAAGCCCTTCGACCTCGATCGAGATGTTGCCGGCCATCGTCATGTCCTGTCCCTCCCGTCGGCGTTCCGTGCTCAGAGCTGTTCGAGTCGGGTGATGAGCGCTGCGCGGTCGACTCCCGCGTACGCGAGCGCGCGCGGCACGGTGCCGAGGTCGGCGCGCAAGACGCCGATGAGCGCGTCAGCGACGGCGAGGCGCTCGCGATCGGCGCGGCTCCGGTCGCGGCGGGCCGTGAAGTTGCCCCGCTTCAGCGCCTCGCGAATCGACGAGCCCCAGCTTGGGCGTGAGTTCCCGGTGGCCTGCAACCGCTCCTCGGCGACGGGCTCGATGCCTGCAGCTCGGAGCGCGTGTTCGCGTTCGCCGCGGAGCGCCGCCTCGACCCCGGCGTAGTCGAGTCCGGCGTCGGCGAGCGCGATCGCCGAGACATCCCTGCTCGCCGCGATCGAAAGCAGGAGGTGCTCCGGCTCCACCTTGGCCGCGCCGCGACGTGCGGCTTCGTCGATGGAACGCACGATGACGGCCTTCAGTCCCACCCCGAGATCTTCATGCAGGTGCTCAGACATTGCGTCTCCTCAGTTCGATGCCGGCGGTCTCGAGTCGGCGATGATGCTTCTTGTGCACGGCCTGCCGAGTCACGCCGAGTGCTTCGGCGACCTGGCTCCAGCTCCAGCCGGCGCGCATGGCACGTTCGACGGCGGCGTCTTCGAGTCGGTCGGCGAGGTCGCGCAGTGCGACGACCGCGGCGAGGTCGTCGGCCTCGGCTCCGATCGGTTCCGGCAGGTGAGGGGTCATGTAAGCAACCTAGGTTGCTAGGTTGCTGTTTGTCAACTGCGGTTGCTTATCGCCGGGTCGCGCAAAGGCCACCGGTCTCGAACTGGCCGTTGCCTCCTGCACCCCGCTGCGATTGCATCGAAGGATGTCCGACACCGCCGACCCCGAGCTCTCCCCCGATCTCGAGTTCTCCGACGACCCCGCCCGCCTCGACCTCGATCGGGTGCACGGCTGGCTCGCCGACGAGTCGTATTGGGCGCTCGGCCGATCGCGTGCGGCGCACGACGCGGCGGTCGCCGCCTCGCGCAACTACGGCATCTACGACCGGGCCAGCGGCGCGCAGCTCGCCTACGCGCGGGTCATCACCGACGGCGTCACCTTCGCCTGGCTGTGCGACGTGTTCGTCGGCACGGAGGCACGTGGTCGCGGCATCGGCGTCGCGCTCATCGAACAGGTCATGGCGTCGCTCGAGCCGCTCGGCCTGCGGCGCATCGGCCTCACCACCGCCGATGCGCACGGGCTGTACGGGCGCTTCGGCTTCCGCCCGCTCGATCAGCCCGAGCAGTGGATGGCGCGCATGGCGCCCATCGTCACGCCCTGACGTCGCCGCCGATTCCGCTCACGCCGCGCCGGACTCGCGACGACCGGCGTCGACAGCGCCGTCGACACCGGCCTCGCCGGAGTCCCGCCCGTAGGCGAGCATCAGGAAACCGGTGCCGTCGGGCCGCACGAACGTGAATTCCCGCTCGTTGAGGCGCTCGAACCCCAAGCGCTCGTAGAGTCGCTGCGCCGCGACCATGTCAGGGCCGGTGTTCAGCACCACCCGGTCGAGCCCTCGGATGCGGGCGAGCCCGAGCACGTGCTCGACCAGCAGCTCGCCGATGCCGCGACGCCGCGCGGCGGCGGCAACCCCGAGGAACCGGAAGTCGAGCTCCCCGGAACGCGCGAGCGGCGAGATCGCGGCTCCCGCCGCGGGCGTCGATGCCGTGCCGAGCAGCGCACCGCTCGAGACATCCGTCGCCACCCAGACCTGATGGTCGCGTGCTCGCTCGGCGACCGCGACGATGTCGGCTCGGTAGGCGTCGCTCAACTCGAAATCGCTCGCGTACGCCGCCTCGACGAGGCCGGCGACGGCATCGGTCTCGCCGGTGCGCATGAGGCGCACGCGCACATCGCCGCGCTGCTGCAGTGTGAAGCGATAGGCGCAGGCGATCACCTCGCCGAATCGCTCGTCGCGCCCGGGCAGTCGTGCGAAGCCGAGACGGGCGTACAGCGCCTGCGCCCGAACGTTGCGATCGCCGGTGTCGAGCACCAGCGCGTCGGCGCCCCAGCCGAGCGCCACCTCGAGGCTCGCCCGCATGAGGGCTTCGCCGACACCGATGCCTTGCGCCGTCGGCGCCACCGCGACGAGGCGCACTTCTGCCTCGCCCGCCGACGCCACCCTCGCGTACGGCGTTCCGGCGCGGAGCACGCTCGACGTGCCGAGCAGCTCGTCGTCGCGCACGGCGACGAGCACGGTTCCGGATGCCGCGCGGCCGCGCACGTCCCGCTCGAAGGCACGCCGTTCGGCGCTCACGGGCAGGTGCCCGTACGGACCCGACGCGAACGCCTGCTCGATGAGCTGGGGTTCGAGGGCGGCCTCCTCCTCGCGGATCGGACGAATCGTGAAGGGGGTGTCGAGGTTCTGCATGATCAACATCAAGCCTATGGCGACCCGGGGACCGCAGCGCCGACGCCCCGCTCGCGGCGGCGGTACCCGGTTCAGTCGCGTCTGCGCGAGAACCGCCGATCGTGCGCCGAACGCGCGTCGACAGCCTCGCACGCGCACGATTCTGCGACCGAGCGCCGCAACGCTGCGCGACGCTCGGCGTAGCCTTGAGGGGTGACAGCGTTCGTCTCCGCCCTCGATCTCTTTTCGATCGGTATCGGCCCCTCGAGTTCGCACACCGTCGGCCCGATGCGGGCAGCACGTGTGTTCGCCGAACGACTCGTCGACGACGGTGTGCTCGAGCAGGTGCGGCGCATCACCTGCTCGCTCTACGGGTCGCTCGGCGCCACCGGCCTCGGTCACGGCACTCCTGACGCGGTCGTTGCGGGCCTCGCCGGCCTCGAGCCGCAGCAGTGCGATCCCGACGACGTGCGCGGCGCCTGGTCGCGCCTCGGCGACGACGGTGCCGAGGTACGCGTCGCCGGCGTCCGGCCGGTGCGGATGCTCCGCAGCGACGTCTCGCTGGAACCCCGAACCCGCCTCCCGGGCCACCCCAACGCGATGACGCTGCAGGCCTGGGGCGACGGCCCACTGCCGCTCGCCGAGGAGACCTACTACTCCGTCGGAGGCGGTTTCATCCGCCGTGAGGGCGAGGCCGCTTCCGAGGCCGAGGCGCTGCGGCATCCGCTGCCCTACTCGAGCGCCGACGAGTTGCTCGCGATCTGCGAAGAGCACGGGGTCTCGTTCTGCGACGTGGCCCGACACAATGAGATCGCCGTGCACGGCGAGCAGGCCATCGATGCCGGCCTCGACGCCATCTGGACGGCGATGGCCGACTGCGTCGCGCACGGACTCGAGACCGAGGGCACGCTGCCCGGCGGCCTCGGCGTCAAGCGCCGGGCGCCGCAGGTTCGCCGTCGCCTCGAGGAATACGACCGGGACGATGAGCACAACGCGCAGCACCGCGACACTTCGACCGAGTGGCTCCACGCATTCGCCCTCGCCGTCAATGAGGAGAACGCTTCGGGCGGGCGGGTCGTCACGGCGCCCACGAACGGCGCGGCCGGCATCATTCCGGCGGTCGGCCACTACTACCTGCGGTTCGTGCCCGGTGCGGATGCCGCCGGCATCCGCCGCTACCTGCTGACCGCCGCGGCGATCGCCTCCCTCGTGAAGAAGAACGCCTCGATCTCGGGCGCCGAGGGCGGTTGCCAGGCCGAGGTCGGCTCCGCCTGCGCGATGGCGGCGGGTGCGCTCTGCGCCGTGCTCGGCGGCACGCCGCGTCAGATCGAGAACGCCGCCGAGATCGCCATGGAGCACCACCTCGGCCTCACCTGCGACCCCGTCGCCGGCCTCGTGCAGGTGCCGTGCATCGAGCGCAACGCGATCGCGTCGTCGACCGCGGTGTCCGCCGCCCGGCTCGCACTGCACGGCGACGGCACCCACCTCGTCTCGCTCGACACCGTGATCGAGACGATGCGGCAGACCGGCCTCGACATGATGACGAAGTACAAGGAGACGAGCGAGGGCGGTCTCGCGGTCAACGTCGTCGAGTGCTGAGCACCCGGTCGAGCTGAGCACCCGTTCGGAGCAGCCCATGGCAGCGACCGACAGCGCCTGAGCCCGGGTGTCCCCCGCACTGGACCCTCGCGCCGGCGCCGCCGGAGTGCCATCCTGTGCAGATGGACACTCCCGAACCCGCCATCGACCAGCTCTGGGGCGTCGGCCTCATCGGGCTCGTCATCGGCCTCCTGGTCTACCTCGCCGTGCTGGGGCTCATGCTCTGGATCGGCTACCTCATCATCAAGGCCGCGGTGCGCAACGGTCTCCGAGAGCACACGATCTGGCTCGAAGGGCGTCGCGGCCCGCTTCGCTGACGCAGCGCGAGGCCACCGCCGGCCGCCCGGGCGGATGCCGGTGTCCCGGCCGGCACCCACCCGAGCGCGGTGCCCCTGCCTCAGCAGGCGCAGCTGATGGCGCCGTTCGAGACGGCGTGTCCGCCGAGCCCCGACTCGGCGACGTTCGTGAGGGCGTCGGGTGCGAGCTGGGCGGGCCCGTCGGCGGTGTCGTACGCGAAGCCCTCGCGCACCCAGTACTCGAAGCCGCCGAGCATCTCTTTGACGGGGTAGCCGAGCAGGGCGAACTCGAGAGCTGCACGGGTCGCGCCGTTGCATCCGGGGCCCCAGCAGTAGACGACGACGGGCGTGCCTGCCGGAATCCGGTCGGCCGCCTCAGCCGAGATGCGGCGCCCGGGCAGGTGCACGGCACCCGGCACATGTCCCTGCGCCCACGAGGCGTCATTCCGGGTGTCGACGAGCACGAAGCCCCGCTCCGGTTCGGCGAGCGCGGCGGCGACATCCGACACGTCGGACTCGAACCCGAGGCGGCCGCGGAAATGGGCGACCGCAGCGGCCGGGTCTGCGACGTGCTCGAACAGTGCGGGCGTCGCCAACGCGGGCGTCGGAATGGAGATCGTCTCGGTCATGCCTTCACCCTGTCAGCGACGAAGCGTTCGGAGCCGGTGAAATCACGCCGTCCTGGCGCGACATTCCGCCATGATCTCCGGCGCCGCCGTTTCCCGACGATGCTTCGCCGCCTACCCTGAATCCATGCACATCGGCGAGGTCTTCCTGTTGCTCGGCGGCTCGCTCGCGGTCACCGCGTTCGCCAGGTGGCGCGGCTGGCCCGCGCCGCTGCTCGTCATGGGGGTCGCGTTCGTCGTCTCGGTCGTGCCGGTGATTCCCGCGATCGAGGTCGACGGCGAGCTCGTGCTCACCCTCGTGCTGCCGCCGCTCCTGTACTCCGCCGCGCTCGACGTCACCTACCTGAACTTCCGGCGCAGCATCCGCCAGATCCGGCGGCTCGGCATCTTCCTGCCGATCGCGACGGCCGCAGCGGTCGGGCTCGTGGTGTGGCTCATCGCCCCCTCGCTCGGTCTGCCCCTCGCGCTCCTGATCGGCGCCATCGTGGCGCCCTCCGATGCCGTCTCCGCTGCGGCCGTCGGCCGGAAGCTCGGACTTCCTCGCCGCGTCATGACGGTCATCTCGGGCGAGAGTCTCGTGAACGACGCGACGTCGATCACCCTGTTCCGGACCTTCGCCGCGATCGTCGCGGGCGCGACCGTGACCTGGCTCGACGGCATCGGCTCGTTCCTGATCGCCGTCGTCGTCGGCACCGGGCTCGGCCTCGTCATCGGGTGGCTCGTGACGCTGCTGCGCACCCGGCTCGACGATCCCGTCGTGCTCGGCACCATCAGCCTGCTCGTGCCGTTCGCGGCGTACGCGATCGCCGAGCGACTCGGCGGGTCCGGCGTGCTCGCGGTCGTCGCCGCCGGCATCCTGATCGGCTACAACGCGCCGAAGACGAGTTATGCGACCAGGCAGCAGGAACGTCCGATGTGGCAGTCGATCGACGTGCTGCTCGAGGGGCTCGTCTTCGCGCTGATCGGGCTGCAGTTGAGCCCGGCGATACGCGACGTGCTGGCCAGCCCGCTCGGTCTCGGAGCCAATCTCGCGATCGCCGGGGTGGTGCTCGCGACCGTCATCGTCGTGCGCATCGTCTGGGTCTTCGGCGGCTACGCCGTGTCACGACGCCTCGGTGACTGGCTCGGCCCCATCTGGGCGCGGCGGGGGCGCCGCTACCACGTGGAACCGAAGCTCGCGCCGAAGGAGCTCGCCGTCATCTCGTGGGCGGGCATGCGCGGTGTCGTCACCCTCGCCACGGCGACCGCGATCCCGACGATGGCGGGCGATCCGACCGCGGCGAGCACGGTCTTCCTCATCGCCTTCGTCGTCACCGTCGGCACGCTCCTGCTGCAGTCGACCACGCTCCCGGTGCTGATCCGCCGGCTCGGGGTCGTCGCCGACGACGAACGCGAGCAGGATCGCACGGAGATCCAGGCGGTGCTCCGGCGGAGCAACATGGCCGGACTCGCCTACGTCGAGAGCCGCCGTGAGGAGTGGCGTGAGCGATTCGGAGCCGAGCTCGCCGACGAGGTGATCGATCGGTTCGAGAAGCGCATCAGCGTGGATGCCGCGAAGACCCGACAGCTCGAGAGCGACGCCGAGGCGCCGCCCGCCGGTTCGCACGCGGAGTTCGCAGAGCTGTCGCGCCACTGGATCGCGGCGCGGCGCACCGTCGTGCTCGAGGAACGCGACGCCGGCCACCTCAACGAGGAGGTCATGCGTGAGCTCTTCTTCGCCCTCGATGCCGAAGAGCTCGCGCTCGACTCACGCGCAGCCGTGCGCGCCGATGCCCGCGGCGAGATGCCCTGAGCAGAACCTCCACGCGCGTGTGCGAGCACGTGCGTGCGGGTGGGCGGACGCGCTACTCTGCAGCGGCGAAGAACGCCGTGATGCCCGCGCCGAGTGCCGCGAGATCGTCGACGTGGGCCAGCTCACGAGCCGAGTGCATCGAGAGCAGCGGCACGCCGACGTCGACCGTGCGAATGCCGAGACGGGTCGCCGAGAGCGGGCCGATGGTCGAGCCGCACGGCATCGAGTTGTTCGACACGAACGGCTGGGTCGCGACGCCGGCCGCCCGGCAGAGCCCGGCCCAGAGCGCCGATCCGGCCGCGTCGCTCGCGTAGCGCTGATTCGCGTTGAGCTTCAGCAGCGGGCCGCCGCCCAGTGCCGGCCGATTCGCGGGGTCGTGCCGGTCGGGATAGTTGGGGTGCACGGCGTGGCCGGCGTCCGACGAGACGATCCAGGATGCCGCGAACGCGCGCCGGCGCTCGACGTCACCGCCGCCGAGGCTCGCGCTGATGCGCACCAGCACGTCGTCGAGGAACGGGCCGCTCGCGCCCGACCGTGACTCGGAGCCGAGCTCCTCATGGTCGAACGCCGCAAGCACGCTGACGTGTCCGGCATCGCTCGGCGCGTCGAGCAACGCAGCCAGCCCGGCGTAGACCGAGCTCAGGTTGTCCATGCGACCCGAGGCGAACAGGGCATCGTCGAGGCCGAACCGTGCAGGAGCCTGCGTATCGGCGACGAGCACGTCGTGACCGGCGACGCGGTCGGCCGCCACACCGGCGGAGGCCGCGAGCAGGCCGAGGATGTCTCCCTCGGCGCCGACACCCCAGACGGGTTGCAGATGGCGCTGCTTGTCGAGCGTGAGCCCCTTGTTCACCTCGCGATCGAGATGGATCGCCAGTTGCGGGATGCGCAGCATCGGTCCCGAACGCACGAGGTGCTGCACCCCGTCGTCGGTGACGATGCGGCCGGCGAGCTCGAGCTCGCGGTCGAGCCACGAGTTCAGCAGGGGCCCGCCGTACACCTCGACGCCCGCCTGCAGCACACCCTCGGACGTCGACGTCGGCCGCGGCTTCAGCTTGAACGACGGCGAGTCGGTGTGCGCGCCGAGAATGCGATACGGCGTCGTCGGCCCCGCGGCGTCCGGAACCACCCACGCGATGACCGCGCCATCGCGAACGACCACGTGCCGCCCGCCGCCCGCCGGCCACTCGTCACGCTCGTCGAGTCGGTCGAATCCGGCGCTCTCGAGTCGTCGGGCAACCTCGGCGGCGGCGTGATACGACGATGGGGCGGCCTGGACGAAGTCGGCGAAGTCGGCGATGTAGGCGTCGGTGCGCGATGCGGGCATCTTCCCATCCAACACCGCCATGAGGCGCTAGGCGAACTGGACCACCGCCTGAAGGCGCGAGCGCACCTCCATGACCTCGGTGCCGCCGAGCTGCGCCGAGCCCGGCAGCCCTTCGCGCACCACGCTTGCCAGGCGTGAGCGCTGCACGAGCGCGACGACGGCCCCGCGATTGGTACCGCCGAGCTCGAGCGGCTCTGCGGCATGCTCGTCGGGCACCACGACGAGGAGGGCGGTCGGCTTGACCCGAGCAGCGCGTCCGATCGCCTTCGCCCGCGCCGCGAGCGCACGAACCGGTCGTTCGCCGGCCAGCGCCTCTCCGACGAGCTCGCCCCGTTTCATCGCCACCGAGCCGCCCCAGTCCTCGGATTGGATGGCGAAGAGCCCGCTCGGGCCGAGCACGAGGTGGTCGAGCTTCGGCGGCAGGCCGCGGCCCGCGGCATCCGTGGCGAGATCGTGCCACACCGTGTACGCGATGCCGAGCGTCGAGAGGGCCCGCGCGCTCGCCTCCTCAGCGAGGGCGTCGGCGAGCACATGACGGATGTCGCGAGGAGCGCTGCGCACGAGGGCGGGATCGTAGGGATCGCCGAGTTCGGCGCCGCGCCCGACCCACTCCCGGATCAGCTCGAGGTAGCGCTCGCGCGAGAGTCCGCCGGGATGGCCGTAGGCGCGGGCCAACGGACGGGAGTCGCGGCGCGCCTTCGGCGCAGCAGGGGCCCACGCCTCCCGTGTCGGGGCCGGTGCCCCGTTGCGAGCCCCACGGTCGAAGAGCGCCCGTGCGTCGGGTGTGCCGACGAGTTCCCACGCGAGCTGCACGGCATGGAATCGCACCACGTCACCGCCGGTGTCGGGGTGGGCCACTCGCAGCGCCCGACGGTAGGCGAGCCGCAGCGTCGTCTCGTCGGCGTCGGCGGCGACGCCGAGCACCTCGTACGGGGAGGCGGAGAGCGGACTGTCGGGCATGGGCTCGCTTTCGATGTGCGACCACGAGAATACCGCGACGCAGCTGTGCGCGGGTCTAGACTGCCGACCACAAGGGCCCGCGCGGGCCGCAGAGGAGGCCGAGATGCTCGTCGAGGTCAAGACTATGTGGACTGTCCGGACGAATCGCGAAGGAGTCTGAGATGCTCGTCGAGGTCAACTACTGGGCCGTGATCATCGCCACGCTCTCGACCATGCTCGTGGGCACGATCTGGTACACGCCGAAGGTCTTCGGCAACTACTGGATGCGCATGGCGAAGGTCGACGTCTCCGGTGACCGCGGCAGCGCGGTCGGACCGATCATCACCACGCTCGTCGTGAGTTTCATCTCCGCGTGGGTGCTCGCGATCGCGACCCAGGTCGCGTGGACGGCGCTCGGCGGCAATTACCTGCTGATGGCCATCACGACGGGCCTCATGCTGTGGGCGGGCTTCACCGCGGCCCGCTTCATCACCCACGACGCGTTCGAGGGCCGGCCGCCGGGATTGACCATCCTGAACATCGCGCACGAACTGGTCACCGTGCTCGTCATGGCACTCATCATCGGGGTATGGCCGCCTGCGGGCACCGTCTGAGCTGCCCGTCACCGTTCGAGCCGTAGCGCTCGTCGAGTCAGGCTGCGGCGCAGCTCACTCGGCGAAGCGCAGCATGCCGTCGTCGATGAGCGTCCGCACCGCCGCGAGCAGCTCGCTCGCGAGCGCCGATTCGTCGACCTCGAGAAGCTGCGCGAGCGCCGCGATGATCGCACCGACCGCGAGCTCGCCGTCGCACGCACCGACGAGCGCGGCGAGGCCGGTGTCGAGGCTGATCACCCGGCCGAAACCGCCGCCTTGGCGCAACAGCATCGCCGTCGGGTCGTCATCGCCGGGCCAGTAGTGCCGCTCCTCTGTGACGTCGCCGGCGGTCACGAGCCGCGTGCGTGCGAGCGCGGCATCGTCGAGGCCCGCCTGCCGGTCGTGCGCCACGAGGCATTCGGAGAGGTGGGCCCCGAGGCCCGCCGCGTTCGACCCGAGCGAACCATGGAGCGTCTCGAGGCGTGCGAGCCGGCCGTTCGGCACGCCCGAGGTGCCGTCGCTCGGGTTCGTGGGTGTTGCGTCGTCGCTTCGACGAAGCAGGACATACCCGAATCCCACCCGCTCGACGCCGCGTGCGGTGAAGTCGTCGAGCCACGCCCCGTAGAGCCGATCGAACTCCGCGGTGCCTGGCTTCGTGCCGCCATCTCGGATCCACGTCTCGGCGTACTCGGTGACGTGCTGCACCTCGCGCTCGATCACCCAGTGATCGAGCGTTCCCGCCCAGCGACCGACCCGTTCGAGCGCGCCGCCTCGTTCGCCGTTCCGGTACTCCCAGTTGCCGAGCAGCTGCGCGATGCCGCCGGGCTCCAGGTGATCGTGAACGCCGTCGATGACCGCCTCGACGAGCGCGTCGCCCACCATGCCGCCATCGCGATAGTCGTACTCCGGCACCCCCTCTGAGCGCGGCGTGATGACGAACGGCGGATTCGAGACGATGCGGTCGAATCGCTCCCCCGCGACCGGCTCGAACAGGCTGCCGAGCCGCAGCTCGACGCCCTCGATGCCGTTCAGCGCGACGTTCATGCCGGCGATCATGAGGGCCCGTTCGGAGATGTCCGTCGCAACGATGCGCCGAGCGAACCGAGACGCGTGCATCGCCTGGATGCCGCACCCGGTGCCGAGATCGAGCACGCTCGTCGCGGGCGTCGGCAGCATGAGTCCGGAGAGCGTCATCGACGCGCCGCCGACGCCGAGCACGTGCTGCTCACCGAGTGCATGCCCGAGCGTGAGTTCGCCGAGATCGGAGAGGATCCACCACTCGCCGCTGCCGTGGATGTCGCTGAACGCGTACGGGCGCAGGTCGAGCTGGGCGAGAACGGATGTCCCGTCATCGTCGACCTCCGCGAGTCCCAGTTCGATCGCACCGTCGACGCCGAGGGTCGGCAGCGCTCGCGCGAGCTCGGTCCGCGGCACGCGGTCGCCGAGCAGGAAGAGCTCCGCGAGGGTGGCCCGAGCGGCGGGCACGCCCTGCCCTGCTCGCTGCACGTCGAGCGCACGACGCGCGGGCACGCGCTCACCGCGGTGGAGCGCCGCTGCCGGTACCGGCCCCCAGAGGCCGTCGACGGCCGCGACGGTGAATGTTGCGGCGATGAGGTCGGCGCGGAGGCGACCGAGGAGTTCCCCCATGCGCCCGTCGACGATCGCGGAGACCGCGTGGTGGGGCGTCGGCGCAGGTTCGGTGCTCATCCGACCATTCAAGCGCACGCCGGCGGGGAGCATCGCGACCGGGCCGGACTACGAGGTGCGGCGAGTTCGCCGCTCGACCGTCATCGACTCGTCATCTGGAGTACATGTCGAATCGCGCCATGTAACCCGCGCGTCACACGGTGCGTTTAGCGTTGATTACGATCGGATGAGGCGAGGGAGGGCGCATGGCAGAGTCGACGACGCTCGAGCGTCTGCGCCAAGACGCGCGCGACGAACTCTCGGCACTCATCGAGCTGCGGTGCCGTCTGGGCGAAGACCCCTGGGTCTTCCTGCCCGACCTTCCGTCGGTCGACGAGCAGGTCGTCGCGACGCTCCGCGAAGAGCGCCTGCACTCCGAGCAGTGGCGCACCGTGCGGGCACGCGCCTACCACCCGGCTGCGCGTGAGGGTGAAGCGGCGAAGTTCGAGTTCGAGCTGCTGCGCGAGATCGCGCTCGATCATCCCGAACTCAGTTCGGCGGTGTGGTTGGTACTCGACCGGGTGCCGTCTCGCTGGTGAGCCGCTGCACCCGCATCCAGGTGATGAAGCCGAAGATCGTGAAGGCGCCGTAGAAGACGTAGAGCAGTGCCGATGCGTAGTAGCCGGCACTGATGAGCAGCGGCACGCCGACGATGTCCACGGCGACCCAGATCAACCAGAACTCGGTCCAGCCCTTCGCCATGCCCCACGTGGCGAGCAGCGAGCCCATGAAGATCCACGCATCGGCCCAGACCGGCTCGAACGATCCGAGCGCACGGAAGACGGGCGTCAGCACGAGCGTGCCGCCGACGAGCGCGACGCCCAGCAGGATTCGCGCGCGTGCACTCGCCCACCGCGGCTCGACCGCGATGGAGTTCGCTTGGCGGTGCTGCGACCAGCGCACCCAGCCGTAGATCGAGACGGCGATGAACATGAGCTGCCGACCGGCCTGCCCGAGGAGGTTCACCGGGTTCGGAGTGTCGAACACAGCGCCGAGGAAGACTGTGAACAGCAGTGCGTTGCCGACGATGCCCACCGGCCAGGCCCAGATCTTGCGGCGAAGACCGCCGAGGGCGCTCGCAAGCCCGAACAGGTTTCCGAGGATCTCTCGCCAGAGGATCACCTGGTCGCCGATCACGAGCTGGGCGTCGAACAGCCACTCGATGGGGTTCACGACGCGCTCTCGCTCCGTTCGGCGGTCCGCCCACGCGACCGACGCGTCACGAGCAGTGCGACGAGGCGCCACCCGATGAGGAACGCCGCGAGCGTCACCGTCGCGACGATGACGAATGCGAGCTGGGTGCCCTGTCCGCTCAGGAGCCGGAGCAGCATTCCTCCGGTCACCGTCACGCCCCACACGACGACGCCGGTCGGCCAGAGCGCGAACGGCCGACGCCATGCGACGGCGAGCAGCCAGCCTGCCACGAGTGCGACGAGAAACGGCCACGCGGTCCCGGCGATGCCGGCGAGATCGAGCCCTTCTGCGTGACTGCGTCGGCCGATCACGACGAAGACCGTCACGAGCAGGGCGTCGATGAGCGCGGCCATCACGACGCCGCCCAATGCGCGCCGTCCTCGCCCAGTCATAGTCTCATCGTAGGATGCACGCGGCACCCTGCAGACCGGGTCGCGATCCGGCGGCGTCACCTCCGTGCGCCGAGCGCGACGAGTTCTGACGCGTCGCTGACTGGCAGTGCGCATACGAAGGCCTCGCAGCGGTAGGCGACCGCGACGCCGTCGCTGGAACCGCGGCCATCGAACAGCCCGAAGCCTGCCTCGGCGAAGGCTCTCGACTGACGGTCGTCGACCAGCGCGGTGACGGATGTCTCGTGCGTTCGCGTGATCGCGACGAGCTCGCGCTCGGCGTCGCTTCTCGCGATGCCGCCAGGATGCCCGGCCGGGACGACGGTGACGAGCTGCACGGCGGGTGCCGCCATGCGGGCCATGAGTTGGAGTGCCCCGCCGAACGCGAGCGGTCGAGACAGGGCGAGCCCCGCGACCGACGCCATCGCTCGTTCGGCGGCCGCCCGATATCGATCGCCGGCGCCGAGCAGGTACAACCGCCACGCGGCATCGGCGCACGCCGTCGCGCCGGCAGGAACGGCGCCCTCGGCGGGGTCGTCGGGCAGCTGGAGCCCGCGAACGCGGAGCACCGGGTCCCCGCCGCCCGGCGCCGCGAACGGCTCCGACGCATCATTCGACGCCGCCATCACCGAATCGATGATCGAGCGCGCGGCGATCGCGTACCTCGACTCGCCGGTCGCCAGCGCGAGCGCCACCAGCCCGCCGGCGAACATCCCGGCGTCCTCGAGCGTGGCGACCGCCGTGGAGGCCGTGCCGTCCCGCGAGGCCCGCACCAGTGACCCGTCGTCTCGCATATGCCGGGCGAGCAGGAACTCGGCTGCGCGCCGGGCGGCCTCGACCTCGGTCTCCTCGCCACAAGCGAAGCCTTGCCCGGCCAACGCGCCGATCGCGAGGCCGTTCCACCCCGTCAGCACCTTCTCGTCGAGGTTCGGCGGCTCGAGTGCCGAACGCCCGGCGGCATCGCGTCGGTAGTAGCCGCCCTCGTCGCGCACTCCG
Organism: Agromyces sp. GQ35; assembly: GCF_059758475.1. NCBI lineage: Bacteria > Bacillati > Actinomycetota > Actinomycetes > Micrococcales > Microbacteriaceae > Agromyces > Agromyces sp. GQ35. Next base: position 1,121 of record NZ_JCAXEO010000003.1, on the reverse strand, counting down.
TCGACCATGCTCTCGGAGTCCTGCGCGCTGGCGAAGCCGCCGTCGGGCAATTGCAGGCGCTCGATGAGGAACCGCGCAATGCCGTCGGCGACCAGCACGGCGGCGACATCGCCGGGGTCCGATCGGGCGAGCTCCGTGGCGACGCCCAGCAGCAGCGCGTTGTCGGTCAGCATCCGCTCGTAGTGCGGTTCGCTCCAGTCCGCTCGGGTCGCGTACCGGAAGAAGCCGCCCTCGACGGGGTCCCGAAGCGGCGACGCACCCATGAGCCGCACCGACCGTGCAGCGCGCGACCGCCCCGGCTCCCCCGAGACGACCAGGAATCCGAGCACGGGCGCCACCGGAAACTTCGGAGCACCGCCGAAGCCACCGTGCACCGGGTCCTCTTGGTCCAAGAGCGCGGTGGCCGCGGCCTGCAGTGGCTCCCAGCCGGGCAGCACGCCTGCGGTCTGCGCGGCAGATGCCGCAGCCAGTGCGTCGGCGACGGCATCGGCGGCACCCGTGAGTTCCTCGCGGCGCTCGTGCCACGCCTCGCTGACCGCTGCCAGCACCTGCCCGAACGATGGCACGCCCGTCACCGGACGCGGCGGGAAGTAGGTGCCGGCGTAGAACGTTCGTCCCTCGGGAGTGGCGAACACTGTGAGCGGCCAGCCCAGGTGCCGAGTGAACGCGGACGCCGCGGCCAGGAAGCTCGCATCGACGGCGGGATGCTCCTCGCGGTCGACCTTCACGGCGACGAAGCCCTCGTTCAGGACCTGCGCGATCGCTGCATCGCTGAAGCTCTCACGAGCCATGACGTGGCACCAATGACACGTCGCGTACCCGATGGAGATGAACATCGGAACATCACGCTCACGAGCTGCGTCGAACGCCTCCTCGCCCCACGGGTACCAGTCCACTGGATTCTCCGCGTGGGCGCGCAGGTACGGGCTCATGGCCTCGCTGAGACGGCTGCCCATTTCCCCAGACTAGTTCGGGGCGTCGAGCCCGGGGCCGTGGATTCGCGCCGGAAACGACGAAGAGCCGCCCCACCGGGACGGCTCATGTGATTCCACACTGAGAACGTGCACGAGCACGTTAACTGAGAAGAGCCGCCCAACCTTGGGCGGCTCTTCTCGAAATGA
>NZ_JCAXEO010000002.1:0-660866 GCF_059758475.1 Agromyces sp. GQ35 | reverse complement strand
GACGCCACCGCCGGCGACGCCACGGCCGTCGTGAGTTGGAGGGCGCCGGCCACGAACAACTCGCCGATCACCGGGTATGTCGTGCGGTGGGCCGGCGGCAGCCAGCCGTTCGGCGCCGACGATGCTGGCGCGAATCACACCATCGAGGGACTGACCAACGGTCAGGCCTACACGTTCACCGTTACCGCGCGGAATGCCATCGGAGACTCTGCAGCATCCGCCCCGAGCCGTGCCGTGACGCCGTACGGCACCCCGAGCGCGCCGCGAAACGTCTCGATCTCGAAGGGCGGCGACGCGCCCACGACGTTGCGGATGGACTGGAACGCGCCGTCCGTCACCGGCGGCGGTGCGATCCACTACCAGTGGCGTCTGAACGGGGGCAACTGGCAGAACACGAACAACACGTCGGCGTCGTCAGGCAACGCCGGCGCCGGAACGTGGACCGTCGACGTCAGGGCTGTCAACGAGGGCAGCGGCAAGCCCGGCCCGGTGAACAGCGCGTCCGTCGTCGTCAACGACCCGCCGCCGCCGCAGCCCTCGGGCTCGCTGGGCAAGGGCGCGAGCATGGGGTGCCAGAGCGGCGGCAGCGGCTGCGCCGAGGTGCGTATCACCTGGAACAACATGGATCCCGGAACCTACCGCGTCTTCGCGACGATCAACGGCGGCTCGTGCTGCAGCTACCAGCAGACGGTCGACATCGGTGCGAGCGGCCGCCTGCAGTTGCAGAACCACCTCGGCATCCGGCAGGCCGGTGAGACCATCGCGGTGCGATTCGAGAACGTCAGCGGTGGCACTTCGCGAACCCTTGGCGGAATCAGCGGAAGCCAGTGGAACAACATCGGCTACAACACGTGGTGACCACGTGGAACCAACACAGCCTGAACACATCAGAGGAGCACGCATGTCAGTGACACAAGAACAAGCCGACTGGTTCTCGGACGCCTTCGCGAAGCTCGTCGACAACGTCGACCAGGCGATTCTCGGAAAGCGCGACGTCATCCGACTCGTCGTCATGGCGCTCCTCAGTGACGGCCACGTGCTGCTCGAAGACGTGCCCGGCACCGGCAAGACGGTGCTCGCGAAGGCGCTCGCGAACACGCTCGACGGCAGCAACTCGCGCATCCAGTTCACCCCCGACCTGCTGCCCTCCGACGTCACCGGCGTGACGATCTACGACCAGGGCAAGGGCGTCTTCGAGTTCCACAAGGGGCCGATCTTCGCCTCGGTGGTGCTCGCCGACGAGATCAACCGCGCGAGCCCGAAGACCCAGTCGGCGCTCCTCGAGGTCATGGAGGAGGGGCGGGTCACCGTCGACGGCGTGAGCCACGACGTCGGCCGGCCGTTCATGGTCATCGCCACGCAGAACCCGGTCGAGCAGGCGGGCACGTACACGCTGCCCGAAGCGCAGCTCGACCGCTTCCTGATCAAGACCTCGCTCGGCTACCCCGACCACAACACTGCCGTCGCCCTGCTGCTCGACTCCTCGAATCGTGCCCGCGCATCGAAGATCACCCCGATCATCGCGCCCGACTCCGTGTCGGCGATGGCGCAACTGGCTTCAGAGGTCTACGTCGACGCATCCGTGCTCGCCTACCTGAACCACATCGTGACCGCGACGCGCAGCCACAAGGATTCGACCCTCGGTGTCAGCATGCGCGGTGCGCTCGCTCTGGCGCGTGCGGTGAAGACGTGGGCGCTGTCGCAGGGTCGCACGTACGTGACGCCCGACGACGTACGCGAACTCGCGGTGCCGGTGCTCGCACACCGCATCATGGTCGACCCCGAGTCCGACTTCGCGGGCGTGACCGCTGAAGACATCGTGAGCCGCGTGCTGGTGGACATCGAGCCGCCGGCCTACCGCGCGGCATGACCGGCACCACTCCCACCGAACGCGCCGAGCCCGCTCCGCGCACTCCCTCGCAGTCGCTGATCGCCCTGCGGGGCCTGTGGCGCGCCATCGTCGGCGGGCTGCGGAACCTCCTGCGCCTCGCAGGCCAGGCACTGACGCGCGTATTCGCATTCGCGAGCCCGGTAACCCGAGTGATCTCCCCGATCGGCTGGCTCGTCGTGTGCGGAGCGATCCTCGCCTTCGCACTCAGCCGCATCTTCGGATGGGTCGAGTTCGGCTACGTCGGTGCAACACTCGCCGCCGCGCTGCTCGTCGCCGTCGCCTTCGTGTTCGGTCGCACCAATTTCAGCGTGCACGTCGAGCTGAACCCGCACCGCGTCGTCGCCGGGGAACGTGCACTCGGTCGCATGGTGGTGACGAACATCGCGGCGAAGCCCTCGATTCCGTCACGGATGGAGTTGCCCGTCGGCAGCGGAATCGCCGAGTTCGTCATCCCCGTGCTCGCCCCGAACGCCGAGCACGACGAGCTCTTCGCCGTGCCGACGCATCGACGGGCCGTCATCGTCGCGGGTCCCGCGATCACTGTTCGCGGCGACCAGCTCGGACTGCTGCGCCGCACGGTGCGTTGGACCGACGAGGTCGAACTGTTCGTGCACCCCGTGACCGCTCGGCTCGCACCGAGCGCTTCGGGCCTCGTTCGCGATCTCGAAGGCGAGATCACGAAGACCATCACCAACGACGACATCTCGTTCCACGCGCTGCGTTCCTACGAGCCGGGCGATGCGCTCCGCAATGTGCACTGGCGCACCTCGGCGCGCACCGGCCAACTCATGGTGCGCCAGTTCGAAGAGACCCGTCGTTCGCAGCTCACGATCGTGCACACCACGGAGCGCGCGGCGTACGCCTCTGAAGAGGAGTTCGAGCTCGCCATCTCCATCACCGCATCCATCGGAGTCCAGGTCGTGCGCGACGGCACCAACATGAGCATCGTCAGCGAGCGGATGCCGCTCTCCACCGCGACACCGGTCGCACTGCTCGACGACTCGTCGCGCCTCGTGGAGACATCCGGTGACTATTCGAGCCTCAGGGACTTCGCGCGGGACTCGACGAAGCGATTGCCTGCGCCGAGCGTCGTCATGTTCGTCGGTGGTTCCGGCGTGCCGCTCGCCGACTTCCGTGCCGCCGAGAGCGTCTTCGGACTCGACACGCAGACGATCGGGTTCCGGGCGGAGTTCGGCGCGCCGTCGCGCATCGCGAAGGTCTCGGGCCTCACCGTCGTCACCATCGGCCAGATCGGCGACCTGCCGCGCGTGATGCGGAGGGTGCGCCCGTGACCGCTCCAGAACCGGCCACGCCGACGGTGACCGCCCAGCCGACGATGCGCCCATTCCCCGCGCGCGCCTGGCCGGATGTCGCCATTCTGTCGATCCTCTCGTTGCTCGGTGTCATCGGGTACGAGACCTCGTTCGGCGACCACAACTTCCTGCTCGCGGGCGTCGGCGGTCTCGTCGTCGGCACCGGCTTCGCAGTGCTCGGCTACATGCTGCGGCTCGGCGTCGTGACGAACGTGCTCGCAGCGTTGCTCGGCTACTTCCTCTTCGGCAGTGTGCTCACCATGCCCGGCCAGTCGCTGTTCGGCTTCCTGCCGAGTCTCGAGACGCTCGCCGGGCTGGCGCTCGGTGCGGTGTGGGGCTGGGCCGACATCGTGACCCTGCAGACACCCGTCGAGGCGCCCTACTACATCCCGGTCGTCCCGTACTTCGCGACGTGGCTCGTCGCGCTCGTCGGCACGATGATGGCCAGCCGCTGGCTCGTGGCGAAGCGCACGCCGCTGCGGGCGAGCACGCTGCTCGTCGGACCCGTGCTGCTGTTCCTCTCCGGCATCCTGCTCGGCACCGACGAGGCGTACTTCGCCGGGGTCCGTGGGGTCGCGTTCGCAGTGATCGCGCTGATCTGGCTCGGATGGCGACGCCGTGCGGTTCCGTCGGCGAGCGACGAGGGCTCCAGCAGGTTGCAGCGACGCAAGCTGATGGGCACCGGGATCCTGGTCACCGGCGCGGTGCTCGTCGGAGCGCTCGCCGGCACGGCGCTGGCTCCCACGCAACCTGATCGTTTCGTACTCCGTGAAGAGATCACGCCGCCGTTCGATCCGCTCGCGTTCCCGAGCCCGCTCGCGGGCTTCCGCGCGTACACGAAGGACCTCGCCGACACGCCCATCTTCACGGCGACCGGTCTCGAGCCCGGAGACGTGATCCGCCTCGCGAGCATGGACGCCTATGACGGCAAGCTCTGGAACGTCGCCGGACCCGACGACATGGCGTCGACCGACGGTGGCTTCTCGCTCGTGGGCGAGACCATTCCACTGCCCGAACTCATGCAGGCCGGCGGAGAGCGAGCGGCCGAGATCGAGGTCAGCGCCTACGACGACGTGTGGCTGCCCGGTGTCGGCTATCCGACCCGGCTGATCTTCGACGATGGCACGAGCTCCGATCGCGCCGGCGACCTCCGGTACAACGCCTCGACCGGCACAGCGGTGCTGACGAGCGGGGTGACCGAGGGCTACCGGTATTCGATCGATGCCACCACCCAGAAGGGCATCGATGACGCAGACCTCGTGGACACGCCTGCCGCGCGACTCGACCTGCCGCCCGTCGAGAACACGCCCGATGTCGTGGTCGCCAAGGCGCAGGAGCTCGCCGGCACGGCGGAGACGCCGATCGAGCAGCTTCGTGCGATCGAGAAGGCGCTGAAGACTCAGGGCTTCCTGAGTCACGGTCTCGCGTCCGACTCGGTTCCGTCGCGCGCCGGTCACGGTGCCGACCGCATGATCGAACTCTTCACGCGAAGCCAGATGATCGGCGACGAGGAGCAGTACGCCTCCGCGATGGCGCTCATGGCCAGATACCTCGGATACCCCTCGCGCGTGGTGATGGGATTCGCACCCGAGATCAGCGAGGACGACGAATCGGTGGAGGTCGTCGGTGACGACGTGACCGCGTGGGTCGAGGTCGCGTTCGAGGGAGTCGGCTGGGTCTCGTTCCAGCCCACTCCCGATGAGACCGACATCCCGCAGGACCAGACGCCGAAGCCGAAGTCCGAGCCGCAGCCCCAGGTGCGACAGCCACCGCGCAGCGACAACGAAGACGAAGACCTGTTGACCGCCGTCGAGATCGATGACAGCGACGACGAGAAGAAGGACCAGGGATTCATCATCCCGTTGTGGGCGTGGATCACCGCTGGAGCGGTGGGAGTCCCGCTCCTGCTGTTCTTCGGCACGATGTTCGTGATCGCCGCGATCAAGGCGCGTCGGCGTCGGCGTCGGCGCACCAGAGGCCCCGGTGATCGTCGCGTCGCGGGCGCGTGGGACGAGTTGACCGACGAGTTCGCCGAACTCGGCTTCGAGGTGCCACGAACCGGGAGCCGTCGACAGGTCGCCTTCTCGCTGGAGCGTCAGCTGCGAGAACAGGGCCTCGGCGACGTTCCGGCCAAGCACACCGATACCGGCCCCGTTCGGGTGGTCCGGGTGGACGCCCCTGCGAGCTCCATCCGCGTCACGCCGTTGGCCGATGCCGTGGATCGCGCCGTGTTCGGCGGGCATGAGGTCGATGAGTCCGTCGTCGAGCAGAGCTGGAGCGAGGTGATCGAATCGGTCGGGCTCGTGCGCGCGGCATCCGGTCGCCTGCGTCGCCTCTTCAGCCGTTTCCGCATCCGTTCGAAGCGCGATTGGTCGAAGGTGGACATCTCCGGAACGTCCGCCGATACCGCTCGGCCGACGCCGCCGAGCGTGCCGAAGGCGCCAGGGGCGCCGGAACCGCGCGGGCCGTTCGCCGCGCCGGCTGCGGGATGACCGGTTCGCCGCAACGGGGCGCTTGATCGCTAGAGTGGTGTCGTGGAGCACGAGGGGTTCATCGTTCCGCCTCCCGGGTTGATCCCCGACACGGTCGAGGCTGCGCCTCCGCGCGCGCGCGAAGTGGCGCCGGCGACGTTTCCGGTCTTCTCCGCTCCGGCGGCGCCGACGCCTCCGCCGGCGCCGGTCGCCCCGGTCACGGAGGCGGTGGCGCACGGTCCGTGGGTCCTGACACTCGCCGACGGACAACGGTTCCAGGTCGGCGGCTCGCTCGTACTGGGCCGCGACCCCTCGGCGGTCGCGGTTAGGCCGCACGCTGCGCTCGTGCCGCTCGTCGACCCTGCGAAATCCGTCTCCAAGACGCACGCGGTCATCGACCTCGAAGGCGCAGAGCTCTCGATCACCGACCTGCACTCGACCAACGGCGTGCTCGTCACCAGTGAGCAGGGGCTCGCGCGCGATCTCTCGCCCGGCGAGCGTGTCGTGCTGCAGCCGGGCGACCGCGTCGAGTTGGGATCGTTCGTGGTCGCCGTCGAGCGGTTGTGACGTGACGACGCGTGGCGGCACCGCCAATTCCGAGGTGTTAGCCTGAAGTGGTGCGCGCACGACGACGTCTTCTCCTTCGATGCCGCGGCGGGGCTTCGATCTGAGCCTTCCCCGCCGCGGAGTCCGTCGTCGGCTGACCCCCGGAACTGAGGAAGACGAACGCATGAACGCAGCACCATCGACGAACGCTGTCGCAACGACCGAGCGCCCGCGCACCCTGGCCGAGAAGGTCTGGAATGCCCATCTCGTGGCCGAGGGCGCAGACGGCACGCCCGACCTCATCTACATCGACCTGCACCTCGTGCACGAGGTCACGAGTCCGCAGGCCTTCGACGGCCTGCGTCTGGCCGGCCGGCCCGTGCGTCGCCCCGATCTCACGATCGCGACCGAAGACCACAACACGCCGACCATCGACATCGACAAGCCGATCGCCGACCTCACGAGCCGCACGCAGATCGAGACGCTGCGCCGCAACGCCGCGGAGTTCGGCATCCGCCTGCACTCGCTCGGCGACAAGGAGCAGGGCATCGTCCACGTGGTGGGCCCGCAACTCGGCCTGACGCAGCCCGGCATCACGGTCGTCTGCGGTGACTCCCACACGTCGACGCACGGCGCGTTCGGTGCGATGGCGTTCGGCATCGGCACGAGCGAGGTCGAGCACGTGCTCGCCACGCAGACGCTGCCGCTCAAGGCGTTCAAGACGATGGCCATCAACGTCGAGGGCACGTTGCGACCCGGCGTGACCGCGAAGGACATCATCCTCGCGGTGATCGCCAAGATCGGCACCGGCGGCGGTCAGGGCTATGTGCTCGAGTACCGCGGCAGCGCGATCCGTGCGCTCTCGATGGACGGTCGCATGACGATCTGCAACATGTCGATCGAAGCCGGCGCGCGAGCCGGAATGGTCGCGCCCGACGCCACCACCTACGAGTACCTCAGGGGCCGCGCGCACGCACCCGCCGGCGCCGACTGGGACGCCGCGGTCGAGTACTGGGAGACGCTCGCGACCGACGATGGCGCGAAGTTCGACGCCGAGGTCTTCATCGATGCCGACACGCTCGAACCCTTCGTCACGTGGGGCACGAACCCCGGGCAGGGCGTCTCGCTCTCCGAGTCCGTGCCGGATCCGGCGACGATCGCCGACCAGCACGAGCGCGCCGCCGCGGAGCGCGCGCTCGAATACATGGCGCTCGAACCGGGCACGCCGCTGAAAGACGTCAAGGTCGACGCGGTCTTCATGGGTTCATGCACCAACAGTCGCATCGAAGACCTGCGTGCGTTCGCCTCGATCGTCCGCGGCAAGCAGAAGGCCGACGGTGTGCGCGTCATGGTCGTGCCGGGTTCAGCCCGGGTTCGCCTCGAGGCCGAGGCCGAGGGACTCGACAAGGTGTTCACCGAGTTCGGCGCCGAATGGCGATTCGCGGGGTGTTCGATGTGTCTCGGCATGAATCCCGATCAGCTCGCGCCCGGTGAACGCTGCGCCTCGACCTCGAACCGCAACTTCGAGGGCAGGCAGGGCAAGGGCGGCCGCACTCACCTCGTCTCTCCGCTCGTCGCCGCCGCCACCGCCATCCGCGGCACGCTTTCGAGCCCGTGGGATCTGGGTACCGATTCGGGCCCGACGGCCCACTCGACCATCGAAGGGGAGGCGCGCTGATCATGGAGAAGATCACCACCGTCACCGGCACCGCGGCACCGCTGCGCCGATCGAACGTCGACACCGACCAGATCATCCCCGCCGTGTTCCTGAAGCGGGTCACGAAGACCGGGTTCGACGACGCGCTCTTCTACGCCTGGCGGCAGGACCCCGAGTTCGTGCTGAATCGGCCCGAGTACCAGGGCGCGAAGGTGCTCATCGCCGGGCCCGACTTCGGCACCGGATCGAGCCGTGAGCACGCCGTCTGGGCACTGCGCGACTTCGGCTTCGATGTCGTCATCAGCTCGCGGTTCGGCGACATCTTCCGCGGCAACTCAGGCAAGCAGGGACTCGTCGCCGCCCAGGTGGCCTACGAAGACGTCGAGCGGCTCTGGGAGGTCGTCGAGGCCCAGCCGGGAATAGCCGTGACGGTCGATCTCGTTGAGCGAACTGTGACCGCAGGGTCACTCAGAGTGCCGTTCGACATCGACGACTACACTCGGTGGAGGCTTCTCGAGGGACTCGACGACATCGGGCTCACCCTCAGAGACGAAGCCGCCATCACCGAGTTCGAGTCTCATCGAGAAGCGTGGCGGCCGAAAACGCTCCCCATCAGGGAGCCGGCGGAATCAGGGAGTTCGTGAACACACTCGGGCAGGATGCCAAGAACCATGGAACGGCAGTCGGGTTGAACGTCGACAAGATCACGATCAACGGCGGCAAACCGCTTCGTGGTCGCATCGAGTTGAAGGGCGCGAAGAACCTCGTCACCAAGGCGATGGTCGCGGCCATCCTCGGCGACACTCCGAGCGTGCTGAAAGACGTTCCGAACATCAGCGACGTGCGCATCGTGCGTGGCCTCCTCGAGGTGCACGGCGTCACCGTCACCGACGGCCCCGTGGAGGGCGAGCTCATCCTCGACCCGTCGGCGGTCGAGACGGCGCACATGGCCGACATCGACGCGCACGCGGGTTCCAGCCGCATTCCCATCCTGTTCTGCGGGCCGCTGCTGCACCGCCTCGGTGAGGCGTTCATCCCGGACCTCGGCGGCTGCCGCATCGGCGACCGCCCGATCGACTATCACCTCGAGGTGCTGCGCAACTTCGGCGCCATCATCGAGAAGCTGCCGAGCGGTATTCGCATGTCGGCTCCGGCCGGGTTGCACGGCGCGAAGGTGTCGTTGCCCTACCCGAGCGTCGGCGCAACCGAGCAGGTCCTCCTCACCGCGGTGCTCGCCGACGGCATCACCGAACTCTCGGGCGCGGCGATCGAGCCCGAGATCATGGATCTCATCAACATCCTGCAGAAGATGGGTGCGATCATCACGGTCGACACCGACCGGGTCATCCGCATCGAGGGCGTCGAGAAGCTCGACGGCTACACGCACCGGGCGCTCTTCGACCGGAATGAGGCCGCCAGCTGGGCCGCAGCGGCGCTGGCCACCGACGGCGACATCTTCGTCGGGGGCGCCCGCCAAGCCGAGATGCTGACCTTCCTGAACGTCTTCCGCAAGGTCGGCGGCGACTTCGAGATCCAAGAAGACGGCATCCGCTTCTTCCACCCAGGCGGAGAACTCTCGCCCGTGATCATCGAGACCGACGTGCACCCCGGCTTCATGACCGACTGGCAGCAGCCGCTCGTCGTGGCACTCGCGAAGGCGAAGGGCGTCTCGATCGTGCACGAGACCGTCTACGAGCAGCGCTTCGGCTTCGTCGACGCACTCGTCGAGATGGGTGCGTCGATCGAGGTGCACAAGGAATGCCTGGGTTCGGCTCCCTGCCGATTCGGGCAGCGCAACTTCAAGCACTCGGCCGTCATCTCGGGGCCCACGAAGCTCACGGGTGCCGACATCGAAGTGCCCGACCTGCGCGGTGGCTTCAGCCACCTCATCGCGGCGCTCACCGCCGAAGGTCGATCCACCGTCTCGAACGTCGGAATCATCGCGCGCGGCTACGAGGACTTCATCACGAAGCTCGAGCTGCTCGGGGCGGATTTCGAACTCGAAGGATAATGGGGGAGTGCCACACGACGACTCGTCTCCGAACACCTCGGTGAAGGTACGTTCGGAGACCCGCCGCCCCTCGTTCTTCTGGCTCCTCGCTGCGATCGCACTGCCGCCGCTGGGAATCGCCGCCGGTTTCCGCTTTCACCACCGCGAACGGATGCCGCAGTCGGGCGCGTTCGTGCTGGCACCCAACCACTTCAGCGAGATCGACCCGCTCGTGATCGGCGCAGCGGTGTGGAAGCTCGGCCGTGCGCCGCGCTTCCTCGCCAAGGCGTCGCTGTTCAAGAACCCGGTGCTCGGCTGGTTGCTGCGCACCTCGGGCCAGATCCCCGTCGAGCGCGCCGGCAGTCGCAGCCACGCGGCGCTGCGAGCGGCCGAGGAACTCGTCGAGAAGGGGCGCATGGTCGTCGTGTACCCCGAGGGTTCACTGACCCGCGATCCCGATCTCTGGCCGATGCGGGGCAAGACCGGCGCGGTGCGCATCGCGCTCGAGCGCGACATCCCGATCATTCCCGCGGCGCACTGGGGAACGCAGACGCTCATGCCCCGGTACGGCAAGAAGATCAGCGTGTTCCCGCGCAGCGCGATCGACGTCATCATCGGTGAGCCGCTGGACCTCAGCGCGTACCGAGGCAGGCCGCTCGACCAGCGGATGCTCCTCGCCGCCACCGATGAGCTGATGGCCGCCATCGCGGCGCTGCTCGCCGAGGTCCGCGGCGAGCAGGCTCCTGCCGAACGCTGGAATCCGGCGGCCCACGGCCAGAAGGAGACCGGTCGCCTTGAAGACTAGAACTCCTCCCAGAAAGGTGGCGGGCAAGCGCGTCGCGGTGCTCGGCGCGGGCAGCTGGGGCACGACGTTCGCGAAGATCCTCGCCGACGGCGGCGCAGACGTCGTCATCTGGGCGCGCCGACCCGAGCTTGCACGTGAGATCCAGGAGGGCAAGCGCAACAGCGACTACCTTCCGGGCGTGAACCTGCCGCTCGGCCTGCGTGCCACGAGTCGACTCGATCTCGCGCTCGCCGGAGCCGAGCAGGTCTACGTCTCGGTGCCGAGCCAATCGCTGCGCGAGAACCTCGTCACGGTTGCGCCGCACCTGCACGCCGAGGCGACCGTCGTCTCGCTCATGAAGGGCGTCGAGAAGTCGACGGGCAAGCGCATGAGCGAGGTCATCGCCGAGGTGCTGCGCCTCGATCCGGCGCAGATCGCCGTGATCTCCGGGCCGAACCTCGCGCTCGAGATCGCGAAGGAGCAGCCGACGGCGGCCGTCGTCTCCTCGGCGAGCCTCGAGACGGCCCAGGCCGTGGCATCCGTCGCCCGCAATCGCTACTTCCGCTCGTTCGTGAACACCGACGTGATCGGCACCGAGTTCGGCGGGGTGCTGAAGAACCTGATCGCCGTGGCGATCGGCATCGTCGACGGCGTCGGATACGGCGAGAACACGAAGGCCTCGATCATCACCCGAGGGCTCGTCGAGATGACGGACTTCGCGGTCGCCTACGGCGCACACCCCGAGACGCTCGCGGGTCTCGCCGGCCTCGGCGACCTCATCGCGACGAGCCAGTCGCCGCTCTCGCGCAACAACACCGCCGGCCGGCTGCTCGGTCAGGGATACCACCTGAACGATGTGGTCAACCAGATGCAGCAGACCACCGAGGGGCTCGCGTCGGTCGGGCCGATCCTCGAACTGGCCCGCGCGATGGGCGTCGACATGCCGATCGTCGAACAGGTGCGACAGGTGCTCGCGGGCACCCTCGATCCGAAGGACATCGCGCCGCACCTCACGACAGACGACGAGCCGCAAGGCGAAAGGACGATCGATGGACAAGCTCAGAGTGGTTCTGCTGTTCGGAGGGCGTTCCAGCGAGCATTCGATCAGCTGCGCAACGGCGGGCGGGGTGCTGCGGGCGATCGACCGTAGCCGGTACGAGGTGATCCCGGTCGGGATCACCCGCGACGGCGCGTTCGTGCTCGAGTCCGATGACTCCGACCGATTCGCGCTCGACCCGGCGCACCTGCCCGAGGTCGTCGACAACGGCTCGCGGGTGCGCTGGCCCGAGAGCGCATCGTCGCGTGAGCTCCGGGTGGCGGATGCTTCGGGCGAGCGCTCGCTCGGTGAGATCGATGTGGTCTTCCCGATCCTGCATGGGCGTTTCGGCGAAGACGGAACGATCCAGGGCCTGCTCGAGCTCATCGGCCTGCCCTACGTCGGCAACGGCGTGCTGGCCTCTGCGATCGGCATGGACAAGCACTTCACGAAGACGGTGCTCGAGGGCGCCGGCATCGCGGTCGCACCGTGGGTGACGTTGACCGGCCCGGCATGGCAGCACGATCGGGAGCTGTGGGAGCGCCGAACGAAGGCGCTCGGTCTCCCGGTGTTCGTCAAGCCTGCGCGCGCCGGGTCATCCGTCGGCGTCACGAAGGTCGCCGACTGGTCGGCGCTCGACGAAGCGCTCGAGGTCGCGTTCGCTGAAGACGGCACCGTGCTCGTCGAATCCGCGGTCGAAGGTCGAGAGATCGAGTGCGGCGTGCTCGGTGGCGCCGGGGCGGCGGTTCGGGTGAGCGTCGCCGGCGAAGTGATCGTGACGGGCCGCGAGTTCTACGACTTCGAGGCGAAGTATCTCGACGCCCCCGGAGTCGAGCTCATCTGCCCCGCCGAGCTCGGTGACGGCGAGCTCTTCGAGCTGCAGCGCGTGGCGCAGCGTGCGTTCGAGGCGATCGGTGCCGAGGGGCTCGCGCGGGTCGACGTCTTCTTGACGGGAGAGGGATTCGTCGTCAACGAGATCAACACGATGCCGGGATTCACCCCGATCTCGATGTTCCCCACCTGCTGGCTGCAATCGGGTCTCAGCTACCCCGACCTGATCGCCGAATTGATCGACGCGGGGCACTCACGCGGCAGCCGCTAGGAGCGGTCAGCCGGCGTCGTCGCCGAGCGTCGTGCAGGCCCCGTCTGCGGGAATCGTCGAGACGGCGTCTGCGAGCTCGGTGATCACCGTCGTACCCGAGACCACATCGTTGTCGACGAGCACCTCGACGGCCGGGGTGCGCCCGTACGTCGTGAACAGGTAGTCGGGGGCGGCTGACTCGTCGATGATCCAGTCGACGCCGTTCACGGTCACGCACCTGTCGGTGGTGGGCCCCGGCGTCTCTGCGCCGCACCGCAGCACGACCGAGGCGGGCGTGCCCCATGCGCCCGTGCCCTGTGCGTTGGTCTCGCGCTGCGCCTGCTCCGCCTCGGTGTCGTTCGCGAGGGCATCGGGCAGCCGCACCACGACGGCGGCGCACGCGGGGTCGCTCGCGGCGGCGGCCGCTTCGACGGGAACCGTCTGGCTGCACGCGGCGAGCACGAACAGGGAGGCTGCGGCGACGACCGCTGCGGCGCTGGTACGGAGCGCCAGATTCGCCCACGCGGGCTTCGGTGACTCGGACATCGTGTTCAGGCTATCGCGCGCGACGTGGCGCGGGCTGGGCGCGTCATGGGAGCCGAGTCGCGGCGTCGCCGATGCCGGAACTGGACGGGGGATGCAATCAGGACCCTCAAATGTAATGATTGCTTACCAACGAGTCGCGGAGCCTGTCGCCGAACCCATGATCGGCGCTGCGGCCTCCCCGAGCGCGGTGACCGGGACAGCTCACCGTCGAGCCGTCGAGCAATGGAGCGCGAGTGAGTCGTCGAAGCGAGCGAGAACAGAACCGGAAACGGCGGCGTCGCACGAGCACGGTCATCGCCGCGGCGGCCGCCACGGTCGCGCTCGTCGGCGGAGTCGGCGCCGTCGGCACTGCGTGGGCGACGGGCGGACTGGACGGCCTGATCGTCTCGGCTCCAGAGTGCGCGGAACCCGTCGAGCTCACGGTGGTCGCCGATCGGGCGATCGCAGCGACCGTGCAGGCGGTCGCGGCCGAGTACGACGCCAGCGAGACGGCGTGCGCTCGCACTGAAGTGCTCGCACAGGAGTCCGCCGACACGGCGGCGGTGCTCGCGTCCGGCAACGCCTCCGAGGTCGATGCCTGGATTCCCGACTCTCCGGTCTGGCTCGTGCGCATGTCGAGCATGGCGCGCTCCCTCGGTCGCCCGGTGCCCGATGTCGCTCTCGAGCGGTCGATCGCGACGAGCCCGGTCGTCTTCGCGGCGCCGGTGAGCCGGGCGGAGGAGTTCGCGGATCGTGATGTGAGCTGGAAGGCGCTTCTCTCCGGGCAGTTCTCGGCGTTGCTGCCCGACCCCGAGGCGTCCTCGGCGAGCCTGAACGCGTTGCAGTCGCTCGAGGGCCGGGCCGACATCACGCAGCCGAGGCAGTTCCAGAACGCGATGTTCGCCCTCAACGGGGAGGTGCCGGCCAATGCCGATGCGGCCTTCGCGGCGCTCAGCGTGAGCGAGCCCGGCACCGTGGCCATCGCGAGCGAGCAGCAGGTCGCGCTGCACAACCGCAAGGTCGGTGCCGATCCACTGCTCGCCCTGTACCCGGGCGACGGCAGCCTCGCGCTCAGCTATCCGTTCCTGCGCCTCCTCGACGAGACCGAGCTCGCGAAGCACCTGTCGGCCGATGGTCCGCAGGCTGTCGATGATGACGACGTCGAGGCACTCGCGCTCTCCCTCAGAGCACGCGAGCTCGGCGCGCTGAAGATCGCGCTCTGGGAGGCGAGGGATCGCTTCGCGGCCGACGGCTTCCGCGACGGCACCGGGGGCGGCGTGCTCGAGCAGGACGGCGTGATCGAGTCGCCGATCGAGGTGAGTTCCGCCGCTGCGTCCGCCCAGGTCGCGATTCTGCGCACCTGGGGTGTCGTGAGCGTGCGTTCTCGCATCCTCACGGTGATCGACCTGTCGGGGTCGATGGAGGAGCCGACCGTGTCGGGCCAGCGCCGCATCGATGTGCTCCAGCAGGCCGCCACGGCCACTCTCGCGCAGTTCTCGGGACAGGTCGACCTCGGCATCTGGGGGTTCTCGACATTGCGCGCCGGCGCCGAGGACTGGGAATCGCTCGCACCCATCGACCGCCTCTCGAACGACTCGCACAAGCAGGCCTTGAACGACGTCATCGCGTCGCTGCCGACTCGGCTCGGCGGAGCGACGGGCCTCTACGACACCACCCTGGCCGCAGTACGGAGCGTGCTCGACAGCTACGACCCCGAGAAGGTGAACTCGGTGCTGCTGCTCACCGATGGCCGCAACGAAGACGAACACGGCATCTCGGGCGAGCAGCTGCTGGCCGAGCTCGCCGCCCTGCACGACCCCGCGAAGCCCGTGCCCGTAGTGCTCGTGGGCATCGGCCCCGACACCGACCTCGATTCGATGCGCAAGATCGCCGAGGCGACCGGCGGGGCCGCCTACTCGGCAGCTCGGCCCGAAGACCTGAGCGTCGTGCTGACCGATGCACTCTCGCAGCGGTCCTGCCGTCCCAACTGCTGACGTCGTGCAGCACGCTAGCGTGAGGTGCATGCCCGACCCCCAGCGAGCGGATGCCGCGTCCCATCTCCGGTCCGTCGGCGAGCTCGGCGAAGACGCCGTGCTGGCGCTGATCCTGCCGCGCCTGTGGGCCGGCGACTCCGCCTTGCTCGGCGCCGGCGACGATGCGGCGGTCGTCGCCGCCGCAGACGGACGATTCGTCGTGACCACCGACCTGATGGTGCACGGTCCCGACTTCCGGCTGGCATGGTCGAGCCCGTTCGAGCTCGGTTGGAAGGCCGCGGCGACGAACCTCACGGATGTCGCGGCGATGGGTGCTCGACCGACCGCGCTCGTCGTGGCGATCGCCGCTCCGCCGTCGACGGATGCCTCGGTGCTCGAGGGCATCGCCGACGGCCTCCGCGAGGGACTCGCCGCGCTCGCGCCAGGGGCCGGCGTGGTCGGCGGCGATCTGTCGGCGTCACCGGTGCTGACGATCGCGGTCACGGCGTTCGGCGACCTCGAGGGTCGCGCGCCGGTGACCAGGAGCGGAGCCCGGCCCGGCGACGTCCTCGCGCATGCGGGGGTGCGCGGTGACGCCGCCCGCGGGCTCGCGCTGCTCTTCGATGAGGCGAGGGATGCGGCGGGTGAGCCTGATGCCGCACTCGCGGAGGCACTCCGGGCGCGCCATCCGCTGCTCGTCGCCGCCCAGCTCGCTCCGTCGCCCCCGGTCGTCGCCGGTGTCGCCGCTGCGGTGGCGGGTGCCACGGCCATGCTCGACGTCTCCGACGGACTCGCGCGCGATGCGAGGCGCATCGCGCTCGCGAGCGGCGTCGGCCTCGACTTCTCGTCGGCGGCGCTCGGCCCCGACGTGCGGGTCGCGCTCGCCGGTGCCGAAGACCACGGACTGCTCGCGACGTTCCCGCCGGGAACGCTGCTGCCCGCGCCCTTCGAGCGGATCGGCATCGTGACGCATGCCGCGGGTGTGCTGCTCCTCGACGGTGTCGAGATCGGCGCCGACGGTTGGGATCCCTACTCCGGCTGGGACGGTCGAACGGGCTGAACGGCGCCCGCCCACCAGAGCGTGGTCTCGCCGTAGTCGCGGCGACGCTCCGCCTCGATGCCGCCCGGCCACTGCGGTTCGGGGGAGCGCGAGCTGCGCTCGACCATGACGACGGCGTCGGGGGCGAGCAGCGGCGCGAGGAGCTCGAGGTCTCGGGCGAGGGCGGTCTCGGCGAGGTCGTACGGCGGATCGATGAACGCGACGTCGACACCCGCCGCTGCAGTTTCGAGATACGCGGCCACCGCGCGCACGACCACCCGGATGTGCGGCGCGCTCTGGCCACGCGCGGCCTTCAGGAGGGCGGCGGCGTTGGCGCGGCAGACGTCGGCCGCGGGCTTGGCGCGTTCGACGAGCACGACGTCGGTGGCGCCCCGGCTCGCCGCCTCGAGTCCGAGTGCACCGGACCCGGCGTAGAGGTCGAGCACCCGAGCCCCCTCGAGCGCATCCCGCGCCTCGAGCGCGGAGAAGATCGCCTCGCGTACCCGGTCGCTCGTCGGCCGGGTGCCGGCGCGCGGTACCCGGAGGGTCAGGGAGCCGGCGAATCCGGAAATGATACGGGTCATGCTCAGGGCAGCATAACGGTCGGCCTCCGTGCGCTGCCATGATGGACGGGTGGATGACTCGACAGACCAGGTGCCCGCCGACCCGTCCCGACACCGCGGCGCCGAACAGCAGACGATCGACCGACTCTGGGACTTCAGCGACCCTGCGGCCAGTGAGGAGCGGTTCCGGGAGGCCGCCGATGACGACGGCAACTCCGCGCACCTCCGCGCCGTGATGACGACCCAATTGGCTCGCGCACTCGGCATTCAGGGGCGCCTCGACGAGGCGCTCGCAGTGCTCGAGTCGGTCGGCGTCGGCATCCCCGCGAGCGATTCCGAGGCGGACGCCGCGGAATTGCGGGCGCGCGTGGCCATCGAGCGGGGCCGACTCGCGGCATCCGCGGGTCGACCGGCCGATGCCGTTCCAGAACTGACCCGCGGGGTGCGCGAGGCGGCCCTCGCTGCGTCGCCGTTCCTCGTGCTCGACGCCCTGCACATGCTCGCGCTGAACGATGCCGGGCACGAGGAGGAGTGGGCCGCCGAGGGGTTCGACGTGCTCGCAGGCGTGCGTGACGCCCGGCTGCTTCGCTGGGGTGTCGCCCTGCACAACAACCTCGGCTGGACGCTGCACGACGGCGGGCGAGCGCAAGCAGCCCTGTCGCACTTCGAGCAGGCCGTCGAGGCGGCCGACCGGTACGGCACGACCGAGCAGCGCCACGTTGCACGCTGGTCGGTGGCGCGATGCCTGCGAAGTCTCGACCGCACCGAAGAAGCGCTCGTGCTGCAACGCGAACTCGCCGCTGCCCGACCCGACGACCCGTACGTGCAGGCCGAGCTGGCTGCGCTGACGGAGGCGGAGCCTACGATCGACGCATGACCGAGGGTGCAGCTGAGACCTCCGGGGGCGACACGCCACCCGGTTCGTTCACCCTCGATTCGCGATTGTCGGGCGCCCTCGGCGGCCGCACGGCGCAGGCGTTCGAGCGTGGATTCGGTCATCGCACCGTCGGCGACCTGCTCGCGCACTACCCTCGGCGCTATGCGATGCGCGGTGAGCTGACGGCACTCGCCACGCTGCCGCTCGACGAGAACATCACGATCATCGCCGAGGTGATCGAGGTCGGCGAACGCTCGATGCGTGCCAGGCGCGGCTCGATCGTCGAGGCGAAGATCACCGACGGCACCGGCGTGCTCACGCTCACCTTCTTCAACCAGCGCTGGCGCGCAGCCGATCTCCGCCCCGGTCGGCGCGGCATCTTCGCCGGCAAAGTGAGCGACTACAAGGGCCAGCGCCAGCTGGCGCACCCCGACTACGAGCTCTTCGACGACGCCGCACCGCTCGAGGCCGGTGATGCTGCGGCGAAGCGCTGGGCTGAAGCGCCGATCCCCATCTATCCTGCGACGGGCACCCTCGCGAGCTGGCAGATCGCGAAGGCCGTCGAGCTCGTGCTCGACGGCCTCGCACCGCTCGACGATCCCCTTCCCGCGAACGTGCGGCAGACGCAATCGCTGCTCCCGCACCGCGATGCGCTCGAACTCGTGCACCGGCCCGAGCGCGACGGCGACTGGAAGAGCGCCCGGCGCACGCTGCGCTTCACCGAGGCGTTCGTGCTGCAGACTGCCCTGCTCGCCCGCCGCGCCGAGCTGAGAACGCATACGACCGCCTCGCGCGTCCCGGTTCCAGGCGGCATCCTCGAACGATTCGACGCTGCCACGCCGTTCACGCTCACCGGCGACCAGCACGAGGTCGGCGGCGAGATCGCGCACGACCTCGGCGAGCCGGTGCCGATGAACCGGCTGGTGCAGGGCGAGGTCGGGTCGGGCAAGACCGTCGTGGCATTGCGCGCGATGCTCGCCGTCGCCGATTCCGGCGGCCAGTCCGCACTGCTGGCCCCGACCGAGGTACTGGCCGGCCAGCACCTGCGGTCCATCGTGAAGATGCTCGGCCCCGATCTCGCGGCCGAACTCATGCCGACCCTGATCACCGGTCAACTGCAGACCGGCGAGCGCAAGAAGGCGCTGCTGCGCGCCGCCGCCGGGCAATCGCGCATCGTCGTGGGCACGCACGCGCTTCTCGGCGACACGGTCTCGTTCGCCGACCTCGGACTCGTGGTGGTCGACGAGCAGCACCGCTTCGGCGTCGAGCAGCGTGAGGCGCTGCGGTTGAAGGGCCGCAACCCGCCGCACGTGCTCGTGCTCACGGCGACTCCGATTCCGCGCACCGTCGCGATGACCGTGTTCGGCGACCTCGACGTCTCGACGATCCGCGAGTTGCCGGCCGGGCGCGCCGGCATCACTTCGCAGGTCGTGCCACTCGCGATCCGGCCGACGTGGCGGCCGCGCGTCTGGGAGCGCCTCGCCGAGGAACTCGCCCAGGGGCGACAGGCGTTCGTCGTGTGCCCGGCGATCGAGGCGAAGGTGCTCGAGGAAGGCGATTCCGGCGCGCCGACCGCTGCGGCCGCCCCGAGCGGAGAGGCGGCGACGGATGCCTCGGCGCCCCTGGCATCCGTCGTCGCCGTGCTCGCGGAGCTCCGCTCGCATCCCCGCTTCGCCGAAACCCGCATCGCACCGTTGCACGGTCGCATGCCGGCCGAGGAGAAGGACGCGACGATGCGGGCCTTCGCCGGGGGTGAACTCGACGTGCTCGTGGCCACCACCGTCATCGAGGTCGGCGTCGACGTGCCGAATGCGAGTGCCATGGTCGTCGTCGACGCCGACCGGTTCGGGGTCTCGCAGCTGCACCAGTTGCGCGGCAGGGTCGGCCGTGGAAGCGTTCCGGGCATCTGCCTCCTGGTCACGTCGGCGCCGCCGGGTTCGCTCGCGCTGCAGCGCGTCGAGGCGGTTGCGGCGACGCTCGACGGCTTCGAGCTCGCACAGGCCGACCTCGAGCTGCGGCAGGAGGGCGACGTGCTGGGGGCGACCCAGTCGGGCGGTCGATCGTCCCTGAAGCTGCTGCGGGTGGCCCGCGACGGCGACCTCATCGCCGAGGCGAGAGGGCTCGCGCAGGAGATGCTCGCGAGCGGTGACGGGCTCGCCGACCACCCGGCGCTCGCGGCGGCGGTGCGCCGCCGCCTCGACGAGGAGGCGAGCGGGTACCTGAGCAAGGGCTGAGACTGTGCGCAGCCCCTCGCACTCGGGCAGGCGCGCAGTACGCTGGTGCGTATGCAGCGGATCGCCGTCGTCCCAGGATCGTTCGACCCCGTCACGCTCGGCCATCTCGACGTCATCGGGCGGGCCGCGGGGCTCTACGACGAGCTGCACGTCGTCGTGGTGCACAACCCCGACAAGTCGGCGCTGCTGCCCATCGGCCAACGGGTATCGCTGATCGAGCGGTCGATCGCCGATGCCGGCATCACGGGGCGCATCGTCGTCGCGTCGTGGAGCATGGGCCTCCTCGTCGACTATTGCACCGATGTCGGGGCATCCGTGCTCGTGAAGGGCGTGCGATCGCAGCTCGACGTCGCCTACGAGACGCCCATGGCCATCGTCAACCGGCATCTCGCCGGTGTCGAGACGGTGTTCCTCCTGCCCGACCCCGCCAATGCCCACGTGTCGAGCTCGCTCGTACGTCAGGTCTCCGCGCTCGGCGGCGACGTGGCACCCTACGTGCCGGCGGTCGTCGCCGAATTCCTCCAATCGGCGATGACGCCATGACCGAGACGACCGCGGTGTCGGCGAAGATGAGCATCGACGAAGTCGGGGTGCGTGCGGCTGCGATCGTGCAGAACGTCGAGGCAGTCATCGCCGGCAAGCGCGACGCCGTGACGAGCGCCCTCACGGTGCTGCTCGCCGAGGGGCACCTCCTCATCGAAGACGTGCCTGGCGTCGGCAAGACGATGCTCGCCAAGACGCTCGCGCGTTCGGTCGACGCCACGGTCAGCCGCATCCAGTTCACCCCCGATCTGCTGCCGAGCGATGTCACCGGCGTCTCGGTCTTCGACCAGGCGAGCCGTCGCTTCGAGTTCAAGCACGGGCCGGTCTTCGCGAACATCGTGATCGGCGACGAGATCAATCGCGCGAGTCCGAAGACGCAATCGGCGCTCCTCGAGTGCATGGAAGAGCGCCAGGTCACCGCCGACGGAACGACGTACCGGCTCGATCCTCCCTTCACCGTGATCGCGACGCAGAATCCCGTCGAGATGGAAGGCACCTATCCGCTGCCCGAAGCCCAACGCGACCGGTTCATGGCACGCATCTCGATGGGGTACCCGTCGTCGGCCGACGAGCTGGCGATGCTCTCGACCCGCGAGACGTCGAGCCCGCTCGACGAGCTCGGCACGGTCGTGACGCTCGACGAGCTGCGCGGCATGATCGAGGCCGTGCAGCACGTGTTCACCTCGCAGCCGGTCAAGGAGTATGCGGTCGAGCTTGCACGCGCCACCCGCGACGACCGCCAGCTGCGGCTGGGAGCGAGCCCGCGGGCCACCCTCCAGCTGATACGCGCGGCCAAGGCGCACGCTGCCATGCACGGGCGCGACTTCGTGCTGCCCGACGATGTCGACGCGCTCGCCGTGCCGGTGCTCGCGCACCGGCTCGTGCCGACGAGTCGGGCGATCGGCGCGCACGACCGCGACAGCGGGCCGCTCATCGACGCCATCGTGCGCCGCATCGTGGGGGAGACGCCGGTTCCGGTCGGCAGCGCGCGAAGGAACTGACGTGTGGCGCCCCCGCTCCGTTCGAGTCGCGACCTGGCCGCGACTCACTCGGCGAGGCGCCACGCTCGTGATCGTGGGAGTGCTGCTCCTGGCGTTGTCGTTGTGGTTCGATCTGCGCGATGTACTGGTGCTCGCATTCGTCGGCATCGCGATGCCGGGTGTGGCGGCGCTCTTCGTCGCCCTGGGCAAGCCCCGCCTCGCCGTCACCCGCAGGTTCGCACCGCCGGTGGTCGCCGCCGGAGGGTCGACCCTCGTCGCGCTCGTCGTCAAGAACCGCTCGCGCCGCACGTTCGACGGCGCCCACTGGCGTGACGGCGTGCCCTCGGGGCTCAGTGCGCCGTCCGATGCGATCCTCCCGGCGATCGGACCGCACGAGTCGATGCTGCCGACGGGCGACGACACCGTGCGTCTCGAGTACCGGCTTCGAACACCGCGGCGCGGGGTCTACCAGATCGGCCCGTTGCGCGTCGGGATCTCCGACCCCTTCGGACTCGCCCGTATCGATCGCGACGTCGGCAACGGCCACGAGGTGGTGGTCACCCCACGGGTGACCCCGCTCGATGCCGCGCTCGGCTCCGCCGCGAGTGTCGATGGAGTGCTCAACGGGCTTCAGCGGCGCACGCATCCGAATTCCGACGAGCTGATCGCGCGAGAATATCGTTACGGCGACCCGCTGCGCAGGGTGAACTGGGCCGCCACCGCTCGCCGCGGCGAGCTGATGGTTCGCGAAGAGGAGCAGCGCGGCGACCCCGAGGCGCGCATCGTGCTCGACACGACCCTCGCCGGTCGGCCCAAGTCCTCGGCATCGCGTCGTGACGGTGCCGAGGCGACGCACTTCGGGTTCGAGCTCGGCGTCGAGGTCGCCGCCTCGATCGGCCTGCATCTCCTCGAGCGCGGATTCCGCGTGCGGTGCGATCGCGTCGACGACCCCGAGCGCAGCCTCCTCTCCGAGGAATCCGGTGCCGGCTACCGTTTGCCGGGCGGAGATCACCTGCTGCTCGAGGGTCTCGCTCGACTCGACGGCCCCGCATCCCACCACTCGTCGCGTGACGTGCACCAGGTGCCGGCGTACGAATCAGGGCCGCGCGGCCGCGATGCGCGCATGCCGGGATTCGCCGTGCTCGTCGATCCCGACGAACACGACGCCCGCACCCTCGTCGCGCTGCGCTCGACGTTCGAACCGGCGGTCGCCTTCGTGACCGAGAGCGTGCGCGCGGCCATCGTCGACGCGCTCGAGAAGGCCGATTGGCGCGTGGTGCGAGTGCGCCGGGCCGCCGATATCGGGCCGGCGTGGTCGGGCACGACCGTGCCGGCGTCGACGCACCCGAACCCGCGTGCGCGGTCGGGCGCCGTCACCTCGTCGCTCCGCTCGGGCGGCACGGATGCCGGAGCACCCGATGCGTCCTGACCCGGTTCCCCTGTCCCGCGCGCAGCGGCTCGCATTGACGGCCGCGTCGTTCCTCCTGCTCGTCGTCGCCGCGATGGCGTTGGGCCCCCTCATCGCCGGCAGCGGCTGGTGGTGGCTCTGCGCCTTCATCGCGGCCGGCACCCTGTTCTCCGGCGCAGGGCTGCGCGCAGTGCGCACTCCCGCCTCCCTCGTTCCGGTGCTCGAGCTCGTGGTGATGCTCCTGCTCCTCACGCTGGTGTTCGGTGGGTCGACGAGCATCGCCCTGCTCATCCCGACGCAGGGAACGTTCGAGACGTTCGGTGCGCTGTTGACCGGCGCCCAGCGCACCATCGAACAGCAGTCGGTGCCGGCGATCCCGGTGCCACCGCTGCTGTTCGCCCTCGCCCTCGGCGTCGGGGTGCTCGCGGTCATCATCGACATGCTGGTGCAGACGTTCCGTGCTCCGGCGCTCGCCGCCGCTCCGGCACTCGTGCCCATCCTCGTGCCCGGCTTCATCATCGAGTCGGGCGCCGAGGCCCCGACCCTCGTGCTCACGGCGGCCGCCTATCTGCTGCTGCTGCGCATCGATGTGCGAGTGCGGCGTCGCGCCCGGCTCCTGGCGGGCGACGACGGCGACGATGCCGCCACGATCGTGCCGCCGAAGCGCGTGCCGATCGTCTCGACGCTCGGCGCTTCGCTCGGCCTCGCAGCGGTCGGACTCGTGACGGCTTCGGTGCTGGCGGCCTCGACGCCGAGCGTGTCGACGAGCCTGCTGCTCGCCTCCCCGAGCCAGGGCACGCTCTTCGCACGCGGGGTGAGTCCGTTCATCGACCTCGGGCGCGATCTGCGCCGGCCCGAGCCGCGCCCGGCGTTCCACTATTTCGCGCGTGACGCCGACCGACCGTACTTCACGCTGCTGACCCTCGATCGATTCGAGGGCGAGGTCTGGGGGGCGACCGATGCCGCCGTCGACGGCGACAACACCGTCGACGCGATGCCGCGTCCCGATGGGCTCTCCGAAGACGTGGCGACCTCGGAGCACCCGATCGAGGTGATCGTCGACGAGGTTCGTACGACGTGGCTGCCGGTGCCGTATCCGTCGTCGCGCATCGAAGGACTCAGCGGCTCCTGGTTCTGGGACGAGGGCTCGCTCGCGGTGCGCAGTGTCGACACGAATACCGGAGGGCAGCGGTATCGCGTGACGAGGCTCGAGGTCGAGCCGACGGTGGCCCAACTGCGCGATGCGGGGCGCACCCCGCCGTCGGAGCTCGACTCGTCGCTCGACCTGCCCGACGAGATGCCGGCCGTCATCGCCGAGACCGCGGCGACCGTCACCGACGGCGCCGCCTCGCCATACGATGCCGCCGTCGCCATCCAGGCATTCCTGCGCTCGCCCGAGTTCGACTACTCGACCGAGGCGCCGGTCGCCGATGGCTATGACGGCGGCGGGTTCGACGTCATCGCGCAGTTCCTCGAGGCGAAGGCCGGATACTGCGTGCACTTCGCCTCGACCATGGCGGTCCTGGCGCGCGAGGCGGGAATTCCCTCGCGGATCTCGCTCGGCTACACCCAGGGCACTCCCACGCAGGAGCGGGTCGACGGGGTGCAGCGCGTCGAGGTCGACTCGCACGATCTGCACTCGTGGCCGGAGTTGTACTTCGAGGGCGTCGGCTGGGTGCCGTTCGAGCCCACTCCGGGCCGAGGGAGCGTGCCCGGGTACTCGCGCCCCGGCGCCGGCAATGAGACGGGCGCGACGCTGCCGAGCGCGGCGCCGTCGACGCCGGGCGCAACCGGCCGCCCCGAGCTCGATCCCGACCGAGGACTCGCCGGGCAGAGCGGGGATTCGCTCGCAACGGGCTCATGGTGGATGCGCACCGCGCCGATCGCGCTCGTCGTCGTGCTGTTGCTGCTCATCCCCGCGGCCATGCGGCTCGGCCAGCACCTGAGTCGTCGGCATCGCATCGTGAAGGGCAGGCGAGCGGCGGATGCCGCGTGGGACGAGGTCATCGCCACGTCGCGTGATCTCGGCCTCGGCGGAGGTCCTGCCGAGACGCCGCGCGCGGTCGCCGTGGCGATCGCGGAACGAGACGCGTTCCGCGAGCCTGCGCCCGCCGGTGCTCTCATCGCCTTGCGCGACGCGGTCGAGCGCGAGCGCTACGGGCCCGAGGGCGGCAGCGAGCTCGACGGAGACCTCCTGCTCGGCGAGCTCTCGCGCGTGCGTGCCGCCCTCATTGACGGGGCGAGCCCGGTTGAGCGCGTTCGCGCCGTGCTCGTGCCGCGCTCGCTCTTCGACGCCGCGCGTGGAATGCTCGGCGAACGCCCATCCGGCGACGCGTAGAATCGTCGATCGTGGCCATCAAGCATTCTCCGTTCCGTGTGAACGTGCGCGACCTCGTCAACCGTCCCGGCGAGATGCGCGAGCATCCCTTCAGCGTGCCCGTGGGTGAGCAGATGGGAGAGGGACTCGTGGCGGTTCGCGCCGGTTCCGAGCTCGACATCGAGGTGCGACTCGAGTCGGTGCACGAGGGCATACTCGTGACGGCCGAGATCGATGCAGTCGCCGAAGGGGAGTGCGGTCGCTGCCTCATCGACATCGCCCTGCCGGTCGAAGTCGAGTTCCAGGAGCTCTTCGGGTATCATTCTGGGGAAGCCATCGAGTATGAGGTTCAAGACGACCACGTGGATCTTGAACCAGTCATCCGAGATGCGGTAGTGCTGGCACTGCCGTTCCAGCCGGTGTGCCGACCGGATTGCCCCGGACTCGACCTCGAGACCGGGCTCCGATTGGCCGATCATCCGGAACTCGTCACCCTTGAGCACAGCGATCCTCGCTGGGCCGCGCTCACAGGATTCCAGGCTTCCGAAGACAACGGCACGGATGACGCATCCGGCGCCGACCAGCAGAGAGAGAGATAGTCATGGCTGTTCCGAAGCGGAAGAAGTCACGCGCCCGAACCCACATGCGCCGCGCGCAGTGGAAGGCCACTGCCCCCACGCTCGTCAAGACCGTCGAGAACGGCAAGGTCACCTACAGCCTTCCGCACCACGCGAAGGTCGTCGAGGATTCCGCGGGCACCCCGCTGTTCCTCGAGTACAAGGGCCGCAAGGTCGCCGACGTCTAGTCGGCCCCAGACACCCGAACGACCGGTCGTGACGCGAACGGAACTCGACGGGGCAACGGATCGAGCGCTCGAGGAGCTGCAGCAGCGACTGCAGATCTCGATCGATCCGGCCCTGCTTCTGCTTGCGCTCACGCACCGGTCTTTCGCGTACGAGAACGGCGGAATCCCGACCAACGAGCGCCTGGAGTTCCTCGGCGACTCGATTCTCGGGCAGGCCGTCACGGTCAAGCTGTTCCGCGATCACCCCGATCTCGACGAGGGCGAGTTGGCGAAGCGCCGGGCGAGTCTCGTCTCGAGCGTCGCGCTCGCCGAGGTCGGTCGTGCGATCGACGTCGGGCCGTTCATCCGGCTCGGTCGCGGCGAGACCATGACCGGCGGAGCAGACAAGCCATCGATTCTCGCTGACACGGTCGAAGCGATCATCGGCGCGGTCTATCTCGACGCCGGTGGCGAAGCTGCCACCGCGCTCGTGCTGCGACTCGTCGCCCCATTGTTGAAAGACCCTGCTCGCTTCGGCGCGGCCATGGATCCGAAGACGAGCCTGCAAGAGATCGCGGCGCGACGCGGCGCGACGGCACCCGTCTACACGGTGACCGAGAGCGGCCCCGACCACAGCAAGCACTTCATCGCCACCGTCACGGTCGGCGACCTCGTCGCCGCCACCGGCGAGGGCTCGAGCAAGAAGCAGGCCGAGATGGCCGCGGCACTCGAAGCCTGGGTGCGTCTGAACTCCAACTGACCCGCCCCACCGTGTCATCGCTCATCGAGCGGCATACTGGTGAGCGACGGTTCGAGGGGGTGACTGCGTGCGACGAGGCACGAACGTGCACGCCCTCGGGGGCTTCAACCAGATCGTGATCCTCGACACGATCCGGCGCACTCGTGACGGCCTCAGCAGGGTCGAGATCGCCGAACAGACCGGGCTCAGCGCGCAGACCGTGTCGAACGTCTCGCGGCGACTGCTCGACGAGGGCATCATCCGCGAGGCGGGGCAACGCATCCTCGGTGTCGGCAAGCCGCGGATCATCCTCGAACTGGACCCCAACGGGGGCTATGCCATCGGCGTGCATCTCGACCCCGCGGTCATCACCTACGTCGTGCTCGACCTCGATGGCCGGGTCGTCGCGCACGCGTCGATGACGACACCGTCGGGAGTGACGCCGGGTCGAGTCATCGACGGAATGCGCGAAGCGATCGAGGCGATCATCGCCGAAGCCGGGGTCGAGCGTTCCCGGGTGCTCGGCGTGGGCATCGCGGCGCCGGGGCCCCTCGACCTCGACCGCGGCGTCGTGCTCGACCCGCCCCTCCTCGAGGGGTGGCACGGTGTCGCATTGCGCGACGCGCTCGCGGAGTCGACGGGCCTGACGGTGCTGCTCGAGAAGGATGTCACGGCGGCGACGGTCGCCGAACTCTGGACGAGCTCCGCACACGAACGCGACGATTTCATGTTCTTCTACTACGGCACCGGAGTCGGCGTCGGCCTTGCGATCGCGCATGAGGCCGTGCGCGGTGCCACGAGCAACGCCGGCGACGCCGGGCACATCATCGTCGATCCCGACGGGCCGACGTGCAGCTGCGGACGGCGCGGTTGTCTGGGCGACGCGATCATGCCGAGGGCGCTCGTCGGCAGGGCGATCGCCGCGGGAATGATCGACGCGCCGGGGCATCGGCTCGACGGACGTGAGGTCGATGAGGGCCTGGCGAAGATCGCGGCACTCGCAGAGGCCGGTGAGCCCGCCGCATCCGCGATGCTCGACGAGATGGCCGACCGCACGGCCGTCGCAGTCGTGACGGTGGCGAACCTGCTCGACCTCGACACGGTGGTCTTCGGCGGCCCGTACTGGAATCGTGTCTCTCCGCACCTTCTCGAACGCGTCGCAGCGCAGGTGAACGCCTCCCACGCGCTCGTGACGACGCATCCGATCGCGGTGACGGTGTCGCGCATCGGCGATGACGTCGCAGCGGTGGGCGCCGCGTGCCTCGTACTCGACGACGCGCTCTCGCCGCGCCCGTCGGCGCTGCTGATCTCCGGCTGAGCGGCCGAGCGGCCGAGTTGCCCGCGCCGCGGCCGATGCGGTGAAACGGTTGACAAGAATAAGTCCATGCGTTTTAGTTATGCGAGATGGACCCCTCGGCACCGATGCCGAGGCGGGGAACAGGGAATCAAGGGAGATCCATGAAGTCCACATTCGCCGCAACCGTCGCCGTCGCCGCGACGTCGGCACTGCTGTTCACAGCATCAGCTCCCGCGCAGGCGGTCGGGCCTGAGCAGCCCGCGCGATCCGACGAGCGAGCGCAGCCCGGCAACCGGCACGAGAACTCGCTCCGCGCCCACGCCTCGTTCCTCGCGATGCAGGAGCACTTCGGTGCCGCAGACGGGAGCGGGCTCTACCGCGAGCAGATTCCAGTGCAGCCGGACGACCGGCAGTACTCGTTCGAGTGGCCGTTCTCGCAGGCGCACATCGCCATCGCCGATCTCGCGAATCAGCCGGGCGTCAGCGGTCGTCGCTACGACGCCGCGCTCGCGACCGCGGCCGCTGCCCAGGAGCACTACTGGCACGCCGATGGCGGGACGACCGGACTTCCGGGCTACGCGTCGTACCCCGTCGGCGAGTTCGGCGAGGGCGGCGACTACTTCTACGACGACAATGAGTGGGTCGGCCTGCTCGACGTGCAGCGCTACCTCACCGATCGTGACGAGGCGGCACTCGCTCGTGCCGAGGAGATCTTCGCTCTCGTCGTCTCGGGATGGGACACCGACCCGAGTCATCCGAATCCGGGCGGCGTCTTCTGGACGCAAGCGACCTGGAGCAGCGACCGCAACACGGTCTCGAACATGCCCGGCGCGCAGCTCGGCCTGCGGCTCTACCAGATCACGGGGGAGCAGAGCTATCTCGATTGGTCGTTGCGCATGTACGACTGGACGAACGAGCACCTCCAGCGCCCCGACGGACTGTACTCCGATCATGTCGACCTCGCGGGCACGATCGAGCCGACGGTGTGGTCGTACAACCAGGGCGTGCCGGTCGGGGTCAACGTGCTCCTGTACGAGGTGACCGGCGAACAGCGCTATCTCGACGAGGCCTCGCGCATCGCCGACGCGGCCTACCGGTACTACATCGACGAGGGGCGACTGGCGGATCAGCCTGCATTCTTCAACTCGATCTTCTTCAAGAACCTGCTGCTGCTCGAATCGGTGACGGGCGGATCGACGTACCGAGACGCCATGCAGCGGTACGCCGACGAGGTGTGGGCCGAGCACCGAGACCCGGCCACCGGGATCTTCTCGTTCGATGAGGGCCCGACCGAGCTCCTCGAGCAGGCCGCCGTGACGCAGATCTTCGCGGTACTCGCGTGGACGCCGCCGCAGTGGCGCGACCTGTACTAGCGCAGCGGATGCCGCGGGCATCCGTTCGATCATTCGGAGCACCGTGATGCGGCATCGTCGTCGCGGCGGGCTCCAGCCAAGAGGAAACCACAAGGAGATGCAATGAAGCACACGCTCACCGTCACCGTCGCGATCGTCGCGACCGGCCTACTCGCGCTTTCAGGATGCTCGGCCGACGGCGGAGGTTCGTCGGACACGATCAAGGTCGCCTACCAGAAGTTCGGCACGTTCACGCAGCTCGACGATCACATGAAAGACGTCAAGGCCGCGTTCGAGGCGGAGAACGAGGGTATGACCGTCGAACTCGTGCCGATCGAGGCGCAGCAGAACGACTACTTCACGAAGCTCGCGCTCATGAACCAGTCGGCCTCGACGGCGCCCGACGTGATGTACGAGGACACCTTCATGGTTGAGTCCGACGCCGACGCCGGATATCTCGCCCCACTCGACGAGTACACCGAGTCGTGGGACGACTGGGATGCCTTCTACGACAACGCGAAGAGCGCCGGGCTCGGTGGCGACGGCAAGACCTACGGGATCCCCATGGGCACCGACACCCGCGCGCTCTGGTACAACACCGAGGTGTTCGAGCAGGCCGGGGTGCCCGTGCCGTGGGAGCCGAAGACGTGGGCCGAGGTGCTCGACACCGCAGCGACCATCAAGGCGGAGCTGCCCGACGTCGTCCCGCTGAACGTGTACTCGGGCAAGGCGCAGGGCGAGGCTGCAGCCATGCAGGGCTTCGAGATGCTGTTGTACGGCACGGGTGACACGCTCTACGACACCGACGAGAAGAAGTGGGTGACCGGTTCGCAGGGCTTCGTCGACTCGCTGGGCTTCATCGAGGACCTCTACCAGGGTGGACTCGGACCGACCCCCGAGCAGGCACTCGACAAGAACGTCGGCAACCTCGTCTCGGCCGAGTGGTTCCCGCAGGGCACGCTCGCGATCGGGCTCGACGGGTCGTGGCTGAGCGGCACGTGGCTCGAGACCGGCACCGCGCCGTGGCCGGAGTGGAGCGAGGTCATGGCGCAAGCGCCGATGCCGACGCAGAACGGCGACGAGCCCGGCGCGACGAGCATGTCGGGCGGCTGGACCCTCGCCATGGGCTCGAAGTCGCAGAACAAGGACGCCGCGTGGGACTTCATCGCGCTGGCGCTCGACAAGGACAACTCGCAGGCCTACGACATCGCGGCCAGCCAGATCGCCGTTCGCAGCGACGTCTCGGAAGATCCCGACTACCAGGCGGCGAACCCGTCGTTCGGCTTCTTCTCCGAGATCGTGGCCGTCACGAACTTCCGCCCGGCCACGAGCGACTACGGGCAGATCTCCAGTGAGATCACGATCGCGATGGAAGCCGTCATGACGGGGCAGCAGAGCCCGGCCGAGGCGGCCGAAGCCTACGACGAGGCCGTCGTCGGCATCGTGGGCGAAGAGAACACCACGAGCGCGAAGTAACCCATGTCCGCGCTCCAAGAGGTGCGACCGGTAGTCGCGCCGGGCCGGGGACCAGCTCCCCGGCCCGGCCGGCCGAAGGTCGGCGTCCGCAGGTCGCTCGTGCGGAGCATCCCGCTCGTCCCGGCGATCGTTCTGCTCGTCATCTTCCTGCTCGGGCCGGTGATCAGTTCGTTCTCCGGATCGTTCACCGACGCCTCCCTCACGGGATCGGCGGCCCAGGGCGCGTCCTTCGTCGGGTTCGCGAATTACATCGAGCTCTTCGCCGACCCCGACTTCCCGAAGTCGGTGATGCTGACACTCGTGTTCCTCGTGGCGTCGGCGATCATCGGTCAGAACGTCATCGGACTCGGCCTCGCCATCCTGATGCGCTCCTCGAGCGGTTTCGCGCGGGGCGTCGTCGGGACGTTCGTCGTGAGCGCGTGGGTGCTTCCCGAAATCGTGGCATCGTTCGCGGCATACGCGTTCTTCAACGACACGGGCACGCTCAACACGATGCTCGCCTCCGTCGGCATCGAGGGGACCAACTGGCTGTACGCGACCCCGATGCTCGCGGTCATCATCGCCAACATCTGGCGAGGTACCGCGTTCTCGATGCTCGTGTACTCGGCAGCGCTGCAGGACGTACCGCCCGAGATCACCGAGTCGGCCGAGGTCGACGGGGCGCGCGGATGGCAGCGGCTCGTGTTCATCACCGTGCCGATGATCCGGCGGAGCATCTCGACCAACCTGATGCTCACCACACTGCAGACGCTCTCGGTGTTCACGCTGATCTTCGTGATGACGGGCGGTGGCCCTGGCACCGACAGTTCGACGCTGCCGGTGCTCGCCTACCAGGAGGCGTTCCAATTCGGCAAGCTCGGGTTCGGCACGGCGATCGCCACGATCCTCCTGCTCGTCGGAGCGCTGTTCTCGATCGTCTACCTGCGAGCGTTGAAGCCGGAGGTGGACTGATGGGGATGACCTCACCCAGCAGACGAAGCCTCAGGGCGGTGTCCAACGGCGTGCTGCTGCTCGTCGGCATCGCCTTCGCCCTGCCGCTCGTCTGGCTCGTGCTGGCATCGGTCGACGAACGCGCGACGCTCTCGATCAAGCTTCCCGATGCCGTCTCGCTGCAGAACTTCGTCGACGTGATGACGCCCGAGAAAGCCTTCATCCCGCTGTTGAACAGCCTGATCCTCTCGGCGGGCTGCGCGATCATCACGGTCGTCGTCGCGGTGCTGGCGGCGTATCCGCTGTCGCGCTACCGGATGCGCATCAACAAGCCGTTCCTCTACGGGGTGCTCTTCGGCACCTGCCTGCCGATCACGGCGATGATGGTGCCGGTCTACAGCCTGTTCGTCGCGTTCAACCTCATCGACTCGATGGCCGGGACCATCCTCTTCCTCGCGGCGACCAGCCTGCCGATGGCGATCTACATGACGAAGAGCTTCATGGACAGCGTGCCGGTGACGCTCGAAGAGGCGGCCTGGATGGACGGTGCGTCGATGATGTCGACGCTCACCCGAATCGTCGTGCCACTCATGCGCCCGGGGCTCGCGGTGGTGTTCATCTTCGTGTTCATCGGTGCCTGGGGCAACTTCTTCGTGCCCTTCGTGCTGCTGCTGTCGCCCGACAAGCTGCCGGCCGCGGTGAGCATCTTCGCCTTCTTCGGCCAGTACGGGTCGGTCGCGTACGGCCAGTTGGCTGCCTTCTCCCTGCTCTACTCCGTTCCCGTGATCGCCCTGTACGTGCTCGTCTCACGGGTGCTCGGCGGGTCGTCGGCGCTCGCCGGCGCCGTCAAGGGCTGATCGAATCCGACTCATAAGGAATCAATTTCATGCACGACAATTCCGTTCTCGTCCGCGCCAGGATCGCCCGCTTCGTGGAGGAGCGGCTGGCACCCGCCGCCACCTCGGCCGGTGCCCAGCTGAGCATCAGCGCCTGGGAGGTGCCGGACGAACCGGTGCCGTTCGCGGAAGCCGTGATCCAGTCGTTCGAGCCCTTCACCGTCGGCTCGCCATGGGGCAAGCCGTGGGGCACGACCTGGTTCCACGTCACGGGCGAGGTGCCGTCCGAGTGGGCGGGGCGCGCCGGCGCCATCGAGATCGTCGTGGACCTCGGCTTCCTCTCGGGCCAGGCCGGCTTCCAGGCCGAGGGGCTCGTGTTCGATCCCTCGGGGCGCATCGTGAAGGCGATCGAGCCGCTCAACGACTACATTCCGGTCGAGGTCGGGCCGGGTGGCCGCATCGACCTCTACATCGAGGCGGCGTCGAACCCCGACGTCGGCAGCGACTGGAGCTTCCGGCCGACCGTGGTCGGTGACAAGTCCACGGCAGGATCGGAGCCGATCTACCGACTTCGGAAGGTCGATGTCGTGCTCCGCGACACCGAGGTGTGGAACCTGCAGATGGACATCTGGACGCTCACGGGCCTGATGAACGAACTCAGCAGCGATCTGCCGCGCACTGCCGACATCCTGCGCGCGCTCGAAGCGGTGGTCGATCGCATGGACCCCGACGACGTACGTGGGACGGCGGCGCTCGGTCGGGAGATCCTGGCACCGGTGCTCGCGCAGCCCGCCTACGCGAGCGCTCATCGGGTGATCGCGGTCGGCCACGCCCATATCGACTCGGCGTGGCTGTGGCCGGTGCGCGAGACCATCCGAAAGTGCGCGCGCACGTTCTCCAACGTGCTCGATCTCATGGACCGCGACCCCGGATTCGTCTTCGCGGCGTCTTCGGCGCAGCAGTACGCGTGGATGAAGGAGCACTATCCAGAACTGTTCGAACGGATCCGCGCGCGCGCCGCCGAAGGCCGATTCGTGCCCGTCGGCGGCATGTGGGTCGAATCGGACACGAACATGCCGGGCGGTGAAGCGCTCGTCCGTCAGCTCCTCGCCGGGAAGGAGTTCTTCATGCGCGAGTTCGGCATCGAACCGCTCGAAGTGTGGTTGCCCGATTCGTTCGGCTACTCCGCCGCATTGCCGCAGATCGTCAAGGCCGCAGGATCGCGCTACTTCCTCACCCAGAAGACGAGCTGGAACGAGACCAATACGATGCCGCATCACACCTTCGCGTGGGAGGGCATCGACGGCTCGCGGGTGTTCACGCACTTCCCGCCGGTCGACACCTACAACTCGGTGCTCTCGGGCGAGGAGCTGGCGCGAGCGCAGCGGCAGTACTCCGAGAAGGGTGCATCGAACGTCTCGCTCGTGCCGTTCGGGTTCGGCGACGGGGGTGGTGGCCCGACGCGCGAGATGCTCGCGGCGGCGGTGCGCACCGCATCGCTCGAGGGATCGCCGACCGTGCGGGTGGCGTCACCGCGTGCCTTCTTCGAGGAGGCCGAACGCGACTACCCGAACCCGCCGGTGTGGTCGGGTGAGCTCTACCTCGAGTTCCATCGCGGCACCTACACCTCGCAGGCCAAGACCAAGGCCGGCAACCGCCGCAGTGAGCACTTGCTTCGGGAGGCCGAACTCTGGGCGACGACGGCAGCGGTGCGGGCCGGTGCCGAGTACCCCGCCGAGCGTCTCGCCGAGCTCTGGCACTCGGTGCTGCTGCTGCAGTTCCACGACATCCTGCCCGGCAGCTCGATCGCCTGGGTGCACCGCGAGGCCGAAGCCGGCTATGCGCGGATCGCCGGCGAGCTCGAGGCGATCATCGCCGAGGCGATCGCCGCGCTGGGCGCCGGCACGGCGAGCGTCGACCACGGCGACCGGCGGTCCGTCGCGTTCAATGCCTCGCCGTATGCGGTCGCGGGCGTGGCGCCGTTGTCGGCTGGGCCCATCGAGTCGCCGACGATCGTTCGTGCCGAGCGGGTCGGCGACGACCTCGTGCTCGAGAGCGACCGACTCCGCGTCGTCATCGACGGCAGCGGACTCGTCACCTCGCTCATCGACGTGACCACCGGTCGTGACGCGATTCCCGCCGGACAGCCCGGCAACCTCCTGCAGTTGTTCCGCGACACCCCGACGCAGTGGGATGCCTGGGACATCGACGAGCACTATCAGCGATCGGGCACCGATCTGCGGCAGGCCGAGGTGGTCGAACCGGTGACGGATGCCTCGGGGCGGCCGGGCGTGCGGATCGAACGTCGATTCGGGGCCTCGACGGTCGTGCAGGTTCTGAATCTCGATGTCGACGGAGCAGCACTCGAGATCGAGACGATCGTCGACTGGCACGAGAAGCAGAAGCTGTTGAAGCTCGCATTCCCCATCGACGTGCATGCCGAACGCGCGGCCTCCGAAGTGCAGTTCGGCCACGTGCACCGCTCGACTCACGTGAACACCTCGTGGGATGCCGCCCGATTCGAGACGTGCGCACACCGATGGGTGCACGTGGCGGAGCCCGGATTCGGCGTCACCGTCGCGAACGACTCGACGTACGGGCATGACATCACCCGCATCGCCGGTGCGCACGGCGCGACGACGACCCTCGTGCGGCAGTCGCTGCTGCGTGCCCCGCTCTTCCCCGATCCGCAGAGCGACCAGGGCCGTCACCGGCTGCGCACCTCGGTGTCCATCGGCACCGACGTCATCGACGCCGCGAAGGAAGGGTATCGATTGAATCTCCCGATCCGGGAGGTCGCCGGTGCGCACGCAGTGGCGCCGATCGTCCGGAGCGACGCACCGAGCATCGTGGTCGAATCGGTCAAGCTCGCGGAGGACCGCTCGGGTGACGTCGTCGTTCGGCTCTACGAGGCTCGAGGCGCACGAGCCACGGGCACCGTCACTGCGGACTTCGCGACCACGGGCGTCGCGGAGACTGACCTGCTCGAGCGAGTCGCCGACGAGCCGACTGCGCTCGTGGGAGCCGAGGGCGGGGTCGCGACACTGCACCTGCGGCCGTTCCAGCTGGTCACCCTTCGGTTCAGGCGCAGCTGAGGACCGAGGAGGGCGGGTCCGGTCTCCGCAGTAGCATCGAGGGATGCCTGAGCTTCCCGAGGTCGAGGTCGTGCGGGCCGGACTCGCTCCGGCGGTGACCGGCGCGGTCGTCTCGGCGGTCGAGGTGCTCGATCCGCGTTCGCTCAGACGCCACGATGCGGCATCCGGTGACTTCGAAGCGCTCGTCACCGGTGCCCGCATCGAGGCCGCGGTTCGGCGCGGCAAGTTCCTCTGGATGCCGCTCGGGGGCGATGCCGCGCGCGACGGGCGAGCCGTCGTCGGGCACCTCGGCATGAGCGGGCAGATGCTGCTGCGCACACCCGACCATCCCCGCGACCACGCGCACGCCCGCGTGCGGCTGCACCTCGAGCACCCCGAGGTCGGCGAACTGCGTGTGGACTTCGTCGACCAGCGCATCTTCGGCTCGCTCGCCGTCGACCGGCTCGTCGCGACCGCCGACGGCGAGGTCGGCGGCTTCTCGGGCGAGGTGTCGGGGGAATGGGCGAGGACCGTGCCCGCGCAGGTCGCGCACATCGCGCGCGATCCGCTCGACCCGGCGTTCTCGGAACGCGACTTCTTCGCCGCGCTCGCCAAACGCGGCACCGGCATCAAGCGCGTGTTGCTCGATCAGGGCGTCGTGAGCGGCATCGGCAACATCTACGCCGACGAATCGCTCTGGGCGGTGCGCCTGCACGGCGAGCAGCCGGCATCGTCATTGTCGATCCGTCGTGCCCGCG
The DNA here is from genome assembly GCF_059758475.1 of Agromyces sp. GQ35. Taxonomy (NCBI): domain Bacteria; kingdom Bacillati; phylum Actinomycetota; class Actinomycetes; order Micrococcales; family Microbacteriaceae; genus Agromyces; species Agromyces sp. GQ35. The sequence goes on along the minus strand of NZ_JCAXEO010000002.1, from coordinate 624,392 downwards.
AACTGCTCGGAGCCGTGCGCTCGGTGCTCGGCAAGGCGCTCGCCGAGGGCGGCACGAGCTTCGACGCCCAGTACGTCAACGTCAACGGCGCGTCGGGGTACTTCGAACACTCCCTCAACGCCTACGGTCGTGCCGGCCTGCCGTGCGCTCGGTGCGGCACGCCGATGGTGCGAGAACCCTTCATGAACCGCTCCTCGCACCGTTGCCCGAAGTGCCAGCGAGTCAGGCGCGCTGCCACTCCGCGCTCATCCCGCGAAGGGTGAAGCCGAGCGCGATGTTGATCGCGAGCATGTGGTCGTTCTCGTCGGCGTTCCACGTGTAGATGTCGGTGCGCTCCGGCGCCGTCTCGCCGAGGCGCACGAGGTTCGCGAGCTTCAGGAGCATGCCGAGCCCGTGCCCACGATGTGCGCCGAGCACGATCGTGTCCCACTGGAAGACCGCCTCCGAGTTCGTCGGCAGCTGCAGCTCGGTGTAGCCGGCGACCGAGCCGTCGGGCGCGATCGCGGCATGCACGAGCGTCGTGCGTCCGCCGGCGCGGGCCCGCTCCTCGCCGGCGCGGACGCGTGCCGCGTCCCATGACTCCTCGTCGATCGTGATGCCTCCGGCCGGCACATCGGTCGACATCGCGGCGTGAGCCACCGCGAGGCTGTCGACGAGTTCGTCGGGTGCATGGTCGATCCAGCCGGTGAGGCGGTACCCCGCGTCATCCGGGCGCCGCGCTGCGAGACGTTCGGCCAGCATGCGCCGGAATTCCTCGAGACGCCCGGCGACCGTCAGGCCGCTCACGCGCTCGAGCTGACCGAGGCGATACCCGTGCCGCGTGGCGAAGGCGGCGCCGGCCCCCGCGGCGGGGATCGATCCGGTGCCATCGGGAGCCTCGAGGCGAGACCCGGCGACCTCGAGGTCGGCGAGCGACACGTCCGAGTAGCCGGCGAGCACCTCGCGGCCGACCGAGCGGGCATGCGTCTCCGCCGCGGCGAGCAGCGCGGTGCCCAGGCCGCGCCCGCGCTCGCCGACGGCGACGCCGACCGAGATCTCCGCGGTCCGGGCGGCATCGCCGCGTTCCCACAGCACTTCGGCACGGCCGACGCAGCGCCCGTCGTTCCACGCGGTGAATGCCTGACGCCCCGTGTAGCGGTCGTCGTGGAACTCGGGCAGCAGTTCGCCGGCTTCGTACGCGAAGCGGCGGTGCCCCCACACGGACTCGTCGATCACGGCCGTGAGTTCGGCGTACGCCTCGAACTCCTCGGATTCGGGTGCGCCGAGTCGTGCCGGCACGTGCAGTGGTCGGATGTCGATGCCCACCTCGTCCTCCTTCGCCGCCGTTCGGGCAGCCGATCAGACTATCGCTGCCGTCAGCTGCCGACAACCGCGGATCGGAACCCCGTCGGCGCGCGTGCACGGCGCCGGCTCGAACCTCGGATACCGTAGTCCCCAGCGTTCTCGCGACCAGGAGAGGGTGGGACGTGTACCTGAAGAGCCTGACGCTCAAGGGCTTCAAGTCCTTCGCACAGCCGACGACGTTCGCGTTCGAACCGGGCGTCACCTGCATCGTCGGTCCCAACGGGTCCGGCAAGTCGAACGTCGTCGATGCACTCGCATGGGTCATGGGCGAGCAGGGGGCGAAGACCCTCCGCGGCGGCAAGATGGAAGACGTCATCTTCGCCGGCACCTCGACTCGCGGGCCGCTCGGTCGCGCCGAGGTGAGTCTCACGATCGACAACAGCGACGGTGCACTGCCGATCGAATACAGCGAGGTCACGATCTCGCGAACGCTGTTCCGCAACGGAGCGAGCGAATACGCGATCAACGGCGAGAACTGCCGACTGCTCGACGTGCAAGAGCTGCTCAGCGACTCCGGTCTCGGCCGTGAGATGCACGTCATCGTGGGTCAGGGTCAACTCGACCAGGTACTGCGGGCCACCCCCGAGGACCGGCGCGGCTTCATCGAGGAGGCCGCCGGCATCCTGAAGCACCGCCGCCGCAAAGAGAAGACGCTGCGCAAGTTCGACGCGATGCAGGCGAACCTCACGCGTCTCTCCGATCTCGCCGGCGAGATCCGGCGGCAGCTGAAACCGCTCGGCCGCCAGGCAGAGGTCGCACGAGAGGCCGCGACGATCGCCGCCGTCGTGCGCGACGCCAAGGCGAGACTGCTCGCCGACGAGGTCGTCGGTCTTCGACGAGCGCTCGACGAGCACGGCAAGAGCGAGCACGAACGCCACGCGGAGCGGCTCGTGCTGCAAGACCAGCTGGAACAGCACCAGGCAAAGGTGACTCGTCTCGAGCAGGCGCAGGTCGGCGACGCGGTCGACCGGGCTCGGTCGACGACCTTCGCCCTCGAGCAGGCGCAGGGCGGCCTCCGCTCCCTCGACTCGCTCGCCCGTCAGCGCATCGCCCTGCTCGGCAGCGCGTCGGAGCAGGCGGACGCCACGCCGAGCGTGACCCGCGCGATGATCGACGAGGCCGTCTCGGAACTCACCGGCATCCGCGATGGCGTCGGCATCGCCGCCACCGTGCTCGACGATGCGCACGAGACCACGATGCGGCGCCGTGCCGAGCTCGACACCGTCGACGAGGGCATCGCACGGCAGAGCGCTCTGGTCTCCGCATATGATCTCGAGCTCTCCAAGCTCACCGGGCAGGCCGACACCGCCGCGTCCAAGCTGGCCGCGGTGCGCGGTGAGGTGCTGCGTCACGAGAACGCGCTCGCGGCGTCCGCCGAGCGCCGAGCGGCGGCCGCGACCGCGCTCGCGGCGGCGGAGGCCGATGCCGACAGCGGAGAGACCGCCGAGACCGACCTCGACGAGGCCTACGAGCTGGCCCAGGCGGCGGTCTTCGAAGCCGAGGCCGAGATCGAACGCATCCGTGAGCAACTCCACGGCCGCGAACGCGAGCACGGGGCCCTCGGAGCTCGCACACAGGCGCTCTCGCTCGCACTCGACCAGAAAGACGGCTCCTCGGCGCTCGTCACGGCCGGTGTCGCCGGTGTGCGCGGCTTGCTCGCCGAGGCGCTGCAGGTCGAACCCGGATACGAGGCCGCTATCGCTGCCGCGCTCGGCTCGCTGAGCGACGCGGTGCTCGTCGACGACCGCGCCGCGGCGTACCGCGCCCTCGAACACGCAGAACGAGGCGAACTCGGCAGGGTGGCACTCGCGCTCGCCGACGCCGGCAGCGCACCGGCGGCAGCTTCGGCGGTCGACGGGCTCACCGCGGCATCCGACGTCGTCGCCGCACCCGCCGGCGTGCTCGGCCTCCTCGCCGAGGTGCTGATCGCCGATGACCTCGCCTCCGCGCGCGCAGCCGAGGCCGCGCTCGCCGCACGCGCGACGCCGGCCACCGTCATCACGAAGGACGGCACCGTGGTCGGCCGCTACGTGCTGCGCGGCGGTTCGGGGCGAAAGCAGAGTCGTATCGAACTCATCGCCGAGCGCGATCGTGCCGCCGCCCGCCTCGAAGAGGTGCGTGCCGAGATCGAGCGGGCGCGGTTCGAGCTCACCGAGCAGCGCCAGATCGTCGAGCAGTCGAAAGATCAATCGAAGCGAGCACTCGCGGCGCTGCGTGAGTTCGACGCGCAGCTCGCCCAGCGCACCGAACGACTGAACCGAGCCCGTGTGCAGTCCGAGGCGGCTGACGCCGACTCCGAACGGCTGCGCCAGGCCGCCGCGAACGCCGAGGGGCGCGTCGCGGAAGCCGAGGAGCTCGCCGCGGCGGCGCGGAGCGCGCTCGAGGTCGCCAGAGCCGAGCCGCGACCGGTGCTCGAGACCGGCGCCCGTGATGGGGCGCTCGCCGCGCTCGAGTCGGCACGCGAGGCCGAGGTCGAGGCGAAGCTCAGGCTCGAGACCGCGAAGGAGCGAGTGCGAGCCGAGGAGGCCCGCATCCGTGCGATGGAGGCGCAGTTCGAAGCCGAACGTCAGGCCGCAGCGGATGCCGCGCGGCGGGCCGTGATCCGTCGCGCCCAGCTCGAGGCAGCCACTCGCGTCGCCGAGGTGCTGCCCGCTGCGCTCGCGTCGGTCGACGCCTCGGTCGCCGAGGCCCGAGTCGCACTCGGACGGGCGGAGGCCGAGCGGGCGAGCCGCAATGAAGAGCTGCAGGCCGTGCGACGTGACGAGGCCGGCGTGCGCGAACGCCTGCACTCGGTGACCGAAGACGTGCACGGGCTCGAACTGCGCATCTACGAGAAGAAGCTGCACGTCGGCGGGCTCGTCGAGCGTGCCGAATCCGAGCTCGGACTCACCGAAGACGTGCTCGTCGACGAGTACGGCCCCGAGCAGGAGATTCCCGCAGAAGACGAAGACGGCGAGCCCCGCCCCTTCCGGCGCGAGGAGCAGCAGCGACGACTCGCCCAGGCCGAACGCAAGATCGCCCAGCTCGGCCGGGTCAACCCGCTCGCGCTCGAGGAGTTCGCGGCGCTCGAGCAGCGGCACCAGTTCCTCACCGAGCAGCTGACCGACCTCGCGAACACGCGAAAAGACCTGCTGACGATCATCGACGAGATCGACGGCAAGATGGAGTCGATCTTCCGCAGCGCGTTCGAAGACACGAAGGCGGCGTTCGCGGAGGTCTTCCCGGTGCTGTTCCCGGGTGGCGCGGGCAGCATCACGCTCACCGACCCCGACAACATGCTCACGACCGGCATCGAGGTGAGCGTCAAGCCCGCAGGCAAGAAGATCGAGCGGCTCTCGCTGCTCTCGGGCGGTGAGCGCTCACTCGCCGCCGTGGCGCTGCTGATCGCCATCTTCAAAGCCCGTCCGAGCCCGTTCTACATCATGGACGAGGTCGAGGCAGCACTCGACGACGCGAACCTGGGCCGTTTGCTGACGACGCTCGAGTCGCTCCGCGAAGACTCGCAGCTCATCGTCATCACCCACCAGAAGCGCACGATGGAGATCGCCGACGCCCTCTACGGCGTCTCCATGCGACAAGACGGCGTCTCGGCGGTCGTCGGACAGCGCGTGCGCGAGGAGCGCGAGGCGAAGGCGAGCTGACGGATGCCGCGCCATCCGCCCGCCGCCGGTGACGTGTCGTTCAGGTGAGCCGCCGGTCGTCGGGTTCGACGACCCGGAACCAGCGATAGCCGTACGCGTCGAGGTGCACGTCCGTGCGACCGCGCTCGTCGAGTTCGAGCACTTCGGCCGCGAAGAGATCGGAGAGCACCGAGCCGGGTGGGACCGTGCCGACCTCGAGCGAGACGACGGTCGGCCGCGGAGCGAAGTTGTGGGTGGCGACGAATCGACCCACATCGGCCGTGATGCAATGCGCGAGCACGGCGTCCTGGTCGTGTTCGAGCAGTTCGAAGCGCCCCCATCCGATCTCGGGCGAATTGCGGTAGACGGCGGCGAAGCCGCGAATGACGCTGAGCAGCGAGTCGGGGTCGTGTCGCTGCGCCTCGACGTTCACGTGCTCGGGGGAGTAGCCGTCGGCGGGCGGCGTCGCCACGAGCTTGCGCTCCGGCGCGCGCGAGAAGCCGCCGTTCTGCTCCCCGTTCCACTGCATGGGCGTGCGCACCGAGAGCCGACCCGCCTGTTCCTTGTTCTCGCCCATGCCGATCTCTTCGCCGTAGAACAGCACGGGAGTGCCGGGAAGGGAGAACATCAGGCTGTAGACCATGCGGATGCGGCGTGGATCACCCTCGAGCATCGGCGGGAGCCGACGCACGATACCCCGGTCGAAGACGCGCATCCACTCCTCGGGGGCGAACGCGTCGAAGACCTCCTGGCGCTCTGATTCCGACAGCTTGTCGAGCGTCAACTCGTCGTGATTGCGAACGAAGTTCGCCCATTGCGACTCGGGTGCGATCTCGGGCCGTCGCGCGAGCGTCTCGGCGAGCGGTCGTGCGTCTTCGCGGGCGAGCGAGAGGTACAGGCGCTGCATCGCCTCGAAATCGAACTGCATGGTGAGCTCGGCCGGGGCGCCGTCCCGGCCGAAGTAGTCGAGCTGCTGCTCGTACGGCAGGTTGACCTCGCCGAGGAGCACGGCATCGCTCGACCGGCGCTGCAGGAAGCGGCGGATGTCGCGGAGGAACTCGTGCGGGTCGCCGATGTCGACGCCCTCGGGCGGCTCCAGGAGGAACGGCACCGCGTCGACCCTGAACCCGGAGACACCGAGCTGCAGCCAGAACCCGATGGTCTTCGCGATCTGGTCGCGCACCTCCGCGTTCGCGATGTTGAGGTCGGGCTGGTGGCGATAGAAGGTGTGCAGGTAGTACTGCCCGGTGCGCTCGTCGAGTTCCCAGATGCTCTCCTCCTCGCCCGGGAAGACCTGGTTCTCGGAGTTCGGGGGCTTCTCGTCGCTCCAGACGTAGTAGTCCCGGTAGGGTGCGGTGCGGCTGCGCCTGGCGGACTTGAACCACGGGTGCCGGTCCGAGGTGTGGTTCATGACGAAGTCGATGATGACGCGCATGCCGCGGTCGCGCGCGGTCCGGATGAACTCGACCACGTCCCCGAGCTCGCCGAGACGGGGGTCGACGTTCGTGAAGTCGGTGATGTCGTACCCGTCGTCGCGATCGGGCGTCGGCTGGAACGGCATGAGCCAGATGCACGTCACCCCGAGCTCCGAGAGGTGGTCGAGCCGGTGCGCGAGTCCCTCGAAGTCGCCCGAGCCGTCGTCGTTCCAGTCCATGTACGTCTCGACGTCGAGGCAGTACACGACCGCGGTCTTCCACCAGAGGTCGCTGCGATCGGTGATCTTCATGAGCGGACTTCCTTCAGGGCGGGCAGCACGTGCTCGCCGAACGTGTCGATGAAGCCGGCCTGTTCGGTGCCGACGTGGTGGAGGTAGATGCGATCGACTTCCAACGCGGCGATGCCGGTGAGGTGGTCGAGGTGCCGGGCGGTGTCGGCGGAGCACACCAGGGTCTCGGACACCTGTTCCGGTGTCACGTCGGCGGTCCGTTCGTCGAAGTCCTGCGGGCGGTCGAGCTCCCAGGCGACGTTCGCCGGCACGAGGCTCTGGCGCCACTGCTCGTGGGCGATGGCGAGCGCCTCCGCATCCGTCGGTGCCCAGCTCAGGTGCACCTGCACGGCGATCGGCCCGCGACCGCCGGCATCGCGGTAGGCGCCGATGAACTCGCGGAGCGCGTCGTCGGGCTGATCGATCGTGATCACTCCGTCGGCCCACGTCGCGACCTCTCGGGCCGTCTCGGTGCTCACCGCGGCGGCGAACAACGGCGGGGGAGTTGCCGGAAGGCTCCATACGCGCGCCCGGTCGACTCGGATCAGTCCATCGGTCGAGACCTCTTCGCCATCGAGCAGCCGGCGGATGACGTCGACGGTCGCAGCGAGCCGTGCATCACGTTCCTCCTTGCCGGGCCACGGGTCTCCGGTCACGTGCTCGTTGATGGCCTCACCGCTGCCGATGGCCGCCCAGAACCGCCCGGGGTACATCTCGGCGAGGGTGGCCAGCTTCTGCGCCGCGATCGCCGGGTGGTATCGCTGCCCGGGCGCGGTGACGACACCGAGCGAGAACCGCGTGGCCTCGAGCGCAGCGGCGAGCCAGCTCCATGCGTATCCCGAATGACCTTGTCGAACGCTCCAGGGCTCGAAGTGGTCGCTGCACATCGCGGCATCGAAGCCGGCCTGCTCAGCGCGCTTGACCGCCTCGAGGAGGCGGCTCGGCGGGAGTTGTTCGTGCGAGGCGTGGAATCCCACGATCGTCATCAGTGCTCCTTCCAACGCTTCGACCGTGCCCCCGAGCCGGCTCGGCGGCAACCCCTTGCAGGCGCGCGCAGATTCGTTGTACTCGCGCGCCGTAGGCTGGACGCATGGCAGAACGTGCATCCTGGTCGCTCGGCGCGGCCCTTCGCGGGGTCTTCAGCGCGAAGACGATCGACGACGACACGTGGGACGACCTCGAGTCCGCATTGATCCGCGCCGATTTCGGTCCGGCGATCACCGAAGACGTCGTCGCCGAGATCAGGGCGCAGGTCGAGCGCTTCAAGACGACCGACCCCAAAGACGTGCAGCGGATGCTCCGCGAGGTCGTCGAGGAACGCCTCGCGAAGTACGACCCCACGCTGAAGCTCACCGAGCGGCCGGCGGTCGTGCTCGTCGTCGGCGTCAACGGCGTCGGCAAGACGACCACGATCGGCAAGTTCGCCCGCTTCCTTCGCAGCTACGACCGCAGCGTCGTCGTCGGTGCGGCCGACACCTTCCGTGCGGCAGCGGTCGACCAGCTCGCGACGTGGGCCGAACGCGCGGGCGTCGGAATCGTGCGCCCCGAGCGCGAGGGCCAGGATCCCGCGTCAGTGGCATTCCAGACGGTCGAGCAGGCCAAGCGCGACGGCACCGAGATCGTCATCATCGACACCGCAGGGCGCCTGCACACGAAGGGCGGGCTCATGGACGAGCTCGGCAAGATCAAGCGCGTCGTCGAGAAGCTGGCGCCGATCAGCGAGGTGCTTCTCGTGCTCGATGCCACGACCGGCCAGAACGGACTCGCCCAGGCCGAGGCGTTCATCGAGCACGGCGGGGTGACCGGGCTCGTCCTGACGAAGCTCGACGGCAGTGCGAAGGGCGGCTTCGTGCTCGCCGTGCAGGAGAAGACCGGCCTGCCGATCAAGCTCATCGGACAGGGCGAGGCGATCGGCGATCTCACGGGATTCACGCCGCACGTCTTCGCGCAGAAGCTCGTCGGTTGAGAGGGAGAGACACCACATGGCGATCGAACACGACTACTTCGGCCTCATCGGCGACTACTGGGCCGAGCGCAAGGAATACGGTGACCAAGACGTCGAAGTCGTCCTCGACGCCGACTCCGACGGGGTCTCGACCGCTTCGCTCGACGCGGCCGCCACGATGGTCGGCGAGCTCGAGCTCATCGACGACGAGCTGCGCGGCGTCTTCGTCGGCCAGCTCGACTCGGGCAGCAGCGTCGTGTCGCAGTTCCTCGCGTCGGTGCTCGACGGCGATGACGCCGAGGTCGCGGCATCGGTCATCACCAGGGACTCCGGCGATCGGCACATCGATGCGCTGCGCTCGTTGAGTCTCGTCCGCGTCGACCTCAGGCCCGATGCCGACGGCGACGGCGAGACGTTCGCCGAGTTCGAATACGGACTCGCCCCCGAAGACGTCGACGCGCGGCTCGTCGCAGCCATCGACATCGGGCGCGACATGGTCGACCTCCGCTTCGACGCCTGAGCGCTCCCGCGAACGGCACCGACGTGGTGGCGGCTGCGCCGACGCGGCATCCGACCTCATTTAGACTTGGCAGACCATGGCTACCTTCGGAAACCTGTCTGACCGCCTCGCCGAGACCTTCAAGAATCTCCGCACCAAGGGCAAGCTCTCGGCGTCCGACGTCGACGGCACCGTTCGCGAGATCCGGCGCGCGCTGCTCGACGCCGACGTCTCGCTCGACGTCGTCAAGCAGTTCACCGCGCACGTGCGCGAGCGCGCGCTCGGCGACGAGGTCAACAAGGCGCTGAACCCGGCGCAGCAGGTCGTGCAGATCGTCAACGACGAACTCGTCGCGATCCTCGGTGGCGAGCAGCGACGCCTGCAGTTCTCGAAGACACCGCCGACCGTCATCATGCTCGCCGGCCTCCAGGGCGCCGGCAAGACCACGCTCGCCGGCAAGCTCGCGAAGTGGCTCGTGAAAGACGGACACACGCCGCTCCTCGTCGCGGCCGACCTCCAGCGTCCGAACGCCGTGAACCAGCTGCAGGTCGTCGGCGCGCAGGCGGGCGTGCCGGTCTACGCGCCCGAACCGGGCAACGGCACCGGCGATCCCGTGAAGGTCGCCCGAGACGCCGTGAAGCAGGCCGAGCGCGCCCAGCACGACGTCGTGATCATCGACACCGCCGGCCGGCTCGGCGTCGATGCCGAGCTCATGAAGCAGGCGTCGAACATCCGCAAGGCCACGAACCCCGACGAGGTGCTCTTCGTCATCGACGCCATGATCGGCCAAGACGCGGTCACCACTGCGAAGGCCTTCCAAGAGGGCGTCGACTTCACGGGCGTGGTGCTCTCCAAGCTCGACGGCGACGCGCGTGGCGGTGCAGCACTGAGCGTGGCCTCCGTCACCGGGCGCCCCATCATCTTCGCCTCGACCGGTGAGGGGCTCGACGACTTCGAGCCCTTCCACCCCGACCGCATGGCGAGCCGCATCCTCGACCTCGGCGACATCCTCACGCTCATCGAGCAGGCGCAGTCGGCCTTCGACGAAGAAGAGGCGATGAAGGTCGCCGAGAAGTTCGCGACCGACCAGTTCACCCTCAACGACTTCCTCGCGCAGATGCAGCAGCTGCGCGGAGCCGGCTCGATCAAGAAGATGCTCGGCATGCTGCCGGGCGCCGGCGGCATGAAGCAGCAGCTCGAGAACTTCGACGAGCGCGAGATCGTGCGCACCGAGGCGATCATCCAGTCGATGACGCCCGCCGAGCGGCAGAACACCAAGCTGCTGAACGGCTCCCGGCGTGTACGCATCGCCAAGGGCTCCGGCATGACGGTCACCGACGTGAACCAGCTCGTCTCGCGCTTCGAACAGGCCGCGAAGATGATGAAGACGGTCGCGCGCGGCGGCATGCCGCAGATCCCCGGCATGGGGCCGATGCCCGGTGGCGGTGGTCACGGCACCGGCAAGCGGCAGTCGGGCAAGGGCAAGGGCAAGAAGTCCAACGCATCTCGCTCGGGAAACCCGGCGAAGCGAGCTGCGGAGAACGCAGCCATCGGCTCCGGTGCCGCGCCCGGCGAGTCGGCGGCGCCGGCCGGTTCGGGATTCGGGCTGGGCGGCGGCGGTGGTGCGAAGGCGGCACCGAGCGAAGAGGAACTCGCCGCCCTGCAGCGGATGCTTCGCCGCTGAGCCGGTTCCGCTGAGCCTGCTGCCGGCGGGCTCGCTCACGGCGGGCATGTTGCCGGCCAGCCGTTCGTCAGCGGGGCGGCTCCTCTGACGCCGCATCGTGGCGCACCGCGCCGGCGAGCGACTCGAGCGCCGGGCCGTCGACGACCGCCGTTCCCGTCGCGAGCGACAGCGGGTCTCCGGCAAGCCACTGCGCGACCGAGGCCGTGTCGAGCGGTTGCCGCGCCGCCACGATGATCGTGTTGCCCGGCGTCATGCCGCCGAGCACCGCCTCGGAGCCGATCACGAGCAGATGGGGCAACAGCTCGAGCACGGCGGCGATCGTGTCGCCCGTCACTTCGGGCTCTGCGCCGTTCAGGCAGTTGACGATCAGCACGCCGCTCGATGAGAGCAGCGCGACGACCTCGGTGAAGAACTCGCTCGTGGTCACGTGACGTGGCACTGCACCGCCGGCGAAGACGTCGACGAGGACGAGATCCCACTCGGCGTCGCCGACTGCGGCGAGACGTCGCACTTCCGCCCTGGCATCGCCGATCGCGAGCTCGATCCGTGCGTCGACCGGCAGCGGGAGGTTCGTGGTGACGAACTCGAGCAGTTCGGGGTGCAGCTCGACGACGCGCTGTCGAGAGCCGGGGTGGAGCGCATGCAGGTATCGGGGGAGCGTGAGTCCGCCGGCACCGAGGTGCAGTACGGCCGGTATCTCGCCCGGCAGTGAGCCGAGCACCGCGGCGATGCGGCGCACGTAGGGCAGCTGCAGGTCGCGCGGATCATCGGGATTCACGTGCGACTGCGTGACGTCGTCGATGACGAGCGAGTAGCCGCCGTTCGAGCCGCGATCGGGCTGGAGCTCGGCCCGGAACGCGGTGGTCACGAGGGTGCGCTGCGTTTCCATGATCTCGTCCAGACTATGGCGTCCCGCTGGGGGCGGGCGACGCCGGCGGCGATCGCAACGATTCGACTCGAGCTGTCGGGCGTCAGGTGATCGCGCTACATTGATGCGGGCGGCAGCGGATGCCGCGACGACGACTGGAGCACTGACGATGACGATCGGCACCCCCGACTACCGCGACGACGGCCTCGAGTTCGGCGAGGACTTCCTCTTCGGTTCGGCCACTGCCTCGTACCAGATCGAGGGTGCCGTGCGCGAAGACGGCCGCGGCCCGTCGATCTGGGACACCTTCAGCCACACTCCCGGAAAGGTGTGGAACGGCGACACGGGCGACACCGCGTGCGATCACTACCACCGCCTCGACGAGGACCTCGACCTGATGGCGCGGCTCGGTCTCGAGGCGTACCGCTTCTCGATCGCGTGGCCCCGCATCCAGCCGACCGGCCGTGGCCCGGCGAATGCGGCGGGTCTCGCGTTCTACGAGCGCCTGGTCGACGGGCTCATCGCCCGCGGCATCCGGCCCATCGCGACGCTGTATCACTGGGACCTGCCGCAGGCGCTCGAAGACGAGGGCGGGTGGGCGAACCGCGCGACCGCGTACGCCTTCGCCGACTACGCCCGCATCGTCGGCGAGCGGCTCGGCGACCGCGTGTCCGTCTGGACGACGCTCAACGAACCCTGGTGCAGCGCGTACCTCGGATACGGATCCGGCGCGCACGCGCCGGGGCTCATGGACGGCGCGAAGTCGCTGGCCGCGGTGCACCACCTGAACCTCGCCCACGGGCTCGCGATCGCTGCGCTCCGCGAGGTCGCGACGAACGACCCGGGCTACTCGATCACGCTGAACCTGCACGTGATCCGTCCGTCGGGCGAGGGCGGGGCCGAGGCCGCGCGACGCATCGACGGGCTCGCGAACCGCGTGTTCCTCGGTCCGCTGCTCGGTGACGGCTACCCGGCCGATGTGATCGCCGACACCGCGGCGATCACCGACTGGTCGTTCGTCGAGCCGGGCGACACCGAACTGATCGCCCAGCCGCTCGACCTGCTCGGCGTGAACTACTACTCGACCGTGACCGTCGACATGTGGGACGGCATTTCGCCCCGGGTCAACGCCGACGGCCACAAGGACATGGGCGGCACGCCGTGGCCGGGCTCCGAGCACGTGGAGTTCCTCGAGCAGCCGGGCCCGTACACCGATATGGGCTGGAACATCGACCCTTCGGGTCTCGAAGACCTGCTCGTGTCGCTGAGCGAGCGCTACCCCGAACTGCCGCTCATGGTGACCGAGAACGGCGCTGCGTTCCCCGACGTGGTGGTCGAGGAACCCGACGGGCCCGCCGTGCACGACACCGCGCGCATCGACTACCTGCGCCGGCACTTCACCGCGGCGCACCGTGCCATCGAGCGTGGTGTCGACCTGCGCGGCTACCAGGTGTGGTCGCTCATGGACAACTTCGAGTGGGGCTACGGATACTCCAAGCGCTTCGGCATCGTCAGGGTCGACTACGACTCGTTCGAACGGCTGCCGAAAGACAGCGCGAAATGGTATGCCGAGCTCATCCGCACCAGGCGGATCCCGGCCGAGTACAGCTAGTCGCCGCTCGGCGGCACCGCAGGCCGAGCGGATGCCGGGGGCGGGCCGCTCTCGATGCCGTCGCGCAGCTCGCGGGCCAGGTGGGCGACGACCGCCGTCAGGTCGCCGCCGGCCGCCTCGGCGACCCGCAACTGCCGTGCGTAGCTCGCCCCCGAGTCGAGCATGCCGCGCACGCCCTGCAGCTCGACCGCGCACCCGAGCCGCTCCGCCGTCGGTGCGAGCGTCGTGAGGAGCTCGCGGAGGTGGTCGGCGACGGGGCGCTCGGTGCCGGCGACATCCGTGATCACCTTCGCCTCGAGTCCGTAGCGCGCCGCCCGCCACTTGTTCTCGCGGACGTACCAGGGCTGCAGCACGGTGAGCGTGCCGCCCTCGTCGAGCGTCGTGCTCATCCACTCGACGAGGCACTGCACGAGGGCGCCGATCGCCGCGATCTCGGCGGCGGTCGAGAGGCCGTCGCAGACGCGCACCTCGACCGTGCCCCACTTCGGCGACGGGCGGATGTCCCAGCGCACCTCGCTGTGGTCCTCGATGACGCCGGTGCGCACGAGATCGTCGACGTAGCGCTCATAGGCGGGCCAGTCGGCGAGCGGATAGGGGAGCCCGGCGGTCGGCAGCTGCTGGAACATGAGCGCGCGGTTCGAGGCGTAGCCGGTGTCGACGCCCGCCCAGAACGGGCTCGACGCCGAGAGCGCCTGCAGGTGCGGGAGGTAGGCGAGGAGTCCGTCGAGGATCGGCAGCGCCTTGTCGCGGTCGTCGATGCCGACGTGCACGTGCACGCCCCAGATCATCATGTTGCGACCCCACCAGCGCGTGCGCTCGATGAGCTTGTGGTACCTCGGCTTGTCGGTGAGGTGCTGGTCGTACCACTGGCTGAACGGATGCGACCCGGCGCAGACGAGTTCGTACTCGCCGAGTCCGTCGATGACGGTGCGCACCTCGGCGAGCTGCCGTTCGAGGTCGGCGACGGCGTCGGCGACCCGGGCATGCGGACTGCTCACGAGCTCGACCGTGTTCGTCAGCAATTCGGAGGTGATGAAGGGATGCGTCGCGCCCTCGCTGCCCGCATCGAGCACCTCGAGGACCCGATCGCCCACGGAGGCGAGCTCGCCGGTGGCCCGATCGACGATCGCGATCTCCCATTCGAGGCCCACACTCGACCGCGGTGAGTTCGCGAATCCGATCGTCATGGTCTCACCCCCGTTCCCGCGGCGCGGGCGCCGACGTGGAGACATCATGCCACGATGGGGGCCCGCGACCATGTGCGCCGTGTCATCGGATGTCGCAGTCGACGTCCGCCGACAACCGTGCGATTACCGTTGCGGCGCGAGATCTGCAAGAATGGTCAGTCGAGTTCCGTACCGTCCGACCCTCTATCCGACGCGCAGAACCTATTGAGCTTCCGCCGAGTGTGCACCCCACGCTCACGGCTGTCAGTTCGCCCACCTCATAACATTTCAGGAGAATTGTGGCTGTCAAGATTCGTCTCAAGCGCCTCGGCAAGATCCGTGCGCCGTACTACCGCATCGTCGTCGCAGACTCGCGCACCAAGCGCGACGGTCGTGTGATCGAGGAGATCGGCAAGTACCACCCCACCCAGAACCCCTCGTTCATCGAGGTCGACTCCGAGCGTGCCCAGTACTGGCTCTCCGTCGGCGCGCAGCCGACCGAGCAGGTCGCTGCGATCCTCAAGCTCACGGGCGACTGGGGCAAGTTCAAGGGTGACAAGAACGCCGTGTCGACCGTGCAGGTCGCCGAGCCCAAGGCCGCCTTCGTCGTCGACGAGAAGAAGAAGCCGGTGCTGAAGCCCAAGGCCGAGAAGCCCGCGGCGAAGGTCGAAGAGGCCCCCGCCGAGACCGCGACGGACGAGGCGTAAAGCCTTGCTCCAGTCCGCGCTCGAACACCTCGTCAAGGGGATCGTCGATCACCCTGACGAGGTGAAGGTCGTCTCCGCGTCGAGCGCACGTGGCGAGGTCCTCGAGGTTCATGTGAACCCCGAGGACCTCGGTCGCGTGATCGGCCGCGCCGGCCGTACCGCGAAGGCGCTCCGCACGCTCGTCACGGCGCTCGCCGACGGTCGCCGCGTGCGCGTCGACGTCGTCGACACCGACGACTGACGTGGCAGAGACCGCAGGCACGCAGCTCAGAGTCGGTCGACTCCTGAAGGCGCACGGCCTGAAAGGCGCCATCAAGGTCGAGCTCTACACCGATGACCCCGACCGGCGGTTCGTCCCGGGTGCCGAGTTCTCGCTGCAGGTGCCCGACACCTCGCCGTGGCACGGCAAGCACCTCACCCTTCGCGAGCTCCGCTGGTACAACGGTCACGCCGTCGGCTTCTTCGAGGGCGTCGACGACCGCACCGCGGCCGAGGGCCTCGCGAAGGCCATCCTCTGGGTCACGCACGTCGATGAAGAGGCTCCCGAAGACGACGCCTGGTACGACCACCAGCTCGTCGGTCTCGCGGTGATCCGCGACGGCGAGCGCGTCGGCGAGGTCGCGCACGTCGACCACCTGCCGGCGCAAGACCTCCTGATCGTGAAGACGCGAGGGCGAGAGGTCATGGTGCCGTTCGTCTCGGCGATCGTGCCAGAGGTCGATCTCGAAGCCGGCACGCTCACCGTGACGCCGCCGCCCGGGCTCTTCGAAGAGCTGCCCGACACCGAGGTCGAGGCCGCGCCGGTCGGCGACGCATCGGCCCCGTCGAGCGATTCGGCCGATGCACCGGTGACGGATGCCTCGGCGACCGCCGAGACCGAACCCGGCGAGTAGCCGTCGATGCGCGTCGACATCGTCACGATCTTTCCCGAGTTCTTCTCGGTGCTCGACCTGTCGCTGCTCGGCAAGGCCCGTCAGTCGGGACTCATCGAGGTGACGGCGCACGACCTCCGCGACGCCACGCACGACCGGCATCGCACGGTCGACGACACGCCGTACGGTGGCGGCGCAGGCATGGTCATGAAGCCCGAGCCGTGGGGCGAGGCCATCGACGGCATCGTCGGCGATGGTGCATCCGATGCACTGCTGGTCGTGCCGTCGCCCGCCGGGGAACCGTTCACGCAGCAGATCGCGCGTGAACTCGCCGCCGAAGCGCATCTCGTCTTCGCCTGCGGCCGGTACGAGGGCATCGACCAGCGCGTCGTCGACCACTACGCCACGCGCATGCGCGTGCGGCTCATCAGCCTCGGCGACTACGTGCTGAACGGCGGCGAGGTCGCCGTGATGGCGATGATCGAGGCAGCAGGGCGCCTCGTACCCGGCGTCGTCGGGAATCCCGAGAGCCTCGTCGAGGAATCGCACGAAGACGGCCTCCTCGAATACCCGAGCTACACCAAGCCGGCCGCCTGGCGCGGACTCGACGTGCCCCCAGTGCTGCTCTCGGGCAACCACGGCGCGATCGCCGCGTGGCGTCGTGAACAGCAGCTCGAGCGCACCCGTCGCGTGCGACCGGAACTGCTCGACGAGTAGGTCGTCGACGAAGCTGCGGCGACGTGAGGCAGTCTTCACCTGCCGGAAACACGTGGGTGCGGTGCGCGAAACACGCCGTCCCTAGCGTCGAAGCGGCGGGTGAGACCGGTTCCGCCGGAAAGCGCGGGTCAGCACATGGTCGGGTCCAGCGGCGCCGCAACCCCGTCGGGGCACATCGAGGCGCACCCGCTCCGGCTCGTCGCGGTCACGCATGGGGCGCCGTCCAGCGCGAATCGCGAGGCCGTGATCCGGCTCGTCGACGGCGTGGCGTCGGAACGCCCCGAACTCGATGTCTCGATCAGCTTCGTCGACGCCAGCCGCTCGGATGTCGCGGCGGCACTCGGATCGGACGCCGACGCCGAGGCGGTCATCGTGCCGCTGGTGCTCTCGGCCGGGTTCCACGTGCGCACGCGGCTCTCGCTCGGCCTCGACGACCGCGGCGGGAGCACTCGCCTCGCCGCGGAGCTCGGGCCCGACGACCGCATCGTCGAGGTGCTCGCAGCACGGCTCGGTCGGTTGCAGCTCGCCGATGGCGACGCCGTCGTGCTCGCCGCAGCGGGTTCCAACGACCCGCGAGCCGTGCGCGAGTGCTTCGAGACCGCCCGCCGCCTCGGCCAGCGCCTCGGCCGACCGGTCACCGTCGGGTTCATCGCCGCCGCGATTCCTCGCCTGCCTGACGCGATCGAGATGATCCGAGACGTGCACCCGCGTGCCCGGGTCGTGCTCGGCACCTACCTGCTGGCCCCGGGAACCTTCTACGACGCGGCCGCCGCTGCGGGCGCCGATGCCATCGCGGAGCCGCTGCTGATTCCCGGCGAGTCAGCACCCGACGGTCTCGTCGAGCTCGTGCTCGAGCGATACGCCGAAGCCGGCAGCGCTCGTCTGGAGCGCGCATGACACCCTCGGTGCCCGCGGTCAGCCGGCCGCAGCGAACGGTCGAATACGATGCGATCGTGCTCGCCGGCGGGCGAGGGTCACGACTCGGCGGCATCGACAAGACCGAGCTCACGATCGACGGCGTGAGCCTCGCAGCGCGGGCCGTCCGAGCGGTGGCCGGTGCCCGCGCCGTCGCGTACGTCTCGCACGCCGCGGCTCCGCGATGGGTCGCCGCCGATCAGCGCGTCCGGGTCGCGGCCGAAGACCCGCCGATGGGTGGTCCGGTCGCGGCGATCGCCGCCGGGCTCGCCGGCCTCGCCGACGATGCGCAGCCGTACACCGTCGTGCTCGCCGGCGACCTCATCGGCGCCGCGCCGGCGGTCGCCGCGCTGCTCGCGCGCGCGGGTGCCACGCGGGACGGCGTCGTCGGGGTCGACCCCGACGGCCGAAGCCAGCCGCTGCTCGCCGTCTATCGCACCGCTGCGCTCACCGCCGCCGTCTGCGAGGTGCTCGAGCGAGAGCGGCGCGAGTCGCCCGGCACGCCCACCGGCCGACGGGGTGCATCGATGCGGTCGGTGCTCGGCCGGCTCGAGGTGCGCGGAATCGCGCTGCCCGCCAGCTGGTGTGCCGACATCGACACCCCCGCCGACGCCGCGCGTCACGGCATCGAGCTGTCCTCGACCGAGGTGCGTCGTGTCCGGGTCGCGTGACCTCGAGGGCTGGGCGCGCGAGCTCGCCGAGGCGTTCGGACTCGACGCCGACCCTGACATCGTCGCCGTACTCGACCTGGCCCGCATCGCCGCGCACGGCGTCGCACGTCCAGCTGCACCGCTGACGACCTTCATCGCGGGGTATGCGGCAGCCCGGGGCATCCCGCTCGCCGAGGTCACCGCCGAGGTCGAACGTCGTCTGGGCGAGGGGTCGCCGTGAGCGGACTCGCATGGGATGAGGCGAGGCGGGTCGTCTGGCAGGCCGGCGCACGGCGCCCTCTCCGCGCAGAGACCGTTCCCATCGCGCGCGCCGACGGACGGCGGCTCGCCACGGCCGTGCACGCCCTCGTCGACCTGCCAACGGCCGATGTCAGCGCGATGGATGGCTGGGCGGTGGCCGGCCAGGGCCCCTGGCGCGTCGACGGCGCCGTCGTCATGGGCGCGCCGCCGGCACAGCTGCTGCCGGCCGGCATGGCGCGGGCCATCACGACCGGTGCGGCCGTGCCACCCGGTACGCTCGGCATCCTCCGATCCGAACACGGTGCGTCGCTCCCGGGCGCACCCGGCCTGCTCCACTCCGAGCAGGCGCGGCCGATCGACGAGGGCCGCGACATCCGCCGCCGCGGAGAAGAGCTGCGCCTCGGAGAGCCCCTGATCCGTGCAGGTGCTCGCTTGACGCCGCCGCGCCTGGCGCTCGCCGCGGTGGCCGGTCACGACACCGTCGAAGTGCATGCCGTGCCGCGCGTCGAACTCGTCGTGACCGGCGACGAGGTCGTGCCGGCGGGGATGCCGCGACCCGGCACGGTGCGCGACGCCTTCGGTCCCTCGCTGCCCGCCGTGCTCGACCGATTCGGGGCGATCGCGACGACGCGACGCATCCCCGACCGCCTCGACCCCTTCATCGAGCTGTTCGCCACCGGTCGACCAGAGCTGTTCATCACCACCGGCGGCACCGCCGGCGGCCGCGGCGACCTGCTGCGGCAGGCGATCGTCGCCGAGGGCGGCTCGGTCGAGTTCGCCGGAGTGGCCATGCGTCCCGGACATCCCGTGCTGCTGGCGCGCACGAGCGCCGGTGTGCCCGTGCTCGGCCTGCCCGGCAATCCACTGGCAGCGTTCGCCTGCCTGCTCAGCTTCTTTGCGCCGTGGCTCGACGGGGCTTCGGCACGCTCGGTCGGCGCGCTCGACGAGATGCCGGTCGACGGCCTCCCCGAACACCGTGGCGGGCACCTGCTGACCCCGTTCGAGTGGATCGACGGGGCACCGGTGCCGTCTCGATGGAGCGGTTCGGCGATGCTCCGCGGGCTCGCCGATGCGGACGGCCTGCTCGTCTCTGCCGCGGGCGACGGGCAGCGCACGGCCCGGATACTCCGTCTCCCGTGGTGCGTCCCTCCCGTGGCGAGTCGCCTCAGGGAGTGAGGCTCGGCGTCTCGTCGGCCTCGGCCGCGCGAGCGAGGATCTCGGCGATGCGACCCTTGCAGCCGCCGCATCCTGTTCCGGCGCGAGTGTCGCGACCGATCCCCTCGACCGTGGTGTTGCCGCATGCCGCCGACTCCTCGATGCGGCCGACGTTCACGCCGTTGCACCAGCACACCGTGGCGGCCGGGGCGAAGGCATCGGCGTCGCTACTGGGGTCGTAGTCGGGTCCGTCGAAACGCAGCAGCATCGATCGATCGGCCGGCAGCTCGCCGCGGCGTTCGAACAGCAGCGTCAGTTCGGCCGCCGTGCGCGGCATGCCGACGCACACGAACCCCGTGAGCACGCCGTCTTCGGTGACCATCTTGACGTACCGCAGGTGTTCGGGGTCCGCCCACTGCGACACGCGTCGGCGGGGATGCAGGGCGTCGTCATCCCATGGATCGGCGGCGATCTCGCCCACCGCCACGACGTCGATGTGCTCGGCCTTGAGCATCACGATCGGCTCGCGTTCGGCGGGAGCCGCGGCATCCGTCGCTTGGCCTGCTGCGCTGGCGTCGCCCATCGTGCCGGAAGCCGACGCGGTGAACGCGCCGGCGAGCCAGGATGCCTGCCGCCAGCCCGGGCCGACGAGGCCGGAGGGCGCGCCCGGCAGAGCGCGTTGGCCGGCGAGTTCGTCGGTGCGCTCGACGACCTGCGCGCAGTCGCCGATCGCGTAGACGTCGGGGTCGGTCCAGGACGCGAGGCCCGAACCGACGACGACACCGACCGCGGTGCGCAGCCCGGCGAGCGTGGCGAGCTCGTTGCGGGGGCTCACGCCGCACGAGAGCACGAGCAGGTCGCCGCGCAGTTGCTTGCCGTCGGCGGTCACGAGCAGGTCGAACCGTCGCGTGCCGTCGTCGTCGGTGCGGAACGCCACGGCTTCCGCCCGGCTGTGCGCGATCACGGTCACGCCGGAGCGCCGGAGCGCCGCCCGCAGCACCTGGCCGCCGCCGCGATCGAGGTTGCGCGGCATCGGGTGCGGGCCGTGGTGCACGACGCACACCTGGGCGCCGGCATGGGCGGCCGCGAGCGCGAGTTCGAGCCCAAGCACACCGGCGCCGAGCACGACGATGCGCTTGCGGTCCCGCACTGCCTCGAGCACGCGCTCGGCGTCGGCGAGGTCGCGGAGCGCCGTGATGCCGACGGGCAGCTCGTCGTCGCGGGCTACGAGTTGGCGCGCGTACTTCTCGAGCGAGGAGAGGTCCCTGCGGTGGCGCTCCACGCCGTCGAGGGTGGGCACGTTCGCCCGCGACCCTGTCGCGAGCACGAGCCGGTCGTAGGCGATCGTCTCACCGGTCGAGAGGTGCACGAGGTGCGCTGAGCGCTCGATCGATGTCGCCGCGACGCCGAGGAGCACGCGCGCACCGGCGGCTTCTGCGGCGTCGCGGTCGCCGACGAGCATCGATTCGAGTTCGGTGTTTCCGACGGCGTACTCGGCGACCAGCACACGGTTGTACGCCTCCACGTCTTCGCCGGCGACAACGGTGAGCTCGATGGTGCCGCGCTGCACCGCGGGAAGCAGTTCCTCGACGAAGCGGGCGCCGACGGGGCCGTAGCCGACGAGCACCACCTTCATCGCGCTCATGCCGCCGCTCCGGCGGTGGTGGTGCCTGCGCGCTCGACGCGCACCACGTTCGTCTTGAACTCCGGCATCGAGGAGATGGGGTCCACAGCATCCGATGTCACGAGATTCGCCGCCTGTTCGTCGCCGTAGTGAAAGGGGAGGAAGACCGTGTCGGGCCGGATGTCGGCCGTGAGCCGTGCCCGGCAGCGCACCGTGCCGCGAGGATTGGAGAGCTCGACGAGATCGCCGTCGGAGATGCCGAGTCGCTCGGCGGTGGCCGGATGCATCGCGGCACGCGCCTCGGGTTGGGCGCCTGCGAGTTCGGGCACGCGCCGGGTCTGCGCGCCGCTCTGGTAGTGCTCGAGGAGCCGGCCCGTGATGAGGGTGAGCTCTCCCGGCAGGGGGCGCGGATGCGCGGCCTCCCGCACGGAGACGGCAACGAGTCGTGCGAGACCGTCGGGGTGCGCGAATCGCTCGGCGAAGAGCCTGGGAGTGCCGGCGCTGCCGCGCGGGTACGGCCAGTACGCCGCCTCGCCGGCATCCAGCCGGGCGTAGTCGATGCCCGAATAGTCGGCGAGGCCACCCTCGGAGGCGAGGCGCAGCTCCTCGAAGACCCGCTCGGGGTCGGTGTCGAACGTCGCGCGGCACTCGAGGCGACGGGCGAGTTCGGCGAGGATCCAGAGCTCGTCGCGAACACCGGCCGGCGGCGTGATCGCACGCCGGCGACGGATGACGCGGCCCTCGAGCGAGGTCATCGTGCCCTCCTCCTCGGCCCACTGCGTGATGGGCAGCACGACATCGGCGAGCGCCGCCGTCTCGGAGAGGAAGAAGTCGCAC
The DNA here is from genome assembly GCF_059758475.1 of Agromyces sp. GQ35. Taxonomy (NCBI): domain Bacteria; kingdom Bacillati; phylum Actinomycetota; class Actinomycetes; order Micrococcales; family Microbacteriaceae; genus Agromyces; species Agromyces sp. GQ35. The sequence goes on along the minus strand of NZ_JCAXEO010000002.1, from coordinate 602,211 downwards.
ACGACGAGCAGGTCGAGCGCCGCGATGCGTTCCCGCACGGCCGCGACGTTCGGCGAGGAGACCACGAGGTTCGAGCCGTGCACCAGGAGCGCGCGAACTCCGCCCTCTCGCCCGAGCGACTGCAGGAGCTCGACCGCGGGAACGCCGGGTCCGGGAATCTCCGAGGGGTCGACGCCCCAGACGCGTGCGACGTGCGCGCGTGCCTCGGGGTCGGTGATCTTGCGGTACCCGGGCAGCTGGTCGCACTTCTGGCCGTGCTCGCGCCCGCCCTGGCCGTTGCCCTGCCCCGTCAGGGTGCCGTAGCCGCTTCCGACCCGTCCGGGCAGGCCGAGGAGCAGCGCCAGGTTGATCGCGGCGGTCGCGGTGTCGGTGCCGTCGACGTGCTGCTCGACCCCGCGCCCGGTGAGAATGTACGTGTTGCCGCCCGAAGCGAGTCGACGTGCCAGTCGTCGAACGGTGAGGGCTGCGACCCCGGTCACGGACTGCACACGCTCGGGCCACCACGATGCCACGCTGCGCCGAATCGACTCGATGCCCACCGTGCGAGCTGCGACGTAGTCGAGGTCGATGAGGCCCTCGGCGATCACCACGTGGGTGAGACCGAGCAGCAGCGCGAGGTCGGTGCCGGGCATCGGCTGGACGTGCAGGCCGCGGCCCTCCTCGGTGAGACGGGCGGTCGCCGTGCGGCGCGGATCGACGACGACGAGTCCGCCGGCGGCCTGGGCACCGGTGAGGTGGCCGATGAACGGCGGCATCGTCTCGGCGACGTTGGTGCCGAGCAGCAGGATCGTAGATGCGTCGTCGAGGTCCTCGAGCGGAAACGGCAGGCCTCGATCGAGCCCGAATGCGCGGTTGCCGGCCGCAGCAGCGGACGACATGCAGTAGCGGCCGTTGTAGTCGATACGACTCGTGCCGACGGCCAGCCGCGCGAACTTGCCGAGCAGGTACGCCTTTTCGTTCGTGAGCCCGCCACCGCCGAACACGCCGATCGCATCGGGGCCGTGCTGTTGCCGGATGCCGCGGAGCGATGCCGCGATGAGATCGAGCGCCTCAGTCCAGGTCGATTCGTGGAGCGCACCGTCGGTGCCCCGCACGAGCGGGGCACCGAGGCGCGACGGAGCAGCGAGCAGTTCCGCCGAGGTCCAGCCCTTCTTGCAGAGCCCGCCGCGGTTCGTCGGGAAGTCGCGCCCGGCCACGGTCACCGGTGCGGTCGCGGCATCCGGCGACGGAACCGGGGTGAGGGTCATCGCACACTGCAGGGCGCAGTACGGGCAGTGCGTGTCGGCGGGGCTCGGCATCCGGTCTCGATTCAGATCTTGTGTTCGCGCAGGCGGCCGGAGCGCACGTACACGAAGTAGGTGAGGAGCAGCAGCGCGGCGTACCCCGCGATGAAGCCCAGGAAGGCGCCGGCGTAGCCACCGGTCGTCTGGAACGAGAGGTTCAGCACCTGGGGGATGAGGAATCCGCCATACGCGCCGATCGCCGAGATCAGGCCGAGGGCCGCGGCAGCCTTGCGCTGCGTCGACACGTCGCCGGCACCGGTTCCGGCGCGCACCGCGAAGACCACGGGAACCATGCGGTAGGTCGAGCCGTTGCCGACGCCCGCTGCAGTGAACAGCAGCAGGAACAAGCCGAGGAACAGCCAGAAGTTGCCGAGGGGGAGGGTGAGCAGCACGCCGAAGGTGATCGTGCCCATCGCCGCGAACGCGAGCATCGTGATGCGGGCGCCGCCGAAGCGGTCGGACAGCCGACCGCCGTACGGGCGGGCGAGCGAACCGACGAGCGCCCCGAGGAACGCGAGCGAGATCGAAGTGCCGCCGACGGCGATGCCGGAGAACTCGGGGAACTGGTCGGCGATGAGCTTCGGGAAGACGCTGGCGAAGCCGATGAACGAGCCGAAGGTGCCGATGTAGAGTACGGCGAGCACCCAGAGGTGGGGCTCGCGGAGTGCAGCCGCCGAGCCCGCGAAGTCGGCCTTCGCGCTCGAGAGGTTGTCCATGTAGCGGTAGGCGCCGAACATCGCGAGCAGGATGAAGGGGACCCAGATCCAGCCGGCGAGCGGAAGGTTCAGCGTGGCGCCCGCACCGATCGTGATGACGATCGGCACGACGAACTGCGCGACGGCTGCCCCGAGGTTTCCGCCCGCGGCGTTCAGGCCGAGTGCCCAGCCCTTCTCGCGTTGCGGATAGAAGAAGGTGATGTTCGACATCGAGCTCGCGAAGTTGCCGCCGCCGAAGCCGGCGAGCGCGGCGATGAGCAGCAGCACGCCGAACGGGGTGTCGGGGTTGCCGACCACGACGGCCAGCAGGATCGCCGGGGCGAGCAGCAGGCCGGCGGAGATGATCGTCCAGTTGCGACCGCCGAACTTCGGAACGAGGAACGAGTACGGAATTCGAAGGGTGGCGCCCACGAGGCTCGGAATCGAGATCAGCCAGAAGATCTCATTCGTGCCGAGGTCGAAGCCTGCGGCCGGCAGGGTCACGGCGACGATCGACCAGAGCTGCCAGACGACGAAGCCGAGGAACTCGGCGAAGATCGACCAGCGGAGATTGCGTCGGGCGATCGAGCGACCCGCCGTCTGCCATTGCTCGTCGTCTTCGGGGTTCCAGTTGTCGATCCATCGCCCTGGACGGGTCACGAGGGCCGGCGCGGCGGCATCGGTGGAAGGTGCGTCGACGTGCGGCGGTGCGGCGTTCACGGTGTCGGTCATCGGGGCCTCCGGGGAGAGTCGGTCACGGGGTCGAGCTGGTGTGCCCGACGCTATTCGGCCGGTGTTTCCGCGGGGCGTGCCGGTCGTAAACCCTGCGTCTCCAGCTGCTCACCCGGCGTGCAGCGGGGTGTGAGGTCGTCATCAGACGTCCATCCGGTAGCCGCGCTTGACGACCGTCGCGATGAGCCCCGGGACGCCGATCGTCTGGCGGAGCCGGCTCAGGGCCACCTCGAGGGCGTGCTCGTCGTTCGTGCCGGGGAGTGCGGCGGTGAGCCGGTCCCGGGACACGACCGATCCCCGCGCCTGCACGAGCGTGCGGAGGATCGTGAGGGCGACCGGGGGCAGCGCGACGTGACGCTCGTCGACGACGACGACTGCGCCGCGAAGCTCGACGGGGCCGCGGCGCGTGTCGAGCCGGACCACCCGGTTCGATTCGAGATGCTCGCAGACGAGCCGGATGAGCGCACCCATCCGATACCGCTCCGGCTGGATGGGCTCGACACCGGCGGCGATGAGCGGTGCTGCGGTGACAGGCCCGACGACGGCCGCGACGACCGGGCCGCACATGGCGTCGACGAGATCGTCGTATCGTCCCCGAACCTCGGCCGCGGCGAGCAGCGCGTGCACCGCGGGGGCGCTCGTGAACGTGATGCAGTCGAGTCCGCCGGTGCAGGCGGACTCGATCAAGCGATCGACCCGCTCGTCGGACTCGTCGGGCTCGATCCACCGGTACGGCTCGACGGTCAGCACTCGGTCGTGCGCGTCGCGCAGGCGATCGAGCTGCGACGGGTTCAGGAAGCCATGCAGCTGCACGGCGACCGTGAGCCCAGCGGGTCTCGTCGCGAGCACCTCGTCGATGAGAGATTCGGTGGTCTCCTCGGCACTCATGCCGACGTCGTTCAGGCCGGCGGCACGGATGCCTCCGCGTGCCTTCGGCCCGCGCACCAGGATCGCCGTTCGGGAGAGCGCGTCGACGAGCTCCTCGCCGAGCCCCGCGGCATCCGCGACCTCGAACCAGCGGCGCACCCCGTAGGCGGTCGTGGCGAGCAGCACGTCGGGTCGCGCCTCGATGATGGCGCGGGTGTCGGCGATCACCGGGTCGTCCGAGACGGCGTTCGCCATGCGCAATGTCGGTGCGTGCAGCACCTGTGCTCCACGCCGGGCCAGGGCATCGATGAGGTCGGCCGAGCGGCGGTCGCTGGTCACGCCGATGCGGAACCCCTCGAGTTGGTCCGCGCGGAAGCCCGGCGGGCATTCGGCGACGTCGGTCATGACGCCACCGCGGTGAATCCGGCGGCCCGCTGCATGAGTTCTGCGGCGCTGGCGTCACCGTCGTAGGCGAGCCGCACGACCTCGCCGACCACGACCACGGCGGGCGAGGTCACGTGTGCGCGGCCGGCCGCCAGCACGATGCCGCTGAGATCGCCGGTCGTGGTGCGCTGGTCCGCCTGGAAGCCGCGTTCGATGATGGCGACGGGCATCCCGGCCGGCATGCCGTGGCGCGCGAGTCCGGCGGTGAGCGACGGCAGGGAGTTCACGCCCATGAGCACGACGATGGTGCCGCCGAGGCCGGCGAGGTGGCCGAGCTCGTCGTCGGTGAGCGGTGCATGGCCGGAGACGACGGTGAAGAGGTGGCTGACTCCGCGATGGGTCAGGGGGATGCCGGCCGCGCCGGGAACGGCGACGGCGCTCGTCACGCCCGGAATGACCTCGACGGGCACTCCCGCCGCGTGACACGCGATGACCTCCTCGCTACCGCGGCCGAGCACGTACGGATCTCCGCCCTTCAGGCGCACGACGTGGCGCCCGGCGAGTGCCTGCTCGACGAGTTGGGCCTCGATCTCGGACTGCGGCACGGCGTGGTGGCCCGGCCGCTTGCCGACGTCGACGAGCTCGGCGTTCGGAGCGAGGTGGTGCAGGCGATCGTGGGGCGCGAGCCGGTCATAGAGCACCACGTCGGCTTCGCCGAGCGCTCGCAACGCGGCGAGCGTCAGCAGGTCTTCACGCCCCGGGCCGCCGCCGACGAGGGTCACCCGGCCCGTCATGCGTCGGCTCCCCGAACGGGAATGGTCGTGCCGGCGACGAGCACGGCCTCGCCCCGCTCTCGTTCTTCAGCGGTCGCCGGGCGGAACTGCTCGCGTTCGGGAACGCGAGCGATCGAAGGGTCGGGCTCGTTCGGCGCGTTCACGAAGGAGCGGAAGCGCCGCAACCGGTCGGGATCGGCGAGGGTCGCCGCCCACTCGTCTTCATACGTGTCGACGTGCTTCGTCATCGCGTGCTCGAGCTCCTCGGCGAGGCCGAGTGAGTCGTTCACGACGACATCGCGCACATGGTCGAGCCCGCCTTCGATGTCCTCGATCCAGCGGGCGGTGCGCTGCAGTCGGTCCGCAGTGCGGATGTAGTACATGATGTAGCGGTCGATGTAGCGCAGCAGCGTCTCGTCGTCGAGGTCGCTCGCGAGCAGCTGCGCGTGAGCGGGCTGGAAGCCGCCGTTGCCGCCCACGTACATGTTCCAGCCCTGGTCGGTGGCGATCACGCCGACATCCTTCGCCCGTGCCTCGGCGCATTCGCGAGCACATCCCGAGACGCCGAACTTCAACTTGTGCGGTGAACGCAGGCCCCGGTAGCGGAGTTCGAGCTGCACGGCCATCGCCACCGAGTCCTGCACGCCGTAGCGGCACCAGGTCGAGCCGACGCAGCTCTTCACGTTGCGCAGGGCCTTGCCGTACGCCTGTCCCGATTCGAATCCGGCGTCGACGAGTTGCTTCCAGATCTCGGGCAGCTGGTCGAGCCGGGCGCCGAAGAGGTCGATGCGCTGGCCGCCGGTGATCTTCGTGTAGAGGCCGAAGTCCGTCGCGACCTGGGCGATCACGGCGAGCTTCTGCGGCGTGATCTCTCCCGCGGGGATGCGCGGGACCACCGAATAGGTGCCGTCCTTCTGCATGTTGGCCATGGCGCGGTCGTTCGTGTCCTGCAGGCCGCCGCGGCCGCCGTCGAGGATGTACGAACCGTGCTGGGCGGCGAGGATCGAGCCCACGACCGGCTTGCAGACGTCGCAGCCCCTGCCGCTGCCGAGGCGGACGATGATCTCGTCGAACGAGGTCAGTTCGAGCACGCGGATCGACTCGAAGAGCTCCTGCCGCGAGAGTTCGAAGTGCTCGCACAGCGCGCGCGAGGGCGTGACGCCCGACTTCTTCAGCTCGGACTCGAGCAGTTTCTTCACGAGCGGCACGCACGAGCCGCACTGCGTGCCCGCCCGAGTGCAGGTCTTCAGGGCGCCGAGCTCGGTGCATCCCTCTGCATGACCCTCGGGTCCGCCGTTCACCGCATCGCGGATGGTGCCGGCTGCGACGTTGTTGCAGGCGCAGACGAGCGCGGCGTCGGGCAGCTCGTCGTTCGCAGGCGGCTCCATGCCCGATGCCGAGAGGTAGGCGGCGGGCTCGCTCGAGAGCTGCGTGCCGAGCAGCGGCCGCAACGATGCGTACGGGGAGGCGTCGCCGACGAAGATGCCGCCGAGCAGCGTCTTCGCATCGTCGGTCATGACGAGCTTCTGGTAGAGCCCGCGAGCGGGGTCGGCGTAGACGATCTCGAGCGCCTGCTCGGTGCGGCCGAGCGCGTCGCCGAAACTCGCCACGTCGACGCCCGAGAGCTTCAGCTTCGTCGCGTCATCGACGCTCGTGAACTCGGCCGCGCCGCCGAGCAGTCGATCGGCGACCACCTCGGCCATGGCGTTCGCTGGGGCGACGAGGCCGGTGCAGCGTCCCTCGAAGCTCGCGACCTCGCCGATCGCCCAGATGTGCGGTTCGGATGCCGCGCACGCCGTGCTGATCGCCACGCCGCCGCGCGGGCCGAGCTCGAGCCCGATTCCCCGCGCGAGTTCATCGCGCGGGCTGATGCCGATGGCGAAGACGAGGAGATCTGCCGAGATGACTCGGCCGTTCGTGAGCTCCACGCCGGTGACAGCGTCGCTCTCGATAAGGATCGCCGCCGGGCGTGTGCCGAGGTGGAGGCCGATGCCCTGCCCGGAGATGATGCGACCGAGTGCACGGCCGGCGCCTTCGTCGAGCTGGGCCGACATGAGCCAGCCGCCCGAGTGCACGACGGCTGCGTGGGCGCCGAGCTTGGCGAGCCCGCCCGCTGCTTCGAGCCCGAGCAGTCCGCCGCCGGCGACGACGACCTGCGCCGGACGCCCGTGACGTTCCGCGAGCTCGCGGGTCTCGGCGACCAGGGCGTCGACATCGTCGATCGTGCGGTACACGCGAGCGTGCTCGTGCCCGGGAATCTCGGGCACCGGGGCGCTCGATCCGGTGGCGAGCACGAGCTCATCCCAGTGCAGGGCGAGGCCACCCGAAGTGGTCGCGGTGTGCGCACCGGGGTCGATGGCGACGACGCGCTCGCCGGTGAGGAGGCGGACGTGGCCGTCGGCCCACATCGACGACGGCCGCAGGGTGAGGTCTGCCGCGCCATCCGCGAGTCTCGTGCTGAGCGCCACGCGATCGTACGGTTCGTGGATCTCCTCGCCGACGACGGTGACCCGCAGGGTGCGGTCGGCATCGCGGGCGTGCAGGCTGTCGGCGAGTCGGTGCGCTGCGGGCCCGCCGCCGACGATGACGACGTCGCGCACGCCTGATGCGGCGGTGTTGCTCTCGGTCATGGCTGCCTCCGTGGCTCGAATGAGGCGAGCGTACGACCGGCCGGTTTCCGCCCTGTTTCGGGCCGGTAACCGCAGCGGTCCTCCGCCGCACTGCCGGTGGAGAGCCATGTGAGGACGGTTTCACCCCGTCGAAACATCTGAAGGCGTCGCGGGAAACACCGTCCGCCTAGCGTCGAGGGCACGACGAGAGGAGCCGTCATGTCGTTGACGCTCGAGACGACCACCACGTGGACGAGTACCTGCGCGGTCGACGAACTGGAAGTGGGCTGGGGTGAGGTCGCCCTGCTCGGGCGCACACAGGTCGCCCTGATCCGACTCACCGGAGACGAGGTGTACGCCGTGGATCACCACGACCCCCACACGGGCGCGCCCGTGATGGCCCGGGGCATCGTCGGCTCGCGAGGCGACCGACCGACGATCGCCTCGCCCCTGCACAAGCAGGTCTACGACCTCGGCACCGGAGAGTGCTTCACCGACTCGGCGCTCGCGCTGCGGACCTATCGCACCCGCATCGTCGGCGGCATGATCGAGGTGGAACTCGAGGCGTGAGACCTCGGCGCGGGCCTTCCGCGCTCAGGAGCGCCGTGCGCTCAGGAGCGCTGCGCGCTCAGGCGCGCCGTGCGCTCAGGAACGCTGCGTGAGCACGATGGGGTCGCCCTCGGTGACCGCGATGGTGTGCTCCGAGTGCGCGCCGCGAGAGCCGTCGGCGCTGCGCAGCGTCCAGCCGTCCGGATCGGTGAAGATGCGGTCGGTCGTCTCGAGGAACCACGGCTCGATCGCGATGACGAGCCCGGGCTTGAGCGGCAGGCCTCGTCCGGGGCGCCCATTGTTCGGAATGTGCGGGTCGCCGTGCATGGTGCGCCCGACGCCGTGCCCGCCGAAGTCGGTGTTGATCGAGTAGCCCTCGGCCTTCGCGACGTCCGCGATGGCCCGCGAGATATCGCCGATGCGGTTGCCGACGCGAGCAGCGGCGATGCCGGCGTCGAGCGCCCGTCGTGTCGTGTCGATCAGCCGCAGGTCTTCGTCGCGCGCGGTGCCGACGACGACCGAGATCGCCGAGTCGGCGACCCATCCGTTCACTGACGCCGCGAAGTCCAGACTCAACAGGTCGCCGTCGCGCAGAGTGTAGTCATGGGGGAGCCCGTGCAGCACCGCGTCGTTCACCGAGGTGCAGAGCACCTTGCCGAACGGGCTCGCGCCGAACGACGGATGGTAGTCGATGTAGCAGCTCTCGGCGCCCGAGGCGCGGATCATCTCGTGCGCGAGGGCGTCGAGCTCGAGCAGGTTCACGCCGGCGGCTGCAGCAGCCGAGGTCGCCTCCAGCACGCTCGCCACGAACCGGCCGGCCGGCCGCATCTCCTCGATCTCGGCGGTGGTACGAAGTTCAATCACGCTCATCCTCTCCACCCCCATTCTGTCGGCTCCGCCCTGAGTGAACACCCGGCTCGCGTGCAGGGAGTGCCGATTACGCTGGAACCATGCTTGTGCGGCGTGCGCTCTATCGATGGCAGATGATCGCGGTCGTCGTGCTGCCCGTCTGGCTCGCGGTCGGCTGGGCCATCTTCGGGGGAGGCGGCTGGGGCACGCTCGGCCTCGTCGTCGTGGTTCCCGTCGGGTTCGTCGTGCTCGGCATCGTGGCGCTCCTCATCGGAGTGCGACCGACCGTTCGCCAGGAGCGAGCCGTGTCGTGGACCGACGCCGGTGTGCTCAGTGCCTGGCATCTCGCGATCATCGCGACCGGGTTCTACGGAGCATCCGCGACGCTCTTCGGGGTGCTCGCCATCCTGCTCGCGATCGCGGCGTTCTGGCTCGCCGTGTGGCAATTGGTCACCGACGGCGCCAACCGCGTCAAGGCGTCGATGGCCGAGTTCGAACGGCTCGCGGCCGAACAGTCGCCGTCGTCCTCGGCGCCGTCGACCGGAGCGCCGGCACCTGGAGCCCGCCGCCCGCCGTTCGACGACGGCGGCGACGACGTGATCATCATCCACGAGGTGCGCGAGTAGCACCGCACGGTCTCGCCCGATCATCGAGACGAGGCATCCGTCACCAGCTTTTGCCGGGTGAGCCTCCGGCATGGCACAATGGAGGATTGTGCCGCCGCAGGTCTCTGCCTCCGGGGAGCGCGCACGCACGAGTCGCTCGTGCGAGGCGGCACCAGAACTTCCATCCATTGATCAGCGTTCGACCGGTTGCGGGCGCAGAGAGCGAACCATCATGCACATCCTCGACCATGTCGACGCCGCGAGCCTGAGGTCGGATGTCCCCGACTTCCGCCCCGGCGACACCGTCAAGGTGCACGTCAACATCATCGAAGGCACGCGCGCCCGCATCCAGGTCTTCCAGGGTGTCGTCATCGGCCGTCAGGGCGAAGGCGTGCGCGAGACCTTCACGGTCCGCAAGGTCAGCTTCCAGGTCGGCGTGGAGCGCAAGTTCCCGGTGCACTCGCCCGTGATCGACCACATCGAGGTCGTCACGCGCGGTGACGTGCGTCGCGCGAAGCTGTACTACCTGCGCAAGCTCCGCGGCAAGAAGGCGAAGATCAAGGAGAAGCGCGACAGCTGATCCGCTCCGCGGATCGCGCCCGACGCGAACTCGTCCCCGAGCTCCTCACCCCTAGACTGGGTGAGGAGCTCGGGCGGTTTAATGACAGACGACACAGGCACGCGAACAGATCGCGCGCATTCGGCAACGCCGAACAGACAACGCAGCATCCTCCTGTTCCTTCGAGACCTGCTCGTCATCTTCGTGGTGGCAGTGCTCGTCTCGTTCCTCATCAAGACGTTCCTCATCAGGTCGTTCTTCATTCCGTCGCAGTCGATGGAACAGACCCTCGTGAAAGACGATCGCATCATCGTGAACCAACTGGTTCCCGAGGTCACGCCGCTCGAACGCGGCGACGTCGTCGTGTTCAAAGACCCGGGCGGATGGCTCCCGGCTCGTGTCGAGGAGCCGCAGCCGCCGCTCGTGGCCGCGGTCGACTGGTTCATGGCGTTCGTGGGGCTGTCGGCACCCGACTCGAACGACCACCTCGTCAAGCGCCTCATCGGCCTGCCCGGCGATCACGTCGTCTGCTGCAACGCGCTCGGCCAGATGAGCGTCAACGACGTGCCGCTCGATGAGCCGTACGTCGCCCTGCCGCCGGGTGACACGAAGGCCTCGCGCGATGACTTCGACGTGAAGGTGCCCGAGGGCTCGCTCTGGGTCATGGGCGACAACCGCAACAACTCGAAGGACTCCCGGTACAACGGCTCCACGCCGCTCAAGGGGTTCGTGCCCGTCGAGAACGTCGTCGGCCGTGCCTTCGTCGTGAGCTGGCCGCTCGACCACTGGGCGTGGCTCGACAACTACCCCCAGGTCTTCGACGGCGTCGACGAGGCCGGGCGCTGACATGGCTCCCGTCACCGTGCCGACCCTTCGCGCCGAACGCGAGTTCCTCGCCGGCGCGCCCATGATGCTCGCCTGCGACGAGGTCGGCCGCGGTGCGCTCGCCGGACCGGTCACCGTCGGCCTCGTCCTGATCGATTCGGGGGTGCGCCGCATGCCAGCCGGGCTGCGCGACTCGAAGCTCTTGAGCGAACCGCGTCGCGAGGCGATGGCGCCGAAGGCGTCAGCCTGGGTGCGCGCGTCGGCGGTCGGCGAGGCGAGCGCGGCCGAGATCGACGAGCTCGGCATCATGGCCTGCCTCGGCCTGGCCGGCGCACGGGCGTACGCAGAGCTCTCGGCTGCCACCGAATTGGCCGCCGAGGTGCCGCTGCTCCTCGACGGCAACCACGACTGGCTGAGTGTCTCGATCGAACATCGCGCGCGCGTCGTCACCCGCATCAAGGCCGACCGCGACTGTGCCTCGGTCGCCGCGGCATCCGTCATCGCGAAGGTGCACCGAGACCGCGGAATGCGCCGCGCCCACGATGAACGGCCGCTCTACTCCTGGGACGAGAACAAGGGGTACTCGAGCCGGGCGCACTTCGCTGCGATCGACGAGCACGGTCCGAGCGAGCTGCATCGCACGACGTGGTTGCACGATCGTGCGCCGGCGGCGCTGACTCTCTTCGACCTCGGCGTAGGATGAGTGCGATGGATGAGGACGAGTTCGAAGACTACGACCGCGAGGTCGAGCTGGCCCTGTATCGGGAGTACCGCGATATCGTCTCGCAGTTCAAGTACGTGGTCGAGACCGAACGACGGTTCTACCTCGCGAACGAGGTCGAACTCGTCCGGCGAGACACCGAGCACGACTTCTACTTCGAGCTGACGATGAAAGACGTCTGGGTCTGGGACGTGTATCGCGCCGACCGCTTCGTCAAGTCGGTGCGGGTGCTCACCTTCAAAGACGTCAATGTCGAAGAGCTGGCCACGCGCGAGTTCGAGTTGCCGAAAGAACTCGCACTCGACGAGTAGCACTCTGTCTCCCCAGCGGGAATCACGGGGAGTTCTGCACCGCCGAAGCGTTCCGACCCGCCCAGCGCATCGCCGACCGCGACGCTGGTCGCGGAGGTGGTGCGGATGGCGCACAATGCAGAGCTCGGCCGGCACGGCGAACAGTTGGCGGTCGAGCATCTCGAGGCTCGTGGCATGCAGGTGCTCGAGCGCAACTGGCGGTGTCGCATCGGTGAGATCGACATCGTCGCTCGTGACGGCCGCGACACGGTCTTCGTCGAGGTCAAGACGCGCACCTCGGGGGAGTACGGGCACCCGTTCGAGGCGATCACCCCGCTGAAGCTCGCCCGCATGCGACGACTTGCGATCGCGTGGTGCGAGGCGACGGATGCCGCGGTCTCTCGCATCCGCATCGACGCCGTCGCGGTGCTCGCACCCACCGAGTCGCCTGCGCTCATCGAGCACCTCGAGGGCATCAACTGATGCCCGTCGCTCGCACCCGCTCGGTGGCGCTCCTCGGCCTCGCCGGTTCGATCGTCGAGGTCGAAGCCGACCTCTCCTCGCAACTGCCTGCGTTCGTGATCATCGGACTGCCAGATGCCGCACTGGGCGAAGCGCGCGATCGCGTGCGCGCCGCCGCCGTCAATGCCGGTTGCCCGCTGCCGTCGCGACGATTGACCGTCAACCTGTCGCCTGCGGCCCTGCCGAAGCACGGCTCCGGCTTCGACCTCGCGATCGCGGTCGCCTGTCTCGCGGCGTCCGGAGAGATCTCCGCGGATTCGGTCGAGCAGGTCGTGCATCTCGGCGAGCTCGGTCTCGACGGGCGGCTCCGGCCCATCGACGGCATCCTTCCCGCCGTGCTCGCGGCAGTGCGCTCCGGGTACGACACCGTGATGGTGCCGGCGGCGAACGCCGATGAGGCCGGCCTGGTACCGGGCGTCTCCGTCATCGGCGTCGTCTCGCTGCTCGATGCGGCGATACGTCACGGCGGGGCGTTCGCCGAGCGCGACTTCGAGGTCGTGCCGGCTCCCGATCGCACCGATTCGGTCGAGGAGTCGCCCGGCGATCTCGCCGATGTGGCCGGCAACGAGTCCGCGGTCGAAGCGTTGCTCGCGGCCGCAGCCGGCGGTCATCACGTGTACCTCCTCGGGCCGCCGGGCGCAGGCAAGACGATGCTCGCCTCCCGCCTGCCGGGCATCCTGCCCGACCTCGACACCGAAGAAGCGCTCGAGGTCGCCTCGCTCCGCTCGCTCGCCGGCCGGCCGATGCGCTCTGGCTTGTCCCGCCGCCCGCCGTTCGAGGCGCCGCACCACACGGCGACCGCGGCCGCGATGGTCGGAGGCGGCAGTCGCCTGATCCGGCCGGGCGCCGCGGCTCGCGCCTCGCACGGCGTGCTCTTCCTCGACGAGGCGCCCGAGTTTCCGTCGGCGGTGCTCGATGTGCTGCGACAGCCGCTCGAGTCGGGCAGCATCGCGATCCACCGGGCGAACGCCATCGCGTCGTTCCCCGCGAGGTTCCAGCTCGTGCTCGCCGCGAACCCGTGTCCGTGCGGCAACCACGGGTCGAAGCTGGCCGAGTGCACGTGTCCTCCAGCCGCGCGCCGTCGCTACCTGGCGCGCATCTCGGGGCCGCTCCTCGATCGGCTCGATGTGCAGCTCTGGGTGCCGCGCATCACCGCAGCGGGTCTTCGGGTCGCGGCTGAACGCCCCGGAGTCTCGACCGCGGAGGCGCGCGAGCGGGTCATCGAGGCGCGCGGGCGAGCGGCGAGACGGTTGCGCGGCACGCCGTGGCGCACCAACGCACAGATGCCGGGTCCCTGGCTGCGCGGTGCGGGCGGTCTCCATCCGGGCGGCCGGGCGACCGCTGATCTCGACCGGGCACTCGAGCTCGGGGGCGTGACCATGCGCGGCTACGACCGCATCCTGAAGGTGTCGTGGACGCTCGCCGATCTCGACGGTGCGCCGGCCCCCGGGCTCGAACACGTCGGTCGGGCGCTGTTCCTGAGAAAGGGGCTCTCGATATGACCGCCGTCCGCACCGCAGCGATCGGCTTGCGTGCCGAGCTCGCTGCCGTTCGTCCGCCTGGGTTCGACGACGATCCCGCCGTGCAGACAGAACTCTTCGCACGTGCGCTCCTCGGCGCGGTCGCGGAGCCCGGTGACGGCGTCCTCGGTCGAGTGGTCGATGCCGTCGGCGCCGTCACCGCCGTCGAACTGCTGCTCGACGCGGCGAGCCCGATTCGTCTCGTCGATGAAGTGCTCCGCCGTGGCGGCACCGTCGACGAACGCGAGGCGAAGGGCGGCCTCGACCGTTGGTCGCCTCGCATCGACCACGAGGTGTTCGTACGCTCGCTCGCGCAGGCCGCCCGTGTGGGAGCTCGGCTGATGGTGCCCGGCGACGCCGGCTGGCCGCCGGGAATCGACGAGCTCGGCGTGCACGCGCCGCTCGGGCTCTGGGCACGCGGACGCCCCGACGCTCTCGTCGCTTCTCCGGCCTCGATCTCCCTCGTCGGTGCGCGTGCCGCAACCGGATATGGCGAACACGTGACCATGGAGGCCTCGGCCGGTCTCGTCGACCGCGGCTTCGCCGTCGTCTCCGGCGGGGCGTACGGCATCGACGGTATGGCCCACCGTGCCGCGCTCGCGAGCGACGGCACGACCGTCGCGTTCCTCGCGGGCGGTGTCGACCGGTTCTACCCGATGGGGCACGAGACGTTGCTCTCCCGCATCGTCGACACGGGAGCGGTCATCTCGGAATTGCCGTGCGGCGCCGCACCGACGAAGTGGCGGTGTGTTGACCGGACTACTGTCCGCAGTGGCTATAGCCCCGTGGCAGGCTCGGTGCATGCATCGATTGCCAGGGAGGGTTGTTAGGACTCCCGACCCGCCATTCTGGATCGTGCTGGGTGAGGACGGAGCTTCGCTTTCCCACGTTGAAGCGTTCCTTCTGGACTTTTGGGCGTCCGGGAATGCCGAGTTGAGCGTCAGGTCGTACGCATATGGGATGCTGCGTTGGTGTCGCCACCTAGGCGTGACCCATGTCGAGTGGGACCGAGCAGTCCGGGAGTCAGTACGGGACTTTGTGCTTGCGTGTAAGCAATCGTCATCGCTGTGCACGCAACCCCTGAGTCCACGGACGATCAACCACAATCTCGCTGTGGTATCCGAGTTCTACGGATTTCACATCGCCCAGCAACGAGGTCCCCTGATCAACCCGGTGCCCGAGCGCACACCTTCGCGAGGTGGGCGGTTCGCCGCTCATCACAACCCCGAGACATCACTCCAACATGGACGGAGGGCTGACCTCCGACAACGCGTCCCCGAGACTCTTCCGCGATCGATCTCGGAACAGCGAATCACCGAGTTGTTCCGTGTTCTGGATCATCCTCGCGATCGTGCCTTGCTGGCGTTCTACCTTTCCAGCGCCGCGCGTCCATCGGAACTTCTGGGCGTCAGGATCGAAGATGTGGATCCCGGTCGGCAGCAAATCACAGTGGTGCGGAAGGGAACCCGTGCTCGGCAACGTATACCCGCCGCACCAGCGGCATTCCTCTGGCTGCGCATCTATCAGGAGTCACTCTCCGACGAAATGACTCGGCCTGGACAGCCGGTCTTTTGGACTCTACGCCGGCCGTATCGGCCGTTGACCTACGACGCAGCCCGCGCTCTCTTACGCAAGATCGAGCCAAAGCTCGGTGCGAAGGTGAAGCTTCACGACCTACGGCACACCGCGGCAGCGCAGATGGCTCAGGATCCCGCTCTGAGCCTCGTCGACGTGCAACGCATCCTCGGTCATGCGAATCTCTCCACTACGGAGCACTACGTCCGGCAGCATGACGTTGACGTCCTCGACCGTGTTGCCGAACACCTTCGCGCACGAGAAAACCCGCAGCCAAAGCCCGCACCCTCAACGACCATGCGTTATGACCACCAGGACCTGAACGAGCTAATGGGAGACGCCGCATGGTGAAAGACCTTGCCATCCTCGAAACTCTCGAGGATGATCGCGCCACCGACGACCGCACCTCCACCGGGCTCGCAATCTATCGCGAGCCGTCGCGGCCGAACATAACTCGCGAGGAACTGCTCGAGCTCGCGCGACTCATGCGCAACGAAGAAAACAACGGAACGCGCGACTTCCGCCCGCTCATGGAATTGTTCATAGACCCGTTGCTGCGTCTACCGGGTGAGTCTTGGCAAGAGCGCTGGGCTGCGAGCGGAGCCGAGCAGTTTCCTGGCGCGATGGCGTGGGCGAACGCGTTTCCTGGTCTACGAGACCGAGCGACCGCAACCGGCGCCGGAGCGGGCATGGGCATCTCTCTCCTTATCCGCGCTGATGCCCTTCGCCCGTCCGCGCAGTTCCTCGCACGCAACGGTCGAATCCGTCTTGGCCCTTACCTGCCTTGGTCGTCAACCGGTCTTGAGGAGGCTCACACCGCTTATCACGCCAGTCGAACCAAGACTCCGGCAGATGGGCGACGCGCTCTCTGGGTGATACAAGCAGCTACGGGAAAACACCTCACGGAGGTTACCGTCGAAGACCTTGTTGCATACACGCGGGTCGTCGACGACAAGAAGGTGCGTTCTGCCGCTGGAATCGCGTGGGATCTGCTGAAACATCTAGGCATTGCCCCCGCCGATGCCCCGAGCATGCGTCAACTCGCCCATCGTGGGCGGCGTGACCCACCACAGATTGTTGCGTTCTACGGCGTCGAACCTCCAGCGGTGGCGGAGATGTTCACGCGCTACCTGCGCAACCGCGAGGCGTCCTTGGACTATTCGAGTCTCCGCAGCGTTTCGTACGAGCTCTTGCGGAACTTCTGGGTCCCGCTGCGCGAGCGAAATCCCAAACAAGATGACCTCCGCGTCGAACCCGAGCTTGGGAGGTGGTGGAAGCAATCGATCGTGGCTCGTGCAGACACCCATCGCACCCTATTCGCGGTACGGGCGCTCTATCTTGATATTTCCTCCTGGGCGACCCAGGACGCCTACTGGGCACAATGGGCGGCGCCGTCGTTCATTGCACACTCCGATACCGCTGGCGCGATGAAACAGAAACGGCGCGTCCAATCGGAGATTCATCAGCGAATACGACGGCTCACGCCGGATCTGCCTCGCCTGATTCAGAGCGTCGACCGGGATAAGGATCGACAGAAGAACCTTCTCGACAAAGCGATGAGTGTAGGACTGGGCGAGAGATTCGAGTTCGATGGTGCCGCATACACGCGCCTCCAGCGGCCCCGCAGCGGCTTTTCGCTCAGTAGTATCCCAATCCGAGCTGAGGAAACGCAGGAGGTGGTATCGCAAGCTCGACTCGAAGAACGAGCATTCTGGGCATGGGCGACAGTGCACATCCTGCACGAGACTGGCATTCGCATGGAGGAGCTCCTCGAGCTAACTGCAACAGCCCTGTTCACCTATCAGCCAGTCGGGGCTGAGCGACTCCTGCTCCTCCAGATCGTCCCGTCCAAGTCTGATCGAGAACGGGTGCTGCTCGTTTCACCAGAACTCGCCCACGTCCTTGCAGCGGTCAGACAGCGCATTCGCGGGACTGAGCACACGGTTCCTCTCGCAGTCAGATACGACGACGCAGAGAAGGTCTTCAGCCCGCCGCTACCGTTCCTATTCCAGACCCCCCTGCGCACCCATAATCGGGTTTTCTCACACAGCACGGTCCGCTCGTTTGTTACCTACGCCGTCAAGGTCGCTGGCTTCGGTGACGAGACAACAAGACTCACCCCACACGACTTCCGGCGCATCTTCGCGACCGACGCGCTGCGATCGGGACTCCCAGTCCACGTACTTTCGAAGGTCATGGGCCATCTGAGCCTCAATACCACGCAAGGATACGCAGCGGTCTTTGACGAGGACGTAGCTCGCCACTTTCGAGACTTCGTCGATCGCCGACGCTCGCTGCGCCCGACCGAGGACTATCGAGAACCTACGCACACAGAGATCGAAGAGTTCCAGGCCCACTTCGCAAAGCGGAAGGTCGAACTCGGTACCTGCTCTCGTGGCTACGGCACCCCCTGCGTCCACGAGCATGCCTGTATTCGGTGCCCAATGCTCAGACCCGACCCCGCACAACGGCAACGGCTCGAAGGCATCCGCGCGAACCTATTCGAGCGCCAAAGAGAGGCAGCCCGCATGGGCTGGCACGGGGAGCTGGAGGGCATCGAGATCAGCCTTCGGGCCGCCGATGAGAAACTCACGCAGATGTCGACGATCGTTCGTCTCACCCTCGAACGGAGAGGCCCTCGCCCGTGATCTTTTACATGCTCGCAGTCCCGCAAAGCGCCGCGTCAGGGGTCATCGAGTGGGCAAGGCCCTGGCCTTGATGAGGTTTGGTAACCACGGAAGGCCGTTCTTTGGGAAGATTGCCCGAGGCAATCCAGGGGAGCTATGACGATTACGGAGCATACGCGGAAAGCGCTCTGGAGTCGCGCGCACGATCGATGCGCCTTCCCTGGGTGTATACAAGCGCTGACGATCAACAGCCCTGACGCACAGATCTCGAGCTCGTCGATCGCGATTGTGGGTCAACAGGCGCACATTCGTTCGTCTCGACCGACGGGGCCGCGGTACGACGCCGAGTATCCGCCAGCGAAACTCGATGACTACGAGAATCTCCTCCTGTTGTGCGCAACGCATCACTCGCTGATCGACGCAAACGGTGGCGCGGGCTTTACCGTCGACACCCTTGTCGGTATGAAGCGAGACCACGAAAACCGTCAAGAGCGACGGGGAGAACTGGACGCGACGATCCGCGCCTACCTTTCGGACCGATACGGTGCCGAGAACGCAATTCAATTCCGGCAAGTCGACCTGCAGGTGCCGTCTGTCGACGCCATGTTCGTTGATGTGCCGGTCGGATGTAGACGAGACTCGCCTCTGGCTGAGTTGTTGACACGGATCGCGGATGCTCACCCTGGAGACCCAGAAACGTACGAAGACGCCGCCGGACTTGTTGTCGCCGGAGCGGCGCAGGCGTTACTCCACCCAGATTGGCGGGGCAATGCCGCGCTCATTGGTGGGCCCGGACAAGGCAAGTCCACGGTGCTGCAGTACATCTGTCAGTTCCACCGCGCCCGCCGGCTCGACCTCGACGCGTACAGCGCCGGCGATGAACGGTTAGTGCGTTCGGCCACTATGGCGCGTATCCCTATCCGGGTTGATCTCCGCAAGTACGCTCAGTGGGCAACGAGCGACGAAGCGTCGACTGCAGGTCGACGTAAACACCGACGAGGCCGAACAGGTGCATCTTGGCGCAGCCTCGAAGAGTTCATGATTGAGGACATCAGGCAGCATGTTGGGGCGAAGTCGTTCAAGCGGAACGACTTCGCTGTGCTCGTCGCAACGGAACCGCTCCTTCTTGCGTTCGACGGTCTCGACGAAGTAGCGAGTCTGCCCTTGCGGCAGCGCGTAACTGAGGAGATCGCCCGCGTTCGGGACCGCTTGAATCCGGACGCGGCGAATCTGTCTATTTTGGTGGCGACCCGTCCGGGCAGTTCATTGACGCCGCTCCACGCGTCGTTTCCATCGCTGTATTTGCGACGACTTACGCAGGGACTACGGCTTCAATACCTACAACAGTGGGTGGACGTTACTGGCCTTTCGGAAAGCGCGGCTAGCAACCTGCGGGCCACCTTTATGGACAACCAGCATGTGCCGCATATTCGCGAGCTCGCGTCGTACCCGATGCAGTTAGCGATTCTGCTGCATCTCCTCCATCGGCGGCAACTCCTCCCGCAGCAACGCACGGAATTGTATGAGGCGTATCTCCAGACATTCCTGGATCGCGAGCAGACCGAAGAAAAAGAGCCGTTGCTCGCGGATCAGCGCAAGGTCATCGAGACGACCCACGCATTCCTGGGCTGGTACCTGCAATCGAAAGCAGAGCTGGGCCATAGCTCGGGTTCGATCAGCCGAGAGGAGCTTCGGCGGCTGCTCCGAGATCATCTAGCTGGTCAACCGAATGAACAGAAGCTTGCGGACGATATCTATTCAGCGATCACGACCAGACTGCTGTGTCTCATTGAGCGGGATGGATCCCTCGAGTTCGAGGTGCAGTCGCTTCGCGAGTATTTCGCGGCTCTCCACATGTTTGACAACTTGAATCCGCGAGGCAACGGGAACTCTCGTGACGACGGCCTGAACGCGCTCATGGAGCGCCCGTACTGGTCGAACGTTTGCCGCTTCTTTGTCGGGATGTTGGCGAAGGGGGAGGTGCGCGCATTGCGTGACAACCTTCGCGCTGTTGAGAAAAAGGTTGCGCCCCACCCTCAAATCCGGTCTATGGCCGCGCTCGTCCTGAACGATCGGACATACGACGGCCAACCAGACATTCACCTCCGCGCCGTCGTCGACCAAATTCTGGAAGGCCCTGGCGTGGTCTTCGCCGAAGACGGACTGCTGGAAGTGGGCGGTTCACCGCTTCGACTTGGGGAACGCGCTGGGCGTGCCCAGGCAGTTGACCATCTCAAGCGGCGCCTCGCGGACAACGGGGCCGATGCGTTCTCGGAATCGGTAGCGACCAGTCTTGCTCGACACGCAAGCGACGCCGACGAAATACAGGAATGGTGGTGGTCCCACCACCACATCGGATCACGATGGCTCGCGATTGCCGCTTCGCTACAGTGCTTCCGAGGGATCGAACAGCGTCAGCTTCGCCCCCTTCTCGACTCGCTGAACTCGGCGTCAGGTGGCGAATGGGGCACGGGCCTCCTGGCTCGCGGCGGCTACGACGGGAATGATCATGAGCTCATTCAGTACGTCGTCAACGAACTCAACGCAGGTGCTGCAGGCGCCCTGAGCATCACGACAAATGTGACTGCCATTTCGCACCTGACGAACGCGGCTGAACTAGCGATCTCACGCGATCCGATCCAACGCACTTTGAGCGTCGTACAGCTCAACGCCGGCATTGAAGGTGTCGAGGAAGACGCGTCACCGTTGTTTGCACGGATCATGAATGCGACCAAGCAGATGGTGCGGCCAGTTCAATCCGCCGGTGCTTGGCAACTACGTCTGGTCGCAACTGCCGATGCGTGGGGCGACGGCTGGATCCTCCGACAAGCCGTTACAGCTGCGCCACAATCACTCCCGCTCGCGAACCTTGCGCGCGCATTGCGGCACACCCAACGCGCGCTGGCGGAGGTCATCGACGCGGAAGTCGAATCACGCGCGCACCACAGCGATATCGACTGGTGGCGGAGCAGTTTGAACGCCAGGCGCACCAACGTCGAGCGACAGCTCTGGTTGCTGAGCGTGCTGGCCAACGCGCGCCCGGCCGTCTTGGTCGCGCTCGCTCGGGAACTTGACCAGCTCGTGGCCGGCTTAGCTACACGCGAATATATGTCCGTCGAGAGTGCACTAACGAGATTTGCCCGGCCTCCATTCGGACGTGAAGTGGCAATGGATGAGGCTTTGCGGCTGGGACAGATTGGCGTTTCTGGTCCGACTATGTGGCTGCTGCGTGCCATCGGAACTCCGGCGACTCGCGAGCGAATCGATACGCGCCTTGAGGTACATCTCAGCGAGATCCTCCGGGCCGGAGTTCGCGACGGGGATGAAGTGCTGAGGGCTGTCCATTCCAGTCGCAAGATTCAACCGCAGGCCATGTATGGCGCTCGCGGTGTGCTCGCACCGGGTGGCGCCATTTCCGAGCTCCGCCTTGCCTCGCTCTCGGCACAGGCCGCGAAGGAGATACTGAGCGGACCCGAACATTGGCCGACCGATGTAGTCCAGTTGGCAATCGATGGCATCGGTGCCCGCAATTCAAAGCGAGTCAAAGCGCTCGCTGATGTTGCGAAGACGAACAGGTGGTTCGAGGAGACCTAGATCTAGAGCACGATGAGGGGTAACAAGCTCCGGTCATATCGACCGATCGTAGAAGACCCCAGACGTGCTAACGCTAGCGCCCAGGGGAATCCATCGAACAGCGCCTGGCGAATTCGACGATGGAGCCCGCCGTGTCGGATGCGGAATCGCGCCACAAGATAGTGGTCAGGGAAGCGTGCGATTAGCTGAGTTGGCGGCTGATGAACTCGCGAATGCGGCGCACATCGCCCGGACCGAGCCCCTCGTACTTGTCGGGCCGGAGGATAAGTCGTGGGCCGTTGAAGGTTGCACGAAGGCGGCGGCTCGCGTCGGCCGGTGCACGATCATCCGCCCAGACGAGCGCCGACGGCGCATGCAACTGCAGGTGAGCACGGATGCTGCGCATTCGCCATCCTGGATGTGGCCAGTCGACCCAAGCGACGCAATCGCCGGCGAGCCTGCCTTGGAATCCTCGTTCGACAAGTGCATCGACTTGGGCCTGATTGCGCGCCCACGAGGTGAGCCACGCTACACGGACGCCAGAGCGCCGCGCTTGCTTGTCGAGCGCGTCAATGATGCCCTCGTCATGAGCTAACCACCTCGCATGATGGTGGTCTCCGCGACGAAGCTCGCCTACACGGGGAATCGGCGCGATGGTGCCGTCCACGTCGAGCACTAGAAGGACCCATCCCACGTCGACGGTCACTCCTCTCCTGATGGCGTAGGTGCAGATGGGATCCGAGCTGCGGACCGGAGTGCCAGCTCAGCGTGCTGACGGCATAGGGTCCAAACCCAAGTTCCGATCACGTACTGGCGAGCAGGAGCGCCGCACTCCTCGCACGTCCGTATGCTCTGCCACTCGGCCGCGAGAATGGCCGCATCGAACTCGGGAACTTCGATCGCCGGGTCATCAGTTGGTCGCGCGTAGAAGCAGAGGGCGCCGAACTTGGACTTGCACTGGTGCAGTTCATAGTCGGGCGCGATGGCCTTGAGCTGACGATTTAGCCCGGCCAAGAGGCGGTACCAGCCGGGGCCCACCTCCAAGTGCGTGCCCCAGCTGGCGGGTATCCGGGCAATGACCTCCTTGATCGAGTCAGGGATTTCTTCACTCATGAGCGCTCCTGGGAGGCAGATCTTCACCGGCTCGCTCGTCGAGGGTCGAGCCTCCGATGGTCCGGCGCTCCCGGTGTTCTTCGCCAACGCAGTCAGGCTCAGCGACCTCCAGCGACGTCCGGTTCATTTGACGCTTTCGGGACTGCTCCCGGAATGCTCGCCCGACTCGAAGGCTGCGTAGAACGTCCTTGTCCCAGCTGATCAACCCCCTCCGGCGCCACTCGATCGCTGCGTGCCCACGGAAGGCGTGGAGCACTCGCCGGCGTTCCAAGTATTCGAGACCTGGAGGGAAAGGGGCAGGAAGCCCGTCTGACTCAGGGAGGAGGTGTTGGAAGAGCTCGGAGAAGGTCGGCCCTTGACTGGTTCGATGGCGTACCTGCGCGATGAAGACGGCGGCGGCGAGACCCCATTGGTCGGCCGTACTCTCATCCGTGAAATCTTCGAAGACGTACGCCCATGATGCTGGTGGGGCTACTTGTTTTGTTGGCCACCAGAGATGACTCGCGTCCGGCACCATTCCTCATTTCGCGACCGACGACGTCTCCTGTGCTCGTGCGTCGGCCGGAAGGCAACGAGCAAGCAGCACACGTGCAGAGGGCGGCGAGGATGGGCATCCAACGCGAAATCGATTGTTTCGTATGGCCTTCTGGATTATGCCATACCGACTAGGCCATACACGGCGCGATCTGTCTCCACGCTGAGGAGGTGGTGAGGCGCAGTGCGGAATCAGTGAGGAGTTGGAGCACCTATGTCCAACAGCTCGCTACCAATCTCCGCCGAGCGCGGCGAGATCGAGCGCTGAGCCAAGAAGACGTGGCGTATCGTGCCGGCCTGACCCGGTACACGTATCAGAAATACGAGCGGGGTGAGTCGAAGCCCGGGAGCCCAGCGAACCCGACGCTAAGGACACTCCTTGCGCTCTCGCAAGTGCTCGAGGTTGAGCTGACTGATCTATTGCCGTCGGAGCCGCCAGATCTGACGCTTCGCTGACCCTTTTCTCGTTGGGTGCCTCTGTCCCACACTCGGACACATCTTCACCGGTTAGAGGGTCGTGGGCGGGTTCGCGTCAACTGAATCGGGCTCATTGATGAACGCCAGGAACCGGCGACCCTTGCCCGAAGTGCGGGGACTGAAGATACCCTGCGCCGTCATCATCGTGGTCAATGGGATGGAGGCGAGGCCCGCCCGGTCAAGGTCGGCCACAGCCTGCGAGACCGGTTCGTTCCAGACCTCTTGGGGAATGTTCAAAGCAGTGCCGAGCGGCCCGTCGATCCCGCCCATGAGGATGTTCGCGTGCTGCGTGAGGAGGTCACGGGCCTGCAACCATGAAGTCGGGTCAGTGAAGTAGTGCAGCAACCAGATGTGGAGCACATCGAACTCTTCGACTAGGCGAGTGAACTGTTCGCGCTCGCTGTTCGAGAAGGGTGCCCAGTCACCACCGTTCGCGACCGCCGCAGCGAGGCGCCGACGCCTGTCCTCGCTCGCAGTCTCGGCCGCGGCCCGTTGTGCGCGCGTAATAGCAGCGATGAACTCGTCAGACGAGACGATGTCGTCAAGACTCGTCGTTGTCTCCCCACGGCCCAGGGCCTCTGCAAGGGCATGGGCGACGGCAACGTTGAAGGCGTGCTGTCGTTCTGCTTGCCGAGTTGAGAGTGCGTGAGCAAGTGTCTCAGCCGCGAGGGGCCCTGCCACAGGCACGAGGGTCAGCGCCGCCTTGGCAGCGAACGCGAAGGTGTCTTCCGCCGGTTCGTGAGGTGGAACTAAGTCTTCGAGGTCACTCATCCGCTCATCATGCATTGACCAACCGACATCGTGCGGCCGCGTCGCGAGGGACGGCATACGGACTGGTGCCTGAGGTTGTTGCTCCGCACGATGCCACGAGATATGGTTTCGGCTATGTGAGCCCGGCACACTGGGCCCCGATCCGTCAGGAGACGGCGATGAGGATTCTGCAAGCCGTCACCCCGTCGAAGGAGCAGTTGACGATTCTGCTCGAGAATCGTCCTGGCGTATTTGTGGTAAACGGCGCGGCCGGTAGTGGCAAGACCACCACCGCCTTGCTGAGGCTGACTGACCTGTGTGGGAAGTGGTTGAACCGCAAGCAGCGACTCGGGTTGGCGGCCCCGGTCCGTGTGCTCGTGCTGACGTACAACAAGACCCTCGAGGGATACATCACAGAACTCGCCAAGGCGCAGGTTTCCGCGAGCGTTACCCTCGCAGACGCCGTTGCATCCGGGGATCTGTTCCTCCAGATCAACACCTTCGGCAAATGGTCGCTCGGCCTCCTCCCCTCAGGCTCAGCCCCCGATGCTGACGAGTGCAGCCGACTGCTCGAGTCCTTGGCTGCGAGCCAAGGAATGCCGGAACGATTTGTAACCGACGAGGTTGAGTATGTTCTCGGGCGTTTCCCGAAGGATCGCCTCGACGAGTACCTCACCGCGACGCGCGACGGCCGAGGCCTTACACCTCGAATGGGTACTCGAGCACGGCGGGCCCTGCTGGACGATGTGATCAACCCATATTTGGCGGGGAAAGCGAAACGGGGAATTCGGGATTGGAGTGACGTCACTGCTGAGGCAGCGGCCGTCCCCAACTCGGCCTGGGACATCGTGATCGTCGATGAGGCCCAAGACTTCTCGGCGAATCAAATTCGCACGCTGATGGGACACGTTGCAGATCCGCACAGCGTGACGTTCGTCATGGACGCCGCTCAGCGCATCTATCCTCGATCGTTTACTTGGAAAGAGGCGGGTGTCACGGTCGCGTCCAGCCGTCGCCTGAGTACGAATTTCCGGAACACGCAGCAGATCGCGGCATTCGCGCGCTCCGTGTTGGACGGGATGGTGATCGGCGACGACGGTACACTGCCAGATTTCAGCAGCGCGACAACAACTGGCCCCAAGCCCACTTTGCTCGTGGGGAGATTCAGCGACCAACTTGACTGGGCTATCCGCAACGTCGTGCAGAAGGCAAACCTTAGAGATGAATCCGTGGCGTTCCTCCACCCTCTCGGGGGCGGTTGGTTCAGCTACTTGAAGGATGGGCTCGCGAAGGCGGGAATTCCGTACACACAGCTCACGCGGGCGAGCAGCTGGCCCGGCGGCGACGAGACAGTCGCGCTCTCCACGATCCACTCAGCCAAAGGGCTTGAGTTCGACCACGTCATCCTGCTCGGCTTGAATCAAAAGGCGACTCCGCACGGCACCGAGGAGGGCGATTCGCAGTTTGAGGCTCTGCGCCGTCTGCTCGCGATGGGGATCGGTCGCGCGAGCAAGACGGTGACCCTCGGATTCAAGCCCGGCGAGGAGTCCTCCCTCATTGGGTTGCTCGACCCCGCAACCTATGAGCGGGTGGTCCTGTGACCACCACAATTGCTGAATTTGTCACCGAACGAGGGATTACCGAGGTCCTGCATTTCACCACCAACCACGGACTCATTGGCATTTTCGCATCGGGATTCGTCCTCAGCCGAGACGACCTGAAAGCAGAAGATCTGCTCAGCAGCGTGCACCTCCTGAACTGTTCAATCCGACGCGACTCACAATGGACTGGGCACGTCAACCTCTCGATCTCTGCGGTCAACAAGGACTTCCTCAATTCTTCAAAGGGATGGCACCCGCCTCGAGATGGTGTCTGGTGGGCCGTGTTGTCCTTCTCGCCCGCGATCCTCTCCGAGCCCGATGTCGTGTTTGCTACGACGAACAACGTCTACCACGACGTCGTGCAGCGGGCTCCCGGCTTGCAAGGAATACAGGCGCTGTACGCCAGGTCTGTGCCGTACGGGTACTACGGATCAGTTGCCAGACGCTTCTCGTCAACACCGGCCCACCAACCCACCCACATCCAGGCTGAAGTTCTCTACCCGGGCCGACTACCCCTCGACTATCTGCAGGCGATCTATGTACCCGAGGATGAAAGACTGGACGAAATAGCGGGGTTGATCGCATCCTTCCCTCAGGCCCCAAAGGTCCCCGCGTACGTTCGACCGGAGGTGTTCCTGTGAATGAACATTCCGCACAAGTCCGGTCGTCCATGCTTTGGGCTGCTTGGGCGGATGCGCTTGGATTCATTTCCGAGCTGACGTCTGAAGCTAACCTTCATCGCCGCACACGCGGCCGTCCCCTAACGAATCCAATGCCTTGGTCACGAATCGTCGGCGGACGAATGGGAGTCCGGGCGGATCTTCCAGAGGGCTGTTACTCGGATGACACCCAATTGCGACTCGCGACAGCGCGAGCGATTTCCTCGAGCGGGTTCGATGTCGAGGCATTCGCCCGTGTCGAGCTCACGGTCTGGCCAAACTACGCACTCGGCGGTGGCCGAGCAACGCGAGCAGCCGCCGCATCGATGAGCAAGCAGCAGGCGAACTGGGCAACGAACTTCTTCGACGGCTGGGAGAATGCCGGCGGCAACGGTGCCGCAATGCGTATCCAACCTCACGTCTACGCTTCACCCCACCTCAGCTCCTTCGACCACCTCAATGACGTCATCCGAAACACGATCGTCACGCACGGACACCCCCGCGCGATCGTGGGGGCAGTGTTCCATGCAGTTGCGCTGACAATCACGCTCCTCGAGCGGAAGGTTCCCGGCCCGCAGCAGTTCGACAGCTTGATTGAGATCACGCGAGGCGCTGTTCAAGCCTTCGCGGCGCAACCGGAGCTCGCACTCTATTGGGTGCCGCAGTGGGAACAGGCGACGAGAATCCCGTTCGAGATTGCTTGGCACCAAACTGTCGACGAGCTCGCGGCACTTCTGGAGGCAGCCCGCGACATCTGGCCGATCCTGAAGTCGTCCGGGCGTGACCACACGCGTGCCGCGGAAGCATACGACGATCTCGTTCGCGTACTGGAACTCGACGTCGAGAGCAAGCGCGGCAGCGGTACCAATACGACTGCCGCCGCGCTCCTTTTGGCGGCAGCATTCCCCAACCATCCCGCACAATCTGCGCAGCTCGCGGCTGGTCGCCTCCATACCGATACCGACACCATTGCGACGATGGCAGCGGCGTTGGTTGGGGCTGCAACGCCGCGGGAACTGATATCGCCTGTGCAGGACGCGGAGTATCTTGAGCAAGAAGCCTCCCGTCTTGCCTCGATCGCGAACGGATCACGCGTTGCAGGCTTCCCATATCCGGACTTGCTCCATTGGCAGCCTCCCAAGTCCGCACTCGATGCGACCGGCATGGCTGATGACCGACTCGTACTTGCGGGTATCGGTCGACTCACTCCAATCGCGCCGCCAACCGAGAATCGAGACGGTGTCTGGGTCTGGGCCCGCACAGATTACGGACAATCCGTCCTGGTAAAGCACCGCCACGACGTACGTGCTCTGCCGGCCTCGCGTCTCCCGGCCCCGGAATTCTTCGGTGCCAGTGTGCAGGAAGCACGGCTTCGACCGGCCAGTCCACCCGCGCGTTCCCGCGCGACGAGTGTGGACTCACAATCGAGGGCGGATACCCAACCGTCGCTGCTGGACGAGCTTGATGGGCCTTCCCTAGAAGTGCTGCTTGATCAACTCGAATCTGCCAAGTTCCCCCCGTCGGACCTTGGAGGGGTGCTCAGGAAACTAGCGATAGAGCGCCCCGACGACGTGGAGCGGTTTGCCATCGAATTCGCGAAGCGATTTCGTTCCTCGTCCGTATAGATGCGGCGACCGCGCGGCTCGTCGAGCTTCGTGCGGCGACTCGGGGTGGGAATCGATGCTCGGCGGTGCGGAGAGACGCTGGGAAGAAGGCGCAAGGCCTACGAGCCTTGTACGACCTCGCGAAAGCGGGGTCGCCGGCAAACGCGGATAAGGACCTGGTGCAACGCTTCGGTCGCTACCTGACCGCACGCTTGACGGTCCAGATGTTGAATCGGAGGACTAGCTGAACGGATCGGCTGCGTGGGTGAGACCGTGTTCAGGGCAGACGTAGACGAGCGTGATCCCCGTGTCAGTCACGATCGGCTCGCGATTGAGTTCGGAATCACATGTCGGGCACAAGGGGCCGACAGGGAGGCCTTCGAGATCGGGCATACGTCGAGGCTAGCTCGCGGCGGCACACCACGTTGCTCGTTCAGAACTACTACTGGCGGGGTTCAGAACAGCGGTCGGCCCCACTTCGATCGGGATCCGGTGGCGGATCTCTTTCACCGGAGCGCGATCGTCGATTGCATTCTGCATTTCTTTGGAACCAGCTCGCGCCATTTGTGCAACGCCTCAGTCAAAGTAGTGATCATTCCCATCGACGCGCGAGGTACCTGACAGCTTGAAATAAACTGCCCTGCTATCGTGAAGCGCAGCACCGAACAGAGCATTGAGATTCTGCTAGGCGCTAGCCCGCCCCCGGCCTCTGTGCCGGGGGCCTTATTTTGTTGCAGCGATGCCCGGCACCAGTGAGGCATCGAACCGCCGTGCATACTGATTGACTTCCTGAACGCAGGCGCTGCCAAGGTTCCGCCACATCGATTGCGGGCACACCTTGTTTGCCCGCGCCCCACCTCGAATCATCGCTCGAGCCGCTGTGTAGGCCACAAGATCGGCGCATTGCACGAAATACGAACCGTCTGATTGCCTCGACACAGGATCATCGAGGAGGAGCTCGGCGTCGAGTCGTGTTGTCCCGCCCCGGGGTTGCCCTGCTGTGAGGAAGCGGCGAGCTCGACGGGCGTGTCGACGGATGTATGCCTCGTCACCCTCGTCGTGCATCAAGATCCACGGGACGCCCGGGTAGGTCTTTTGCATACGCTGGAAGAACATGTCCCAGAGCGTCCGTTTGATATCCGCCAACGCCACAGAGCCCGTCTTCGATACCCAAACGCTGAACGCCTTCATCCCTAGAGCGTCAATCGTGCGCAAATGATCACGGAGGATCTGTTGGCGAAGACTTGGGCGCAAGTTCATGCCCTTGAACCAGCCTTCGTTGCGTACCAGGTACGAGGCCTTGATCTCCGTTGTCACTGGCACGCCAAGTCGAGAGCGAATGCCGCGACGGAACTCGATGAATGAGTCGAGGGAGGCTCGCCAACGGTCGATCTCGATCACGACAACGCCCAACGCATACTCACGCGACCCGCCGAGCGCCGGGTCGCCACTCGGGTCGCCTGTTTCATCGACGTAGACGATAAGCACAGGGCCATACTGTCTGCAATCGCAGTGATCGACCAGACTCCTGGAGCGAATGCCTATTTTGGGCCAGTCGCGGCGCTTCTGAACTCGTCCGGCCACGGTACCCAAGGGGTCCTGATTCGCTCGCCAGAGCCGAGGGTCACTACCGCGCGAACATTCGTCAGTTTGATGCCCTTCTGCATCTCGAAGTAGTGCATCGACTCCATCGTCTGGAACCACTGGTTCGATGCGCTGTCCTCGATGCGGCGCGGGAGTGACGGATTGATCGCTGGAAGATCATTTCGTCCCGCCAAGCTGCCTATGGCTTCCTCATCGACACCGACCGTTTTCAGTGAGCCTTCGATGTCGGCGGCGACGACCGTGACGGGGAGCGTGCCTGTGTTGCGGACGGCGACGACCAGTACGCGTTGATTTCCTGCGAGATGGGGGTTGGCGTTGAGTAGCACAGGGAGGTCCTCAAGGGGCGCCGAACTGACGCCCTCAGGGAGCGTGACGATGCCTCCTCGAAGTTCAACCTCAATGTTGCGAAAAGGCCGGTGCGTCGCGGCGAAGTCTTCGAGCATTGACAGCAAGTCTCCCTCGGTGAGCCGAGGCGCGAATACCCCTAGTCCTTGGGTCGGTTCGTTACTTCGTTTCCATTCTTCGAGGACTTCTTGCGGGTGCTCGTCGCGGGCTGTGACGTCGACAAAGGTGTGATGAGGTTTGCACAGGAGGATGAGGTTCGAGATCTCTCGGCGCTCGTCGTCAGTCATCGCGGGGTCATAGCGGGCGGATGTGGGCTCGGCGCCTCGAATGTGAGCGATCTCGACGCCGACGATGGGGTGCCCTTGTACTTCGGTGAGAATCGGCGTCTCACAGTCTGGGAAGTAGCAGGTTCCGGTCGACATGCGGAACAGCGCTTTCTCTGTACCGGACGAGTAGCTGTGCGGATTAGCCATGCTCCATTGTTCCTACATCCGTGAAGATCGGTTGTCAGTGTCGCCGAGGGCGTGGTGCCGATGGGTTCGGCCGGCAGCCATGCCAGCTGTCGTGGAAGATGCCCTCTTTGCGTGGAACGCACACCATCGCTTAGTTCGGAGAAGGTTCCTCCAACGCAACCGGCTGATCGCTGCCGCGAGCGACGCCACCGTGGTGCTCGAGGCGGGACTGCGATCAGGTTCGCTGAACACCGCAGGGCATGCCGCGGCGCTCGGCCGCCCGCTGGGTGCCGTGCCCGGTCCGGTGACGAGTCCGGCATCGGCGGGCTGCCACCGCCTGCTCCGCGAATACGACGCGGTCTGCGTCGTCGACGCCGACCAGATGGCCGAACTCGTCGGCGAACGGCGCACCAGCCGGTTCCGCGACCCGGATGCGGAATCACGCGGCGAGGCGACCCTCGACGGCATCTCGGTCGACGGCGGCTCCGATCGGCGCTGGGGTACGGCAACGACTCCGGACGCCGTGCGAGTACTCGACGCTCTGAGCCCGAGCCGTGCGCGCGAACTCGCCGATGTCGCACGTCGATGCGGTATGGCACCGACGGCGGTGATGGGCGTGCTCGGCGGACTCGAGGCTGCTGGGCGCGTGCTGCGCCACCCGCAGGGGTGGCTACGGGCGAAGCGCGCGTGAGTGACGGCATACCCCCGCCCTCGTCGGCGGCACCGCATAGGCTGGCGGCGAAAGGGGGGCTCGATGCACTATCCGCAACTCGGCCGGTATCCCGCGGCCCGTCACGTCCTCGCGCAGATCAGCGACACGCACCTGCTGCACGGCGGCGCACGACTCGGCGGTGCAGCCGACACGGTGATCGCACTCAACCAGCTCTGCGACCAGCTCGAGCGACTCGGCCCCTCGATCGATGCGATCGTCGTCACGGGCGATGTGGCCGATCTCGGTGAGCCCGACGCGTATCGGCTTGCTCGGGAGGCCCTCGAGCCGCTCGCCGAGCGCAACGGGGCCCAATTGGTCTGGGTCATGGGCAACCACGACGAACGCGCGGCGTTCCGCACCGAGCTGCTTCGCGAGGCCGCTGCAGAGTTGCCAGTGCACCGCATCGTCGATGTCGACGGGCTGCGCGTCATCGCCCTCGACTCGACGGTGCCGGGCTACCATCACGGCGAACTCGACGAGATGTCGCTCGAGTGGCTCGATGCCGCGCTTGCCGAGCCTGCGGCGCACGGCACCGTCATCGCGATGCACCACGCGCCGATCCCGACACCGCTCGCACTCATGGACGTGCTCGAGCTGCGAGGCCAGGAACGGTTCGCCGAGGTGGTCCGCGATCGTGACGTCCGGCTGATCCTCGGCGGCCACCTCCATTACTCGACGAACGGGAGTTTCGCGGGCATCCCGGTATCCGTCGCGGGCGCCACCGCCTACACCATGGATCTCTCGGCGCCGCCGCGCGCGCTCGTCGGCATCGACGGCGGTCGGTCGTTCTCGCTCGTTCATCTCTTCGACGAGGGTCTCGTGACCTCGGTCGTGCCGCTCGGTCCGTTCCCGTCGGTGACGAGCTTCGGCGAGGAATTCCTCGCCGAGATCGAGGCACTGTCGGCCGACGACCGGCTCGAGCGGTTCTCCCGCAAGCGCGTCGCCGAGTGAACACGACCTCGAGCAGCCGTGGGCGTGCCGTACCTCCGCAGGCGACGCTGGAGAGCAAGCTGGGGGAGTGAGCCTCGATCGCCTCCTCGACGACTACCTGTCGCACGTGGCGATCGAGCGCGCGTACTCACCGCACACCGTTGCGGCCTACCGGAGCGACCTGTTGGACCTCATCGCCTTCGCCGAGACGCGAGGCACGACGGAGGCCGACGGTCTCGATCTCGCGCTCCTTCGCGATTGGCTCTGGGCGGCGACCGAGCGCGGGCTCGCACGCACGAGCATCGCCCGCCGTGCCGCATCCGCGCGGGGCTTCACGGCGTGGCTGCTGCGGCGCGGCACGCTCGAGAGCGATCCTGGTGCGCGACTCCGGGCACCGCGCGCCCAACGCACGCTGCCGCGCGTGGTCACGGAACAGGCAGTGGCCGAAGCGCTCGCCGATCTCGCCGCCCGCGCCGCCACCGGCGAACCGGTCGAGATACGGAACGCCGCGATCGTCGAGCTGCTCTACGCATCCGCTCTGCGCGTCTCC
This sequence comes from Agromyces sp. GQ35, assembly GCF_059758475.1. Taxonomy (NCBI): domain Bacteria; kingdom Bacillati; phylum Actinomycetota; class Actinomycetes; order Micrococcales; family Microbacteriaceae; genus Agromyces; species Agromyces sp. GQ35. Next base: position 569,321 of record NZ_JCAXEO010000002.1, on the reverse strand, counting down.
GAGCTCGTCGGGCTCGACATCGCGGACATCGATCGTCGCCGCCGCATCGTGCGGGTACTCGGAAAGGGTTCGAAGGAGCGCATGGTGCCGTACGGCGCGCCCGCCGCTCGTGCCATCGACCGCTACCTCGACGACGCTCGGCCGGCGATGCTCGAAGCCGCGGCACTCCGAGGTTCCGCGCGACAGGACGGATCGGCCGGCGGCCCACGAGCATCGCAACTCGGCGCCGTGCGGTCAGGTGGCGACACGCGAGCCGCCTTCCTCGGCGCCCGCGGGCGCCGTCTCGGGGTGCGCAGCGTCTACCAGCTGGTCGCCGCAGTGCTCTCGTCGATTCCGGGATCAGGGCCGAGCGGGCCGCATGCCTTCCGGCACAGCGCGGCGACGCACTTGCTCGACGGCGGTGCAGATCTGCGCGCGGTGCAGGAGTTCTTGGGTCACGCGAGCCTCGGCACCACGCAGATCTACACTCACGTGTCGTCGGAGCGCCTCAAGCAGAGCTATCGCACGGCGCACCCCAGAGCCTGATTCACGCCGCCGGAAGCAGCACCGCCCTCGGCAGACCGCCGAGGAAGAGGAACGGCGAGACGTACTCGCCGTCGACCCGCACGCCGAAATGCACGCAGCCCGACGCGCAGTGCCCGCCCGAGGCGACAGTGCCGATGACGTCGCCCGCTGCCACGGCGACTCCGACCTCGACGAGTGGAGCGACCGGCTCGATCGCGCTCACCACGCCGTCGCCGTGGTCGATCGCGACGACAGGGCGGCCGGCGACCATGCCGGCGAAGCTCACGACACCGGCCGCCGGCGCGACCACTGGAGCGCCGGGCCTCGCCTCGAGATCGATGCCACGATGACCCGCCTTGTAGGGCGACGGTGGGGCACGGAACGGGGAAACGACGCGAATGGGTGCGTCGACCGGCCAGAGCCACTGCTCGAGGAAGTCCACCGGGGCGCGCTGTTCGTCTGACGCCGCACCGGCTCCCGCGCCCAGGGCCGCAGCGATCGGCGTCGTCGTGGCGAGCGCGAGGAGCACGGCCGAGGTGATGGCGGATGCTGCGAGGCCGGACCAGCGCCGCCGGCGTCGATGCTCGCTCGAACCGGAGGTCGGAATGAGCCGGGTTGCGTTCATGACTCGATGCTCGTGCGCAACGCGGCATCCGCGGGGTGCGAGGGCGACATCGGTGAAGTGCGGCGTCTCCGCTGCGGTTGGGGAGGGGGAGTGGCGGTGATAGAGTGTCGGGAGCACTTCGGTATACCGGAGTGACTACGCGCGCCATTTCGGCCAACGCCTCCACTCAGTCCCGCTCCTCGCTTTCGAACAGCACAGCTCGCCGAACAGCAGGGAACAGGCGGAGCCGTGCCGGGCGCCAGGGCTCCAGCCGCCGGCCGGAGCGACAACTGAGAACAAAGGAGTACGGCTCATGGCCGTCGTCACCATTCGCCAGCTGCTCGACAGCGGCGTGCACTTCGGGCACCAGACCCGCCGTTGGAACCCGAAGATGAAGCGCTTCATCCTCACGGAGCGTTCGGGCAGCTACATCATCGACCTGCAGCAGTCGCTCGCCTACATCGACAAGACGTACGACTTCGTGCGCGAGACGGTCGCCCACGGTGGCACCATCCTCTTCGTCGGCACCAAGAAGCAGGCGCAGAACGCGATCGCCGAGCAGGCGACCCGCGTCGGCCAGCCGTACGTCAACCAGCGTTGGCTCGGTGGCCTCCTCACCAACTTCCAGACGGTCTCCAAGCGGCTGGCGCGCATGAAGGAGCTCGAGGAGCTCGACTTCGAAGGCACCACGAGCGGCTTCACGAAGAAGGAGCTCCTCATCAAGAAGCGGGAGCTCGACAAGTTGCACAAGTCGCTCGGCGGCATCCGCAACCTGACGAAGACCCCTTCGGCGCTCTGGGTGGTCGACACCAAGAAGGAGCACCTCGCGATCGACGAGGCCCGCAAGCTCGGCATCCCCGTGATCGGCATCCTCGACACGAACTGCGACCCCGATGAGGTGCAGTACCCGATTCCGGGCAACGACGACGCCATCCGTTCGGTGAGCCTGCTCACCCGCATCGTCGCCGACGCCGCGGCTGAAGGCCTTATCGAGCGTCACCAGAAGCCCGAGGCCGAGGGCAACGTCTCCGCCGTCGAGCCGCTTGCCGAGTGGGAGCAGGAGCTGCTCCAGGCCGGCACGCCCGAGCAGTCCTCGCCCGAGACCGACAAGGTCGACGGCGCAGCGGCCGAGGCCGAAGAGGTTGCCGAGGTCGTCGAGATCCTTTCGTCGGATGTCACCGCGGAAGCCGCGACCGAGTCGGCCGACGACGCTGAAGCAGCCGTCGAGGCCGAGCCGGTTGTCGAGGCCGAGCCGGTCGTCGAGGCTGACGCGGCCGTCGAGGCCGAGCCCGCAGCAGAGTCCAAGTAAGACCACGAGTCCAGGAGACTTACAGATATGGCCAACTTCACTCTCGAAGACGTCAAGAACCTGCGCGAGCGCCTCGGCACCGGCATGGTCGACACGAAGAACGCGCTCGTGGAAGCCGACGGTGACCTCGAGAAGGCCGTCGAGATCCTCCGCCTGAAGGGTGCGAAGGGCAACGCGAAGCGTGCCGATCGCTCCACCGCCGAGGGCCTCGTCGCCGCCGTCGACAACGGCGACGGCACGGCAACGCTCATCGAGCTCGCGTGCGAGACCGACTTCGTCGCCAAGGGCGTCAAGTTCGTCGGACTCGCCGACCGTGTCCTCGCCGCCGTCGCTGCGGCACGTGCCGAGACGGTCGAAGCCGCACTGGCTGCGCCGGCCGAGGGCTCGACCGTCGCGACCGTGATCGACCAAGAGGCTGCGATCCTCGGCGAGAAGGTCGAGCTTCGGCGCATCCGTCTCGTCACGGGCGAGCAGTTCTCGATCTACCTGCACAAGACGTCGAAAGACCTCCCGCCGCAGGTCGGCGTCGTGCTCGGCTTCGCCGGTGCCGATGTCGAGACCGCACGCTCGATCGCCCAGCACATCTCGTTCGCGAACCCGGAGTACCTCACCCGTGAGGACGTTCCGACGGAAGCGGTCGAGAAGGAGCGCGGCATCGTCGAGCAGATCTCCCGTGAGGAGGGCAAGCCCGAGGCCGCCCTTCCGAAGATCATCGAAGGCCGCCTCGGCGCGTTCTTCAAGCAGGTCGCCCTGCTCGAGCAGGACTACGCGAAGGACAACAAGCTGTCCGTCGCCAAGGTCCTCTCCGACGCAGGCCTGACCGTGAGCGACTTCGCTCGCTTCAAGGTCGGCGCCTAACACCAACGAAGGAGTCCGGATCGAACTCGATCCGGACTCCTTTGCTGTGTCCGGAGCATGTCCGGACGCCCGGCGAGTCGAACTCGTCGATATTTCCCGAGCACCGGCACTGCGCCGAGCTCGGCGAACCAGTAGCTTTGAGACGCGGAAGCGGAAGGATCGGTCGGGATGACGGAACACAAGCGCAGGGTCCTGCTGAAACTCTCTGGCGAGGCATTCGGGGCGGGGTCGCTCGGGGTGAACCCCGACGTGATCAGCGCACTCGCTCGCGAGATCGCCGACGCTGCTCGTACAGTCGAGATCGCCATCGTGGTCGGCGGCGGCAACTTCTTCCGCGGGGCCGAGCTCTCCCAGCGGGGCATGGACCGGGGCCGAGCCGACTACATGGGCATGCTCGGCACGGTCATGAACGCACTCGCCCTGCAGGACTTCCTCGAGCAGGCCGGCGCAGAGACTCGCGTGCAGTCCGCGATCTCGATGACGCAGGTGGCCGAGCCGTACATTCCTCGACGGGCCGAACGGCACCTCGAGAAGGGCAGGGTCGTCATCTTCGGTGCCGGCGCCGGGCTTCCGTACTTCTCGACCGACACCGTCGCCGCGCAACGCGCGCTCGAGATCGGCGCCGAGGTCGTGCTCGTCGCGAAGAACGGCGTCGACGGGGTCTATTCCGACGATCCCCGCACGAACCCCGATGCGCACAAGATCGACCGCATCAGCTACCAGGAGGCACTGCAGCGCGGACTCAAGGTCGTCGACTCGACGGCGTTCAGCCTGTGCATGGACAACGGCATGCCGATGCAGGTCTTCGGCATGGCTCCGCACGGCAACGTAACCGCGGCGATCCTCGGGGCCGATCTCGGCACGATCGTCAGCAACGGCGAAGAAGCCGTCAGTCGATAGACTGACCAGAGTAGCGAACCAGAAGGAGCCCCCGTGATCGCGGACGTACTTTCCGATGCCAACGCACGAATGCACAAGGCGGTGGAGGTTGCCAAAGACGACTTCTCGAGCGTCCGCACCGGTCGCGCGAACCCCCAGCTCTTCCAGAAGATCATGGTGAGCTACTACGGCACGCCGACGCCGCTCGCACAGCTCGCATCGCTCGCGAACCCCGAAGCGCGAACGCTCGTGGTCACTCCGTACGACAAGGGTGCGCTGCGAGACATCGAGCAGGCCATCCGCGACACGCCGAACCTCGGCGCGAACCCGTCGAACGACGGAAACATCATCCGGGTCACGTTGCCCGAGCTCACCGAGGAGCGACGTCGCGAATACGTGAAGATCGTGCGTGGCAAAGCCGAAGACGCTCGTGTCTCGGTGCGCAACATCCGTCGCAAGACGAAGGACGACCTCGATGCGCTCAAGGGCGAGGTCGGCGATGACGAGGTGTCCCGCGCCGAGAAGGAACTCGAGCAGCTCACGAAGTCTAACGTGGATGCGATCGACGACGCCTTGAAGCGCAAGGAAGCCGAACTCCTCGAGGTCTGAGGCACACAACGATGTCAGGCGTCCCAGAAGAGGATCAGTCGGACGCCGGGGGAGCTGAACGAACCTCGCGCGAGGAGTTCCGAGCGCAGGTGCACGCACGTAAGGCCGACCTCGAGCGTCAGTTCGAGGTCGGCAGGGCGCAGTTCGACCAGGCGCAGGAGAAGATCAAGGCTCGAACCGGCCGTAATCTGATACTCGCGATCCTGATCGGCCTCGCGTTCGGCGGGGCGCTGCTGCTCAGCCTGCTGGTCATCAAAGAGCTCTTCATGCTCTTCGCGGTGCTCATCGCGGCCTTCGCGAGCTACGAGCTCGCCCAGGCCTTGCGGAACGGCGACTATCACGTCCCACGCATTCCGACGGTCGTCGTTGCGGTCGCCGCGGTGCCGCTGTCGTACTACGGCGGCGCGGGCGGGCAACTCCTCGCAGTACTCGGCGGCATCGTGGTCGTGACGCTGTGGCGCATCGGCGAACAGGTGGTGCCTTCGCGGCGACGCTCGGGTCGTGATCTCGGTCGCGATATCGCTGCTGGAGCCTTCGTGCAGGGCTATGTGACGTTTCTCGCGACGTTCGCGGTCGTGCTGACCGCCGCCGAGGGCGGCGAACTCTGGACCCTGGCGTTCATCGCCGTCGCCGTCGCCGCAGATACCGGCGCCTACGCGTTCGGCCTCATGTTCGGCAAACACAAGATGGCGCCGATCATCAGCCCGAAGAAGACCTGGGAGGGCTTCGCCGGCGGAGCCGCCACCAGCCTCGTGGCCGGCGTACTGCTCGCGACCCTGATGCTCGGCAACACGTGGTGGTTCGGCATCATCTTCGGAGCGGCCATCTTCCTGAGTGCAACCCTCGGAGACCTCGTCGAGTCCTTGATCAAACGTGACATCGGCATCAAGGACATGAGTTCCTGGCTGCCCGGCCATGGCGGGTTCCTCGATCGACTCGATTCGATCCTGCCCTCGGCCGCCGTCGCCTTCGTGGCGTTCCGGATCTTCGGGTGAGCCTCCGCAATAATGGAGCGGTGGACTCCACCTTCCCTCGCGCAAGAAAGCCGAAGCTCGGGTACAACGCCGCCCAGGTCGAGGCGTTCCTTCAACTCGCCCGCCGCGCGTACGACGGCACTGCCCGGCCTGACGACGAGCCGCTGACGTCCGATCGCATCAGGCTCACCGCGTTCGCCATGCAGAAGGGCGGCTACTCCACCTCGCACGTCGATCAGGCACTGGAACGCTTGGAAGACGCATTCGCGGCGCAGGAACGCCAGGTCGCCGCCCGCCTGCACGGGGGCGAAGCCTGGCTCCGCGAAGCCCGGACGACTGCCCAAGTGGTCTCCAACCGGCTCGCGCGGCCCGAGGGTCACCGCTTCGACCGGGTCAGTCCGCTCGTTCGCGGCTACAGCGTGCGAGACGTCGACCGGTTCGCCGACAAGCTCACGCGGTATTTCCGCGACGGCTGGCCGATCTCGATCGAAGACGTGCGTACTGTCGTGTTCAAGACGCAGCGCGGCGGGTATCGCGAGGCGCAGGTCGACCTCCTGCTCGATGCGGTGGTCGATGTGATGCTGGCCGTTCGATGAACCTCCGAGTCGGACTCGCTCCGGCATCCGCTCCTCCGATACACTCGACGAATCGTGGGTAGGCATGCAGGCACAGACGAGGCGCTCGCGCCTCGTTCGGCGATTCCAGCTGCACCATCCGCCGTCGTGAGACCGACTCGGCACGGTCGTATCAAACAGGCCGTCACGGTCGTCTTCGCCTTCACGGCATCCGTGAGCTTTCTGCTCGTGAACATCGTCGACCCCTTCTCGGGCGCGACGGCATCCTCGACGTTCGCCGACGACGGCGATCGCTTCGGCGGAGCCGAAGTGCAGGCGATCGAGGTCGGCGGCGAGCACACGATAGAGGTCGGTCGCGAAGCCTACGTGGTCGAGAAGAAGCCCGAGATCAAGCTCGCGCCCGCCTCTACGAGTGCCGGCAGCGGATGGGCGCCTCCGGCCGTCACACCAGATCCCGGCTCCGCGCAGGCGTATGCGGCGGGCGCCGTCGCCGCGCGCGGCTGGTCGTCCGGAGAGTTCGACTGCCTCGTGTCGCTCTGGAACAAGGAGTCGGGCTGGCGCGTGAACGCTCACAACGCCTCCAGTGGCGCCTACGGCATTCCGCAAGCCCTGCCGGGGTCGAAGATGGCGACGGCGGGCGCCGACTGGGAGACGAATGCCGCGACTCAGGTCGAGTGGGGCCTCGGGTACATCTCAGGACGCTACGGCACGCCCTGCGGCGCGTGGGCGCACTCGCAGGACGTCGGCTGGTACTGACCCAGCCTGACGACCGCTTCGCCCGAAGCGCGGGCGGGCCGGCGCAGGGACCCACGGGAGCTCGCCTAGACTGGGTTCCATGGCACGCTCGAACCGATCCCGGAGCCGGGCGGATCGTGCCCGAGAAGAGCATCCCGAACTCGACGTCGAGCGACTCACCTCTGGTTGGCGTCGAACAGAATCGCGAGGCGGTCGCGAATGGAACGTGCAGCCCGTTTCCGAGGCACAGGCGGTGAAGGCCTACCTCTGCCCTGGTTGCGGCCTCGACGTCGCGCCGGGTGTCGCGCATCTCGTCGCCTGGCGTGCCGATGGCGTGCTCGGCGATGCCGCTGATCTCGCGTCTCGCCGGCATTGGCACCTCCACTGCTGGAAGATCGGCATCCTGTGACTGACGCACCCGTCGAGATCCGCGCGGGGGTCGAACTCCCGGCGCGGCGCGAAGAGATCGAGTTGCAGACCGCCGACGGCCTGACTCTCGTCGGAGAACTCGCCACGCCGATCGACCGCGCACCCGTGGCGACACTCGTCACGCTGCATCCGCTGCCGACCGCGGGCGGCTTCATGGACTCGCACATCCTGCGCAAGGCGGCCGCGCGGCTGCCGGCGCTCGCAGACCTCGCCGTGCTGCGCTTCAACACTCGAGGCACCTCGTCGCCACGTGGTCTGAGCGACGGCGCATTCGGCGATGGCATCGGTGAGCGGGCGGATGTCGCGGCGGCGATGTCGTTCGTGACCCAGCGAGCGTTGCCGCACCCGTGGCTCCTCGGCTGGTCGTTCGGCACCGAGCTCGCCCTGAAGTACGGGCTCGATCACGACATCGACGGCGCGATCCTGTTGTCGCCGCCGCTCCACCGCACGAGCGATGCGGAGCTCGCCCGTTGGCAGCAGGCCACGCCCGCGCTGGTAGCGCTCATCCCCGAGCTCGATGACTACCTGAGGCCGTCCGAGGCTGCGGAGCGGTTCGCGAGCGTGCCGCGCATCACACGCATCGACGTGGCCGGCGGAAGGCACCTCTGGGTGGGGGAGTCGCAGACCCGTCGCGTACTCGACGAGATCGTCGCCATCGTGAACCCGGCCGCTGCAGTGCCATTGCCGCGGGTGTGGCCGGCACAGGCCGTGGTCTGACGAGGGAACCGGTCGGCACCCGCCGGGCCAGTGGTCAGAGTTCGTTCTGGCGCGGGATCACGACCTGCTTGATGATCAGGAGGGTCGCTGCTGCCACCGGGATCGCAACAAGCGCTCCGAGTACGCCGCCGAGCGAACCGCCCGCCAGCGCGGCGATCACGACGAGCGCGCCCGGCACTTTCACCGCCCGGTTCATGATGCGAGGGCTCAGCACGTATGCCTCGACCTGCATGTAGACGATGTAGTAGATGGCCGCGACGAGCGCGGTCAGCGGCGATGAGCCGATGCCCGGGATCAGGCACACCAGCACGATGATCACCGAGCCGCTGAGGGTGCCGACGAGGGGGACGAGCGAGAACAGGAACGCGAGCAGGGCGAGGACCGCCGTGAACGGTGCTCCGATGATCGACAGGAAGATGAAGCTCGCGATGCCGTTGACGGCTGCGAGCGACACCTGCCCGAGCACATACCGTCCGACGGATTGAGTGATCTGCTCGGTCAGGTCGGCGAACCGTGCTCGCTTCGACGAGGGGACGAGCTGGTAGGTCGCCCGCTTCATGGTGTTCAACGATGCGGCGAAGTACAGCATCAGGATGAATACGATCACCACGCCGAAGACGCCCGTGCCGATCGCCAGGGCGACCTGCAAGACACCGCCGGCGAGCTCGCTCAGCTTGTCGGGGTTCGTGAAGAAGTCGGTGAGACCGGTGGTCACCTGCTCGTTGATCTCGTCGATCGGTACCTGCGGGAGCTGATCCTTCAGGTTCTCGATCCACTCCTGGGAGTTCACCCGTTCGACGATGCGGGGAATCTCCTCGACGAGCTGGCTCACCTGGTCGACGATGATGGGCACCACCGCGAGTACCAGGGCTGCGACCAGAAACCCGACACCGGTCATCACGATCAGGATGGCGGCCCATCGAGGAAGCCCTCGGCGCTCAAGCCAGCTCATCGCCGGGTCGAGGCCGAGGGCCAGGAAGAGCGCCGCTCCGATGTAGGTGATGATCGTCGACAACGTGACGATCGAGGTGAGGATGAGGAGGCCGACGCCCACACCGAGGGTACCGACGAGCCCGATGCGGAACGCGTTCTGGATCTTCATGGAACGGCCCGCGCCCCCTCCTCGCCGGCTACTTGGTCTTGGCCGCGATCTGCTCCGCCTGCGTCAGCACGCCGCGGAGGCTCTCGAAGTACCCGGCGACGGCGTCGCGTTCGATCTTGATCTGCGAGAGCCGGTCCTCGGCATCGGCGACGAGCGCACGAGTGCGCTCCTCTGCGTCGGCGATGAGTTTGCGCGCCTGCTCGTGTGCCGCGGCGATGCGATCGCGTGCCTCGTCATCTGCCTTGTCGCGAACCACGGCGATCTCGGAACGCACCTCGGTCTCGAGTCGGTCGGCCTCGGCTCGGCTCTCGGCCGTGCGGGCGACTGCCTCGGCGAGCTCGGCGTTGGCGTCTTCGAGGAACTTCTGAGTCTGCGCGACCGCCTCCTGATGGGCGGCGAGCAATTCTTGTTCGGCTTCGTCGCGCTTCGTGGAGAGTTCGGACTCGAGGTCGAGATGCGCCTTCTCGATCTCTCGACGCATGCGGTTGACCTCGTGCGTGGTCTTCTTGCGCATTGCGGTGAGCTGGTTGTCGAGATCGATGCGGGCCTGCTCCGACTCGGCGTCGAAGTCGGCGCGTGCCTGCTCCTGCTCGAGCGCGAGATCGGCGCGCATCTGCTCGAGGTCCGCCGCGTGCTTGGCGCGGATGCGCTCGAGTTCGTGCTGGAGCTTCAGGCGTGCGCCCTCTGCCTCGCGTTCGATGTCGATCTTCGCCTGGTCTCGCTGCTGTGCGAGTTCGGCCTGGCCGGCTTCGAGTTCGCGATCGAGATCGCTGCGAGCCTGCTCGAGCTCGTGCACGAGTGCTGCGCGGCGTTCGGCGATCTCGGCATCGATGGTGGCCTGTGCCTCGGCGGAGTCGCGCTCGAGGTCGAGTCGTGATTGCTCGGTCTCCGCGGCGAGGTCGATGCGGGCCTGTTCGGTCTCGCGTGCGAGCTCGGCCCGTGCGCGGTCGAGCTCGATCGCGACCTCGGCCCGGGTCTGCTCGGTCTCCTGAGTGAGCCCGGCCGCCGTCGCGCGCGCCTCGGTGGCTTCGGCGTTGGCAGCGACCAGGATCTCGGATGCCTTGCGCTCGGCTGCAGCGGTCATCGCTGCGGATTCCCGCTTGGCGCTCGTGCGGATCTCGGCGGTCTCGGTCGCGACGGCGCCGCGGATCGCTGCGGCGTCGCGGGCGGCATCCTGCCGGAGCTGCTCGCTCGACTCGTGCGAGCGCGAAACCATGTCGTCGGCTTCGGCACGGGCGTTCTCGAGGATGCGGTTCGCCTGGGCGCGGGCCTCGGTCAGGGTGCGTTCGGCGAGTTCGTGCGCGTCGGAGCGCATGAGGTGCGCCTCGTCTTCGGCCGAGCGCCGCAGTTTCTCAGCGTCGATGTCGGCCTGCGCGATGAGGCGTGTGGACTGCTCCTCTGCGACGCGCAAGGTGTTCTCGAGCTTGGTGCCGAGGCCGGAGAAGGTCGGACTACCCACTTCTTCGAGTTCGGCGGTGAGCTCTTCGATACGTGCGAGGAGCCGCTTGTTCTCCTTGACGCTGTCGGTGCTCTGGGTGTTCGCGGCGATGATGTCGCGGCGAAGTCCATTGATCGCCTTGTCGACCTCGTCCTTGTCGTATCCGCGGAACACCTGCGTGAACTCGGTCTCTTCGACGGCCATTCTTCCTCCGGGCTCTGTCCCGCGTTCGTGGGGGCGCATGCGGGATGTGAGTCCGATTGTACGGGGCGCGCCGGAGGCGCGCAGACATCGTTCGCCCAGCGAGTGGTTAGGAGTCTCCCAGATTCCGCCGGTAGTGTGGAATGTCTTTGTCAGACGTCGCCCGTGGCGACAAATGGAGGTCGGTTCGTGCGCTTCGTCTTCGCTATCGTGGCGTTCATCGCCGCGGCCGTGATGATCGGGCTCGGCATCGCTCAGCGCACGGTCCTCCTCGAACCGGATCGCGTTTCGATGTCTGCGCAGCTCTCCGGCGGTGAGGCCGACTTCATCGTGCTCGAGCCCGGCGCGCTGGCGGCCCATCCCGGCAAGCAGACCATCACCGTCTCCGGATCGTCGAAGGCCTTCCTTTCGTACGGACGCAGTTCCGACGTCGAAGCGTGGCTCGGACAGACGCAGTACGTCTCGGTCGGCTACGACGCCGCCGGGGATCAGTTGACGAACGAGATCGTCGTCAGCGATCCGGTCGACGATCCCGCGCCGTCCGTGCCGAGCCCCTCGACGCCGCCGAGCGATGCCGGCGCCGGAGCCGATGCCGATGCCGTCGTGGCGCCGTCCCCGGCCGGCTCCGACCTGTGGCTCGACGAGTTCAGCGACGACATGGTGCTCACCACGACGATCGATGTGCCCGAGGGCATCTCGGTGCTCATCACCGCGAACGGCGGCGAAGAACTCCCCTCCCGAGTGAAGATCGACTGGCCACTCGACAATGCCACGCCATGGGCCGGGCCGCTCATCGCCGGTGGGGCATTGGTCTTCCTGGTCGGCATCGCACTCGTGATCTCGGGCTTCGTGAACCACCGTCGCTCACGTGGGCCGCGACGAAACCTTCCGAAGGGGCCGCGCGGCAAGCTGCCGAGCGCGCCGAGGCCAGGTCGTGCGCAGATCGGCGGCGGCGGTCGCCGAGCCATCGGCCGCACCAAGCGAGTCGCCCTCGTGCCGCTGCTCGTGATCCCGGCACTGGCGCTGAGCGGGTGTTCGCCCGACTACTGGCCGAGTCTCGACCAGCTGGCGGCTCCCGAAACCACCGCCCCTGCGACTCCGCTCGACACGCCGATCCCGACCGATGACGCCGATGAGGACGCACCAGAGGCCGTCCCGGCGGTCACCGTGCCCCAAATGGAGCGCATCATGCGTCGGGTCGCGGTGTTCGCCACGGAGGTCGACGCCTCGCGCGACGCCGCGACCGCCGCGCAGCGATTCACCGGACCGGCTCTCGAAGCGCGTACCGCCAACTACGCGATTCGCGGCACACTCGCCGAACACCCGGCTCCCACCCCGATTCCCGCGTCGCCTCTCACCCTGACGCTGCCGCAGCAGGCCACGGGCTGGCCTCGAACCGTGCTCACCATCGCGAAGAACGCCGACGACCCCACGATCGCTCCGACGGCTCTGGTACTCGTGCAGCAGACGGCTCGTGAGAACTACAAGATCCTCTATTCCATGGCACTGGCGCCCGACGCGGATGTGCCCGAGGTCGCGCCGGCCTCCATCGGCGCGCCCCCGATCTCACCCGAGTTCAAGGGACTCGTGATGCCGACCGGGCAGGTCGCCGCGGCGTACGCCGACGTGCTGCTGAAGGGCGACACCTCCGAGTTCGCTGCGATGTTCGATCCTGAAGGCGATGCGCTGCGGGAGCAGCTCGGCGTGACCGGTCAGCAGGCCATCAACGACGCACTCCCGGCGACCGCTGACGCGACATTCTCGAATCTGGTCGGCGAGAGTCCTACGATCGCTCTCGCCACGAACGATGCAGGCGCGCTCGTGACCGTCTCGATCGAGCAGACCGAGAAGGTCGTGCCGAACGACGGTGGAACCATCGGGTTCCAGCCGGGGGCTGCGCTGGCCCTGTCGGGCTTCAGCGAGAAGAGCGCGAAGGGCGTGCAACGCGTCATAGGTGTTCAGATGTTGTTCTACGTTCCCGGTGTCGGCAACGACGCCGATGACCAGATCCGATTGCTCGGCTGGTCGGAGAGTCTCATCGGAGCTTCGGAGGTACCGTGACCAATTCGATTCCCCCCGCAGGCGCGGCGCTCCGCGGCGCCGTCGACCTGTCGGCACTCGTGCAACGACAAGCAGCCCAGGGTGGCACCGCCGCCCAGGGGGCGCATGCGGCCACGGGGCCGACCGACCAGATCGTCTTCGAGACCGACGATGCGGCGTTCGGCTCGACGCTCGAACTCTCCCGCACGGTGCCGGTCGTCGTCGCGTTGTGGGCGACGTGGAGCGAGCCGTCCAAGACACTGCTCGCCTCGCTCGAACGACTCGTGCGTGCGCGCAATGGCCGGCTCGTGCTCGCCGCCGCCGATGCCGACCGCAGTCCGCAACTCGTGCAGGCGTTCCAGGCGCAGTCGATTCCGACGGTCGTCGCCGTCGTCGCCGGTCAGCCGGTGCCGCTCTTCGCGGGCGCGCAGCCCGATGACGTGCTCGATCAATTGTTCGATCAACTGCTCGAGCTCGCCGGACAGCACGGCGTGACCGGCAGCATCGCCCCGGGCGAGGGCGGAGCAAGCGGCGATGCCGAGCCGGCGGAACCGGCCGAGCCGCCGCTGCCGCCGCTGCACCAAGAGGCGTACGACGCGATCGAGCGCGGCGACTTCGCCGCCGCTGCATCCGCGTACCGCACCGCCATCGTGCAGAACCCGCGCGATGCGCTCGCGGTCGCCGGTCTCGCGCAGGCGAATCTGCTCGGCCGTCTTCACGGCAAGACGCTCGACGAGATCCGCTCCGCGGCCGCGGCTGCGCCCGACGATCTCGGGGCGCAGCTCGACGTCGCCGACCTCGACCTCTCGGGCGGACACGTCGACGATGCGTTCGACCGTCTGCTGACACTGTTCCCGGGTCTCGATGTCGATGGCAAGAAGCTCGTGCGCGAACGGCTGGTCGAGTTGTTCGAAGTCGTGGGCGTCGATGATGCTCGCGTGGTCGAGGCGAGAAGGCGCCTGACGAACCTGCTCTACTGATCGTCGCGGAACACGCGGAGACGACGCGGGGTCTCGATACGCGCTTCGCGCTACTCGACCGGCGGGCGGCGCTTCGCGCTACTCGACCGGTGATTCGTCGAGCACGAACCACACCGCGCCGAGCGGCGGGAGCGTGAACGTCGCTGAGGCCGGGCGTCCGGCCCACGGCGTCGCGATCGCGTCGACCCTGCCGAGGTTGCCCACGCCGGAGCCGCCGAACTCCGCGGCATCCGAGTTCAGCAGTTCGCGCCAACGGCCCGCGAACGGCAGCCCGAGCCGGAACGCCTCGCGCGGCACCCCGGCGAAGTTGAGCACGCAGAGCAACGGGCGCCGGTCGCGGTCGTAGCGGAGGAACGCGATCACGTTCTCGGCAGCGGCGCCGCCCTCGATCCACTCGAAACCGGCGGCATCGTCGTCGAGCTGCCAGAGCGACGGGCTCGCCCGGTAGACGCGGTTGAGGGCCGCGACGAATTCGGCGAGCTGTCGGTGACTCGGCTGGTCGAGGATCCACCAATCGAGCCCGCGTTCTTCGCTCCATTCGGAGAGCTGGCCGAACTCCTGGCCCATGAAGAGCAGTTGCTTGCCGGGGTGCGCCCACATGAAGGCGAGGTAGGCGCGCACGTTCGCGAGCTGCTGCCAATGGTCGCCGGGCATCTTGCGCACGAGCGACCCCTTGCCGTGCACGACCTCGTCGTGACTGATCGGCAGCACGAAATGCTCGCTGAAGGTGTAGAGGAAGGAGAACGTGAGATCGTGATGGTGGTGCGATCGGTACATCGGATCGTTCTGGATGTACTGCAGCGAATCGTGCATCCAGCCCATGTTCCACTTGTAGCCGAAGCCGAGTCCGCCGCTCGAGGTCGGGGCGGTCACGCCGGGCCAGCTGGTCGATTCCTCCGCGATCATGACGATGCCGGGGTTGCGCTTGTACGCGGTCGCGGTCGCCTCCTGGAGGAACGCGATGGCCTCGAGGTGTTCACGGCCGCCGTGGATGTTGGGGAGCCACTCGCCGTCGTCTCGGGAGTAGTCGAGGTAGAGCATCGACGCGACCGCGTCGACGCGGAGCCCGTCGACGTGCATTTCTTCGAACCAGAAGAGCGCGTTGGCGACGAGGAAGTTGCGCACCCTCGGGTTGCCGTAGTCGAAGACGTAGGTGCCCCAGTCGAGTTGCTCGCCGCGCCGCGGGTCGGCGTGCTCGTAGAGCGGCTCGCCGTCGAACCTCGCGAGGGCCCAGTCGTCTTTCGGGAAGTGCCCGGGCACCCAGTCCATGATGATGCCGATGCCGGCCTGATGCAGGCGGTCGATGAGGTACTTGAGGTCATCGGGGGAGCCGAAGCGCGAGGTGATCGCGAAGTACCCGGTGACCTGATAGCCCCAGGAACCGCCGAACGGATGCTCGGCGAGCGGCATGAACTCCACGTGCGTGTATCCCAGCCATTCGAGGTACTCGATGAGTTCGTCGGCGACGTCGCGGTATCCGCGTCCGGGTCGCCATGAGCCGAGGTGCAGTTCGTAGATGCTCATCGGCTGCGAATGCAGGTCGGTCTCTGCCCGACGGGTCATCCACGCGTGGTCGCCCCAGCGATGGGTGCTCGCCGACACGATCGACGCGGTGGCGGGCGCGACCTCGGCCTGGCGTGCCATCGGGTCGGCCTTCATGATCCAATCGCCCGCGGCGGTCAGCAGCTCGAACTTGTACACCGCGCCCGGTTCGACATCGGGGACGAACAGTTCCCAGACGCCGGTCGCGCCCATGTTGCGCATCGCATGGCCGGTTCCATCCCAGCGGTTGAACGCACCGACCACTCGCGCGGCGCGGGCGCGCGGCGCCCACACGGTGAATGCGGTGCCACGGATGCTGCCGTCGACGCCCCAGTGTTCTCGCGAGTGGGCGCCGAGCACGCGCCAGAGCTCTTCATGCCGCCCCTCGCCGATGAGATGCAGGTCGAGTTCGCCGATCGTCGGCGCGAACCGGTAGGGGTCGTCGCTCGTCCACTCGGCACCCTCGGCGTAGTGGGCGCGAATGCGATAGTCGCGAGGGCCGAACACCGCGGCTCCAGCCCAGATGCCGTGGCCGACGTGCGCCAGGGGCAGTGATTCGCCGCTTTCGAACACCGCATCGACAGACTCGGCGAGCGGGCGTCGTGCTCGGATCGCCGTCAGTGGTCCGTCGGTATGCGGCAGCGCGAATCCGTGCTGCCCGAGAACCGAGTGCGGGTCGGCGTGCCGCCCCTCGGCGACGGCCTCGAGCACCTCGTCGGGGATGTCGGGCGCTGCAAGCGGTTCAAGCATCGGTGCCCCTTCTCACGTGCAGGACGTGCGCCGGCCGGGTGAAGGCGTCGAGCCGCACGTAGTTGGAGCCGCCCCACTCCCAGCGTTCGCCGGTGACGAGTTCGTCGACCTCGAAGCGCGCTCCCGGCTCGAGGCCGATCGCCTCGAGATCGAGGTGCACGCTCGTCTCCCGCACCGAGTGAGGGTCGACGTTGGCCACGACGATGATCGTGTCGTCTGCCGGGCGACGGCCCCCGCGAGGCGAGTCGATGAAGCGGCCATCGAGGTGCTTCGAATAGACGAGCACCGAATCGTCGTCGCTCGCGTGGAAATGGATGTTGCGGAGCTGGCCGAGCGCCGGGTGCTCGGCCCGGATGCGGTTGAGGATGCCGAGGTAGAGCGCGAGCGAGCGACCCTCCCGAGCCGCTGCAGCGAAGTCGCGTGGCTTGTACTCGTACTTCTCGTTGTCGATGGCCTCCTCGGCTCCCGCGCGCGCCACCGACTCGAAGTGCTCGAAGCCCGCATAGACGCCCCAGAGCGGTGCCGCGGTCGCCGCGATCGTGGCCCGCACGGTGAATGCCGCCGGACCGCCGAACTGGAGGTATTCGGTGAGGATGTCGGGCGTGTTCACGAAGAGGTTCGGTCGCATGAAGTCGGCCGTGTCCTGTGAGACCGAGGTCAGGAACTCCTCGAGTTCGGCCTTGGTGTTGCGCCAGGTGAAGTACGAGTACGACTGCTGGAAGCCGACCATGGCGAGTGCCTGCATCATCGCGGGCCGGGTGAACGCCTCGGCGAGGAAGACGACTCCCGGATCGTCGGCATTCACCGTGCTGATCAGTCGCTCCCAGAACTGGAGAGGCTTCGTGTGCGGGTTGTCGACCCGGAAGATGCGCACGCCCTGCTTCATCCAGTGCCGCACCACCCGAAGCACCTCGGTGAAGATGCCCTCGGGGTCGTCATCGAAGTTCACCGGGTAGATGTCCTGGTATTTCTTCGGCGGATTCTCGGCGTAGCGGATGGTGCCGTCGGGGAGCTGCGTGAACCAGTCGGGATGCTCGGTCACCCACGGGTGGTCGGGCGAGGCCTGCAGGGCGAGGTCGAGGGCGACCTCGATGCCGAGTGCGTCCGCTCGCCGCACGAAGGCCCGGAAATCGGCGAGGGTGCCGAGGTCGGGGTGGATGGAGTCGTGCCCGCCCCTGGTGCCGTCGGCGAGCGTTCCACCGATCGCCCACGGCGAACCGGGGTCGTTCGGTGCGGGATCGAGGGTGTTGTTGCGTCCCTTGCGATTGGTGAGCCCGATCGGATGGATCGGCGGCAGGTACACCACGTCGAACCCCATCGCGGCGACGCCGTCGAGACGCTTCGCCGCCGTGCGGAACGTGCCCGACTTCCAGGTGCCGTCCTTGAGTCTCTTCGCACCTTCGGACCGTGGGAAGAACTCGTACCAGGACCCGACTCCGGCGCGGCGGCGTTCGACCAGGATCGCGTGCTCGGCGGAATCGCTCGACAACCGGGCGAGCGGGCGCACGACGAATTCGTCGAGGGCCGGATCGTCGATGAGCGGCCTGCGAGCGGCGACGGACGACCCGGTGTCTCGCATCGCCTCGGCGAGCGCGGTCAGCCGCTTTCGAGCCGCGAGCGGCCTGGTCTTCTCGGCGATCGCCCGATCGAGCAGTCGGGCGCCGATCTCGAACATCAGCTCTGCGTCGACCCCGGCATCGACCTTCAGCGCGCCGTCGTGCCGCCAGGTCGCGATCTCGTCGTCGAACCCCGTGACCCGCCAGCGCCACTCGCCGACCTCATCGAGCCGGATCTCGGTCTCCCACCGGTCGGATCCGTCGGCCAACGGCGACATGCGTTCGCGGAGCTCGAGACCCGATGGGCTCGTGATGACGAGCATCGCACCGACCTGGTCGTGCCCCTCTCGGAAGACCGTGGCACCGAACGGCACGACTTCGCCCTCGAACGCCTTCGGTCGCCATCGATCGTCGGGCGCGGTCGGGGTGAGCCGGGCCACGGGGATCCGGCCGGCGAGCGGAGAGCTGGACGTCACCGTTCGACCGTAGCGCGTTTGCCGCGGATGAGACGGCTGAAACGGTCGGGGTCGCAGCGTGACCCCGCGTTCACGTGTTCGACACGCGCCCGACCTAGGGTGGAGGCGTGAAGCCGATCCGCAAGTTCACGGTCCGTGCCGTCGTGCCGGCCCAACTCGCCGCGCTCGAAGAGCTCGCCGGAAATCTCCGGTGGTCGTGGCACGAGCCGACGCGACGCCTCTTCCAGCACATCGACCCCGAGGCCTGGCAGGCATCCGACCACGACCCGGTCGCGTTCCTCGGAGCGGTCGAGCCCGGGCGACTCGGCGAGCTCGCGAGCGACGCGGGTTACATCGACTGGGCGGAGCGCGAACGGTCGAGCCTGCGCGAGTACCTCGCCGAGCCGCGATGGTTCCAGTCGCTCGGTGCCGAGACGCCGCGCACGATCGCGTACTTCTCGCCCGAGTTCGGTATTGCCGCCGCGCTGCCGCAGTACTCCGGCGGCCTCGGGATCCTCGCAGGCGATCACCTGAAGGCGGCATCCGACCTGGGTGTGCCCATCGTCGGCGTCGGTCTCTTCTACAAGGCCGGCTACTTCTCGCAGTCGATCTCTCCCGACGGGTGGCAGCAGGAACGCTATCCGGTGCTCGACCCCGACGGATTGCCGCTCTCGGTGCTGCGCGGACCGGATGGCGCACCGGTGCAGGTGACGCTCGCCCTGCCCGAGGGGCGCTCGCTGCACGCGCGCGTGTGGACGGCTGCGGTCGGCCGCATTCCCCTGCTGCTCCTGGACACCGACATCCCGGCCAACTCGGGGGAGCTGCGCTCGGTCACCGACCGCTTGTACGGGGGCGGTGGCGAGCACCGCCTGCTGCAGGAGCTTCTGCTCGGCGTCGGCGGGGCCCGTGCGGTGCGGGCGTGGACCGAGCTCAGCGGAGCTGCCGCACCCGATGTGTTCCACATGAACGAGGGTCATGCGGGATTCCTCGGACTCGAGCGCATCGCCGGCTACATCGGCGAGGGGCTCTCCTTCGCCGAGGCGCTGCAGCTCGTGCGCGCAGGCACCGTGTTCACGACGCACACACCGGTGCCTGCCGGCATCGACCGCTTCGAGCGTGCGCTCGTCGAGCGTTATCTCTCGAGCGGCCTGCTCCCCGGCGTCGATCCGGCCGATGCGCTCGCCCTCGGCGTGGAGCCGGGCGCCGACCCGGCGACGAGTCCGTTCAACATGGCCGTCATGGGCCTTCGTCTCGCCCAACATGCGAACGGCGTCTCCAAGCTGCACGGCGAGGTGAGCCGGCGCATGTTCGGCGACCTCTGGCCGGGCTTCGACGCCGACGAGGTGCCCATCACTTCCATCACGAACGGCGTGCACGCCCCGACGTGGACCGACCCTGTCATGCTCGGCATCGCCGAGACGACGTTGGGCACCGGCGATACCGAGCACGCCGAGTGGCGCAGCCCTGCGCTCTCCGACGGCGAGTTCTGGGCGGCCAAGCGCAGTATGCGCCGTCAGCTCGTCGACGACGCGCGGCGCCGGCTCGAGGCGTCGTGGCGCGAGCAGCACTCGGGTGCGCAGCCGCCGAAGTGGGTCTCGCAGGTGCTCGATCCCGATGTGCTCACGATCGGCTTCGCCCGACGCGTGCCGACGTACAAGAGACTGACCCTGATGCTCGCCGACCCCGAGCGGTTGAAGTCGATCCTCACGAACCCCGATCGGCCGGTGCAGTTCGTGATCGCCGGCAAGTCGCATCCGGCCGATGACGAGGGCAAGCGGCTCATCCAGCAGCTCGTGCAGTTCGCGCAGCAGCCCGAGCTCCGTGAACGCATCGTCTTCCTGCCCGACTACGACATGGCGATGGCCGAGGTGCTCTACCCGGGCTGCGACGTCTGGCTGAACAATCCGCTTCGGCCGCTCGAAGCCTGTGGCACCTCGGGCATGAAGGCGGCGATGAACGGTGCGCTGAACCTGTCGATCCTCGACGGATGGTGGGCGGAGTTCGCCGGCGACGACTTCGGCTGGGTGATTCCGTCAGCGGATGCCGCGGGCGACGCCGCCGAGCGCGACACCCTCGAGGCGTCCGCACTCTACGAACTGCTCGAGCATCGCGTCGCGACGAGGTACTACGAGCGCGACGGCGACGGCGTGCCCGTCGAATGGGTTCGGCGCGTGCGAGAGACCCTCGCCGTGCTCGCGCCCCAGCTCGGCGCCGACCGCATGGTGCGCGAGTACGTCGAACGGCTCTATCGCCCGGCGGCCGGGCACTTCGCCCGAGTCTCGGCCGAGGGAGCGCGGGGTGCGCGCGAGCTCTCGGCGTGGAGCGCCGAGGTCAGGGCCGCCTGGCCCGGCGTGAACGTGGTGCATGTCGAGTCGGGAGGCGTCGACACACCGCACGTCGGCGACGTCCTGCACCTGCGGGCCTACGTCGATCTCGGCGAGCTCGCCCCCGACGACGTCACCGTCGAGGTCGTCTACGGCCGTAGCCGCGCCGACGACACGATCGATGCCGTGCAGCGGGCCGCCCTCCAGCCCGCACCGGATGCCTCGGTGCCCTCGACCTCGTCGACGCAGCGCCTGTACACCGGCACGGTCGTGCTCGACCGTGCGGGTGCGTTCGGGTACACGGTTCGCGTGGTGCCGCGGCATCCGCTGCTGCTCTCGACGGCGGAGTTGGGTCTCGTCGCCGTGGCCGGCTGAACGGGGCTGCAGCGCGCGCATGCTGAAGAGCGAACGGCGTCGCGCCGTGGGTTCAGCCGGCTGAGGCCACGACGGGCGTACCTCGCTCGGCGTGCGCCTCGCCGGCGAGGATGAGCTCGATGTTGTCGACGGCCCAGTCTCCGACGGGTTCGAGGACCGCGAGGAGCCGCTCGCCTTGAGGGGTCATCGAATACTCCACTCGAGGCGGCACCTCGTGGTAGCTCGTTCGGAGCACGATCCCGTGGCGCTCGAGTTCGCGCAGCTGCTGCACCAGCATCTTCGGCGAGACAGCGCCGAGCGCCCGCTGCAGTGCGTTGAACCGGGTGGGCCCCGCCTTGAGCTCCCACAGGATGAGGGCCTTCCACTTGCCGCCCACGACCGCCATGGCGGCTTCGAGGCCGCACGTGAATGCTCCGAGATCGCTCATGACACTTTCCTCCAGGTGCCTACTGCACGAAAAAGTGCGTACTTCCGCTGCGAACCATGCTTCCCGAACAATAGTGTCATGACCGCACCCTCCCTGACCAGCACTCGCCTGGCCGGTGCCCGCGAGTGGATCGGCCTCGCCGTCCTCGCACTGCCGACGCTCCTGCTCTCGCTCGACATCACCGTGCTGCACCTCGCGGTGCCGCACCTGGCCGCCGATCTGGCTCCGACCGGCACGCAACTGCTGTGGATCCTCGATATCTACGGCTTCATGATCGCCGGCTTCCTCGTCACGATGGGGGTGCTCGGCGACCGCATCGGACGGCGTCGACTGCTGCTGATCGGGGCGGCCGCGTTCGGGGCGGCTTCGCTCGCGGCAGCGTTGTCGACGAGCGCCGAGATGCTCATCGCCAGCCGCGCGCTGCTCGGCATCGCCGGCGCCACCCTCATGCCCTCGACCCTGGCTCTCATCAGCAGCATGTTCGGGGATCCGCGCCAACGTGGGTTCGCCATCGGCGTCTGGGCGACGATGTTCTCCGTGGGCATCGCCATCGGACCGGTCGTCGGCGGCGCGCTGCTCGAGAACTTCTCGTGGGGCGCGGTGTTCCTCCTCGGGGTCCCCGTCATGGTTGTCCTGCTCGTCGCCGGGCCCCTCCTGCTGCCAGAGCACCGGGACCCGAGCGGCGCTCGGATCGACGTCCTGAGCGCGGTGCTCGCCGTGGTGACGCTGCTCGCCATCGTGTGGGCGTTGAAGGAGGTCGCCACTCACGGGTTCAGCACGTTGCCGATCGTCGCGGCGACGGCCGGGATCGCGCTCGCCGTCGCGTTCGTGCGCCGACAGGCTCGACTCGACGCGCCGATGATCGACCTGAGACTCTTCCGGGACCGGAGGTTCGCCGCGGCACTCGTCGCACTGCTGGCCGCGACCGCGGCCGTCGGAGGCATCTACCTGTTCATCACGCAGTACCTCCAGCTCGTGTCAGGACTCTCGCCGTTGATGGCGGGGCTCTGGCTGCTCCCGGCCGCGTCGGCGCTGATCGTGGCCACGCTCGTCGCACCGCTCATCGCGCGTCGGGTGCCCCCGGGCCTCGTCGTCGCCGGGGCACTCCTCGTATCTGCCGCCGGTTTCGTGGTGCTCGCGCAGGTCGAATCGTCGGGCGAGCTTTCAACCGTGGTCATCGGGTTCGTGCTCGTCTACGTGGGGGTGGGGCCCGTGACCGCGCTCGGCACCGACCTCGTGGTCGGGGCAGCACCTCCGGCGAAGGCCGGCGCAGCCTCGGCGCTGAGCGAGACGAGCACCGAGCTCGGCGTGAGCCTCGGCCTGGCCGTGCTCGGAAGCGTGGGTGCGGCGATCTACGCGCAGCAGATGTCGGGGCTCGGAGCCGCCGTGCCGGCCGAGGCCCGGGAGACGCTCGCCGGTGCGATGGGCGTCGCTCGCGAACTCCCGGGTGACGCCGGGATCGCGCTCGCCGAGAGCGCCTCGCAGGCCTTCGCCGACGGCTTCGCGGTGGCGGCGTGGGTTGCCGGGGCGGCTCTCGTCGTGACCGCGCTGTACGTCACCATCGGGCTGCGCGGAGATCGCGTGCAGGAGTCCGCCGACGCTCGGCCTCAGGTGTCGGCGCGGTAGACCGATCAGCCTCGGTGTCGCGCGATCGGCCCGTAGCGTCCACCGGTGACGGCGAGCAGGTCGTCGGGCGCGAGTTCGAGGTCGAGACCGCGACGCCCACCCGAGACGTAGATCGTCTCGCAGACGATCGCCGATTCGTCGAGCACCGTCGGCAGGGCGGTCTTCTGACCGATGGGGCTGATGCCGCCGACGACGTACCCGGTCTTGCGTTCGGCCACGGCGGGATCGGCCATCTCGGCTCGCTTGCCCCCGAGCGACGACGCCAGCGCCTTGAGATCGAGCTGCGACGCGACCGGCACGATTCCGACGACGAGCGCCCCGTCGACGTTCGCCAGCAGGGTCTTGAAGACACGGTCGGGATCGAGGCCGAGCTTCTCGGCGGCTTCGAGTCCGTAGGCCGCAGCGCGAGGGTCGTGCTCGTAGCCGAGGGCGGTGAAGGCGATGCCGGCGCGGGCGAGGGCGACGGTCGCGGGCGTGCCCGCGGACGCATCCGCTCGCTTGGCCATCATGCAGCGCCGTCGGCGCGGTACAGCCGCATCGAAGGTCCGTCGACGGTGATCGACTCGCCAGGGATCGATGCCGGTGCCGCGAGGGACTCGGTACCCGCCGCATCCTCGGTGCCCGGCGCTTCCTCGGTCGAATCCCAGAGCAGCGTGTAGCCGGTGATTCCAGCGGGCGCGGGAAGCACGATCTCGGTGCTCGACTCGTGGGCGTGCACCACGAGCAGGATGCGGTTGAACGCCTCGGTCTCGGGGGTGGAGGAGGCGAGGTACTGCAGCGTGCGCTCGGCGGGCGAATTCCAGTCGTCGATGCCCATCGTCAGGCCGTCGGCGTTGTACCAGTCCATCTGCGAAGCGCTCGGCACCGCTTCGCCCGGCCTGCCGAAGCGGATCGGGCGCAGGGCGGGATTCTCGGCACGCAGCGCGATGAGGCGACGAGTGGTGGCGAGCAGCTCGGGCGCGTACCGTGCGCGTTCGGCCGGATCCCACGCGAGCCACGTGAGTGACGAATCGTGGCAGTACGCGTTGTTGTTGCCGCGTTGGCTGCGTCCGAACTCGTCGCCCGCCGTGAGCATCGGCACTCCGGCCGAGAGCAGCAGCGTGCCGAGCAGGTTCCGGATGCTCCGCCGACGCGCCGCGCGGATCGCCGGGTCGGCCGCCTCGCCCTCGACGCCGTGGTTGTAGGAGTTGTTCGAGTCGGTGCCGTCGCGATTGCGCTCGCCGTTGCCCTGGTTGTGCTTGACGTCGTAGGCGGTGAGGTCGGCGAGTGTGAACCCGTCGTGCGCGGTCACGAAGTTGAGGCTCGCGAGCGGCCCCCGCTCGACGGAGAAGGTGTTCGACGAACCGGCGAGGCGCGTCGCGAATCGGCCGATGCCGCTGCCTGCCGACCCGGTCTCGCGCTCGCGGCGCAGGTCGCCCAGCCAGAAGTCGCGCATGCGGTCGCGGTAGCGGTCGTTCCACTCCGTGAATCCGGCTGGGAAGCCGCCGGTGTGCCAACCGTCGGGTCCGACGTCCCACGGCTCCGCGATGAGCTTGGTCGCGCCGACGACGGGGTCGTCGAGCATGGCCTGCAGCAGGGGATGCCCGGGGGAGTAGGCCTCGTGGTCATCGCGGCCGAGCGTGACGGCCAGGTCGAGCCGGAACCCGTCGACCTGCAGCTCATCGGCGAAGTAGCGCATCGAGTCGAGCACGAGGCGTGCCGGTGCGGGCCGTGCGATGTCGATGCTGTTGCCGCACCCCGTGGTGTCGACGTAGCGCCCGTGCGCGTCGTGGCGGTAGTACGCGGCATTGTCGATGCCACGGAGCGAGTAGGTCGGCCCTTCGCGCCCCTCTTCGGCGGTGTGGTTGTAGACCACGTCGAGCACGACCTCGAGGCCCGCCTCGTGGAGGCGGCGCACCATGCCGGCGAACTCGCGGCGCACCGCGGCCGCGCCCTCGGCCTGCGCGGCGACACTCGCGTACGGCGCATGGGCGGCGAAGAAGGCGAGGGTGTTGTAGCCCCAGTAGTTGAGCTTGCCCTGACGCACGAGCCGCTCCTCGGAGACGAAGGCGTGCACCGGGAGGAGCTCGACCGTCGTGACGCCGAGCCCCGTGAGGTACTCGAGCGAGGCGTCGTGCGCGAGTCCGGCGTAGGTGCCGCGCAGCGACTCGGGCACCGCAGGGTTGAGCTTCGAGAAGCCGCGCACATGGGCTTCGTAGACGACGGTGCGATCGAGTGGCACTCGCGGCTTCGTCGAGTCGCCCCACTCGAACCCGGTCGCGGTGAGCGGTTCGAGTGCGACGCCCCGCCATGACCCGTCATCGGCCCGGGCGAGTCCGGTGGCGTACGGGTCGAGCAGCGTGTGGACGGGGTTGAACGCATGCTCGACGCCTGCCGGGCCGTCGACGCGAAGGCCGTAGTGGGCGCCGGGGCGCAGCTCGGCCGACTCGCCCTGCCAGACGCCGTGGTCGTCGCGCACGAGCGGGGTGCGTGAGAGCGCCCAATCGAGGTCGTCGCCGTCGAAGACGACGAGCTCGACGGAGCTCGCGTGTTCCGACCAGACCCGGGCGATGCCGCCGTCGGCGCCCGCGCGAACACCGAGGTCGTGCAGGGGATCGCGCTCAGGCATGCGATCTACAGTAGTTCGTGGAGGCGACACGCCTGCAAGCGCCTGCACGCGTCGCGTCGGGCGCGGTCGAACACGTTCAGGGCTGGAGGGCCGTTGGTCTACCTCGATCACGCCGCGACGACTCCGATGCTGCCCGAGGCCATCGAGGCGCTCACCTCCGCGCTCGCCGTGGTCGGCAATCCTTCGTCGATCCACAGTGCCGGCCAGCAGGCGAAGCGTCTGCTCGAGGAGTCGCGCGAGCGCGTCGCCGCGACCCTCGGCGCCGATGGCATCGAGGTCGTCTTCACGGGCAACGGCACCGAGGCGGTGAACCTCGCGATCAAGGGGCTCTGGTGGCAGCGGCGAACGGATGCTGCGACCGGCGCGGCTCGCACCCGTCTCCTCGTGCCGGCAGGCGAGCATCATGCGACGATCGATGCCGTCGAGTGGCTCCGGGCGCACGAGGGTGCCGAGGTGATCGAGATCCCACTCGACGGGCTCGGCCGCGTGCGTCTCGACGTGCTCGCCGCCGAGCTCGAGCGCGGCGGGGCATCCGTCGCGCTCGTCACGATGCTCTGGGCGAACAACGAGGTCGGCACGATCCAGCCGGTCGACGAGGTCGCACGGATGACCGCGCGCGCCGGCGTGCCGCTGCACGTCGACGCGATCGCCGCGTACGGACAGGTGCCGATCGATTTCCGCGGCGTCAGACGTGCGACGGATGCTGCGCGCGGCACCGGTCTCGTCGCCCTCAGCGTCTCGGCGCACAAGATCGGGGGCCCGGCCGGCATCGGCGCGCTGGTCCTCGACCGCTCGGCCGCTGTGGAACCGCTGATCCACGGCGGCGGGCAGCAGCGGAAGGTGCGCTCGGGCACGCAGGACGTCGCGGCAGCGGCGTCGTTCGCGGCAGCGGCAACCGCCGTCGCGACGCGGCTCGACGGCGACGTCGCGCGCATGGCGATGCTCCGCGACCGACTCATCGCGGGCGCCCTCGACGCGGTGCCCGCGGCGCGGCTCTCGGGCGATCCGTCCGCCACCGGGCGGTTGCCGGGCAATGCGCACTTCTCCTTTCCCGGCTGCGAGGGCGATTCGCTCCTGTTCCTGCTCGACGCGGCGGGCGTCGCCGTGTCGACCGGTTCGGCGTGCCAGGCAGGCGTGCCGGAACCGTCGCACGTGCTGATCGCCATGGGCCGCTCCGAAGCGGACGCCCGCGGTGCGCTGCGCATCACGATCGGCCACGGCTCGACCGACGTCGACGTCGACGCCTTCCTCGCTGCGTTGCCCGCCGCGCACGCGCAGGCCGCTCGCGCCGGCCTCGCCGCCCGCGCGACCTCGTTCGACCGCTGACGCCTGCCCGGGGCATCCGTCCAGCGAGCACCTTTACACTGATGGGGTGAAGGTTCTTGCAGCGATGAGCGGCGGCGTCGACAGCGCCGTGGCGGCCGCGCGCGCCGTCGAGGCCGGCCACGAGGTCGTCGGCGTGCACCTCGCGCTCAGCCGCATGCCGGGCACCCTGCGCACCGGCAGCCGCGGCTGCTGCACGATCGAAGACTCGATGGACGCCCAGCGCGCCGCGAACGTGCTCGGCATTCCCTACTACGTGTGGGACTTCTCCGAGCGATTCAAGGCCGACGTCGTCGACGACTTCATCGCCGAGTACTCCGCGGGCCGCACCCCGAATCCGTGCATGCGCTGCAACGAGCGCATCAAGTTCGCCGCCCTGCTCGAGAAGGCGCTCGCGCTCGGATTCGACGCGGTGGCCACGGGGCACTACGCGAAGATCGTGACGGATGCCGCGGGCAACCGTGAGCTGCACCGTGCGAGCGCCGAGGCGAAAGACCAGAGCTACGTGCTCGGCGTGCTGACGGCCGAGCAGCTGGCCCACGCGTACTTCCCGCTCGGCGACACGCCGTCGAAGACGCTCGTGCGCGCCGAGGCGGCCGAGCGCGGGCTCTCGGTCGCCCAGAAGCCCGACTCCTACGACATCTGCTTCATTCCCGACGGCGACACGAAGGGCTGGCTCGCCGAGCGCGTCGGCACCGAGACCGGCGACATCGTCGACCGCACCGGCGCTGTCGTGGGGTCGCACGAGGGCGCGCATGCGTTCACGGTCGGCCAGCGGCGCGGCATGCGCCTCGGCACGCCCGCAGCAGACGGCAAGCCGCGCTTCGTGCTCGAGGTGCGCCCGAAAGAGAACACCGTCGTGGTCGGACCGAAGGCGGCACTCGCCATCGGCCTCATCGCCGGTTCGCGCTTCTCCTGGGCCGGGCTTCCGCCGGCCGATCCGTCGATCCCGTTCGAGTGCGAGGTGCAGATCCGCGCGCACGCCGACCCCGTTCCGGCCGTCGCCGAGCTCGTCGACGGCGAGATCGTGGTCACGCCGGGGCATCCGCTCGATGGCGTCGCGCCCGGCCAGACCGCCGTGATCTACGTCGGTACCCGGGTGCTCGGCCAGTTCACGATCGACCGCACCGTGAGCGCGGTGCCGGTCGACGCCTGAGGGCAGTCGCCACATACCACGAGGCGTGCGGGCTCTGTCAAGGCCGCGCGAAGCGTGCGCGTTCTCCAATAGGTTCAGGACTCGCGTCGTTCCGGCGCGCACCCGAACAGAACTGGAGCACCCCCGTGAGTACCACGCGAGAACCGGCAGAGCGAGACCGAGTACCGGCTGAAGATCCCGCCCGGCAGGATGCAGCGCCCCAGGTGAACGGCGTCACCGGTCGGCGCGCGGAGGGCGTGCCGGTCGCGGCGGAGGATTCGGCGGTCGGGGAGCGTCCTGTGGTGGCAGAGGGCTCGGCCGTGCAGGAGCGTCCAGTGGCGGACGAGCGCTCGGACGTGGCGGAGCGCCCGGTCACGGGAGAGCACCCAGTGGCCGTCGAGCCTCCGGTTGCGGCGGAGCGTCTGGCGGATCGAAGCGTGGTCGTCGACCGGGAACGGGCGCAGTTCGGCGGCGTGAAGGTCGGATCGGCCTTCTTCGGCTGGCTCACGGCGACCGGCACCACCGTCATCCTCACCGCACTGCTGGCCGCGAGCGGTGCGGCGCTCGGACTCGGAGTTCCGGTGAGCGCCGGCAAGGCCGCCGACGAAGCGGTGCTGCCCGCCGACACCGTCGGCTGGATCGGCGCCATCGCGCTGCTCGTCATCCTGTTCGTGGCGTACTACTGCGGCGGCTACGTCGCCGGCCGCATGGCACGGTTCAACGGTGTCGTGCAAGGTCTCGCGGTATGGGTCTGGGCCCTCGTCATGGCGATCGCCGTGGCGCTGCTGAGCGTGGCCATCGGCAGCCAGTACGACATCCTGGGTGAGGTCAACTCGTTCCCGCGTATTCCCGTGAGCGACGGCGAGCTCACCATGGGCGGCATCGTCACTGCCGTCGTCGTCGCGGTCGCAAGCCTCGGCGGTGCCATCCTCGGTGGAAAGATCGGCACCCGGTACCACCGGAAGGTCGACCGGGTCGGGTTCGGCGGCTGACCGGTGCCGATGTGCTGTGTCGGTGTGGTCGGTGATCGCGAGACCGGCCCGTGAACGACGACATCGACCAGCACATCGGCGTGAAACGACGCGGCCGAGCGAACCCCGGAGCGATGTCGCCGCGCGCCCATAGGATGGCGCTGTGAGCGACATCCCCATCGAGTTCGAAGCCGCCCGTGTCGAAGCCGAGGCGCTCGCCGAGCGCATCGAGCGGAACCGGCTCGCGTACTACGGCGACGGTGATTCCCCAGCTTCCGATGCCGAGTACGACGCCGACTTCCACCGGCTCGAGGCGCTCGAGCGCGCCTTCCCCGAGCTCGCGGGCCAAGACAGCCCGACCCAGCAGGTCGGTGCGGCGATCGTCTCCGCGGGGTTTCCCGAACACGAACATGCCGAGCGCATGCTCAGCCTCGACAACGTCTTCTCGATCGACGAATTCCGTGATTGGGCGACCAAGACCGCCGCGGCGGCGGGGCGACCGGTCCGTTGGCTCTCGGAGTTGAAGATCGACGGCCTGGCGATCAGCCTGGCCTATCGCGACGGGGCTCTCGAGACGGCGACGACCCGTGGCGACGGCCGTGTGGGAGAAGACATCACCGAGAACGTCGATTGGATTCCGGCGATCCCGCGGCGACTCGAGGGCGAGGGGTACCCGGCGTTCTTCGAGGTGCGCGGCGAGGTCTTCCTGTCGACGAGCGACTTCGAAGCACTCAACGATCGCCAGCGAGAGCTGCAGGCGGCGTACGCGGCCGAGCTGCTCGCCAAAGGTCGCGCGCTCGACGAGATCCCCACGAAGTACGCCGACTTCGCGAACGCCCGCAACACCGCAGCCGGAAGCCTGCGGCAGCGCCGTGAGAAGAAGAACGCAGTCGAGCTCTCACTCATGAGGGAGCGGCTCGGCAGGCTCGCGTTGTACCTGCACGGCATCGGCGCGTGGCAGCATCCGGATGCGCGTGACCAGTCCGAGATCTATTCGCTCCTCGCCGGGTGGGGCCTGCCGGTCTCACCCCACTCCCGGGTGTTCGACTCGGTCGATGAGGTCGCCGACTACATCGTCGAACGCGGCGAGCACCGTCACGACGTCGAGCATGAGATCGACGGCATCGTCGTCAAGGTCGATGAGCTCGCACTCCATGACGAGCTCGGCGCGACCAGTCGCGCGCCGCGCTGGGCGATCGCGTACAAGTACCCGCCAGAAGAGGTGCACACGAAGCTCCTCGACATCGTCGTGGGAGTCGGTCGCACCGGCCGCGCCACACCCTACGCCGTCATGGAACCCGTGAAAGTGGCCGGCAGCACCGTGCGCCAGGCGACGCTGCACAACCAGCAGGTCGTGAAGTCGAAGGGCGTGCTCATCGGCGACACCGTGGTGCTGCGGAAGGCGGGAGAAGTCATCCCCGAGATCCTCGGCGCGGTCGAGCAGTTGCGCGACGGCAGCGAGCGAGAGTGGCAGATGCCCGAACTCTGTCCTGAGTGCGGCACGCCGCTGCGTGCCATGAAAGACGGCGACATCGATCTGCGCTGCCCCAATGCGAGATCCTGCCCCGCCCAGGTGCGCGGGCGAGTCGAGCACATCGGCTCACGGGGCGGCCTCGACATCGAGGCACTCGGCGAGGTGACCGCGGCCGCGCTGACCCAGCCGTCCTTCCCCGCGGAACCGCCGCTGCCCACAGAGGCTCGGCTCTTCGACCTCACGATCGAGGAGCTCGTGCCGATCGAGGTCGTGGTGCGCGACGCCGAGACGGGCGAACCGAAGCTCGACGATGCGACCGGGGCACCGGTGAAGCGAACGCCGTTCCAGAAGCTCGGTCCGGCGAGCTATCCACCGGGTACCGAGACCATGACACCGGCCGAACGCCGTGCAGCAGCCGTGAAGAAGAACTTCCGCGAGGTCGGGCCCTCCGAGGCGGCGACGAAGCTGCTGGCCGAACTCGGCAAGGCGAAGACGAAGCCGCTTTCGCGCTTGCTCGTCTCGCTCAACATCCGCCACGTCGGGCCGGTTGCGGCCCGAGCGCTCGCCGACCACTTCGGCTCGCTGGACGCGATCCGCGGCGCATCCAGAGAAGAACTCGCCGAAGTCGACGGCGTCGGCGGCATCATCGCCGACTCGCTCATCGAGTGGTTCGACGTCGATTGGCACCTCGAGATCGTCGAGCGGTGGACCGCCGCCGGAGTCCAGTGGGCGACCCCGGGGCATCCTGGCCCGGGCGCCGCCGCAGAAGCAGGGGGAGTGCTCACCGGGCTGACGATCGTTGCGACAGGCTCGCTCGAGGGGTTCACGCGCGACGGCGCGCAAGAGGCGATCATCGCGGCCGGTGGCAAAGCGGCGTCGAGCGTGTCGAAGAAGACCGATTTCGTCGCTGCCGGGCCCGGCGCCGGCTCGAAACTCGGCAAGGCCGAAGAGCTCGGCATCCGGGTGCTCGACGCCGCGCAGTTCGCCGTGCTCGTGCGTGAAGGGCCCGCCGCGCTCGACGCGTGAGCAGTGCAGGGCGCGGGCGACGATCAGACCAGCGATGCGGGGGAGCGATGGCAGACGACGAGATCGAGCAGGCGAAATCCGCTGACGGCGGTGTAGCAGTCCCGGCGAGCGGGTCAGGCACGGCCCGCGGCATCGGTCGATCCAGCCGCCGCGACTTCCTGCGGCTCGGCGGTGCCGCGGCAGCCGGCGCAGTCGTCGGCGGAGGAGCCGGAGCAGCGATCGGCGCCACGATCGGGCATTCCATGGGTTTCGCAGAAGGCGCAGACGACTTCGCCGCGTTCAGCCCTCGAGAGAAGGCCGGGTTCGACCACCTCGTGGTCGTCATGGGTGAGAACCGCTCGTTCGACAACCTGCTCGGCTGGCTGTACTCGCCCGACGACCTGCCCGACGGTCAGCAGT
Source organism: Agromyces sp. GQ35 (assembly GCF_059758475.1). NCBI lineage: Bacteria > Bacillati > Actinomycetota > Actinomycetes > Micrococcales > Microbacteriaceae > Agromyces > Agromyces sp. GQ35. The sequence continues at coordinate 537,376 of NZ_JCAXEO010000002.1, read as the reverse complement.
TCGACGGACTCGCGTTCGGCGACTATCGCAACACGGCACCAGACGGAACCCCGATCGCCGCGCACGTCTACGAAGGCTCCACCGACGAGATCATGGGGCGACCGAATCCCGATCCGGGCGAAGAGTACCCGCACGTGAACACCCAGCTCTTCAACACGATCGACCCGCCCGCGAACGCCGAGCTCTTCGTCGAGAGCATGCAGGCGCCGTACAACGCACCGCCGTCCGACGCGGTGCCGAGCATGGGGGGATTCGTCACCGACTACTTCGTGAACTTCGAGCGGTTGAAGAAGGGCACTCCGCCGACCGCTCCCGAGCTCGCCCAGATCATGGGCTCCTTCTCGCCCGAGATGCTGCCGGTGCTCTCGACGCTCGCGAAGAACTTCGCCGTGTTCGATGCCTGGCACGCCGGCGTGCCGTCGCAGACGTTCTGCAATCGCTCGTTCTTCCACGCCTCGACCTCGCACGGTTTCGTCACCAACAAGCACGGCGGCGGGTACACGAAGTGGCTCGATGCGCCTGCAGCGCCGACGATCTTCAACCGCCTCGAAGAGGCCGGCGTCTCCTGGCGCATCTACTTCGACGAGTTGCAGCTCGTCTCCTTCACCGGCGTGCTGCACGCGCCGGTGCTCGAGCAGTACTGGCGCACCGACCATTTCGCCACGATGCAGCAGTTCCACGACGACGTGGAGCACGGCAATCTGCCCGCCTACGCCTTCATCGAGCCGCGCATGACGTACAACCACAACGATTTCCACCCGCCGTTCGGCAAGCTCCGCGAGAGCGACGTCGACGGCGTCGAGGTGATCGACAGCGCGATCTCCGATGTCAGGGCCGGCGAGGCCCTGATCCACGAGATCTACTCGGCCGTCAAGCACAGCGCATCGTCGACGGGGTCGAACGCGCTGAATACGATGCTCCTCATCACCTTCGACGAGCACGGAGGGTGCCACGACCACGTGCCGCCGCCATCGGCGACACCGCCGCACGACGGCGAAGACGCCGGAGAGATGGGCTTCCGCTTCGATCGACTCGGCTGTCGCGTGCCCGCCATCGCCGTCTCCGCGTACACGCGCGGCGGCACCGTGATCAACGACGAGATGCACCACGGCGCCGTCATCGCGACGCTCTCGAAGCTGTACGGGCTCAAGCCGCTCACACGGCGAGATGCCGAGGCCAACGACATGTTCTCCGCCGTGAACCTCGACGCCCCGAGGCATCCGCTGACCTGGCCGTCGACGAGCCCGCAGTACATCCCGCCGAACCCGCAGGCCTCGGCCCCGCATCCGGCCCACGCGCACAAAGACAAGCCGCTGAGCCCACCGGCACGCGGCTTGCTCGGGCTCCTGCTCGCGAAGTTCGGTCGGCCCGACGACGAAGAACCCGAGACGTACGCCGACGCCTACGAGCTGCTGCATCGGTACGGCATCGGGCTCTTCGGCGCGCCCCGATAGAATCGGAGCATCCCCATCCCGAGACGACGGAGCAGCATGTCCGAAATCACTGCGGAGCAGGTCGCGCATCTCGCGAGCCTCGCCCGTATCGCGCTCACCGATGAAGAGATCGAGCACCTCACGAAGGAGCTCGGCCAGATCATGCACGCGGTCGAGCAGGTGAGCGCCGTTGCCACACCCGACGTTCCGCCGACGAGCCACCCGATCCCGTTGCAGAACGTGTACCGCGACGATGTCGTGGGCGGAACGGTGCTCTCGGTCGACGAGGCACTCTCCGGCGCACCCGAGTCCGACGGTTCGCGCTTCAAGGTCTCGGCGATCCTGGGAGAAGAACAGTGAGCGACGAACTGATCCGGCTGTCCGCGTCGGCCCTCGGCGCGAGGCTCGCCGCAGGCGAGGTCTCTTCGGTCGAAGCGACCCGTGCCCACCTCGACCGCATCGCGGCCGTCGACGGCGCCGTGCACGCGTTCCTCCATGTCGAGGGCGAACGCGCGATCGAGACTGCAGCCGAGATCGACCGGCAGCGCGCAGCAGGGGCGCCACTCGGCCCGCTCGCGGGCGTGCCGATCGCGATCAAAGACGTGCTCGTGACGAAGGGCATGCCGTCGACATCCGGCTCCCGCATCCTCGAGGGCTGGATTCCGCCGTACGACGCGACCCCTGTCACGAAGGTGCGCGAGGCGGGCATGATCCCGCTCGGCAAGACCAACATGGACGAGTTCGCCATGGGTTCGTCGACCGAGCACTCGGCGTACGGTCCGACCCACAACCCATGGGACCTCGAGCGCATCCCCGGCGGCTCGGGCGGTGGCTCCGCGGCATCCGTGGCGGCATTCGAAGCCCCACTCGCGCTCGGCTCCGACACCGGTGGCTCGATCCGCCAGCCGGCACATGTCACCGGAACCGTCGGCGTGAAGCCCACCTACGGCGCGGTCAGCCGATACGGCTCGATCGCCCTCGCATCGTCGCTCGACCAGATCGGGCCGGTCACGCGAAACGTGCTCGACGCCGCGCTGCTGCACGACGTCATCGCCGGCCATGACCCGCTCGACTCGACCTCGATTCCCGAAGCATGGCCGTCGATGGCCGAGGCCGTTCGGCGTGCGGATGTCTCCGGCTTGCGCATCGGCGTCATCAAGGAGCTCGACGGCGAAGGCTTCCAGGCCGGTGTGCGTCAGCGGTTCCACGAGGCGCTCGAGCTGCTCGAGCGCAACGGCGCCGAGATCGTCGAGGTCTCCGCACCTCACTTCGAATACGCCATCGCGGCGTACTACCTGATCCTTCCGGCGGAAGCGTCGTCGAACCTCGCGAAGTTCGACTCGGTGCGATTCGGCTTGCGCGCGTCGCTCGAAGGCGGCGGCACCGTCGAGCAGGTCATGTCGGCGACCCGTGAGGCAGGTTTCGGTCCTGAGGTGAAGCGCCGCATCATCCTCGGCACCTATGCCCTGTCTGCCGGCTACTACGACGCTTACTACGGAAGCGCGCAGAAGGTGCGCACGCTCGTGCAACGCGATTTCGACGCGGCCTTCGCCGGCGTCGATGTGCTCGCCTCGCCGACCGCACCGACGACCGCGTTCAAGTTCGGTGAGAAGCTCGCCGACCCCGTGTCGATGTATCTGAACGACATCGCCACGATTCCCGCGAACCTCGCCGGGGTGCCGGGCATCTCGGTTCCCGCCGGCCTCGCCCCCGAAGACGGGCTGCCCGTCGGCATCCAATTCCTCGCGCCCGCACGAGAAGACGCGCGACTGTACAACGTGGGCGGCGCCCTCGAACGGTTGCTCGAAGCCCAATGGGGCGGCCCGCTTCTCGCGCAGGCTCCCGACCTCTCCGTACACGAGCTCACCGCGACCGAGGAAGGCGCACTCTGATGGCCCGCGCTGAACTGATGGACTTCGACCAGGCGCTCGAACTCTTCGAGCCGGTCATCGGCCTCGAGGTGCATGTCGAGCTCAACACCACGACGAAGATGTTCTCGTCGGCGCCGAACCCTGCGAATTCGCAGTTCCACGACGCTGCGCCGAACACCCTCACGACGCCGGTGTGCCTCGGTCTGCCCGGCTCGCTGCCGGTCGTCAACGGCGAGGCCGTGAAGTACTCGATCAGCCTCGGTCTCGCCCTCGGATGCTCGATCGCGCCGTCGAGCCGTTTCGCGCGCAAGAACTACTTCTACCCCGACCTCGCGAAGAACTACCAGATCTCGCAGTACGACGAGCCGATCGCGTTCGACGGCGAGGTCGAGGTCGAACTCGAGAACGGCCGCACGTTCACGGTGCCGATCGAGCGCGCCCACATGGAGGAAGACGCCGGCAAGCTCACGCACGTCGGAGGCTCGACCGGGCGCATCCAGGGGGCGGAGTACTCGCTCGTCGACTACAACCGCGCCGGCGTCCCGCTGGTCGAGATCGTCACCCGGCCGATCTTCGGAGGTGAAGCCGACACGCCCGCGCTCGCACGGGCGTACGTGTCGACGATCCGCGACATCGTGCTCTCGCTCGGCATCTCCGAGGCGCGCATGGAACGCGGCAACCTCCGGTGCGACGCCAATGTCTCGTTGCGCCCACGCGGTCAAGAGCAGCTCGGCACCCGCACGGAGACGAAGAACGTGAACTCGATGCGCTCGGTCGAACGTGCTGTGCGGTACGAGATCCAGCGTCAGGCGGCCATTCTCGCCGGCGGCGGCACGATCACCCAAGAGACCCGGCATTGGCACGAAGACACCGGTGCGACGAGCGCGGGCCGGCCGAAGTCCGACGCCGACGACTACCGCTACTTCCCAGAGCCCGATCTCGTGCCGGTCGTTCCCTCGAAGGAGCTCGTCGAAGGGCTGCGGGCCGCGCTGCCCGAGCCGCCCGCGGTGCGCCGTCGACGGTTGAAAGCCGAGTGGAGCTTCACCGACCTCGAGTTCCAGGATGTCGCGAACTCGGGCCTGCTCATCGAGCTGGAGGCGACGGTGAAGGCCGGCGCGACGCCGGCCGCCGCCCGCAAGTGGTGGACGGGCGAGATCGCTCGGCTCGCGAATGCGGCAGATCGCGACGCGTCGGGCCTCGTCTCGCCCGAGCACGTCGCTGAGCTCTCGCAGCTCGTCGACGCCGGCACGCTCACCGATCGGCTGGCCCGCCAGGTGCTCGAAGGGGTCATCGCCGGCGAGGGATCGCCGCAGCAGGTCATCGATGCCCGCGGACTCGCGGTCGTCTCCGACGATGGTGCGCTGATCGCGGCGATCGATGAGGCGCTCGCCTCCCAGCCCGACGTGCTCGCCAAGATCCGTGATGGCAAGGTGCAGGCTGCTGGTGCGGTGATAGGCGCGGTCATGAAGGCGATGCAGGGCAAGGCGGATGCTGCGCGCGTGCGCGAGCTCGTGCTCGAGCGCGCCGGGCAGGGCGCGTAGACGCCGTCTCACTGCCGGGCAGCATCCCGCTCGACTTCACAGCCCGCTCAAGGTCGGCGATCGTAGAGTGATCGTCCCCCTGAACGATTGACGAGGACACCATGGGATTCCTTGACCGTCTCTTCGGAACCGTGCCCGATGAGCCAGCGACTCGCCCGGCTCCTCCCTCGGCCCGAAGGCTGAGTGACGATGAGCTCGCGATCGAACGCTACCGATACCTGATGCGCACGGCGCCGCCCGAGTCGATCGAGGCGGTGCATGCCGAGGCGTTCGCGAAGCTCACCCCAGAGCAGCGGGATGCGGTGTTCGCTTCGCTGACCGAAGAGGCGCCCGCCGGGGAGCGGCTCGTCTCCGCTGAACCGGGCGCCCTCGCCCGGGCGGCGACCCGGGCGGAGCTTCGTGCTCCTGGCAGCGTGGAGCGCGCTTTCAACCGGGCCGATGCCCCTGGTGGCCGCGGCCAGCAGGGTGGGCCGTCGTTCGGCGGCATGTTCGCGGGATCCTTGCTCGGCTCCGTCGCGGGTGTGGTCGTCGGCTCGGCGATCGCACAGGCGTTCCTGCCTGATCCGTCATCGGCTGAGGCCGGTGCCGAGAGCAGCGGCGACTCCGGTGGCGACGCAGGTGCGGATTCGTCGGCCTCAGACGCATCCGGTGCCGATTCTGGCGGTGATTTCGGCGGCTTCGGCGACTTCGGTGGCGGCGACTTCGGCGGTGGCGGCGACTTCGGGTTCTGAGTTCCCGCTCGAGTTTCCGACCGACCCTCCGCTGACGGTGGTACCGGTTAGGGTCACACTATGAGCAAGCAGGACGGCTCGTCGCGACAGGTCACGACCGGTCCCGTCGATGACTCGGCGACCCCCATCCTGCACGTCGACATGGACGCGTTCTTCGTGTCGGTCGAGTTGTTGAAGCGACCGGAGCTCCGCGGCAAGCCCGTGCTGGTCGGCGGCACCGCGGGGCGTGGCGTCGTGTCGGCGGCGAGCTACGAGGCTCGCAGGTTCGGTGTGAACTCCGCCATGCCGATGTCGCTGGCGCTGCAACGGTGCCCCAGTGCGGTGGTGCTTCGCGGCGACTATGTGAGCTATGCCGAGTACTCGCGCCGAGTGATGACGATCTTCGAAGAGGTGACGCCGCTCGTCGAGAAGCTCTCGATCGACGAGGCGTTCCTCGACGTATCAGGCGCGCGCCGGCTGCATGGCAGCCCCGCCGAGATCGCGTGGACCCTGCGCCAGCGGGTTCAGCGCGAGACGGGACTCACCTGCTCGGTCGGTGTGGCGGCGACGAAGTTCGTGGCAAAGGTCGCGTCGAGCCGGGCGAAACCAGACGGCATGCTCGTCGTTCCAGCCGATCGCACGCTCGAGTTCCTGCATCCGCTGCCGGTTTCGGCGCTGTGGGGCGTCGGTCGTGTGACCGAAGACGCATTGACGCGCATCGGGCTCCGTACGGTCGGCGACGTCGCTGCGATGCCTGCAGATGCACTCGCACGTGCACTCGGGCCGGCGCTTGCAGCCAAGCTCGGTCACTTGGCCATGGGCGTCGACGCTCGCGACGTCGTCACGGGTCGCGAAGAGAAGAGCATCGGCCACGAGGTCACCTTCGGCTACGACCTCACCGACATCGAGCAATTGCGGCGCGAGCTCCTCCGGCTCTCCGACGACGTCGCCGTGCGGCTGCGCAAGGCAAGTCTCCTCGGGCGCACGGTCGTGCTGAAGCTCCGTTACGGGGACTTTCGCACGGTGACGAGGTCGCGCACGCTGGGGGAGCCCACGGATGTCGCACGCCGCATCTACGACGAGGCATCTGCGGCCCTCGGCGAGCTCGCCGGTGACGGCGCTCGAATCCGTCTCGTCGGGGTTCGCGCCGAGCAACTTCGGCCGTCGGGCAGCGGCGCCATGCTGTGGGATCCCGACGAGGAGTGGCGCGAGGCGGAGCGCACGATCGACGAGGTGACCGCGCGCTTCGGCCGAGGAGCGGTGCGACCCGCGTCGCTGGTACGCCCCGCCACGGGTCGCGTGGAATCGTCACGGCGCAGAGACGCAGCCGACGATTGACGGGGCGTTCAGCCCGATCGACGAAAGCGCAAGGGGTGGCCCGCCGACGCGTCCGCCGGTAGCGTTGCCAGCATGGCTGAACTCGTGTTGGAACTTGCTGAGACCGTCGCCGGCGTCGGCGTGAAGACCTCGTACGGCGATGCCGTCGAAATCGACGGCACCACGCTCGTACCGGTAGCACTCGCATACTACGGTTTCGGGGCCGGGAGCGGGTCCGACGAGCAGGGCGACCAAGCGGGTGGCGGGGGCGGCGGCGGACTTTCCATTCCGCTCGGCGCATACGTCGGCCGTGGCAGCGGCGACGTCCGCTTCGAACCGAACCTCATCGGGCTGCTGCTCGTCGCCACACCACTCGTGTGGGTCACCGGCAAGGCCCTGCGAATGGTGATCAGAGCCCTCAAGCGCTGACCACGCATTCTCTCGGCGTCCACTGACCCCCTTCCCTGCTGTCGTCGGCGTATACTCGTCAGCGAAACACGGGAGTCCGGTGAGCCGGGCTGAGAGGAAGGTTCTCAACCTTCGACCGTCGAACCTGATCTGGGTCATGCCAGCGCAGGGAGGCCAATCACATCTCATTTCCCGTGCCTCTTTCCACGAATCGAAAGGGCACGACAGTGCACACTGCATCCTCTGAAGTCAGCGTCGGTCCCGTCGCATCGAAGCCGCGCGTTCTGCGTTGGCGGGTCGTCGACATCGTCGTCGCCAGCGTCATCGGCGTCGCCACCGGGCTGCTCTTCCTCTTCTGGAACAACGTCGGCTACGCCTGGTTCAGCGCTGCCGACGCGCTCACCCCCGGGCTCGGCGGCATCGCCGTCGGCATCTGGCTCATCGGCGGTGTGCTCGGCGGACTCATCATCCGCAAGCCCGGCGCCGCGCTCTTCGTCGAATTGCTCGCCGCGATCGTGTCGGCACTGATCGGCAACCAATGGGGCATCGAGACGATCTACTCCGGACTCGCCCAGGGCCTCGGCGCGGAGCTGGTCTTCGCCGTGCTCGCGTATCGCAGGTTCGGGGTGCTTCCCGCGATGCTCGCGGGGGCCGCTGCGGGTGCTGCGGCGTGGACGCTCGAGCTCTTCCTGTCCGGCAACCTGCAGAAGTCGCCTGAATTCCTCGGGCTCTACTTCACCACCGTCGTGATCTCCGGAGCCGTGCTCGCCGGACTGCTCGGTTGGCTCATCGTGCGCGGCCTCGCGGCGACAGGAGCGCTGAGTCGCTTCGCCGCCGGCCAAGATGTGGCACAGCGGGTCTGACGTGGACCACGGCTCCGAAGCACCCCGACCCGCGCGTGTGGAGGCGCGCGGGTGGGGGTGGCGGCACGCCGGCCGCAGGCGTTCGGCTCTCGACGGCATCGACCTGCGCATCGCACCCGGGGAGCGGGTACTGCTGCTCGGCCCCTCGGGTTCCGGCAAGTCGACGCTGCTGCACGCACTCGCCGGCGTGCACGGCGGCGCAGAAGAGGGCGAGGAGAGCGGGTCACTGCTGATCGACGGCGAGTGGCCCGGCTCCGTACGCGGGCGCGCGAGCCTCGTGCTGCAGGATCCCGATTCGCAGGTGATCCTGGCTCGAGTCGGCGACGACGTCGCCTTCGGCTGCGAGAACCTGGGCGTGCCGCGCGACGAGATCTGGCCCCGGGTGCGCGCGGCGCTCGAGCAGGTCGGTCTCGATCTCCCTCTCGACCACCCCACGAATTCGCTCTCCGGCGGGCAGAAGCAGCGTCTCGCGCTGGCTGGCGCGCTCGCGATGCGACCGGGGCTGCTCCTGCTCGACGAGCCGACCGCGAACCTCGACCCGCAGGGCGTCGCCGAGGTGAGGCTCGCTGTCGCGCGCACGCTCGATCGCACGGGGGCGACGTTCGTCGTGGTCGAGCATCGCGTCGACGTCTGGATCGACCTCGTCACGCGCGTCATCGTGCTCGGTCGCGATGGTCGGCTCATCGCCGATGGCGACCCGGGGCACGTCATCGAGACGCAACGGGAAGCGCTGCTCGGCGCCGGCGTCTGGGTGCCGGGTGCGCCGCCGACGGTGACGGGCGCCCGGTCCGTCGACGCGGCATCCGTCGTCGATCTCGAGTCGGTCGATCTCGCCATCGGTCGCCGCAGCGATGCGATCGTTCGTGAGGGCCTCGAGATCTCCCTTCCGCACGCGGCATCAACCGTACTGACCGGACCGAACGGCGCCGGCAAGTCGACGCTCGCGTTGACGATGGGCGGGCTGCTGCCGCCGATCAGCGGCCGTGTGCGAGCTGCACCCGAACTTGCGGCCGGGCTCAGAGCGGATCCGATCCGGTGGCGCTCGCGCGAACTGCTGACCCGCATCGGTACCGTGTTCCAGGAACCCGAGCATCAGTTCGTGGCGTCCACGGTGCTTCGCGAGCTCGAGGTCGCGCCGCGTGCGCTCGGCCTCGATACGGCGACGACGGCGCGACGCACGAGCGAGATGCTCGATCGCCTCGGCCTCGACCGGCTCGCCGAGGCGAATCCGTTCACGCTGTCCGGAGGCGAGCAACGGCGACTCACGGTGGCATGTGCGCTCGTCGCACAGCCGCGAGTGATCATCCTCGACGAACCCACGTTCGGCCAGGACCGGTTGACCTGGATGGAGCTCGTGACGCTCCTGCGGGGGCTCGTCGACGACGGCGTCACCCTGCTCTCGGTGAGCCACGACCCGGCCTACCTCGTCGCTCTCGGCGATCAGCATCTCGACCTCAGTCGCGACGCGCTGCGCGTGAAGGCGACCGCATGATCGCGGCACCTCGACTCCGACTCGTCGACCGCGTCAACCCGGTCAGCCGGCTTGCGGCGGCGATGCTGCTCACCACTCCGCTCCTGCTGACGGTCGACTGGGTGAGCGCTGCCGTGGCGCTCGCCGTGCAGCTCCTGCTGTTCGCACTGGCGGGTGTGACGCCGCGGGTGCTCGTGGCTCGTACGTGGCCGATCCTCATCGCGGCGCCCGTCGCGGGGCTCAGCATGTTGCTCTACGGCCGGCCCGAGGGCACTGAGTACTGGTCGTTCTGGCTGGCACGCATCACCGAGGGGTCCATCGAACTCGCCGTCGCCGTGACGGTGCGGGTGCTCGCGATCGGTCTGCCCGCCGTGCTGCTCTTCATGAATGTCGACCCCACTGAGCTCGCCGACGGTCTCGCGCAGATCGCTCACCTCCCGAGCCGGTTCGTGCTGGGCGCGCTTGCCGGGGCCCGCCTGGTCGGACTCTTCATCGAGGACTGGCGGGCGATGGCGTTGTCACGGCGGGCACGTGGCATCGGCGATCACGGGGCCATCCGCCGCTTCGCGACGATGGCGTTCGCGCTTCTCGTGCTCGCCATCCGTCGGGGAAGCAAGCTCGCGACCGCGATGGAGGCGCGTGGTTTCGGTTCCGACCAGCCGCGAACGTGGGCACGCGAATCGCGCGTCGGCTGGACGGATGCCGCGCTGCTCTGCCTGGCTGTCGGCATCGCCGCCCTCGCGATCTGCGCCGCGATCTGGGCCGGCACCTTCCACCCGGTGTGGTCGTGACGGCTCCTCGCGACGACGGTGCATCGGCAGCCGCGGTGCACCGGGTGCTCGCTCTGGCGCGAGAGCACGCGCGCTCCGGGCGGGCATTGATCATCGCGATCGATGGGCCGAGCGGTTCGGGCAAGAGCACCCTGGCAGATGCCATGGTGCGAGCATGGCCGGGTTGGGCGCCCGAGCTGGTTCGGCTCGATGACGTCTACCCGGGGTGGGGCGGGCTCGAACGGGCGGGCATCGAGGTGTCGCACGAGCTCATCGCGCGGCGCAGGCGCGGTGCAGCCGGGCAGTGGCGACGCTGGGACTGGGCGGCGGAGCAGGTCGGCGCGATCGAACGCAGTCGACCGGGGAGGCCGTTGATCGTCGAGGGCTGCGGTGCGTTCGCCGCCGTCGCCTCGGCTGACGCGGTGCGCGTCTGGGTCGAGGCGTCGGCCCAGACGCGCAAGCGCCGGGCGCTCGCTCGAGACGCCGGCGCGTTCGACCCGTACTGGAACATGTGGGAGCGGCAGTGGCGCCGGTACCTCGCTCGCGCCAGGCCCGCGCGGAGCGCCGACGTGCGGGTGCGTGTCGTCGGCACGTGATCGCGACCCGCGCAACCCCCGTCACGCGGCCTCCCTCGGGGGCTACGGTAGTGACATGAGCACAGACACGGCAGGCGCCCAGTACCTCGCGGAGTTCCTCGACGGCCCGCTCGAGGGCGAATTCGAGCAGCGCATCCTGGTCGGCGGCAAGGCCGAGCAACGCGTCGGCATGGTGGCCGCGGTCGACGGGCTGGAATCGTTGTTCTGGTACGACGCCGTCGATGAGCGCGAGGTAAATGGCCAGATGCGAGTACAGTTCCGCTTCGACGCAGACGACTCCGACCCGGTGGAGTCCGACGACGAGAACGATTGAGCCGCGCCGACGAATGCTGCTGAGCCGAATCAGTCCTGCTGATCGGCGAAGAACGCCCCGATGAGCGCGGCCGGGTTCGACAGCCGCCAGAGCGGCCCGGGATCGCGGATGTCGCTCGTCAACTCGAGCGGTGAGGCGAGATCACCGCGCGACGTCGCAACGCTGACGCGGCCGACGTCGCGGCCGGCCGAGGCGGTCGTGAACCGTTCGACGGAGACGGATGTCTCACCGACCGGGTTGCCCCACGCGGCATCCGCTCGGCTGACAGAGGCGATGAGGTCGGCACCGTCGCCCCAAGCGGATTCGACCCTCGCATACGTGGTGCCGGCCGTGATGACCTCGATCGGCGCAGCCGCGGCGCTGCTCGAGGCGATCGCCGCCTGCACGGCCGCGTCGAGCGTCTCGTAATCGGGCATGAGCGTCATGCCGCTCACCAGGCGGTGCGGAGGTTCGCCCTCGGCTCCGGCCACCTCGGTGGCGAAGACGAACGTGACCCCCGCCTGGTCGGTATAACTGCGGGAGATCGCTCGTGCACCGGCATCACCGAGATGGGAGACGACGTCCGGAACGTCGCGCTCGCCCGGAGTGGCGGGCGCGTCTGCACCGTCGAAGAGCTCGGCGAGGCGTGGGTCGGCGAGCACGAGGGCGCCGAGTCGGGTGAGTTCTTCGGCCGTGCCGACGTTGTCGCCCGAGAGCCCGGTCGCGTCGGCGACGCGCGTCGCCGTGAAGTCGTTCTCGGCGAGCCATTCATTTGCCGCTTCGACATACGGGTCGACGCCGCCGAAGGCCCAACGGGCGAGAGTGTCGGCGTGGTTGTTGCTCGAAGCGAGGAGGACGGCGCGCACGACGTCGCGCTCGGTCCAGCTCTCACCCGGCAGCACCGCGAGAGTCCGGGAGTCCTCGGCGACGTAACGAAGGTAGTCGGTGTAGTCGGCCGGGCCGATCGTGATCGCGGGGCCCGCGCCCTCGGCCGCAAGCGGCAGGGAATCGAGCGTGGTGAGCACCGTGACGAGTTTCGCGGCCCCGCCGATGGGAACGGCGGCTGTATCGCCTGCGGCGGCGAGGGTCGTCGCCATGCCGGCGTCGTCCACCGCCGCGATCGCACTCGCGCCCGTGTCGGGGAGCATGATCGCGGTTGCAACGCTCTCTCCCGCAGCAGTGGCGTCGGGATCGACCTTCACGGTGACCGCTGGAAGCGGCCCGAGCAGCATCGCCGGGCCGTAGACCCCGATGCCGAGAATCGCGATCGCTCCGACGGCGATGCCGACGATGCGGCCGGGGGTGGTGCTCATGGAACGAGCGTAACCCGACCTGGCTTCACGCCCAGCCCAGCTCGTGCAGTCGTGCGTCGTCGATGCCGTAGAAATGGGCGATCTCGTGCACGAGTGTCACATGGATCTCTTCGCGGAGTTCGTCTTCATCGGCCGCGATCGCCAGCAGCGGTTCGCGATACAGCACGATGCGATCGGGCATCTCGCCGAAGCCGTAACGATCGCGCTCGGTCAGCGCCCAGCCGTCATACAGGCCAAGCAGGTCGAGCGATCCGTCTTCTGGTCGATCTTCGACGACGAACACGATGTTCTCGAGGCCGTCGACCATGTCGTCTGGCAACTGATCGAGCTCATCGACCACGATCGCTTCGAACGCCTCGGCGTCGAGTTCCACGAGCGGCTCCGATCGGGATGCGAATCGGTACTCGGCCGGTGAAGCGAGCCGTTCGGCCGGTGTACAACATTGGGGTGAGTAACGGGGCTTGAACCCGCGACCTCCTGGACCACAACCAGGCGCTCTGCCAACTGAGCTATACCCACCATGTGCCGACCGCCGAAGCAATCTGGCAACTCAAAGAGACTACTACACCTTGGCGTCGAACTCGTCCACCACGGTCGCCGCGAGAGTCTGCAGCTCTTGCGTCGACGGTCCGGGCTCCGCGACGAAGACCGCGCGACGGTAGTAGTGCAGCTCGCGGATGGACTCGAGGATGTCGGCGAGTGCGCGGTGCCCGCCGTTCTTCTGCGGTGAGTTGAAGTACGCGCGGGGGAACCAGCGCTTGGCGAGCTCCTTGATGGAGGAGACATCGACGCTGCGGTAGTGGAGGTGCGCATCGAGGCGCGGCATGAACTTCGAGAGGAACGCGCGGTCGGTGCCGATGGAGTTGCCGGCGAGCGGCGCCTTCTGCTCGTCGGGCACGTGCTTGAGCACGTATTCGAGTACTTCGTACTCGGCTTCGGCGACGCTGACACCGTTCGGGATCTCTTCGATGAGCCCCGACTGGGTATGCATCGTACGTACGAACTCGCCCATCGATTCGAGTGCACTCGAGTCGGGCTTGATCACGATGCTGAGCCCAGCATCGACGGGGTTCAGGTCGTAGTCGGTGATGACGACGGCGATCTCGACCAGTTCATCGACCTCGAGGTCGAGTCCGGTCATCTCGCAGTCGATCCAGACCAATCGGTCACTCGAGGAAGCCATGCGGCGATTCTATCGGGGCCGTCAGACGTGCTTCGCTCGAGTCGTCTGGGATCGGAGTACGACTGCGAATCGCGCTTCGGGATGCATCGATCGATGCTCTGGGTGCCCCCGGCAGGAATTGAACCTGCGACCAAGAGATTAGAAGGCTCCTGCTCTATCCGCTGAGCTACGGGGGCGGCGCTGCCAAGCATACCGGGGCGGGCCGGGAGAGCCCTGATGTGCAGGCGGCCGACGAGGGGTCGGGTGGCACGTCATCCCTCGATCGGGATGTGCTGTCCGCCGTCCGAGGGTGCCGGCTCAGCGGTCTTCGCCCGATCCCTGCGCAACGAGAGCGCGATGAGCGGGAAGAGCAGCACCGAGAGCATCCCGGCACCCACGAGCGCCGCCGCCGTTCCGCTCGGCAGGTCGCCGTTGTCGACGCCGATCGCCGTCACCGCGACGATGATGGGTAGGCCGGTGGCGCCGAACAGTGCCGTCGCGGCGAGTTCTCGGCGGCTCGAACCCTTCGGTGCGGCGAGCATTGATGGGATGCCGCGGATGACGAGCATGAGCACGAGGAAGATCGGCAGGAGCGCGATCGTGCGGAGGTCGCCGAAGAGCGAGCCCAGGTCGAACGTCACTCCGGTGTTGATGAAGAACACCGGCACGAGGAACCCGTAGCCGACGGCTTCGAGCTTCGTCTCGACGAGTTCGGCGTCCCGTTCGGGGGCCCCCGTGAGCAGAAGGCGGTAGAGCACGCCCGCGGTGAATGCGCCGAGGAGCATGTCGAGGTCGAGGACGATGCTGAGCGCCACGAGGGCCAGCAGCACGAAGATCACGAGGCGCACGGCGAATTGGCCGCTGGTGTGCAGGGTCGCGGTGATCACTCGATGCAGACGTCTGCCGCCCCCCTTCGCGGCCAGCCAGATCGCGATGCCGGCGATGACGGCGAACGTCAGGAGCACCGCGGCGGCGAGGAGCGGTGTGCGACCGCTCAGGAAGATCGAGATCGCAAGCAACGGGCCGAACTCGCCCACCGCGCCGAGCGCGATGACGGCGACGCCGAACGGGGTGGCGAGGTCGCCGGAGTCGCGCAGCACCGGCATGATCGTGCCGAGCGCCGTCGAGGTCAGCGCGATGCCGATGAATGCGGCGGCAGGCAGATCGACGGCGAGCACGGTCGCGACGCCGATGCCGGCGGCGAGGGAGATGATCCAGCCGATGGCGGCGCGGCTCAACGGACGGCCGCGGATGGCGCGGAAGTCGATCTCGTTGCCGGCGAGGAAGAAGAGCATCGCGAGGCCGAAGTCGGCGAGGAGGCCCATGAACGCGTCGGGTACCACCCAGCCGAGCATCGCGGGGCCGAGGGCGAGGCCGAGGACGATCTCGAAGACCACGAGTGGGATCGTCACCCATCGTCCGACACCGCGCACGAGCAGCGGTGCTGCGACGGCGATGGCCGGCACGAGCACCATCGTTCCGACTGAGACGTCCATGCGTCTTCCCCCTCCGGGCACGATCGTGCATCAATCGCGATGCTAGTGGAGCCGCCGGTTGACGCAGTCGACGACGCGGCCTCCGGTTTGCGTGCCGGAAACATCTCGGCGGTATCGTCGTGGGATGCGAGAGCTGCAGTCGAGAATCATCGCCGACCTGAATGTCACCCCCGTCATCGACCCCGCCGAACAGGTGCGTGCCCGAATCGACTTCGTGAAGTCGTACCTGCGCGCCACCGGCGCGGGCGGTCTCGTGCTGGGCATCAGCGGGGGCCAGGACTCGACGCTCGCAGGCAGGCTCTGTCGGATCGCGGTCGAGGAGATCGTCGCGGAGGGCGGCGTTGCGCGATTCGTCGCGGTTCGGCTTCCCTACGGTGTGCAGCGCGACGAAGACGACGCGCAGCTGGCACTCGACTTCATCGCTCCTCAAGAGACGGTCGTCTTCAACATCAAGGGCGGTGTCGACGGGCTGACGGCGGACTACGCCGAGGCGGCCGGCTCACCGCTCAGCGATTTCGGCAAGGGCAATGTGAAGGCCCGCATGCGGATGGTTGCGCAATACGCTCTCGCCGGCGAAGGCGGCCTGCTCGTGGTCGGTACCGACCACGCCGCCGAGGCGGTAACGGGGTTCTTCACGAAGTACGGAGACGGCGGCGCCGACATCCTGCCGCTCACCGGCCTCACGAAGCGTCAGGGTCGAGCGCTGCTCGAGCACCTGGGATCCCCGGAGCGGCTATTTCTCAAGGTGCCCACGGCCGATCTCCTCGACGCGGATCCCGGTCAGTCCGACGAGGCGAATCTCGGCTTGAGCTACCGGGATCTCGACGACTACCTCGAGGGCGCTGAGATCGACGAGGCGGTCGCGGAGCGCATCGAAGCTCGCTATCTGCAGACGCGGCACAAGCGCGCCGTGCCGGTGTCGATGTTCGACGACTGGTGGCGCTGAGCGCGCTCGAGCCGAGTGACCGACGGTGTGATCCGAAGCAATCGCACCTCGGGTCGAGCGTCTCGAGCGCCGCTGATCAGCGGAGCGATTCGCTCTGCACGGTCGGCGTCGGCGCGGTGCTGGCCGTCGCCGTGTGTGCGTCGTCGAACGTGACCGCACCCTGGTATCGCTGCTGGTGCTGTTCGGCGACCCAGGCGTCTTGCTGGTCGACGGCTGCCTGCTCAGGTTCCTGACGCTGCGCGCGCCACCGGGTGAGATCGTTCTGGAACTGCCGGCGTGTGCGCGACGGACGTCGCTGCCATTCGAGGAGGCGGTCGCGGAATTCGACCACGGCCGGGTCGAGCTGGTATCCGAATGTCGCCGAGGCACGCTTGAGTTCGTGCAGTTGGTGTGCCGCCCAGTTCGCCGCGACATCCGATCCTCGGATCGGAAGCAGGCGCACGATGATGTCCGCCTGACCGACCGCGCGGTCGGCGAGCACCTGCTCTTGCGGGGTCAACGAGTTCCACACCGAGGCTTCGGTCGCTGCATCGACCAGAGCTGCGATCGCGGCCGCTTTGGCCTCACGATCGCGCTGGGCGACCAGGCGTTTGATCGCGAGATTGGCGATCCACACGGCGAGAAGGCCGGCCGCGAGGACTGCGAAGAACAGCACGACGGCCGAGAAGACGGCCGGACGTGCCGCGCTCGATCCGAGCCACGAAATGAGATCGTTCCACCACTGCATGGCCGCAGGCTACCGCGCGCGAGCGCCGCCACGGCCGAGCGGCTGCGGCGTGCCCCGAACACCGGACCGGCGACGGTCAGCGAAACACTTCTGCTGCGTCGCGAGGTGACCAGAACTCGCCGAGATCGATCGAGCGGATGCCGCCGGCGAGCAGTCGTTTCGCCCCGAACCGCACCTCGTCTCCGGCGCCCCGCTGCTCGATGTGCCCGAGCACCGCGCCCTGCGGCCGAGTGACCCGCCAGAGCCCCGGGGCAGCCGGGAAGATGAGCAGGCCCGGCACGAGGTCGGGAAACGGCTCCCGAGTGCGTGCAACGCTGACGATCGCGGCGGACATATCGCTCCTCTCGTGTTGCAGCCAGCCCTGCGGTGGTGTCACGAGAGTACGGCGTGCCGCCGACATCCGATCGCGGTGGATTCGCAGGCGTCACTCGCGCGCCGTGGTCGACGACGACGCCGCGCCACCGTTCGATGCGAACGATGGCGCGGCGTGATGCGATGCCGGGCGGCCGAGTCTCAGATCAGCGAAGTGCCGTGCGCTGCGTGCGGCTCGATGCGGGCGATCTCCGCCTCGGTGAGGGGCGCGGAATCGAGAGCCGCGACGTTCTGCTCGAGCTGCGCGACGCTCGACGCTCCGATGAGGGCGCTCGCGACGAGCGGCTGCCGCAGCACCCAGGAGAGCGCGAGCTGGGCGAGCGTCTGGCTGCGCTCCTTCGCGATCGCGTCGAGGGCACGAGCGCGGTCGAGGTACTCGGCGCTGATGCGATCGGCGGAGAGGAAGCGACTCGTCGCAGCCCGTGAGTCAGCGGGAACATCGCCCGCCAGGTAACGGTCGGTGAGCAGCCCCTGCGCGAGCGGGGAGAACACGATGCTCGCTGCGCCGACCTCCTCGAGCGCGGGGAACAGACCGTCTTCGATGTGGCGGTCGAACATCGAGTAACGGGGCTGGTGGATCAGCAGCGGAACCCCTTCGGCGTCGAGGGCTGCCGCGGCCGCTCGGGTCTGCTCGGGGTCGTAGTTCGAGATGCCCACGTAGAGGGCCTTGCCCTGCCGCACTGCCGACGCGAGCGCGCCCATCGTCTCCTCGATGGGCGTCTCGGGGTCGGGCCGGTGGGAGTAGAAGACGTCGACGTAGTCGAGGCCGAGTCGCCCGAGGCTCTGGTCGAGCGAGGCGAGCAGGTACTTGCGCGACCCGAAGTCGCCGTAGGGGCCGGGCCACATGTCGTATCCGGCCTTCGACGAGATGACCAGCTCGTCGCGGTACGAGGTCAGGTCGTCGGTGAGGATGCGGCCGAACGTCTCTTCGGCGCTTCCGGCCGGCGGCCCGTAGTTGTTCGCCAGGTCGAAGTGCGTGATGCCCAGGTCGAACGCCCGCCGCACGATTGCACGCTGGGTGTCGTAGGGCCGCTCGTGACCGAAGTTGTGCCAGAGCCCGAGCGAGAGCGCCGGCAGTTTCAGGCCGCTGCGGCCGACACGGTTGTACTGCATGCGGTCGTATCGTTCGGGGAGTGCGACGTAGCTCATCCTGAAACTCTACGGCGGCGCAACGCAGTGCTTCGCTTCGCTCACGCCGAGATCGTCATCCGGCGACTCTTCCTCAACAACGGGCGTCGGGGCGCACGCCCGCACCGATCCTCACGCCCGACCGAGGACGCCTCGCAACGGCAGCGATGCTGGTGCGACGCGGCTCCGGAGTGACGATCCGGCACGAGCGCACCTCGGAGCCGCGTGCCGTCGATTCGCGGCGGCATTCGACTGAGGAGTGCAGCACATGACCGACATCATTACCGTGACCGGCGTCGTGGGAACCGATCCCAAACACACCGTCACGAACGGGGGACTCGCCATCACCTCGTTCCGATTGGCCTCGACCCGAAGGGTCTTCGATCGCGCGAAGGGCACCTGGGAAGACGGCGAGACCAATTGGTTCACCGTCTCCGCATTCCGCCAGCTGGCATCGAACGCGAGCCTCTCGATTCGCAAGGGCGAGCGACTGATCGTGCGCGGGCGGCTCCGGCTCCGTGCGTGGGAGACCGGCGAGCGGTCCGGGACCGCCGTCGAGATCGAAGCCGATTCCATCGGGCACGACCTCGCCTGGTGCGTGACGTCCTACGCCAAGGTGCGTTCATCGCGTCCATCGGATGCCGCAGCCGACGAATCGCCGACGCCGACGTCGAACGCGGGATTCGACGGGCCGACGGGCGAGCAGCCCGGTGCCACGTGGCCGGGCGTGTCGAGTCCCGGCGTGCCCGAGTCCGACCTCGACGCCCACGCCGATTCCGACGACCACGCGATCGAACTGCTCGAGGTCGACGACGAGGTGGTCGCCGTCTGAGCCGCCACGCACGGCCGCGTGCCGACCGACCAGGCATCCGTCGACTGCGAACGCATAGACTCGCCTCGGGCGGTCGGCACCGTCGGTGAGGGGAACGATGAGGCGTCGGTTCGGTACTTCCGCGGCTCTGGCTATGGTCGGAGTCGGCATCATCCTCGGCACCGCCGCATGCACGTCGGGCGATCCGCAGCCGACATCGTCCGAGACCGGCCGGCCGACGCCGACGGCGACGACCGCGCCGACGGCGACCGCGCCGGTGCTCCGGCCTGAACTCTCGGCGACCGAGAACCTCGCATTCTTCGATTGGGTGAATTCGGGGGTCGTGGCCGCGAACGGTGCGGCCGGCGGTCGGGAGTTCATCGACGCGCTCGCCGCTGCCGGGTTCGACAAGGCGCAGATGCAGGTCACCGCCGACACCACCACGATCGGAGAAGCCGCCGACTCGGTGCAGTTCTCCGTGCTGTTCCAGGGAGAGTGCCTCGTCGGGCAGTACGGTCCGAAGTCCGGCGGGTACCATGGCGCGATCAGGCCGCCGCTCGGCACCGGTGCCTGTCTCGTCGGCCAGACGCGCCCCATAGACTGGTAGACGACATGGCTGATTACATTTACTCGATGGTTCGCGCCCGCAAAGCGGTCGGCGACAAGGTCATCCTCGACGACGTGACGATGGCGTTCCTGCCCGGTGCGAAGATCGGCGTGGTCGGACCGAACGGCGCCGGCAAGTCGACGATCCTGAAGATCATGGCCGGTCTCGACCAGCCGTCGAACGGCGAGGCGAAGCTGAGTCCGGGCTTCTCCGTGGGAATCCTCATGCAGGAGCCCGTGCTCGATGAGTCCAAGACGGTGCTCGAGAACGTGCAAGAGGGGGTCGGGCCGATCAAGCAGAAGCTCGACCGCTTCAACGAGATCTCGCTGGCGATGGCCGATCCCGACGCGGACTTCGATGCACTGCTCGCCGAGATGGGCGTGCTGCAAGAGGCTATCGACGCTGCCGATGCCTGGGATCTCGACTCGCAGCTCGAGCAGGCCATGGACGCCCTGCGCTGCCCACCGGGCGACGAGCAGGTGTCCGTGCTCTCCGGCGGTGAGAAGCGTCGCGTGGCGCTCTGCAAGCTGCTCCTGCAGAAGCCCGACCTGCTGCTCCTCGACGAGCCCACCAACCACCTCGACGCCGAGAGCGTGCTCTGGCTCGAGCAGCACCTCGCCAAGTACCCCGGCGCCGTGCTCGCGGTGACGCACGACCGGTACTTCCTCGACCACGTCGCAGAGTGGATCTGCGAGGTCGACCGCGGTCGCCTCTACCCCTACGAGGGCAACTACTCGACGTATCTCGAGAAGAAGCAAGAACGACTGCAGGTGCAGGGCAAGAAAGACGCGAAGCTCGCCAAGCGTCTCTCCGAAGAGCTCGAGTGGGTCCGCTCCAATGCAAAGGGTCGCCAGGCGAAGTCGAAGGCCCGCCTCGCCCGATACGAAGAGATGGCGACCGAGGCCGAGCGCACGCGCAAGCTCGACTTCGAAGAGATCGTGATCCCCGTCGGCCCGCGCCTCGGCGCGCAGGTGATCGAGGCGAAGAAGCTCCGCAAGGGGTTCGGCGAGCGAATCCTCATCGAAGATCTCAGCTTCAGCCTGCCGCGCAACGGAATCGTCGGAATCATCGGCCCGAACGGCGTCGGCAAGACGACGCTGTTCAAGACGATCGTCGGGCTCGAACCGCTCGACGCAGGCGAGCTGAAGATCGGCGAGACGGTCGACATCTCCTACGTCGACCAGAGCCGCGGCGGCATCGACCCGAACAAGAACCTGTGGGAGGTCGTCTCCGACGGTCTCGACTACATCATCGTCGGCAAGACCGAGA
Source organism: Agromyces sp. GQ35 (assembly GCF_059758475.1). Taxonomy (NCBI): domain Bacteria; kingdom Bacillati; phylum Actinomycetota; class Actinomycetes; order Micrococcales; family Microbacteriaceae; genus Agromyces; species Agromyces sp. GQ35. The sequence goes on along the minus strand of NZ_JCAXEO010000002.1, from coordinate 516,273 downwards.
TCCCCTCGCGTGCCTACGTCTCGCAGTTCGGCTTCAAGGGCCCCGACCAGCAGAAGAAGGCGGGTGTGCTCTCGGGTGGTGAACGCAACCGGCTGAACCTCGCGCTCACCCTCAAGCAGGGCGGCAACCTCCTGCTCCTCGACGAGCCGACCAACGACCTCGATGTCGAGACGTTGTCGAGCCTCGAGAACGCGCTGCTCGAGTTCCCGGGCTGCGCCGTCGTGATCACCCACGATCGATGGTTCCTCGACCGCATCGCGACGCACATCCTGGCCTACGAGGGCACCGCTGACGATCCGGCCAACTGGTACTGGTTCGAGGGCAACTTCGAGTCCTACGAGCAGAACAAGATCGAGCGACTCGGCCCCGATGCCGCGAAGCCGCATCGCTCGGCGTACCGCAAGCTCACGCGAGACTGACATGCGACTCCACGTGCCGACGTCGCTCCGTTGGAGCGACCTCGATGCCTACGGCCACGTGAACAACGCCCGCATGCTGAGCCTGCTCGAAGAGGCTCGCATCCAGGCGTTCTGGGTGAGCGACGACACGTCCGAGCACGCGGTCGGCGCGTCGACCGCGGTGCTCGACGCCACGCCCGGCTCGACGACCATCACCCTGATCGCACGTCAAGAAATCGAGTACCTTGCGCCGATCCCGTATCAGCGTCAACCCGTCGACATCGAACTCTGGATCGGTCACATGGGCGGGGCGAGCCTCGACGTCTGCTACGAGGTCTACTCGCCCGTCGACGTCGAACCTCGGGTGCTGTACACGCGTGCGGTCACGACGATCGTGCTCGTCGACGCTGCGACTGAACGTCCGCGTCGCATCGAGGACTCGGAACGTGCAGCATGGGAGCCCTACGTCGGCGACCCGATCGTCTTCCGCAGGCGCTGACTAGCCGTCCAGCGGCTCGTCGCTGAACGATCCCTCCCAGACTGCTCGACTTCCGGCCTCCGCGATCTGCACGAGCGTCCAGCTCGATCCTGCTGCGACGGCGAGTGCCGAGAACGTCAGCACGATGCCGACGGCGACCCGGATGCCTCGGCGCGGGCGGGCGCCGTCGGGGTCCGCCGTGCTGTCGCGTCTGACCGCGACCCGCTCGATGATCGCCCACGCCGCGACCGCCACGGCGAGCACGAGCAGTGCGATGAGCCACGGCACGAGGTCTTCGCCCTGCGCCGTGTGCTCCTGGATCAGCGGCGCCGGTGGAACCCGCGCTTCGAGCCATTTGCCGGCTTCGATCGTAATGAGTCCGAGCGGAAGCAGCAGCGCCGCTCCGAGCAGCACCGGGAGCCACAGCACGCGGCGCGCGCCGGGCCAGGCGGCCACCACGATGAGGCAGAGCGCGATCAGTGGGGTGAGCACGATGACTGCGTGCACGAGCAGCACGTGCAGTGGCAACCCGGCGAACGTGTAGTCCATCGTCAGGAAGTGGCGACGATGCGGTCACCGGAGACGGCGACCGGGATCGCGGCCAGCGGCTCGAGCGCCGGTCCCTGGATGACGTCGCCCGTGGTGGCATCGAACATCGAGCCGTGGCATGGGCAATGGAACTCGTTGCCGGCCGCGGCGACGACGCATTGCTGATGCGTGCAGATCGCGCTGAACGCGACGACTTGGCCGGCCGTCGGCTGTGAGATGAGGGCGGGTCCGCCGTGGATCTCGGCATCGATGCTGCCGCCGACGGGAACGTCGGTGAGGGCGGCGATGTCGTCGCCGATGGCGGGCGCATCGGGTGCGGCGCTGGGCTCTGTCGGTGTCTCTTCGACGAGCGGAGGTGCCGTGGTGGGCGGCGAGGTGCTGCTGCTCGGGGCATCCGCTGCGCACCCGGCGAGGGCGAGCGCCCCGCCGACCGCGCCGGCCGAGCCGAGCGTGAGGATGGTGCGTCGGGTGAGATCGGTGGGATCGGTCATCGCCGGAGCTCCTTCGTCCGCGTCGCTCACGTCGCGCGAGCGCCTGATGCACCCCATTGTGTTCCCCCGCGCGGCAGCGGCGGCGGATTCCACAGCATCTCCTCAGGCGGGACGCACCGCAGGTCGGCGCACCTACCGCTCTGATGCGCTACGGCACTCGCACCATGCCCTCTTGGGCGACGCTGGCGACCAGCACACCCTCGCGGGTGTAGATGCGCCCGAGCGACAAGCCGCGGCCACCGCTGGCCGAGGGCGATTCCTGCGTGTACAGCAGCCACTCGTCGACGCGGGCATCGCGGTGCCACCACATCGCATGGTCGAGGCTCGCGACCTTGAGTCCCGGAGTCGCCCAGGCGACGCCGTGCGCACGCAGGATCGGCTCGAGGATCGAATAGTCGCTCGCGTAGGCGAGCGCGGCGCGATGCTGCTTGGGGTCGTCGGGAAGCCGGCCGAACGCCTTCATCCAGACCGCCTGCCGGGGCACTCGCTCACCGTCGACGCTGAGGTAGACGGGCGAGGGGATGTGCCGCACATCGAAGGCGCGCTCGTTCGACCAGTACCTGGCGATGTCGTGGTCGAACGCGCCGAGCACATCGGCCGTCGACGGCAGCGTCTCGGGGTCAGGGAGGTCCGTCGGCATGTCCACCTGGTGCTCGACGCCGTCGTCGGCAGTCTGGAACGAGGCGATCAGCGAGAGAATCGGTTCGCCGTTCTGGAACGCGTGGGTGCGGCGTGTCGAGAACGAGCGGCCGTCGTGCAGCCGGTCGACCGAGAAGGTGATCGGGTGCGCGACGTCGCCGGGGCGCAGAAAGTAGCCGTGCATCGAGTGGATCGTTCGGTCGTCGGGCACGGTGTGCATGGCTGCCGTGAGCGACTGGGCAAGCACCTGACCGCCGAAGACACGCCCGAGCGGCATCCACTGCGACGGTCCGGTGAAGATGTCTTCAGTCGTGCGAGCGCCCGTGTCGGTGAGGTGCAGGGTGCTCAACAGGCCGTCGATGGGACCGTTCATCGTTCCTCCGTGTCGGTGGTCGGTGACCGCCCGGCTCCCGCAGAGCGCAAGACCGCCCGGGCGGCGTCGCTCACTTGGTAGTTTAGACAGGAGATGGTTCAACAACTCACGCTCGCCGACAGCCTGTCGCTCGGAGACCTGCATACCTACCTGCAACGCGCAGGCCGCGTCGAAGACGGTTCCGTGCGCCTGATCGCCGGCTCGGGCATCCTCGCCGTGTACACCGCGATCCTGTACCCGCGCGGAATCCTCGACGAGAGCCCGACGGTGCTCGGCCTGCGCACCTTCGCGCTCGCCGACGACGAGGAGTTCGATTCGGTGGTGCCGATGCGCTCCCTCGTCGAACGCATCGTGCGCGCCAGAGGCGAACTCGGCGAAGACGACGATTCACGTCCGGTGTCGATGTCGCGACCGCCCGAGGTGAATACGGTCACCTGGGCGGGCATCTCCCCGCCCCGGGGCGGCTGGCGCCCACTCGGCACGACGGATGCGCCGACGCTCGAGTCCGCCGCTCGTGCGGGCATCGACGAGGTGGCCGAGGCGATTCCCGCAGGCACGGGCGAGCAACTCGTGCAGCGGGTGCGCTCGGAGGTCTGGGGGCGAGGCGTCGACGGTGTCGAGTACGTGCCGACCGGCGCCGCGTTCGCGGCGTTCAGCCTCGGCTTCCTCGGTGATGACGAGGTGAAGCTCTTCGAGACCGGTCCGTGGACTCGCCTCTCCACCCGTCGCGGTCACGTGCTCGTGCGCCGCAAGCCCTGGACCCTGAAGGCGTAGACCCCGCCGCTGGTCGAGTAACGACGAAGGAGCGTATCGAGACCGATTGCGTGGTCTCGACACGCTTCGCTACTCGATCGACGGAAGTTGGGCGATCGCGCGCCCCGCGGCTCGGCCCGTGAAGAGGCATCCGCCGAGGAACGTGCCCTCGAGTGCGCGATAGCCGTGCACGCCGCCACCGCCGAAGCCCGATGCCTCGCCGACCGCGTACAGGCCCGGAACGGGTGCGCCGTCGCTGCCGAGCGCACGGGAATCGAGGTCGGTCTGAATACCGCCGAGGCTCTTGCGGGTGAGGATGTGCAGCTTCACCGCGATGAGCGGCCCGGCCTTCGGATCGAGGATCTTGTGCGGCGTGGCCACCCGGATGAGCTTGTCGCCGCGATACCTGCGTGCACCCCGCACGGCGGTCAACTGCAGGTCTTTGGAGAACTCGTTGTCGACCTCGCGGTCACGCGCGACGACCTCCCGTTCGATGTTGTCGGTGTCGAGCTCGACCTCGGGCGCGAGGCCGCGCATGCCCGCGAGCAGCTCGGGCAGTGTGTCCGCCACCACGAAGTCCACGCCGTGCCGCTTGAACGCCTCGACCGGCCCCGGCGCGCCGGAGCCGAGCCGCTCGGCGAGCAGCTTCACGTCTTTGCCGGTGAGGTCGGGGTTCTGTTCGCTGCCCGAGAGGGCGAACTCCTTCTCGATGATCTTCTGCGTGAGCACGAACCACGAGTAGTCGTGGCCGGTGGCGGTGATGTGCTCGAGCGTTCCGAGCGTGTCGAAGCCGGGGAAGAGCGGCACCGGCAGTCGCTTGCCCGTCGCGTCGAACCAGAGCGACGACGGGCCGGGGAGGATGCGGATGCCGTGCATCGGCCAGATCGGGTTCCAGTTCGTGATGCCCTCGGTGTAGTGCCACATGCGGTCGCCGTTGACGAGGCGCGCACCGGCGCGTTCCGTGATCGGCAGCATCCGCCCGTCGACGTGCGCCGGCACACCGGAGAGCATCGAGGCGGGCGGCGTGCCCATGCGCTCGGGCCAGAACTGCCGCACGAGTTCGTGGTTGCCGCCGATGCCCCCGGACGCGACGACGACGGCAGGCGCCCGGACCTCGAACTCGCCGACCTCGTCACGATTGCTCGACTCTCCACGTGCCGCGTCGTCGGCCGCGAGCACCGCGCCGCGAACACCGGTGACGGCCCCGCCCTCGACGATCAGTTCATCCACGCGGTGGCGATGGCGCAGTTCGACGAGCCCTGCCGCTTCGCCCGCCTTGACCTTGGCGATGAACGGCGCGAGCACGCCCGGTCCGGTGCCCCACGTGATGTGGAATCGCGGTACCGAGTTGCCGTGTCCGATGGCGTTGTAGCCGCCCCGCTCGGCCCAACCGACGACGGGGAAGAAGCGCACACCCTTCTCGTGCAGCCAGGCGCGCTTCTCTCCGGCCGCGAACTCGACGTAGGCCTCGGCCCAGCGCCGGCCCCACTCGTCGTCGGTGCGGTCGAACCCGGCCGTGCCGTCCCAGTCCTGACGGGCGAGTTCGAGCGAGTCCTTCACGCCCATGCGCCGCTGTTCCGGCGAGTCGACGAGGAAGAGGCCGCCGAACGACCAATGCGCTTGCCCGCCGAGGCTCGCTTCGGGCTCCTGGTCGACGATGACGACACGCTTGCCGGCATCGACGAGTTCTGCTGCCGCGACGAGGCCCGAGAGGCCGGCCCCGACGATGATCGCGTCGGCGGGCTTCCGGTCGTTGCGGTTCGCTGCGGGGTCGGGTGAGGCGGCCACGGGGACTCCTTCGTCTCGGGTGGTGAACTGGGGTGTCTGGGTGTTGCTACTCGTCGAAGGTGTTGACCATCGCGTAGGCCGCCCGCTGAAGATAGTCCCACAACGTCTCTTCGGCGAGCGGCGGCAGCTCGAGTGAGTCGACAGCGACGCGCATGTGCGCGAGCCACCGGTCGCGCGCATCGGGATTCACCTTGAACGGCTGGTGCCGCATGCGCAGTCGCGGGTGGCCTCGCTGCTCGCTGTAGGTGCCGGGGCCGCCCCAGTACTGCTCGAGGAACATCGTGAGCCGCTCGGCTGCCGGCCCGAGGTCTTCCTCGGGATACATCGGCTTCAGCACGGGGTCGTTCGCGACGCCGCGGTAGAACTCCGCGACGAGTCTCTCGAACGTCGGCCGTCCGCCGATGGTCTCGTAGAACGACGGCCCGAGGGCTGCGCCGTGCTCGGTGCCCCGCAACGGCACGTTCGCGGGGCGTGGGGGCCCGGATGCCTCGGTCGGCAGCTGCTCGCTCATGACGCTCCTCCGGTCGGCGGTGATGGTCGCTTCGGTGCCCGAGGTGCGCGTGGCTTCTTCACGGTGGCCCTGGCGACGGCGGCACCGGTGTCGCCGGCCACGACCGCACTGGGCGAGGTCTTCGGCGGCTTCGCGCCTTTGACGCGGGTGGCTCCGTCGAACCCGGTCAGCACGACGCTGTTCAGGCTCGGCAGTTTGACGTCCATCTCGTCGAGCGTGTGCTTCAAGCGCATGCGCAGTTCGCGGGCGATGTCGTCTTTCGCTGAGGAGCGCACCTTCATGACCACGCGGATGACGAGGGCTTCGGCGGTGACCGATTCGAGCCCCCACACCTCGGGCTTCTCGAGCACGCGCGAGCGCCACTTGGTCGACTGCGCCATCTCGGTGGCAGTGCGGAGCAGCGCCGTCTCGACGGCATCGACGTCGACGTCGTACGGCACGGCGAGGTCGATGATCACTCGGGCCCAGCCCTGCGACATGTTGCCGATGCGCAGGATCTCGCCATTGCGAACGAACCAGAGGGTGCCGTTCACGTCACGGATCTTGGTGACTCGGATGCGCACCTCTTCGACGATGCCGGTCGCCGGCCCGAGATCGACGACGTCGCCGACGCCGAGCTGGTCTTCGACGACCATGAACATGCCGTTCAGCGCGTCTTTGACGATGTTCTGCGCGCCGAAGCCGAGGCCCGCGCCGATCGCGGCGGAGAGCAGCGCGAAGGAACCGAGGATGCTCGGGTCGATCACGTTGACGACCATGAGCATGACGACGATGAAGAGCGTGACGTTCACGACGTTGGTGAGCACCGTGCCGAGGGTGCGCGTGCGCTGCACGAGGCGCACGGCCGCGAGCGGCGACGCCTGCAGCGCCTGGGTATCGGTGACGTCCTGCTTCTTCTTGACCCCGGTGACGATCTGCTTCACGACCCGCTCGATGACGAAGTGCAGCACCCAGCGAATGAGGAACGCGACGGCGACGATGATGACGACCGAGACGAGTTTGCCGAGGATGACGCCCCAGTTCGCGGCCCAGAACTGCGCGATCTGCGCCCAGAAGTCGGCCGTGACCGGGTTGCCCGGGGGCTCTGTACCGTCGAATCCGAACATGGTGTGAAAGTCTACTGAGCCGCGCCCGTGAGCTCGCTGGCATCGCGTGCCCGGGCGGCGAGTGCCCGTTCGAGCTCGTGCAGTTGCTCGGAGACCAGTCGGTGGAGCGGTGCAGGGGCGGGATTCGCGTCGAGCCAGGCGCGGGCCATCGTGGCGAGCTCGGGGGAGATGAGCGGGGCCGGGAACAAGCGGCGAACGATGAGCGAGGCCATCGTGAAGCCGCGACTGCTCCAGACCGATTGCAGCGAGGCGAAGTACTCGGCCGCCGTATCGGCGAGCAGTTCGGGTTGCGTCGTGCGCTGCCACCCGTCGGCGATCGCGCGCGCGAGGTCGTTGGACAGCGTGGCATCCGTCGCGACGCGTCGCCACGCGGCATCCTTCACCGACTGCTCGGGGAGAGCGGCGCGTGCGGTCTCTGCCAGCAGGCGCCCCTTCGCCGTGTCGTCGAGGGCGAGGGCATCGGCGACCTCATCGTCGGAACCGGCGCCGAGCGTCGACCGTGCGATCACGAGCTCCCAGCGCAGATCGAGATCGATGTCGAGTCCGTCGAGCTTGATCGATCCGTCGAGCAGGCTGCCGAGCACGTCGGCGTGCGCCGCGGTGGCGGCGATGCGGGTGAAGCCCTTGACGAACTGCAGCTGGGTGTCGGAACCCGGCTCCGCGAGCTCGGCGAGCGCCCAGACGGCGTCGCCGGCCTCGGCCGCGAGCTGCGGCCGGTGCTCGTCGGCGAGGTACCGCCCGATCGCGAGTTCGAGCCGCGCCAATGCGAGCGAACGCGCCGCCGATTGCGTCTCGTGTCCGATGCTGCCGATGACGAGCCGCACGAAGTCGATCGCCGGCACCTCCGCGTCGCGCACGGCATCCCAGGCGGAACCGAGAACGACCGCGCGCGCGACCGGGTCGATGAGCTCGGGGAGGTGTTCGATCGCCGTCCGGAACGAGTCGGGGTCGAGCCGCACCTTCGCGTAGCTGAGGTCGTCGTCGTTGACGAGCAGCAGATCGGGCCGATCCAGCCCGACGAGTTCGGGCACCTCGGTCACCGCGCCGTCGACGTCGAGCTCGATGCGGTGGGTGCGTTCGAGCCCGCGCTCACCGCGTGAATAGCAGCCGAGTGCGAGGCGGTGCGGTCGGAGCGTCGGATGCCCCGCCGCTGCGCTCTGCTCGACCCGGGCGGCGGTGATCGTGCCCGAGCCGGTTGCGGTCGCCTCGGTCGTCTCGAGCTCGACCCGAATGGTGTTGACGCCCGCCGTCTCGAGCCAGAGCGCCGACCACCGGGTGAGGTCGCGACCGCTGGCCCGCTCGAGCTCGTCGAGCAGGTCGCGAAGCGTGGCGTTGCCGCCCGCGTGCGTCGTGAGGTAGGCGCCGACACCTCGCTGGAACGCTTCGAGCCCGACCCATGCGACGAGCTGCTTCAGGACCGATGCGCCCTTGTCGTACGTGATCGCATCGAAGTTCACCTCGACGTCACCGAGATTCTCGATCGGCGCGACGATCGGATGCGTCGAGGGCAGCTGGTCCTGCTCGGCGGCGTGCGTCTTCTCGTCGCTCGCGAACGTCGCCCAGACGCCCGTGAACTCGGTGACGGCGGCGGTGGCGAGCGTCGACGCCCAGGTCGCGAAGGATTCGTTCAGCCAGAGGTCGTTCCACCACCGCATCGTCACGGAGTTGCCGAACCACATGTGCGACAACTCGTGCAGCACGACGATCGCGCGTTGCTCGCGGCGGGCATCGGAGACGCGCGCACGGAACAGGTAGGACTCGTTGAACGTGACCGCGCCGACGTTCTCCATGGCGCCCCAGTTGTACTCGGGCACGAAGATCTGGTCGTACTTGCCGAAGGGGTAGGGCACGCCGAACGCGCCCTCGTAGAAGCCGAGTCCGGCCTGCACGAGTTCGAACATGACGTCGGGCTCTGCGTGCTCTGCGAGCGACGCGCGAGTGAAGAGCCCGAGAGGGATGTCGCGACCGTCGATGCTGCGGGCGCTGCCGTGCCAGGCCGCGTACGGGCCGGCGATGATCGCGACGATGTAACTCGAGATGACCGGCCCGGGCTCGAAAGACCACGTCGAGATCGGTTCAGCGCGCGAGCTTGGTTCGGCGAGCAGCGTCGGCGCGGGCGTCGTCGCGTTGCTGAGCACCGTCCACTCGGCCGGCGCCGTGATCGTGAAGGTGAACGACGCCTTCAGGTCGGGCTGGTCGAAGACCGCGAACACCCGGTTGGCCTCGGCGACGGCGAACTCGGTATAGAGATAGCTTGCGCCGTCGACCGGGTCGGTGAAGCGGTGCAGTCCTTCGCCGGTGTTCGTGTAGGCGTACCTGGCGACGACGCGCAGCTCGTTCTGCGCCGCGAGCCCGTCGAGTCGGATCCGGGTGCCGTCGCTGACGACGGCGGAATCGAGGGACCTCCCGTTGAGCGAGATCTCCTGCACGTCGACCGTGCACGCCTCGATGAACGTCGACGCGCCCGGCGTCGAGTCGAACGTCACTCGCGTCTCACTGCGGAAGGTGTCGCCGCTCGCCGTCAGGTCGAGGCGAACGTCGTAGCGCGGGCTGCGCACCAGCCGGGCACGCGCCTCGGCTTCGGTTCGGGTGAGATCGGCAGCGGGCATGTGCAGGGGCCTCCGTGTGGTCGTTGACTGGCCAGCCTACTGACTTCCGGTCGGCCGATCCGTGGCGGTGAGCAGTCCCTGCTCGTAGGCGAAGATGACGAGCTGCACGCGATCGCGCGCGCCGAGCTTCTGCAGCACACGACCGACATGCGTCTTCACGGTCGACTCCGAGAGGAAGAACCGCCCGGCGATCTCGGGGTTGCTCTGCCCCTCGGCGATGGCGATGAGGATCTCGCGCTCGCGAGGGGTGAGCATCGCGAACTCGGGGGAGTCTCGCCTCGTACCGGGTCGCGGCAGATCATCGGCGAACATCTCGATCATGCGTCGGGTCACCCTCGGGGCGAGTGCAGCTTCGCCGGAGTGCACGGTGCGAATGGCGCCGACCAGGTCGGTGGGCCGCGAGTCCTTCAACAGGAATCCGCTCGCTCCCGCCCGGATCGCGGCGAAGGCGTACTCGTCGAGGTCGAAGGTGGTCAGCACGATCACCCGGGTCCTGCGTCCGCTGGCGACGATCGACCCGGTCGCGGCGATGCCGTCGACGCCGGGCATGCGGACGTCCATGAGCATCACGTCGATCTCGAGCGTGTCGACGAGCTCGACCGCTGCGCCGCCGTCGGCAGCCTCGCCGACGACGGTGAGGTCGGACTCTGCTTCGAGCACCATGCGCAGGCCGGCTCGGACGAGCGATTGGTCGTCGGCGATCGCGATTCGGATCGGGTCTTCTGCGACGGTCATGTCGGCTCCTCGGGGATCTGGTCCTGGTTCTGGGCGGGCCGACTGGTCGAAGTGGTGCCCGCGACATCCGTGAGCAGCTCCTGAGCATGCTCGCTCTGCTGCTCGGCGTGCAGTTCCGCGCGCAGACGCCAGCCGCGAACGGCGCCGGGGCCGGCCTCGAGGCTTCCGCCGTAGAGGGCGACGCGCTCGCGCATGCCGACGAGGCCGTGGCCGCCGCCGCCGACTCCCGATGCCGAAGCGACGTCTGCGTCGTCGACCACGGCGACGCGAACGACTCCATCGGCATGTTCGATCGAGACATCCACCCGATGCGCAGTCGCGGCGTACCGCAGCGCGTTCGTGAGCCCTTCCTGCACGATGCGGTACATCGTCAGTTGCAGGTTGGGATCGGCGACCACCGCCCCGCTGGTCGTGAGCTGCACCGGGAGTCCGGCGGCGCGGAAGCTCTCGACGAGCTCGGGGATCGCGTTGCTGCCGGGCTGCGGCGCGAGTGCCTCGGAGGCCGTCGCGGGACCGGCGAGCACCCCGAGCATGCGTCGCATGTCGACGAGGGCGGCGCGGCCCGTCTCCGCCACATGCTGCATCGCTTCCGTCGCCCGCTCGGGGTCGCGAGCAGCGGTCGCAGCCGATCCGTCGGCGAGCGTGACCATGACGGTGAGGCTGTGCGCGACGATGTCGTGCATCTCGCGCGCGATCCGCGACCGTTCGAGGGCGGTCGCGAGCTGCGCCTGCTGGTCGCGTTCGCGGGCGAGGTCGTGCGCACGATCGATGAGCGCGTGCAGGTAGCGCCTCCGATTGCCGACCGTCACGCCGATGAGGGTTGCGATGAGCATGAAGATCGTGAACTGTCCGGCGGAGGTCAGGGGATCCGCGCCGAACGGCACGACGTCGGCCCCGTCTTGAGCCCAGTCCGCGATGTACGACGAGGTGGTGGCGACGACGACCGACCCGGCGAAGCCCAACCAGGCGGCGCGGGTCGAGACGTAGACCGCGAGCGCGTACAGTGCCAGCAGCATCGGGCTGACATCGGTGGCCCCGAACGGGTACACCACGAGGCAGGCGAGCCAGGTGATCGCGATGAGCAGCCAGGGATGCCGCCGCCGGAACAACAGCAGTGCAGCGCCGGCCACGGCGACCGCGACGAGTTGCGACGCGGTGATCCAGGGCGGGGATGCCTCGGCGCCGAAGCCCATGGCGAGTGCGCTGAAGAACGTCGGGATGAAGTAGAGCCCGGCGATGAGCGAATCGGTGAGCCACGGATGCCGCGCCCAGAACTGGCGGATGACGCCGGGGGGTTTCGGCAGACGAAGTTCTCCCCCGACTACCGAAGCCGGGTAGCCGGGGGAGAGTGGTGCTTCCGTCATGGACTGGACTCTACGCGTCCCGCCGCTTGAGAAGCACCGCGGCACCGGCGATGGATGCCCCCACCCAGCCGAGCACGATGAGGAGGTTCAGCCAGAAGCCGAACCCGTCGGCGGTCGCTTCCGCCGTCGTCGAGGTGAACATGTTCATGCCGGCGATCGAGAGGAGGTACGGCAGCAGATCCTGCGCCCACTCCGCGGGAATCATCTGGAACACCGTCGGTACGAGCAGGATGAGGCCGAGCACCGCCGCGATGCCTCCGGCGCTCGAGCGCAGCATCGTGCCGACGCCGAGTGCGAACACGGCCACGAGTGCCAGGTAGAGCGACGCTCCGAGCAGCGGCAGGAACACGGCCGGTTCGGTCAGACTCGCCCCGACGTCGACACCGGCGAAGACGATCGACGAGACGAGGTACGCGCCGAGTGTCGCGACGAGTCCGACCACGTAGGTGGCGACGAAGAGCACGACGGCCTTGGCCGCGAGCGCGGGGAGGCGCTTCGGCACCGCGGCCAGCGTGGACCGGATCATGCCGGTGGTGTACTCGCCGCTGATCACGAGCACGCCGAGCACGCCGGCGACGAGTTGGCCGAAGTACACGCCGAACACCGACGACTGCACGATGAACGAGAGCTGTTGCTCGGCCGGTGCGGCCGCGGCATCAGTACCACCGCTCATTCCGCTCGCCATGCTGAGCGACATGAGGAGGGCCATGCCGAGGGCGATGGCGATCACGATGAGGTACGACCAGGTCGTCGAGCGCAGACTGCGGAGTTTGATCCACTCGGAGCGGAGCACGCCGGCGAAGCTCAGCGAGGTGGAGCGGGCGCGCTGCGAGGGATGCGTCGGCGTTGGGGTGAGCGTGGTCATCGGACGGCCTCCGTACGGTATTCGACGGCGTCGGTGGTGAGGGCCATGTACGCCTCTTCCAGCGACGCGCTGAGGGGGGTGAGCTCGTGGATCGAGAGACCGTGCTGTGCCGCGAGGTCGCCGATGCCGGATGCCGCGACGCCCGTGATCTCGAGCACGCCCGCTTCGGAGCGAACGACCGCGACCTCCGGGGCGGCGAGCAGGTCGGCGAGCTGCGACGAGTGCGGCGAGCGCACGAGCACGCGAGGTCGGGTGCCGCCCGCGATGATGTCTGCGACAGGTGCGTCGGCGATGATCTCGCCACGGCCCAGCACGATGAGGTGGTCGGCGGTGAGGGCCATCTCGCTCATGAGGTGCGAGGAGAGGAAGATCGTGCGACCTTCGGAGGCGAGGTGTCGCACGAACTGACGCACCCAGAGCACGCCCTCGGGGTCGAGTCCGTTGACGGGTTCGTCGAGGATGAGCGTGGCCGGATCTCCGAGCATCGCTGCGGCGATGCCGAGTCGTTGGCCCATGCCGAGCGAGAACCCGCCGACACGCTTGCGAGCGACGGACTCGAGTCCGGTGAGTTCGATGACCTCACGCACCCGGCTCGCGCCGATGCCGTGCGTCGCGGCCATCGCGAGCAGGTGGTTGTACGCGCTGCGCCCGGTGTGCACCGCCTTCGCGTCGAGCAGCGCTCCGACTTCGTGCAGCGGGGCACGGTGCGCCGAGTACGGCTTGCCGTTGACGGAGACGCCACCGGCGCTCGGCCGGTCGAGGCCGACGACCATGCGCATCGTGGTGGACTTGCCGGCGCCGTTCGGGCCGAGGAACCCGGTCACCTGGCCGGGCTTGACGGTGAAACTGATGTCGTTGACGGCGGTCTTCGCGCCGTAGCGCTTGACGAGCCCTTCTGCCGTGATCATGCTTCAACGCTAGAGATCGAGGCAGCCGGGTGCATCCGCCTGAGGAATGGTTCAGGGCGGGTCGTGGTGGTACCGGGGTACCACCACGACCCGTTCAGGCGGTCGAGCAAGCGCTTCAACTCGACCGCCCGTCTCCCGACTACTGCGCGTCGCGGGCCTGTGCGGCGAGGGCGCGGTCGATGCCGGCGAGGCGCTCGACGACGAGTCGACGGAGGGCCGGAACGTCGGGGTGCGAGTCGAGCCAGGCGCGACTCGCATCGGCGAGCGCCTGGTTCGCGAGCGGCGACGGGTAGAGCCCGTCGACGAGCTTCTCGGCGATCGCGTAGCTGCGCGCCTCCCAGATGTCTTCGAGCATCGCGAAGTAGCGATCGACGAAGGCGTCGAGGAGCGCAGGGTCGGAACTCCGGAGGAAGCCCTCCGCCGTCTCTCGAACCACCGTGTTGGTCGCCGTGTCGACGTCGATGAGCGATGCCCAGGCGCGCTCCTTGCCCTCGGGGGTCTGGATCGCAGCGCGGGCGTGTGCGGCGGACTGCTGGCCGGTCGCGGTGTTGTCGCCGGCCAGCCGCGTGTCGATCTCTTCGTCGCCGGCGCGACCTGCGGCGACGAGGGCGATGAGCAGCTCCCAGCCGAGGTCGGTGTCGATCTCGAGACCCTCGAGCGTCAGCGAACCATCGGCGAGCGCGGCGAGCTCGTCGACGTGCGAGCCGGCTTCCGCGATGGCGGCGAAGTTCACGACGAACTGGAACTGCGCGTCGCTGCCGGCCGCGGCCTGCTGCGCGAGGTTCCAGAAGCCGTCGGCGAGCGTGCGGCGCGCCTCGGTACGACGTCCGGGTGCCGTGTAGGCGCTCGCCGCGAGGACGGCGTTCGCGAGCACGATGCGCAGCGTCGTGGACTCCGTCTCGCTCGCGATGTTGCCGAGTACCAGGTCGAGGTAGGCGCTCGCGCTCGTCTCCGCGTCGCGCGTGGCGTCCCACACCGAGCTCCAGACGAGTGCCCGAGCGAGCGGGTCCTCGATCTCGGAGAGGTTCGCGAGGGCGACCTGCTGGGATGCCTCGTCGAGGCGGATCTTCGCGTAGGCGAGGTCGTCGTCGTTGAGCAGCACCAGGTCGGGACGGGCGAGGCCGACGAGCTCGGCGACATCCGTGCGTTCGCCATCGACGTCGAGCTCGACCCTGTGGTCGCGCACGAGCTTGCCGTCGGTGAGGTTGTAGAAGCCGATCGCGAGGCGGTGCGGGCGGATCGTCGGGTAATCGGCCGGCGCGGACTGCAGCACTGTGAACGCCGTGATCGTTCCCGAGTCGTCCGTCTCGATCTCAGGACGCAGGGTGTTGACGCCCGCAGTCTCGAGCCAGAGCTTGGACCAGCCGGAGAGATCACGGCCGCTCGCGGTCTCGAGCTCGGCGAGCAGGTCGGCGAGGGTCGTGTTGCCCCACTGGTGCTTCTTGAAGTACGCAGAGACGCCCTGGAAGAAGGCGTCGACGCCGACCCAGGCCACGAGCTGCTTCAGCACCGAGCCGCCCTTGGCGTACGTGATGCCGTCGAAGTTCACCTGCACGTCTTCGAGGTCGTTGATCGTGGCGACCACGGGGTGCGTCGATGGCAGCTGGTCTTGACGGTACGCCCAGCTCTTCTCCATCGAGTTGAACGTGGTCCAGGCCTCGTGCCACTCGGTGGCCTCGGCCGTCGCGATCGTCGAGGCCCACTCGGCGAACGACTCGTTCAGCCACAGGTCGTTCCACCACTTCATGGTGACGAGGTCGCCGAACCACATGTGCGCCAGTTCGTGCAGCACCGTCACGACGCGACGCTCTCGAACAGCGTCGGTCACCTTGGAACGGAACACGTAGAACTCGGTGAACGTCACCGCGCCGGCGTTCTCCATCGCACCCGCGTTGAACTCGGGTACGAACATCTGGTCGTACTTCTCGAAGGGGTAGGGCACGTCGAACTTCGCCTCGAAGTACTCGAAGCCCTGCTTCGTCTTCTCGAAGATGTAGTCGGCATCGAGGAACTGCTCGAGGCTCTTGCGGCTGAACACGCCGAGCGGGATCGTGCGGCCATCGGCGCTCGTGAGCTCGTCGCGCACCACGTGGTACGGGCCTGCGACGAGGGCGGTGATGTAGCTCGAGATGCGAGGGGTCGGTGAGAAGGCCCAGGTCTTCGCACCTTCGTGGGCGTCGAACGGCTCGGGTGTGGGGGAGTTCGACACGACCTCCCAGTGGGCAGGCGCGGTGAGCGTGAACGTGAAGGCGGCCTTCAGGTCGGGCTGCTCGAACACGGCGAACATGCGGCGCGAGTCGGGCACCTCGAACTGCGTGTAGAGGTAGACCTCTTCGTCGACGGGGTCGACGAAACGGTGCAGGCCCTCGCCGGTGTTCATGTAGCGACCGTCGGCGACGACGTGCAGTTCATTGTCGGCGGCGAGGTTCGGCAGCTGGATGCGGACGCCGTCGCTCACCTCGGCGGGGTCGAGTTCGACGCCGTTCAGGGTGACCGAGTGCACGGCCGCCGTGATGGCGTCGATGAAGGTCGAGGCGCCCGCAGTCGCGGAGAAGCGCACCGTCGTCTCGCTCCGGAACACCTCCGGCCCAGTGGTCACATCGAGCACGACGTCGTAGTCGTGGACCGAGACGAGCGCAGCGCGCTCCTCAGCTTCGATTCGGGTGAGGTTCTCTCCGGGCACGTGCGCTCCTTCGCCAGTCATCGACGCGGCTCGTGGCCGCAGGCAACGTCGACCAGCCTAGCCCTCGACGGTCGCGCGGTCACCGGGTGCGCATCACCAATCGGCGCGCGCGTAGTCCTTCAGGAACACCCCGGTGACGTCTTCGCCGGCCTCGCCGCGGACGATCGGGTCGTAGACCCGCGCGGCACCGTCGACGAGGTCGAGCGGGGCGTGGAAGCCCTCCTCGGCGAGCCGCACCTTCGTGGGGTGCGGGCGCTCGTCCGTGATCCAGCCCGTGTCGACGCTCGTCATGAGGATGCCGTCGGCGAGCATCTCCTTCGCGCTCGTGCGGGTGAGCATGTTCACGGCCGCCTTCGCCATGTTCGTGTGCGGATGTCCGGGACCCTTGTAGCCGCGGCTGAATACGCCCTCCATGGCGGAGACGTTCACGATGTAACTGCGGCGAGCGGACGTCGCGGCCAGCGACGCCCGCAGCCGGCTCACGAGGATGAACGGCGCCGTCGTGTTGCAGAGCTGCACCTCGAGCATCTCGAGCGGGTCGACATCCTGCACGACCGCGCTCCAGCTGTTCTCGTGGTGGAGGTCGGGCACGAGGCCTCCGGCGTCGATCGCCGTGCGGTCGGCGAGTTTCGCGAGCGAGCTCGAACCCGGCGCCAAGGCGAGCGCAGTGAGGTCGTCGGCGGTCATCGTGCCGGCGAAGAGTCCCGACGAGAGCACCGGATGGCTGGACACCGAATCCGCGAGGGCGAGCGGGTGCGCGTCGTTCGTGTGGCCGAAGCTCACGAGCTCGGGCATCGGGCCATCGGGCAGGGGCGACGACTCGGCCTCGACGAGCGGTGAGTACGAGCCGGGGGAGCGGCGCACGGTCTGCGCCGCGTTGTTGATGAGGATGTCGAGCGATCCCTGCGCCGCGACGTCGTCGGCGAGCGCGATGACCTGGGCGGGGTCGCGCAGGTCGATGCCGACGATCTTCAGGCGGTGCAGCCAGTCGCCGGCGTCGGGCATCGCGGCGAACCGCCGTGCGGCGTCGCGCGGGAACCGGGTCGTGATCGTCGTGTGCGCGCCGTCGCGCAGCAGCCGCAGCGCGATGTACATGCCGATCTTCGCGCGACCGCCGGTGAGCAGGGCGCGCTTGCCGGTGAGGTCGGTGCGCGCATCGCGCTTGGCGTGGCTCATCGCCGCGCAGCTCGGGCAGAGCTGGTGGTAGAACGCGTCAACGAGCGTGTAGCGCTGCTTGCAGATGTAGCAGGGGCGTGCCACGCGCAGCTCACCGGCGGTGCGTGCATCGGTACCGCTGACGAGGTCGGCGCCGCGCGTCTCGTCGTCGATGCGGGTGGGCGCGCCGGTCGCCGTGGCGGCGATCACGGCGCGGTCGGCGTCTTGCACGACCTTGCGCTTCTCGAGCCTGCGCGCGACCTTGACCGACTTGAACATCTTCGCCGTCGCCCGGCGCACGGTCTCGAAGTCGGGGTCGTCCTCATCGAGCTCGCTGAGCGTGGCCAGGACCCGCAGCGTGGTCTCGAGATCGCGCGCGTCGATCGTGGGCGCGCTGAACGAGGCGGAGGCGTCGGAGGGCATGCCCGAATTCTACGGGCCGCCGACCCGCGATCACCTGAGTGCGACGCGTGGGCGGGCCGAAGCGGTGCCGGGGTAACGTGACCGCATGAGTACGAGCACCGATTCGTCGGCTTCGACCGCCGACCGGTACCGCTCCTTCGCCGAGGTCGAAGCACGCGGAATGTCCGCCACGTACGAGGCTTGGGCTGCGGGTGCGGCGACGGATGCCGCGACGCTGGAGCTCATCGACGAACTGCCCGTGCAGAAGCGGCAACCGAACCTCGTCTTCTCGGCCGCACGCCTGCTCGGCGCCCCGATCGGCACCTACCAGGAGTTCGCCGAGTGGCTCGCCGCGCACTGGGGCGGGGTGCGCGAGGTCGCACTGACTCACGCGACGCAGACCAACGAGGCCGCTCGCTGCGCCCTGCACCTGCCCGTGCTCGGCAGCATCGAAGGTCCGATCGCGCTGCTCGAGGTCGGGGCCTCGGCCGGTCTTTGCCTGTACCCCGACCAGTACAGCTACCGCTACCCGGGTCATGGGCGACTCGATCCGCTCGCCGGTCCGAGCAGCGTCGTGCTCGAGTGCACCCTCCGCGGCGACACGCCGGCTCCGGTGCCGAACGCCCTTCCCGAGATCGTGTGGCGCGCGGGAATCGACCTGGCTCCGCTCGACGTCCGCTCTCCCGCCGACGTCGACTGGCTCGACGCCCTCGTCTGGCCCGAGCACGACGATCGCCGCGCCCGGCTCCGCGCCGCTGCCGAGATCGCCGCGCGTACGCCGCCCCACCTCGTCAGCGGCGACCTCAACGAGGAACTCGCCGCGCTCGCCGCATCCGCACCGTCCGATGCCACCCTCGTCGTCTTCCACACGGCTGTGCTCATGTACCTCGACGAGGCCGGCCGTGACGCCTTCGTCCGGCAGGTCGGCGCACTGCCGGGCCACTGGCTCTCCGTCGAAGGACGACGCGTGGTCCGCGGCATCCGCGTGCGCGATGACGTGCCGAACGACAGCAGCGACCTCGTGCTCGCCCTCGACGGCGTGCAGCGGGCCTGGGCGCAGCCCCACGGGCGTGCGCTCACATGGGCGCCGAATCCCTAGACTTGGCGCATGCGCATCCATATCGCGACCGACCACGCCGGCCTCGAGTTCAGCCGCACGCTCGTCGATCACCTGACCAACGGCGGTCATGAGGTCATCGATCACGGTCCGACCGACTACGACGCCCTCGACGACTACCCGGCGTTCTGCATCAATGCGGCGCTCGGCGTCGCGCGCGACCAGGCGTCTGGCGCACGCGCCCTCGGCGTGGTCTTCGGAGGCTCGGGCAACGGCGAGCAGATCGCCGCCAACAAAGTGCGCGGCGTCCGCGCCGCCCTCGTCTGGAGCATGGACACGGCGATCCTCGCGCGGGAGCACAACGACGCGAACGTCATCTCCATCGGTGCTCGCCAGCACACCGTCGAAGAGGCGATCCGCTACATCGACGCGTTCATCGCCGAACCGTTCTCGGGCGACGAACGGCACGTACGCCGCATCGCCCAGCTCGCCGAGTACGAGACGACCGGCGACATCGCCGGCAAGGGCGTCGACACTTCGACGGGCTCAGCGGCCCCTGCGGAGTAAGGGTTCCGATGCCCGAGGGACACTCCGTTCACCGCATCACCCGGCAGTTCGAACGCAACTTCGTCGGCCACGTCGTGCACGCCTCGAGCCCGCAAGGGCGGTTCGCGGTGGGAGCGGCGGAGATCGACGGGCGCCGGATGACGGATGCCCGCGCCGTGGGCAAGCAGATGTTCCTCGGGTTCGAGGGCGACGTGTGGCTGCGCGTGCACCTCGGCATGTACGGCGCGTGGGACTTCGCAGGCGACATCCGCCTCGATGCCACGATCGCGTCGGCGAACGGTCGCATGGGCCAGACGAACCAACGGGGCACCTTCCTCGAGGGCCCGAACCCCGATGCGGTCGTCTTCGACACGGCGGGTGAGAACTCCCTGCAGTCCATCGGCGCCCCGCGCAGGACACGGCTGCGCATGTCGGAGTCCGAGAAGGAGGGGAACGAGCTCACCACGTTCCCGCCCGAGCCGGTCGGCCAGGTGCGGGTGCGCCTCCTCACCGATACGATCTGCGCCGACCTGCGTGGCCCGACGGCGTGCGAGGTGCTCGATCCCGCGCAGGTCGAAGCGGTCGTCGGCCGGCTCGGGCCCGATCCGTTGCTCGATTCCGGACCCGAGGCCGAGGAGCGCTTCACGACGACCATCCTGAAGAAGACGACGCCGATCGGCTTGCTGCTCATGGACCAGAACGTCGTCGCCGGCATCGGAAACGTGTATCGCGCCGAGTTGCTCTTCCGCGCGCAGCAGAACCCGCACACCCCGGGCAAGCTCCTGCACGAGGAGCAGGTGCGTCAGCTCTGGCGTGATTGGGCGCAGCTGCTGCGCATCGGCGTCGAGACCGGGCAGATGATGACGATGGACGACCTCGGTCCCGAGGCGTACCGCGCCGCCATGGCAAATCGCGCCGACCGGCACTGGGTCTACAAGCGCGAGGGGCTGCCCTGCCGGGTCTGCGGAACGAACATCGTGCTCGAAGAGATGGGCGCGCGCAAGCTGTACTGGTGCCCCTCCTGCCAGGCCTGACCTCGGCAGGACCGCGGCCGTCGAAACACACCCCGAGGAGACCCGATGCGACAGAACCCCAGCTTCACCCTCGCGAGCGACGCTGCCGTGAAACGCCTGGTTCGCGAACACCCGTGGGCGACGATCGTGAGCACTACGGATGCCTCGGGCCTCGTGGCATCCCACTACCCGGTGCTCCTCGACGAGACGGCGGACGGCATCGCCCTGCTCACGCACGTCGGGCGGCCCGATGAAATCGTCCACGAACTCGGGCAGCACGAGGTGATGGTCATCGTGCAGGGCCCGCACGGGTACATCTCGCCCGGGTGGTATGACGAGAGCCCCGCGGTGCCCACCTGGAACTTCGTCAGCGCGCACCTGCACGGCACACCCGAACTCCTGAGTCCCGAAGAGAATCTGCACGTGCTCGAATCGCTCGTCCAGCACTTCGAGCGTCCGATGCCCGAGCCGCGGCTCATGCGCGGCACCGCCGAGGACTCCGCGTACGCCGACCGCATCGCCGCCGGCACCGTCGGCCTCCGCATCCCCATCACCCGGTTCGTCGCGAAGAACAAGATGAGCCAGAACAAGCCGGCTGCGACCGTCGACCGCATCATCGGCGAACTCGACGGCGACGGTCCGTACGCGAGCGCCGCGCTCGCCGCGGAGATGCGGCGCACCCATGAGGCGTTGCGGGCGGCGCGGGCGTGAACGAACTCGTCCTCCAGAACGCCCGTGTCCCCGGCGACGATCGGGTCATCGACCTGCGCATCGAGGGCGGGGAGATCCGGTCGATCTCGCCGGCCGGTGCTACGGCCCCCGACGCCGGAACGCGAGCCCTCGACCTCGACGGCAGGTGGGTGATCCCCGGGCTGCACGATCGCCATGTGCACTTCTCGCAGTGGGCGATGGTGTCGCGCCGCCTCGAGCTCGCCGGAGCGGACTCGGCTGCGGCCGTCGCACGCGCGGTCGCGGCATCCGTCGCTCGCGGCGATCGCGAGGTGATCGGCTTCGGCTACCGCGACGGCCTCTGGGCCGACGCACCGAGCCTCGAATCGCTCGACGCCGTCTCGGGCGAGGTTCCGGTGGTACTCGTCTCCGCCGACCTGCACGCCTGCTGGGCGAACTCGGCGGCGCTGCGACGGCACGGCCTCGACGTCGGCGCCTTCCCGAACGGCGTGCTGCGCGAAGACGACTGCTTCCGGCTCGTGCGCGAGATCGATGATGTCGCCGACGGGGTGCTCGACGGATGGGTGGGCGATGCCGCACGTGCGGCAGCCGCCCGCGGCGTGGTCGGCATCACCGAGTACGAGATGCGGTGGAATCGCGACGACTGGGCACGACGCGTCGCGTCGGGGCTCGACACGCTGCGCGTGACGTTCGGCGTCTACACCCAGCACCTCGACCGGGCGATCGGCGAAGGACTGCGCACGGGCGATGCCGTGCCCGGCACCGGGGAACTCGTCACGGTCGGCGGCTACAAGGTCATCACCGACGGTTCGCTGAACACACGTACTGCGTGGTGCTTCGATCCGTACCGAGGACTCGCGGCCGACGAGCACCCCCACGGGCTCGCCACGGTGCCGTACGACGAACTCGTTCCGCTCATGCGACGCGCGTCGGAGGCCGGCATCGCACCCGCAGTGCACGCCATCGGCGACCGGGCGAATGCGCGGGTCCTCGACGCATTCGAGGCGGTCGGATGCTCCGGCTCGATCGAGCACGCCCAGTTGCTGCGGCGCGACGACATCGCCCGCTTCGCGCGTCTCGGCGTCGTCGCGAGCGTGCAACCCGAGCACGCGATGGATGACCGAGATGTCGCCGACCGCTACTGGGCCGGCCGCACCGACCGGGCGTTCATGCTCGCAGAGCTCGCCGCCGCAGGAGTCGAGCTCGCCCTCGGCTCAGATGCGCCGGTCGCGCCGCTCGACCCGTGGGTCGCGATCGCCGCCGCGGTCGGACGAGCACGCGATGGCCGCGAACCGTGGCATCCCGAGCAGGCGATCGAGACGCGGGTGGCCCTCGCAGCATCGACCGGCGGACGCGGCGATGAAGTTCGGGCGGGAGGCATCGCTGACCTCACCATCGTCGAACTCGACCCGCTGGCGGCGTCCGTCGACGAGCTCCGTGCCATGCCGATCGCCGCCACATTCGTCGGCGGTCGAGTCACCCACTCGTCGATCGGCGAATGAGGCGGGAACCGGTCGGGGGAAAACCCCCGCCCGGTTCGGGGCGTGCACCGGCTGTGGCCGTCCTCACGCAGCCGGAAGGCTGGAGTCATGCTTCAGACACGACTCCGCAGGCCCCGTGCCGCCATGGGTTCCGCTCTCGCCGCGGTCGCAGCCGGAGGGCTCGTCGCCGTCGCCTTCGCCGGTTGCGGCGTCGCCGGGCCAGGCTCCGTCTCGACCGTGGGCAAGGTCGAGTTCGACACGCCGCTCGCGATCCCGCCGCTCGCTGAGGCGACCGTCGATGCCGGCGGCACTCGCGTCTTCACGCTCGACGCGCGTGCGGGCGAAACCGAATTCGAACCGGGCGAGCCGAGCAGCACCTGGGGATTCAACGGCAGCTACCTCGGGCCCACGCTCGTCGCCAAGCGCGGCGAGCATGTGCGCGTCGACGTCACGAACTCACTCCAGGAACCGACGACCGTGCACTGGCACGGCATGCATCTGCCGGCTGAGATGGATGGAGGACCGCATCAGATGGTCGACCCGGGTCGCGCGTGGTCACCCGAGTGGGACATCGATCAGCAGGCATCAACGCTCTGGTACCACCCGCATCCCCATGGCGAGACGGAGGATCACGTCTCACGCGGCCTCGCAGGCATGTTCATCGTGCAGGACGACGCGGAGGCTGCGCTCGACCTGCCTCGCGAGTACGGCGTCGACGACGTGCCGGTCATCGTGCAGGACACCGGCTTCTCGAGCGAGGGACGGCGGGAACCGAACCCGTATGGATACGCAGGCGGTCTCGGCGACGAGCTCATCGTCAACGGCACCCGCGGGCCGTATCTCGAGGTGAACGACGAGCTCGTGAGGCTCCGACTCCTGAACGCCTCGACCGCTCGCAGCTACGCGTTCACCTGGAGCGACGGGCGGCCGGTCGAACTCATCGCCACCGACGGAGGGCTGCTGGAGGCATCCGTCGAACTCGACCACGTTCGGCTGTCGCCGGGGGAGCGCGCCGAGGTGCTCGTGCGCATGACGCCCGGCGAACGGCTCGTCCTGCAATCGCGCATGACACCCGAGATCGCAGCGCTGCACCCGGGCGTCGCGGCCGTCAACGGCGGAACGGACTCGTACGACGTGCTCGAGCTGCGCGCCGCCGATTCCCTCGACCCGGCGCCGGCGGTTCCCGAGCGGTTGATCGCCATCCCCGGTCTCGATGAGACGGAGGTCGCGATGACCCGCACCTTCGAACTCAACGACAGCTTCGAGATCAACGGCGACTCGATGGAGATGGGTCGCATCGATGAGACGGTCACGGTCGACACGCTCGAACGGTGGATCGTCGAGAACGCGACCCAGGTGCCGCACAGCTTCCACGTGCACGACGTGCAGTTCCGAATCGCCTCGATCGGCGGCGCAGCGCCGCCGCCCGAGCTCGCGGGGTGGAAGGACACGATCTACACCGAACCCGAGACCGAGTACGAGCTGCTCATGCGGTTCGAGGACTACACCGACGCCGACACGCCGTACATGTACCACTGCCACCTGCTGTGGCACGAAGACCAGGGGATGATGGGCCAGTTCGCCGTCGTCGAGCCGGGCCAGCGTGCGACGATGACTGAGGGAACCCACCATGAGCACTGACACCGAGACCAGCATCGACCGCCAGGGCACGCCCGGCGAGGGTGCAGCGGATGGCGCGTCGAAGCGCCGCGGCTACTGGTCGCTGTGGGCGGCGGTACCGAGGGAGTTCGCGTTCCTCATCGTGACGATGCCGATCGCGATCACCGGACTCGTGCTGTTGACGTCGATCTTCTTCACCGGTCTCGGCCTGATCTTCATCGTCTTCGGCATCTTCATCCTCGTCGCCTCGCTCTTCATCGCCCGGGGCTTCGGCACGCTCGAACTCGTACGGCTGCGATGGGCCGGCGGCGGCGCCATCCGTCGCCCGGCCTGGGAACACACCGACCGAGACCAGGGCTTCTGGCGCACGATGTTCGCACCGTTCGTCGACGGGCACTACTGGCTCTACCTGCTCCACGGCATGGTGATCAACCCCATCGTCAGCGTCGTCTCATGGACGCTCACCGTCGTCTGGACCTCGGTCGCGCTCGGCGGCACGACCGGATGGATCTGGCAGCGCTACCTTCCCGACGAAGGGCGCGACTTCTGGCTCAGTGAGGTCGTCGTCGACTTCTTGCTGCCCGGACAGGGCGTCGAACTCGATCCGCGCGTCGCGGAGCCGATCTTCGAGTTCGTCGTCGGGCTCATCTTCCTCGCGACCATGCCGTTCGTGTTCCGCCTGCTCACGCTGCTGCACGATGTCATCGCACGCGGCGTGCTCGGCTCGTGGCGCTCCGAGGCGCTCGAGCGCGAAGTCGCCCAACTCTCCGCCTCGCGCGGGGCGGCAGTGCAGGCCGAGGACGCATCGCTGCGCCGACTCGAACGCGACATCCACGACGGTCCGCAGCAGCGGCTCGTGCGGCTGCAGATGGACCTCGCCGCGATCGAGCGCAAGCTCGAGCGCGATCCCGATTCGGCGCGCGAACTGCTCGGAGAGGCCCGCGCACAGGCCCGTGACACGCTCGACGAGCTGCGCGCCCTCTCCCGCGGCTTCGCGCCGCCCATCCTGCAGGACCGCGGGCTGGCCGTCGCCCTGCAGTCGCTCGCCGCGCGCAGCCCAGTCCCGGTCACCATGGAGATCGCACTGCCGACGGATGCCGCATTGCCGGCGCCGATCGAGCGCAATGCCTACTTCGTGGCCGCCGAATTGCTCACGAACACCGTGAAGCACGCGGAGGCCAGCGGCATCCGGCTCGCCGTCTCGACCAGGGACACCGGCGCGACGGGGCACTGGATCGACCTCTGGGTGACCGACAACGGGCGCGGCGGCGCGACGCTGACGAGCGGACACGGACTCGCCGGCCTCAACGAGCGCGTGCAGGGGCTGCGCGGCGTGCTCATCATCGACAGCCCCGTCGGCGGCCCGACCACGATCGGTGCGCACATCCCGTACACCCCGCTCGCCCGTTCGCCGATCGGGTAGGCACACCAGGGCCGCACCGTCGATCGAGGAGGCCCGCCAGGGCCGTATCGAGATCCCGAACACGCGGCCCGGGCAGTCGGTCGCCCGCCGCTACCCTGAGGTCATGACCGACCTCGCCCGCGGGCCGCTTCGCATCGTCCTCGCCGAAGACTCCGTGCTGTTGCGTGAGGGGCTGGTGCGTCTCTTCGATGAGGCGGGGTTCGTGACCGTCGCGTCGTACGGCGAGGCCGATTCGCTCGTGGCCGCGATCGACGAGACCGACCCCGACCTCGCCGTGCTCGACGTGCGGATGCCGCCGACGTTTCGTGATGAAGGCGTGCGTGCCGCAATCGAACTGCGTCGCCGCAAGCCCAAACTCGGCGTGCTGCTGCTCAGCCAGTACGTCGAGGGCACGTACGCGCACGAGTTGCTCTCGTCGGGCGAGGGCGGCATGGGGTACCTGCTGAAAGACCGTGTCGCCTCACTCGACGAACTCGAGGACGCGGTCGAACGGGTGAGCCAGGGCGGCACGGTACTCGACCCGCAGGTCGTTCGCGAGCTGCTCGCCCGACGCAGCGACCCGCTCGAGACGTTGACGCCCCGCGAGCGCGAGGTGATGACGCTCATGGCCGAGGGGCGAACCAACGCCGGCATCGCCACGCAGCTGTTCATCGGCGTGGGCGCCGTGGAGAAAAACGTCACCTCGATCTTCCAGAAGCTCGGCCTCGAAGACTCGGGCACCGATCATCGCCGGGTGCTCGCGGTGCTCACCTGGCTGCAGCGCTGACGTCTCGTCAGCCGTCACCGCCGCTGCTGCGACGGAGCGGCTCATGCGCCTGCATCACGAAGCGGTAGCTGCGGTAGCCGAACCGCATCCAGAGCGTGAAGGACGCCAGCGCGACGACGGCGCCGAGCGAGATCGACCAGCCGATCGATCCGATGATCGCGAAGCCGACCGCTCCCACCAGCAGCCCGATCAGCGCGGTGTTCACCACCAGCATCACCATCATCGAGCTGCCGAAGACCTGCGACCGGCCTCGCGCGGCGAACGGGAAGTAGGTTCGCACTGCACCTGCCTCGTCGTCGGTGGTGCCGGTGACGAAGTAGCGCTCGAGCCCGGGGTCGAGATCGACATACGCGCCGCGCAGGCGATTCATCGCGAGCACGTAGGCGAGGTCCTCGGTGGCGGTGTTGAAGACGCGCAACTGGGTGATGACGCCGAGGAGCGCGAGCATCGTCAGCACCCCGAGCGCCGCGATGCCGAACCAACCGCGGAACCCGGTCGCATTGCCGAGCACGCCGAGGGTGACGAGGCCGGCCGAGACGAGGGTGAGGAAGATCGCGATGCGGGTGAGTACCTCGCTCTGCGTGGTGCTCCGCGATGCGAGCAGGCTCCAGTGCTCGGTCGCGAGCATTTGCGCGCGCAGCGACTTCTGCGCGTCGGTGAGTCGCGCGACGTCGTCGTCAGACGACACGGGCCCGGATGCATCCGCCGTCATAACGGCATTCTGCACCCGGGCCCGTCAGGCCGCTATCGCGACTACTTCACGGCGACGTGCGAGAAGAGGAACCAGCGGTCCTTGTCGAGGCCGCGGCGGATCTCGATCGCGACGTCTTGGCTGACCGGGTCGAGCGCGTCGAGGCCCTCGATCGCCTCGGCGACCTTCTCGGCGGCGAGGTCGATCTGCGCGACGACGTCGGCGATCGCCTCGTCGTAGGGCTGGAAGCCGAGCTTCGGGTTCGCGGCACCGCTCTTGTCGGCGACCGACTTCAGGCGGCCGTCGACCGGCAGGCCGAGCGCGACGACACGCTCCGCGGCGAGATCGGCCCACTCCTGCGCGTGTGCCACGACGACGTCGAGCAGCTCGTGCACGGCGATGAAGTTCACACCGCGCACGTGCCAGTGCGCCTGCTTGCCGTTGACGGCGAGGGCGACGAGCTCCTGCACGACGGGCGTGAGGAACTGGGCGACGCCCGAGGCGACGTCGGCGTTCGCGCCGGTCTTCGGCGTCTTCGGAGCGGTCTTGGTGTCGGTCATGTGGTCCACCTTCCCTGATACGTATGTCTCCTTCAACGCTACGCGGATGCCGGTGTATTTCAAGGAAGGGAAGGCTCGGCTCATGCAGGTCGAGATCCGGCCGCGCGCCGTGAACGACGGGGGCCCGGTGAAGGGCGTGGCTCGGAGTCGATACGAACCGCAAGAGCCGGTGATGGAGGGGATGACGGGAATCGAACCCGCGTAATCAGTTTGGAAGACTGAGGCTCTACCATTGAGCTACATCCCCGTGCGCCCTCGCGGGCACTGCATCATCGTAGTACACGAAGCAGTGCCGATCGTGACGCTCGGCCCGCAGTCGCGGGCTACCGCAGCTCGGCGATCAACCGGATCGTGCCTCGTGCCAGTCGCAACTGACGTTCATACGTCGCCGCGAGGACCACGAGCAGCACTCCCGCGATGCCGAGCCAGAGCCACCACCACACCGCCTCGTAGAGCGCGGTGATCCACGGCCAGAGTTGCACGATCGCGTGCACGAGCAGCACGGCCCCGCCGAGCAGCAAGGGTGCCTGCAGGCGACGCACCGCGCCACCGACGACGGCGGCGAGCGCGACGACGCCGAGCGCGACGATGCGCCAGAGCTGCGGGTCGGTGAAATCGGCGAGGAGCGCAGGGAGCAACAGCACGGCCAGGCCCGGCCCGAGGGCGGGCCAACTGCCCGACTCGGGGGCTCGGCGCATGCGGATCCATCCCGCGCCGATGAGTGCGAGACCGATCGGTGCGGTGATGAGGTCGAACGGATCGACCGTGCCCGACGCGAGGCCGAAGACGCCGCCGACGACGAGTACGCCGAGCGTCGCCCAGCGGAACTCGGGTCCGGCGAACGGGCGGCTGTGCGTCATCGACGCGCCGATATGCGCCACTGCGAGCACCGTGAAGAGCACCGCGGCTCGCAGCGCGGAAGCCTCGCCCGCCACGATGGCGAGCAGGGTCGGAATCACGGCGATCACGACGGATGCCGCGAGCATCGCCTCGCCGACCCAACCCGGGTGCGACTCGGTCCTGACCCACATCACCGCGAGCGCCAGGCCGGCCGCGAGGGCCACGAGGGGCCAGAACTCGACGAGCAGCACGCTGTCGCCGAGGTCACGAGCGATGGCTGACCCGCGGACCAGGCCTGCGCCGGTGACGGCGGCCCACCCGGAGATCACCCCGAGGAGTCGCACTGGCACGGCGCGTGCCGTCTCGGGGAGGAATACCGCGGCGATCGCCACCACGATGCCGATCGCGGCGAGGAGCAGTGTGCGGAGTTCGGACTCGGCGGCCGATCCGACACTCGGCAGTACGGCGATCGCCGCCGCGGCACCGAACAGCGCCGTGCGGCCGCCGCCGAGGGCGCCACTGTTGAGCCGCCGCCAGGTGATGAGCCCGCCAGTGATCGCGAGTGCAGCGGCGAGGGGGAGCGTGTACGCCTCGACATTGTCGACCCCGTCGCCGGCCAGCCAGCTCCACACCGTCGCGACAGCGAGCCCGAGGCTCAGCCAGGCGAGATGCCTGCCCGGCTGCTGACCGGCGATCGGGTCGCCAGTGAGTGCGGCGAGAACGATGGGTACCGGGGTCAGCACCAGCAGTGCGAGCCAGGTCGTATCCGCCGCCGGCCAACTCGTCATCGTCGTCGTGAGTGCGGCAAGACCCGCGAGGCCGACCGCGCCGGCCCAGACCGGCCGCGCAGCACCGCGTCGAGTCGGTACCAGATGTGCAAGGGCAGCCCCGAGCAGCGTGGCGCCGGCGAGGCCGATCGCCACGAACTCCGACCCGAAGATCAGCTCGACGGCGATCGCCGACGTGGCGGCGAGCGCGAGCGGCGTCGCCGCGGCGAACGGGACGCGAAGCGCTGTGGGGGAGCCGACGCGGACCCACAGGATGCCCGCGACGACGAACACGAGCGCAGGCAACCAGCGGAGCGCTGCACCGGTGTCGAAGGAGAGTGCGAACCCCGAGATGACGGATGCCGCGAACAGCGGCACGATCGAAGCGAGCCGATCGCTCGTGGAACCTCGTCGCATCACGGCGGCTGCGGCCAGCACGGCTGCCGTGGTGGTGGCGAGCCACATCCACGGGGAGGTCCACGATGCCGCGAGACGTACTTCGGAGGCCGTGATCCAGAAGGGAACCGATGCCACGGCGCCGACGACGAGCGTGGAAGCGATCGCGAGATGCGCCGAGCCGATCGCCGCGCCGGCGTCATCGGGCCAGACACGACGCGAGAACACCCTGCCGATCACCGCGAGTACGACGACGAGTGCCGTGACCCACGGCCAGAGCGCCGAGCTCGAGTAGCCCACGCACCAGGCGAGCGCTGCGCCGGCGACGCCGATGACGACGAGCGGCACGAGCAGTGCGGGCAGCGCGAAGCGTCGGAGGACGATCGCCAGCGCCAGAGCGCCGCCCGCGACGGCGAGCAGTCCGAACGAGGTGACGGTGACGTTCGGAGCCACGGACGCCGCGACGAGGGCGCCGGCGAGCGACGCCCCGATGGGAATCGCGGCCAGCGTGCGGGCGCGACGGATCAGCATTGCGACAACCAGTGCGCCGATGGCGACGACGAACGGCACCAGCACGATTGCGAGATCGCTGTCGGGTGCCAGGGTGTCGAGCGGCTCGTCGAGGCCGAGGTTCCAGGGCGGCAGGGTCGTCGTGACTCTGGCGGCGATGGCGCTCAGGCCGAGCACGGCGGCCGGAACTGACGACGCGACGGCGACGACCACGGCGGCGACGCAGGCCCACGTCGAGTCGTGAGACGGCTGTCCGCGCAGGCGAACGCCGGCCGCGATCAGGCAGCTGACGAATCCGGCGGCGGCCGGTGCGAGCCAGAGGGCGACTTCGGAGTCGAGTTCGGTCGCGATCGAGACGGTCGGCGCCAACGCGAGTCCGAGGCCGAACGCCAGTGCTGCGATGCGCCCCCATGCCGGCGAGAAGCCGCCGCGCACGCGCACAGCAACGAGCGCCGCGAGCCACGCCGCAGCGACGGCGAGGTACGTCCACATCTGATGCCACGGTGCGTCGTCGAACGCCCAGAACGCCGTGACCAGGGCGATCGTCCCGCCGGTGAACCCCGCCGACAGCAGGATGATGCGTTCAACGATGCGGGGCAGCATCACGGCTGCCGAGCCGAGCACGGCGACGGCGAGCGACCCGAGCCACCAGCGGGTGCTGAGCTGCCCCTCCGGTGCGGCCTCGCCGGCGAGCAGGAACACTCCGATCGGCGCCAGGGCGGCCGCTGCGAATCCGGCGACGCGGATGCCGCTGACCGTCCGTACTCCCAGCAGCACGGCGGCAACGACGAGCAATGCGCCGCCGGTGTACCCGACCGTGCTCAATGCCTCGGTGCCGAACAGGTCGTTGGCCCGCACGATCCAGACGTCGAGCAGCAGCAGCACGATCGCGACCGACGCCACCCCCTCGGCGGTGCCCGGCAGGCGTCGCGCCCGCAGCAGCCAGGCGACGCCGAGCACGAGCACGCTGGCGGCGGCGATGATGACCGAACGCACCTCGAGGCTCGCCACGAGGTAGGCGACGAAGAGGAAGACGATCGCCGTGATCGAGATCAGCACGACGCCGAGCGTGAGCAGCAGCACCTGCACGCCGGATCGTCCGGAGCGGCCGGATGCAGCAGGCGCGGAAGGCGCCGGCGTCGGCGCGCCGACCGGCGCGGCGGCCTGGGTCGAGGCTTGCTGCGCCGGCTCGACCACCGTGGTCGGGGCCGGTTGCTGCGGAGCCGGGATCGCCGGTGCCGCCGCGCCGGCCGATGCTGCCGCCTGGGCGGTGATCGACGCGGAGAGGGCGGCCGCGGCATCCGACGCACTCGATACCTGCGCCGCGCGCATGCCCGTGATCACCGATTGCCGACTCGCCTCGGCCTGGTGGACGCGCTGCCCTGCCGCGAGCAGCTCGGCGCCGGCCGGAACCGCGAGATCGAGGCCGCACGTCGAACACATCGCCGAGCTCAGCGCGCTGAAGCAGGCGGGGCACAGGGTCGTGTCGATCAGTTGCGCCGCACTGGCGGGCCAGCGCCGGAGATCGTTCCGGGTACCGGGGGAGAGGTCGGTCATGCGCACACTCTGCCATGCGCGCCGCACCCGTCAACGGTTCATCCACAGCGCGAGTCGGCAGGCGGCTCGAGGCGCGCATCACGACGAGCTCACCCTGTGCAGTAGACTTTCCCGGGTTCATCCGTCTGACGCATGCATTCGCATGCCCGCGTGGATGGGCCGACGAGTTGAGTTGCGACTCGGGGCGTAGCTCAGCTTGGTAGAGCGCCCGCTTTGGGAGCGGGAGGTCGCAGGTTCGAATCCTGTCGCCCCGACGAGTTCCACGACTCGACACGAACTTCCACACAACAGGAGATCTTCCACATGCCGACCACTTCGGTTGAGAAGCTGAGCCCGACTCGCGCCAAGCTCACCATCTCGGTGACGCCCGAGGAGCTGAAGCCCAGCATCACCCACGCTTACAGCCACATCGCCGAGCAGATCAACGTGCCCGGTTTCCGCAAGGGCAAGGTGCCGCCGCCCATCGTCGACCAGCGCGTCGGCAAGGGCGCCGTGCTCGAGCACGCCGTCAACGAGGGCCTCGACGGGTTCTACCGCGCCGCCGTGGCCGAGCACGAGCTGCGCCCCCTGGGCCGGCCCGAGGCCGACATCGTCGAGTGGCCCAGCGACAAGGACTTCTCCGGCGACCTGCTGCTCGCCATCGAGGTCGACGTGCGCCCCGAGATCGAGCTGCCCGCCTACGACGGCATCGAACTCACGGTCGACTCGGTCGAGGTCGCCGACGACGAGGTCTCCGAAGAGCTCGAACGCCTGCGGAGCCGCTTCGGCACGCTCATCACGGTCGACCGCCCCGCCAAGACCGGTGACTTCGTCACACTCGACCTCGTCGCGATGATCGAAGAGACCGAGGTCGACACGGCGAGCGGCATCTCCTACGAGCTCGGCTCGGGCGAGCTGCTCGAAGGCATCGACGAGGCGCTCGACACGCTGTCGGCCGGCGAGACCACGACCTTCGCGTCGAAGCTCCTGGGCGGCGACCACGAGGGCGAGACCGCCGAGATCACCGTCACCGTCACCGCCGTGAAGGAGCGCGAGCTTCCCGAGGCCGACGACGACTTCGCGCAGATCGCGAGCGAGTTCGACACCCTCGCAGAGCTGACCGACAGCCTCAAGGAGCAGGTCGCACGCAACAAGTCCTTCGGCCAGGGCAGCCAGGCCCGCGACCTCCTCGTCGACAAGCTCCTTGAGCTCGTCGAGGTGCCGGTCGCCCAGGCCGTCATCGACGACGAGGTGCACCGTCACCTCGAGAACGAGAACCGCCTCGAAGACGACGAGCACCGCGCAGAGGTCGCCGAGTCGAGCGAGAAGGCGTTCAAGACGCAGATCCTGCTCGACTCGATCGCCGAAGCCGAAGGCGTGCAGGTCAGCCAGGACGAGCTCACCCAGTACCTCGTGCAGGGTGCAGCCCAGTACGGCATGGACCCGAACGAGTTCGTGCAGGCGCTGAGCCAGAACGGCCAGATCCCCGCCATGGTCGGCGAGGTCGCGCGCAACAAGGCGCTCGCGATCGCGCTCGGCAAGGCGAAGGTCACGGATGCCGCCGGCAAGTCGGTCGACCTCTCCGAGTTCACGGCCGTCGGTGACGCCGCCGAGGGCGAGGCGGATGACGCTGCCGAGACTCCGGCCGATGAGGCCGCTGAGAAGCCCGCGCCGAAGAAGCGCGCGACGAAGAAGGCCGACGCCGCCGATGAGGCCGCTGAGAAGCCCGCGCCGAAGAAGCGCGCAACGAAGAAGGCCGACGCCGAATAGTCGGAGATCGAACCCTCGAACGGGGCCGGGCACATCGCCCGGCCCCGTTCGTCGTCTGAGGAGATGCACATGTCGGATTGGCAGCACCGAGTCGACGCCGTGTGGGCGAACGCGGGGGAGCTCGACGACGACGAGGTGATCCGTCGCATCGATGCGCTCGCCTCCGAACGGCCCGACGGCGACTCCCTCGCGATGTTCGAACGAGCGGGCGCACGCGATTCGGCGGGTCGCGAAGCCGAAGCCGAACCGCTCTACCGTGCAGCGCTTGCGAACGGCCTCGCCGGCTCCGCGCGAGTGCAGGCGCACATCCAACTGGCCTCGACGCTGCGCAACCTCGGTCGGCCGCTCGAGTCGATCGAGCTGCTCGACGCGATCGAGCCCGACGCGGGCGAACTGCTCGATGCCGTCGTCGCCTTCCGCGCCCTCGCGCTGGTCGATGCCGGCGACGCCCGCCGCGCGGCATCCGACGCCCTCGCGGCCCTCGCGCCGCACCTCCAGCGCTACCGCGTGTCGCTTGCCGCATACGCCGCAGAGCTCGCCGCATCCGCCTAGGGCGAACAGTCCCGTTCGCGTGCGTTGCACCGGATAGATTCGAGTGAACGCGACAACGGAAACGGAGCGACACATGGCCGAACCGACACCAGGCACCGGTGTATTCGATCGACTGCTGAAAGACCGCATCATCTGGCTTGGTTCCGAGGTGCGCGACGAGAACGCCAACGAGATCGCTGCGAAGCTCCTGCTCCTCGCCGCAGAAGATGCCAAGAGAGACATCTTTCTCTACGTCAACTCGCCCGGCGGCTCGATCACCGCGGGCATGGCGATCTACGACACGATGCAGTTCGTGCCGAACGACATCGTGACGGTCGGCATCGGCATGGCCGCCTCGATGGGGCAGCTGCTGCTCACGGCCGGCACCAAGGGCAAGCGGTACATCACCCCCAACGCCCGAGTGCTGCTGCACCAGCCGCACGGCGGCTTCGGCGGTACCGCGAGCGACATCCAGACGCAGGCGCAGCTCATCCTCGACATGAAGAAGCGCCTCGCTGAGATCACGGCGGCGCAGACGGGCAAGACCGTCGAGCAGATCAACGCCGATGGCGACCGCGACCGGTGGTTCAACGCACAGCAGGCCCTCGAGTACGGCTTCGTCGACCACATCCGCGAATCGGCGCTCGACGTCGCCGGCGGCGGCGGAACCCAGGCGTAGGCACTCGAGAGAAGAGAGAACGAGCGAATGAACATCCCTGCTTTCGGTGGCACCGCCTTCAACGGCGTCCAGGCACCGGGCTCGCGCTACATCCTGCCGAGCTTCGAGGAGCGCACGGCCTACGGCTACAAGCGCCAAGACCCCTACGCGAAGCTCTTCGAGGACCGCATCATCTTCCTCGGCGTGCAGGTCGACGATGCATCCGCCGACGACATCATGGCGCAGTTGCTCGTGCTCGAGTCGATGGACCCCGACCGCGACATCATCCTCTACATCAACTCTCCCGGTGGCTCGTTCACCGCGATGACGGCGATCTACGACACGATGCAGTACATCCGCCCGCACATCCAGACGGTGGTGCTCGGCCAGGCCGCGTCGGCGGCGGCGGTCATCGCCGCTGCAGGCACGCCCGGCAAGCGCCTCGCGCTGCCCAACGCACGCATCCTGATCCACCAGCCCGCGATGGGTGAGGCCGGTCATGGCCAGGCCTCAGACATCGAGATCCAGGCGGCCGAGATCCTGCGCATGCGCGGCTGGCTCGAAGAGACGCTCTCGCGTCACTCGAACCGCACGCAGGAGCAGGTCAACACCGACATCGACCGCGACAAGATCCTGTCCGCGGCCGAAGCGCTGGAGTACGGACTCATCGACCAGGTGCTCACCTCGCGCAAGAGCCTTCCGGCGATCACGCGGTAACGCGAACCGTGAACGCGGCGGATGACTGGCTGAACGACAGCCGCGCCATCCGCCGCGTTTCGCTGGATCCGGATGCCGCGATCGACCGTGTCGCCTGGCCGGCGAGCATTCCCGCGATCGATCAGTTGATCGGCGACGGCGGCATCGACTTCCCGCCGGGCTTGACGTTCCTCGTGGGCGAGAACGGCAGCGGCAAATCGACGCTGCTCGAGGGCATCGCGACGGCCTACGGGTTGCCGCCCGAGGGCGGCAGCAACAACGGCGGCATGTCGACTCGCCCGAGCGAGTCGCCGCTCTCTGAATGGTTGCGCATCGAACGCAGCCCGTCGGCGCCCAAGTGGGGGTTCTTCCTCCGCGCCGAGACCATGCACGGCTATTACAGCTACCTCGAGGGGCTGCCCGGCAGTCCCGACCAGCACCTGCATTCGATGAGTCATGGCGAGTCATTCAACGACCTGCTCGACAACAAGCTCAACCATCCGCAGTACCTCGCCGGTCTCGTCTGCCTCGACGAGCCAGAGGCGGCGTTGTCGTTCTCCTCGATCCTGGGATGGATCGCCGGGCTCGATCGCATGGTCGCGCGCGGCACGCAGGTGATCTGCGCGACGCATTCGCCGGTGCTCGCATCGGTTCCCGGTGCGACGATCCTCGAATTGGGGGAGTGGGGCATCCGCGAAACCACGTGGGAGGAGCTCGAGCTCGTATCGCACTGGCGCCTGTACCTCGATGACCCGCGGCGCTATCTGCGCCACCTGCTCGACTGACGGCACGGTTCGCGGCCGGCGAACCGCAGGGCGTGTCGAATCCGGCAGGCTACGCTCGATCGGCCCGATCTCGGGCTAGGCTCGGAACAGACTCGTCGACAGGGAGGGTTTCGATGGCACGCATCGGAGAGAGCGCCGACCTGCTCAAGTGTTCCTTCTGCGGAAAGAGCCAGAAGCAGGTGCAGCAGCTCATCGCCGGACCCGGCGTCTACATCTGCGACGAGTGCGTGGAGCTCTGCAACGAGATCATCGAAGAGCGCCTTGCCGAGGCCGGCGAGACCGAGGCGGGCGAGTTCGAGCTGCCCAAGCCGAAAGAGATCTTCGGATTCCTCGAAGAGTACGTGATCGGCCAAGAGGCTGCGAAGAAGGCCCTCGCCGTTGCGGTGTACAACCACTACAAGCGTGTTCGCGCGCGCACGACGCTGACCTCGGCCGACGCCCGCGACGACGTCGAGCTCGCCAAGTCCAACATCCTGCTGATCGGCCCGACCGGGTGCGGCAAGACCTACCTCGCTCAGACGCTCGCGAAGCAGCTGAACGTGCCGTTCGCCGTCGCCGACGCCACGGCGCTCACCGAGGCGGGCTATGTCGGTGAAGACGTCGAGAACATCCTGCTGAAGCTCATCCAGGCCGCTGACTTCGACGTCAAGCGCGCCGAGACCGGCATCATCTACATCGACGAGGTCGACAAGATCGCGCGCAAGGCCGAGAACCCGTCGATCACGCGGGATGTCTCGGGCGAGGGCGTGCAGCAGGCGCTCCTGAAGATCCTCGAGGGCACGGTCGCATCGGTGCCGCCGCAGGGCGGGCGCAAGCACCCGCATCAGGAGTTCATCCAGATCGACACGACGAACGTGCTCTTCATCGTCGCCGGCGCATTCGCGGGCCTCGAAGACATCATCTCCTCCCGTGCGGGCAAGCGCGGCATCGGATTCGGCGCACCGCTGCACAACAAGGAAGACGAGGCCGACATCTTCAGCGAGGTGCTGCCCGAAGACCTCCACAAGTTCGG
Organism: Agromyces sp. GQ35; assembly: GCF_059758475.1. NCBI lineage: Bacteria > Bacillati > Actinomycetota > Actinomycetes > Micrococcales > Microbacteriaceae > Agromyces > Agromyces sp. GQ35. The sequence goes on along the minus strand of NZ_JCAXEO010000002.1, from coordinate 479,118 downwards.
GCTCATCCCTGAGTTCATCGGCCGTCTGCCCGTCGTCGCGACCGTGACGCCGCTCGATCGCGAGGCGCTCATGGAGATCCTCACGGTGCCGAAGAACGCGCTCGTGCGGCAGTACCAGCGCATGTTCGAGCTCGATGGCGTCGAGCTCGACTTCGAGGAAGAGGCGCTGCAGGCCATCGCCGACCTCGCGGTGCTTCGCCAGACCGGGGCTCGCGGACTCCGCGCCATCATGGAAGAGGTGCTCGGACCGATCATGTTCGAGGTGCCCTCTTCGGCGGGTGTTGCGCGGGTCGTCGTGACGAAGGCCGCGGTGCTCGACAACGCCGCTCCCACGATCGTGCAGCACAAGCCGCGTCGCGCCGAGAAGTCGGCGTAGTCGCCGGCGAGAGCGAGCACGGCTCATTTTCCACACCGTCGTCGCGGGAGTCATCGCGGCCATCACCGGCTTCGCGAGCTCGTTCGCACTGGTGATCGCCGGCCTGCTCGCGGTCGGTGCGAACGAGACGCAGGCGGCATCCGGCCTGTTCGCGCTCTGTATCGCGACCGGGCTCACGTGCATCGCGCTGCCGCTCGTCACCCGTATGCCGGTCTCCTTCGCATGGTCGACACCGGGCGCGGCGCTCCTCGTCGCAGCTGCCGCCACGACGCAGCAGTTCGCAGCCGCGATCGGCGCCTTCATCGTCTGCGGAGTGCTGATCGTACTCGCGGGCCTGTGGCCGGCACTCGGCCGCGCGATCACGAGCATTCCGAAGCCGATCGCGAGTGCAATGCTCGCCGGCATCCTCTTCCCGATCTGCGTCGCGCCCGTGTTCGCGGCCGTCGAACAGCCCGCGATCGCGATACCGATGGTGCTCGTGTGGCTTCTATTCGCGCGCCTCGCCCCGCGATGGGCGGTGCCGGCTGCGATGCTCGTCGCCGTGGTGGGTATCGGGCTGATCGCCGGACCAGCCGTGCTCGAGAGCGAGGCAGTGCGGCCGCAACTCGAGTTCGTCGCCCCGATCTTCGACCCGTTCGTGATCGTGAGCCTCGGTCTGCCGCTCTTCATCGTGACGATGGCCGGCCAGAACGTGCCCGGGTTCGCGGTGATGTCGACCTTCGGCTACCGCCTTCCTCCTCGTCCGGTACTCGTCACCTCAGGCGCGGCGTCGGTTGCTGCGGCATTCGCCGGTGGGCACGCCATCAACCTCGCCGCCATCACCGCCGCGATCATGGCGAGCCCCGATTCGAACCCCGATCCCAAGCGGCGCTGGGTGGCGACCCTCACTTCCGGCATCGTCTACCTGCTGCTCGGTGCGGGTGCCGGTCTCGCTGCGGCGGTCGTGCAGGCCTCACCGCCGATCATCATCACGGCTGTCGCCGGGCTCGCGCTCCTCGGCGCCCTGGTCGCCTCCGTGACGAGCGCGCTCGAAGACTCAGCCCAACGCATCACTGCGATCGGCACGTTCCTCGTGACGGCATCTGGAGTGGTCGTCGCCGGCATCGGGTCGGCGTTCTGGGGGTTGATCGTCGGCGGGGTGCTCATGCTGTGGCTTCGACGGCCGAAGACTCGCTCGACGACGGCCGGTCTCGCCGGCCATGCGCCCGAACCCGAACCCGAACGCGTCGACGACACCCGGCGCGCCGATTCCGACCAGGAATAGTCAGTCGAACACCCGCACCAGTTGCCAGCGGTCGTCGTGGCGCTGCACATCGAAGACATGGCTCTCGCCGTCGTCGGCAGTGGCCTGGAATCGCCAACCCGCGATCTGCAGCGGCGCACGGCCAGGCGAGACATCGTGGTGTGCGATCGGCGCCCACCAGTCGCACTGGCCGACGAGCGTCGTCGGCGTATCGGTCACACGGTAGCGGCGGTCGCGCCAGACGAGTCGCTGCGGAAGCCCGACGTCGTTCGTCCACAACTCCACGAACTCACGGACGAGCGACATGGGCACCTCATCGATTCGAAGATACGTTCGATAATAGCATCGTGCTGCGGCACGCGAAACGCCGCCGTGCGATGAGCACGACGGCGTTCGCCCACGGCCACCGAGTGGCTGCGGACCCGTGTCTGCGTGGCGGTGTCAGGCCAGGTCGTCGTCGGTGCGCGCGCCGAAGACGATTTCGTCCCAGCTGGGCATCGAAGCGCGACCCTTCTTGGCGCCGTTGCGCGCCCCTGGAGGACTCGCGGAGGCCTTGCCGCCCCAGATGCTCCGGGCGGCCGTACCCGGCTTCTCCTCGACCGGCTGTTCCGGTGCCGGGGACTCCTGCACGGGAGCGGGCGCAAGCGGAGCGGGCGGCTGCTCCGCTTCGCTGCTCGCAGCCTCACGCTCGCCGCGACGACGGCGAAGGGCTTCGAGGAGGTCGGCCGTTTCGCCGAGCGTCTGTCTGGGCTCATCCGCTCGCTTGATCGCGGCGCGTGCTGCTGCCGGGCTCGATGCCTGGCTTCGTGCGTACGGGAGTGGTTCGAGATGCGGCGCCGTGTCGAAGTCGCCGTGTTCGGGCTCTTCGAAGGTGAAGGCTCCACTGTCGAAGCGCGACTCTTCGGACTCTGGGCTGACCGCGCGCAGGCGGGGGATGAGGCCGCCCTTCATCTCACCCTGCTGCGAGAGGGTGATCGCCTCGGAGTTCAGCGGCTGCAGCGACTGCTTTCGCGGCTCGAAGCTCCAGCGCGCGTCGTGGTCGATGGTTTCGGCCGTGAACTCGAGCTTGATGATCCAGCCGCGCTCCTCGTCTTTCCAGCTCGCCCAGCGCTCGCCATGTGCGCCCAGTTGCGAGAGGCGCTCACGGATGACGCCGCCGAACGTCGGCTGCTCGTCGGCCGGGTCGACCTCGGCGGTGACGTGGACCGGAACCGCGAGGGCCGAGGTGACCATGTGTTCGCGCTCGGCGAGCACCGGGCCCTCGAAACGGCGGATGTAATCGATGGCCGCACCGGTGACCTGGGCCACCTCATCGGCGGACATGCCGGCCCTGATGTGCGCCTGCACCTCTCGCGGCGAGGGTTTCGGCCCGGCGTGCTGCTCGGGCTGTGCCTGCCGGATGCGAGATTGCAGTACTTCATCGATCTCGATCCGGAAGCGCGCGCCATCGTCGGATGCGGCGAGCAACGCGCCGTTCTCGACTCCGATTACCTTGAGTTCCTGCATCGCGACAAGCCCTTCCGTGCCTTCGTCTCCGCCCAAGGATGCCATGTTCCGATGCGTGGTCGCGGGAATAGGGCGGGCGCGGCGGAAGTTGAGCACGAAGCAGCTGAGAGAACGCCGCAGAAGTGGTTTGCTTACGCAACCGTTTTGATGCAGACTATGGCCGCCGAATCTTCGGCGATGAGGAAATGGATGGGAATGGCAACGGATTACGACGCACCGAGGAAGACCGAAGACGACTCTGAGTCGATCGAGGCCCTCAAGGAGCGCGTCCCCGACAAGATGTCGGGCGTAGTGGATGTCGATGACGCCGACAACCCCGGTGGCTTCGACCTCGCTGGTGCCGATCTCTCCGACGTCGAACTCGACGTCGTGGTGCTTCCGCCGCAGGCTGACGAGTTCACCTGCGTGAACTGCTTCCTCGTGAAGCACCGTTCGCAGATCGACCACGAGACGAAGCTCGGACCGATCTGCTTGGAGTGCGCGTCCTAGACGCCCGGCTCATTAAGCTCAGGCCGTCGTGATCCATTGATCGCGGCGGCCAGTTCTTTCGGATGACGCGTCGAGACCAGCCAGTACGGCGTCGGATCCGCGGCGTCGGTGATGGGCACCCGCACGACGGGCTGCACCCAGCCGCGGATCACGAGGAACGCGCGCGCATCGAGGCCGGTACCGCGTTCGACGCGCGCCGCGTCATCCGTCGCCCCCACGGCGGTGCCGGTGTCATCGAGCGAGATCGACGCGCGCCCCGCGCGCAACCGCCGCTCCGACACCTCCACCACGGGGGCCGTGACGCTGAGCGAAGCGACCAGCGCGCCGTACAGCACGACACCGGTGATGATCCCGGCAGGCAGGGAGACCGGTGCCAGCACGAGGATGCTGGCGGGGATCAGGAGCAGGCTCGCGACGTAGATCCAGGGCGTCGGCCAGAGTTTCTCGCGGTAGTCGGGCATGGCTCTATTCGACCAGACTTCTGCACTACCCTCGAACAGTGACCGATTCCGTCGATGTGCTGATCACGGCCGACCGCCTGCCGGACTACGCCCATCCGGGCGACGCCGGCGCCGACCTCCATGCCGCCGAGTCCCTCGTGCTCGCACCCGGTGAGCGCGCCACGGTGGGAACCGGTGTCGCCATCGCCCTGCCCGACGGCTACGTCGCGTTCGTCGTACCGCGCTCGGGTCTCGCCTTCAAGCACGGCATCACGATCGTCAACGCACCGGGCACCGTCGATGCCGGCTACCGCGGGGAGATCAAGGTCTCGCTGTTGAACACCGATGCGAGAGAGTCGTACACGATCGAGGCCGGCGACCGCATCGCCCAGATCGTCGTGATGCCCGTCAGTCGAGCGCGGTTCGTCGAGGTCGACCGGCTGCCCGGCAGTCTGCGCGGCGATGGCGGGTTCGGTTCCACCGGTCTCGGCGAGCACAAGTCAGGAGTGAACGCGTGAGCGACATCGAGAACAACGGCGAGATTCCCGCCGAACAGCCCAAGTCCGCACCCGATGACCGGGCGATCGCCGGTCCCTTCGATGAGTCCGAGGCGAACCCCGTGCGTCCGTACGTCGATCTCGGTGGGGTCAAGGTGCTCCCGCGTGAGGGCCTGCACCTCCGACTCGAGGTCGAAGAGGGTACCAAGCGGGTCGTGGCCATCGGCCTCGACTACGCGAACTCGACCCTGCAGGTGCAGCCGTTCGCGGCACCGCGATCGAGCGGCCTCTGGCACGAGATCCGCGCGCAGATCGCAGATCAGATCGCACGCCAGGGTGGAACCACGACCGTCCGCGAAGGCACCTTCGGTCCCGAGCTGCTCGCCCAGATCCCCGTCGCAGCGGGCGAGGGCGGCCAGCAGGGTCAGATGCGGCTCGCTCGCTTCGTCGGCGTCGACGGCCCGCGCTGGTTCCTGCGCGGCGTGATCGCCGGTGAGGCGGCGGTCGACCCCGAAGCCGCGGCCAAGATCGAAGACCTCTTCCGCTCCGTCGTCGTCGTCCGCGGCAGCACGCCGATGCCGCCGCGAGACCTCATCCCGCTTCGCATGCCCGCGTCCTCCGCGGGCGCTCCGACCGTGTGACCGCGATGACGGATGCCCCTGGGCCCTCGCGACCCGACGATGGCGAGCGAGTGGATCCCGCCGCGGAACGCCAGCGGCCCGTCGCAGACGCCGGCGAATTCGGCCGGCAGTTCGCCGCGGCCGCCGAGAAGAGCGGGCTCGGTGCCCTCGCGCGCGACGAGAAGCTGAGCGCACGAGACCTGCTCACCGCGGTCGGCGGGGTGCGCGGCATCCTTGAAGCACTCTTGCCCGGGCTCGTGTTCCTCGTGGTCTACAGCGGGTTGACGAGCTTCGCCGGCCAAGAGGCCCAGGCGGCGCTCGTGCCCGCCCTCGCGGCATCCGTCGGTCTCGCCGTCGTCTTCACGGTGGCGCGGCTCATCACGAAGGGGCAGCCGACGCAGGCCATCGCCGGCCTCATCGGCGTGCTCGCCTCCGCCGCACTCGCGCTCTGGTCGGGCAACGCGCGCGACAACTACGTGCTCGGATTCTTCACGAACGCCGCGTACGCCGTCGCGCTCGTCGTGTCCCTCCTCGTGCGTTGGCCTGCCATCGGCCTCATCGTCGGTTTCCTGATGGGTGACGGCGTCGCGTGGAAGCAGGACAAGCGCAAGTACCGCGCCGCCCAGTTCCTCACGCTCGTCTGGGTGGGTCTGTTCGTCGCGCGCCTCGCGGTGCAACTGCCGTTCTACCTCGTCGACAACATCGAGGCGCTCGGCGCGACCAGGCTGCTCATGGGCGTCCCTCTGTATGCGCTCGTGCTGGTGTTCTCCTGGCTCGTCGTGCGGGCCGTCTACCCGTCATCGGCGCGCGCTGCCGAGTGATAGAGTTATCTCGACGTCGAGATAAATTCGCACACCGTGCGAGGTCTGTCCGCCGGTGAGGCGCTTAGGTTACCCTTGCTGGAACAGCCCCATGTCCGACGGAGAAGATGGAGTGCCGCCCGCCTGTCCGGCGGCATCCGCGAAGGAGAGGACATCGTGTCTGCAGTGAACAGTTTCGGGGCGAAGGACACGCTCCACGTCGGTGACAAGTCCTATGAGATCTTCCGGCTCGACACCGTGCCGGGTCATGAGAAGCTGCCGTTCAGCCTCAAGGTGCTGCTCGAGAACCTCTTGCGCACCGAAGACGGCAAGAACGTCACCAAGGAGCAGATCGAAGCTCTCGGGTCGTGGGTGCCGACGGCCGAGCCCGACACCGAGATCCAGTTCACGCCCGCACGTGTCGTCATGCAGGACTTCACCGGCGTTCCCTGCATCGTCGACCTCGCCACCATGCGCGAGGCGGTCGTCGCCCTTGGCGGAGACCCCAACAAGATCAACCCGCTCGCGCCCGCCGAGATGGTCATCGACCACTCCGTGATCGCCGACCTCTTCGGCACCGAGAACGCACTCGAGCGGAACGTCGAGATCGAGTACGAGCGCAACGGTGAGCGCTACCAGTTCCTTCGCTGGGGCCAGACCGCGTTCGACGACTTCAAGGTCGTGCCGCCGGGCACCGGCATCGTGCACCAGGTCAATATCGAGCACCTCGCGAAGGTCACCTTCACCCGCACCGTCGACGGGGCGCTGCGTGCGTACCCCGACACCTGCGTCGGCACCGACTCGCACACCACGATGGTCAACGGCCTCGGCGTGCTCGGCTGGGGCGTCGGCGGCATCGAGGCCGAGGCGGCAATGCTCGGCCAGCCCGTCTCCATGCTCATCCCGAAGGTCGTCGGCTTCAAGCTCTCCGGTGCGATCCCCACTGGCGTCACGGCGACCGACGTCGTGCTCACGATCACCGACATGCTCCGCAAGCAGGGCGTCGTCGGCAAGTTCGTCGAGTTCTACGGTTCGGGCGTGGCATCCGTGCCGCTCGCCAACCGCGCCACCATCGGCAACATGAGCCCCGAGTTCGGTTCGACCGCCGCGATGTTCCCGATCGACGACGTCACCCTCGACTACCTTCGGCTCACCGGCCGCAGCGACGAGCAGATCGCGCTCGTCGAGGCGTACTCCAAGGTGCAGAAGCTCTGGCACGATGCCGACACCGAGCCCGTGTTCAGCGAGTACATGGAGCTCGACCTCGGCACCGTGGTGCCCTCGATCGCCGGCCCGAAGCGGCCCCAGGACCGCATCGAGCTCTCGGCTTCGAAGAGCGCGTTCGAGAAGGACCTGCTGAACTACGCGACCGTCGACCACGACCTCGTCGACCTCGAGGGCGCTGAGTCGTTCCCGGCATCCGACCCGCCCGGCAACACGCCCGAAGACGAGCACAGCCAGCACGAGCACCACCACCGCAGCCACGCGCCGGCGACCGCGTCGAACCCGACATCGGTCCGCCTCGAAGACGGTCGGCAGTTCACGCTCGACCACGGTGCCGTCGCGATCGCGGCGATCACCTCGTGCACGAACACCTCCAACCCCTCGGTCATGCTCGCGGCGGGGCTTCTCGCCCGCAACGCGGCGAAGAAGGGCCTGAAGGCCAAGCCATGGGTGAAGACGACCCTCGCGCCGGGCTCCAAGGTCGTCACCGACTACTACGAGAAGGCCGGTCTGACCAGCTACCTCGAAGAGCTCGGCTTCTACACCGTCGGCTATGGCTGCACCACCTGCATCGGCAACTCGGGGCCGTTGATCGATGAGATCTCGACCGCGGTCAACGAGAGCGACCTGGCCGTCACCGCCGTGCTCTCGGGCAACCGCAACTTCGAGGGCCGTATCAACCCCGACGTGAAGATGAACTACCTCGCGAGTCCTCCGCTCGTCATCGCCTACGCCCTCGCCGGTTCGATGAACTTCGACTTCGAGATCGACGCGCTCGGCACCGACACCGATGGCAACGACGTCTTTCTGAAGGACATCTGGCCCGACGCCGCAGAGGTGCAGCACACGATCGACACCTCGATCAACACCGACATGTTCACGCACCAGTACGCGAGCGTGTTCGAGGGCGACGAGCGCTGGCGCAGCCTCGAGACACCCACGGGCGCGACCTTCGAATGGGACGCCGAGTCGACATACGTGCGCAAGCCCCCGTACTTCGACGGCATGACGATGGAGACGACGCCGGTCACCGACATCGTCGGAGCGCGCGTGCTCGCGAAGCTCGGCGACTCGGTCACGACCGACCACATCAGCCCCGCCGGTTCGATCAAGGCCGACAGCCCCGCTGGTCACTACCTGACCGAGCACGGCGTCGACCGGAAGGACTTCAACTCCTACGGCTCGCGTCGCGGCAACCACGAGATCATGATCCGTGGCACCTTCGCGAACATCCGCCTGAAGAACCAGCTCCTCGACGGCGTCGAGGGCGGCTACACGCGCGACTTCACGCAAGCCGAGGCACCCCAGTCGTTCATCTACGACGCGAGCCAGAACTACCAGGCGCAGGGCACCCCGCTCGTCATCTTCGGCGGCAAGGAATACGGATCGGGCTCCTCGCGCGACTGGGCGGCCAAGGGCACGAGCCTCCTCGGTGTCAAGGCGGTCATCACCGAGAGCTTCGAGCGCATCCACCGGTCGAACCTGATCGGCATGGGCGTCGTGCCGCTGCAGTTCCCGGCGGGCGAGAGCTGGTCATCGCTCGGGCTCGACGGGACCGAGGTCGTCTCGATCAGCGGCCTCGAACAGCTGAACGAGGGCGTCACACCGAAGACCGTGCACGTCGTCGCGACGCCGAGTGAGCACTCGGCGCCGGGCAAGGCGACGGTCGAGTTCGACGCGGTCGTCCGCATCGACACGCCTGGTGAGGCCGACTACTACCGCAATGGCGGCATCCTGCAGTACGTACTGCGTTCGCTCGTCTGAGCGATCACGCGGGAATCGGGGCGGTCGGCGTTTTCGCCGATCGCCCCGATCTCTGCCCGGGTTCCCAGAGAGCCCGGCGTAGACTCGTTCCGTTCGGCGGCAGCGCCCGCGATTCTCCGGAGGCAAGACGAATGACCCTGCTCGAGACGATTTCGGGACCACGTGATCTCGATGCGCTGAGTCCCGAACAGCTCGACCAGCTCGCGCTCGAGATCCGGGAGTATCTCGTCGAGTCGGTCTCCAAGACCGGCGGGCACCTCGGGCCCAATCTCGGCGTCGTCGAGATGACCATCGCCATCCATCGGGTCTTCGAGTCGCCGCGCGACTCGATCGTGTTCGACACCGGGCACCAGTCGTACGTGCACAAGCTCCTGACCGGCAGACGCGATCTCTCGAGTATCCGCCAGACGGGTGGTCTGGCGGGCTACCCGCAGCGCGCCGAGTCCGAGCACGACATCGTCGAGAGCTCCCATGCCTCGAGTTCGCTGTCGTGGGCCGACGGCATCTCCAAGGCATTCGAGATGACCGGACAGCACGACCGTCACGTCGTCGCGGTCGTCGGCGACGGCGCGCTCACGGGCGGCATGACCTGGGAGGCGCTCAACAACATCTCCGACGACAACACGAGAAAGCTCATCGTCGTCGTCAATGACAATGGCCGCTCCTATGCCCCCACGATCGGAGGCATGGCACGCTTCCTCAACACGGTGCGGACCAAGCAGACGTACCGTTCGCTGCACCTCTCGAGTCGTCAGGCCTTCGACCGGCTCGGCGCGCCCGCTCGTGCGTTCTACCGCGGTGTGCGTGGTGGTCTGCACGGGTTCCTCAGCAGGTTCACGGGCAACGAGGCGTTGTACTCGAACCTCGACATCAAGTACATCGGCCCGATCGACGGGCACGACGAGCATGCCATGGAAGAAGCGCTCCGGCAGGCGAAGGACTACGGCGCGCCCGTCATCGTGCACGCCATCACCGACAAGGGTCGAGGCTACGAACCTGCTCGTCGCGATGCCGCTGACCAGTTCCACGCCGTCGGCCAGATCGACCCAGAGACGGGGGAGTCGCTCGAGACCGCATCGGCGCCATCGTGGACGAGCGTCTTCGCCGATGAGCTGATGCACCTCGCCGAGCGCAACGACCTACTCGTCGGCATCACCGCGGCGATGCTGCGCCCGACCGGGCTGCATCGCATGGCCGAGCGCTTCCCGAGTCGAGTGTTCGACGTCGGCATCGCCGAACAGCACGCGGCGACCTCCGCGGCCGGGCTCGCATTCGGCGGGTTGCACCCGGTCGTGGCCGTCTACGCCACCTTCATCAATCGGGCCTTCGATCAGGTGCTGATGGATGTCGCCCTGCACAAGGCCGGCGTCACCTTCGTGCTCGACCGAGCCGGTGTCACCGGACCCGACGGGCCCAGCCATCACGGGGTGTGGGACCTCTCCATTCTGCAGGTGGTGCCCGGCATCCGCATCGCGGCACCGCGCGACTCGGTGCGCTTGGTCGAGGAACTCGGCGAGGCCGTACTCGTCGACGACGGTCCCACGGTCATCCGATTCCCGAAGGGCACCGTCGGCACCGACTTCGATGCGCTGCGGCGCACCGACGACGGGGTCGATGTGCTCGCCGAGTCCGATCGCAAGGACGTGCTCATCATCACGGTCGGGCCGATGGCCGATACCGGGTTGCAGGTCGCCGAGCGGCTCGAGGCGCAGGGGATCGGTGCCACGGTCGTCGACCCGCGCTGGGTCGTGCCGGTTCCGCGCAGCCTCGTCGATCTCGCCGCAGAGCACCGCATCGTCGTCAGCATCGAAGACGGTATCCGCGTCGGCGGCATCGGTACGCGCATCCGGCAGGACTTGCGCGAAGCGGGTGTCGACACGGCAGTGACCGAGCTCGGTCTGCCCGACGAATTCCTCGAGCACGGATCTCGCGCCGACATTCTCGAACGGGTCGGCTTGACCCCCCAGCACATCGCCCGCGACGTCACGGCGATGGTGCTCGGTTCGAAGCTGCCGCATGCACGCGCGGTCTCCGCGGATACCGGTTCGAACTCGATCGTCTCGTCGGATCGCTGAGTGACCTCTCTCCGCGTCGCCCCGCTCGCGTCGCGATCCGCTTCCGCGGTCAGTGGGCGTGCGTGCGGTCGAGCAGGAGGTCTGCTGCCCGGATGAGAACCTCGGCGCGCGATCGCCCGTCGTGATCGGCGGCGAGGAACTGCTCGCCGATGGCCAGGCAGAACGCGAGCAGGCTCCGTGCCTCGATTTCGTCGGGGTCGGTGCAGAATGTGCCGATCATCTCCCGGAGCAGGTCCATGCGTCGGTTGTCCACCCGTCGTAGACGCTTCGCTACATCCGCATCGCGGCGGCCCCAGTCGCGGATCGCGAGGTCGATGGGCAGCAGGCGGTCGTTCGAGAACGTGAGTTCGCCTGCCCGCTGAATCCTGCTCTTCGGGTCGCCGCCCTCGCGCTCGACCCGGTCGATCACCTCATCGGTGCTCTCCCGCTCCCAGGAGTCGAGCATCGCCTCGAGCAACGCATCACGGTCGGCGAAGTATCCGTAGAAACCACCTTTGGTGACCCCGAGGTTCTTGGCCAGCGCCTCCACGCGCACGGCATCCGCGCCGCCGGCCGCCAACACGCGCAACCCTTCCTCGACCCAGTCCTCACGCGGTGTGCGAAGTGCGCCCACGATCGTCCACCTCGCTTCCCACTCTCGGATATACGCCATCGTACAATGGTGTTACCCTCTCGTTGTACGCATGCGTATAACGAGAGAGAAGGTGACACGGTCATGAGGCTGCCTGCTTCCGCCCACACCCTGCGGCCATGGCGGATCCACGAGTTCGCCGGCGACTTCCGAGTGGCGGACGTGTGGGCCTTCCGCACGCCCGGTGCCGGTTCAGGTGACTTCGACAGGATGCTCGCAGCGATCGAGGCATCCGACGGACCCGCAGGGTCTTCCGTGCCGGTCCGATTCCTCTTCGCGTTGCGATGGAAGCTCGGCGCGATCTTCGGACTGGACACGCCGGCGGCCGGCCTCGGCTCCCGCGTGCAGTCTCTGCGAGATCGCTTGCCCGACGAACTCCGCGCGGCGGCAGGGGTGCCGACGATCGACCTCAGGCCGTTCGCCACGGTGTACGAACTCGAGCACGAGTGCGCACAGGAGATGGCGAACACGACGGCGCATACGATCATGCACCTCGGCTGGGTGCCGGGCCCGGGCGGCGAATACGAGCTGCGCATGGCAGCGCTCGTGAAGCCGAACGGACTCCTCGGGCGGCTCTACCTGGCGGCGATCGCACCGTTCCGTCACCTCATCGTCTACCCGGCGCTCACCCGGCAGTGGGAACGTGCGTGGCAGCGTTCCCGATCGACCGAGCGGAGAAGCGGTCCGGCCGTAGTTCGGGGTCGTGTCGGCATGCCCGAGGTTCCCGAGCCCGATCGCGCTGCGAGCTCACTGCCCGACGCCGACTACGCGGACGCGTTCACCATGGCCACCGACGTGGTCGCGACTCCCGAACAGTGGGCCAGGGCGATGTTCGGCGATATCCCGACGCTCACTGAGCGCCTGATCTGGCGCGGCCTGCTCGGCATTCGACTGAGCCGGGGACGATCGCCGCACACCGTCGCCGGATGGCGGATCGCCGAGCACGGTGAGGACTGGGTGCGGCTGGAGGGCGGCTCGTGGTTCTTGCGTGCCGATCTCGTCGTACGGGCAACCGAGGGCCGGATCTCGCTCGCCACGTTCGTGCAGTATGAGCGGGCGCTCGGGCGGGTCATCTGGCCGCCGCTCTCCGCCGTTCATCGCCGACTGGCACCCGGGCTCCTCGGTGAGGCCGCCGAGATCCGGGAGCCACGCCGGGTGTACTCACCGTAGGGGCGAGTCGCCGAGGGGCGAGTCGCCGAGGGGGCGCCGTCCGCGCTGCGGACGGCGCCCCCTCGGGTTGCGTTGCTTCGAGAGGCTGCGCCTACGCGCCCACGCCCTTCACGGTCGGGTGGTGGAACGTGTCGCCGAAAACCCGCTCCGATGCGCCGACTCGGTCGAGGTACGGAGTCAAGCCGCCCATCTGGAATGGGAAGCCGGCGCCGAGCAACATGCACAGGTCGATGTCTTCAGCGGCCGCGACGACGCCGTCCTCGAGCATGAGATGCACCTCCTGGGCGAGGCCGTCCTGCAACGCCGTGAGGATCTCGTCGGTCGACCGGGCGGTCTTGCCGCCGGCGACGATCTTCAGTGCGCCCTTGTCGAAGCCCTTGACCCTGCCCTTGTCGTCTTTCTCGAGCAGGGTGCCGTACTCGGCGAGCTTGTGCAGGTTCTCGCTGCGGTAGAACCGCTCGGGGAACGCGGCGTGGTGCGTGTCGAGCACATGCGCCCCGACCTTGAGACCCACGAGATCGAGCAGCGCCGAGGGTGCCATCGGTAGACCGAGCGGCGCGATCGCCTCGTCGACGGTCTGGAAGGAGGTTCCCTCGTCGACAGCGCGCATCGCCTCGCCGAGCAGCACCGCGAGCAGGCGGTTGACCACGAACCCCGGGGTATCGGCGGTGATGACCGCGTTCTTGCGGAGGTTCTTGGCGGCGACCATCGCCGTCGAGAGCGTCGCCTCGTCGGTGTGCGGCGTCTTCACGACCTCGATCAGCGGCATGACCGCGACAGGGGTGAAGAAGTGGAACCCGACGAGCCGTTCGGGGTGTGCGAGTTTCGCGCCGATCTGCTCGACTGAGAGCGATGACGTGTTCGTGGCGAGCACCGCTTCGGGGGAGATGAACTGCTCCACTTCGACGAAGACGTTCTGCTTGATCTCGAGCTCTTCGAAGACGGCCTCGATGACCCAGTCGCAGTCGGCGAAGTCCGACTTGTCGGTGGTGCCGGTCACGAGTGCCTTCAGGCGGTTCGATTCGTCGCGGGAGATGCGGCCCTTCTCGAGCAGCTTGTCGATCTCCTCGGCGATGTAGGCCACGCCCTTGTCGACACGAGCCTGATCGATGTCGGTGATCACGACGGGCACGCGCAGACGACGCACGAAGAGCAGGGCGAGCTGGCTCGCCATGTATCCGGCGCCGAGCACGCCGACCTTCGTGACCTTCTTCGCGAGGGCCTTGTCAGGTGAGCCCGCGGGGCGCTTCGCACGCTTCTGCACGAGATTGAAGGCGTAGATGGATGCCTGGAGCTGGTCGCCGACGATGAGCTCGGAGAGCACCTCGTCTTCGCGTTCGAACCCCTCGGCCTTCGTGCCGCTCTTCGCTGCCTTGAGCAGGTCGAGCGCGGCGTACGGCGACCGCGGTACGGAGCCGATGCGACTCTTCAGCATCTTGGTGGCGATGGCGATCGCGGCGTCCCATTTGACGAGGCGTTCGACCTTGCCGGGTTCGTGGGGGCGCTTCACCTTGATGCGACCGGAGACGACCCCGTCGGCCCATGCGATGGAGTCCTCGAGGAAGCTGACCGAGGCGAACTTGGCATCGGCGATGCCGAGCTCCATCACGTCGTCGGCCTTCATCGTGCGGTTCTGCTTCAGCGGGTTCTCGATGACGACCTTGAGGGCGTTCTCGATGCCGATGAGGTTCGGCAGCAGGTAGGCACCGCCCCATCCCGGGATGAGGCCGAGGAAGACCTCGGGCAGCGCGACGGCCGGCACGGAGGCATCCACTGTGCGGTAGTCGGCGTTCAATGCGATCTCGAGACCGCCACCGAGCGCGAGCCCGTTGATGAACACGAACGACGGCACGCCCAGTTCGGATGCCTTGCCGAGCGCGTAGTGGCCGAGCTGGCCCATCTTGCGGGCGGTCTCACGGTCAGGGATCTCGGCGACCTTCGACAGGTCGGCGCCGGCCGCGAGGATGAACGGCTTGCCGGTGATGCCCACGGCGTGGATCTCGCCGGCGGCGGCGCGGGCCTTCAGGGCATCGAGCGTCGTCGCGTACTCGAGCAGCGACACCGGGCCGAGGGTGCTGGGGCGAGTATGGTCGCGACCGTTGTCGAGGGTGAGGAGTGCGAGCGTCTTGCCGCCGGACAGCGGCACGTCGCGCACGAAGGAGTGCGTGACGACCTCATCGTCCGACAGCGCTGCGAGGGATTCGAAATCGATCTTCGTGTAGTCGGTCATCAGGCCTTCTTCGCCTTCTTGTTGAAGTTCGGGTTCTCCCAGATCATCGTCCCGCCCTGGCCGAGGCCGACGCACATGCTCGTGATGCCGTAGCGCACGTCGGGCCGCTCGGTGAACTGGCTCGCGAGCTGGTTCATGAGGCGTACGCCCGAGGAGGCGAGCGGGTGACCGACGGCGATGGCGCCGCCCCAGGGGTTGACGCGGGGGTCATCGTCGGCGATGCCGTAGTGGTCCATGAACGAGAGCACCTGCACCGCGAATGCCTCGTTCATCTCGAACAGGTCGATGTCGGCGATCGTGAGGCCCGCCTTGCGCAGCGCCTTCTCGGTCGCGGGGATCGGGCCGATGCCCATGATCTCGGGGTCGACACCGGCGAAGGCGAAGCTCACGAGCTTCATCTTCGGAGCGAGGCCGAGTTCCTTCGCTGCGGCGCCGGAGGCGAGGATCGCCGCGGTCGCACCGTCATTCAGGCCCGAGGCATTGCCCGCGGTGATGCGGCCGTGCGGCCGGAACGGCGTCTTCAGGCCCGCGAGTCCCTCGAGCGTCGTCTCGGGACGCATGACCTCGTCGCGCGTCGCGAGGCCCCAGCCCTGCTCGGTGCGGATCGCGACGGGCACGAGATCTTGCTGGATCTTGCCCGCGGCGTAGGCGGCCGCCGTCTTCTGCTGGCTCGCCAGGGCGTAGCGGTCGCTGCGCTCCTTGGTGAGCTGCGGGAACCGGTCGTGGATGCGCTCGGCGGTGGCGCCCATGACGAGTGCATCTTCGCCCACGAGCTTCTCGCTGAGGAATCGCGGGTTCGGGTCGACGCCGGAGCCCATCGGGTGGTGGCCCATGTGCTCGACGCCACCGGCGATTGCGAGGTCGTACATGCCGAAGCCGATCGAGCCCGACATCATGGCGGCCGCCGTCATCGCTCCCGCGCACATGCGGTCGATCGAGAAGCCCGGGACGGTCTTGGGAAGACCCGCGAGAATGGCCGCTGTGCGGCCGAGCGTCAGCCCCTGGTCGCCGGTCTGGGTCGTCGCTGCGATCGCGACATCGTCGATGCGGTCTTTCGGAATGTTCGGGTTGCGTTCGAGGAGTCCGACGATCGCCTTCACGACGAGGTCGTCGGCTCGGGTGTTCCAGTACATGCCCTTGTCGCCGGCCTTGCCGAACGGGGTGCGGACCCCGTCGACGAACACGACTTCAGCTTGATCAGCCACGCTGCAGCTCACTTTCGATCAGGATGCTTCGATCCTACGAATGCCGCTGCGGAGGTGCTGTATCGCTTGACGGAACCTACGAAGCGTCGGAGGTGGCGTCCTCGAGGGATTGTGCCGCCTCCACAAATGCTTCCGCGATTAACTGTGAGGTTGCCGCAACCTGCCAGTGACGAGCGCCGAGGGCGAGCAGTGCCTCACCGATCGATGCCGGCGTCGTCTCTTTGGGTGGCGTCCAGGCCACCCGACGAAGGTGGTCGGGAGTCAGCAGGTTCTCGACGGG
Organism: Agromyces sp. GQ35; assembly: GCF_059758475.1. Lineage (NCBI taxonomy): Bacteria > Bacillati > Actinomycetota > Actinomycetes > Micrococcales > Microbacteriaceae > Agromyces > Agromyces sp. GQ35. Next base: position 462,568 of record NZ_JCAXEO010000002.1, on the reverse strand, counting down.
CATGTCGAGCGCTTCGGCGGCCTCTGCGACCGCGACTTTCGCGAGGCGCAGACGGGCATCCGCATCGGGATGTCTCGCCGCCCATGCGCGCGGCGGCGGCGGCGCGTCGCTCGGCACCCGAACGGCCGGCAGCTCGGTCGTCGTCAGCCCGCGCTCGACGGCGCTCCACCAGCGATCGAGCTCGGTGCGACTCGCGCGGCCGTTGAACTCGCGCAGGTCGGCGAGGGCTCGACGGGTCGACGGCAACGATCGGGCGACGGCGAGCAGCGAGGCATCCGGTACCAGGCGCCCGGGCGCCACGTCGAGCTCCGTCGCGAGCGCGTCGCGTGAGAGCCAGAGCTCGCGGGCGACGGCGAGGTTGCGCGGGCTCCGCATGGCGTGAATGCCGGAGAGGCGACGCCACGGCTCTGCAGCCGGCGGCTTGGCGGCTCGATGCAGTACGGCGTCGAACTCCTCCTCGGCGAGCTCGGCCTTGCCGGTCTCGACGAGCTTGACGCCGAGCTTCTCTCGCACGTCGACGAGGAGCTCGACGTCGAGCGCAGCGTACTTCAGCCACGACTGCGGCAATGGCCGCGTCGACCAATCGGATGCGGAGTGCTCTTTGGCGAGCTTGATGTCGAGCAGCTCCTCGACGACGGACGCCAGGCCGACACGTGGCAGGCCGAGCAGTCGAGCCGCGAGCTCGGTGTCGAAGATGCGGTCGGGATCCAGCCCGACCTCGCGGAGGCAGGCGAGGTCTTGGCTGGCGGCGTGGAGCACCCACTCCTCGGCGTGGATGCCGGCCTGGAGTTCGGAGAAGTCGGGAATCTGCGGCGGGTCGAAGAGAAAGGTCCCGGAGCCACGCCGGTACATCTGGATCAGGTATGCCCGCTGCGAGTAGCGGAATCCGCTCGCTCGTTCCGCGTCGACGGCGATCGGGCCCGTTCCATCGAGTAGCCGCCGCACCGCCTCGTCGAAGGCGGCGGGGGTTTCGATCACCTGGAATTCATCCACGGTTCGACCTCCGACGTGGCAGGGCGGTCACCCTTTCCGACCGAGGCGGAAGCCCTGCGAGCATGCACAACAATTCTCCCCAGCCTTCCACATGCGGGCCGATCGCCGCGTCGAGCGGGGTCCAGGAGGCGCGCAGCTCGATCTGGGCGCCGTCGCCCTGACGGGCGAGCTCCCCGAATCCGGTGGAGAGGATCTTCGTCGCGGTGCCGGACGCGGCGATGTAACGCGCGCCTCGGGCGTCGAGCGCGTCGACGAGCCACGACCATGCGACGTCTGCGAGGAACGGGTCGAGGCCGATGTCGGTCTCGAGCGGTGCCTGGGCGAAGCAGACGACCCGGAAGCTGCCGCCCCATGCCTCGGGTTCGCTGGCATCGTGCAGCAGCACGAATCGACCGGTGCCGAGCTCGGAATCGTCGTGGCGGCTCGGAGTGACATCCGCCGAGAGGGCGACGGCGTTCGGTGCGAGCGATCCCGGTGCCGGAATCTCGGAGATGCGCAGTTCCGCTCTGGGAACGGCTGCACGCAACGAGTCGAGGGCAGCCGCGAACTCTGCGGGGAGCGGAGGCGCTGAGTCGGGCACGAGTGCAGACTAGAGTCTCGACTACGGGGGACGTCGGCGGCACGCCGCAGCACTCCGAACGGTGACTCTTCGGGAGGAACGAATGGGGCGAACGCGCGCGGCCGGTGCGGCCATCGGGATCGCGGCTGCTGCCGTGGGACTCGTGGCGCTGACGATCGGCGCGGTGACGGGCGCCGCAGCGGTGTACTTCGCGCGGAAGGTGGTCACGCCACCCGAGAAGCGCGAGGAGGACGTGCGCATCATCCGCGTCGACCTGGCCGGCGGCGAGATCACGCTCGCGGGCTCCGACGAGACCCGTATGCAGGGCAGGTACGGGATCTGGTTCGACCACGACGCCGGCCATGCACGACTCGGCGGCGTCATCGAAGACACCGGGCGCGAGGTTCGTCGATCGATCGATTCCGTCGACTTCGGGCGGCTCGATCGAGCAACCCGTGGTCGCATGGACGGCTACTACCATCTCGGCCCGTGGGAACTCGATGCACCCTACGAGAACGTGGTGGTCGAGACCGAGCTCGGTCCGGCTCCTGCTTGGCTCATCAGATCGGCGGATGCCTCGGCGCGATGGCTGATCCAGGTGCACGGTCGGGGCGCCAAGCGCCCTGAAGCGCTTCGCGCGGTGCAGCCGGCTCGCGCCGCCGGCTGGAACTCGCTGCTGATCTCCTATCGCAACGACGGCGAAGCGCCGGAGAGCGAGGACCGAAGGTACGGGCTCGGCGGCACCGAGTGGGCCGATGTGGTCGCGGCGACGCGGTTCGCCGTCGAGCACGGCGCCGAGCAGGTCGTGCTCATGGGCTGGTCGATGGGCGGGGCGATCGCGCTGCAGGCCGTGCTGCGCTCCGCTGAGGTGCGAGAGCGTCTCGTCGGGGTCATGCTCGACTCCCCGGCGATCGACTGGGCCGACATCCTCCGCTTCCAAGGGCGACTGAACCGGATGCCGTCGGAGCTCGGCGACCTCGTCGTGCAGGTGCTCGGCGGGCCGTTCGGCGCCGGTCTCACCGGGATCGCCGCTCCGATCGACGTCGAGCAGCTCGACCCCGTCGCCCGCGCTGATGAGTTCGACGTGCCGATGCTGCTGATGCACAGCGTCGACGACGGCTTCGTGCCGATCGACGGATCGCGCCGGTTCGCGGCGGCACGGCCCGACCTGATCGAGTTCGAGGAGTTCGAAGGGGCTCGGCACACGAAGCTCTGGAATCACGATCCCGAACGATGGGTCGGGCTCGTGCGCGACTGGCTGGCGCGCCACGCCGACGGGGTCGCCCGCCGCGACGATGAGGCGCAGATCGCCGGTTGAGTCGGGCCGGACCGGGCGCCGATCGACGGCTCAGGCGGCGAGTCGCTCGCGCAGCTGTCGTTTGATGCGGGCGAGCATGCCGGTCATGCCGCGGACGCGGAGCGGTGAGACCGCCTCGGCGAGTCCGAGCGACTGAGGATAGTCGGCCGGCACGTCGAGCACCTCCTGCGGGCTGAGCCCGTCGAGCCCCTGCGCGAGGATCGAGGCGAAGCCGCGCGTCGTCGGTGATTCGGCTGGAGCGGTGGCGTAGAGGTGCACGCGACCGTCGTCGACCTCGACGAAGATGAACACGGGCGACTGGCATTCCTCGACCCGCTCGAAGAGATCGGGATGGTCTGCATACCGCTCGGGCAACTCGGGCAGTTCGTTCGAGAACTCGAGCAGCAACTGCAGGCGGTCGCGCACACCGAGCGCCAGGAAGTCATCGCGGGTCTCGGTGAGTCGTGCGGGCAGGGTCGTCGCGTCCATCGGCTTCATTCTCCCATGACCAGCGCGGCCCACCCGTCGTTCCGCTCAGTGGCGGGGGAGTTCTCCGCGTTCGACGCCGGTCACGATCGGCACTCGCACGGCGCTGCCCCATTCGGTCCACGATCCGTCGTAGTTGCGAACCTTCTCGAAACCGAGCAGATGGTTCAGCACGAACCAGGTGTGGCTCGACCGCTCTCCGATGCGGCAGTAGGCGACGATGTCGTCGCCGTCTTGGAGTCCGACTTCCCCGCGGTAGATGGCGTCGAGCTCTTCGCGGGTCTTGAACGTGCCGTCGGCAGCCGCGGCGCGCGCCCACGGCACGGACGCAGCAGTGGGGATGTGACCGGCGCGCAGGGCACCCTCTTCGGGGTAGGCCGGCGCCGTCGTGCGTTCGCCGCTGTACTCCTCGGGCGATCGCACGTCGATGAGCGGATTGCCGAGATGCGCGAGCACGTCGTCCTTGTACGCGCGCACCGCTCGGTCGTCGCGCTCGATGACGGGATAGTCGACCGGCGTCACCTCGGGGGCATCCGTCGTGAACTCACGACCTTCGGCGATCCAGAGGTCGCGGCCGCCGTCGAGGAGACGCACGTCGCGGTGACCGAACAGGGTGAACACCCAGAGGGCGTATGCGGCCCACCAGTTGTTCTTGTCGCCGTAGATCACGACGGTGGTGTCTCGGGCGATACCCTTCGAACCGAGCAGCGCGGCGAACTGCTCGCCGCCGATGTAGTCGCGCACCACTGGATCGTTGAGGTCGGTGTGCCAGTCGATCTTCACGGCGCCGGGAATGTGCCCGGTCTCGTACAGCAGCACATCTTCATCGGACTCGACGACGACGAGCCCGGGTTCACCCAGGTGTTCGGCGAGCCATCCGGTCGTGACGAGACGCTCGGGATGCGCGTACTCGGCGAGCTTCGTTGCTGAGTCGAACTCGGCGGACATGAGTACCTCCAGGGATCGCCCGGTCGGGCGGGGTGATTCGAGGGATCGGACTAGGCTGATCACCTGTCCACCCACGAATCTACGCGGCGCGACGGGCGAAGTCTGTACGCCGGTCATCCGATGCAATACGGGAGCTCCTCCAGCATGACCACGGCATCGAGCCACGCCCTCGTTCGTCTCGTCGAACGGAACCCGTCGATCTCGGGTGCCGAGATCGCATCGGAGCTCTCGCCGCCGCCGCAGTTCGAGCACGCGTCGTTCGAGTCGTATCGGCCCGATCCCGACTTCCCGTCGCAGCAGGCGGCGCTCGAACGGCTGAAGGAGTTCGCAGGTGCCTGGCGTGCCGCGCAACGCCCCGGCGGGTTCTTCTCCCGCAAGCGCCCTGCGCGCATCGAGCTGCCGGGTGTCTACCTCGACGGCGGCTTCGGCGTGGGCAAGACGCACCTGTTGGCCGCTCTCTGGCACGTGGCGCACGGTCCGAAGTACTTCGGCACCTTCATCGAGTACACGGCGCTCGTCGGCGCGCTCGGCTACCAGCCGGCCGTCGAGCTGCTGCGGGGCGCGAAGCTCGTCTGCATCGATGAGTTCGAACTCGACGATCCGGGTGACACGATGCTCATGACGCGCTTCCTCGGCGAGCTCATGGCGGGGGGCACCCGCGTCGCCGCGACCTCGAACACGCCGCCGAACGCGCTCGGCGAGGGCCGGTTCGCGGCGAGCGACTTCCTCCGTGAGATCCACGCCCTCTCGTCGAACTTCGAGACGCTGCGCATCGATGGGCTCGACTACCGCCGCCGCGACACCGAGGGTCACGCCGAGTCGCTCGCGGGCGACGCCGACGTCTCCCGCACCGCAGCCGCACTTGCCGCTCGCGGCCATCGGGTCTCGCTCGACGGCTTCGACGAGCTCATCGATCATCTCGCGACGGTGCATCCCTCGAAGTACGTGAAGCTCGTCGCCGGCCTCGAGTTCATCGCCCTCGAGCGGGTGCACGAGCTCACCGATCAGAACGCGGCGCTGCGTCTCGTCGCCTTCATCGACCGTGTCTACGACGCCGAGGTGCCGATCATCGCGAGCGGCCTGCCGCTCGACGAGGTCTTCGCCGACGACATGATGTCGGGCGGTTACCGCAAGAAGTACCTGCGTGCGATGTCGCGCATGATCGCACTGACCACGGGCGAGCTGCCGCCGCACGATTGAGGCGGCGATGCGTGGCGATTCCCACGCGTTGCCCCGTTGTACGAAACGTGCTGTTTACCTGGCGGCCGACGACGTAACCAACTCGAAACAACAGACGATCCCTTCGGAAACGTCGCCTCGTGAAACTGGGGCGCACAGGCTTCCCCCTGAAATCCGAGAGAGGTTCGAGATGGATCAAGGCAACACGGCGTTCCTGCTGATCATGGCTGCACTGGTGCTGCTCATGACGCCGGGACTCGCATTCTTCTACGGTGGTCTCGTCAAGGCCAAGAGCGTCATCAGCATGATGATGATGAGTTTCGGCGCCATCGGCCTCATCGGAGTGCTCTGGGTGCTCTACGGCTACGCGATCGCCTTCCCGTCGGCTGATGGCCTCTCGGCACCGTTCGCCATCGATTGGTCGGCGCTCGGACTCACGAGCCTCCTCGAGACTCCCGAAGGCGCCGCGTACCCGCCGCTCGCCTTCGTGGCGTTCCAGGCGACGTTCGCGATCATCACGGTCGCTCTGATCTCGGGTGCGATCGCCGACCGGGCGAAGTTCGGCGCCTGGATGGTGTTCGCCGCCATCTGGGCGACGATCGTCTACTTCCCGGTCGCCAGCTGGGTGTTCAACTTCGGCCTCGCAGATGACGGCAGCTTCGCGTACGGCGGCTGGATCACGTACGGCATGCAGGAGTTCTTCGGGGTCGGCGCACTCGACTTCGCCGGCGGTACGGCGGTGCACATCAACGCCGGTGCGGCTGCACTCGCCCTGGCGCTCGTGCTCGGCAAGCGCGTCGGGTTCTCGAAGGGCGCCCACGTGCCCCACAACCCGCCCTTCGTGCTCCTCGGCGCGGGCCTGCTGTGGTTCGGCTGGTTCGGGTTCAACGCCGGCTCGGAGCTCGCGGCGGACGGCACCGCAGCGCTCGCCTGGATCAACACGCTCGCTGCACCGGCGGCTGCCCTGCTCGCCTGGCTCCTCGTCGAGAAGATCAAGGACGGCAAGCCCACCTCGGTCGGCGCAGCCTCGGGTGCGGTCGCTGGTCTGGTCGCAATCACGCCGGCCTGCGCCTTCCTCACTCCGGGTTGGGCGATCGTGCTCGGCCTCGTCGCCGGTGCCGTCTGCGCGCTGGCGATCGACCTCAAGTTCAAGTTCGGATTCGACGACTCTCTCGACGTGGTGGGCATCCACCTCGTCGGCGGACTCATCGGAACGCTCTTCCTCGGCATCTTCGCGAACGGGACCGGTCTCATCTACAGCGGCGACCCGACGCAGCTCCTCGTTCAGGCGATCGCAGCATTCTCCGTGCTCGTGTTCTCGTTCGTGGTGACGTACGTCATCGGCACCATCATCCAGAAGACGATGGGCTTCCGCGTGACCAACGAAGACGAGATCGCCGGCATCGACACCGTCGTGCACGGTGAGGACGCGTACAAGCTCGAGACCGTCTGATCGATCTGTTCGATCGGGCCTGACGGACCGATCGGGCCGCGAGGGCGGTGGGGTAGTGTGCCGGTGTGTCAGACACCAGCCGCTTCCTCACCGCCCTCAGCCGTGTCGTCGGCGCACTCTTCGGCAGCGGGTCGACCAAGCGGGCGGATGCGCCGGTGCGTCCGCTCGTCTCGACCGAGACGCTCTCACCGGGGCAGGCCGGGCCGTCGGCGACGATCGAGGTGGATCCACGGAAGCTGCGCGGCGTTCGGCTCGGCTATGCGCCCTCGCGCGATGGGGAACCCGACCCCGGCGAGGTCGTGTGGACGTGGGTGCCGTACGAGGAGAACGACGGCCGCGGCAAGGACCGCCCGGTCGTGATCGTCGCAGCATCGGGCGCGGGCGACTACCTCGCCGTTCAGCTGACGAGCAAGGCGCACGACGTCGACCGCGACTTCGTCGCGCTGGGCGATGGAGCGTGGGACGCGGAGGGGCGCGCGAGCTGGGCGCGCATCGACCGGGTCTTCCGGGTGCGTGCGGGCGGCATGCGGCGCGAGGCCGCATCGCTCGACGCGCAACGGTACCGTCTCGTCGCCGCGGCGCTCGACGCGCGCTACGGCTGGCGCTGACCTCGAGACTCGCTGCAGCAGGTCAGGCCCGCGGCGGCCGGTGGAGACCGAATGGCGAGCCCTGATCATCACGGCACAGCCTGAACTCGCCGAAGATCGCGACAGCCGCCGCATCGTCGGCTCCATCGACGGACTCGACGGTGCCGCCGAGCCGCTCGACGGTCGCCACGGCGGCGTCGAGGTCGTCGACCCTGAAGAAGACGTACGGGGCCGCCCCGGGGTCGCCGCCGTGCACGCCGGCCGGCACGCCGGCACCGTCGACGGCGTAGCCGTCGCCGCCCGGCCCCGACTCGAACGACCAGCCGAAGAGCTTTCCGTAGAAGCTGCGTGCGGTCATGGCATCCGCTGCACCGAACTCGATGAACGAAACCTCGCCAGACATGGTTCCCCCTCGCATCGTCGCGTGTTCACAGCACACGGTAGTCGGGGCTCGGAGGCGCCACAACGGGCGAACCGCCGGCGCTCGGAAGGTGCATCCGGAAATGAAGAAAGCCCCCTGTGGAGAGGGGGCTTTCGTGGGCGATGCCGGGCTCGAACCGACGACCTCTTCCGTGTGAAGGAAGCGCGCTACCAGCTGCGCCAATCGCCCATGTGGGTTGGCGGTCGCAATCGGTGACCGCGGACTCGATACTAGCCGACCCGGTGGGGCGAATGCACATCGAGCCGAGGGGTGCCGGTTCGCGTGCCCGAACGAGGGCTCCGCGGCACGTCGACACGCCCGGGAAGTACCCCCCGATTCCGGCCGTGACCGGCGCGAATCCACCCCGCGACCCCGTCAGTTTGTGAATCGTTCAGAGAATCGGTTAGAGTCTCTCTGCACGCAAAAACGCGGGCAATGCGGATGTGGCGCAGTGGTAGCGCATCACCTTGCCAAGGTGAGGGTCGCGAGTTCGAATCTCGTCATCCGCTCTGATCAGGATCGGGCGAAAGCCCGATTCCTGTTCTTTTGGTGGTGAACCCAGACACGGTGGATTGGCCGAGAGGCGAGGCAGCGGCCTGCAAAGCCGTATACACGGGTTCGAATCCCGTATCCACCTCCAAGCTGAGAACTTCCATTCTCGACTTGGGCGATTGGCGCAGCGGTAGCGCGCTTCCCTGACACGGAAGAGGTCACTGGTTCGATCCCAGTATCGCCCACCACATGAAAGCCCCGGCCCCGCCGGGGCTTTCATCGTTTCTCGGCGACCTCGTCGCGGTGGAGCTGCGGCGTGCGCGCGTCATCCCACCTGCTCGAACACGAGCGGGGGATAGGAGATGCGCGTCGAGTACCAGGACCACGCCTCGCCCGCTGTCTGCTCGATGGCGACCCAGCCGCCGTAAGCCGGCAGGTTCTTCAGCGTGATGCTCACGGTCTGCTTGCCGTTCACGCTCCGGGGCCCGCCGCCCACCACGGTTCCGGATGCCGCGTAACCGCTCGCGTTCAGGGTCGCGCGGCCGAATGCCTCGATGGAGAAGGTGCACACGTAGGTGCCGATCCCGGTGACGCCGTACGCGGCCGGCTCGAAGTGGATCGACACCGCGGGGTTGCGCGTGGGCGACTCGCGTCGGTCGAAGCCCGCATAGGGTGTGGCGGCATCGGTCTGCAGGATGGTGGGCCGGATCAGCGTGAGGTTCGTTCGGCCCGTGCCGATGGTGCGCGTGGGGGACAGGAGCTCGATCGGGGCCCAGAAGATCGGACCGACGGCGAGTTCCCCGAGCCGGTACTTCTCGGCCCAGTCCTCGAGGCGGACGTCGGGCTCGAAGTCGGCGAGTTCGATGATGCGCTCATCGAACTCGCTCCGCGAGCCCAGGTCATTCGATGTCTCGTTCATGAGGAAAACTCTAGAACGGTGGTGCGATGAACGCCTCCGGGGCAGCACCGAACTGCCCGGCGGGCTCTCGTGCGGCGACTACAGTTGAAGAGTTCTTCCGACCGAATGCAAGGAGTGGATCAGGTGGCCGACGGCTTCGAGCTCTTCACCGACCGATCCGTTGTCGCGATGCGCGTCAACGGCGAGCTCAAGGACCTCGCTACGACGGTCACCGACGCCGACGTGGTCGAACCGGTCATGATCGACTCGCCCGACGGCTTGAACATCCTGCGTCACTCCGCGGCGCACGTGCTCGCCCAAGCGGTGCAGTCCGTGAATCCCGAGGCCCGGCTCGGCATCGGCCCACCCGTCACCGACGGCTTCTACTACGACTTCGACGTCGCCGAGCCGTTCACGCCCGACGACCTCAAAGCGCTCGATAAAGAGATGTCGCGTATCGTGCGCGCCGGTCAGCGTTTCATGCGCCGAGTCGTCACCGACGACGAGGCGCGCGCCGAGCTTGCGAACGAGCCGTACAAGCTGGAACTCATCGGGTTGAAGGGCTCTGCCGGACATGGCGAGTCGAGCGGCGACGACCACGAGTCGGTCGAGGTCGGCGCTGGCGAGCTCACGATCTACGACAATGTCGACCCGAAGACCGGCGAGACCATCTGGAAAGACCTCTGCCGCGGACCCCACCTGCCGAACACCCGCATGATCGGCAACGGCTGGGCCCTCACTCGAATCGCTGCGGCGTACTGGCGCGGTTCCGAGAAGAATCCGCAGCTGCAGCGCATCTACGGCACCGCGTGGCCGAGCAAAGACGAACTGCGCGCCTACCAGCTCCGGCTCGAAGAGGCCGCGAAGCGCGACCACCGCAAGCTCGGGCGCGAGCTCGACCTCTTCAGCTTTCCTGACGAGATCGGCTCCGGTCTCTCGGTCTGGCATCCCCGCGGCGGCACCGTGCGCATGGAGATGGAGCAGCACGCGCGTCGTCGTCATATCGAGGGCGGCTACACCTACGTCTACACGCCGCACATCTCGAAAGAGGATCTCTTCCTCCAGTCGAATCACCTCGTCACCTACAAGGAGGGCATGTTCCCGCCCATCCGCATGGACGAGGAGCGCGACGCCGACGGCAACATCACGAAGCAGGGCCAGGACTACTACCTGAAGCCCATGAACTGCCCGATGCACATCCTCATCTACAAGGAACGCGGTCGCAGCTACCGCGATCTCCCGATCCGGATGGCCGAGAACGGCACCGTGTATCGCAACGAGCTCTCGGGCGCACTCCACGGACTCACCCGGGTGCGAGGGTTCACGCAAGACGACTCGCACCTCTTCGTCACCCCTGAACAGCTCGAAGAAGAAGTCGCCAAGGTGCTCGACTTCGTCATCTCGATGCTGCGCGACTTCGGCCTCGACGACTTCGAGCTCGAGCTGTCGATGCGCGACGACGAGAAGTCGAAGTGGATCGGCTCCGACGAGTTCTGGGAGTACTCGACGAATGCACTGCGCAACGTCGCGCGCTCGAGCGGACTCAAGCTCACCGAGATGCCCGGCGAGGCGGCCTTCTACGGGCCGAAGATCGACCTGAAGACCCGTGACGCGATCGGGCGCACCTGGCAGCTCTCGACGGTGCAGGTCGACCCGAACCTTCCCGAGCGGTTCGGACTCGAGTTCACCGATCGCGACGGTCAGAAGAAGCGCCCGATCATGATCCACCGGGCACTGTTCGGCTCGATCGAGCGGTTCTTCGCCATTCTGCTCGAGCACTATGCCGGGGCGTTCCCGGTGTGGCTCGCGCCGGTGCAGGTCGTCGGCATTCCCGTCGCGGATGAGTTCGCACCCTACCTCGGCGCGATCATCGAACAGCTGAAGGGCTTCGGCGTGCGCGCCGAGCTCGACGTGAGCGACGACCGCATGCAGAAGAAGATCCGCACCCACACCCAGCAGAAGGTGCCGCTCCAGTTGATCGCCGGTGAGAACGACCGCAGCGGCGAAACCGTGAGCTTCCGCTTCCGCGACGGCAGCCAAGAGAACGGTGTGCGGATCGCCGAGGCGGTCGAACGCATCCGGCAGGTGATCGACGAGCGTCGTCAGGTGGTCACGCGCGACGACGTGTTCTCATGAGCGCCTACCAGCGCGACGAGTTCGACGGCGTTCCGACGGATGCCGCGGCTGACCTGGCGGGCGTGCCCGACGCGTTCCAACGGCTCTGGACGCCGCACAGGCTCGTCTACATCCAGCACGGGCAGCAGCCTGACGAGCACGCCTGCCCGTTCTGCCGGGCGCCCGAGATGAGCGACGAGCAGTCACTCATCGTGGCGCGCGGCGACCATGCCTACGTGCTCTTGAACCTCTATCCGTACAACAGTGGCCACCTTCTGGTCTGCCCGTACCGTCATGTGGCGACGTACGACGAGGCGACGCCTGAAGAGGTCGCCGAGATCGGCGAACTCACGCAGATCGCAATGCGCGTCGTGAAGCGGGTGTCGAAGTGCGACGGGTTCAACATCGGCATGAACCAGGGCCGCATCGCCGGCGCCGGCATCGCCGAGCACCTGCACCAGCACATCGTGCCCCGCTGGGCGCTCGATTCGAATTTCTTCCCGATCATCGCCGGCACGAAAGCGTTGCCGCGCCTGCTCGGCGAGGTGCGGCAGGAGATCGCCGAGGCGTGGCCGACGTCGGTCGAGTAGGTGACGAGCGCGGTCTCGATACGCTCCTTCGTCGCTACTCGACCAACGGTCAGCGAACCTGACGCACGGCGAACTGCAGGCTCGGGTTCGCGTAGGACTCCTGCGCCTCGATGAGCTGCAGTTCGCGTTCACCCGATTCATGGGTGAGTGCGAGCAGGTCGAACACGCTCGACGTCGTTCGCGCAAGCGCGTCGGCCGAGTCGCCCGTGCGGCGGTAGTGCGCGGTGAACAGCGCGGCCGTGACATCCCCCGAGCCGTTCGCCTTGATCGGCAGGCGCGGCGTCTGCACGATCCACGCACCGGTGTCATCGACGGCGAGCATCTCGATCGTGCCCTCCTCGCGATCGGGGCGCTCGACGCTCGTCACGAGCACGATGCGCGGGCCCGTCGCCCTGATGAGATCGACCGATGCCAGGGTCGATTCCAGAGTGTCGGGCGTCGTGCCGGTCAGGAAGCCCAGCTCGAACTGGTTCGGCGTGATGAGGTCGGCGGCGGGCACGACCCGGTCGCGAAGCAGCACCGGGATCGCCGGAGCCACGAAGCATCCGGACTTCGCATTGCCCATGACGGGGTCGCACGCGTAGATCGCCGACGGGTTCGCGGCCTTCACCCTCGCGACGGCGTCGAGAATCACGTCGGCGATGCCCTCGCCGCCCTGGTACCCCGAGAGCACCGCGTCGATCTGCGGGAACGCGCCGCGCTCTTCGATGCCGGTGATGACCTCGCGCACGTCATCGGGGCTGATCATCGGGCCGCGCCAGGCGCCGTAGCCGGTGTGGTTCGAGAAGTTGACGGTGTAGACCGGGAGCACCTCGACGCCGATGCGCTGAAGCGGGAAGACGGCGGCGGAGTTGCCGACGTGTCCGTAGGCCACCGCGGACTGGATCGAGAGAATCTTCACCGATCGATCATCGCATCTCGGGAGCGCGCGTCGAGTCCGTGAGTCCGGCCTGCTCGCGCACCGCGCGAACCGCGGCGCCGACATCGGCTGCCAGCTTCCGCAGATCGGCGTCGACGAGGTCGTGGATGGTCAGGCGCAGGTATTCGGACGGTCCGGTGTCGCCGAGTGCGAACTCGTCGCCGGGCCGTGCGAGCCAACCGCGCCGCATGAGCTGCTCGGACACGGCGCGGGCGGGCACGCCGAGCGGAACCCAGACGTTGAGCCCGTCGCCGGGCTTCGTCGGGACGCCCTGCGCCGTGAGCAGCTCCGCGAATGCGGTGTTGCGCGCCGCATAGTGCTCGCCGTGTGCACGGATGCGTGCGGAGACATCGCGGTCAGTCGCGAGCGCGTGCACGAGCCGTTGCAGGAGGTGACTCACCCAGGTGGTACCCGGGGTCAGGCGCACGGCGAGCCGATCGGCGGTCTCAGGATCCGAGGCCGTCACGGCGAGGCACATGTCGGGTCCGAGGAATTTCGACACCGAGCGCACGAGCGCCCAGCGCCGGTGCTCGGCGCCGATGAGCGAGTGGTACGGCTGCCGCGAGAGCACCGAGTAGTGGTCGTCCTCGATGACGAGCACGTACGGGTGGTCACTCAGCACGGCCCGGAGCTCGGTCGCCCGGCGCTCGGAGAGGCTCGCGCCAGTGGGGTTCTGCGCGCGCGGAGTGCAGATGACGGTGCGGACTCCCTGTTCGAGCGCGGCCCGGAGACCGTCGACGGTCATGCCCTCGTCGTCGACCGGCACCGGCACCGGCCGGTAGCCCGCGACGCGCACCGTGTGGATGCTCGTGAGGAAGCAGGGGTCCTCGAGTGCCACCGCGTCGTCTCGCGTCAGGGCCTGGGCGAGCAGGCGTTCGACGGCGTCGGCAGCGCCGCTCGTCACCGTCAGGCGCATCGCCGTGCCGGCCGGCAGGTCGCCGCTCATCCACTCGTGCGCCCAGCGCTCCAGATCCGGATCGATGACGGGCTCGCCGTACAGCACGGGGCGGCCGGCGACGCTCGCCAGGGCCTGCGACGGGTCGGGGATCCGCGAGGCATCCGGATTGCCGGTGCCGATGTCACGCAACGCCGTATCGGCGGCGAACCCCTCTTGGGCCACCGCGGAGGTGCCTGCCACTCGGGTGCCACCGCGGCCAAGCGTGATGACGACTCCGGCGCGCATCAGCTGACGGTAGGCCGAGACCGCGGTGTTGCGGTTGACGCCGAGGTGCTCCGCGAGCGCGCGCACCGGGGGGAGTGCGTCCCCAGGGCGGAGTGCTCCGCGCTCCACGAGCGTGCGCAGGCTCTCGGCGATCTCGGACGCGGAGCGCCCCTCGATGTCGATGACCACGGACCCGCCCTTCATCAAGTCTTCGACCATGTTATCTTTTGGCCTAGGACAATAGTTCTGTTCGTCTGTTCTGATGCGCGACGTTCGTGCGCGCTCGTCCGAGAGGATTCCTTGTGACCGTACCCGAGACCGGTTCGAGCCGCGTGAAGCGCGGACTCGCCGAGATGCTGAAGGGCGGCGTCATCATGGACGTCGTCACCGCTGAGCAGGCGCGAATCGCTGAAGACGCCGGTGCTGTCGCCGTCATGGCACTCGAGCGCGTGCCCGCCGACATCCGTGCGCAGGGCGGTGTCGCCCGCATGAGCGACCCCGACCTCATCGAGGCGATCATCGCCGAGGTCTCGATCCCCGTCATGGCGAAGGCCCGCATCGGCCACTTCGTCGAGGCGCAGGTGCTGCAGGCGCTCGACGTCGACTACATCGACGAGTCCGAGGTGCTCTCGCCCGCCGACTACGTGAACCACATCGACAAGTGGTCGTTCAACACGCCGTTCGTCTGCGGCGCCACGAACCTCGGTGAGGCGCTCCGCCGCATCAACGAGGGCGCGGCGATGATCCGCTCGAAGGGCGAGGCGGGTACCGGCGACGTGTCGGAGGCGACGAAGCACATCCGCAAGATCACCTCCGAGATCAACCAGCTGAAGTCGATGACGCGCGACGAGATCTACGTCGCCGCCAAGGAGCTGCAGGCCCCGTACGACCTCGTGCTCGAGGTCGCCGAGACCGGCAAGCTTCCGGTCGTGCTCTTCACGGCCGGCGGCGTGGCGACGCCGGCCGACGCCGCGATGATGATGCAGCTCGGCGCCGACGGCGTGTTCGTGGGCTCCGGCATCTTCAAGTCGGGCAACCCGGAGGCCCGTGCTGCCGCGGTCGTCAAGGCGACCACCTTCTACGACGACCCCTCGGTCATCGCCGCTGCCTCGCGCGGCCTCGGAGAAGCAATGGTCGGCATCAACGTGAGCGACCTGGCAGCCCCGCACCGCCTCGCAGAGCGCGGCTGGTGACGACGAACCTCCGGAGCGAATCGCTCGACGCGGGGCACACGGCAGACGCCGGGCCCCGCGTCGGCGTGCTCGCCCTCCAGGGCGACTTCCGCGAGCACGCGCACGTGCTCTCCAAGCTCGGCGCCGAGGTGTCGCTCGTGCGTCGTCCCGAGGAACTCGATGCGATCGACGGCCTCGTGATCCCCGGCGGCGAATCGAGCGTGATGGACAAGCTCGCCCGAATCTTCGGCTTGCAGGAGCCCCTGAAGCGGGCGATCGCGGCAGGCCTGCCGGTCTACGGCACCTGCGCGGGCCTCATCATGCTCGCCGACACCGTGCTCGACGCGATCTCGGGCCAGGAGTCGCTCGGCGGGCTCGACGTGGTCGTTCGCCGGAACGCGTTCGGTTCGCAGAACCAGTCGTTCGAGACCGATCTCGAGGTCCCGGCACTCGGCGACGCGCCGGTGCACGCGGTCTTCATCCGCGGTCCCGTCGTCGACTCGGTCGGCGACGCCGCGACGCCGCTCGCGTCGCTCGCCGACGGCCGCGTCGTCGCCGTCGAGCAAGGCAACCTGCTCGGCACGAGTTTCCACCCCGAGATCACGGGGGAGTACCGCTTCCACGAGTACTTCCTCGGCAAGGTGCTGGCCCGCCGCGACGGCTGAGCCGATCTGTCGGCCCGAGCTCGCCCGTCGATACACTCGCCGCATGACCAAGTGGATCGCCCTCCTTCGCGGAGTCAACGTCGGCGGTATCACGATCCGATCGGTCGAGCTGCGCGAGGTGTTCGAGGGGCTCGGGTTCAACCACGTGCGCACCGTGCTCGCGAGCGGCAACGTCGCATTCGAGGCGACGGATGCCGCGGCATCCGCTGACCTGAAGAGGCAGATCGAGCGGGCCCTCCACGATCGGTTCGGCTACGACGCCTGGATCGTGCTCCTCACTCGCGCGCAGCTCGAACGGGTCGTCGCGGCGTTCCCCTTCGATTCGGCGCGCGAGGGCTGGCACCCGTACGTGCTGTTCGGCTCCGACGACGCGCACCTCGCCGAGCTCGCTGCCGCCACCGGCGACCTCGATGGCGTCGACGACGTGATCGAACGCGGCGACGGCGTCATCTACTGGCACAATCGCCGCCAGAGCGGCGTCGGCAGCGCTTTCGCGAAGCTCACCGCGAAGACGCGGTTCAAGCCGACGACCACGAATCGCAACCTGCGCACGCTCGTGAAGCTGCTCGACTGAACGGCCGCTCGACGGTCGCTGTCTTAGACTGGCTGGGCGCGACTCGCAGTCGCGCGAGGATTCGATTCAGGAGACGCATGTCCGGGCATTCCAAGTGGGCGACGACCAAGCACAAGAAGGCGATCATCGACTCGCGCCGTGCGAAGTCGTTCGCGAAGCTCATCAAGAACATCGAGGTCGCCGCGAAGATGGGCGGCGCAGACCTCTCGGGCAATCCGACGCTCGTCGACGCCGTGCAGAAGGCGAAGAAGACCTCTGTTCCGAACGACAACATCGATCGCGCGATCAAGCGCGGCGCCGGACTCAGCGGTGAGTCGGTCGACTACACGACGATCATGTACGAGGGCTACGGCCCGAACGGCGTCGCGCTCCTCATCGAGTGCCTCACCGACAACAAGAACCGCGCCGCCGCCGAGGTCCGCACGCTCATGAGCCGCAACGGCGGCACGATGGCCGACCCGGGGTCCGTTGCCTACAACTTCGCGCGCAAGGGCGTCATCGTCGTCGCGAAGGCCGACGGCCTCAGCGAAGACGATGTGCTCGGCGCGGTGCTCGACGCCGGCGCCGAAGAGGTCACCGACGAGGGTGAGACCTTCGAGGTCATCACCGAGGCGTCCGACATGGTCGGGGCGCGTACGGCGCTGCAGGCCGCCGGCATCGACTACGACTCGGCGGATGCCGCGTTCGTGCCGTCGCTCAAGGTCGAGATCGACGCCGACACCGCTCGCAAGGTGTTCCGCCTGATCGACGCGCTCGAAGACAGCGACGACGTGCAGAACATCTACAGCAACTTCGACCTGACCCCAGAGGTGCAGGCCGAGCTCGAGGCGGAGTAGCCCATCGCCGTGCGCGTGCTCGGCATCGACCCCGGCCTGACGCGCTGCGGCGTCGGCATCGTCGATGTCGAGCCGAATCGCACGGCTCGCCTCGTCGACGTCGTCGTGCTGCGATCGCCGTCCGAGCTCGACACGCCGCGCCGGCTCGTGCGCATCGCCGAGGGACTCGAGGCGATCATCGAGGAGCACCGACCGCAGGCCGTCGC
This sequence comes from Agromyces sp. GQ35, assembly GCF_059758475.1. Classification (NCBI taxonomy): domain Bacteria; kingdom Bacillati; phylum Actinomycetota; class Actinomycetes; order Micrococcales; family Microbacteriaceae; genus Agromyces; species Agromyces sp. GQ35. The sequence goes on along the minus strand of NZ_JCAXEO010000002.1, from coordinate 445,016 downwards.
CCTCGAACGCGTCTTCGCGCGAAGCGACGTGTCGACGATCATGGGCACCGCCCAGATCTCCGGCGTCGCGATGCTGATCGCCGCGCGCCGGTCGCTGCCGGTCGCACTGCACACCCCCAGTGAGGTCAAGGCCGCCATCACGGGCTACGGTCGCGCAGACAAGAAGCAGGTGGGCGCGATGGTGGCGCGCATCCTCGGCCTCGACGAGGTGCCGAAACCCGCGGATGCCGCCGATGCGCTCGCTCTCGCGATCTGCCACGCCTGGCGTACCGGGGGAGTCGCGGGCGCCGCCGTGCGCGACGGCGCCGATGCCGATGCCGCCTCCCCGGAGGATTCGGCGCTCACGCCGGCGCAACGGGCGTGGCTCGCCGCCGAACGCTCCGCCGCCGTGTCGGGGGCGGCCCGTAGGCTGAAGCGGTGATCTCCTCTCTTCGTGGCCGTGTGCTCGTCGCAGCCGGCGGCTCGGTCGTGATCGATGTCGGCGGGGTCGGGTTCCACGTCAACACGACCCCGGCATTCGCCCTCTCAGCACGTGAGGGGCACGAGACCTCGGTGCACACCACGCTCGTCGTGCGCGAAGACTCGCTGACGCTCTTCGGGTTCGCCACGCGTGATGAGCTCGACGTCTTCGACCTGCTCATCGGCGTCACCGGCGTCGGCCCGAAGTCGGCACTCGGCGTGCTTTCGGCGCTGTCGCCCGGCCAGATCGCCGAGGCGGTGCAGCTCGACGACGACGCCGTATTCCGCAAGGTGAGCGGCATCGGTCCGAAGACCGCGAAGCTCATCACGGTCTCGCTCGCCGGCAAGCTCATCGCACCGGCGACGTCGAACCAGCCGACGGCCCCGATCGTCGTGGGTGGCGCTGCCGAGAGTGTGCTCGCCGCGATCACCGGCCTCGGTTGGTCGGAGCGGGTGGCGGCCGAGGCCGTCGACGAGACGATCGCCGCGGCATCCGACATCGAAGCGGCCTCGGTGCCGACGCTGCTCAGGCTCACGCTCGCCCGGCTCGGTCCGGCGCAGCAGACGGGCCGGGCACGATGAGCGGGCCCGAACTGAACGGGGGCGACCTTGATCTGACCGACCCCGTGCTCGCGTCAGAGGCCGAACTCGCATTCGAGGGCGCGTTGCGGCCGAAGAGCCTCGGCGAGTTCGTCGGACAGACCCGGGTGCGCGGGCAGTTGCAACTGCTGCTCACGGCCGCGACGCTGCAGCAACGCACTCCCGACCACATCCTGCTCGCCGGTCCACCCGGGCTGGGCAAGACCACGCTCGCGATGATCGTCGCCTTCGAGGGCGGCCGGCCGCTGCGCATGTCGAGCGGGCCGGCGATCCAGCACGCCGGCGACCTGGCGGCGATCCTGAGTTCGCTCGTTCCGGGCGAGGTGCTCTTCATCGACGAGATCCACCGCATGGCGCGCTCTGCCGAAGAGATGCTCTACCTCGCCATGGAGGACTTCCGCATCGACATCATGGTCGGCAAGGGCGCGGGGGCGACGTCGGTGCCGCTCGACCTGTCGCCGTTCACCCTCGTCGGGGCGACGACGCGGGCCGGCCTCCTGCCGAACCCGCTGCGCGATCGCTTCGGGTTCACCGCGCACCTCGAGTTCTACGACGAGGCAGAACTCGAGCAGGTACTCGCGCGGGCCGCCACCATGCTCGGCCTCGACGTCGACCGCGAGGCACTCGCCGAGATCGCCGGGCGTTGCCGCGGCACGCCGCGCATCGCCAATCGCCTGCTGCGCCGGGTGCGCGACTACGCGCTCGTGCACGGGCAGCGGGCAGATCTCGCATCGGTTCGTGCCGCGCTCGAGCTCTACGACGTCGATCCGCTCGGCCTCGACCGCCTCGACCGCGCGGTCATGGAGATGATCCTCACGCGCTTCGGCGGTGGCCCGGTCGGCCTGAACACGCTCGCCGTCTCGGTCGGTGAAGAGGCCGAGACGATCGAGGCGGTGGTGGAGCCGTTCCTCGTGCGCATCGGGCTCATCACGCGCACACCGCGAGGCCGAGTCGCGACCCCGGCGGCGTGGCGGCACTTCGGTCTGGCCGCAGGCGCACCCGACGCGGCTACGGCGCTTCCGATCGATGACCTATAATCCTTTGAGGCTGACCCCTCAGCACCGATGACTTCGTGCGCGAGCCGCACTCCGGAAGGTACCTCCCTCTTATGACGTTCGATCCGTTCACCATCATCATGCTCGCCGTCCTGGCGGTGCTCATCTTCTTCATGTTCCGCAACTCGCGCAAGCGTCAGGCCGACGCGCGCGAACTGCAGTCGAAGGTGCAGGCGGGTGCCAAGGTGATGACCAACTTCGGCGTCTTCGGCACGATCCTCTCGATCGACGAAGAAGACAACCAGGTTCTGCTCGAGACCTCGCCGGGCACCGTGCTCACGGTGCACCGCCAGACGATCGCCCGGGTCGTGGAGCCGAAGGCCGAAGACCTCGATGAGGCGGCTGCCGTCGACGGTGAGCCCGAGTTCGGCGAGCGGGTCATCGACCCCGCCGACGACGCCATCACCGGTGACTCCGGCGACCAGGCGCCTGGCACCAAGAAGTCCGACGACTAAGACTCACCCCCAAGCTGGGCCCGTGCGCTGACGCGCGGGCTCCTGCAGAGAAAGCGGAACACGTGGCTGCACCATCCAAGCGGTCATCCCGGCCGACCCCTGTGCGCAAGGCATGGAGATCCCTCACCTGGCTGGGTGTCATCATCGCGTTGCTCTTCGGCATCAACGCTGCCGGTGTGATCTGGGGCGGCGGGTCGTGGACCCCGAAGCTGGCGCTCGACCTCGAGGGCGGCACGCAGATCATCCTCGCGCCGAAGGTCGAGACCGGAGCCGACGTCTCCCAGGAGCAGCTCGACCAGGCGGTCGCCATCATCCGTCAGCGCGTCGATGCCTCGGGCGTCGCCGAAGCCGAGATCAACACCGAGGGCGACAACGTCGTCGTCCGCATCCCGGGTGAGCTCGACGACCAGACCCGTGCACGCATCGAGCAGTCGGCCAAGCTCGAGCTTCGGGCAGTGCTCCTGGCCGACGCGGCGACCACCGCCTCGGCTGATCCCAGTGCGAGCGCAGCGCCGCCTGAGGAGCTCGAATCGACCCCGACCGCGGAGCCGACCGACGGCAGCGATCCCTCGTGGATCACGCCGGCACTGCAGCAGCAGTTCGACGACTTCGACTGTTCGCAGATCGATGAGAACTCGGCGAACGTCGCACCGGCCGACGAGCCCCTCGTCACCTGCGATGTGACCCGTACCGCGAAGTACCTCCTGGGCCCGGTCGAGGCGAGCGGCGAGAACATCGTCGACGCCACCAATGGCATGGTGCAGACCCAGTCCGGCGCATCGACCGGCCAGTGGGCCGTCAACATCGTCTTCGACGCGGAAGGCACCGAAGACTTCGCCGCGGTCAGCACCCGTCTGTTCGGCCTGCAGGGCCAGACGCCTCGCGATCAGTTCGCGTTCGTGCTCGATGGTCAGGTGCTCACCGCACCCTCGATGAACGGCGCGATCACCGACGGCAAGCCGCAGATCACCGGCAGCTTCGACCAGGCCTCGTCGAAGGCGCTCGCCGACCAGCTGAAGTTCGGCGCCCTGCCGATCAGCTTCACGGTGCAGTCCTCCGACACGATCTCACCGACGCTCGGCACCTCGCAGCTTCAGTCCGGCCTGATCGCCGGCCTCATCGGCCTGATCCTCGTCGTGATCTACACGATTTTCCAGTACCGTGCACTCGCGTCGGTCACCATCGCCTCGCTCGTGATCGTGGGCATCATCACGTACGTGATGATCACGATCCTGTCGTGGCGCGAAGGCTACCGCCTGTCGCTGGCCGGCATCGCGGGCCTCATCGTCGCGATCGGCTTCACCGCGGACTCGTTCATCATCTATTTCGAACGCGTTCGAGACGAGCTCCGAGACGGCAGGCCGCTCGTCGGTGCGGTCGAGGCCGGCTGGAAGCGTGCATTCCGAACGGTGCTCGCGTCGAAGGCCACCAACCTGCTCGCGGCGGTCGTGCTGTTCGTGCTCGCTGTCGGCAGCGTCAAGGGCTTCGCGTACACGCTCGGTCTCACCACGATCATCGATGTCGTCGTGGTGATCCTCTTCACGCACCCGATGCTGCAGCTGCTCGCGCAGACGCGATTCTTCTCGAGCGGCAACCCGTGGTCGGGTCTCGACCCGAACGCGCTCGGAGCGGTGTACCGTGGCCGCGCCGAGTTCCGCAAGCCGACCGATCTCCCGGTGAAGAAGTCCGCCGCCAGCGCGAAAGAGGCGCAGCGTCGCCAGACGATCGCCGAGCGCAAGGCCGCGGCCGCGGTCGGCGCCTCCGATACGTCGAACGATGGGAAGGACTCCTGATGGCCAACCGTCTCACGACCTTCGGAAATGACCTCTACACGGGCAAGCGCTCGTTCAACTTCGTCGGCGGACGCAAGAAGTGGTACGCGATCGCAGGCGCGCTCGTGCTGCTCTCGGTCATCGTTCCGTTGTTCACCGGCGTCAACTTCAGCATCGAGTTCCGCGGCGGATCGCAGTTCCAGATCGCCGAGGTCGAGAACGCCGAGGCCGAGCCGGCGATCGAGGCCGTGCACTCGGTCGTGCCCGACGCCGAGGTCAAGATCGCGATCGTCGGCGGTAGCGGCGTGCGGGTGCAGACCGATCAGCTCTCGCAAGACGATTCTCGTGCGGTGTCCGACGCACTCGCCGGGGCCTTCGACGTTCCCGAGTCCGAAGTCACCTCCTCGTTCGTCGGCCCGAGCTGGGGGGCGGATGTCACGAGGCAGGCGCTCGTCGGCCTCGTTGCGTTCCTCCTGCTCGCCGGCATCATCATGGCGCTCTACTTCCGCACCTGGAAGATGTCGGCGGCGGCGATCCTCGCGCTGATCGCCGACCTGGTCGTCACGACCGGAATGTACGCCGCGGTCGGCTTCGAGATCAGTCCTGCTGCGACCATCGGCATCCTGACGATCCTCAGCTACTCGCTCTACGACACCGTCGTGGTCTTCGACAAGATCCGTGAGAACACCGCTGAAGACGGCCAGGAATCCCGACGCACCTTCGCCGAGTCCGTGAATCTCGCCGTGAACCAGACGCTCGTGCGCTCGATCAACACGAGTGTCGTGGCAGCGCTCCCCGTCGCGGCGATCCTCTTCATCGGTGCGGGCGTGCTCGGCGCTGACACCCTGCGCGACATCTCGCTCGCCCTCCTGATCGGTATCCTCGTCGGCACATGGTCGACGGTGTTCCTCGCGGCGCCGTTGTACTCGCAGCTGCGTGAGGGAGAGCCGGCGATCCGTCGCCACGACCAGAAGGTGCTGAAGGAGCGTGAGCGCGCGGCATCCGTCTCGACGACTGCGGATGCGCTGCCCACTGCGTGATGTTCGCGGGCGGCGTGTGCCGCATGGCGCGTTCACGCCTCCGGAGCGGCGATAATTGAAGTCCGGAGGTGAGCGATGACGGAAACGGGTGTCAACTCGACGGCATCGCTGCGCCGTCTGGTGCCGCGCATCTTCTCGAAGGCGCAGCCCTCGGGTGCCGTCGATACGCTCATGCGTACCGTGCGCATGCACCACCCGAAGGCCGATCTCTCGCTCATCGAGCGGGCATACACCGTCGCCGAGCGCGCGCACGAGGGCCAGAAGCGCAAGAGCGGTGAGCCGTACATCACGCACCCGATCGCGGTGGCGCAGATTCTCGCCGACCTCGGCATCGGCTCGAAGACGGTCGCAGCGGCACTGCTGCACGACACCGTCGAAGACACGGCGTACACGCTCGATCAGGTGAGGGCCGATTTCGGCGACGAGATCGCGATGCTCGTCGATGGAGTCACCAAGCTCGACAAGGTCAAGTACGGCGACTCGACGCAGGCCGAGACCGTGCGCAAGATGATCGTCGCGATGTCGAAAGACATCCGCGTGCTGATCATCAAGCTCGCCGACCGACTGCACAATGCGCGCACCTGGGGCTTCGTTCCTGCCGCGTCGGCCGCGCGCAAGGCGACCGAGACTCTCGAGATCTACGCGCCGCTCGCGCATCGCCTCGGTATCCAGGCGATCAAGTGGGAGCTCGAAGACCTCTCGTTCGCTGTGCTCTATCCGAAGCTCTACGCCGAGATCGAGAGCCTCGTGAAGCAGCGCACTCCGCAGCGCGAAGAGTTCGTGCAGAACGTGATCGACCTCGTCACCGACGATTTGAAGACTGCGAAGATCCGCGGCAAAGTCGCCGGCCGCCCGAAGCAGTACTACTCGATCTACCAGAAGATGATCGTGCGGGGCCGAGACTTCGACGAGATCTACGACCTGGTCGGCATTCGGGTGCTCGTCAATTCCGTTCGCGACTGCTACGCGGTGCTCGGGGCGATACATGCGCGATGGACCCCGCTTCCAGGCCGGTTCAAGGACTACATCGCCACCCCGAAGTTCAACCTGTACCAGTCGCTGCACACGACGGTCATCGGCCCGAAGGGTCGTGCCGTCGAGATCCAGATCCGCACGCACGACATGCACCAGAGGGCGGAGTACGGCGTCGCCGCGCACTGGAAGTACAAGGAGCGCATGGCCGGTACTCGCGCGGGCGAGAATCCGGCCCAGAACGAGACCGACATGGCGTGGCTCGCACACATCTCCGACTGGCAGGCCGAGACTGCTGATCCCGGTGAATTCCTCGACTCGCTGCGCTTCGAGATCGGCGCGAAAGAGGTCTACGTCTTCACCCCGAAGGGTCGCGTGATCGGGCTGCCTGCGGGCGCGACCCCCGTCGACTTCGCCTATGCCGTGCACACCGAAGTCGGGCACCGCACGATGGGCTCGAAGGTCAACGGCCGGCTCGTTCCCCTCGAGAGCGAACTGTCGAGCGGTGACGTCGTCGAGGTCTTCACGTCGAAGAATCCCGACTCCGGTCCGAGTCAGGACTGGCTCGGTTTCGTCAAGAGCCCTCGTGCACGCAACAAGATCCGCCAGTGGTTCACCAAGGAACGGCGCGACGAGGCCATCGAGCAGGGCAGAGACGCGATTGCGCGGGCGATGCGCAAGCAGAATCTACCGTTGCAGAAGCTCATGAACCAGGAGTCCTTCGCCGAGGTCGCCGCGCAACTGAGGTATGACGACGTCTCGTCGCTGTACGCGGCGGTCGGTGAGGGACACGTGTCGACCCAGTCGGTGCTCGAGAAGGTCGTCGCGCTCGTGCGCGACGTCGAAGAGGGCGACGAACCCGATCTGCCGATGCCGGTGCGGTCGCGGCCGCTCCCGCGGCACTCGGACTCCGGTGTGCTCGTGCGCGGCGCGCCCGACATCCTCGTCAAGCTCGCACGCTGCTGTACGCCCGTGCCCGGCGACGAGATCGTCGGCTTCGTGACTCGAGGCGCCGGCGTCTCCGTGCATCAGGCGAGCTGTCACAACGTGCAGTCCCTGATGCAGGAGCCCGAGCGCATGATCGACGTCGAGTGGGCGCCGAGTTCGAAGAGCCTGTTCCTCGTGCAGATCCAGATCGAAGCGCTCGACCGCGCGGGTCTGCTCTCCGACGTGACGAGGGTGCTCTCGGAGCATCACGTGAACATTCTCTCCGCCAACGTCTCGACGTCGACCGACCGACTGGCGCTCAGCCGCTTCGTCTTCGAGATGGGCGATACGACGCATCTCGATCGCGTGCTCAACGCCGTGCGACGCATCGATGCGGTTTACGACGTCTATCGCGTCAGCGACGGCTGAGCCGGAACTGGAGCGGCACCCGTCGGGTGACCTCGGCCGGATGCCGACTCGAGACGGTGAAGGCGCTCGAGCGCGAGTGCGCGGTGGGGCATTCGGCTCGCGTCGACGAGTCGCGCGCGCAGCTCGTGGATGAGCGTCGGGTGCCCGGCGCACAATTCGGCCACGACGCGTTCGGGCCGAGGGTCGGCGTGGCCGGGCTCCCTGAGCAGGTCGAACCCCGTGCGGGCGACTGAGGTGCATCGTGCGCGCGCGAACTCGACGATGTCGGTCTCGTCGATCGACACTTCGCGAACGACGAGTCGCGGCGCGGAGATCACGGCGACGCGAGACGTGCGCGGCACGCAGAATTGCGCGAGGTGCGGGGGAGTGGGTACGGCACCGTGCACCCAGGCCGCCGAGTAGCGCTCGATCACCAGCACGCGCGGGGCGCGCAGACTGAGCGCCGACGCCCGGAGCGAGGGGAGATCGGGTTCGTCGACGGGAGCCCACGCCTCATCGATGACGATCAGCTCGCCATCGAGGCGAGCGGCACAGAGTTCGGCGAGTGGAAGATCGTCGGTGCTGAGTACCGACGGCAGTTTGGCCATGAGGCCATGCTGCAACATCTGATCCGTCGAGTGGCGGCCCGTCGCGGATCTGTGGAGAACGGCGTCTTCGCCGAGGTGGTCACGGGAACGCCCGCGACCACCTCGCTCGGCTCAGCCGCCCACGGCCTTCAGCCAGGCACGACGAGCGTCGAGCGCTTCACGTGCAGCCGCAGCGGCCTGTGCATCGCCGGATGCCTCGGCCGCCGCGAGCTCGGCCTCGAGCTTGTCGATGGCATCGTTCAGTTGTCCGAGCATTCCCTCGGAGCGTGCCTTCTTCTCGGGGTCCTCGCGCTGCCAGCGCTCCTCCTCGAGCGACTTGACGTGGTTCTCGACCTTGCGCAGGCGGTCTTCGACGACGCGCACCTGGTCGCGGGGCACCTTGCCGATCTCGTCCCAGCGACGCTGCAGGCGGTTCAGCGTCGACCGGGCCTGCTTCGGATCCTTCTCGGAGAGCAGCGTCTCGGCCTCGGTGAGCAGGACGAGCTTCTCGTCGAGGTTCGCGCGGTAGCTCTCGTCTTCCTGCGCGTCGATCTCGGCCTTGGCGCTGAACAGCACGTCGCCCGCAGCCTTGAACTTCGCCCAGAGGGAGTCGTCGAGCTTCTTTCCGGCGCGACCTGCGAGCTTCCACTCGTCGAGCAGGTTGCGATAGTCGCCCACCGCGTCGGCGCCGCGCGGGGCGAGCGCCTCGGCGCGTTCGATGAGCGCCTGCTTGCGCGTGCGCACGTCGCGATGCGCGGCGTCGAGCTCGGCGAAGAACGCCTTGCGGTGCGTCTCGATCGTGGAGCGGGCCGCACGGAATCGCTTCCAGAGCTCGTTGGCCTCGGTCTTCGGCAGACGGGGTCCGTCTTGCTGGTGGCGCTGCCAGCGCGTGAACAGTTCGTCGAGCTCGGCGGTCGCCTGCTTCCACTGCGTCTTCGCAGGGTCGCCGGCGGCGAGGGCCTCTGCGGCCTCGACGATCGCGGTGCGTTCGACGATCGCCTCTGCGACGGCGGCTTTCGTCTCGGCCTGCTGCTGTTCCGTCAACTCTTTGGTCGTGCCCGAGAGCGCTTCGAGGCGGCGCGCGAGCGATTCGAGATCGCCGACCGCGTTGGCGGTGGAGACCGAGGCGCGGAGCGTGGTGACGGCTTTCGCGACATCCGCCGCGGGCGCACCGCGTCGAACGCGCTGCTCCAGCAGGCCCACCTGTCCCGCGAGATCGGCGTACTTGCGCTCGAAGTAGGCGAGTGCCTCCTCAGCCGAGCCGTCGGGATACTGCCCGACGGCACGTTCGCCGTCGCTCGTGCGCACGAAGACGGTGCCCGTCTCGTCGACGCGGCCCCACGGTTGCTGCTCTGAATCGGTCACGGCCTCACCCTGTCGTAGGTCGAATGCCGCCCGAGGGCGGCGATGACGGCATTAAGCCTATTGCACCGCCGGATGGCGGGACCGGCCGTCACTGGATGGTGAACGAGGTGATGGTCGTCGGCACCGCGGGGGCGCCGTCCCCTGCACCGTCGGCGGTACCGGCGTCGATGATTCCGGCCCGGAGCTCGTCGAGACCGCTGGTGACGCGCCCGATGACGGTGTAGCCGCCGGTATCGCCAGGCAGCGTCGTGTCGTCGTACACGATGAAGAACTGGCTGCCCTGGCTGTACTGATCGGCAGCGCGCGCCATCGCGATCGTGCCCGCCGGGTAGAGCGCATCGGCCGGCACGTTCTCGACAGGCCCGTAGCTGTAGCCCGGCCCGCCGCTGCCGTCGCCCGCGGGGTCTCCGCACTGCAGCACCCAGATGCCCTCGGTGGTGAGGCGGTGGCAGCCCGTGCCGGTGTAGAACCCCGATTGGATCAGGCTGATCTCGCTCGACACGGCCTGCGGCGCAGCCGCGCCGTCGAGCTCGATGCCGACGGGGATCTCGTTCAGCGTCAACGTGCCGGTCCACGTGCGGTCTTCGGCGATGTCGGCCGAGGGAACGTCGCCCTGGTTCTCGCCGGCCGGTGGCGTGGCGCTCGGCGTCGGCGTTTCGGACGCCGCCGGCTCGGGGGTGCCGGGTCCGCCGTTGAAGAAGAAGAGCTGGGCGCCCGTCGCGAGGGCCAGCACGACCACGAGCGAGAGCACCGCGATCACGTTGTCTCGGCTTCGGCGGCGCTGCTTGCGGGTGTGGACCTCTTGGCGTGCCTGGTAGGTGCGCAGACGCGCTCGTTCTTCACGTGTCTGTCGGTCGATCGATGCCACGCATGCTCCTTCTCGGGACTCCTGCGAGCCGACTCTACGCAAGGCAGGGTGCGCTGACCAATCGCCGCTCCGTTCGAGGTCGCGATCCCGGTCGCCGAGCGGCGGCCGGGACGCGCCTGCGGCCTGTTCGAGGCACGAGATCCGGTGTCGGATGCCGCGACTACGCTGGATCCCATGGTGGACTCCGGCCCTGGGCTGCGCTCGGGCGCGACCCCGCTCGCGGTGCGCATGCGACCGACGAGCCTCGACGAGGTCGCGGGTCAGAAGCACCTCTTGACCCCCGGGTCCCCGCTCGTGGCGCTCGCGGGCGACCGCACCGGCGAGACGGGTTCGGTCTCGGTGATCTTGTGGGGGCCCCCCGGCACCGGCAAGACCACCCTTGCGCAGGCCATCGCTCGCTCGTCCGGCCGCAAGTTCGTCGAGCTCTCCGCGGTGAGCGCCGGGGTGCGCGACGTGCGCCAGGTGATGGAGGAGGCACGTGCCAGCCGTGACCTCTACGGTCTGTCGACGGTGCTCTTCCTCGACGAGATCCACCGCTTCACGAAGGCGCAGCAAGACGCCCTGCTGCCCGGGGTCGAGAACGGCTGGGTCATCCTCGTCGCCGCGACGACCGAGAACCCGTCGTTCTCGGTCATCTCCCCGTTGCTCTCACGGTCGCTCCTGCTGACCCTCGAGCTGCTCACCGATGACGATCTCGGGGTGCTCGTCGACCGCGCGGTCTCCGATCCGCGAGGGCTCGGTGGCCGGGTGGTGCTCGACGCCGACGCGCGGGCAGCGATCATCCGTCTCGCCTCGGGCGATGCGCGACGGGCCCTGACCGCACTCGAGGCGGCAGCGGTCGCCGCGACCCAGTCGAATCCATCGGCCGAGACCGCGCCTTCCGAGCTTGCAGACGCGGGCGAAGACGACGACGGTGAAGCGGATGCCGCGGCATCCGTCGCGCCGGTGATCACCACCGACATCGTCGCCCGTGCGGTCGACCGCGCATTGCTGCGGTACGACCGCAACGGCGATGAGCACTACGACGTGATCAGCGCCTTCATCAAGTCGGTGCGGGGCAGCGACGTCGACGCATCGCTGCACTACCTCGCGCGCATGATCGAGGCCGGTGAAGACCCCCGGTTCATCGCCCGGCGCATCATCGTGCTCGCCTCCGAGGACATCGGGCTGGCCGACCCGAGCGCGCTCGGTGTCGCCGTTGCCGCGGCGGATGCCGTGCAGTTCATCGGCATGCCCGAAGGGCGCATCCCGCTCGCTCAGGCGGTGGTACATCTCGCAACCGCGCCCAAGTCGAACGCCGCCTACCTCGGAATCGACCAGGCGATCGCCGATGTGCGCGAGGGCAAGGCCGGCCGAGTGCCGAAGCACTTGCGCGACGCGCACTACCCGGGTGCCAAGCGGCTCGGGCACGGCAAGGGCTATCGGTACCCCCACAACGACGAGATCGGGGTGGTCGAGCAGCAGTACCTGCCCGACTCGCTGCGCGGCGCCGTCTACTACGAGCCGACCGAGCATGGCAACGAGCGGGAGGTCTCGGCACGACTCGCCAAGCTGCGCCGCATCGTGCGGGGCGAGCGATGACGCGCGTGCGCATCCGGGCTGCAGTGGCCGGTCCTCCGGCGCCGTGATATCATTTCCGTTGGCCTGAAGCCTGATTCTCGAGCGCGGCTGCGAGAGAGTCACCGGCGAATGGGTGCGGTCTGTAGCCGATCCACCCTTGGCGAATCCCTCTGACACAGATTTTCGGCGCATGATCGCGCCGTGAAATTCACTTGAGATTCTTCCGAAAGGACATTCGTGTCGAACCAGTCACGTAGCAAGACCCGCCTCTCCCGTGCGCTCGGCGTCGCCCTCACCCCGAAGGCCGCCCGCTACATGGAGAAGCGTCCGTACGCTCCCGGTGAGCACGGCCGCACCAAGCGCAAGCAGGACAGCGACTACGCCGTGCGTCTGCGCGAGAAGCAGCGTCTGCGCGCCCAGTACGGCATCCGCGAGAAGCAGCTGCGCATCGCCTTCAACGAGGCCCGTCGCACCGACGGCCTGACCGGTGAGAACCTGGTCGAGCTGCTCGAGATGCGTCTCGACGCCATCGTGCTGCGCGCCGGCTTCGCCCGCACCATCTCGCAGGCCCGCCAGTTCGTCGTGCACCGCCACATCCTCGTCGACGGCCAGCTCGTCGACCGCCCCTCGTTCCGCGTGAAGCCGGGCCAGCTCGTGCACGTCAAGGCACGCAGCGAGGGCACCGAGCCCTTCCAGGTCGCGGCCGCCGGCGGTCACGTCGACGTGCTGCCCAAGCTCCCGGGCTACCTCGAGGTCGAGCTCGACAAGCTCCAGGTGAAGCTGCTCCGTCGTCCGAAGCGCGTCGAGGTCCCCGTGACCTGCGACGTGCAGCTGGTCGTCGAGTACTACGCCGCTCGCTGACGCAGAGCACGAGCTGACAGGGGTCGCGGGGTTTCCCGCGGCCCCTGTCGCGTACCCGGCGGCGGCTTCGACCCGGCCACTAGACTGATGCGAGGCGTGCCGAGCGCACTGCGTCGGCGACACATCGAACAGGGAGCAGGAGCACCTCGTGAAGAGCATTCTGTGGTTCACCGTCGGCGTCGCGGCCGGATTCGCAGCCGCGCACCAGGTCAACCAGACCAAGCAGGGGCGGGACTTCTTCTCCGCGGTGGACGCGAAGGCCAGGGCCTTCGGGCACGCGATCGCCGAGGGCTACCACGCCCGCGATGCAGAGCTGCGCGCCGAACAGGGCGAGACGACTCCGGCTCTCTGAGCCGGCACGCGAATGCGATGGCCCGGATGCCCCGGGCACGACCGAGAACGGAATCATGCAGACTGCCGAAATTCGCCAGCGTTGGCTGGACTTCTTCGCCGAGCGCGGACACACCGTCGTCCCCTCGGCATCGCTCGTGTCCGACGACCCGACGCTGCTCTTCACCGTCGCCGGCATGGTGCCGTTCGTGCCGTACCTCACCGGGCTCGTTCCCGCGCCGTACACTCGGGCCACGAGCGTGCAGAAGTGCATTCGCACCAACGACATCGAAGAGGTCGGCAAGACGCCGCGGCACGGCACGTTCTTCCAGATGAACGGCAACTTCTCGTTCGGCGACTACTTCAAAGAGGGCGCCATCCGCATGGCGTGGGAACTGCTCACCACGCCGGAAGACGGCGGCGGCTACGGCTTCGCACCGAGCGAGCTGTGGGTGACCGTCTACGAAGACGACGACGAGGCGATCGAGCTCTGGAAGTCGATCGCGGGCCTTCCCGACGAGCGCATCCAGCGGCTCGGCAAAGACACGAACTACTGGCACACCGGCCAGCCCGGCCCTGCCGGTCCGTGCTCCGAGATCTTCTTCGATCGCGGCCCGGCATACGGCATCGACGGCGGACCGGCGACCGATGACGACCGCTACGTCGAGATCTGGAACCTCGTGTTCATGCAGTACCTCATCGACGACGTGAAATCGAAGACCGACTTCCGAATCGTGAAGGAACTGCCGAAGAAGAACATCGACACCGGCATGGGCCTCGAACGCGTCGCGTTCCTCAAGCAGGGCGTCGAGAACATGTACGAGATCGACCAGGTGCGACCGGTGCTCGACCGGGCGGCCGAGCTGTCCGGTCGACGCTACGGCGCCGACCACGACGACGACGTGCGCATGCGCGTCATCGCCGACCACGTGCGATCGGCGCTCATGCTCATGAGCGACGGCGTGAGCCCGTCGAACGAGGGGCGCGGTTACATCCTGCGGCGGCTCCTGCGTCGCAGCATCCGGGCAATGCGGCTCCTCGGCGTCGAAGGTCCGACGTTCCGCGAGCTCTTCGCGGCCTCCCGCGACGCGATGAAAGCGGCCTACCCCGAGGTCGCGACCGACTACGCGCACATCGAGCAGCTCGCACTCGGCGAGGAGGAGACCTTCCTCCGCACCCTGACGGCGGGAACCTCGATCCTCGACCTGGCCGTGTCGAAGACGAAGGACTCCGGTCGTCATGAGCTCGCCGGCGACACCGCGTTCCTCCTGCACGACACCTATGGCTTCCCGATCGAGCTCACGCTCGAGATGGCCGACGAGGCCGGGCTCGCCGTCGACCGTGTCGCGTTCGACACGCTCATGACCGAGCAGCGCTCCCGCGCCAAGGCCGATGCGAAGTCGAAGAAGAAGGTGCTCGCCGATCTTTCGGTGTACGCCGACTTCCGCGCCAAGGGCGAGACGATCTTCACCGGCTACACCGAGCTGACCACGGCGTCGACCGTGCTCGGCCTGCTCGTCGACGGGCGTCCTGTGCCGTTCGCGACCGCCGGTCAGACCGCCGAGGTGGTGCTCGCCGAGACCTCGCTCTACGCCGAGTCGGGCGGACAGGCGCCCGACCAGGGTCGCATCGTCGGCGACGGATTCGAGCTCGAGGTGCTCGACGTGCAGAAGCCCATCAAGGGGCTCATCAGCCACACCGTCAGAGTGGTCTCGGGTGAGGTCGGGGTCGGCGTCCCGGCGACCACCCTCGTCGACGAGCAGTACCGCAGGGGTGCCACGCAGGCGCACTCGGGCACGCACCTCGTACACGCTGCGCTGCGCCAGGTGCTCGGCCCCAACGCCCACCAGTCGGGTTCGTTCAACAAGGCGGGCTATCTGCGCCTCGACTACGGCTGGAATTCGGCGCTCTCGGCCGAGACCCGTTCCGAGATCGAGGAGATCTCCAACGCCGCGATCCGCGACAACCTCCAGGTCGTCACGCGCGAAATGCCGCTCGACGAGGCGAAGTCGCTCGGCGCGATGGCGCTGTTCGGCGAGAAGTACGGCGATGTCGTGCGCGTCGTGGACATCGGCGGTCCATGGTCGCGCGAGCTCTGCGCCGGCACGCACGTGTCGACGAGTTCCGAGGTCGGCATGATCAACATCGTGGGGGAGTCGTCGGTGGGCGCCTCGAACCGTCGCGTCGAGTCGCTCGTCGGACTCGATGCCTTTCGCAGGTTCGCGTCGGAGCGGGCGCTCGTCTCCGAGCTCACGTCGACCCTCAAGACCCGGCCCGATCAGCTCATCGACCGGGTGGGTGAGCTCGTCACGAACCTCAAGGCCGCCGAGAAGCGCATCCAGGCCTTCGAAGCCCGTGCGCTCAACGATCGGGTGCCGGCGCTCGCGTCCAAGGCGGTGCGCCACGGCGAAGTGCTCCTGGTCGCCGAGAACATCGGCTCGCTCGGATCCGGTGACGAGCTGCGCGCCCTCGCGCTCTCGGTTCGGTCTCAGCTGGGCGATGCGGCGTCCGTCGTGGCCCTGACCGCCGATGTCGGCGGAAAGCCGGTGGCGATCGTCGCGACCTCGCAGGCGGCGCGTGACGCCGGGGCGAACGCCGGCGCGCTCGCGAAGGCGATGGCCGGAGTGCTCGGCGGTGGCGGTGGCGGCAAGCCCGACCTCGCCCAGGGCGGCGGAAGCGACCTCGCAGCGATTCCCGCGGCGCTCGACGCGGTGCGCTCGGCGCTGCGCGGGTAGCGAGACCGTGCGACCCGGAACGAGACTCGGCGTCGACGTCGGGCGCGCCCGCATCGGCGTGGCGCGATGCGACGCCGGAGCTCTGCTCGCGACTCCGGTCGAGACCGTGCCGCGTGCCGCCGATGGTGACGCCGATGTCGCGCGCATCATCGAGCTCGCTCGCGAATACGACGTGATCGAGGTCGTCGTCGGCAATCCGCTGTCGCTTTCGGGCGCCTCGACTCCGTCGACCGACGATGCCGTGGACTTCGCCCGGCGGCTCGCCGCCGCGGGGGCCGCGGTGCGACTCGTCGACGAACGTCTCTCGACCGTCAGCGCCCAGCAGGCGCTTCGAGCGACGGGAAAGTCGACGCGCAAGCAGCGTCCCATCGTCGATCAGGTTGCAGCCGTTATCATTTTGCAACACGCGATCGACGCCGAGCGGGCCTCCGCCCGCCCGCCCGGGCGCACGATCGACACCGACGAAGGGCCATTCCCCCTGTGACCCAGCTCCCCCCAGAGCACGATGACTCCGACCGAGCCGCGACGGACTGGCACGCACTGCTCGCGGGCGCACCGCCGAAGCCGGCTCGGCCTGACTCCGCAGCAACCGGTGATGGCCCGCCGAAGCCGCCGGCCTCGCCGACGTCGGGTACCGACGGTCGGCCCATGACCCGCCGTGAGGCGAGGGAAGCGGAGCAGCGACAAGCGGCCGAAGCCGGCGCCGTTGCCGCGGCCGCCGAGGAACCTCCGACGGCACCGCCCGGCGGCGAGGGGGCGCCATCGCGCTTCGACGCCGTGCTCGCCGACCCGATGGCGGTCGACCCGCTGGTCGCTGGGGATGCCTCCGACCATCGTCGCTCGTCCCGTGCCGAGCGACGAGCCGTGACCTCCGACCCGTTCGAACCCGAGAAGCCGAAGCGACGCGGGGCGTGGGGGTGCCTCATCGGGCTCCTGATCGTCGTCGCACTCGGTGCCGTGGCGTTCTTCTTCCTGCAAGGGCCGATCAATGCGGTCATCGAGCGGTTCACGCCTGCCGCCGACTACTCCGGCTCCGGTACCGGCGAGGTCGTGTTCATGATCCGTGACGGCGACACGGGTGCAGATATCGCCGAGAACCTCGTCGACGAGGGCGTGACAGCGTCGTACAACGCGTTCTACGACCTGCTCCTCGAGCAGAGCCCGGAGCCCGAGTTCCACCCCGGGGCCTATCAGCTCGCCGAGGAGATGAGTGCGCAGGCGGCGCTCGACGCACTCGTCGACCCGGCGAACAAGCTCGAGAACACGTTCGTCATTCCCGAGGGCATGTGGGCGAAGGACGCGCTCGCGGAGGCGGCGGCAGCGACCGGTATCCCGATCGAGGAGTTCCAGGCCGCCGTCGCGAGTCCGCAGGCGCTCGGCCTGCCCCCCGAGGCGACGAGCGTCGAGGGGTTCCTGTTCCCCGCGACGTACACGTTCGCGCCGGGGGCCACCGCGCCCGACATCGTGAAGATGCTCGTGGATCGCTCCATCGAGGCGCTCGACGCCGCGGGGGTTCCGCCCGAGAGCCGCTGGACCACGGTCGTCAAGGCATCGTTGATCCAGCGCGAAGCAGGCCTCCGCGACGACTACTACAAGGTCTCCCGGGTCATCGAGAATCGACTGGACCCGGCACTCTTCGAGAGCGGGCTGTTGCAGTTCGATTCCGCCGTGCACTACGGCCTGGGCGACGATTCGGTGGTCACGACGACGGACGCGGAGCGCGAGGACCCTGCGAATCCCTACAACACCTACGTGCATCCCGGCCTGCCGCCGGGACCGATCGGCAATCCCGGCGACCTCGCAATCGATGCGGCACTGCACCCGGCCGAGGGTCCGTGGCTGTATTTCGTGACCGTGAACCTGGACACCGGCGAAACGGTCTTCTCCGCGACGATCGAGGAGCATGACGCGGCCGTCGAACGCTTCCTCGCGTGGCTCGAAGAACACCCCGAGTACGGTGGCTGACACCGCGCGCCGGCTGGCCGTGCTCGGTTCTCCCATCGCCCACTCGAAGAGCCCGGCACTGCACCGGGCGGCATACGCCGTGCTCGGGATCGAGTGGCAGTACACCGCCATCGAGATGACCGGCGCGCAGCTCGGCCAGTTCATCGATGAACGGGATGCCTCGTGGCGCGGTCTGTCCCTCACGATGCCGTTGAAGCAGGACGTTCTCCCGCTCCTCGACGAACTCGACGACGTCGCCGTCCTCGCCGGCGCGGCGAACACGGTGCTGTTCGACGGTGGCGTCCGACGCGGCTTCAACACCGATGTCGGCGGGATCGTGCGCACGCTGCAGGAGGCAGGCCTCCGTTCCGCATCGCAGGCGCTGCTGCTCGGCGGCGGTGCGACGGCCGCGTCGGCACTCGTGGCGATGTCGGAACTCGGCGTCGTCCGCGCGACTCTGCTCGTGCGACGTCAGGGTGCAGCAGCGCCGCTCGTGGATCTCGGCTCGCGGCTCGGAATCGAGATCGAAACGGGGGCGATCGCCGATCTCGCCGCGATCGACGACGTGGAACTCGTCGTGAGCACCGTTCCCGGCGGCGCCGACCTCGGTGTCCGACCATCGGCTGCGCTCGTCTCGAACGCCGTGCTGCTGGACGTCGCCTACGATCCCTGGCCGACGCCGCTCGCTTCGCACTGGCTCGACGCCGGTGGCACGGTCGTGCACGGACTCGGGATGCTGCTGCATCAGGCGCTGCTCCAAGTGCGCGTCTTCGTCAACGGCGACCCGAACGCCCCGCTCGACGACGACGACGCCGTGCTCGAGGCGATGCGCGCCGCGCTGCGCTGACAGCCCCACTCACAAGACCGGGTCGCGTCATGCGCGATCCGGTCCACCGCCCCTGTGGAAGGATAGGAACATGCTCCGTTGGCTCACTGCCGGAGAGTCGCACGGCCCCGAGCTGGTCGCGATCCTCGAGGGTCTTCCCGCCGGTATCCCCGTCCTGCTCGACGACATCCGCGCCGACCTCGCGCGCCGCAAGCTCGGCTACGGGCGCGGCGCCCGGATGAAGTTCGAGCAAGACGAACTCGCGATCTCCGGTGGCGTCCGCCACGGTCGCTCCCTCGGCAGCCCGATCGCCCTGCGCATCGGCAACACCGAGTGGCCGAAGTGGCACGACGTGATGAACCCCGAACCCGTCGACGCGGCGAAGATCGGCCGAGGCCGTGGCGCACCGCTCACACGGCCGCGGCCGGGTCACGCCGACCTCGTGGGCATGCAGAAGTACGGCTTCGACGAAGCGCGGCCCGTGCTCGAGCGAGCCAGCGCCCGTGAAACGGCCGCGCGCGTCGCGCTCGGCGCCGTGGCCCGCTCGTTCCTCGGCGAGCTCGGCATCACCCTCGTCGCGCACACACTCGCCATCGGCCCGGTGCGAGTGCCCGAGGGGCGCCCACTGCCGACGCCCGATGATGTCGAACTCCTCGATGCCGACCCGCTGCGCTGCTTCGATGCCGAGACGTCGACTGCAATGGTCGCCGAAGTCGATCTCGCTCACAAAGAGGGCGACACGCTCGGTGGCGTCGTCGAGGTACTCGCGTACGGAGTGCCTCCGGGCCTCGGCTCGCACGTGCACTGGGATCGCCGACTCGATGCACAGCTCGCCGCCGCGCTCATGGGCATCCAGGCGATCAAGGGCGTCGAGGTCGGCGACGGCTTCCTCACGACCACGCGTCGTGGCTCGGCGGCGCACGACGAGCTGCACGTGGCCGATGGCCTGATCTCGCGCGCGAGCGACCGGGCCGGTGGCACCGAAGGCGGCATGTCGACCGGCACGGTGCTGCGCGTGCGCGCGGGCATGAAGCCGATCGCGACCGTGCCCCACGCGTTACCGACCGTCGATGTCGCTACAGGTGAGGCGGCGGCAGCTCACCACCAGCGATCCGATGTCGTCGCGGTCCCCGCCGCGGGTGTCGTCGCCGAGGCCATGGTCGCCCTGACGCTCGCGAACGCCGTGCTCGAGAAGTTCGGCGGCGACTCGATCGACGAGACCCGCCGCAACCTCGAGTCGTATCTCGCGGCCATTCCCGAGACGCTCCGCACCGCCGGCGCCTCGGTGCCGGCTGATGCCGATCGTGTCTGAGAGCCGTCGTCTCACCCTGCCGATCGTGCTCGTCGGCCCGATGGGTGCCGGCAAGTCACGGGTCGGACAGCGGCTCGCAGCGACGGCGGGCGCGCCGTTCATCGACACCGATCTGCGCATCGTCGAGCGATACGGACCCATCGACGAGATCTTCGAGCGCGAGGGCGAGGAGTACTTCCGAGTGGTCGAACGCGAGGTCGTCGCCGAGGCGCTCCGCGAGGAGGCGGTGGTCTCGCTGGGCGGCGGTGCGGTGCTGCATCCCGACACGCGTGACGATCTCTCGGCACTTCCCGTCGTGTGGCTGCAGGTCTCGGCCTCGGCGGTCGCGCCGCGGCTCGCCGGCGGTACCCGGCCGCTGCTCGTCGAGGGCGGCCTCGAGCGATGGATCGCGATCCTCGAGGAACGCCGGCCGATCTACGACGACGTCGCCGACCTCGGCATCGACACCTCGCGACGCTCGGTCGCGAAGATCGTCGACGACATCACCGAGCACTTCGGAGGAGCACGATGACGACAGGTGGGGCACGCACGAGCATTCGAGTCGGCGGAGAGACCGGATACGACGTGATCATCGGCCGAGGGGTGCTCGCCGAACTGGGTGACGCGATCGGCGGCGCCGCGACCAAGGTGCTGATCGTGCACCCCGCGACACTGGGCGCGCGTGCGGCCGCACTGCGTGAGGCGCTCTCCGACCGATTCGAGGTGCTGCTCGCCGAGGTGCCCGACGCCGAGGCCGGCAAGCGCGTGGAGGTCGCAGCGTTCTGCTGGCAGGTACTCGGACAGGCCGACTTCACCCGCACCGACGTGGTCGTCGGCTTCGGCGGGGGAGCGATCACCGACCTCGCGGGATTCGTCGCCGCCACATGGCTTCGCGGCGTTCGCGTGGTGCAGGTGCCCACGACCGTGCTCGCCATGGTCGACGCAGCCGTCGGGGGTAAGACCGGAATCAATACCAATGAAGGCAAGAACCTCGTCGGGGCATTCCACGCGCCCGCCGCGGTGATCTGCGATCTCGACGTTCTCGGCAGCCTGCCGAAGAACGAGATCCTCGCTGGATTCGCCGAGATCGTGAAGGCGGGCTTCATCCGCTATCCCGAGATCCTCGACATCATCGAGGCGGATCCCGATGTCGCCACCGACCCGGCGTCTGCCGAATTCCGGCGTGCGATCGAGCTCGCGATCCAGATGAAGGCCGACGTCGTCTCCGAGGATTTCACCGAGCAGGGTCTGCGCGAGATCCTGAACTACGGGCACACGCTCGGCCACGCGGTCGAGCATGCCGAGCGCTACCAGTGGCGTCACGGCGCTGCCGTCGCGGTCGGCATGGCATTCGCGGCCGAGCTCGGCAGGCTCTCCGGCCGCCTCTCCGACGAGGTCGCCGACCGTCACAAGCGAGTGCTCGACCTGCTGAGCCTGCCGACCTCGTACCCGGCGGGCCGTTGGAACACCTTGCTCGCCACGATGCAGCGCGACAAGAAGGCTCGAGCGGGTCAGTTGCGATTCATCGTGCTCGACGACGTGGCGAAGCCCACCGTCATGCTCGCCCCCGACCAGTCGCTGCTCTTCGCGGCGTACCAGGAAATCGCCTCCTGACCGCGGCACGAGGGCGGATCACCGGTCTCCGCGCCGATCCGCCCTCGTTCCGAGCGTCGCGCTCAGTCGATCGCTGCCACTGCGATGTCGGGGTTGTCGCTGAACAGGCCGTCGATTCCCGCGTCGACGAACACCCGGATCTCGCCCGCGAGGTCGCCGATGCCGGCAGGGTCGGTGCTCGAGCGGTACTCGGCGGCGAGGAACGCGTTCTCGCGGCGGAACGTCCAGGCGTGCACGTCGAGACCGAGGGCGTGCGCGTCGGCGATCACCGGGGCGGGCTCGCCGAGGGTGCCGTCGGCGAGCCGGGGGATCGCCACGTTCTTCTCGACCCCGATGCCGTCGGCGTAGCTCGCGATCTCGGCGAGCCCGGCCGGAGTGACGAGATCTGCGTAGGTGCGCGCGTCACCGGCGACGGTGAAGTCGTAGGGGCGACCGCTCCCGTTGACGAGCTGTGCGATCGCGACGTCGGTCACGCGGTCGAGTTCACGCAGGTTGGCGACCTCGAAGCTCTGCACGATGACCGGGGCGTCGGCGTGGTCGAGACCGTTCGCGGCGAGCTCGGCGACCAGCGGTTCCTCGAGTGAGAGCCCGATCGAGTCGAAGTACGTCGGGTGCTTCGTCTCGGGGTAGACCCCGACCGGTCGTCCCTGGCAGCTGACCGAGTGCCGAGCGAGGTCCATGACCTCATCGAGCGTGGGCACCTGGTACAGCCCGTTGAACGCCGTGTTCTGCGGGCGCAGCTGCGGGAGCCGCTCGATCGCGCGAAGCGTCTTCAGTTCGGCCAGAGTGAAGTCCTCCGTGAACCAGCCGGACACCGAGCTGCCGTCGATCGTCTTCGTCACCTTGCGGTCGCTGAACTCGGGGCGGGCTGCGACATCCGTGGTGCCGCTGATCTCGTTCTCGTGGCGCGCCACGAGAACGCCGTCCTTCGTCGCGACCACGTCGGGCTCGATGAAGTCCGCGCACTGCGTGATGGCCGCCTGGTATGCCGCGAGCGTGTGCTCGGGCCGGTACCCGCTCGCGCCACGGTGGCTGACCACCGTGATGTCCGACGACGGGAGGCGCTGCTTCGTGAGGTCGATCAGGTCGAACTCGGTGTCATCGGGCGTTCCCGTGATGCGGGAATCGTTGCCCGGGTAGTTGTTGTCGTTGCCGATCAGCAGCCGCCCATCGCGCAACCGCACGACCGTTTCGAACGACTGAACCGGCAGGGAGAACACCTCGCCCGTGCCGTAGCCGTCGCCGGCTGCGAGTAGGTCGGGGTTCGCGATGTTCAGGGCATCGAGTACGAGCGTCTTCTCGACGTACCCCTCGGCATCGGTGCGCGAGAGGTCGATCTCGTAGACGCGTTTCGTGACTGCTTGGTCGCCTTCGAAGTCGTCGCGTTCGACCAGGAGCAGCACATCGCTGCGCACCGTGAATGCGTCACCGACGACGTTCGCGTCCTGATCGGTCTGGTAGCTCCAGGTGCGGTCGGTGTAGGCGCCGCGCTTCGTGTCGAACTCGAGGATCTCGCGTCGGCGCAGCTCGGTCTCGTCGGCGTATGCGCCCTCGAGTACCGGGTAGAGGTAGCGGCCGTTGTTCGAACCCGCGAGCGCCTCGAATCCGCGGCTCGCTCGAACGAGCGGTGTCTCGCCGGCGCCGAGATACGGGCTCTGCGGGGACTTCGCGCCGCCCGGCATCGGGAACGGCCGCTCGAGGAGGGTGCCGTCGGCGGAGAAGTGCAGCAGGAACGGCCCGAACTCCTCGCCGACCCAGAACGTGCCGTCTTTCGCGCGCACGATCGATTCGATGTCGAAGTCCGCGCCGGTGAGCAGGCGGTCCTCGGTGGTCTCGTTCACGATCGGGAAGTCGAGCACCCGGTTCGCGTCGTTGTACGAGACGAAACGCTCGATCTCGATCTCGCCAGGGCCGCCGTCAGCGGTCTCCCAGTCGGGCCGCACGAGGTAGTTGCGCAGCAGGAAGTCGGCCGAGTTCGCCTTCGATCCGAAGCCGTTGTCGGGCTGCGCCCAGAAGGTGCCGTCGCCGTTGTCGATCATCGCGGAGAAACCGGGAACGACCTGACCCGCAAAGGGACCGGTGCGACCGTTCGCGGCCGACGCGAGGGCGCCCGAGGCCGGACCCGATTCGAGGTGATCGGCCGAGAGCGTCGCCCGGGCGACCAGCGTGGGCTCGACCGTCTTCACGGTCGGCGACTGCGGCTCCCCGTTCCCGGCAGCATGCGCCGGGGTGGCGACGAGGAGGACGGCCGCGGTGGCGGCCGCTGCGGCCAGGGCCAGGATGCGCGTCGGCGCGTGTGCGATCTGATGTGCCATGCCGCAACCCAATCGTCCGCGGCGCACTCGGGAATGGCCGTCGGCGGTCGAGATGCCGACCACTCGGTGAACGCGGAGTGACCGCGCGCGGCGCTTCGGCGGCACGCCCTCTGGCGAGCTGGAGCGACGATGACTCAGGGTCGGCTCGGTAGGCTGGCCGCGTGACCTCCACGATCCTCGTCCTCAACGGACCGAACCTGAGCCGGCTCGGCACGCGCGAACCCGAGGTGTACGGCGACGAGACCCTTGCCGACATCGGCGATTCCCTCGCGACATCCGTGCCCGACGATGTCTCGCTCGACCTGCGCCAGACCGACGACGAGGCCGAGCTCATCGGATGGATCAATGAGGCGGTCGACCGACGGCTGCCGGTCATCTTGAACCCGGCAGCGTTCACGCACTACAGCTACGCGCTTCGCGACGCCGCCGCGCAGCTCAAGCAGGCGGGCGTTCCGCTCGTCGAGGTGCACCTGTCGAACCCGCACACGCGCGAGACCTTCCGGCACACGAGCGTGATCTCCGGCGTCGCCACCGGGGTGATCGCCGGCTTCGGCAGTGACTCGTACCGCCTGGCGATCGACTGGGTGCTGCGCAACGCCTGAAACGAACCGGTGGTCGGATGTCGCATCCGCTCGCCTCCCGCTCGCATTGGCGCGGTCGCAGGTGAGCGACTAAACTCGACCGACTGTACTTCTCCGGCCACTCGGCCGAGCCTCTTCGCAACTGAATGGAACACACACGCATGGCAAGCACCGCTGACATCAAGAACGGCGTCGTCCTCTCCATCGACGGCCAGCTCTGGAGCGTCATCGAGTTCCAGCACGTCAAGCCGGGCAAGGGCGGTGCGTTCGTTCGCACGAAGCTGAAGAACGTCGTCACGGGCAAGGTCGTCGATCGCACGTACAACGCGGGCGCGAAGATCGAGGTCGAGAACGTCGACCGCCGCGACTTCACGTACCTGTACGCCGACGGCGACGGCTTCGTGTTCATGGACGCGAGCGACTACGACCAGATCACCGTTCCGGGCACCGTCGTCGGCGACGCAGCGAACTTCATGCTCGAGAACCAGTCGGTGACGGTGGCGCTCAACAACGGCAACCCGCTCTACGTCGAGCTGCCTGCTTCGGTCGTGCTCGAGATCACGTACACCGAGCCGGGTCTGCAGGGCGACCGCTCGACCGGCGGCACGAAGTCCGCCACCGTCGAGACGGGCTACGAGATCCAGGTTCCGCTGTTCCTCGAAACCGGCACGAAGGTCAAGGTCGACACCCGCACGGGCGACTACCTCGGCCGTGTGAACGACTAGTGAGCGCTCGTACCAAGGCGCGCAAGCGCGCGCTCGACATGCTGTACTCGGCCGATATGCGCCAGGTGCCGGTCGAGCAGATGCTCGTCGTCGAGGCCGAGAAAGCGGTCGGTGAACCCGAGCGAGCCGCTTCCTGGCTGTACGCCCGCGAGATCGTCGACGGCATCGTCGACCATCGCGCTGAGATCGACGAGCTCATCGAGACGCATTCGCATGGCTGGACGCTCGAGCGCATGCCCGCCGTCGATCGCGCGATCCTGCGCATCGGGGTCTGGGAGATCATCCACAACGACGCCGTGCCCGACCCGGTTGCGATCTCCGAGGCCGTCGAGGCGGCCACGGTGCTCTCGACCGACGATTCAGCGGGCTTCGTCAACGGGCTGCTCGCGGCGATCTCGCACGCGAAGGCCTGACGCGTTCGCCGCGAGGTGCGGCCGAACGGGATAGACTTGCTCGAGTTGACAACCTTTAAGGCCGTCCTGTGAGGCGGAGAAGGGAGTCGTTTGATGGCACGCGCCGTGTTGAATCAGGCTGACCTCTCGCGGGCATTGACCCGTATCTCGCACGAGATCCTCGAATCCAATCGCGGAAGTTCGAACCTCGTCATCCTCGGCATTCCGACGCGTGGCGTCTTCCTCGCCCGCCGCATCGCCGAGACGATCGCACGCATCGAGCCCGATGCCGCTGCACCGCCGACGGGCGCTCTCGACGTCACGATGTACCGCGACGACCTCACCCGAACGCGCACGCGCACGCCGCATCCGACGGAGCTGCCTCCGGGCGGCATCGACGGCAAGACCGTCGTGCTCGTCGACGATGTGCTGTACTCGGGCCGCACGATCCGCGCGGCCTTCGACGCACTGAGCGATCTCGGCCGCGCCCGCGCGGTGCGGCTCGCCGTGCTCGTCGACCGAGGTCATCGCGAGTTCCCCATCCGTGCTGATTTCGTGGGGAAGAACCTGCCGAGTTCGGCCCGCGAGCGCGTCAACGTGCGCCTGAGCGAGATCGACGGCGACGACGCCGTGACGATCGATGAGGGCGGAGCATGATGCGGCACCTGCTGAGCACCCGGGAACTCTCCCGCGAGCACGCGGTCGAACTGCTCGACATCGCGGAGGACATGGCCGCCGTACAGGAGCGAGAGGTCAAGAAGCTTCCGACGCTGCGCGGCAAGACCGTGGTGAACCTCTTCTTCGAGGACTCCACGCGCACCCGCATCTCGTTCGAGGCCGCCGCGAAACGGCTCTCGGCCGACGTCATCAACTTCAGTGCCAAGGGATCGAGCGTCTCGAAGGGCGAGAGCCTGAAAGACACGGCACAGACCCTGCAGGCGATGGGCGCCGACGGCGTCGTCATCCGCCACCACGCGTCGGGCGCTCCGCACACGCTCGCGACCAGCGGCTGGATCGACGCCGGCGTCGTCAATGCCGGCGACGGCACCCACGAGCACCCGACGCAGGCGCTGCTCGATGCCTTCACGATGCGTCGGCGCCTGCACGGCACGGCGTCGCGCGGCCGTGCCCTCGACGGCGTGCGCGTCGTGATCGTCGGCGACGTGCTGCACTCGCGTGTGGCACGGTCGAACGTCTGGTTGCTTGCCACGCTCGGGGCGGAGGTCGAGCTCGTCGCCCCGCCGACCCTCGTGCCCGTCGACACCTCCTCCTGGCCCGCCGCCGTCGGCTACGACCTCGACGCGGCGCTCCGGCGCACGCCGGATGTCGTCATGATGCTGCGCATCCAGGCGGAACGCATGCACGCGGCGTTCTTCCCGAACAGTCGCGAGTACGCACGCACGTGGGGTCTGGACGACGCCCGGTTCGATGCGTTGCCCCCCGGTACGATGGTGATGCACCCCGGCCCGATGAACCGTGGGCTTGAGATCGCCGCCCGCGCAGCCGATTCACAGCAGTCGACGGTGCGCGAGCAGGTCGCGAACGGAGTTTCAGTGAGAATGGCCGCCCTGTACCTGTTGCTGTCCGGCGATCGGGGGGATGCCTGATGAACGAGCGTTTCCTGATCACCGGAGCCGGCCTTCCCGACGGTGGACGCGCTGACATCCTCCTCGAGGGTGGCATCATCGCCGAAGTCGGCAGCATCGCGGATGCCGCGGGCGCCACAATCATCGATGCCGATGGGCTCATCGCGCTGCCCGGCCTCGTCGACCTGCACACCCACCTCCGGGAGCCGGGATACGAGCAGAGCGAGACCGTGCTCACGGGTACCCAGGCGGCTGCCGCGGGCGGATTCACCGCCGTCTTCGCGATGGCGAACACGTTCCCGGTCGCCGACACCGCCGGGGTCGTCGAGCAGGAGGCGAGCCTCGGGCGCGCCGCAGGCTATGCCACCGTGCAGCCGATCGGGGCGGTGACGGTCGGGCTCAAGGGCGAACAGCTCGCCGAGCTCGGCGCGATGGCCCGCTCACGTGCGAACGTGCGCGTCTTCTCCGACGACGGCTTCTGCGTCTCCGACCCGCTGCTCATGCGCCGCGCCCTCGAGTACGTCAAAGCCTTCGACGGCGTCATCGCCCAGCACGCGCAGGAGCCGCGGCTGACGGAGGGCGCGCAGATGAACGAGGGGGCGCTCTCGGGCGAGCTCGGCCTCACCGGATGGCCCGCCGTCGCCGAAGAGTCCATCATCGCGCGCGACGTGCTGCTCGCCGAGCACGTGCGCTCGAGACTGCACGTCTGCCACGTGTCGACCGCCGGCTCGGTCGAGGTGATCCGCTGGGCCAAGGCCCGCGGCATCGACGTGACCGCCGAGGTGACGCCGCACCACTTGCTGCTCACCGAAGACCTGATCGCCGGCTACGACCCCAGGTTCAAGGTGAACCCGCCGCTCCGCCGCAGCGAAGACGTCGACGCGCTGCGTGCGGCATTGGCCGACGGCACGATCGACATCGTCGCGACCGACCACGCCCCGCACCCGCTCGAGGCGAAAGAGAGCGAGTGGCAGGCGGCCGCCAACGGCATGGTCGGCCTCGAGTCGGCGCTCGCGGTCGTGCACGCCGCGATGGTCGAGACGGGCCTCATCACCTGGGGGGATGTCGCTCGCGTGATGTCGTCCGCTCCGGCCCGCATCGGCCGGCTGCACGGCCACGGCGAGTCCATCGCCGCGGGGGCGGCACCCGAGCTCACGCTCTACGACCCGGCGGCCGCGGCGGAATTCGATCTCGACCGACTCGCCGGGCGCAGCACGAACTCGCCGTACCTCGGCCGCCGTCTGCCGGGGCGTGTCGTGGCGACGTTCCACCGCGGCTACCCGACGTTCCTCGACGGCACCGTGCGCCCGCATGACGAGGTCGCCGGCAACGCGGCATCCGTTTCGGGGGCCGAGCATGGATAAGGTGATCGGCGTCGTCGTCGCGGTCGTGATCGTCGCCCTCGCCGGCTGGCTCATGTATCGCTCGTGGAGGCGTCGCACCTCGCGCGACGAGACGCTCGGCTCGTATCCCGTTCCCGAAGCGCACGGCGCGCCCCTGCTCGAGACCGAGGTGCTCTACGTCGCGACCACGCCCGTCGGCGAGCCGCTCGAGCGTCTGGCCGTGCGCGGGCTCGCGTTCCGCGGCTCCGCTCGCATCGAGGTGCTTCCCGACGGCGTGATCCTACGCATCGCAGGAGAGTCGACGACCTTCATCCCGGCCGACCGGCTCGCCGGCGCGCAGCTTGCGAGCTACGCGATCGACCGCGGCGTCGAACCCGAGGGCCTCATCGCCCTCACGTGGCTCGCACACGAACGCGAAGCAGCCGAGCACGCCGAACCCCGCGTCGACAGCTACGTTCGCGCCCGATATCCGGGCGACTCGACCAAGATCATCCAGGCCGTCAACGACATCGCCGCGGCGCCAGCCGCGCGTCGACAAGAAGACATCGCCGCGGCGCCGGTCGCGCGTCGACAAGAAGACATCGCCGCAGCGCCAGCCGCGCTCCGGCCAGAGCAGGAGAGTGAGGCCTCGCATGACTGAGACCCCCACAACGACCGGCGAGCGCGCCGTGCTCGTTCTCGAAGACGGTCGGCGGTACGACGGCCGCGCCTACGGTGCACGCGGCCGCACCCTCGGAGAGGCGGTCTTCGCCACCGGTATGACCGGCTACCAGGAGACCCTGACCGATCCGTCCTACGCGGGCCAGATCGTCATGATGACCGCGCCGCACATCGGCAACACGGGCATGAACGACGAAGACATGGAATCCTCCCGCATCTGGGTCGCGGGGTTCATCGTGCGCGACCCCTCACGGGTCGTGTCGAACTTCCGCTCGCAGCGGAGTCTCGACGACGACCTGGCTGCGGCCGAGGTGGTCGGGATCAGTGGCATCGACACCCGAGCGCTCACGCGCCACCTCCGCTCGGCCGGTGCGATGCGCGCCGGAATCTTCTCGGGCGACGATGCGCTGCTGACACCCGGGGAACAGCTCGATCTCGTGCAGGGCGGCGCTGCGATGGCCGGCGCGAACCTCTCGGGCGCGGTCTCGACGACCGAGTCCTACTCGTTGCCGGCAGTGGGCGAGCGGGTCGGCTCGGTCGCGGTGCTCGACCTCGGCGTGAAGACGTCGACGCTGAAGTACCTCGCTGAGCGAGGCTTCGACGTGCAGGTCGTTCCGCAGTCGATCACGGCAGAGGAAGTGCTCGAACTCGCTCCCGACGCACTGTTCTTCTCGAACGGGCCGGGCGACCCCGCGGCATCCGATCAGCATGTCGAGCTGCTGCGCACCACGCTCCGTGCCGGGTTGCCCTACTTCGGCATCTGCTTCGGCAACCAGCTGCTCGGCCGCGCACTCGGCTTCGGCACCTACAAGCTGCCGTTCGGCCACCGAGGCATCAACCAGCCGGTGCTCGACAAGGCGACCGGCCGGGTCGAGATCACGGCGCACAACCACGGGTTCGCGGTCGATGCGCCCATCGACCGGGTCAGCGAGTCGAGCGAGGGCTTCGGCCGCGTCGAGGTGAGCCACTTCGACCTGAACGACAACGTCGTCGAGGGACTGAACTGCCTCGACATCCCGGCATTCAGCGTGCAATACCACCCGGAGTCGGCGGCCGGACCGCACGACGCGAACTACCTTTTCGATCGATTCCGCGACATGGTCATCGCGAACACCTCGACGAGCTCAGCGACCGAAGGAAGCAACGAGTAATGCCCAAACGCGACGACATCAACAGCGTCCTCGTCATCGGATCGGGTCCGATCGTCATCGGCCAGGCCGCGGAGTTCGACTATTCGGGCACCCAGGCCTGCCGTGTGCTGCGCGCCGAGGGCGTGCGAGTCATCCTCGTGAACCCGAATCCGGCCACGATCATGACGGACCCCGACTTCGCCGACGCGACGTACATCGAACCGATCACTCCCGAGATCATCGAGTCGATCATCATCAAAGAGAAGCCCGATGCGGTGCTGCCGACGCTTGGCGGGCAGACCGCCCTGAACGCGGCGATCGCCCTGCACGACGCCGGGATCCTCGACAAGCACGGCGTCGAACTCATCGGCGCGAAGGTCGACGCGATCCGCAAGGGCGAAGACCGTCAACTCTTCAAGGATCTCGTGATCGAGTGCGGCGCCGACGTGGCCCGCTCGCACGTCGCGAAGACGCTCGAGCAGGCGAAGGAATTCGCGCTCGACCTCGGGTACCCGCTCGTGGTGCGCCCCTCGTTCACGATGGGCGGCCTCGGCTCGGGCTTCGCCTACACCGAGGAAGACCTCGTGCGCATCGTCACCCAGGGACTGCACGATTCCCCCACGACCGAGGTGCTCCTCGAGGAGTCGATCCTCGGCTGGAAGGAATACGAGCTCGAACTCATGCGCGACACGGCCGACAACACGGTCGTCGTCTGCTCGATCGAGAACGTCGACCCCGTCGGCGTGCACACGGGTGACTCGATCACTGTCGCGCCGGCTCTGACGC
Organism: Agromyces sp. GQ35; assembly: GCF_059758475.1. Taxonomy (NCBI): domain Bacteria; kingdom Bacillati; phylum Actinomycetota; class Actinomycetes; order Micrococcales; family Microbacteriaceae; genus Agromyces; species Agromyces sp. GQ35. Next base: position 413,829 of record NZ_JCAXEO010000002.1, on the reverse strand, counting down.
TGACCGACCGCGAGTACCAGAAGCTCCGCGACATCGGCATCGACATCATCCGCGCCGTCGGCGTCGACACCGGCGGCTGCAACATCCAGTTCGCGATCGACCCCGCCGACGGACGCATCATCGTGATCGAGATGAACCCGCGCGTGTCACGTTCGAGTGCACTGGCATCGAAGGCGACCGGCTTCCCGATCGCCAAGATCGCCGCGAAGCTCGCCATCGGCTACCGGCTCGACGAGATCCCCAACGACATCACGCGGGTCACGCCGGCGAGCTTCGAGCCGACGCTCGACTACGTCGTCGTGAAAGTGCCCCGGTTCGCGTTCGAGAAGTTCCCGGCCGCCGACCCGACGCTCACGACGACCATGAAGTCCGTCGGCGAGGCGATGGCGATCGGCCGCAACTACGCCACGGCGTTGCAGAAGGCGCTCCGCTCGCTCGAGAAGCGCGGTTCATCCTTCCACTGGGGCGACGAAGCGCGAACGGCCGAGGAGCTGCTCGAGGCATCCAGCACCCCGACCGACGGCCGCATCGTGCTGGTGCAGCAGGCGCTCCGCAAGGGTGCCACGCTCGAGCAGTTGTTCGAGGCGACGAAGATCGACCCGTGGTTCCTCGACCAGATCGTGCTCATCAACGAGGTCGCCGAGACGATCGCGGCCGCCGAGAACCTCGACACCGAACTCCTGCTGCTCGCGAAGAACCACGGGTTCTCCGATGCGCAGATCGGCCAGCTGCGCGGCTTCGGCGAGGCCGACGCGCGCGAGGTGCGCCACATCCTCGGGATTCGCCCGGTCTACAAGACCGTCGACACGTGTGCGGGGGAGTTCCCGGCGCTCACGCCGTACCACTACTCGAGTTACGACCAGGAGACCGAGGTCGAACCGAGCGATCGCAAGAAGGTCGTCATCCTCGGCTCAGGTCCGAACCGCATCGGCCAGGGCGTCGAGTTCGACTACTCGTGCGTGCACGCGTCGTTCGCCCTCTCGGCAGCGGGCTTCGAGACGATCATGATCAACTGCAATCCCGAGACGGTCTCGACCGACTACGACACGAGCGACCGGCTCTACTTCGAGCCGCTCACGCTCGAAGACGTGCTCGAGGTCATCCACGCCGAGTCGCAGTCGGGTGAACTCGTCGGCGTCGTCGTGCAGCTCGGCGGCCAGACGGCGCTCGGGCTCGCTCGCGGTCTCGAGGCCGCAGGCATCCCGATCCTCGGCACGAGTCCCGACGCGATCGACCTCGCCGAAGAGCGAGGCCTGTTCTCGGGCATCCTCGACGCTGCGGGCCTGCTCGCCCCGAAGAACGGCACGGCGATCGACCTCGCCGGCGCGGTGCACGTCGCCGAAGGCATCGGCTACCCGGTGCTCGTGCGTCCGAGCTACGTGCTCGGCGGCCGCGGCATGGAGATCGTCTACGACTCGCCGTCGCTGGCCGACTACTTCGCCCGCATCGAGGGACAGGGCATCGTCGGGCCGAATCACCCGCTCCTCGTCGACCGATTCCTCGACGACGCGATCGAGATCGACGTCGACGCGCTCTACGACGGCACCGATCTCTACATCGGCGGCGTCATGGAGCACATCGAAGAGGCCGGCATCCACTCCGGCGACTCGAGCTGCACCCTGCCCCCCGTCACGCTCGGCCGGTCAGAGGTCGATCGGGTGCGTGTGGCCACGCGGGCGATCGCCGAGGGCATCGGAGTGCGCGGCCTACTGAACGTGCAGTTCGCGATCGGTGCCGGCGTGCTCTACGTGCTCGAGGCGAACCCTCGGGCCAGCCGCACCGTGCCCTTCGTCTCGAAGGCGCTCGGCATTCCGTTGGCGAAGGCGGCCTCGCGCATCATGGTCGGCGCCACCGTCGCCGAACTCATCGCCGAGGGGATGCTGCCGGCGAACGACGGCTCCCGGGTGCCCTTCGATGCACCGGTCGCCGTGAAGGAAGCCGTGCTGCCGTTCAACCGCTTCCGCACTCGCGAGGGCATCATGGTCGACTCCGTGCTCGGCCCCGAGATGCGCTCGACCGGCGAGGTCATGGGCATCGACAAGGACTTCCCGACCGCGTTCGCGAAGAGCCAGCTCGCCGCGTACGGCGGTATGCCGACGTCGGGCACGGTGTTCGTCTCGGTCTCCGATCGTGACAAGCGTTCGATCATCCTCCCGGTGCTCCGACTGCAGCAGCTCGGCTACGACATCGCCGCGACCGAGGGCACCGCCGAGGTGCTGCGGCGCAACGGCATCCGTGCGCAGGAAGTGTTGAAGTTCAGCGAGAAGACGAGCGAAGATGCTGCGTCGGTCGTGGAGCTGATCCACCGCGGCGAGGTCGATGTCGTGGTGAACACCCCGAGCGGGCGCTCGTCGCGGGCCGACGGATACGAGATCCGTGCCGCGGCCGTCGCCGCCGACATCCCGCTGTTCACGACCATCGCCGAACTGTCTGCGGCCGTCGCCTCGCTCGACGTGCAGCGCGACGGCTTCGAAGTCACGAGCCTGCAGGAGTACCAGCTCCGCCGGGAGGCGAACGCATGACCGAGGTGACGCCGTTCGGCGAGCGGCTCGAGGCGGTGTTCGCCGCCTACGGCAAGCTCTGCGTCGGCATCGACCCGCATGCCGCGCTCCTCGAGCAGTGGGGTCTGCCCGACTCGGCCGAGGGCGTGCGCGAGTTCGGTCTGCGCGTCGTTGACGCCGCGGCCGGCCGCACCGGCATCGTGAAGCCGCAAGTGGCGTTCTTCGAACGGCACGGTGCGGTCGGCTACGCGGTGCTCGAACGCATCATGGCCGAGGCACGCGACGCCGGCCTGCTCGTGATCGCCGACGTGAAGCGTGGCGACATCGGCACGAGCGTCGAGGCGTACGGCCAGGCGTGGCTGCGTCCGGGCTCGAGCCTCGAGGCCGACGCGATGACGATCAGCGCGTATCAGGGGCTCGGTTCGATCGAGGGTGTGCTGGCCGCTGCGGAGTCGGCGGGCAAGGGACTGTTCGTCCTCGCCGCGACCTCCAACCCCGAAGCCGCCGCGATCCAGCGTGCCGTACTCCAGCAGTCGAGTCGGGCCGGCAGCACGGTCGCCCAGGCGATCACGAGTGGTGTGATCGGCTGGAACCAGGGGCGAGCGGATGCCGCGAACCACTCGCTCGGCTCGGTCGGCGTCGTGCTCGGCGCGACGATCGACCTCCGCACCTCCGGCATCGACCTCGACACCGACCCGCCCAAGCCAGGCCTGCCGGTGCTGGCCCCCGGCTTCGGACATCAGGGCGGGGAGCTCTCCGACCTTCGCGCGATCTACGGATCACTCGCTGGTGGCGTGATCGTGAGCGAATCGCGGTCGCTGCTCGGCGTCGGGCCCGACGCCCTCGCCGAAGCCGTGACCCGCCGCGTCGACGAGGTGGGGTCTGCGAGTGTCTGAGCACGAAACCGCCTCCGCTTCCGTCTCCGCCGCACGGCAGTCGCCTCCCGATGTCGACCGGGTCGCGGCATCCCGTGCCGCTGTCGCCGCGCGGCGCGCGCGGGCGAGCGTCAAGTCCGCCATCGCCGCCGGAACGCGAAGCCCCCTCGATGTGCTGCGCGAGGCGTCCGACTCGCCCGATGGCGTGGAAGGACGCCTGCGGGTCACCGAATTCCTGACCTCCATTCCCGCGATCGGGCAGACGAAGACGACGCGCATCATGCAGGAGCTCGAAATCTCACCGTCGAAGCGACTCGGCGGTCTCGGGCGACTCCAGCGTCGACGCCTTCGCGAGTTCCTTGCGGATTGGGTCGCTGCCCATGGCGGCACAGGCGATCGACTCGTCGTATTGGCCGGGCCCACCGCGGTCGGCAAGGGGACCGTGGCCGACTACATTCGTCGCCACCACCCCGACGTACGACTCTCGGTGTCGGCGACGACGCGGCCGCCGCGGCCGGGCGAGGTCGAGGGCGAGAGCTACTTCTTCGTCGATGACGCCGAGTTCGACCGCCTCGTCGAGAAGGGCGAGCTGCTCGAGTGGGCGACCGTGCACAACGCCTCCCGCTACGGCACGCCCCGCAAGGCGGTCGAAGAGGCGATCGCCGCCGGCAACAGCGTCCTGCTCGAGATCGACATCCAGGGCGCGCGCTCGGTTCGCCGCGCAGCGCCCGAGGCGACACTGGTCTTCCTGCTGCCGCCGAGCTGGGACGAACTCGTGCGCCGGCTCGTCGGTCGAGGCACCGAAAGCCCCGCCGAGCAGCAACGGCGGCTCGAGACCGCGAAGGTCGAATTGGCGGCCGTCGACGAGTTCGATCACCAGGTCGTCAACCACGACGTCGCCGAAGCCGCGCGAGAGGTCGTAGACTTGATGAGATCTCGCAAGGGTCGGCGTTGAGCTGCCCTCCTCACGACTTTCCGCGCACTGCGGGTGCGCACACCACGATCAAGGAGTCATTCCATGGCTGAGAAGCTGTCCGGCATCATCGATCCGCCCATCGACGACCTGCTCTCGAAGGTCGACTCGAAGTACCAGCTCGTGATCTTCGCGTCGAAGCGCGCGCGCCAGATCAACGACTACTACGCCGACCTGCACGAGGGCAGCCTCTTCGACAACGTCGGTCCGCTGGTCGACTCGTCGATCGACGACAAGCCGCTCTCGGTCGCACTGCACGAGATCAACGAAGACAAGCTCCGGCTCCGCCCGATCGCCGAGTGATCCGGAGGGCCGGATGACTCGGCTCAACATCGTCGTCGGCATCACCGGCGGCATCGCCGCGTACAAGGCCGTCGGCGTCGTTCGCGCCCTCGTGCTCGCTGGGCATGATGTGCACGTCGTGCCGACCCAGGCTGCGCTGCGCTTCGTCGGAAGGCCGACACTCGAGGCGATCTCGCGCAACCCGGTGCACACCGAGCTGTACGAGGGCGTCGCCGAGGTGCGCCATGTCGCCATCGGCCAGGCCGCCGACCTCATCGTCATCGCCCCGGCGACGGCGAACTCCATCGCGAAGCTCGCCGCAGGCCTCGCCGACGACCTGCTCGGCAACACGGTGCTCGCGAGCGTCGCTCCCGTCGTCATCGCCCCGGCGATGCACACCGAGATGTGGCGGCACCCGGCCACGCAGGCGAACATCGCGACGCTGCGCGAGCGCGGGGTCACGATCGTCGGTCCGGCGGTAGGTCAGCTCACGGGCGCCGACAGCGGCCCCGGTCGCATGGAGGAGCCCGACGAGATCGTGCGCGCTGCACTCGAACGCGCGGCGAACCCTCAAGCGCGACCGGATTCCACCACCGCGCCCGGCGACCTCGCCGGTCGTCACGTGGTCGTGACCGCCGGCGGCACGCGTGAGCCGCTCGATCCCGTTCGGTTCCTCGGCAACCGATCGAGCGGAAAACAGGGCATCGCCATCGCCGAGGCCGCCCGGGCGCGCGGTGCGCGGGTCACCCTCGTCGCGGCCAACCTCGAGGTCGCAGAACCCGTCGGCTGCGACATCCGCAGGGTCTCGACGGCGCTCGAGCTGCAGCGGGCCGTGACCGATGCCGCCCGTGGCGCCGACGTCGTCGTGATGGCGGCCGCCGTCGCCGACTACCGCCCCGCGAACGTCAGCGAGGCGAAGATCAAGAAAGACCAGAGCGACGACGGGCTGACGCTCGAGCTCGTCCGCAATCCCGACATCCTCGCGGGCCTCGGCCATGGCGAGCATGACGGCACGGTACTCGTCGGGTTCGCGGCGGAAACCGAGGCCGACGACGACCGCCTGCTCGAGCTCGGCCGGGCCAAGCGCGAGGCGAAGGGCGCCGACCTGCTCGTCGTCAACCGCGTCGGCTGGAACGAGGGCTTCGCCGGTGACGAGAATCGCATCATCGTGATCGGCCCCGACGGCGGTGTCGTCACACGAGCACACGGAACGAAGCTGTCGGTGGCGCATGACATCCTCGACGTGGTTGTCTCGGTTACGACGACCGCGGCGCCTGCCGCGAACACCACGAAGGAATCCGATCCCGCATGACCGCACTTCGCCTCTTCACCTCCGAGTCCGTGACCGAGGGGCATCCCGACAAGCTCTGCGATCAGATCTCCGACTCGATTCTCGACGCGTTGCTGCGTGAAGACCCGAACAGCCGGGTCGCGGTCGAGACGCTCGTGACCACGGGCCTCGTGCACGTCGCGGGCGAGGTCACGACGAGTGGGTACGTCGAGATTCCGGCGATCGTGCGCGAGCGGGTCACCTCGATCGGGTACGACTCCTCCGACGCGTGGTTCGACGGGCGTTCGTGCGGCGTCTCGGTGTCGATCGGCGGGCAGTCGCCCGACATCGCTCAGGGCGTCGACCATGCCTTCGAGTCGCGCGAGCGCGCGAGCATCGACGCGCTCGACCAGCAGGGCGCCGGCGACCAGGGCATCATGTTCGGCTACGCCACGCGCGAGACGCCCGAGCTCATGCCGGTGCCGATCTGGCTCGCGCATCGTCTCGCCGAGCGGCTCGCGGCCGTACGAAAGAACGGCGAGCTCGATTACCTGCGACCCGACGGCAAGACCCAGGTCACGGTCGGCTACGAGGGCCAGGTGCCGCAGACGGTCGAGACGGTGGTGCTCTCCACCCAGCACACGCTCGCGGTCTCGACCGAGCAGCTGCGCGCCGAGGTCGAAGAGCTCGTGATCCGGCCCGTGCTCGACACGGTCGAACTCGCTCGCCCCGAGCTCGATGTGCTCATCAACCCCACCGGCAGGTTCGAGGTCGGCGGCCCGCAGGGCGACGCCGGCCTCACCGGTCGCAAGATCATCATCGACACCTACGGCGGCGCGAGCCGGCACGGTGGCGGCGCCTTCAGCGGAAAGGACCCCTCGAAGGTGGACCGTTCGGCGGCCTACGCCATGCGCTGGGTTGCGAAGAACGCGGTCGCCGCGGGGCTCGCCGACCGACTCGAACTGCAGGTGGCGTACGCGATCGGCAAGGCGGCACCCGTCGGCCTCTACGTCGAGACCTTCGGCACCGGCGTTCTCGCCGACGAGCAGATCATCGCCGCCATCCGCGAGGTCTTCGATCTGCGACCGGCCGCGATCATCCGCGATCTCGACCTGCTCCGACCGATCTACGCGCAGACCGCGAGCTATGGTCACTTCGGCCGGGAGCTGCCCGACTTCACGTGGGAGCGCCTCGACCGGGTCGACGACCTGCGCACCGCTGCCGGGCTCTGACGTGGCCGGCGGCTCCGTCGCCCGCGTGCTCGTCGACTCGCCGTTGCCCCAGCTCGACCAGCTCTTCGACTACGCCGTGCCCCAGCGGTTCCACGAGACGGCGCGCGCCGGCGTGCGAGTGCGCGTGCCGCTGCGGTCGGGTGGGCGCATCGCGAACGGCTGGCTCGTCGAGCTCGCCGAATCGAGCGCGTTCGACGGGCGACTGAGCGAACTCGAAGACGTCGTCTCCGAAGTGCCCTTGCTGATGCCTGAGGTGTGGGCGCTGGCGCGCGCGGCGGCCGATCGCGCGGCCGGCAATGCCGGCGACATCCTGAGGGTGGCGATTCCCAGCCGGTACGTGCGCGCCGAGCGTGCCTGGCGTGCCGCGGAGCCCGATTCCGGCGACCTGCCCGCGCCGGCGGCGCCGATTCCCGGCTACGAGGTCGGGCGGATCGAAACCGGCATCGAGGCGGGCGAGCGGATGTCCCTGGCCGCGGATCCACGACCGGTGCGGCTCGACTCGGGCGAGTGGGTCGGGGCCTGGGCGGCGACCCTCGCCGCGGCCGCTGCGCACACGCTCGCGCGCGACCGCTCGAGCCTCATCATCGTGCCCGACTACCGCGATCAGGAACAGCTCCAGGCGGCGCTCGCCGATCGCCTCGACGCGCGTCGCGTGCTGCGCACCGACGCACGCCAGACGGGCGGTGAGCGGTTCCGTTCGTTCCTCGACGCCACCGGGCCCGACGCCCGGGTCATCATCGGCAACCGTTCGACGGTCTATGCGCCGGCGAGCCGGTTGGGTCTGATCGCCATCTGGGACGACGGCGACTCGTTGCAGAACGAGCAACTCGCGCCCGGCGTGCACCCGCGCGATGCCGCCCTCATCCGGCAGGAGCAATCCGGGGCCGCCCTGCTCTTCCTCGGCCACACCCGCAGCGTCGAGGTCGAGCGTCTCGTCGAGATCGGCTGGGTTCACGACGTGCCGGCGATCAAGCACGTGCGGCCGCGCATCATTCCGACCGAGCAGCAGTCCGCGCCCGAGCCGGGCTCAGCGCGCATCCCGTCGAGTGCCTGGCGCGCGGCGCAGCAGGCGATCCTCGAGGGGCCCGTGCTCGTGCAGGTCGCGCGCCCGGGTCACGCGCCGCTGCTCGCCTGCGATCGGTGTCGCGAGCCGGCCCGGTGCGTCGCGTGCGGCGGGGCACTCGTCGTGCCGCGCAGTGGCGGCGATCCTCGGTGCGTGCTCTGCGGCACGAGCGCGAGCACCTGGCGCTGCCCGGTCTGCGAGTCCCCGAAACTGCGCGCGGCAACGGTGGGGGCGAGCCGAACGGCCGAAGAGCTCGGGCGGGCATTCCCGACCTCGCGGGTGATCCTCTCCGACGGCGAACGGCCGGTGCTGCGCGTCGGCGCGGAGCCGGCACTCGTGGTGGCGACGCGGGGGGCCGAGCCGATCGCCGACGGCGGCTATCGTGCGGTGCTGCTCCTCGATGGCGAGCGCATGCTGTTGCGCGAATCACTTCGGGTCGCCGAGGACTGCCTGCGTTGGTGGTCGAATGCCGCGGCGCTCGCGACGCCCGGATCACCGGTCTACCTCGTCGGCGTCGCCGGTGCGCTCGCGAGCGCCTTCGCCGGCTGGCGACAGGCGGAATGGGCGCGGGGCGAGCTGGCGAGCCGGCGCGCCCTGCGCTTCCCGCCCGCGGTGCGCGTCGCCAGCGTGACGGCGTCGCCGGCGCTCGTGGCCCGGGCGCTCACCGCCGCGCGCGAGGCCGCAGACGGCGTCGATGCGCTCGGCCCGGTCTCGGCCGACGAGGGGCTCGAGCGAGCGATCGTGCGGTTCGAGTACTCGGCGGGAGCGGCCGTGGCGAAGACGCTCAGGGCTGAGATGATCCGCGTCGCGACCGAGCGGCGGCGGCCGGTCACGGGTCGGCCGCCGAAGCGTCCTTCGGTGCTGCGGGTGCGCTTCGACGACCCCGAGGTGCCGTAGCCGCGGCCCTGTCGGCGACAATGGAGTGTGCAGAAGCTCCGCATCGTCTTCGCCGGCACTCCTGCCGTCGCCGTTCCGTCGCTCGAACGCCTCGCGGCGAGCGGCCATGATCTCGTCGGCGTCGTCACGCGGCGGCCCGCGCCGCTCGGGCGCAAGCGGCTCCTGACCCCGTCTCCGGTCGCGCAAGCGGCAGGCCAGCTGGGAGTGCCGCTCATCGAGGTGAATCGCCTCGATGCCGACGCTGCAGCCCGGGTCGCTGACCTCGCGCCCGATCTGGGCGTCATCGTCGCCTACGGCGGGCTGGTTCGCGAACCCCTCCTCTCGACGCCGGTGCACGGGTGGATCAACCTGCACTTCTCCCTGCTCCCCGTCTGGCGCGGCGCCGCCCCCGTGCAGCACACCCTCATCGCCGGCGATGAGGTCGCCGGCGCAGCGGTCTTCCAGCTCGTTCCCGAGCTCGATGCCGGTGCGGTCTTCGCGACCCTGCGGCATCCGCTCGGTGGTGATGAGACGGCCGGGGAACTGCTCGACGAGCTCGCCGTCTCGGGTGCGGAACTGCTCGCGGACGTCGTCGACGACATCGCGGCGGGCACCGCGCGTGCGAGTGCGCAGACGGGCGATCCGAGCTTCGCGCCGAAGCTCGCCATCGACGACGCGCGCCTCGACTGGTCGCTCCCCGCTGCCGCGGTGCATGCACGGTTCCGCGGCGTGACGCCCGAGCCCGGCGCATGGACGATGCTCGACGAGCAGCGCGTGAAGGTCGCCGAGCTCGCCCGCATCGTCGATGCCGTCGATGTGCCGGGCCTGGCGCCCGGTGAGCTGCGCCTCGACGCGCGGCGGCTGCTGATCGGCACCGCCACGACGCCGCTCCAGCTGCGACGAGTGCAGCCGGCCGGCAAGCCGGTGATGGACGCCGCCGACTGGTGGCGCGGCACCGGGCGAATCACGGCGGTGGCCCGATGAGCGGCGACGACGCTGCAGGCCGCGGTGCTCGCGAGGGTCGTGGCGCGCCAGGGAAGCGCGGCGCACGTGCCGGGCAGCCGCGCCGCGCCGAGGGCGCCCGAGCGTCGAAGCCGCTCATCGCGCCGGCCAGGATCGTCGCGGCCGAGGTGCTCGAGGCGGTGCGGGCAGACGAGGCGTATGCGAACCTGTTGCTGCCGGTGCGCATCCGCCGGGCCGGTCTCGACCGGGCCGATGCGGCGTTCGCAACCGAGTTGACCTATGGCACGCTGCGCATGCAGGGCTTCTACGATCGCGTCATCGAGCTCGCCGCGAATCGCCCGGCCGGCGCGATCGATCCGGCGGTGCTCGACGTGCTGCGGCTCGGTGCGCACCAGCTGCTCGCCACGAGGGTCGCCACCCACGCCGCGGTCAATGAACAGGTCGAGCTCGCTCGGCGGGTGGCGCCGAAGGCGGCGGGATTCGCGAATGCCGTGCTCCGCACGATCTCGCGCACGACGCCGGAAGAATGGCGCGAGCGCGTCGTCGAGGACTCGGTCGGCGTCGATGCCCGGTTTGCGGGGGCGACGAGCCATCCCGAATGGATCGTGCGTGCGCTTCGCACTGCCCTCGATCGCGAGGGCCGTGCCGATGAGCTCGAAGCGCTGCTCGACGCCGACAACGCCGCGCCGCGGGTGAACCTCGCCGTGCTGCCCGGACTCGACGTCGACACCGACGAAATCGACGGTTTCGAACCGGACCGGTTCTCGCCGATCGGCGGTGTCACGGCCGATCCGATCGCCGCCGCCGAGGGCTCTCGCGGGCGTATCCGCGTGCAGGACGAAGGATCCCAGCTCGCCGCGCTCGCGCTCAGTCGCGCCGTGCCCGTGCGGCCGGGGGAGCGCTGGCTCGACCTCTGCGCCGGGCCGGGCGGCAAGACCGCGGTGCTCGCCGCCGAGGCGCTGAGCGGTGGTGGCGTCGCGCTCACGGCGAACGAGGCCGTGCCGGCGCGCGCCGAACTCGTGCGCAACGCGATCTCGGGCGTCCCGCTCGACGTCGAGGTGCACGTCGGCGACGGCCGCGACCTCGATCTCGGTGCGCTCGGTGCGCCCGGCGGCTTCGACCGGATTCTGCTCGACGCGCCCTGCACGGGCCTCGGTGCGCTGCGCCGGCGCCCCGAGGCACGGTGGCGCAAGACGCCGGCGGATGTCGCGGAGCTGACGAAGCTCCAGGGTGAGCTGTTCGACAGCGCATTCGCAGCGCTCGCACCCGGCGGGATCCTCGCGTACGTGACCTGCTCCCCGCACACCGCGGAGACGCATGGCACGCTCGGCGCGGCACTTCGGAGGGCCGGCGATGCAGCGGTGCAGCTCGACACGCGCGCCGTCGTCGAAGGGGTGTCGCGGCATCCGCTCGACCTGGCCGGCGATGCAGAGACCGTGCAGCTGTGGCCGCACCGGCACGGCACCGATGCGATGTTCATCGCGCTCGTGCAGAAGCGACGCGACATCGGCGACGAGGCAGCCGGCGTGCTCGGCGCGGATCGATAGGGTGGCTGCATGACGACGCGGATCAACCCGAGCATCCTCGCTGCCGACTTCGCGAACCTCGAGCACGAGCTCGGGCGCATCGCGAGCGCCGATCTCGTGCACGTCGACGTCATGGACAACCATTTCGTGCCGAATCTCACCTTCGGCCTGCAGATGGTCGCGCGTCTGCAGCAGGTCAGCCCGATTCCGCTCGACGTGCACCTCATGATCGACGACCCCGACCGCTGGGCGCCGGCATACGCCGAGACGGGGGCGTTCTCGGTGACCTTCCATGCCGAGGCGGCCGCCGATCCGGTGGCGCTCGCGCGACGACTCCGCAGCCTCGGTGCACGAGCCGGCATCGCACTGAAGCCGGGTACCGACGTCGAGCCGTACCTCGAATTGCTGACCGAGTTCGACCAGGTGCTCGTGATGACGGTCGAGCCCGGGTTCGGCGGCCAGTCGTTCATGGCCGAGACCATGCCGAAGCTCACCCGGCTCGCGAGCACCGTGCGGGAGAGCGGCCTCGACGTCTGGCTCCAGGTCGACGGTGGCATTTCGCTCGACACGATCGGCATCGCGGCCGAGGCGGGCGCGAACACCTTCGTCGCCGGTTCTGCGGTCTTCGGTGCCGAGGTGCCCGCCGACCGCATCGTCGAGCTTCGTGACGCCGCGTCCTCGCACACCCACACGCACCGGTAGCCTAGAAGGGTGAAGACCTTCGACGACCTCTTCGTCGAGCTCGAATCCAAAGCCCGAACCCGCCCTGAAGGTTCTGGCACGGTGCGCGAGCTCGACGCCGGCGTGCACGCCATCGGCAAGAAGATCGTCGAAGAGGCGGCCGAGGTGTGGATGGCCGCCGAGTATCAGAGCGACGACGAGACGGCAGAAGAGATCTCGCAGTTGCTCTACCACCTGCAGGTGCTGATGCTCGCGAAGGGGCTCGCGCCCGCCGACGTGTACCGACATCTCTGATCACGCTCATGGCCGATCAGAACCGTCGACACGAAAGCCAGAACATGCTCCGAATCGCCGTGCCCAACAAGGGCTCGCTCGCTGAAACCGCCGCCCAGATGCTCTGGGAGGCGGGCTACACCGGTCGCCGCGATCCGCGCGACCTGCACACCGCCGACCCCCGCAACGGGGTCGAGTTCTTCTATCTTCGTCCGCGCGACATCGCGACGTACGTCGGCTCCGGCGCTCTCGATGTCGGCATCACGGGCCGCGATCTCCTCCTCGATTCGGGTTCGGATGCCTCCGAGATCGCGCCACTCGGATTCGGCGACTCGACGTTCCGCTTCGCGGGTCCGGCGGGCGCGTTCTCCGAACTGGCCGACCTCGACGGCGTTCGCGTCGCGACGAGCTATCCCGGACTGGTCGGATCGTTCCTGGCCGGTCGCGGCGTCTCCCCGGCGAAGCTCGTGAAGCTCGACGGCGCCGTAGAGTCCGCGGTGCGGCTCGGCGTCGCCGATGCGGTCGCCGACGTCGTCTCAACGGGCTCGACGTTGCGCCAGGCCGGTCTCGAGATCTTCGGCCCGGTGATCCTCGACTCCGAGGCGGTGCTCATCGGCTCCGGTGTCGACAAGCCCGGTGCTTCGACGTTGCTCCGCCGGCTGCAGGGCGTGCTCGTCGCGCGCCAGTACGTGCTGCTCGACTACGACGTGCCGCTCGAGCACCTCGAGCGGGCGACGGCGGCAGCGCCCGGGTTCGAATCCCCGACGGTCTCGCCGCTGCACGACCCCGAGTGGGTCGCCGTGCGGGTGATGATCCCGCGGGTCGACATGAACCACGTCATGGACGAGCTGTACGAGCTCGGGGCGCGGGCGATCCTCGTCGGCGCCATTCACGCGGCGCGGTTGTGAGAGCGCAGTGTCCCTCGCCGTCCGTGTGATCCCGTGCCTCGACGTGGCCGCAGGCCGCGTCGTGAAGGGCGTCAATTTCCAGAACCTGCGCGATGCCGGTGATCCCGTCGAGCTCGCTGCGCGCTACGCCGAGCAGGGGGCAGACGAGCTCACGTTCCTCGACGTCACCGCGACGGTCGACGATCGCTCGACCACCTACGACATGGTGCAGCGTGTCGCAGAGCAGGTCTTCATCCCGCTCACGGTTGGCGGCGGCATCCGCTCGGTCGACGACGTCGCTCGACTGCAAGGCCACGGTGCCGACAAGATCGGCGTGAACAGTGCCGCGATCGCGCGCCCGTCGCTGATCGCCGAGATCGCCGACCGCTTCGGCGCCCAGGTGCTCGTGCTCTCGCTCGACGTCAAGCGTTCGCCGAGCACCTCCTCCGGCTTCGTCGTGACGACCCACGGCGGGCGCACCGAGACCGAACTCGACGCGCTCGACTGGGCGCGGCGGGCGATCGAGCTCGGCGCCGGTGAACTCCTCGTCAACTCGATCGATGCCGACGGCACGAAGCAGGGCTTCGATCTCGAGCTCACGGCGCTGATGCACGAGCTTTCGAGCGTGCCGGTGATCGCCTCCGGCGGCGCGGGCAGTGTCGCGCATTTCGCGCCCGCGATCGCGGCGGGCGCCGATGCCGTGCTCGCGGCATCCGTGTTCCACAACGGCGAGCTGTCGATCGGTGAGGTGAAGGCCGCGCTGGCGGCCGACGGGAGGATCGTGCGATGAGCACCGAATCGACGGTCGGCGAGGCGCTCGACCGCGCCGTGTTCAACTCCGACGGCCTGCTGCCAGCCGTGATCCAGCAATGGGACTCCGGCGAGATGCTCATGCTCGGCTGGATGGATCGCGAGGCGCTGCGACGTACCCTCACCGAGGGTCGTGTCACGTTCTGGTCGCGCTCGCGCCAGGAGTACTGGCGCAAGGGCGACACCTCGGGGCATGCCCAGTACGTGCGGTCGGCGGCGCTCGATTGCGACGCCGACACCCTGCTCGTTCGGGTCGAGCAGGTCGGGGTGGCATGCCACACCGGCACTCGCACCTGTTTCGACGGCGACCCGATCGCCGTGACCGCCGGATTCCCGCCCGCCGACTGACGACGAGGAGCACACGTTGGCCGACGCCACGACCACCTTCGAGGAGTTCACCGCCCTGCTCGCCGGGCGCCGGGTCGTGCCCGTCGTGCGTGAACTCTTCGCCGACGGCGAGACTCCGGTCGGCATCTACCGCAAGCTCGCCGGAGGCCCGGGCACGTTCCTGCTCGAATCCGCCGAGCAGGGCGGCATCTGGTCGCGGTACTCCTTCGTCGGCGTCTCCTCGTACGGAGTTCTCACCGAGCGCGACGGCGGCGTCGTGTGGCAGGACTACGGCCTGAGCGCGGAGCGGGCGCTCGGCGATGCCGTGGGGCTCGCGCCGCTGGCGGCCCTCGAAGCCCTGTTCGAGCGGTGGCGCACCGAAGACGTGCCAGGGGCACCGCCGCTGACCGGCGGTCTCGTGGGCTTCATCGGGTGGGAGGCGATCCGTCAGATCGAGCACCTGCCGAACCGTCCACCGTCGGAGTTCCCGATGCCCGGCCAGGCGTTCGCCTTCGTCTCCGAGCTCATCGTCATCGACCACCGCACCGGCACCGTGCAGCTCATCGCGTCGGTGCTGAACGACGGCGGTGACGCGGCCGAAGCACTGTGGAGCGAGGCGCAGACACGCCTCGATCGACTGCAGCGCGGTCTCGCGCAGCCGGCCGAGACGTGGCTCGCCGAGATCGACCTGACCCGTGCTGCCGACCCGGTGCACCGCACCGAGAAGGCCGACTTCCTGGCGGCCGTCGACCGCTCGAAGGAGTACATCCGCGACGGCGACATCTTCCAGGTCGTCATCTCGCAGCGCTTCGAACAGGAGGCGACTGCGCACCCGATCGACGTGTACCGCGTGCTTCGCAGCCTCAACCCGAGCCCGTACATGTACCTCCTGCACTTGGAGGACACGTCGGGGGAGCCGTACTGGATCGTCGGCTCGTCGCCCGAAGCGCTCGTCAAGGTGCAGCAGGGCCGCGTGTTCACCCACCCCATCGCCGGTTCGAAGCCACGCGGCGCCACGCCAGAGGGTGACGCCGACCTCGAGTCCGAGCTGCTCGCCGATCCCAAGGAGCAGGCCGAGCACCTCATGCTCGTCGACCTCGCGCGCAACGACCTCGCGAAGGTCTGCGAGGCGGGCACCGTCGAGGTGACCGAGTTCATGCGCGTCGAGCGGTTCAGCCACATCATGCACCTCGTCTCCTCGGTCGAGGGCGACCTCGTGCCGGGCGCCAACGCGATCGATGTCTTCCGCGCGACGTTCCCCGCGGGCACGCTCTCGGGAGCGCCGAAGCCGCGCGCACTCGAGATCATCGACGAGCTGGAGCCGGCGCAGCGAGGTGTGTACGGCGGTGTCGTCGGCTACTTCGGGTTCGGCGGCGACGCCGATCTCGCGATCGCGATCCGCACCGCGACCATCTCGGGTGGCGTGGCCAGGGTGCAGGCGGGGGGCGGTCTCGTCGCGGACTCCGATCCCGAGTCCGAGTACCAGGAGTCGCGCAACAAGGCTGCAGCACCGTTGCGCGCCGTCGCGGTCGCGAACGCCATGCGGCGGGTGGAGTCATGACGCCCGCTCGCATGAAGCTGCCGTCGATCCTCGCCGCGATCGTCGGCGCCGGGCTCGTGCTGCTCTCGTGGAGCCAGACCTGGTTCGAGCTCGTGGTGGAGGCGAGCACCCCCGTCGGTGCCGGCGAGCCGATCGCCGTGGCGGGTGGCGTCGCGTCACCCGCGCTCGCGGCGCTCGGCCTCGCGGGGCTCGCCGTGGCTCCCGCGCTCGGCATCGCCGGCCCCGGCATCCGATTCGTGCTCGGCCTCCTCGGCGTCCTCGTCGGCGGGTGCGTGCTGCTCGCCGCCGGCCTGTCGCTCGCCGATCCGATCGGCTCCGTGTCACCCGCCGTCACCGACGCCACGGGAGTCGCCGGCGCCGTGCCGACCGCCGAGCTCGTGGCATCCGTCACCGCGACGCCATGGCCATGGGTCGCCGTCCTCGGCGGCGTCGTGCTCGTGCTCGCGTCGCTGGCCGTGCTCGTGACCGGCCGCCACTGGCCCGTCTCGTCGCGCCGCTACAGCGGTTCACGTCTCGCCGACGAAGGTGCCGCCGCCGAGGTCGAGCGACCGGCATCCGACCGTGCCATCGACGACTGGGACGGCCTCAGCCGCGGCGACGATCCCACCGAGCCAGGCCTCGACGGAACCGCCGACTCCGACCACGGCTCCTCGACGGGCGAGGTCGACGACCCGACCGGCGACGAGAGCCCCAGCGGTGCAAGCCGCTAGACTGACCGACGAAAACCCCGCACGAAGGAGCATCATGAGCATTGAGACCGCAGATCCCGGCCACGGACACTCGCCCGCGGCATGGACCGCCGTCACGATCATGCTCGTCGCGGTCACGATCGGCACCGTCGCCTTCTTCTTCGACCTGCAGTGGCTCGTCTGGGCGTCGGCGGGGCTCCTCGTCATCGGCCTCCTCGTCGGCTGGGCGCTCGGACGCGCCGGCTACGGCGTCGGCGGCTCGAAGGTCACCGAAAAGGCGCACTAGTGCTCGCCGAGTTGACGGCGAATGCAGTCGCCGATGCTCAGGCGCGCCGCGAGAGCGCACCGTTCGCCGACGTCGAGGCGGCAGCGCTCGCGCGACCCGCGGCACTCGACGCGCTCGTTGCGCTTCGGCCGGCCTCGCACGTCAAGGTCATCGCCGAGATCAAGCGGTCGAGCCCGTCGCGGGGCGCGCTCGCGTCGATCACTGATCCCGCCGCCCTCGCCCGCCGATACGAACTGGGCGGAGCGAGCGCGATCAGCGTGCTCACCGAGGGGCGAAAGTTCGGCGGTTCGCTCGCCGACCTCGAGGCCGTGCGACAGGCCGTGGCACTGCCGGTGCTCCGCAAGGACTTCATCGCGACTGCGTACCAGGTCTTCGAAGCGCGCGCGGCAGGTGCCGACCTCGTGCTGCTGATCGTCGCGGCGCTCGACGACGCCACGCTCCGCGAGCTCTACGACCTCATCGTGCAGCTGGGTATGACGCCGCTCATCGAGACCCACTCGGCTGAGGAGCTCGAGCGGGCGGCGGCGCTCGGCGCACGACTCATCGGCGTGAACGCCCGCGACCTCTCGACCTTCGAACTCGACCGCGACCTGTTCGGCCGCTTGGCGCCCCGATTCCCCGATGGCGCGATCCGCGTCGCGGAGTCGGCGGTGCTGTCGGCGGCGGACGTCGCGCACTACCGCTCATCGGGCGCCGACGTCGTGCTCGTCGGCGAGGCGCTCGTCACGGGCGGCGACCCGATAGCCAACCTCTCAGCTTTCCTGGCGGTGTGACATGGCGCTCAGAGCGCAGACCGGTCCGTACTTCGGCGACTTCGGCGGGCGTTTCGTGCCCGAGTCCCTCGTCGCCGCCCTCGATGAACTCGGCGAGGCCTACGACCTCGCGAAGCTCGACCCGGCGTTCGGCGCCGAGCTCGCCGAGCTCGGCCGCAGCTACACCGGGCGACCCTCGATCATCACCGAGGTGCCGCGCTTCGGCGCGCACGCCGGTGGCGCCAGGGTCATCCTGAAGCGTGAAGACCTGAACCACACGGGCTCGCACAAGATCAACAACGTGCTCGGCCAGGCGCTCCTCACGAAGCGCATCGGCAAGTCGCGGGTGATCGCCGAGACGGGCGCCGGCCAGCACGGCGTCGCGACGGCGACCGCTGCCGCACTCTTCGGGCTCGACTGCGTCATCTACATGGGCGAGGTCGACACCGAGCGGCAGGCCCTGAACGTCGCACGCATGCGGCTGCTCGGCGCAGAGGTCATCGCGGTGACCGCAGGTTCGCGCACGCTGAAAGACGCGATCAACGAGGCGATGCGCGACTGGGTCACCAACGTCGAGTCGACGAACTACATCTTCGGCACCGTCGCCGGACCGCACCCGTTCCCCGAGATGGTGCGCGACTTCCAGAAGATCATCGGCGAAGAGGCGCGCCAGCAGGTCATCGACCTCACGGGTGGGCTGCCGACGGCGGTCGCGGCGTGCGTCGGCGGTGGCTCCAACGCGATCGGCATCTTCCACGCCTTCCTCGACGACGTCGACGTCGCGCTCTACGGCTTCGAGGCGGGCGGCGACGGAGTCGAGACCGAGCGACACGCGGCGACCATCACCAAGGGTCGCCCCGGGGTGCTGCACGGCGCGCGCAGCTTCCTGCTGCAAGACGACGACGGGCAGACCATCGAGTCGCACTCGATCTCGGCCGGCCTCGACTACCCGGGTGTCGGCCCCGAGCACTCGTGGCTCGCCGCACTCGGCCGGGCGAACTACCGACCGGTCACCGACGCCGCGGCAATGGAGGCCCTGCGCCTGCTCACCCGCACCGAGGGCATCATTCCGGCGATCGAGTCCGCCCACGCCCTCGCCGGCACCATCGAGCTCGGTCGCGAGCTCGGGCCGGAGGCCACGATCCTCGTGAACCTCTCGGGTCGCGGCGACAAGGACATGGACACCGCCGCTCGCTACTTCGAGCTCTACGACCAGGAGAACGCCGAATGAACACGGCCGGTCCCGTCATCCGCCGTCGCAACGACGAGGCCGGGGGCGCGCTCATCGGCTACCTGCCGGTGGGCTTCCCGACGTTCGACGAGAGCGTCGAGGCGGCGGTGGCGATCGTCGAGCACGGCGTCGACATCATCGAACTCGGACTGCCGTACTCCGACCCCGTCATGGACGGCCCGGTCATCCAGGCGGCGACGCAGCAGGCGCTCGCGAACGGATTCCGGCTCGCCGACGGCTTCGAGGCACTTCGCCGCATCACCGCACGGGTGGATGCCCCGGTGCTGATCATGACCTACTGGAACCCCGTCGTGCAGTACGGCGTCGATCGCTTCGCCGACGACCTCGTCGCAGCCGGGGGAGCGGGTCTCATCACGCCCGACCTCATTCCCGACGAGGCGGCGGAGTGGATCGCGGCATCCGAGCGCACCGGTCTCGACCGGGTGTTCCTCGCGGCGCCGACCTCGAGCGATGTTCGCATCCAGCAGGCCATCGAAGCGAGCCGCGGGTTCGTCTACGCCGTCTCGACCATGGGCATCACCGGTGCCCGCAGCGACGTCGACCGTGCTGCTCGCAGGCTCGTCGACCGCTTGACCGCTGCCGGTGCGCTCGCGAGCTGCGTCGGCGTCGGCATCTCCACCGCAGCGCAGGTCGCAGAGGTACTCGAGTACGCCGAGGGCGCCATCGTCGGCTCGGCGCTCGTGAACGCGCTCGCGACCGGAGGCGTCGCCGCCGTCGGCGAGCTCGCCGCGGAGCTGGCGCGCGGCACCCGCGCGGAGTGAAGTACGCTCATTGAGGCCGTCAGCGGCCGACGCAACCGAGGAAAGGCATAAGCCGGCGTGATCGTACCGTTCAGCATTCCGAGCCCAGACCCCGCGTGGCGCACCCTCGAGATTCCGGTGCCGTGGGGTGTCCTGTCGATCCAGACCTACGCGCTCTGCATCCTCGTCGGCATCATCCTCGCCGTCATCATCACCTCGCGACGGCTCACGAAGCGTGGCGCCGAGCCCGGCATCGTGCTCGACATCGCGCTCTGGGCGGTGCCGCTCGGCATCATCGGCGCCCGGTTCTACCACGTCTTCACGCACCCGCTCGACTACTTCGCCGGCCAGGAGTGGTGGAAGGTCTTCGCGATCTGGGAAGGCGGCAACGCCATCTACGGCGCGCTCATCGGCGGTGCCGTCGGTGTGCTGATCGGCTGCAAGTTCACCGGCATCCGCTTCTGGTCGTTCGCCGACGCACTCGCTCCCGGCCTGCTCGTCGCGCAAGCGGTCGGCCGGCTCGGCAACTGGTTCAACCACGAGCTCTTCGGCTCGCCGACCGACCTGCCCTGGGGTCTCGAGATCGAGTACGACAACGTCGCGTGGCCGCAGGGCCTTGCGGAAGGCACGCTCTTCCACCCGACGTTCCTCTACGAGCTCCTCTGGAACCTCGCAGGCGCTGCCGTCATCATCCTGCTCGAGCGCAAGGTCAACCTGCGCTGGGGCAAGGCGTTCGGCATCTACCTCATCTGGTACGGCGCCGGCCGCTCGTTCTTCGAGTCGATCCGCGTCGACCCGAGCGAGATGTTCCTCGGCATCCGGGTCAACGTCTGGGCGTCGTTCGCGGCCATCGTGCTCGGCATCGTGCTGATCCTCGTGCAACGCCGTCGGCACACCGGCGACGAGCCGAGTCCGTACGTGGCGGGGCGTGAATGGAGTGCTCCCGATGCTGAGGTAGACTCCGAAGACACCGAGTCCGACTCCGACTCTCTCGACGATGGTGTCGAGGGCGAGAGCGAACCGGGCGTGACGGCGGCCACAAGCCCCAGCCGAACCCCCTCACCGTAGGCACGCCCCACCAACGCGTTCTCCGAAGCGACGCCGCACCACGCGCCGCGACATTCCCTTGATGGGCCGACGACGTCCCCCGCTGCACACTTAGTTGATGAGGACGGTTCACGTGTCGCTCACCCCACCCTTCTCGAGGTTCGGTACCGTTCCGGCTGCCCAGGGCATGTACGACCCTGCCGCCGAGAAAGATGCCTGCGGCCTCGCGATGGTCGCGACCCTGCGCGGCACTGCCGGGCACGACATCATCACCGCGGCGCTCGACGCCCTGCGCAACCTCGAGCACCGTGGAGCGGTCGGCTCCGACGCCGGCACCGGCGACGGCGCCGGCATCGTCACGCAGGTGCCCGACGAGTTCCTCCGCGCGGTGACGACGTTCCCGCTCCCGGCCGCCGGGTCGTACGCGGTCGGCAACGCCTTCCTGCCCGTCGACCCCACGGCGCGCAGTCGGGTCAAGCAGGGCCTGGTCGGGCTCGCGGCATCCGAAGGCCTCTCGGTCATCGGATGGCGCGAGGTGCCGGTGCGACCCGAAGAACTCGGCACGCTGGCGCGCGCGGCGATGCCGGTCGTGCAGCAGCTGTTCGTGCAGGCCGTCGCGAAGTCGTCGAACGGTGCAACGGTGTCGGGCATCGAGCTCGACCGCCTCACGTTCCGTTTGCGCAAGCGCGCCGAACGCGAGCTCGAGTTGTACTTCGCGTCGCTCTCGAGCCGCACGGTCGTCTACAAGGGCATGGTCACGACGCTGCAGCTCGAGCCGTTCTACCCCGATCTCTCCGATGAGCGCTTCGCGTCGAAGCTCGCACTCGTGCACTCGCGGTACTCGACGAACACCTTCCCGTCGTGGCCTCTCGCGCAGCCGTTCCGGATGATCGCCCACAATGGCGAGATCAACACGATCCAGGGCAACCGCAACTGGATGCGTGCGCGCCAGTCGCAGCTCGAGTCCGAGCTGCTCGGCGACCTCGCCCCGATCCTGCCCATCGTCACGCCAGGCGCGAGCGACTCCGCCTCGTTCGACGAGGTCGTCGAGCTGCTGACGCTCGCCGGCCGCAGCCTGCCGCACGCCGTCATGATGATGGTGCCCGAGGCGTGGGAGAACCAGACCGAGATCGACGCCGAGCGTCGCGCGTTCTACGAGTACCACTCGATGCTCATGGAACCGTGGGACGGCCCGGCTGCGATCGTGTTCACCGACGGCACGCTCGTCGGCGCGACACTCGATCGCAACGGACTCCGCCCGGGCCGGTACGTCGTGACCGACGACGGACTCGTCGTGCTCGCGAGCGAGATCGGCGTGCTCGACATCGAGCAGAGCCGCATCGTGCGCAAGGGGAGGCTGCAGCCGGGGCGCATGTTCCTCGTCGACACCGAGGCCGGCCGCCTGATCGAAGACGACGAGATCAAGGCCGAGCTGGCCGCCGCCGAACCGTGGGGCGACTGGCTCGAGCAGGGACGCATCCAGCTCGCCGACCTGCCCGAGCGGGAGCACATCGTGCACCCGCCGGCATCCGTCAATCGGCGCCAGCGCACTTTCGGCTACACCGAGGAAGAGGTGAAGATCCTGCTCGCGCCGATGGCGCGCACCGGACAGGAACCGCTCGGCGCGATGGGCTCGGACACGCCGATCGCCGTGCTCTCCGAGCGCCCGCGCCTGCTCTTCGACTACTTCACCCAGCAGTTCGCCCAGGTGACGAACCCGCCGCTCGACTCGATCCGCGAAGCGGTCGTCACCTCGCTCGGCACCTCCCTCGGCCCCGAGCGCAACCTGCTCGACGCCGGCCCTGAGCACGCGCGCCAGGTGTCGCTCACGTTCCCCGTGATCGACAACGACGAACTCGCGAAGATCGTGCACATCGACCCGACCCCCGGAGGTCGTACGACGGTCACCGTGCGCGGCCTCTACCGCTTCGACGACGGCGCCGACGCCATGCGCAACCGCCTCACGGCGATCTGCGCAGAGGTCGACGAGGCGATCGAGGCCGGCGCGGCGTTCATCGTCCTGAGCGATCGCGATTCCAACAAAGACCTGGCGCCGATCCCGTCGCTCCTGATGCTCTCCGCCGTGCACCACCACCTCATCCGCTCGCAGAATCGTATGAAGGTCGGTCTCGTCGTCGAGGCCGGCGATGTGCGTGAAGTGCATCACGTCGCCCTGCTCATCGGCTACGGGGCATCCGCGGTGAATCCCTACCTCGCGATGGAGACGTGCGAAGACCTCGTGCGCTCCGGCGTCATCACGGGCGTCACGCCCGAAGCTGCCGTGCGCAACGTCATCAAGGCGCTCGGCAAGGGCGTGCTGAAGATCATGTCGAAGATGGGCATCTCGACCATCTCGTCCTATGCCGGCGCGCAGGCGTTCGAGGCGATCGGCCTCGATCAGGAGTTCATCGCCGAGTTCTTCACCGGCACGACGTCGAAGCTCGGTGGTGTCGGCATCGATGCGATCGCGGCCGAGAACCTCGAGCGACACACCCAGGCGTACCCGCAGGATGTCGCGGTCCGCGCCCACGAGCGCCTGACGACCGGCGGCGAGTACCAGTGGCGTCGCGACGGTTCGCCCCACCTCTTCAACCCCGAGACGGTGTTCCGACTGCAGCACTCCACACGGAACCGGCGCTACGACGTGTTCCGCGAATACACCTCGCTGGTCGACTCGCAGGCCGAAGAGCTGATGACGCTGCGCGGCATGTTCGCGCTGCGTACAGGTACCCGCCCGGCCGTGCCGATCGACGAGGTGGAGTCCGTCGAGGCCATCGTCAAGCGCTTCTCGACCGGTGCGATGAGCTACGGCTCCATCTCGAAAGAGGCGCACGAATCGCTCGCGATCGCCATGAACCGGCTGGGCGCGAAGTCCAACACCGGCGAGGGCGGCGAAGACCTCGACCGTCTGCTCGACCCCGAGCGCCGCAGCGCGATCAAGCAGGTCGCCTCGGGCCGATTCGGGGTGACGAGCATGTACCTCACTCACGCCGACGACATCCAGATCAAGCTCGCGCAGGGGGCCAAGCCCGGCGAAGGCGGCCAGCTGCCGCCCACGAAGGTGTACCCGTGGGTCGCGCGCACCAGGCACGCGACCGCCGGTGTCGGCCTCATCTCGCCGCCGCCGCACCACGACATCTACTCGATCGAAGACCTCAAACAGCTGATCTTCGATCTGAAGCGCGCGAACCCGAAGGCTCGCGTGCACGTGAAGCTCGTGAGCCAGTCGGGCATCGGCGCCGTCGCGGCGGGAACCGCCAAGGCCCTCGCCGATGTCATCCTCGTCTCCGGGCACGACGGCGGCACCGGGGCGAGCCCGCTCAACTCGCTCAAGCACGCCGGCACACCGTGGGAGCTCGGCCTCGCCGAGACGCAGCAGACGCTCATGCTCAACGGCATGCGCGACCGAGTCGTCGTGCAGGTCGACGGGCAGCTGAAGACCGGGCGCGACGTCGTGATCGGCGCGCTCCTCGGTGCCGAGGAGTTCGGCTTCGCCACGGCGCCGCTCGTGGTGCAGGGCTGCGTCATGATGCGGGTCTGCCACCTCGACACCTGCCCCGTCGGCGTCGCCACCCAGAACCCCGAACTCCGCAAGCGCTTCACGGGCAAGCCCGAGTTCGTGGTCAACTTCTTCGAGTTCATCGCCCAAGAGGTGCGCGAGTACCTGGCCGAACTCGGCTATCGCTCGATCGACGAGATCATCGGCCGACGCGAACTGCTCGACGTCGACCGCGCGATCGGCCACTGGAAGGCCTCAGGTCTCGACTTGTCGCCTGTGCTCGTCGGGCCCGACTTCTCCGAATCCGAGTCGCGCCGGAACGTGCGCGGGCAGGACCACGAGCTCGACCAGCACTTCGACAACGAGCTCATCCGTCGCAGCAGACTCGTGCTCGAGCAGGGAGGCAGCATCGAGATCGAGCTGCCGATCCGCAACACCGAGCGCGCCGTCGGCACGATGCTCGGACACGAGGTCACGGTGCGTCGCGGCGAGCACGGCTTGCCGGCCGGCTCGATCGACGTCACCCTGACCGGCTCGGCCGGCCAGTCGTTCGGCGCGTTCCTGCCTGCCGGCATCACGTTGCGACTCGAAGGCGACTCGAACGACTACGTCGGCAAGGGCCTCTCGGGCGGGCAGATCGTGGTGCGGCCGTCGCGCGACAGCGGCTTCGTCGCCGAACGCAACGTGATCGCCGGAAACGTGATCGGCTACGGCGCCACGCAGGGCAGCATGTTCATCCGCGGCATCGTCGGCGAGCGGTTCCTCGTGCGCAATTCGGGTGCGACCGCGGTCGTCGAGGGCGTGGGCGACCACGCGCTCGAATACATGACCGGCGGCCTCGCGCTGATCCTCGGCGAGACCGGGCGCAACCTCGGCGCCGGCATGTCGGGCGGTACCGCCTACGTGCTGGGCCTGCACGAGGGGCAGGTCAACCGCGAGTCGCTCGCCAGCGGCGAGCTCGAACTCTCTCCGCTCGGCAGCGCCGACCGGGAGATCGTTCGCGACCTGCTCGAGCAGCATGTCGCCAACACCGACTCCGCGGTCGCGGCAGCACTCCTCGCTGCCGGGGATGTCGCGTTCGACCGATTCACCAAGGTGCTGCCGCGCGACTACGCCGCAGTGCTCCGCACCCGCCAGAGCGCGGTCGACGAGGGGCTCGACCCCGACGGTGACGTCGTCTGGACTCGAATCTTGGAAGTGACCAATGGCTGACCCGAAAGGCTTTCTGAAGGTCACCGAGCGCGAGCTGCCCAAGCGGCGGCCGGTTCCGGTGCGCATCATGGACTTCAAAGAGGTCTACGAGCAGGGCGACCCTGCACAGCTCCGCCGGCAGGCCGGTCGGTGCATGGACTGCGGCATCCCGTTCTGCCACCAGGGCTGCCCGCTCGGCAACCTCATTCCCGAATGGAACGACCTGATGTACCGGGGCGAGGGGCGTGCAGCGGCCGAGCGCCTGCATGCCACGAACAACTTCCCCGAGTTCACCGGCCGGCTCTGCCCGGCCCCGTGCGAGTCATCGTGCGTGCTCGGCATCAACCAGCCCGCCGTGACCATCAAGCAGGTCGAGGTCTCGATCATCGACGAGGCCTTCGGCAACGGTTGGGTGCAGCCGCAGCCGCCCGGGCGGCTCACCGGCAAGACGGTCGCCGTCGTCGGCTCAGGCCCGGCCGGGCTCGCAGCGGCCCAGCAGCTGACGCGTGCCGGTCACACGGTCGCCGTCTTCGAGCGTGACGACCGCATCGGCGGCCTGCTTCGCTACGGCATCCCCGATTTCAAGATGGAGAAGAAGCACCTCGACCAGCGCCTTGCGCAGATGACGGCCGAGGGCACCCGGTTCCGCGCCGGAGTCAACATCGGCGTCGACATCACGTGGTCGCAGCTCCGCGAGCGCTACGACGCCGTCGTGGTCGCCACGGGGGCGATCGTGCCGCGCGACCTTCCCGTCCCCGGGCGCGACCTTCCGGGCGTGCACTTCGCCATGGACTACCTGACGCAGTCGAACCGCCACCTGGCCGGTGACCAGGTCTTCGACCAGATCACAGCCGAGGGCAAGCACGTCGTCGTCCTCGGCGGTGGCGACACCGGTGCCGACTGCATCGGCACCGCCCACCGGCAGGGCGCCCTGTCGGTGACCAACCTCGCGATCGGCAAGGAGCCGAGCGCGAGCCGACCGGAACACCAGCCCTGGCCGCTGCACCCGACGGTGTTCGAGGTGCAGAGCGCGCACGAAGAGGGCGGCAACCGCCAGTTCCTCGCCTCGACGGTCGAGTTCCTCTCCAACGAGGTCGGCGAGGTGCGCGCGATCCGCGTTGCCGAGACCGAGTACCTCGACGGTCGTCGCGTGCCCAAGGCCGGCACGGAACGTGAGATCCCTGCTGATCTCGTGCTTCTCGCGCTCGGCTTCACCGGGCCCGAGACGGCTTCCCTCGATGAGCAGCTGCAGCTGCAGGTCAGCGATCGCGGCAATCTCGTTCGCGAGGCCGACTACGCGACAGCCCAGCCCGGCGTCTTCGTCGCGGGCGACGCCGGCCGCGGCCAATCGCTCATCGTCTGGGCGATCGCCGAGGGGAGGGCTGCGGCATCCGCCGTCGACCGCTACCTTGAAGGCGAGACCTTGCTGCCCGCTCCGATCCCCTCGACGGCGCAGGCGTTCTCCATCTGACCATCAACGTGCCGATCGGCACGCCCCGACCACACGCAAGCGCTGACGCGCGGAATACCAGGAGCACACACCACATGAGACGAGCGAAGATCGTCGCCACCCTCGGGCCGGCGACATCGAGCTATGAGCAGATCCGGGCGATCATCGATGCGGGCGTCGACGTCGCACGGATGAACCTCAGCCACGGCAGCTACGACGTGCACGAGGGCGTCTACCAGAACGTGCGCAAGGCGGCGAACGACTCCGGTCGCGCGATCGCCGTGCTCGTCGACCTCCAGGGGCCGAAGATCCGCCTCGGCAAGTTCGCCGACGGACCCCACGAGCTCGCCGAGGGCGACATCTTCAAGATCACGACCGAAGACGTCATCGGTACGAAGGAGCTCGTCAGCACGACGTTCAAGGGCCTGCCCGGCGACGTGAAGCCCGGCGACTTCCTGCTCATCGATGACGGCAAGGTGCGAGTCGAAGTCGTCGAGACCGACGGCGTGGTCGTCACCACCAAGGTGATCGTCGCCGGCCCCGTGTCGAACAACAAGGGCATCAACCTGCCCGGCGTGGCGGTGAACGTGCCGGCCCTCTCAGGGAAGGACGAAGCCGACCTCCGCTGGGGACTCGAGCTCGGCGCCGACCTCATCGCCCTCTCGTTCGTGCGCAACGCCTCCGACATCACGCGGGTGCACGAGATCATGGACGAGGTGGGCCGCCGAGTGCCCGTGGTCGCGAAGATCGAGAAGCCCCAGGCGGTCGACGCACTCGAGGAGATCACCGAGGCGTTCGACGCGATCATGGTGGCGCGTGGCGACCTCGGCGTCGAATTGCCGCTCGAGGCGGTGCCGATCGTGCAGAAGCGTGCGGTCGAGATCGCCCGTCGTCTGGCCAAGCCCGTCATCGTGGCGACGCAGATGCTCGAGTCGATGATCCACAGCCCGGTGCCGACCCGCGCTGAGACGTCGGATGTCGCGAACGCCGTGCTCGATGGTGCCGACGCCGTCATGCTCTCGGGCGAGACGAGCGTGGGGGAGTACCCCGTCGTCACGGTGCAGACGATGGCGCGAATCGTCGAGTCCACCGAGCAGCACGGACTCGATCGCATCGCGCCGCTCGGCACGAAGCCGCGCACACAGGCCGGTGCCATCACGGCCGCGGCGGTCGAGGTGGCCGACTTCGTCGAGGCGAAGTACCTGTGCGTGTTCACCGAGTCCGGGGAATCCGTTCGCCGCATGACCCGGCTGCGTTCGAAGATCCCCATCCTCGCCTTCACGCCCGACCCTGCGATCCGCCGTCGCATGGCGCTCAACTGGGGCGTCGAGTCCTACGTCGTCGCCCGGGTGACGCACACCGACCAGATGGTCGGGCAGGTCGACGAGGTGCTCGGCTCGACCGGCAAGGCCGTCAAGGGCGAGAAGGTCGTCATCATCTCGGGTTCCCCTCCCGGAATCCCGGGCACCACGAACGACGTGCGCGTGCACGTCGTCGGCGAGGTGCTCTAGCAGTCTTCACGTGAGGAGCCGGTCCCGTCGGGGCCGGCTCCTCACGCATGTCAGACTGCAGGAGTGGTCGTCGAGTTCGAGTGCCGTACCCGGTTGCCGGTGGGCATCGAAGTCGCGTTCGATCGGTCGCGCAGCATCGACGCGCACACCGCATCGATGGAATCATCCCGTGAGCGCGCCGTCGACGGCGTGACGTCCGGCCTGATCGGCCTCGGTGAAGAGGTGACCTGGAGTGCGCGGCACTTCGGTGTGCGGTTGCGCATGACGAGCAGGATCACCGAGATGCAGCGGCCGGAATACTTCGTCGACGAGCAGCTGAGCGGTCCGTTCTCGTGGTTCCGCCATGAGCATCGGTTCGAGTCGATCGGTGACGGCACCCTCATGACCGACCGGGTGGCCTTCGCCGCGCCGCTCGGTCCGCTCGGTCGCCTCGCCGAACTCGTCGTCGGCCCGTATCTCCGGCGCCTGATCGAGCGCCGCGGGGTGTTTCTCGCGTCATCGCCTCACGAGTGATCTCGCGGCATCGTTCGACTGGTGCCGGTGGTGGGGGTCGAACCCACACGCCCTTTCGGGCAAAGCATTTTGAGTGCTCCGCGTCTGCCATTCCGCCACACCGGCCAGAGGCCCTGCTCAGAATACCGTAGGCTTTCCTGCGTGACAGACACCGAATCAACCCAGCCGGCACCGCGCCGCGTCGTCGTTGCAGAAGATGAGTCCCTCATCCGCCTCGACATCGTCGAGATCCTGCGCGACAACGGCTTCGAGGTCGTCGGCGAAGCAGGTGACGGCGAGACCGCAGTGGCGCTCGCGACCGAGCTCCGGCCCGATCTCGTCATCATGGACGTCAAGATGCCACAGCTCGACGGAATCTCCGCGGCTGAACGGCTCTCGAAGGGCCACATCGCCCCGGTCGTGCTCCTGACGGCATTCAGCCAGAAAGAACTCGTCGAGCGTGCCAGCGAAGCGGGCGCCCTGGCGTACGTCGTCAAGCCGTTCACGCCCAACGACCTGCTTCCCGCCATCGAGATCGCCCTCGCCCGGCACGCGCAGATCATCGCGCTCGAGGCCGAGGTCGGCGATCTCGTCGAGCGCTTCGAGACCCGCAAGCTCGTCGACCGTGCCAAGGGCCTGCTCAACGAGAAGATGGGTCTCTCCGAGCCCGAGGCGTTCCGTTGGATCCAGAAGGCATCGATGGACCGGCGTCTCACCATGAAAGACGTCTCGCAGGCCATCATCGAACAACTCGCCGCGAAGAAGTAGGCGACAGCACTCCAAGACAGCGGATGCCGCGGCGACACCTGTCGCCGCGGCATCCGCTGTCTGCATGTCGGGGCGCCTTCGCGTCATCGGTCGACGACGGGCCGTGGTGCAGCGCCGTCGGGCAGTGTCGTCGGCCGCTTGTAGGCTTGCGGGGTGTCGGACGCAGATAAGCCCACCCTCCTCGTCATCGACGGTCACTCGCTGGCCTTCCGAGCCTTCTATGCACTCCCGGTCGACAGTTTCACCACGCGTGACGGCCAGCACACGAATGCGATCCACGGCTTCCTGTCGATGCTGTTGCTGCTCCTGCAGAATGAGAAGCCGACGCACCTCGCGGTCGCGTTCGACATCTCGCGATCCTCATTCCGAACGCGCGAGTACCCCGAGTACAAGGGCACCCGCGGTGAGACCCCCGTCGAGTTCAAGGGGCAGGTGCCGCTGTTGCAAGACGCGCTGAAGGCGATGGGCGTTCGCACCCTCGAGAAAGAGGACTTCGAGGCCGACGACATCCTCGCCACGCTCGCGGCCCGAGGCCGCGCTGAGGGATACCGCGTTCTGCTGGTCTCGGGCGATCGCGACACCATCCAGCTCGTCAACGACGATGTGACGTTGCTCTACCCCAACACGCAGGGCGTCTCGCAGTTGAAGCGCTACGACACCGATGCGGTCATCGAGCGTTACGGCATCCGCCCCGAGCAGTACCCCGATGTGGCGGCGCTCGTCGGCGAGTCGAGCGACAACCTGATCGGCATCACGAAGGTCGGCGAGAAGACCGCCGTCAAGTGGCTCGGGCTCTACGGCGACCTCGACGGCATCCTCGAGCACGCCGACGAGATCAAAGGCGTGGTGGGGCAGAACCTGCGAGACGAGAAAGAGAACGCGATTCGCAACCGGCGGCTCAACAGGCTCGTCGACGACGTGGAGCTCGAAGTGAAGCTCGATGAGCTCGTGACCAGGCCGATCGACATCGATGCGGTGCAGCCGCTCTTCGAACGGCTCGAGTTCCGCACGCTGTTCGAGCGGCTCAAGAAGATCGCCGGCGGCGAGGTGAACGGCGGCGCAGGGGCGAGCGGTGCGCCGGCGTCCGCAGCGGCGCCGGTCGAAGAGGCACAGGCTGCGCCCGCGGCACCGACTCCGCGGCGCCTGCTCGACGAGGAGCTCGCCGTCTGGCTCGAGCGCGCGAAGTCTGCGGAGCCGGCCGGTCTCGGTCTCAGCATCGAGGTGCTCGACGGCCGTGTTATCGGCGCCGGCATCGCGACTGCCGAAGAGACGGTGCAGCTGCCGTGGCAGCCAGGTCGCTCCGACTACGCCTCGTTCGAAGAGTGGCTCGCCAGCGATGCCCCGAAGATCATGACCGATGCGAAGTCGCAGCTGAAGGCGCTCACGCGCTCGGGTCTGGCGCTCGGCGGCCTCGTCGTCGACACGCTCGTCGCGGGTTGGCTCGTGCGACCGATCCTCGCTGAGAAGACCCTCGCCGACCTCGTCGAGCGGTACCTCGGCGAGACCGTGCCGCAAGCCGACCCCGCCCAGCTCATACCCGAAGAGGGGTCGGACGCAGGTGCGCCCGAGTACGCCTGGTACTCGTTGCGAGTCGCGCCGGTCGTGCTCAAGTCGCTTTCCGAGAGCTCCCGACAGCTGCTCGCCGATGTCGAGATGCCGCTCGTGCCGGTGCTCGCCTCGATGGAACTCCGCGGCGTGACCGTCGACCACGACGAACTCGCCGCGCTCTCCTCCGAACTCGGCACGCGCGCCGCAGGCCTTGCGGAGTCCGCATTCGCCGAGATCGGCCGCGAGGTCAACCTCGGATCGCCGAAGCAGCTGCAAGAGGTGCTGTTCGAACAGCTCGGCATGCCGAAGACCCGCGCGACGAAGACCGGCTACACGACCGATGCGAGCGCGCTGGCAGACCTGCAGGAGTCGAATCCGCATCCCTTCCTCGGCTACCTGCTCGAGCATCGCGATGCCACGAAGCTGCGGCAGATCGTCGAGTCGCTCGACAAGTCGATCGCCGATGACGGTCGCATCCACACGAGCTACGGGCAGGTCGGTGCTGCGACCGGTCGCATGTCGTCGAACGACCCGAACCTGCAGAACATCCCCATCCGCACCGAAGACGGCCGCCGCATTCGCAAGGCGTTCCGGCACGGATCCGAGTACACCGAGCTGCTCACGGCCGACTACTCCCAGATCGAGATGCGCATCATGGCGCACCTCTCTGGAGACCCCGGTCTCATCGAGGCGTTCAACGCGGGCGAAGACCTTCACCGATTCGTGGGTGCTCGTGTCTTCGCGGTCGACCCGGCCGACGTCACCCCGGTGATGCGCACGAAGGTGAAGGCCATGTCGTACGGCCTCGCCTACGGGCTCAGCGCGTTCGGCCTGTCGAAGCAGCTTCGCATCGACCGCGCCGAGGCGACCCAGCTGATGAAGGAGTACTTCGAGCGGTTCGGGGCGGTGCGCGACTACCTGCGCACCGTCGTCGAGCAAGCGAAGATCGACGGCTACACCGAGACGATCTTCGGTCGCCGGCGTCCGTTCCCCGACCTCAACAGCCCCAATCGCGTGCACCGCGAGAACGCCGAGCGGGCGGCACTCAATTCGCCGATCCAGGGCTCCGCGGCCGACATCATCAAGATCGCGATGGCGCGGGTCGAGGCCGACCTCCTCGAGCGAGGCCTTGCCAGTCGTATGCTCCTGACCGTGCACGATGAGCTCATCTTCGAGGTCGCCGACGGGGAGTCGGAGGTGCTCGAGACAGTCGTCCGCGATCGTATGGCGCACGCTGCCGAGTTGCTCGTGCCGCTCGATGTGCAGATCGGACGCGGGGCGAACTGGGAGGACGCCGCTCACTGATCGACGCGCGCACGATGTCGTCCGGCTGCCATAGGGTCGGAGCATGGCATCGAGTGAGCGCACCCCGACCGACATCGATCGCATCGCAGAGGGGTGGGTCGACACGCTCGTCGAGCTGAACCCCGGCGTGGGCACCTACATCGGGCGCACGACGCACGACGACCGACTCGCCGACTACTCACCCGCCGGCCACGATCGCAGCATTGCGGCAACCCGTGAGGTGCGTGCGGCGTTGCGTTCGGCCACGCCGGTCGACGAGATCGATCGAATCACGGTCGCCGACCTCGGCAGTGAACTCGACCTCGAGCTCGAGCGGCATGAAGCCGGATTGCACCTGCGCGACCTGAACGTCATCGCGAGCCCGGCGCAAGAGATCCGCGAGGTCTTCGACCTCATGCCGACCGATGCCCCCGAAGAGTGGGAGCGCATCGCTTCTCGGCTCGAGGCGGTCCCCGGCGCGATCGACGGCTACATCGAGACCCTTCGGGCCGGAGCCGAGCGGGGCATCGTCCCTGCCCGACGGCAGGTGCGAGAGGTCGCAGCCCAAGCGCGCCGCATTGCGAAGCCAGACGGGTTCTTCACGACGTTCACGGGTTCCGCCGAGACTGGTGGTGCCGCGCTTCCTGATGCGCTCACACGTCACCTGGGCGCCGGCGCGGGCGACGCGGCCGCCGCCTACGGCAGGCTCGCCGAGTTCCTCGAGACCGAACTCCAGCCGGTCGCCGGTGACCGCGACGCGGTGGGGCGCGAGCTCTACGCGCTGCAGTCGCGTCAATTCCTCGGCGCCGAGATCGACCTCGATGAGACCTACGAGTGGGGCATCGAAGAGCTCGCCCGCATGGTCGCCGAGCAGGAATCGATCGCGAGCGAGATCGTGCCCGGGGCATCCGTCGCCGAGGCCATCGCCTTCCTCGATGGCGACCCGTCGCGCAAGCTGCACGGCACCGATGCGTTGCAGCGGTGGATGCAGGAGACGAGCGACCGGGCCGTTGCCGAGCTCGCCGGCACGCAGTTCGACATCCCGGCCGAGATCCGCACGCTCGAGTGCATGATCGCGCCGACGCAAGAGGGCGGCATCTACTACACGGGTCCGAGCGACGATTTCTCGCGTGCCGGTCGCATGTGGTGGTCGGTGCCCGAGGGCGTGACCGAGTTCGACACGTGGCGCGAGCTGACCACCGTCTATCACGAGGGCGTTCCGGGTCACCACCTGCAGATCGGCCAGGCGGTCGTGAACCGCGGCCAACTCAACACCTGGCGTCGTCAGCTCGCGGGCACTTCGGGTCATGCCGAAGGTTGGGCGCTCTACGCCGAACGACTCATGCAGGGGCTCGGCTACCTCGACGACCCTGCCGATCGGCTCGGCATGCTCGATGGGCAGCGCATGCGTGCAGCTCGCGTCGTGCTCGACATCGGGGTGCACCTTGGCAAGCAGCGGCCCGACGGGGGCGGCATCTGGACCGGCGAGTACGCGTTCGAGTTCCTCGGCGAGAACGTCAACATGAACGACGGCTTCGTGCGGTTCGAGGTGAATCGATACCTCGGGTGGCCGGGCCAGGCACCCTCCTACAAGGTGGGCCAGCGCATCTGGGAGCAATTGCGCGACGAAGTGGCACGCCGCGAGGGTGCCGCGTTCGACATCCGTGAGTTCCATCGCCGAGCGCTCGGCCTCGGCGGCGTCGGACTCGACACCCTCCGCTCGGCGCTGCTCGCTTGAGCGCGCCCACCGAGTGGCCTGTGCAGGCGGCGGAATGAGTCGCATCGTCGTCGCCGGCGCATCGGGGTTCATCGGGCAGCACCTCGTGCGGCACTTCGGCGCACAGGGTGCGGAGGTCGCGACGATCGGGCGCGGTACGGAAGCGGATGTCGCGTGGGGCGACTCGGCCGCCATTCGACAGGTTCTCGACGGCGCCGACGTGCTCGTGAACCTCGCCGGCAAGAGCGTGAACTGCCGATACACGCCCGCCAATCGTGCCGAGATCCTCCGCTCCAGAGTCGAGACCACCGCGGCGCTGCGCGAGGCCGTGGCATCCGTCGCCGCGCCGCCGAGCATCTGGTTCAACGCCTCGACGGCCACGATCTACCGACACGCCGACGACCGGCCGATGACGGAACTCGGCGGTGAACTCGGCGCGGGATTCTCGGTCGACATCGCGCGAGCGTGGGAGCACGAGTTCTTCGAGGGCAGCTTGCCCGCGACCCGTCGGATCGCGCTTCGTCTCGCGATCGTGCTCGGCGACGGCAGTGTCATGCGCCCGCTGACGATGCTCGCCCGGCTCGGACTCGGAGGCCCGCAACTCGACGGGCGTTGGCCGGCCACGCGAGCGCGTCGGGCGTCGGGTACGCAGCACGAGTTCCAGACCCGAGGCGGTCGCCAACGGTTCAGCTGGGTGCACATCGACGACGTCGTCGACGTGATCGAGTTCCTCAGCGGCAGGCCCGAACTCGACGGTGTCATCAACGTGAGCGCGCCGGAGCCGACCGACAATCGCACGCTCATGCGCACCATTCGGCGAGTTCTGGGCGTCCCGATCGGTGTGCCGGCGTGGCGTTGGATGCTCGAACTCGGCTCGGCGGTGATCCGAACCGAGACCGAACTCGTACTGAAGAGTCGTTGGGTCGTGCCCGAGCGCCTCCTCGAGGCGGGATACTCGTTCGAGTACTCCGAGCTCGAGCCCGCACTCCGCAGCATCCTCGGGCCTGATTCCGGCCTCGAGCCGGCCGCGCGACCCGGTGCCTGACCGGGGTGGATGGCGCGGTTGCCGCTGAGGGATTCGTTCCGTTAGGATGGACTGTCACTCGTGTGACATCCCTGTCCGCATGCCCATCGCGGAACCAACATCACGCTCTCCCGCGCGATGGGCTCGATTTTGTCCTTTACGGAGCATTCACTACATGACAACCGCAACGACCAAGGCACCCAAGCAGGTCGCGATCAACGACATCGGATCTGCTGACGATTTCCTCGCCGCGGTCGAGAAGACTCTGAAGTTCTTCAACGACGGCGACCTCATCGAGGGCACCGTTGTGAAGATCGACCGCGACGAGGTTCTCCTCGACGTCGGCTACAAGACCGAGGGTGTCATCCCCTCGCGTGAGCTTTCGATCAAGCACGACGTCGACCCCAGCGAGGTCGTCGGCGTCGGCGACACCGTCGAGGCACTCGTCCTCCAGAAGGAAGACAAAGAAGGCCGCCTCATCCTGTCCAAGAAGCGCGCTCAGTACGAGCGTGCATGGGGCGACGTGGAGAAGATCAAGGAAGCCGATGGCGTCGTGACCGGTTCGGTCATCGAGGTCGTCAAGGGCGGCCTGATCGTCGACATCGGCCTTCGCGGCTTCCTTCCGGCGTCGCTCATCGAGCTTCGCCGCGTGCGCGACCTCACGCCGTACCTCGGCCAGGAGATCGAAGCGAAGATCCTCGAGCTCGACAAGAACCGCAACAACGTCGTGCTCTCGCGCCGCGCGCTGCTCGAGCAGACGCAGTCCGAGTCGCGTTCGACGTTCCTCGCGAACCTTCACCCGGGCCAGATCCGCAAGGGCGTCATCTCGTCGATCGTCAACTTCGGTGCGTTCGTCGACCTGGGTGGCGTCGACGGTCTCGTCCACGTCTCCGAGCTCTCGTGGAAGCACATCGAGCACGCCTCCGAGGTCGTCGAGGTCGGCCAGGAGGTCACCGTCGAGGTGCTCTCCGTCGAGCTCGACCGCGAGCGCGTCTCGCTGTCGCTCAAGGCGACGCAGGAGGACCCGTGGCAGGTCTTCGCCCGTACCCACGCGATCGGCCAGGTCGCCCCGGGTAAGGTCACGAAGCTCGTTCCGTTCGGTGCGTTCGTTCGCGTCGCAGACGGCATCGAGGGCCTCGTCCACATCTCCGAGCTGTCGGGCAAGCACGTCGAGCTCGCCGAGCAGGTCGTGTCGGTCGGCGAAGAGGTCTTCGTCAAGGTCATCGACATCGACCTCGAGCGTCGCCGCATCTCGCTCTCGCTGAAGCAGGCGAACGAGGGCGTCGACCCCGAGGGCACCGAGTTCGACCCGGCGCTCTACGGCATGCTCACCGAGTACGACGAAGCGGGCAACTACAAGTACCCCGAAGGCTTCGACTCGGAGACCAACGAGTGGCGTGAGGGCTTCGAATCCCAGCGCGAGAAGTGGGAGCAGGACTACGCTGCCGCCCAGGCTCGTTGGGAAGCGCACAAGAAGCAGGTCGCCGCGGCGAACGCTGCTGCTGTCGCCGACGACTCGTTCACCTCGAGCGCGGCAACGTTCTCGAGCGACTCGGCCGGCGCGGGCACCCTCGCCGACGACGCGTCGCTCGCGGCGCTGCGCGAGAAGCTCTCGAGCAACAACTAGTCGCGATTCGCGAGACGGAAGGCCGGTCCCCTCGGGGGCCGGCCTTCCGGCGTTTCACGATGACGTCGAGGTCGATGGGTGTCGCGTGCGCCGCGCACGGCGTCGGCGCACGACGATGATCACGAGCACCACGATCACGATGATGCCGAGCACCACCAGCACCGGCGCGAGGATGGCGGCGAATGCGAGGGCGAATGAGCCGGCGTCCTCGGCCACGCTGGCGACCGGCGCGCCGACGCCCGCGGTCATGCCGTTGATCACCGGACGCGCCATCGATTTCGCGAGATGCACGAGGAGCGCGAGCACCACGCCGACGGCGATCGGCACCCATTGCTGCGAGCTGAAGAAGGACTCGGGGTCGGTGACCGCCGCGGTCGTGGCGCCGACGCCCGAACCGAACGCGAGGCCGCCCGCGGTCGGACGCACGAAGGTCTGCACGACGTCGTTCATGGAATCGAGTCCCGGCACTTTGTCGGCGATGAACTCGACGATGAGCAGCACCACGAGGATCAGCAGCACCCATTCGTTCGAGAGCCATGCCCACTGGGGTGGCAACTCGATGAGCCCGGTGAAGCGATCGAGTGCGCCGATCACCATGAGCGGGATCCAGGCGTTCAATCCTGCAGCAAGGGCGAGTCCGGTTCCCGTCAGCAACTCGAGCATGGCGCCTCCTCAGCCGTCGCGTCGAGTGTCGCACGGTTAGAGTGGGTGGCGTGTATCTGATCGGCCTCACGGGCGGCATCGCCTCAGGAAAGTCCACCGTCGCTCGTCGGCTCTACGAACACGGCGCCGTGCATATCGACGCCGACCAGCTCGCGCGCCGGGTGGTGGAACCCGGAACCCCGGCACTGGCGGCGATCGTCGAAGCATTCGGCTCCGACGTACTGGGGCGAGACGGTTCGCTCGACCGGGCGAAGCTCGGCGAACACGTCTTCGGTGATGCGGAGGCGCTCGAGAAGCTGAATGCGATCGTGCACCCCGCCGTCCGAGAGCTCTCGGGTCGGCTGATCGCGAAGGCGGAGCAGGACGACCCCGACGCCGTCGTGGTCTACGACGTCCCGTTGCTCGTCGAAGCATCCGTCGACCACCCGTTCGACCTGATCGTGGTGACCAATGCGCCGAGACGCACGCAGGTCGAGCGTCTCGTCGAGCAGCGTGGGCTCGACCCGCTCCAGGCCGAGGCACGCGTCGACGCACAGGTCGACAACACCGCACGGCTCGCGATCGCCGATGTCGTCATCGACACCGATGGCACGCTCGGACACACGATGAGCCAGACCGATGCGCTCTGGCACCGCATCGTCGACGAACGCCGCACTCGGGCGTAGCGCACGGGCCAGGAGTCCGCTTCCGGGCGTGGTGTCGGTGGGCGCTCCTAGACTGGAGATCATGCAGGCCACCCGTTCCGTTCGCCCCTTCGAGGTCATCAGCGAGTACACGCCGAGCGGCGATCAGCCCGCGGCGATCGCCGAACTCGCGGGGCGCATCAACGCCGGTGAGACCGATGTCGTGCTGCTCGGTGCGACGGGCACCGGCAAGTCGGCGACCACCGCGTGGCTCATCGAGCAGGTGCAGCGGCCCACACTGGTGCTCGCGCACAACAAGACGCTCGCCGCACAGCTCGCCAACGAGTTCCGCGAACTCATGCCCAACAACGCGGTCGAGTATTTCGTCTCGTACTACGACTACTACCAGCCCGAGGCGTACGTCCCGCAGACCGACACCTTCATCGAGAAGGACTCCTCGGTCAACGCAGAGGTCGAGCGCTTGCGGCACTCGACCACCAATTCGCTGCTCAGCCGCCGCGACGTCGTGGTCGTCTCGTCCGTGTCGTGCATCTACGGTCTCGGCACCCCCGAAGAGTACTTGGGCGCGATGATG
This sequence comes from Agromyces sp. GQ35, assembly GCF_059758475.1. NCBI lineage: Bacteria > Bacillati > Actinomycetota > Actinomycetes > Micrococcales > Microbacteriaceae > Agromyces > Agromyces sp. GQ35. The sequence goes on along the minus strand of NZ_JCAXEO010000002.1, from coordinate 374,971 downwards.
CCGCTGCAGGTCGGCCAGCGAGTCGACCGCGACTGGCTCATCCGCAAGTTCGTCTCGATGCAGTACCAGCGCAACGACGTCGACTTCTCGCGGGGCAACTTCCGGGTTCGCGGCGACACGATCGAGATCATTCCGATCTACGAAGAACTGGCGATCCGCATCGAGATGTTCGGTGATGAGATCGAGGCGCTCTACAGCCTGCATCCGCTCACGGGGCAGGTCGTCGCCAAGCTCGACTCGGTGCCGGTCTTCCCGGGGTCGCACTACGTCGCGAGCACCGATGTGATGCAACGCGCCATCGGTACGATCCGCATCGAGCTCGAAGAACGACTCGCCGAGCTCGAGCGCGAGGGCAAGCTCCTCGAGGCGCAGCGCCTGCGCATGCGCACCACGTTCGACCTCGAGATGATGGAGCAGATCGGCTTCTGCTCGGGCATCGAGAACTACTCGCGGCACATCGACGGTCGGCAGCCCGGCGAGGCGCCGCACTGCCTCCTCGACTACTTCGCCGACGACTTCCTCGTGGTGATCGACGAGTCGCATGTCACCGTGCCCCAGATCGGCGCGATGTACGAGGGCGACTCCGCACGCAAGCGCACCCTCGTCGAACACGGCTTCCGGCTCCCGAGCGCGCTCGATAACCGGCCGCTGAAGTGGAACGAGTTCAAAGAGCGTGTCGGGCAGACCGTCTATCTCTCGGCGACTCCCGGTCGATATGAGATGGGCATCGCCGACGGCGTGGTCGAGCAGATCATCCGTCCGACTGGTCTCGTCGATCCGCAGATCGTGGTGAAACCCTCCAAGGGGCAGATCGACGACCTGCTCGAAGAGATTCGCGCCCGGGCGCAGCGCGACGAACGGGTGCTCGTCACCACGCTCACGAAGAAGATGGCTGAAGAGCTGACCGACTTCCTCACCGAGGCGGGCGTGCGCGTGCGCTATCTCCACTCAGACGTCGACACGCTTCGACGTGTCGAACTGCTGACCGAACTCAGGGCGGGCGTCTACGACGTGCTCGTCGGCATCAACCTCCTCCGTGAGGGGCTCGACCTGCCCGAGGTGTCGCTCGTCGCAATCCTCGACGCCGATAAAGAGGGCTTCCTCCGCTCATCGACCTCGCTCATCCAGACCATCGGTCGCGCCGCTCGAAACGTCTCGGGCGAGGTGCACATGTACGCCGACGTGCTGACGGACTCGATGAAGTCGGCGATCGACGAGACGACGAGGCGTCGCGATCGTCAGATCGAGTACAACCGCGTGAACGGCATCGACCCGCAACCGCTCCGCAAGCGCATCGCCGACATCACCGACGTGCTCGCACGCGAAGAGGCCGACACGGCAGCCCTGCTCGCCGGTCGCGACGCCAAGAAGAAGGCGCCGGTGCCGAACCTCCGTCGAGAGGGCATCGCGGCGGCCGGCGCCAACGATCTCGAAGACCTCATCCGCGATCTCAACGACCAGATGCTCGTGGCGGCAGGGGAGCTGAAGTTCGAGCTCGCTGCCCGTTTGCGCGACGAGGTCTCAGACCTGAAGCGCGAGCTCCGCCAGATGGAGAAGGCCGGCCACCTGGGCTGAGATCCGGGGCTGTGCGCCCCGCCGGACGCTGCGTTCGAACATATGTTCGCTCAGAGCGTGTGCTCTCGAGGCATCCGTGTCAGTGGTGCTCTCTACACTCGAAGGGTGCCAGTTTCACGTCTCGATGCCCATTCGCACCTGAGCGTCCGGGGTGCCCGCGTTCACAACCTGAAGAACGTCGACGTCGAGATTCCGCGCGACGCGATGGTGGTGTTCACCGGCCTCTCGGGCTCGGGCAAGTCCTCACTCGCCTTCGACACGATCTTCGCCGAAGGCCAGCGACGATACGTCGAATCGCTGTCGGCGTATGCGCGGCAGTTCCTGGGCCAGGTCGATCGTCCCGACGTCGACTTCATCGAGGGCCTCAGCCCTGCGGTCTCGATCGACCAGAAGTCGACGAATCGCAACCCCCGCTCCACGGTCGGTACGATCACCGAGATCTACGACTACATGCGTCTGCTCTGGGCCCGCATCGGCGTGCCGCACTGTCCGGTGTGCGGCGAGCGCATCCAGCGACAGACCGTGCAGCAGATCGCCGATCAGCTCATGGAGCTGGCGGAAGGCACTCGGTACCAGGTGGTGAGCCCCGTGATCTCGAAGAAGAAGGGCGAGTTCGTCGACCTCTTCCGAGATCTGGCTGCGCAGGGCTATACGCGCGCAGTCGTCGATGGCGACGTCATCCGTCTCGACGACCCGCCCCTGCTCAAGAAGCAGGTCAAGCACGACATCTCGGTCGTCATCGACCGGCTCGTAGCCGGTCCCGACCTCCTTGGCCGACTCACCGACTCTCTCGAGACGGCATTGCGTCTGACCGACGGCCTCGTGCAGATCAACTACATCGACGAGACCGGCCCTGTCGCGTGGGCGACGTTCTCCGAGAAGCTCTCGTGCCCGAACCAGCACCCGATCCAGCTCACCGAGATCGAGCCGCGCACCTTCTCGTTCAACGCGCCGTTCGGTGCCTGCCTCGAGTGCTCAGGCCTCGGCACCCGCATGTCGGTCGACGACGCGCTGCTGCTCGGCGACCAGAGCCTGAGCATCACCGACGGCGTCATCCTGCCGTGGACCTCGCAGGGCAAGAGTCTCTACAACTACTACGAGAAGCTGCTCGGCGGTCTCGCTCGCGATCTCGGCTTCTCGCTCGACACCCCGTGGGAGGAGCTCGACGACATCGCGCGCCAAGCGGTGCTGCGCGGCGACAACTTCGAGGTCAAGGTGAAGTGGCGCAATCGCTACGGCCGTGAGATGAGCTATACCTCGGGGTTCGAGGGAGTGGTGCCCTACATCGAGCGGCAGTACCTGCAGGCCGAGACCGATGTGCAGCGCGCGCGCTGGGCCGAGTACCTGCGTGAAGTGCCGTGTCCTGTTTGCGACGGCAAGCGGCTGAAGCCCGAGGTGCTCTCGGTGCTCATCCACGACGCGAGCATCGCCGATGTGGGATTGCTCAGCCTCACCGACGCGCGGTCGTTCATGGACCGCCTCGAACTCACCGGCCGTGAGCAGGCGATCGCCGCCCAGGTGCTGCGCGAGATCAAGCTGCGTCTCGACTTCCTCATCCGCGTCGGCCTCAGTTACCTCGACCTCTCACGGGCGGCGGCGACGCTGTCCGGAGGCGAAGCCCAGCGCATCAGGCTCGCGACGCAGATCGGCTCTGGTCTCACGGGTGTGCTCTACGTGCTCGACGAGCCGAGCATCGGTCTCCATCAACGCGACAACCGGCGACTCATCGACACGCTCATCGCGCTTCGCGACCTCGGCAACACGCTGATCGTCGTCGAGCACGACGAAGACACCATTCGCACTGCCGACTGGATCGTCGACATCGGGCCCGGCGCCGGCGTGAACGGCGGCACGGTCGTGCACTCCGGGAGCTACGCCGACCTCGTCAAGAACACGCGGTCCCTGACCGGCGACTACCTCTCGGGGCGGAAAGAGATCGCGGTTCCCGAGCAGCGGCGCGCGATCGATGCGGAGCGGATGATCGGTGTGCAGGGCGCCGAAGCCAACAATCTCCGCGGGGTCGATGTCGAATTCCCGCTGGGGGTGCTCACTGCGGTCACCGGGGTGAGCGGTTCCGGCAAGTCCTCGCTGGTCAACGACATCCTCTACCGGGTGCTCGCGAACCGGCTCAACGGAGCCCGCAAGGTTCCCGGCAAGCATCGCCGAGTCATCGGGCTCGACCAGCTCGACAAGGTCGTGCATGTCGACCAGGCACCGATCGGTCGCACGCCGCGATCGAATCCCGCCACCTACACCGGCGTCTTCGATCGTATTCGCACGCTCTTCTCCGAGACGAACGAGTCGAAGGCCCGCGGCTACCTGCCGGGTCGCTTCAGCTTCAACGTCAAGGGCGGGCGCTGCGAGGCGTGCTCAGGCGACGGCACGATCAAGATCGAGATGAACTTCCTGCCCGACGTCTACGTCGCGTGCGAGGTCTGCGGCGGCAAGCGGTACAACCGCGAAACCCTGCAGGTGCACTACAAGGGCAAGAACATCGCCGAAGTGCTCGAGATGCCGATCAGCGAGGCCGCCGACTTCTTCGAGCCGATCTCGGCGATCCACCGGTACCTGAAGACACTCGTCGACGTCGGCCTCGGCTACGTGCATCTCGGCCAGAGTGCGACCACCCTCTCGGGCGGTGAGGCGCAACGCGTCAAGCTCGCGACGGAGCTGCAGCGTCGCTCCAACGGACGAAGCGTCTACGTGCTCGACGAGCCCACCACGGGACTGCACTTCGAAGACGTGCAGAAGCTGCTCAAGGTACTCGGCAAGCTCGTCGACAAGGGCAACACCGTCATCGTCATCGAGCACAGCCTCGACGTCATCAAGTCGGCCGACTGGATCATCGACCTGGGGCCGGAGGGCGGATCCGGTGGTGGGCAGATCGTGGCGGTCGGCACGCCCGAGCACGTCGCCGCCGTTCCCGAGAGTCACACGGGCTACTTCCTGCGTGAGATCCTCGACTCGGCATCGGTGCGAGCAGCGGTCGCCAGCTGAGGCGATGAACACCGCACCGTCGAGTACCCAGGGCGTTCCCTATCGCCCGAAGAAGGGCGAGATTCCCACGAGCCCCGGCGTCTATCGGTTCCGAGACGCGGACCGCCGCGTGCTCTACGTCGGCAAGGCGAAGAACCTGCGTGCGCGACTGTCGAACTACTTCGCGCCGCTCCGCACGCTGCATGAGCGCACTCGCCGCATGGTGACGACGGCCGCCTCCGTCGAGTGGACCGTCGTCGCGAACGAGGTCGAGGCGCTCCAGCTCGAGTTCACATTGATCAACGAGTTCGATCCGCCGTTCAACGTGCAGTTCAAAGACGACAAGTCCTACCCCTATCTCGCCGTGACTCTGGCCGACGAGGCTCCTCGTGCCGTCGTCACCCGCAACCGGAACATCCGCGGCGCGCGGTACTTCGGGCCGTATCCGAAGGTGTGGGCGGTCAATGAGACGCTCGAGATCCTGCTCAAGCTGTTTCCGATCCGCACCTGCAAAGACTCCGACTACCGGCGTGCGATCGCCAGTGGCAAGCCGTGCTTCGCCGGGCAGATCGGGCGCTGCTTCGGCCCGTGCTCCGGGTTGGTGAGCATCGAAGAGCATCGCGAGAACGTCGATCGATTCGTCTCGTTCATGCAGAACCAAGACCGCCGCATCATCGGCGAACTGAACCAGCGCATGCGTGCGGCCGCGGCAGTGCAGGACTACGAGTCGGCAGCGCGATTGCGCGACCGGCTCCAGGCGGCGACCTCGTTCTTCGAGAAGAGCGCGGTCGTGCTGAGTGAGAACGTCGACATCGATGTGTTCGGCATCGATGACGACGAGCTCGCCGCGGCCGTGCAGCTCTTCATCGTGCGAGGCGGCCGCATCCGCGGCGTTCGTTCGTGGACCGTCGACAAAGAGCTCGACGTACCGCTCGGCGAGCTCGTGGACTCGGTCGTGCAGAACGCGTACGGAGACGGCGCCGTGCCGCCCGCCGAGGTCGTCGTGCCCGAACTGCCGGAAGATGCCGCAGCGCTCGAGACCTGGCTCGGCACGATCGCGGCTCGCAAGGTTCGCCTCCGTGCGGCCCAGCGCGGCGACAAGGCGGCGCTGCTGGCGACCGCGACGCAGAACGCGAAGCAGACGTTGATGCTCTACAAGACTCGGCGCAGCGCCGACTTCACGACCCGCTCACGCGCACTCGAAGACATCCAAGAGGCGCTCGGCATGGCCGACGCGCCGCTGCGCATCGAATGCTATGACGTCTCGCACCTCAGCGGCACCAACATCGTCGCGTCGATGGTGGTCTTCGAAGACGGACTTCCTCGCAAAGACGAGTACCGACGCTTCACGATCCCGAGCTCCACCGATGACACCGACTCGATCCATCAGGTGCTGTCCCGCCGGCTCGCGTATCTGAAGGCGCCCGAATCGGCGGGTTCGCCACTCGCACCCGACAACGTCCCTCCCGGCGCAGGTCAGGCGGAGGAGCTGGCGCCGGCTGACGCGTCTGCAGACGCGCAAGCCGATGCCGCGGCATCCGAGCGTCGCAAGAAGTTCGCGTACCGGCCGAACCTGCTCGTGGTCGACGGCGGGCAGCCGCAGGTCGCCGCGGCGGCGCGCGCCCTCGAGGAATCGGGCGTCGAGGGCATCTTCCTCTGCGGCATCGCGAAGCGACTCGAAGAGATCTGGACTCCCGAGGGCGACTTCCCGGTGATCCTGCCCCGAAACAGCGATGCCCTCTTCCTCTTCCAACGCGTGCGCGACGAAGCTCACCGGTTCGCGATCACGCATCAGCGGCAGCGTCGGAAGCGCGATATCAGCAGTGTGCTGTCCGAGATTCCGGGGCTCGGGCCATCGCGGGTCAAGGAGCTGTTGCGGCATTTCGGTTCCGTGAAGCAACTGCGTGCGGCATCCGAGACGTCGATCTCCGAGGTGAAGGGCATCGGACCCGCTCTCGCGGCGACCGTGCATCGCACGCTGCACGCCGACGGCGCCCCCGCGCCCCGGTAGGCTGGGGTGTCGACACGCGGAAGGGGGCCTCGACGCGATGACCGCTGATTCCGAGCAACAGGAGATGCTGATCGTCACGGGCATGTCCGGGGCGGGGCGCTCCACCGTGGGCAATGCCCTCGAAGACCTCGGCTGGTACGTCGTCGACAATCTTCCCCCGCAGATGCTGCGTCCCCTCGTGGAGCTCGTCGAGCGCGCCGGCACCTCCTTGCCGCGGATCGCGGCGATCGTCGATATCCGCGGTGGCGACTTCTTCTCCGAGCTGCGCGAGATCATCCAGGCGTTGCGCGCCGGCGTCAATGTGCGCGTGGTCTTCCTCGACGCCACAGACGCCGTTCTCGTGCGGCGTTTCGAGGCGGTTCGACGCCCCCACCCGCTGCAGGGCAACGGCACCCTCCTCGATGGCATCGGTGCCGAGCGCACACGGCTCGCCGAACTCCGCGAGGCGAGTGACATCGTCGTCGACACCTCCGATCTCAACATCCACCAGCTCGCGACCCTCGTCACCGAGACGTTCGCCGAGGCCGGGCACGCCGGTCTTCGTGTCACGATGCAGAGCTTCGGGTTCAAGTACGGCGTACCCTCCGACGCCGATCTCGTCGCCGACGCGAGATTCCTGCCGAACCCGTTCTGGATTCCCGAGCTTCGTCATCTCACCGGCAACGACGCCGCTGTTGCGGAGTACGTGCTGAGCCAGCCGGGTGCGACCGAGTTCCTCGATGCGTACGCCAAGGCTCTCGCACCCGTTCTCGCCGGCTACCAGCGCGAGAACAAGCGCCACGCGACGATCGCGATCGGATGCACCGGCGGCAAGCACCGCTCGGTCGCACTGGTTCGTGAACTGAGCACGCGCATCGCCGCGATGCCGGGAGTCGTCGTGAGTGTGAAAGACCGGGATCTCGGCCGCGAGTGATCGACGGCCTGGGAGACATGATGAGAGATGGGACGACGAGGTGGCGTTGACCGCGGACGTGAAAGAAGAACTGGCCCGCGTCGAGGTGTCCAAGACGGGGGTCAGGGTCGCTGAGCTCGCGTCGATCCTCCGGTTCGCCGGGGGACTGCATATCATCTCGAATCGCATCGCGATCGAGGCCGAGCTCGACTCGCCGACCCTCGCGCGACGCGTGACCCGGGATCTCGGCGAGATCTACGGGGTCCGCCCCGATGTGTCGGTGATCTCGCCGACGGGAATGCGACGCACGAACCAGTATCTCGTTCGAGTGCTCGACGGGGGAGAGACCCTCGCGCGCCAGACGGGGCTGCTCGACGCCCGGCGTCGCCCGGTGCGGGGGCTCCCGAACAAGCTGACGACCGGGTCTCGCGACGAGGTCGCCGCGATATGGCGCGGTGCATTCCTCGCGAAGGGGAGCCTGACGGATCCCGGTCGCTCGGCCGCGCTCGAGGTCACGTGTCCAGGCAACGAGACCGCGATGGCACTCGTGGGGGCCGCCGGGCGACTCGGCATCTCGGCGAAGGCTCGAGAGGTGCGCGGCGTGCACCGCGTCGTCATCCGCGACGGTGAAGCCATCAGTGCGATGCTCGCGGTGATGGGGGCCACCGATACCGTCCGCAATTGGGAAGAGCTGCGCCAGCGCCGCGAGGTACGCGCGACCGCCAATCGTCTCGTGAACTTCGATGACGCCAACCTGCGCCGATCGGCACAGGCCGCGGTTGCTGCCTGCGCTCGCGTCGAGCGGGCCATGGAACTGTTGGGCGAAGGCATCCCCGACCACCTCAAGTACGCCGGAGAGCTTCGGCTCTCGCACCGTGAGGCGAGCCTCGACGAGCTCGGTCACTACGCCGACCCGCCGATGACCAAAGACGCGGTCGCAGGGCGAATTCGCCGCCTCCTCGCCATGGCAGACAAGCGCGCCGCCGATCTGGGTGTGCCGGGAACCGAAGCGAGCCTGCCGGCGGATCTCGACGAGGTCTGAACAGCCGTTGCGCGTGTCCGGCGCACGACCGAACACAGAACTCCGGTGTGCCCGCCCCGCGTGTTGCGGCATTCGGCCTGCGCGCCCGCGCGCCGTCGTGCGATCTCCGTCATACAGCGTCAACGCCGCACCGCGAGCTCGACTCCATGGCTGCCGGCGGGCATAGACTCGGATGGCAGCCGCGGAACCCCGGGGATACGCCCGGGTGACCCGGCGCATCTGACAAGGAGAAGCAATGGCCGACTACACCCTCCCCGATCTGCCCTACGACTACTCGGCCCTCGAGCCGGCGATCAGCGGCGCGATCATGGAGCTGCACCACTCGAAGCACCACCAGGCGTACGTGACGGGCGCGAACACCGCGCTCGCCCAGCTCGCGGAAGCTCGTGACTCGGGCAACCTCGCGAATGTCAACAAGCTCGAGAAGGACCTCGCCTTCAATCTCGGCGGCCACGTCAATCACTCCGTCTTCTGGACGAACCTCTCGCCCGACGGCGGCGACAAGCCGACCGGCGAGCTCGCCGCGGCGATCGATGAGCACTTCGGTTCCTTCGACAAGTTCCAGGCGCACTTCACGGCCACCGCGCTGGGCGTCCAGGGCTCGGGCTGGGCAGTGCTCGCCTGGGATTCAATCGGAGAACGCCTGATCATCGTGCAATTCTTCGACCAGCAGGGCAATCTGCCTGCGGGCATCGTGCCGTTGCTCATGCTCGACGTCTGGGAGCACGCGTACTACCTCGACTACAAGAATGTGCGCGCCGACTACGTCAAGGCCTTCTGGACCATCACGAACTGGGAGAACGTCCAGAAGCGGTTCCAGACCGCTGGTGAGAAGACCTCAGGGCTGCTGCTACTGTCGTAAACGGATGGTGTCCCCGGACCTGTCCGGGGACACCGCCGTCCGACCAGTTCACCAGTGAAAGTGCGCGTTCGCGCCATCATCAATCAGGAGACATCTGTGTCTGTAAAGATCGGCATCAACGGCTTCGGCCGTATCGGCCGCAACTACTTCCGCGCCGCCCTGGCCCAGGGCGCCGACCTCGAGATCGTCGCCGTGAACGACCTCACCGACAACAAGACGCTGGCCCACCTCCTGAAGTACGACTCCATCACGGGTCGCCTGGACGCGACGGTCGATTACGACGACGACAACATCATCGTCAACGGCACCGCGATCAAGGCATTCTCCGAGCGCGACCCGGCGAACCTGCCCTGGGGCGAGCTCGGCGTCGACATCGTCATCGAATCGACCGGCTTCTTCACGAAGGCGGGCGACGCTCGCAAGCACATCGAGGCCGGCGCGAAGAAGGTGCTCATCTCGGCACCCGCGACCGACGAAGACGCCACGTTCGTGATCGGCGTCAACGAGCACGAGTACGACCCCGAGAAGCACCACATCATCTCGAACGCCTCGTGCACGACCAACTGCCTCGCGCCGCTCGCCAAGGTCTTCAACGACGCATTCGGCATCGAGCGCGGCCTGATGACCACGGTGCACGCCTACACGGCTGACCAGAACCTGCAGGACGGCCCCCACAAGGACCTGCGCCGCGCCCGTGCCGCCGCAGTCAACATCGTTCCGACCTCGACCGGTGCGGCGAAGGCCATCGGCCTGGTGCTGCCCGAGCTCGTCGGCAAGCTCGACGGCTTCGCGCTTCGCGTGCCCGTGCCCACCGGCTCGATCACCGACCTCACGGTCACCTCCTCGCGCCCGGTGACGGTCGACGAGGTGAAGGCCGCGTACAAGGCCGCTGCCGAGGGCCCCATGAAGGGCATCCTCAAGTACACCGAAGACGAGATCGTCTCGAGCGACATCGTCTCCGACCCGCACTCCTCGATCTTCGACGCCGGTCTCCTCCGCGTGCTCGGCGACCAGGTGAAGCTCTCGAGCTGGTACGACAACGAGTGGGGCTACTCCAACCGTCTCGTCGACCTCACCGAGTACGTCGCCGATCGTCTCTGAATCGAGTCCTCGTGACCCTGCGAACGATCGATTCCCTCGGTCCGCTCGCCGGCAAGCGCGTCGTCGTCCGTTGTGACCTGAACGTCCCCCTGCGGGACGGGGCCATCACGGACGACGGCCGCGTGCGGGCCTCGGTCCCCACCCTTGCGGCACTCGTCGCCCAAGGAGCCCGCGTCATCGTGATCTCCCACCTCGGGCGACCCGACGGTGCACCCGACGCGCAGTACAGCCTCGCGCCGGTCGCCGCACGCCTCGGAGAACTGCTCGACGCCCCAGTCGCCTTCGCGACCGACACCGTCGGTGATGATGCTGCGGCGAAGGTCGCCGGTCTCGGCGATGGCGAGGTGCTCGTCCTCGAGAACCTGCGGTTCAATCCGGGGGAGACCTCGAAGAACGAAGCAGAGCGCTCGGCGTTCGCCGGCTCGCTCGCCGAGTTCGCCGACGCGGTCGTCTCCGATGGTTTCGGCGTCGTGCACCGCAAGCAGGCGAGCGTCTTCGAGCTCGAGCACCTGCGCCCGAGCGCTGCCGGTCTCCTGATCGCAGCTGAACTCGACGTGCTCGATCGGCTCACCGAAACCCCCGAGCGCCCCTACACGGTGGTGCTCGGCGGCTCCAAGGTCTCCGACAAGCTCGGCGTCATCGCGCACCTGCTCCCTCGAGTCGATGCGCTGCTGATCGGCGGCGGCATGCTCTTCACGTTCCTCGCCGCTCAAGGGCAGAAGGTCGGATCGAGCCTGCTCGAGTCCGACCAGATCGAGACGGTGCGTGGATACCTCGCCGAGGCAGCCGAACGCGGTGTCGACATCGTGCTGCCCACCGACGTCGTCGTGGCCGCTTCGTTCTCTGCAGATGCAGAGCATGTCGTGACAGCCGCCGACGCGATCGAGCAGACGCCGTTCGCGGCATCCGGACTCGGCCTCGACATCGGTCCCGACACGGCAGCTGCCTTCGCCGAGCGCATCCGCACGTCGAAGACGGTGTTCTGGAACGGCCCGATGGGCGTGTTCGAACTCGCGCCGTTCGCTGCGGGTACACGCGTGGTCGCTGAAGCGCTCACGCAGGTCGACGGACTCAGCGTCGTCGGCGGCGGCGATTCGGCAGCCGCCGTTCGCCAACTCGGCTTCGATGACGGCCAGTTCGGTCACATCTCCACGGGGGGCGGCGCAAGCCTCGAGTTCCTCGAAGGGAAGAAGCTCCCCGGACTGGAGGTCCTCGGATGGCAGTGAAGCGCACCCCGTTCATCGCAGGCAACTGGAAGATGAACCTCGACCATCTGCAGGCGATCGCATTCGTGCAGAAGCTGGCATGGGCTCTCGCCGACGCGAAGCACGACTTCGCCGATGCCGAGGTGGCCGTGTTCCCGCCGTTCACCGACCTGCGTTCGGTGCAGACGCTCGTCGCGGCCGACTCCCTGCCCATCGGCTACGGCGCGCAGGATGTCTCTGCGCACGACTCCGGCGCGTACACCGGTGAGATCTCGGGCGCGTTCCTGGCGCAACTCGACTGCCGCTACGTGATCATCGGCCACTCGGAACGACGCACGCTGCACGCCGAGTCCGACGCCGAGGTCAACGCCAAGATCGCAGCAGCTCACCGGCACGGTCTCGTGCCCGTCGTGTGCGTCGGCGAGACGGCTGAAGACCTCGAGCAGCACGGCCCGAGTGCCGTGCCGGTGGCGCAGCTGCGTGCCGCGCTCGAGGGTATCGACGGCTCCAAGGGGCTCGTCGTCGCCTACGAGCCGGTCTGGGCGATCGGATCCGGCCAGGCGGCGACGCCGGCGCAGGCCGAGCAGGTCGCGGCTGCACTGCGCGCACTGCTCGTCGAGCTCCTGGGCGACGAGGTCGCCCAGTCGACCCGCGTGCTCTACGGCGGTTCGGTGAAGGCGGCGAACATCGCGTCGTTCCTGCGTGAACCGAACGTCGACGGCGCGCTCGTCGGCGGTGCGAGCCTCGACATCGACGAGTTCTCGAGCATCGTGCGGTTCAAGAAGCACGTCGGCGCCTGAATCACGTGTGCCCGGGAGCGCGATGCGTTCCCGGGCACAGTGGCGCTTCCGGCTATACTCGATTGTCGGCACCGACCCATCTGTCGTGCCCGGAAAGGTTCACCCGTGGAGATTCTCCAGGTCGTCCTGCAGGTGCTGCTCGGTCTCACGAGCCTGCTGCTGACGTTGCTCATCCTGCTGCACAAGGGGCGCGGCGGCGGTCTGTCGGACATGTTCGGTGGCGGTGTCACGTCGAGCCTCGGCGCATCCGGTGTCGCTGAGCGCAACCTGAACCGCATCACGGTCATCCTCGGGCTCGTGTGGGTCACCTGCATCGTCGTGCTGGGTCTCATCACCAAGTTCGACGCCGGAATCTGACGAAGGGCTCATCGTGGCATCAGGAAACAGCGCCATCCGCGGCTCACGCGTCGGAGCCGGCCCCATGGGGGAACAAGACCGTGGCTTCCACGCAGACCGCGTCGCGGTCAGCTACTGGGACGCGCACGGCAACGAGACCGTGCGGTACTTCTCGGCGACCCTTCCCGAGGAAGAGATCCCCGAGACGATCGACAGTCCCTCCAGCGGACTTCCCGCGGGCCGCGATCGCGAGAACCCGCCGTCGGTCTCGAAACTCGAGCCCTACAAGACGCACCTCGCGTACGTGAAAGAGCGCCGTACCGACGAAGAGGCGGCAGCGCTGCTCGACGACGCACTCACACAGCTGCGCACGCGTCGCGGTCAGGCGCCGAAGGCCTGACCTCGACGAGCGCGAATGCGAGAGGGGGTCGGCCACCAGGCCGACCCCCTCTCGCGTTTCCGTTCGCTGGCAGGCGAGTTCAGTACTCGCGCGCGATCAGCGACTCCGGCACTTCGGATGCGGCATCGGCATCGACGAAGAAGACCGTACGACGTCGACCCTTGATGCCGGCGACCGGCACCTCATCGCGGCTGGCGCCCGCAAGGGCGAGCCCGAGCGCCGATGCCTTGTCAGCGCCCGCAAGTACCAGCCAGATGCGCTGTGACGCGTTGATGACCGGCCGAGTGAGGCTCAGCCGCTCGGGCGGTGGCTTCGGCGAGTTGCGAACGGGAATCACCGTGCGATCGGTCACCTGAATGCCGGAGCGGTGCGGGAAGAGCGATGCGATGTGACCGTCGGGCCCGACACCGAGGAAGGTGATGTCGAAGATCGGGTGCGTCAGCCCGTCGACGCCGTGCGAGGCGAGTTCGGCTGCGTAGGCCTCCGCTGCGGCATCGAGGTCGAGGCCGGAGTCCGCCGCCGGAAACGGATGCAGGTTCGTCGACGGAACGTCGAGCTCCCCGAGGAACGCGCCGCGGGCCTGCTCGTCGTTTCGCTCGGCGTCGCCCGCCGGCAGCCACCGTTCGTCGCCCCACCAGAAGTGCACTCGCGACCAGTCGATCGAGGTGTGCGCCGGCGACGAGCCGACTGCGGCGAGTACCGCCGCCCCCATCGAGCCGCCGGTGAGCACGATGTGCGCAACCGCCTGGGTGTCGAGGATGTCGAGGAGCTTCGTGACGAAGCGGGCAGCGACGGAGCCGGCGAGCGATGCCTTGTCGGGGTGCACGAGCACGCGTCGTTCGTTGGTCATGACCTGCCACCTTCGTCGTCGGCACCGAGCAGCGCGAGTCCGCTCGTGATCACATCACCGTACAACTCATCGGGGTCGAGCCGGCGCAGTTCGTCGGCCAGGCAGTCCCGCAGGTTGCGCCGTGGCAGCGCCAGGTCGTGCAGGGGCTGGCCGGGCTGACGAAGCGTCGCGATTCCGGGCACGTCGCGAATCAACTCGATGGCACCACCTTCGCGGGACAGCCGCACGCCGTGGATGCCGTGCGACACCGCGTCGGGACCCGTGAGCTCGTACTCGGTGGGCGCATCGAGCTCGAGACGCAGCCATGCCGCGAGCAGGGTGGTCGACGGAGAGTCGATCGCACCCGTGACCTGCACCGCGGTGACGGGCTCGTAGGGCGGCTGGTCGAGCACCGCGGCGAGCTGCGCCCGCCACAGGGTCAAACGCGTCCACGCGAAGTCGGCGTCGCCCGGCGTGTAGTTCGTGGCGAGCGCGCGCAGGGCCGCCTGGGGGTCGGGCTGCGCCGATGCATCCGTGATTCTGCGGTGCGCGATGCGCCCGAGCGCCGAACGACCGGGCACTGCCGGGGCGGCGCTCGGCCACCACGTGACCACCGGCGCATCGGGAAGCAGGAGCGCCATGACGAGGCTCTCCTCGTCGCGTGCCGCATCGCCGCATGCGCGCAACACGATGACCTCGCTTGCTCCGGCGTCACCGCCGACGCGGATCTCGGCGTCGAGCCTCGGCGCAACCGCCGAGGACTCCGTTCCGGGCTCGGTCGAGACGACGATGACGCGCATGGGGTGTTCGCGCGAGGCATCGTTGGCCGCCTCGATCGCTTCTTCCTCGGCCCCGGGGGAGGTGGCGATGACGAGGGTGAGCACGCGGCCGAGGGCGACGACACCGCCCTCTTCGCGGATCTTCACGAGGGTCTTGGAGACCTGGCTCGTCGTCGTGTCGGGCAGATCGACGATCATGGGCGTCTCCAGCTTCGTCCGTCGCGTTCGAGGAGTTCATCGGCGGAATCCGGACCCCAGGTGCCCGGCCGGTATTGCTCCGGCTGGCCCTGCGTGGCCCAGAACTCCTCGATCGGGTCGAGGATCTTCCAGGAGAGTTCCACTTCCTCCTGACGGGGGAAGAGCGGCGGGTCGCCGAGCAGCACGTCGAGGATGAGCCGTTCGTAGGCCTCGGGGCTCGCCTCGGTGAACGCGTGGCCGTAGCCGAAGTCCATCGTGACGTCGCGCACCTGCATGCCAGCGCCCGGCACCTTCGAACCGAAGCGGATCGTGACGCCTTCGTCGGGCTGGACTCGGATGACGAGCGCGTTCTGGCCGAGCTGCGAGGTCTGGCTGTCGGCGAACACCTGTTGCGGCGCTCGCTTGAACACGACCGCGATCTCGGTGACGCGACGCCCGAGACGCTTGCCGGCGCGAAGGTAGAACGGTACACCCGCCCATCGTCGAGTGCCGATGGTGAGTTTCATGGCCGCATAGGTCTCGGTGGTCGACTCGGGGTTCATGCCGTCTTCGTCGAGGAAGCCGATGACCTTCTCGCCGCCCTGCCAACCGCCGGCGTACTGCCCCCGGGCGGTGCCGGTCGCGAGGTCTTCCGGCAGCCGTACTGCCGCGAGGATCTTCTCCTTCTCTGCCCGCAGATCGCCGGCCTCGAACGAGATCGGCTCCTCCATCGCGGTGAGCGCGAGCAGTTGCAGCAGGTGGTTCTGGATCACGTCTCGCGCCGCGCCGATGCCGTCGTAGTACCCGGCGCGGCCGCCCACGCCGATGTCTTCCGCCATCGTGATCTGCACGTGGTCGACGTAGTTGGCGTTCCAGATCGGTTCGTAGAGCTGGTTCGCGAAACGGAGCGCCAGGATGTTCTGAACGGTCTCCTTGCCGAGGTAGTGGTCGATGCGGAACACCGAGTCGGGCGGGAACACCGACGCGACGACGTCGTTGAGCTCGCGTGCCGTCTGGAGGTCGGAGCCGAACGGCTTCTCGATCACGACGCGGCGCCACTGGTTGTCGCTCTGCTCGGTGAGTCCGGAACGTTTGAGCTGCTCCGTGACGAGCGGGAACGACTTCGGTGGGATCGACAGGTAGAAGGCGTGGTTGCCCATCGTGCCGCGCTTCTCGTCGAGCTCGCCGACGACTTCACGCAGGCGGTCGAATGCCGCGTCGTCGTCGAAGTCGCCCTGCACGAAGCGGATGCCGCGCGCGAGTTGCTTCCAGACGTCTTCGCGGAACTCGGTTCGTGCGTACTCCTTCACCGAGTCGTGGACGACCTTCTCGAAGTCCTGATGCGCCCAATCACGCCGGGCGAAGCCGACGAGCGCGAACCCGGGTGGCAACAGCCCGCGATTGGCGAGGTCGTAGACCGCCGGCATGAGCTTCTTGCGTGACAGGTCGCCGGTCACACCGAAGATGATGAGGCTCGACGGACCCGCGATGCGGTTCAGGCGATAGTCCTTCGGGGATCGGAGCGGGTTGTGCTGCGCGGTGATCGCGGCCGGTTGCATCGTTTCTCCGGAAGATCAGCCGACGACGTCGAACAGTGTCGTCGTATTGGCTGCGGGGTCGGTGAGCGTGAGGGTGAGGACCGGGCGGCCGTGGTCTGCCAGCACGCTGGCGTCGCCGGAGGCCTGAGCGGCGATCAGCTGTCCGAAGGTGAACGGACGCTCGGGGATGGCCAGGTCTTCAGCGGGCGCCTGAGTGATCTGGAGGAACGCTCCGACCGCTGGGCCGCCCTTGTGGAACTGCCCGGTCGAGTGCAGGAATCGAGGACCCCAGCCGAAGGTGACGGGACGACCGGCACGCGCCGCGAGCAGGTCGCGAAGGCGCTCGAGCTCGGGGTGCGCGACACGATCGACGTAGGCCTGGATCGAGAGGTACCCGTTCGCGGGAAGTTCTTCGAGCAGCACATCGATGGCCGAGGCGAGATCGCTGGAAGCGCCGATCACCTCGGGGGTGCCGCGCACCTCGATGCCCTGCTCGACGAATGCCGCCGGTGCGGGCTCGGGGCGTGCGTCGAGCAGTCCGCGAGCGGCGATCTTGGCAGACTCCACGTCGGGCTGGTCGAACGGGTTGATGCCGAGCAGGCGGCCCGCGATCGCCGTTGCGTACTCCCAGACCAGCAACTGTGCGCCGAGCGTGCCGGAGACCCGGATCTCGTCGGTGCCGTCGTCGCGGAAGATCTCGTCGCCGGCCTCGTCGACGACGCGCACGATCTGCAGGTCGGGAACGTTCTCGCTGAGCTCGGGTGCGTCGACACGGAGCACGACGGGCAGCACGCCGGTGCCGTCCTTGCCGGTGGACTCGGCGATGAGCTGTTCGGCCCAGTCGGCGAATCCGACGATGTGCGTGCCGTCGGCGATGATGCCGAGCTTGTCGCGCAGGGGCGAGGTTGCGGCGATCGCGGCACCCAGCACGAGTCCGGGGTTCTCGGGGCTGTCGATCGCGAGCGAGAGCTCGATCGTCTCGGCCTCGTCGAGGATCTCGGCGATGTCGACGCCGGCGAGACCCGAGGGCACGAGTCCGAATGCCGTCAAGGCGGAATAGCGCCCACCGACGTTCGGGTCGGCGTTGAAGACCCGGTACCCGGCCGCGCGGGCGGACTCGTCGAGCGGCGAGCCCGGGTCGGTCACCACGATGATGCGAGTGGTCGGGTCGATGCCGGCGTCGCGGAACGCCTGCTCGTAGATGCGACGCTGGCTGTCGGTCTCGACGGTCGATCCCGACTTCGAGGAGACGACGAGGGCCGAGCTCGCGAGCCGATCGGCGAGCGCCGCGCGAACCTGGCCGGGCTCGGTCGAGTCGAGCACCGTGAGCTGCACGTTGGTGGTGCGCGTGATGACCTCGGGCGCGAGCGACGAACCGCCCATGCCGGCGAGCACGATGTGGTCGACGCCGGCGGCGTGGAGCTCAGCACGCAGCGCCACGATCTCGGGTACGAGGGGACGCGACACCGCGACCGCCTCGGTCCAGCCGAGGCGCTTCGCGGATTCCGCTTCGGCCTGCGGACCCCAGAGGGCCGGGTCCTGACCCGTGATGCCGCTCGCGACGAGGTCGGCGACGAGCGTGGGCACGGTGCCGCGCACGGCATCGGCCGCGGCGCCGCTCACCGAGATGTGGAAGCTCATCGGGATGACTCCAGCGCGCCGCGAACCGTGTCGAGCAGTTCGTTCCACGAGACGATGAACTTGTCGACGCCCTCGTTCTCGAGCACGAGCGTGACGTCGTCGTAGTCGACCCCGACCCGGGCGAGCGCGTCGAGTACCGCTCCGGCGTCGCCGTACGCACCGGTGACGGTGTCACCCGTGATGACGCCGTGGTCGAACGTGGCTTCGAGGGTCTTCTCGGGCATCGTGTTGACGACGCCGGGTGCGACGAGCTCGGTCACGTAGAGCGTGTCGGGCAGGGCGGGATCCTTGACACCCGTCGATGCCCAGAGCGGACGCTGACGATTGGCGCCGGCTGCCAGGAGCGAGGACGCACGCTCACCGCTGAACTCCTGTTCGAAGAGCTCGTATGCGAGGCGGGCGTTCGCGATGCCTGCCTTGCTCTTCAGTGCGAGCGCTTCGTCGGTGCCGATCGCGATGAGTCGCTTGTCGATCTCGGTGTCGACGCGCGAGACGAAGAAGGAGGCGACCGAATGGATGGTCGAGAGGTCGATGCCGGCGGCCTTCGCCTGCTCGAGGCCGGCGAGGTAGGCCTCGATGACCTGGCGGTACCGGTCGAGGCTGAAGATCAGGGTGACGTTCACGCTGATGCCGGAGCCGATGGCCTCCGTGATCGCGCCGAGGCCCTCGACGGTCGCCGGGATCTTGATCATCGCGTTCGGGCGGTCGACCTTGGCCCAGAGCGACTTCGCCTCGGCGATCGTTCCCGCCGTGTCGCGGGCGAGGCCCGGAGCGACCTCGATCGAGACGCGGCCGTCGAAGCCGTTCGACCGGTCGTAGACCGGGCGGAAGACGTCGGAGGCGTCGCGCACGTCGTCGGTGGTGATCTCGAACACCGCGGTGTCGATGTCGGCACCGGCCGCGGCGAGCGCGCGCACCTGCTCGGCGTAGCGCTCGCCCTTCGCCAGCGCACCGGCGAAGATCGTGGGGTTGGTGGTCACGCCGACGACGTTCCGTTCGCCGATGAGTCGTGCGAGGTCGCCGGAGGCGATGCGTTCACGTGAGAGGTCGTCGAGCCAGATGCTGACGCCGGCCTCTGAGAGGACTGCGGTGGGGGAGCTGGTCATGGGAGTTTCTCCTCTTCTGGCGCGCGTCAGGCCGACGCGAGCGATTCCTTCGCGGCGGCGACGACGGCTTCCGCCGTGATGCCGAACTCGCGGAACAGGGTCTTGTAGTCGGCGGATGCGCCGAAGTGCTCGATCGACACGGCGCGGCCGCGGTTGCCGAGGTAGCGCTGCCAGGTGAGCGCGAGGCCGGCCTCGACCGAGACCCGGGCGGTCACGCCCGCGGGCAGCACCTGCTCGCGGTACTCGACCGGCTGCTCCTCGAACCACTCGAGCGACGGCGCCGAGACGACGCGTGCGCCGATGCCCTCGGCGGCGAGCGTCTCGCGAGCGGCGATTGCGAGCTGCACCTCGGAGCCGGTGGCGATGAGGATCACGTCAGGGGTGCCCGAAGCGGCCTCGGCGAGGATGTAGGCGCCCTTCGAGACGTTCGATGCGGCCGCGAGGGTGTCGCCGGATGCCGCGCCGTCGCCGCGCTCGAACACGGGGATGTTCTGCCGGGTGAGCGCGATGCCCGCAGGGGCATCGGTGCGCTTGAGGATCTCGAGCCAGGCGTACGCGACCTCGTTCGCATCGGCGGGACGCACGACGGCGAGGCCCGGGATGGCCCGCAGAGTGGCGAGCTGCTCGACCGGCTGGTGGGTCGGGCCGTCTTCGCCGAGCGCGACGGAGTCGTGGGTCCAGACGAAGATCGAGGGCACCTTCATGAGCGCCGCGAGTCGTACGGCGGGTCGCATGTAGTCGCTGAAGATGAGGAAGGTGCCGCCGAAGGCGCGCGTCTTGCCGTGCAGCACGATGCCGTTGAGGATGGCGCCCATGGCGTGCTCGCGAATACCGAAGTGCAGCACCCGTCCGTAGGGATTGCCGGAGAACTCGTGCGTCGACCATTCGGTCGGGATGAACGACGGGGCGCCGTTGATCGTGGTCAGGTTCGACTCGGCGAGGTCGGCCGAGCCGCCCCAGAGTTCGGGCATCACGCCGGCGAGGGCGTTGATGACCTTGCCCGACGCCGCGCGTGTGGACACGTCGGTGCCGCCGTCGAAGACCGGCAGCGCCGATTCGATGTCGTCGGGCAGCACGCCGGACTCGAGCCGGTCGAGCAGTGCCTTGCGCTCGGGGTTCGCCGCCGCCCAGGCGTCGAACGCGAGCTGCCATTCGGCGTGGGCCTCGGCGCCGCGCTGGACCGCACCGCGGGTGTGCGCGAGAACATCGTCGGCGACCACGAAGCTCTGCCCGGGGTCGAAGCCGAGCACCTCCTTCGTCGCGGCGAGCTCGGCCGCGCCGAGTGCCGAGCCGTGGATCTTGCCCGAGTTCTGCTTGCCCGGCGAGGGCCAGCCGATGATCGTCTTCAGGATGATGATCGACGGCTTGTCGGACTCGCCCTTCGCCGCTTCGATCGCTGCGTTCAGCTCGGCGACGTCTTCGACGTATTCGCCGCTCTTCTTCCAGTCGACGGTCTGCACGTGCCAGCCGTAGGCCTCGTACCGCTCGGCGACGTTCTCGGTGAAGGCGATGTTCGTGTCGTCTTCGATGGAGATCTGGTTGGAGTCGTAGATCACGACGAGGTTGCCGAGCTGCTGGTGGCCCGCGAGCGAGGACGCCTCGCTCGTGATGCCCTCCTGCAGGTCGCCGTCGCCCGCGACGACATAGACGAAGTGGTCGAACGGGCTCGTGCCCGCTGCGGCATCCGGATCGAAGAGACCGCGCTCGAACCGCGCTGCGTAGGCGAAGCCGACCGCGGAGGCGAGGCCCTGGCCGAGCGGGCCAGTGGTGATCTCGACGCCCGCAGTGTGGCCGTACTCGGGGTGGCCGGGGGTCTTCGAGCCCCAGGTGCGCAGCGATTCGAGGTCGTCGAGCTCGAGGCCGTCGCCCGCGAGGAAGAGCTGCACGTACTGCGTGAGCGAGGAGTGGCCGGCGGAGAGGATGAAGCGGTCGCGGCCGAGCCAGGCGTGGTCGGCGGGGTCGCGACGCATGACCTTCTGGAAGAGGAGGTATGCGGCGGGCGCGAGGCTCATCGCGGTGCCGGGATGTCCGTTTCCGACCTTCTCGACGGCGTCGGCCGCGAGTACGCGTGCCGTGTCGACGGCCTGGTCGTCAATGGGTTCCCACTGCAGAGTTGCCACGATGTGCTGTTCCTTCCGGTCATGAACGGCGCCGGGAACCGATGTTCCCCGTCACCGCGGGAGTCGCTACGGCGCGAAGTGCCCGGCGGATGACCCGTTGGTCGTCGGCACCGGACGGCAATTCGAATCCGCGCCGTCGGGCGCGCATTGCCAGTATATGGACTCCTCAGGTTTCAGGACCGTGACGAGAAGATCACGGGCGCCGCGATGCGAAGTGAGGCCCCGTCAATGCCGGGAATGCGCTTACCCAACCGGCCGACACATGTTGTCATAGAATCGAACGCGGGCGTGGCGGCACATGCGCGCCCGCGCGCCGGAAGAGGAACGATGCAGGCAGCCGTAGACACCCGAGTCACCCGACCGGCGATGACCGTTCGGCGCAAGTTCGCCGCGTACGTGGCACTCACGAAGCCACGCGTGATCGAGCTCCTTCTGGTGGTCACCGCCCCGACGATGATCCTCGCCGAGCAGGGACTGCCGAACCTCTGGCTCCTCGTGGCCACACTCATCGGCGGCGCCATGAGTGCCGGGTCGGCCGGAGCGTTCAACTGCTACATCGACCGCGACATCGACCGTGTGATGAAGCGCACGCAGGGCCGACCGCTCGTCACCGGTGAGCTGACCGACCGTGAGGCACTCGTCTTCGCGTACGGCCTCGGTCTGGCGTCGATCGCCTGGCTCTGGATCTTCACCAATTGGCTCGCCGCGGCGCTCTCGCTCGGCGCGATCCTGCTCTACGTGGTGTTCTACAGCCTGATCCTGAAGCGTCGCACCGCGCAGAACATCGTCTGGGGCGGCGTGGCCGGATGCATGCCCGTGCTGATCGGCTGGGCGGCCGTGACCGAGAGCCTCGGCTGGGCGCCGTTCATCCTCTTCCTCATCATCTTCCTCTGGACGCCGCCGCACTACTGGCCGCTCTCGATGAAGTACAAAGACGACTATGCCGCCGCCGGTGTGCCGATGCTCGCGGTGGTTCGCGGCCGCGCCCAGGTCGGACTGCAGGTCATCCTTTACGCATGGGCGACGGTGGCATGCTCGCTGCTGCTCATCCCGATCGCCGATATGGGGCTCGTCTACTCGACGGTCGCCGTGGTCACGGGGGTCTGGTTCATCTACGAGACGCACCGTCTCTACAACCTCGCGATCCGCCACGAGCAGGTCTCGCCGATGCGCGTGTTCCACGGGTCGATCGCGTACCTCTCCCTGCTGTTCCTCGCCGTCGGCGTCGACCCGCTGCTCCCGTTCTAGACGACTCGGCGGGAGCGGATGCGATCGCGGGAATGACGGCGCTCAGGCGTCGGATGCCGCGGCGCCGTCGATCAACCGGTCGTCGGCGTGCGCGGCGAAGAACGCCGACTGCCTCGTCATGATCTCGCGCATGTCCGCTGCCCGCGGACTCCCGTAGACCGTGCCGACGAAGTCGAGGTCACGCTGGATCGCCCAGATCTCCTCATGCCGCTCCGGAGGCAGCACTTCGGCAGGGGTGCCGACCGCGACCCACGAGATCGGCACCACGACCCCTGCGCCGAGTGCCGTGTTCACCTGCACCACCGCATTGATTCGCACTTCGGCACCACGGCCGATCGACGCGCCGGGGAACACGGACGCGCCGGTGGCGATGAACGCCTCGTCATCGACGGTGGCGCCGTTGATGTGCGAGTGCGGTCCGATCATCACGTGATCGCCGATGGCGACCTCGTGATCGGCACGCCCGCGAATCACGGCGTGCTCCATGACCACGCACTCGGCGCCCACCTCGATGGCACCGTCTTCGGCGCTGAGCACTGCGCCGTGCAGGATGCGGCTGCCCGCCCCGATGGTGACGGCGCCGGAGAGCACCGCGGTCTCCGCGACGGTGGCGGTGGGGTGCACGACGGGTCGGCGGCCCCGGTGTTGGATCAGCATGCCGTCGCGGTCAGCGGGCCGGCGCTGCGGCGGTGTCATCGAGCGCGTGACCGGCGGTGATGCTCACCGCCGGTCGCTTCAACCGCAGGATGACGATGGTCATGGCCGCTGCGGAGAGCGCCGCCAGCACCATGTGCACGCCGACCGCGAACGGCGGCAGCCCGTTGCGGGCCTGGTAGAGGCCCACTGCGACCTGGACGAGCTCGACTGCGAGCAGTGCGATGGACCAGCGGAGCGTCGGCAACCGCAGTCGCCATGCGGTGATGACGAGCACGAGCGTCAGCGCGAGTAGTGCGTAGCCGGGCCAGGCGTGGATGTGCTCGAGGATCTCCGAGTCGAAACCGGAACGTCCGGCCGCGGCATCGCCCGAGTGCGGCCCTGACCCCGTCGTGAGCACGCCGAACACGATCGTGATCAGCAGCACGGCGCTCGTGCCGTGCGTGAGTGCGGCGAACCACGTCGGCACGGCTCGTTCGCGAGGTCCGGCGGGGGAGTCCATGCGATCGAGGAACGCCGCGGTGACGCACACGAGCGCCAGCGACGAGAGGTAGTGGAACCCGACGATGAACGGGTTGAGGCCGGTCCAGACCGTGATGCCGCCGACGACCGCCTGTGCCACGATGCCAACGCCGACGATGAAGGAGAGCACGTAGAGGTCGTGGCGCTCACGACGCACACGCCAGACCAGCACGAACACGATGAGCGCGATGATGCCGACGACGCCGGTCATCATGCGGTTCCCGAACTCGATGAGCGAGTGGTAGCTCAACTCGTCGGTGGGCACGAGGGAATCGGCGGTGCAGGTCGGCCAGGTGGGGCATCCGAGCCCCGACCCCGTCAGCCGCACCGCGCCACCCGTCGCGATGATCGTGACCTGGGCGATGAACGATGCCCAGGCGAAGCTGCGGAGTGTGCGGGTCACGCGGGTTCGTTCCTGATCCGGATCGCGCTGTGACGGCGCTGGGAGTCCTGCCCGGCGCCCCCGCGACCCTATAGACTTGATGGGTTGGCACGCCCGTCGACTGCGCGAAACCGCGCGCTTCGGGCCGTAAGCCATCTTAGGTTGGCAACAGCGCCACCGGGCACATCATCACCCACTCAACGAGCGCCTCGACTCACGAGGGGAAT
Organism: Agromyces sp. GQ35; assembly: GCF_059758475.1. Taxonomy (NCBI): domain Bacteria; kingdom Bacillati; phylum Actinomycetota; class Actinomycetes; order Micrococcales; family Microbacteriaceae; genus Agromyces; species Agromyces sp. GQ35. Next base: position 350,548 of record NZ_JCAXEO010000002.1, on the reverse strand, counting down.
GAGCCGGCCTGATAGCCGGTTGTACCGGAGGAGAAGAGGGAGAGCATGACGGACGTACTGATCGACCGACCGGAACTCGAAGGACTCGGTACCTACGAGTTCGGCTGGGCCGACTCCGACGCTGCTGGGGCATCCGCCCGACGCGGCATCTCGCCGGAGGTGGTCGCCGACATCTCAGGGCTGAAGAACGAGCCCGAGTGGATGCTCCAACGTCGCCAGCGCGCACTGCAGCTCTTCGAGCGCAAGCCGATGCCCACGTGGGGCGCCGACCTGTCGGAGATCGACTTCGACAACATCAAGTACTTCGTGCGTTCCACCGAGAAGCAGGCCCAGACCTGGGAAGACCTGCCCGACGACATCAAGAACACGTACGAGCGGCTCGGCATCCCCGAGGCCGAGCGCCAGCGTCTCGTCTCGGGCGTGGCCGCCCAGTACGAGTCCGAGGTCGTCTACCACCAGATCAATGAAGACCTCGAGCGCCAGGGCGTCATCTTCATGGACACCGACACCGCACTGCGTGAGCACCCCGAGTTCTTCGAGGAGTACTTCGGCACCGTGATCCCGGCCGGCGACAACAAGTTCGCCGCGCTCAACACGGCGGTGTGGTCGGGCGGTTCGTTCGTCTACGTGCCGAAGGGCGTGCACGTCGAGATCCCGCTGCAGGCCTACTTCCGCATCAACACCGAGAACATGGGCCAGTTCGAGCGCACGCTGATCATCGCCGACGAGGGCAGCTACGTGCACTACATCGAAGGCTGCACGGCGCCGATCTACAAGAGCGACTCGCTGCACTCCGCGGTCGTCGAGATCATCGTGAAGAAGGACGCACGCGTGCGCTACACGACGATCCAGAACTGGTCGAACAACGTCTACAACCTCGTCACGAAGCGGGCGACTGCTGCCGAAGGCGCCACCATGGAGTGGGTCGACGGCAACATCGGCTCCAAGGTCACCATGAAGTACCCGTCGATCTTCCTCATGGGCGAGCACGCGAAGGGCGAGACGCTCTCGGTCGCGTTCGCCGGGCCCGGCCAGCACCAGGACGCGGGCGCCAAGATGATCCACATGGCCCCGTACACGCAGTCGTCGATCGTCTCGAAGTCGATCGCGCGCGGCGGTGGCCGAGCCGGCTACCGCGGCGAGGTCCGCATCGACGCGAATGCGCACCACTCGGCGAACAGCGTCGTCTGCGATGCACTGCTCGTCGACACGATCTCGCGCTCCGACACGTACCCGGCGATCGACATCCGCGTCGACGACGTGAAGCTCGGTCACGAGGCGACGGTCTCGAAGGTCAGCGAGGAACAGCTGTTCTATCTCATGAGCCGTGGCATCGACGAGACCGAGGCCATGTCGATGATCGTGCGCGGCTTCATCGAGCCGATCGCCCGCGAGCTGCCGATGGAATACGCGATGGAACTCAACAAGCTCATCGAAATGGGCATGGAAGGCAGCGTCGGCTAGGAATGACCGATCAGATGACCAGCACAGCACCGCGTTCATCCGCTTTGGCCACTCCCGGGCAACACGGCCTCGTCGCGCACACCGACGGCGCCTTCGTGCCCGTGCAGACCCGGTCCGAACGGTTCCGTTCGGTCGACGTCGAGGACTTCGCACCCGTCAACGGCCGCGAGCACGAGTGGAAGCTCTCCCCGATCGCCGTCTTCGCCGACCTCACCGGTGGCGAACTCGACGGTTCACGCCTTCCGATCGAGACGACGGATGTCACGGGCGTTTCCTTCTCTTACATCGCACGCGACGACGCCCGCATCGGCACCGCCGGCACGCCCGAAGAGCGCGCGAGCGCCAACGCGTGGTCGACCTTCGGCGAGGCGCTGCTGGTCTCCGTCGAAGGCGAAGACGAGAAGATCGCATTCGTGACCCGAACCGCACTCGGCGACAGCCCGCGCGCCGCGCACACCGTCATCGAGGCAGCGCCGAACAGCCGCGCGCTCGTCGTGCTCGCCGGCACGGGCACCGCCCGGCTCAGCGAGAACGTCGAGATCCTCGTCGGCGACGGGGCATCCCTCACCGTCGTCTCGCTCCAGGAGTGGGACGACGACGCCGTGCATCTCTCGAGCCAGTTCGCGCGTCTCGGCCGCGACTCGTTCCTCAAGCACATCGTCGTTTCGCTCGGCGGCAAGGTCGTGCGGGTGAACCCGTCGACCCACCTCGCCGAGCAGGGCGCCGACATCGAAGCGCTCGGCCTCTACTTCGCCGATGCGGGCCAGCACCTCGAGCAGCAGGTGTTCGTGCATCACGATGCACCGCACACCAAGAGCCGGGTCACCTACAAGGGCGCCCTGCAGGGCACGGGCGCCCGCACCGTGTGGGTCGGCGACGTGCTGATCGGCAATGCCGCGACCGGCACCGACAGCTACGAGCAGAATCGAAACCTCGTGCTCACCGACGGCACCCGCGCCGACTCCGTGCCGAACCTCGAGATCGAGACCGGCGACATCGCGGGCGCAGGTCACGCGAGCGCGACCGGCCGATTCGACGACGAGCAGTTGTTCTACCTCATGGCACGCGGCATTCGTGAAGACGAGGCGCGGCGTCTCGTCGTGCGCGGCTTCCTCACCGAGATCGTGCAGAAGATCGGCTCCGCCGACCTCGAGGCCCGCCTCACGGCGGCGATCGAAGCCGAACTGGAAGGTCGCTGACATGGCCGCCACTCGCGTTTGCTCGATCGATGAGCTCGCCGTCAACGAGGCGTCGCGCTTCGTGCTCGAGGGCGTGCCGATCGCCGTGGTGAAAGATGCCGCAGGCGAGGTCTTCGCCATCGGCGACACCTGCACGCACGGCGACATCTCCCTCGCAGAGGGGTTCGTCGAAGACGACACCCTCGAGTGCTGGGCTCACGGCTCCATGTTCTCCCTCAAGACGGGCAAGCCATTGACGTTGCCCGCGTACGAGCCCGTCCCGGTCTACCAGGTCGAGCTCAAGGACGGCGACGTCCACATCGATCCCACGGTCACACTGACCGTCTGACCTCCCTTCTCCGGCCCGGAACGGCCGGCAACCGAAAGAGACCACTACGAACATGTCCGTTCTCGAGATCAAGAACCTCCACGTCAACGTCGAGACCGACCAGGGCACTCGCGAGATCCTCCGCGGTGTCGACCTCGTCATCAACGAGGGCGAGATCCACGCGATCATGGGCCCGAACGGCTCGGGCAAGTCGACCCTCGCGTACACGATCGCCGGTCACCCGAAGTACCAGGTCGTCCAGGGCGAGATCCTGCTCGACGGCGAGAACGTGCTCGAGATGTCGGTCGACGAGCGCGCACGCGCCGGCGTCTTCCTCGCGATGCAGTACCCGGTCGAGATTCCCGGCGTGACGGTCACGAACTTCCTCCGCACCGCCAAGACGGCGATCGATGGCGAGGCGCCCCCGATCCGCGGCTGGATCAAAGACGTGCGGGCGTCGATGTCGAACCTCAAGATGGACTCGGCCTTCGCCGAACGCAACGTCAACGAGGGGTTCTCGGGCGGCGAGAAGAAGCGCAACGAGATCCTGCAGCTCGAACTCCTGAAGCCCAAGTTCGCCGTGCTCGACGAGACCGACTCCGGTCTCGACGTGGACGCGCTCAAGATCGTCTCCGAGGGCGTCAACCGTGCGCACTCCACCACGGGGCTCGGCGTGCTGCTCATCACGCACTACACGCGTATCCTCCGTTACATCAAGCCCGACTTCGTGCACGTCTTCGTCGCCGGCAAGATCGCCGAGCAGGGCGGCCCCGAGCTCGCCGACCGCCTCGAAGACGAGGGCTACGACCGCTACCAGGTCGCCGAGTCGGCCGCGGCCGAACCGGTGTCCGCCGAATAGGGCGAGGGTAGAATCGCACCATGGTCACCTCCCTCGCACCAGAGCGCTACGACCAGGTCGAAGAAGCGCTGAAAGACGTCATGGACCCCGAGCTCGGGGTCAACATCGTCGACCTCGGTCTCATCTACGATCTCGGCTGGGACGATGAGAACGATGCCCTCGTCATCCACATGACGCTCACGAGCGCCGGATGCCCCCTCACCGACGTGATCGAAGAGCAGACCGCCGAGGCGCTCGACGGCACGGTCGACGCGTTCCGCATCAATTGGGTGTGGATGCCGCCGTGGGGTCCCGAGCGCATCACCGATGACGGCCGTGACATGATGCGGGCACTCGGGTTCGCGATCTGAGCCGACGCGATACGAACCGACTCGATTCGAGCCGTGCTCCTTTCGATGGATGCCTCGTGCAGCACGCTGCACGAGGCATCCGTCGTCTCAGGCGAGACCGCGCCGGGCGAGCAGGGCAGCGATGTCCGGCTCTCGACCGAGCAGGCGCCGGATCGACTCTCGCGGATCACGCGACCCGCCCGGGGCGAGCACCTCGCGGCGGAATCGTTCGCCGTTCGCCCGGGTCGCCCCACCGTTGTCCTCGAACCAGGCCATGATGTCGGCTCCGGGCACCTCGCTCCAGATGTAGAAGTAGTAGCCGGCGTCGTAACCGCCCGCGAAGATGTGAGCGAAGTACGTGCTGGAGTACCGCGGCGGAACGAGCGGGTCGTCGAGGCCGGCTGCGGACAGTGCCGTCCGTTCGAACTCGCCGACGTCGCCGACGGCCGCCGCCTCTTCGGGGGAGAGCCGGTGCCACGCCTGGTCGAGTGCGGCCGCCGCGAGGTACTCGGTCGTCGCGAAGCCCTCGTTGAAGGTGCGTGAGGCGAGGAGCCGCTCGACCAGGTGCGTCGGTAAGGTCTCGCCGGTCTCATGGTGCACGGCGTAGTTGTTGAGAATCTCGGGGCGGAGGACCCAGAGTTCGTTCACCTGGCTCGGCAACTCGACGAAGTCGCCCTCGACATTCGTGCCGGCCGCAGAAGGATGCACGACCTGCGACAGCAGACCGTGCAGCGCATGCCCGAACTCGTGGAACAGCGTCTCGGTCTCGTCGAGTGTGAGGAGGGTCGGCTCGCCTTCGGCCGGCTTCGTCACGTTGAGGTTGTTCACGACCACGGGGAGGGTGCCCTCGAGCGTCGATTGCTCGACGAGAGAGCTCATCCACGCGCCGCCGCGCTTGGAATCTCGCGTGTAGAGGTCGAGCAGGTAGAGACCGACCGGCGCACCGCTCTCTTCGAAGACCTCGAAGACCCGCGTCTCCGGGTGGTAGCCGACGAGGTCGGTGCGCTCGGTGAACCGCAGTCCGTAGAGCAGGTTCGCGGCGTGGAAGACACCTTGCTCGAGCACGCGCTCGAACTCGAGGTACGGGCGCATCGCCTGCAGGTCGACGTCGAACCGATCGCGACGCACCGCTTCGCTGAGCCTCGCCCAGTCGGAAGCTTCGAGGCTTCGCCGGTCGAGGGCCGCCGCCTGCGCCTCGAGCGTCTCCGCCTCGCTGCGGGCGTTCGCGGTCGCAGAGGGCACGAGGCGCTCGAGCAGGTGGGCGACCGCCTCCGGCGAACCCGCCGTCTCATCGACGGTCACCGCGGCGGCATGGCTCCGGAATCCCAGCATGCGCGCGCGATCGGCGCGGAGCCGCACGAGTTCGAGGAGAATCTCGCGTGTGTCGTACTCGCCGCCGCGGCATCCGCGCGACCGCGACGCAGCGAACAGCCGGTCGCGCACCTCGTCGCGCTCCAGCTCGCTGAGCGCCGGTTGCGAGGTCGGGAGCACGAGCGTGATGAGCCAGCCGGGGACACCACGCTGGATCGCGGCCTCGCGGGCCGCTGAACGTCGCCCGTCGTCGAGCCCCTCGAGCTCTGCCGCATCGACGAGGTGCAGCGCGAGCTGGTTCGTCTCGGCGAGCAGACGTTGCTGGAACGCGGTCGTGAGCTCCGAGATGCGGGTGTTCACGGCCGTGAGTGCGGCTCGCGCGTCGGCGTCGAGGGCTGCGCCGGCGAGCGTCGCCTTGCGATGGTGGCGCTCGAGCAGGTGCACCGACGCGGCATCGAGCCCGAGCTCGTCACGCGACGAATGGAGTTCGACGAGACGGGCGTAGAGGCGTGGGTCGAGCCGGATGGCATCGCGGTGCGCGGCGAGCCGGGGAGCGAAGTCGACCTCGAGCGCGTCGATCGCGGGGCTGCTGTCGGCCGAGCTCGCGTTCTCGAACACCGGCAGCACGCGGCGCAGCGTGGCGCTCGAGCGTTCGAGGGCGACGATCGTGTTGTCGAACGTGGGTGCGGCCGCGTCGGTGGCGATCGACTCGACCGCGTCACGCTGCTCGCGCATGCCGAGCTCGATCGCCTGCCGGTAGTGTTCGGGTCGAATGAGTGCGAAGAGCGGGAGGTGGTACGGCAGCGGGCTCGGCTGGATCAAGGGGTTGGACGGATCGATCATCCGTCCACCGTACTTCGACGTCGCGCGACACTCGTGTCGCGCCGGCCGGGCAGAAGCATATGCTCGAACCATGAGCACCGACCGGCCCGGAACGACTGCACGCGACGAGTACACTCACGGCCATCACGCGAGTGTGCTTCGTGTGCACGCCTGGCGCACGGTGGAGAACTCGGCGGCGTATCTGGTCCCGCACCTGCGTGAGGGCGTTCGGGTGCTCGACGTCGGCAGCGGCCCCGGCACGATCACCCTCGATCTCGCGCGACGTGTGCGCCCCGGCACGGTCATCGGCGTCGACGCCTCGGCCGATGTGGTGGCCCACGCAACGGGTCTCGCTGAAAGCGAGGGCGTCGCGAACGCCCGGTTCGCGGTCGGTGACGCGTATGCGCTCGACTTCGACGACGACACCTTCGACATCGTGCACGCGCATCAGGTGCTGCAACACCTCGGCCGCCCCGTCGACGCGCTCCGGGAGTTCCGGCGCGTCACCAAACCGGGTGGCGTCGTGGCGGTCCGTGACGTCGACTACGGCGGTGTGATCTGGAATCCCGCCTCGCCGGGGCTCACCCGCTGGCTGGAGCTCTACCACGCAGTGCACGCATGGAACGGCGGGGAGGCGGATGCGGGGCGTCGGCTGAAGAGCTGGGCCCGCGAGGCCGGACTCACCGACATCGCGGCGACCGCGACCAACTGGGTCTTCGCCACCGAGCTCGAACGCGAGTGGTGGGGCGGCGCGTGGGCCGAGCGCGCGACCGAGTCGCAGTTCGCCGCGCACGCGATCGAATCAGGTCACTCGAACCCCGCAGAACTGCAGCGCATCGCCGACGCGTGGCGCGCGTGGGCCGCCGACGCCGACGGCTGGCTGCTGATGCCGCACGGCGAGATCATCGCGCGCGCGTGAAGATCGCCCCCGAGTGAAGGCTGTGGCGAAGCCGTGACACCGCGATGCGGCCGAGACGGCTACCAGTCTTCGTCGGCGTCGTGCGCATCGACGATCGTCTCGCGCACGACCGTGCCGTCGTCGAGTTCGGCGATCGGCCGACCCTCGAGCCACGTCAGGGTCCAGTGGCGGTTCGTGCCGTCGCCCGCGAACGTCGTTTCGGCGGCCGCGATGCGCTCGTGGAGCGCAGTGGGTACGGATGGCGGCGGCGCTGCGCCGAACGCCCAGCGGGTGCCGAGTCGCATCACGCGTCCATCTCGTAGGTCACCCAGCTGGTGCGCCTGGCGAGCTGGTCGTAGACGCGCTGCGCGTCTGCGTTGTCGTCGGCCGTGATCCAGCTGACCCCGCCGCTGCCGATCTCGGCGGCGCGGGCGTGCACGAACTCGACGAGCGCGCGCCCGATGCCGGATCCGCGGGCGGCGTCATCGACGTAGAGGTCGTCGAGGTACATGCCGCGCGTCGCGCTGAGCGAGTGCGGCACCGCCCGGAAGTGGGCGAGCCCGACCGGTCGGCCCTCGTCATCGACGGCGAGCGCTGCCTGCAGCGGCTCCGCCTCGTCGCGGATCCAGTTCCACACGATCAGCGCCTTGGCGTCGTCGAGCTCCGTCTCGTAGAAGCTGCAATATGCCGCGAAGAGCGGCAGCCACCCGAAGAAGTCGTCGTCACCGGCCGATCGAATCTCGTAGTTCATGGTTCCCCCTATTCCGACGGCGCCTCGAAGACGACGTCGCGGACTTCGAACGACTCGGCTTCGACGAAGCCGAGCTCGGCGATGCGCCCCACCGCACGCAGATCGGATGCGACCGACTCGAGCAGCGCGATCGTCACGGCCGGGGCCGCGATGACGGCGCTCGTGACGGGCGTCTTCTGCGACGCCTTCGCGTCGGTCTTGGCGCGCCGGATGCCGGTCAGTGCGAGTCCGGCGAGTTCGAGCAGTTCGACACCGGCTTCGCCGCGCGCGGCGAGATCGTCGACGGTCGGCCAGGAGGCGAGATGCACGGAGCCGTCGTGCGACCAGCGCCACGCCTCTTCGGTCGCGAACGGGATGACGGGTGCGAAGAGGCGCAGCAGCACGTCGAGCGCCGTCTTGAGGGCGGCGACGGCCGACTCCTGTTCGTCGCTCGGTGCACCGTAGGCACGCTCTTTCACGAGCTCGAGGTAGTCGTCGCAGAAGGTCCAGAAGAACGTCTCGGCGAGCTCGAGCGCACGAGCGTGATCGTAACCGTCGAGTGCGCGGGTGGCGCGATCGACGACGACGGCGAGTTCGGCGAGCATGCTGCGGTCCACCGGCACGGTCACCGCGGCATCCGCCCGACCCTCGAAGCCGAGGATGAACTTCGCCGCGTTCAGCACCTTGATCGCGAGACGACGGCCGATCTTCACCTGCGTCGGGTTCTGCGGGTCGAAGGCGGCGTCGGTGCCGAGTCGGGACGAGGCCGCCCAGTACCGCACCGCGTCGGAGCCGTGCTGTTCGAGCAGGCCGGCCGGGGTGACGACGTTGCCCTTCGACTTCGACATCTTCTTGCGGTCGGGGTCGACGATGAAGCCCGAGATCGAGGCGTTCGCCCACGGCGAAACTCCGTGCTCGAGCTCGGCGCGAAGCGTCGTCGAGAACAGCCAGGTGCGGATGATGTCCTGCCCCTGAGGACGCAGCGAATACGGGAAGACGAGCTCGAACAGTTCGGGGTCGCGTTCCCAGCCGCCCGCGAGCTGCGGAGTGAGCGAGGATGTCGCCCAGGTGTCCATGACGTCGTGCTCGCCGATGAAGCCACCGGCGGTGCCGCGCTGGGCTTCGTCGAAGCCCGGTGCCGCTGCCGACGAGGGGTCGACGGGCAGCATCTCGCGAGTCGCGACGATCGGCTCGTCGAACTTCGGGTCGCCCGCCGCGTCGAGCGGGTACCAGACGGGGATCGGTACTCCGAAGAAGCGCTGGCGCGAGACGAGCCAGTCGCCCGAGAGGCCGCCGACCCAGTTCTCGTAGCGAACGCGCATGAAGTCGGGGTGCCAGTCGATTTCGCGACCGTGCGTCAGGAGGCGCTCACGCAGTGCCTCGTCACGAGCGCCGTTGCGGATGTACCACTGACGCGTCGACACGATCTCGAGCGGCTTGTCGCCTTTCTCGAAGAACTTCACGGGGTGCGTGATCGACTTCGGGTCGGCGAGCAGGTCGCCTGAGTCGCGGAGCTGCTGCACGACGGCCTGCTTCGCCGAGAACGTGGTCTTGCCGGCGAGCTCGGCGAACGCTGCCCGGCCGGCCTCGGAGGTGATCGCCTCAGGGGCTTCAGCGATGACGCGACCGTCGAAGCCGATGATCGCGCGGTTCGGCAGGTCGAGTTCGCGCCACCACACCACGTCGGTGATGTCACCGAAGGTGCAGATCATCGCGATGCCGGTGCCCTTGTCTTTCTGGGCGAGGTGGTGGGCGAGCACCGGCACCTCGACGCCGTAGACGGGGGTCGTGACGGTGGTGCCGAACAGCGGTTGGTAGCGCTCGTCATCGGGGTGCGCCACGAGTGCGACGCACGCGGGAATCAGCTCGGGACGGCTGGTCTCGATCTCGACGACGCCGCCGTCGGGCGTGTGGAACGCGACCCGGTGATAGTGGCCGGGCTGTTCGCGGTCTTCGAGTTCCGCCTGCGCGACCGCGGTACGGAACGTGACGTCCCACAGGGTCGGGGCGAGCGCCTGGTACGCCTCGCCGCGTTCCACGTTGCGCACGAAGGCGAGCTGCGATGCGAAGAGCGACTCCTCACCGATCGTGCGGTACGTCTGGGTCCAGTCGACCGAGAGTCCGAGCTGGCGCCAGAGCGCCTCGAACTGCTGCTCGTCTTCGACGGTCAGGCGCTCGCAGAGCTCGATGAAGTTGCGACGGCTGATGGGCACCTGATCGGCGGCCTTCGTCGACTTGCCGTCACCGCCCTCGAACGGCGGCACGAATCCCTCGGAATAGGGCAGGGTCGGGTCGCAGCGAACGCCGTAGTAGTTCTGCACGCGGCGCTCGGTGGGCAGGCCGTTGTCGTCCCAGCCCATCGGGTAGAAGACGCTCTTGCCGCGCATGCGCTGGAATCGTGCCACGACGTCGGTGTGCGTGTACGAGAACACGTGCCCGATGTGCAGCGAGCCCGACGCAGTGGGCGGGGGAGTGTCGATCGAGTAGATGCACTCGCGAGTGGCCGATGCGCGATCGAACCGGTACGTGCCCTCACGCTCCCATGCGCCTCCCCAGACCGATTCGAGACCCTCGAGGGCGGGCTTGTCGGGAATGCGGGCCGTGTCGGTCATGATGCTCCGGTTCGATATCGGCGGCACCGTGTCTGTAATGAGGTGCCTGAATGTGCGACTCTCCAGCCTACCCGAGAGCGAACTGCGAGCCGGCTGGGCGAGGGCGCCGAGTCTTCGCCCGCGCGGTTCAGTACGCGAGTCGCGGCGAATCGGCCACGAGCTGGGCGGAGTACGGATGCTCCGGCTCGGCGAAGACCCGTTCCGCGTCGCCGGTCTCGACGATCCGACCCGCCCGCATGACCGCGACCCGGTCGGCCATATGACGCACGACGCCGAGATCGTGGGAGATGAACAGGAGCGCGAGGCCGCGCTCCCGCTGGAGCTCGTCGAGCAGGTCGAGGATCTGCGCCTGGATCGTCACGTCGAGCGCCGAGACCGGTTCATCGCAGATCAGCACTTCGGGTGATGCTGCGAGCGCCCGGGCGATCGCCACCCGCTGCCGCTGCCCGCCTGAGAGCGTGAGCGGCTTTCGGCCGGCGACGGATGCTGCGAGCCCGACCTGGTCGAGCAGCGCGGTGGCCTCGGGGCCGGGTGCAGCGCCGCGAGCGCCGCGTGCGGCATCGCTGAGGATACGGCCGACACTCCACCTGGGATCGAAGGAGCTGAGGGCGTCCTGGTAGATCGCGCCGATGCGGTGGCGCGAGGCCCGACGGTGTCGCTCGTCGAGTGTCGACCACTCCTCGCCGTCGAGATGCACGTCGCCGCTGTCGGGGGCCGTGAGCGCGAGCGCGAGTCGAGCGACCGTCGTCTTTCCCGAGCCGGATTCGCCGACGAGGCCGAGGGTCTCGCCACGGTGCAGCGACAGCGACACGTCGTCGACGGCGGCGAACCGGCCACCCGGGATCACGAAGGTCTTGGTGACGTGCTCGAGTGAGAGCAGTGAGGGTGCCGCGGAGGGCTGAGTCGCGTGCGTCGCCGGCGCTGCAGCCGGTGCAACACACGCCGGTGCGACGTGGTCGAACCCCGAGGGCGGCATCGACAATCGATCTCCGCGCGGGATGCCGGACGGTACCGCGGCGATGAGTGCCTTCGTGTACGCCTCCCGGGGGGATTCCAGTACCTCGCGAGCGGTTCCCTCCTCGATGATCTCGCCCTCGCGCATGACGAGGATGCGGTCGGCGAGTCGCCCGACGACGGCGAGATCATGGCTGATGAGGAGCACACCCGTGCCGCGGGAGCGGATGCCGGCGATCAGCGCGAGGATGCGCGCCTGCACGGTGACGTCGAGGGCGGTCGTCGGCTCGTCGGCGATGAGGAGCGGTGGGTCGAGCGCGATGGCGGCCGCGATGAGGCCGCGCTGGCGGAGGCCGCCGGACAGTTCGCCGGAACGCCGGGTCGCGGCGAGGGCAGGATCGGGCATGCCGACGTCGGCGAGGAGCTCGAGCACCCGAGCGCGGCGCTCGGCGGGCGGCAGCCGCTCGTGGATGCGGAGCGGATCTTCGATCTCGCGACCGACGGGGCGGAGCGGGTCGAGCGAGACGAGTGCGTCCTGCAGGATCAGTCCGGCGAGCCGGCCCCGCACACGGCGCCATTCGCGCTCGGTTGCCGCGCCGAGCTCCCGGCCGGCGACGTGAAGCCGCTGCGACGAGACGCGTGATCCGGGGCCGGCGAGCCCGAGCAGCGCCCGAGCCGTCACTGATTTGCCGGAGCCCGATTCGCCGACGATCGCGACGCATTCGCCCGGCGAGATCGTGAGGTTCACTCCATGCACGACCTCGGCCGTGCCGAAGCCGACCCGGAGGTCTGCGACATCGAGCACGGGATCGGGTGCATTCGTCATCATTCGCCTCTCCCGCGTCGGGTGAGTGCCCGGCCGAGCACGGTCGTCGCGATCGTCGTGGCGACGATCATGAGCCCGGGGAAGACCGTCATCCACCAGGCGGTTGCGAGATAGGTGCGACCCGCGGCCAGCATGGCACCCCACTCGGCCGCGGGCGGCTGTGCGCCGAGGCCGAGGTAGCTGAGCGCCGCCGCCCAGACGATCGCCTGCCCGACCCCGAGCGTCGCGAGCACGAAGATCGGGATGAGTGCGTTCGGCAGGACGTGTCGAGCGAGGATGCGGGCCGGGGACCGACCCAGCACCCGCGCCGCCTCGACGTACTGCGAGGAGCGGATCGAGACGAGCTGGCCACGGATGATCCGGGCGTAGCCGGGCGCCGTCGACAGTCCAACGGCCACGGTCGCGGTCACCGGCCCGGGCCCGTAGACGACGATCACGAGGAGCGCGAGCAGCAACCCGGGAAAGGCGAACAGCACTTCGACGAGCCGGTTGACGCTGAAGTCGAGGATGCGACCTCCGAAGCTCGCCACCACTCCCAGCACGAGCCCGAGCGCGAGCCCGATGAGCGTCGCGGTGACGCCGATGAGCAACGACGTGCCGGTGCCGGCGACGATGCGACTGTAGATGTCGCGCCCGGACTCGTCGGTGCCGAACCAGTGGTCGAGGGACGGCGCCTGGAAGGCGTCGGCCGCGGCGATCTGATCGGGGTCCTGTGTGGCGATGAGTTCTGGCACGCAGGTCGCGGCGACGAGGAAGAGCACGAATGCGGCCGCGAGCAGGGTTCCAGCGCGTGGCATCCGACCGCGCGGCCTCGGCGGCAGGTGTTCAGCGGACGCCTCGACCGTCGTCTGTCGCAGTTCGAGCTCGCTCATCGACCCGCCTCCTGTCGAAGCCTGGGATCAGCGATGCGCGACGCGACGTCGGTGAGGACGGTCATGGCCACGTACACCACCGCGACGAGGAGCACGACACCGGTGACGACAGGGATGTCGCGCAGGGTGACGGCCTGCAGGAGCGTGCGACCGAGCCCCGGCATCGCGAAGATCGTCTCGACGACGACCGCCCCCGAGAGCAGCCACCCGAGCGCCCAGCCCGAGAGGCTGATCGCCGGTAGCGCCGCGTGCCGCACGGTGTGGCGCAGGCGCACGCCGAGCGCGGTCTCGCCGCGAGCGCGCGCCGACACCACGAACGGCTGCTGCATGGCGTCGAGGAGGCTCTCGCGCATGACCTGGGCGAGGAAGCCCGCGAGCGGGATCGCGAGCGTCACGACGGGAAGTACGAGGCCTGCAGGCGTGCCGGTGGCCACCGGGGGCAGCCAGCCGAGCGCGGTACTGAACACTGCGATGAGCACTGCAGCGAGCCAGAAGTGGGGCAGTGCGGCAGCGGTGATCTCGATGCCCTCGCCGACGGCGGAGGCGACTCGCCCGCGTCCCGTCGACCAGAGCGCGAGGGCGAGGGCGAGGAGCCAGGCGAGGGCGAGGGACAGGAACGCGAGGAGGAGCGTGCCGCCGATCTGCGCGCCGATGAGCTCGGCGACCGGCACCTTGAGCGCGTACGAGGCGCCGAGGTCGCCCGTGATGAGCCGGCCCAGCATGGCGAGGTACTGCACGATGAGCGGCTGGTCGAGCCCGTAGTCGCGCCGTACCTGGTCGAGCGCCTCCTGCGAGGCCTGGGAACCGGGCCCGCCGAGGATCGCCTGCGCCGGATCGCCGGGGATCAGCCGGATGGCGAAGAAGGTGAGGGTGGCGACCGCCCACAGCACGAACGCCGCGCCGGCCATCAGCAGGCCGGCGCGGCGAAGCGTCACGCCGCGAGCGGCGCGCCGGGATTCAGCCGGCGAGCCAGGCGTCATGGAAGCTCGGCGTCGAGACGGTGGGCATCGCACGTGCGCCGTGCACCGAGCTGCTCACCAGGAAGCTGTTCTGCTGGTCGTACAGCGGGAGGAGGTAGTAGCCGCCGAGGATGCGCTGCTGCGCCTCCTCGTACAGCGTGGCGCGGGCGTCGGCCTCGCTCGTCGCCGCGGCCTCGGAGAGCAGGGCGTCGACCTCGGGGTCGTCGAGCTGGGCGAGGTTCGCGAAGTAGCCGCTCGGCGCCGGCGTGATGCTGTCGGAGTGGTACAGGATGCGCAGCACGTCGGGCCCGACCTTCGTGTACGGAGCGCTCACGATCTCGTACTCGTTCGCCGCGAGGGCGCCATACCAGCTCGAGAGATCGAGGAGTTCGATGACGACGTCGAACCCGGCCGCCTTCGCCGTGGCCTGGACCTGCTCGAACAACGACTGCTCGGCCGGGATCGACTGGTTCGTGCTCACCGGGAAGCGGAGCGTGAGGCGAGCGCCGTCTTTCACGCGGTACCCCTCGGCGTCGCGCTCGGTCCAGCCGGCGTCGTCGAGCAGGGCGTTCGCCGCGTCGAGGTCGGGCTGGAAGAGCGAGTCGTCGGAATACGCGACGGCCTCGACCGAGGAGAGCGGGGAGTACGAGCGCTCCGCAGTGCCGAAGAAGAGCGCGTCGATGCCCTCGTCGACCTCGACGGCGCGGATGAACGCCTCGCGCACGCGCTCGTCGTCGAACGGCGCCTGGCCCGAGTTGAGCTCGATGCGGTTCGCCGCTCCGGGACGGGGCGCGTCGATCCAAGTCAGCGACTCGTTCTCCTTCGCCGCCGCGATCGTGTCGGGCTGCGGGTTGTCGATGACGTGCACCTGGCCGGCCTGCAGCGCTGCATACCGCGAAGCCGAGTCCGGCACGAAGCGCCACTCGATCGCGTCGAGGTGGGCCACGCCATCGTGCGCGGCATCGGCCGGCGGCGAGGCGTACTCCTCGTTGCGCACGAGCGAGACGTGATCCTGCTTGACCCACTCCTCGACGACGAACGGTCCGGTGCCGATCGGAGCCTGGCAGTTCTCGTCCATGCCGCGGGCGAGGCCGGCTGGCGACTCGATAGCGAGCCACGGCTGGGTGAGCGACTCGAGGAGTGCGCTGTCGGGCGAACTGAGCACGAATCGTGCGACCTGGTCGCTGACGACCTCGACACGATCGACCTTGCCGAGCGCGAGGTAGCCCGTCGAGGATTGGGTCGCCGGGTCTTTCAGGTGCTCCACGTTGACCTTCACGGCCTCGGCATCGAGCGGGGTTCCATCGGTGAAGGCGACGTCGTCGCGAAGGGTGAAGTCCCACGAGAGGCCGTCGTCCGAGGCCTCCCACGACTCGGCGAGCCAGGGGATGATCTCGCCGGAGGCGTCGCGGGAGACGAGGGACTCCAGGAACTGCCCCGCGAGGAGCGCCTGCGGGTAGTTGCCGCCGACATGCGGGTCGAGGCAGGTCGGTTCGGCATCGCCGCTCGCGTACGCGAGGGTGCCGCCTGAGACCGGGTCGCCGGATGCCTCGGGCGCCGGTGCCTGGCACCCGGCGAGCATGATCGACGACACGAGGGCGACGCCGAGGAGCCCGAACCTGCGGGCATTCGAGGAGGTGGTCACGGGTGCAGCACGCATCGAGGTCCTTGCAATGGGGGAGTGTGTGGCGGGCTCTCGTCAGCGCGGGCCCGCATTCATCCTGACACCGCGGAAGCGCCGTGACAAGGAAGTTGTTCGGCTTCAGATAGAACAATATACTTTTGTGGTGTTCATTCGACTCGATCCGACCCTCGAAGCACCCCTCTTCGAACAACTCGCCTCCGGTATCCGGGCCTCGATCGTCGACGGTCGGCTCTCCGGCGGTGAGCGACTCCCCGCCGCTCGCGACCTCGCCGCATCGCTCGAGCTCAATGTGCACACGGTGCTGCGGGCGTACCACCGGCTGCGAGACGAGCACCTCATCGAGCTGCACCGAGGCCGTGGCGCCGTCGTCGCCGTGCGCATCGGAGGGCATGCCGCCCTCGCCGGAGCCGTCTACGACCTCGTCGACGAAGCGAAGAACCACGAGCTGCCCGAGGCCGCTCTCCTCGCATTGATCCGCGAGGCGTACCGCTCCGCGCCGCAGGCATCGGGAGTGCTCCGCCCAACGCCGACACGGTAGTCTGGAGGGCAACGACGTCGATCCGGCTGCCGGCCGGTGCAGACGTCGTGAACTCAACGACACTGATCCGGCTATCACCGGGGAGTCTTCGGAAGAAACCGAATGGGCGCCAGACGGCATCCACTCGGCGGTAGAACCGAACGGGTCGGCCCGTCACAGCCGGCAACGAGGGGCGAGTCGGTCGCGAGATGCGACTCGCAAGCGAGGTGGTACCGCGGCGGGAGCTCGATCGAGCACCGGCGTCCTCGTGAGAGCATCCGTCCCCGCAAGGAGCGAGCGTGTACCCCCGCACCCCAGACGACCACGGTGTCGCCCCCTCACCCGAGTTCCCCGCCGTCGAGCGCGAAGTGCTGGCCTTCTGGAAGGCCGATGGCACCTTCCAGGCCTCGATCGATCAGCGCGAGGGCGCACCCGAGTGGGTGTTCTACGACGGACCTCCGTTCGCGAACGGCCTGCCGCACTACGGTCACCTCCTGACCGGCTACGCGAAAGACCTCTTCCCGCGCTTTCAGACGATGCGCGGCCATCAGGTGCACCGCCGCTTCGGCTGGGACACGCACGGACTGCCCGCCGAGCTCGAGGCCGAGCGTCAGCTCGGCATCACCGACAAGAGCGAGATCGAGGAGATGGGCATCGCGGCCTTCAACCAGGCCGCGAAAGACGCCGTGCTGCGGTACACGAAGGAATGGCAGGAGTACGTCACCCGCCAGGCCCGCTGGGTCGACTTCGAGCACGACTACAAGACGCTCGACGTCACCTTCATGGAGAGCGTGATCTGGGCATTCAAGACCCTGCACGACAAGGGCCTCGCGTATGAGGGCTACCGGGTGCTGCCGTACTGCTGGCGCGACCAGACGCCGCTGTCGAATCACGAGCTGCGCATGGACGACGACGTCTACAAGATGCGCCAGGACCAGACCGTCACGGTCACCTTCCCCCTCGTCGGCGCGAAGGCGGAGGCACTCGGCCTCACCGCCGTGCGCGCCCTCGCGTGGACCACCACCCCGTGGACGCTGCCCACGAACTTCGCTCTCGCCGTCGGGCCCGACATCGAGTACGCGGTCGTGCCCGCCGGCCCGAACGGCACGCCGGACGCGACGGTGCTGCGCGAGGAGGCCGGCGACGGGGCATCCGACACCGAGGTGCTCGGCGGCGAGTACCTCATCGCGATCGACCTCGTCGGCAACTACGCGAAAGACCTCGGCTACGACTCCGCCGAAGATGCGCGTGCCGCAGTCTCGCGCACGGTACGCGGTGCCGAGCTCGAGGGAGTCGACTACGACCGTCTCTTCGACTACTACGCCGATGTCGAGGGCTACGGGCTGCAGAACGCCTGGCGCATCCTCGTCGCCGACTACGTCACGACCGAAGACGGCACTGGCATCGTGCACCAGGCTCCCGCGTACGGCGAGGAAGACCAGAGGATCGGCGAAGCCGCCGGCATCCCGGTCGTCATCTCGCTCGACGAAGGCGGCCGGTTCCTGCCCGCGGTGACGGATGTCGCCGGGCTGCTCTGGAGCGATGCCAACAAGCCGCTCACCCAGCTCATCAAGTCCGAGGGACGACTGCTCCGCCAAGCGAGCTATGAGCACTCGTATCCGCACTGCTGGCGCTGTCGCAACCCGCTCATCTACAAGGCGGTGTCGAGCTGGTTCATCCGGGTGCCCGAGTTCCGCGACCGCATGGGCGAGCTCAACCACGACATCAATTGGGTGCCCGACAACGTGAAAGACGGGCAGTTCGGCAAGTGGGTGGCCGGCGCGCGCGACTGGTCGATCAGTCGCAACCGGTACTGGGGCTCGCCGATCCCGGTGTGGAAGAGCGATGACCCCGAGTACCCGCGCATCGACGTCTACGGTTCGCTCGAAGAGCTCGAGCGCGACTTCGGACGGCTGCCGGTGAATCCCGACGGCGAGCCCGACCTGCACCGTCCGTACATCGACGAGCTCGAGCGGCCGAACCCCGACGACCCCACCGGGCGCTCGACGATGCGGCGCATCCCCGACATCTTCGACGTGTGGTTCGACTCCGGGTCGATGCCGTTCGCGCAGGTGCACTACCCCTTCGAGAACCAGGAGTGGTTCGACAGCCACAACCCCGCCGACTTCATCGTCGAGTACATCGGCCAGACGCGCGGCTGGTTCTACGTGATGCACGTGCTGTCGACCGCGCTCTTCGACCGGCGCGCCTTCACGAACGTGGTCAGCCACGGCATCGTGCTCGGCAGCGACGGACAGAAGATGTCGAAGTCGCTCCGCAACTACCCCGACGTGTCCGAGGTCTTCGAGCGCGACGGCTCGGACGCGATGCGCTGGTTCCTGATGTCGAGCTCGGTGCTCCGCGGCGGCAACCTGGTCGTGACCGAAGAGGGCATCCGCGAGGGTGTTCGGCAGTTCATGCTGCCGCTCTGGAGCACGTGGTACTTCTTCTCGCTGTACGCGAACTCGGCTCGCGCGGGCGGCTACGAGGCATCCGCGCGCACCGATTCGAGCGACGTGCTCGACCGTTACCTGCTCGCCAAGCTCGGCGAACTCGTGACGGCCGTCACCGCCGACCTCGAAGACTTCGACTCGCCGCTCGCGGCGGCGAAGCTTCGCGATTTCGGTGACGTGCTGACGAACTGGTACGTGCGGCGTTCGCGCGACCGCTTCTGGTCCGGTGTCGCCGACGACGGCGCAGGGCGCGAGGCGTTCGACACCCTCTACACCGTGCTCGAGACGCTCACACGTCTCGCGGCGCCGCTGCTTCCGCTCGTCTCCGAGCAGATCTGGCGCGGGCTCACCGGGGGTCGCAGCGTGCATCTCGCCGACTGGCCCGATGCCGAGGGCTTTCCTGTCGATCACGAACTCGTCGCCGCGATGGACTCGGTGCGCGAGATCAGTTCAGCGGCGCTGTCGCTGCGCAAGCAGTCCGGACGCCGCGTGCGACTCCCGCTCGCGCGACTCACCGTTGTCGCGACGGATGCCGCAGCGCTCGCGCCGTTCGAGTCCATCCTGCGCGATGAGCTCAACGTGAAGGCCGTCGACCTCGTCGCCCTCGACGCGTCGAGCGCAGCGTCGTTCGGTGTCACCAAGCGACTCACGGTGAACGCCCGCGCAGCCGGGCCCCGCCTCGGCAAGACCGTGCAGCAGGCGATCCAGGGCGCTCGCAGCGGCGACTGGACGCTCGACGGGGATTCGGTCGTGGCCGGTGGCATCCCGCTCGAGGCGGGGGAGTACGACCTCGTGCTCGAGGCCGGCGGAAGCAGCGACGGGTCGAGCGCGCTCGCGCTGCTCGCCGACGGCGGCTTCGTGATCCTCGACACTGCCACGACCCCCGAGCTCGAGGCGGAGGGCCTCGCGCGCGATGTCGTGCGCGCCGTGCAGGAGTCCCGAAAGGCCGCAGGCCTCGAGGTCGGCGACCGCATCGCGCTGACGCTCACGCTCGATGCCTCCGGCGCCGCTGCGGCAGAGCAGCACCGTGAGCTGATCGCCGGAGAGACGCTCGCGACCGAACTGTCCGTCGTCGCCGGGGCACCTGACGACGATGCGCGAACCGTGGGTGAACGCTCGCGCCTGATCGTTGAGGTGGCCAAAGCATGACCGACGAACTCGAATTCGCCGACGCGGCCGATGCCGTATATCGCAGCCTGCTCGAACGGGTCGGCGAGGCCGCACCCGAGCCTCGACTCGACGCCACCCGCAGAGCGGTCGAGCTGCTCGGCGACCCCCACCGTGCTGCGCCGGTGATCCACATCACCGGCACCAACGGCAAGACGTCGACGAGTCGCATGATCGAGTCGATCCTGCGCGCCGGTGGCCTTCGCACCGGCCTCATGACGAGCCCGCACCTCGAGCGCTTCACCGAGCGCATCCTGATCGACGGCCAGCCCGTCTCCGACGAGGCGGTCTCCCGCAATTGGGAGGAGATCGCACCGTTCATCGACATCGTCGACGCCGAACTCGAAGCGGCCGGTGCGCCGCGGCTCACCTTCTTCGAGGCGTTGACGGCCCTCGCCTTCGCGTGCTTCGCCGACGCACCGGTCGACGTCATGGTGCTCGAAGTGGGCATGGGCGGCGAGTGGGACTCCACGAACGTGGCCGACGGCCAGGTCGCGGTGTTCACGCCCATCGCGCTCGATCACGAGTCGGCCCTCGGTGCCACCGTCGAGCGAATCGCGCGCACGAAGGCGGGCATCATCAAGCCCGACGCGGCGGTCGTCACGGCATTCCAATCGCCCGAGGCGCTCACCGTGCTGAGCGAGGTCGCGAGTGAGCACGGCGGCACCTTCGCCGTCGAGGGCGGCGCCTTCGCCGTGCTCGACTCACGCGTCGCGGTCGGTGGCCAGCTCATCTCGGTGCGAGGGCTCGCGGGGGAGTACCGCGACCTCGCGCTCCCGCTCTTCGGCCGCCATCAAGCCGAGAACGCCGCGGTCGCGATCGCCGCCGTCGAGTCGTTCCTCGGCGCCGGCAGCATGCGGCTGGCAGATGAGGTGCTGCAGCAGGGACTCGGCCTCGTGACGTCGCCGGGGCGACTGCAGGTCATCGGCACCGAGCCGTCCGTGATCGTCGACGCCGCCCACAACCCGCATGGCGCCGCCTCACTCGCGGCGGCGCTCGACGAGTACTTCGACTTCGACGAGGTCATCGTCGTGCTCGGCGTGCTCGCCGGCAAAGACGTCTCCGGCATCGTCAGTGCCCTCTCCGCCGGCGACGCACGCTTCATCGTCACCGCGCCGGCATCCGACCGCGCGATCGGCGCTGCTGAGCTCGCGGCATCCGTTGCCGGTGTCGTTGGCGCCGAGCGGGTCGAACTCGTCGAGCGTCTCGACGACGCACTCGACCACGCGCGAACCTGGGCCTCTGCTGCGCCCAAGCGCGCAGTCGTGGTCGCCGGTTCGATCGTGCTGGTGGGCGAGGCCATCGGCATCGCCGCTGATCGCGAGTGGGCGCAGGCATGAGCGACCCGTCGGCATCGAACGAGACTGGTGGCATTCCCGAGTCTCCTGCGCCCGCGCCACTGCGGTCCATCCGACAGAGCCTCGCCTCGATCGTGCTCGGATTCGAGGTCATCGTCGTCTTCCTCGCCGCGCTCGTCATCTGGGGACTGGCCCAGGGCGGCGTCGAGGGGGCGTTGCCCTCGTGGGTCCCGCTCGCGGCGGGCGGCGTCATCATCATCGGCCTGATCGCGACGATCGGACTCCTGCGATTCAGCTGGGCCTACCCGCTCGGCTGGACCCTCCAGGTGCTCATCCTCGCCTCGGGCTTCCTCAACCCCGCGATGTTCGTCGTGGGCGCGCTCTTCGGCGGCATGTGGTGGTACTGCATGGTGACCGGCGCACGAATCGACCGAGAACGAGCGGCTGCGGCCGCTCAATGGAAGGAACAGGAATGACCACTCCGATCGAAGAGACCCTCGTGCTCGTCAAGCCCGACGGTGTCGCGCGCAACCTCACCGGCGAGATCCTCCGTCGCATCGAGGCGAAGGGATACTCGCTCGTCGACATCCGCCTCGTGCAGGCCGACCGCGAGCTCCTCGGGCATCACTACGCCGAACACGAGGGCAAGCCGTTCTACGAGCCGCTCATCGAGTTCATGGAGTCGGGTCCGATCGTCGCCATGCGCGTGGCCGGCAATCGGGTGATCGAGGGCTTCCGCGTGCTCGCGGGCACGACCGACCCCACGACGGCCGCACCGGGAACCATCCGCGGCGACTACGGCCGCGACTGGGGGCTGAAGGTGCAGCAGAACCTCGTGCACGGCTCGGACTCTGTCGAGTCGGCCGAACGGGAGCTGGCCCTCTGGTTCTGAAGCGCCGAGCGGATGTCGCGGTGCCCGGGTTCCCCGGCACCGCGACGCCGCAGGCTCAGCCGGCGAGGTTCGACAGGTCGATCATGATCCGCGGGATCGCGTCCATCTGCGCCTGAGCCAGCAGCACCACGACGGCGTAGCAGATCACCGTGATGAGCGGCAGCCAGGTGAGCCACGTGCCGGCGAGCCGGCGCGCACGTGCCGGCACCGGAATATGTCCCTCGCGCAGGTTGTACAGAGTGAGCGCCCAGAATGTCGGAATCGTGACCGCCCACGTGAGCATGCACCAGGGGCAGAGCACGTCGAGCACGTAGATGCTCTGGAAGATGAGCCAGCCGACGAACACCAGTGCTCCGGCGACGCCGACGTTGAAGAGCACCCAGAACCAACGCGCGAACGTCGCCCCCGCGAGCAGTGCCATACCGACGACGATCACGGCCGGCCACGCCATCAGGCCGACGAAGGGGTTCGGGAAGCCGAAGAGCGAACCCTGCCACGACGCCAGGTTCGTGCTGCACCCGACCAGCACGCCGACGTTGCACGATGGCACGTGCGTGGGATCGCTGAGCGACAGCACCTTCTCGACCGAGAGTTCGAAGGCCGCGAGCAGGCCGAGCGCCCCGGCGATCACGAAGAAGACCGCGAGCGCGACGGGTCGGGAACGTCGGGAGGAGTCCGGCATGCTCGGATTATGGCATGCCGATTCCGCGCTCAGCTGCGAGAGCATGCGATAATCGAAGGAGTCGTCCGGGCCGCGCCCGGCACGACGCCAATGAGGGCTTTGAGGATGCAGCGCATCCGAGTAGGCGGTGAACACACCGCAAGACGTGGCGACACAGGCAACCTGCCGGTCGCAGTAGTGAAGGATTCGGCGGTTCGGCGCGATGCGCGGAACTGCTCCAGACGAGTACGGGACGACGGCGCGGCCGTCGGAACCGGCGTAGGAGTGCACCAGAGATGGTGGAAGGCAACGAGAAGAACACGAACGAACCCGAGACCGGCAGCGGCTCGACCCGACGGCGTGGGGGGCTCTTCGGCTCGCGGCGTGGAGGTCGCTCGAAGGCGGTCGACACGCCCGTGACGCCCGAGATCGAAGTGCCGTCGGCACCGGTATCCGAGGTTGCAGCGGAGCCCGCACGCGACGTCGACGAGGCGGCGCCGGGCGATGCGGTCGGGGTCGCATCCGAGGCATCCGCAGAGCCGGCTCGGACCGAGTCTGCCGACACCGAGACCGAGACCGAGACCGCGCAGCCCGTGGCCGAGGCCGTCGTCGCGTCGCCCATCCCGGCGACGCTGACGACGACGTCGCTGATCTTCCACGCGCCGCCGGTGCTCGTCACCGAAGATCGTCCTGAGCGCGCCGAACGAGACGTTCGCGACGCCGACGGCCGTGATCGCGGTGCACGTGATCGCGACCGGGAGTACGACGACGAGAGCACCACGGTGCGTCGACGCACTCGTCGTCGCAGTGGCGAAGAGAGCAGCAGGTCGAACTCCGACGAGCCCGCGAACACGGTCGTCAAGGTGCGCAAGCCTCGCGAGGTCGAGCTCATCACCGAGCCGCAGAAGGTCAAGGGCTCGACGCGACTCGAGGCGAAGAAGCAGCGTCGCCGCGACGGGCGTGACGCCGGTCGTCGGCGAGCCGTCATCACCGAGGCGGAGTTCCTGGCCCGTCGCGAATCGGTCGACCGGTCGATGGTCGTGCGCGAGAAGGGCGGCCGCATCCAGATCGGCGTGCTCGAAGACGGCGTGCTCGTCGAGCACTACGTGGCTCGCAACCAGGAGGCGTCGCTCATCGGCAACGTCTACCTCGGCCGCGTGCAGAACGTGCTGCCCAGCATGGAAGCCGCGTTCGTCGACATCGGACGCGGACGCAACGCCGTGCTCTACTCCGGCGAGGTCGACTGGGATGCCGCCGCCGAGAACGGCGAGAAGAACCAGCCGCGACGCATCGAGCTCGCCCTCAAGCCCGGCGACCGCGTGCTCGTGCAGGTCACGAAGGACCCGATCGGGCACAAGGGTGCTCGTCTCACGAGCCAGGTCTCGCTGCCCGGCCGCTATCTCGTCTACGTGCCCAACGGCTCGATGAACGGCATCAGTCGCAAGCTCCCCGACACCGAGCGGGCGCGGCTCAAGAAGATCCTCAAAGAGGTGCTGCCCGACAACCAGGGCGTCATCGTTCGCACGGCAGCAGAAGGCGCCACCGAAGAGCAGCTCACGCTCGACGTCAATCGCTTGATCGCGCAGTGGGCAGACATCGCCACCCAGCTCGAGAAGGTGCAGGCGCCTGCGCTGCTGCACTCGGAACCCGATCTGCTGATCAAGATCGTGCGCGACGTCTTCAACGAGGACTTCCAGAAGATGATCATCGAGGGCGACGAAGCGCGCCAGACGATCGAACGATACCTTCGCGCTGTGGCGCCCGACCTGCTCGACCGTGTCGAGGCGCACGCCGGCGATCGGGACTCCTTCGACGAGTTCCGCATCAGCGAGCAGATCGAGAAGGCGCTCGACCGCAAGGTGTGGCTGCCTTCTGGCGGTTCGCTCGTGATCGACCGCACCGAGGCGATGACCGTGGTCGACGTCAACACCGGCAAGTTCGTCGGGTCCGGCGGCAACCTCGAAGAGACCGTCACGAAGAACAACCTCGAGGCGGCTGAAGAGATCGTGCGTCAGCTCAGGCTGCGCGACATCGGCGGCATCATCGTCGTCGACTTCATCGACATGGTGCTCGAGACCAACCGAGACCTCGTGCTGCGCCGGCTCGTCGAGTGCCTCTCCCGTGACCGTACGAAGCACCAGGTCGCCGAGGTCACCTCGCTCGGCCTCGTGCAGATGACTCGCAAGAAGCTGGGGCTCGGCCTGCTCGAGTCGTTCAGCGAGCCGTGCGAGATCTGCGCCGGCCGCGGCGTCATCGTGCACCACGAGCCCGTGGTGAAGCACCGCGCGTCGCAGCAACAGCAGCAGCCAGAGCGTCGTCGCGGTCGCGGCGGCAACCAGCAGCCCGCCCAGACACCGACGGAGCCGAAGGCGCACACCGGCACGCACGCGATCACCGACGATGTGAAGCACGCGCTCGCGCAGATCGCCGCATCGACGATTCCGCACACCGAACAGAAGTCCGGCGAGCGCCCGACGGAGCTCGCAGTCGAGGCGCCCGTTGCAGAGCCGGCGGCCGCCGAGGTCGCAGTTCCGGCCGAAACGCCGGAGAAGCAGAGCGAAACGCCGAGCAGGGGCCGCCGTGGCCGCCACCGTCGAGTCTCACAGGAGCAGGGCGCGGCATCGGCGGCTTCGAGCGGTGAACCCGACGTCGCAGGTGAGCCCGCGTCCGCTTCGGAGCCCGTGGCACAGCAGATCCTCGATCTGCCCGTGCCTCCTGTCGAGCGCAAGCGACCCGTACGAGTCGCCGAGACCGAGGTGCTTCTCGACTCGGTGCTCGACGCGTTGCCGGCCCCCAAGAAGGCCGGTGAGGGGCGTACGCGAAGCCGTCGGGTTTCGACTGCGGCGCTCAGCGCTGCCGGTGGAGCGCCCGTTATCACCCGCGCCGACGGCTCGGACGACGCGGCTTCCGCCTCAGCCGAGTGATCGGCGGGCTGCGCGCTCGCGTCGCTCACGCGGCGTGACGCGCAGCCCACTCCGGCGCAGCCGGGCGACGAGTTCGCGCGGCGTCACGGCGAGCGCACCCGCGGCGACGAGTTCGTCATAGCGCTCGATCGGCACGTCGTAGTGGTCGAGGTCGAAGGATCTCGAGGGCAGCCCGACTCGCTCGGCGAACGCGACCAGCTCGTCGATCGACTCGTCGCTCACGAGGTGGGCCCACACGGTGCCGTGCTTCGGCCAGAGTGGCGTATCGATCAGCACGGTCATGCGCCGATCTTATGCGGCACGTCTCGCGACTCGCCGGTGGCGTCGCGTTTGACCGCCCCCTCGACATCCGGTAAACTCGACCGTTGGTGCCACCGCTTATCCCGGTGGTCTCGCCTGCAGACGTATTCTGCAACACAGTTTTCTGGCAGTGACGACCCTCTCCTTCCCGCTGGGGTCCCGCGCAGTGACATCCCATCAGACAGTCGGAGCCCCCGGGTTCCCCAGAGATAGGTACGAGTAGTGGTTTACGCAGTAGTGCGCGCCGGCGGTCGGCAGGAGAAGGTCGAAGTCGGCACCATCGTGACGATGGACCGCATCAAGGCAGACAAAGACGGCAACGTCACGCTCGCCGCGGTGCTCCTCGTCGACGGCGACAAGATCACCTCCGACGCCAAGGCGCTCGAGAAGATCACGGTCACGGCGGAGGTTCTCAACGACCTTCGCGGTCCGAAGATCGTGATTCAGAAGTTCAAGAACAAGACCGGCTACAAGAAGCGCCAGGGGCACCGTCAGGACCTCACGCGCGTCAAGGTCACCGGAATCAAGTAGAGCCTGAGGAGAGCAGCTAATGGCACACAAAAAGGGAGCGAGCTCTACTCGCAACGGTCGTGACTCCAACGCACAGCGCCTCGGCGTGAAGCGGTTCGGTGGCCAGGTCGTCGGCGCTGGCGAGATCATCGTCCGCCAGCGCGGCACGCACTTCCACCCGGGCGCGGGCGTCGGTCGCGGTGGCGACGACACCCTGTTCGCGCTCGAGGCCGGTGCAGTGCAGTTCGGTCAGAAGGGCGGCCGCAAGGTCATCAACATCGTGGCGGTCGGCGAATAGTCGATCGACGGTTTTCGTGAGGGCGGGCTTCGGCTCGCCCTCACGTGTTTTCATATCGGTTTGGAGAGTGCAGCATGGTCAGCTTCGTCGACGAGGTGACGCTGTTCCTGCGTGCCGGTCATGGCGGCAACGGCTGCGTCTCGGTGCGCCGTGAGAAGTTCAAGCCGCTCGCCGGCCCCGATGGCGGCAACGGCGGTCACGGCGGCGACATCGTGCTCATCGCCGATCCGCAGGTCACGACCCTGCTCGGCTACCACGGGCGCCCGCACCGCTCCTCCTCCAACGGCCAGCCCGGAATGGGCGACCACCGATCGGGAGCGGTCGGCGAGGTGCTCGAGCTGCCGGTTCCCGTCGGCACCGTCGTCAAAGACGCGAACGGCGTCGAGCTCGCCGACCTCACCGAACCGGGCACGCGATACGTCGCCGCCGCCGGCGGTCTCGGAGGTCTCGGCAATGCCGCGCTGTCGAGCACCAAGCGAAAGGCCCCGGGCTTCGCGCTGCTCGGCACGCTCGGCGACGAAGTCGACATCACGCTCGAACTGAAGTCCATCGCCGACGTCGCCCTCGTGGGCTACCCCTCGGCCGGCAAGTCGAGCTTGATCGCCGCGCTCTCCGCGGCGCGCCCGAAGATCGCCGACTACCCGTTCACCACGCTGCATCCGAACCTCGGTGTCGTGCAGGCCGGCGACCACCGGTTCACGGTGGCCGATGTGCCGGGACTCATCGAAGGCGCGAGCGAGGGCAAGGGCCTCGGGCTCGAGTTCCTCCGTCATGTCGAGCGCTGCGCCGCGCTGCTGCACGTGCTCGACTGCGCGACGCTCGAGCCGGGGCGCGACCCGATCACCGACCTCGAGGTCATCCTCGGCGAGCTCGAGGCTTATCCGGTGCCCGAAGGGCAGGTCCCGCTGCTCGAACGCCCGCAGCTGGTCGCGCTCAACAAGATCGACGTTCCCGAGGGGCGCGATCTCGCCGAATTCGTTCGCCCGGAGCTCGAATCCCGCGGCTATCGCGTCTTCGAGATCTCGACGGTCAGCCACGAGGGCCTCCGCCAGCTGGGCTTCGCGCTCGGAGAGCTCGTGGACACGGCGCGAACCGAGCTCGCGGCAACGCCCGTGCCCGAGCGCATCGTGATTCGGCCGAAAGCCTCCAACGAGCCCGGATTCACCGTGCGCCCCGAGGGCGGCAGCTACGGCACCCTCTACCGGGTGCTCGGCCAGAAGCCCGAACGCTGGGTGCAGCAGACCGACTTCACGAATGATGAGGCCGTCGGCTTCCTGGCCGACCGTCTGGCCAAGCTCGGCGTCGAAGACGCACTCGTCCGCGCCGGCGCCGACGCCGGATCGACCGTCGTGATCGGCACGGGCGCCGGCGTCGTGTTCGACTGGGAACCGACGCTGACCTCGACCGCCGAGCTCATCACCGCGCCGCGAGGCACCGATGTGCGACTCGACGAGAATCGTCGTGCCACGCGCGCCGAGCGCCGCAGCGAATACTACGAGCGCATGGATGCGAAGGCCGAGGCGCGCGCCGAACTCGAGCGCGAGCGCGGCGCCGGCATGTGGTCGGAGCTCGACGAGCAGACCGCGGCAGACGACGCAGCCGCAGCGGTTGCCGCAACGACCGGTGGATCGTCGCGCCCCGCGGCCGACGACGGGGAGGACGCGAGCAGCGAGGACCAGGCATGACGCCTCGCGATCGCTCCGAGATCACCGCCGCCACACGCATCGTGGTGAAGGTCGGCTCATCGTCGATCAGCGGTGACAACGCCGAGCAGATCGGCCCGCTGGTCGATGCCCTGGCCACGGCGCACGCGCGGGGCGCCGAGATCGTGCTCGTGTCGTCGGGTGCGATCGCCACGGCGCTTCCGTTCCTCGACCTCGACGGCCGACCGACCGACCTGGCCACGCAGCAGGCCGCCGCCGCCGTCGGCCAGAACGTACTGATGTGGCGCTATCAGACGAGCCTCGACCGCTACGGCGTGCTCGCGGGGCAGGTGCTGCTCACCGCCGGTGACCTCGAGCACGCCACGCCGCGCTCGAACGCGCAGCGGGCCATGGACCGTCTCCTCGCCCTGCGCATCCTGCCGATCGTGAACGAGAACGACACGGTCGCAACGCACGAGATCCGCTTCGGTGACAACGATCGACTTGCGGCACTGGTCGCCGAGCTCATCGGAGCCGAGCTGCTCGTGCTGCTCTCCGACGTCGACGCCCTGTACACGAAGCCGCCGCACCTCGAGGGCGCGCGTCGCATCGAGCACGTGCCGTACGGCGATGACCTCGCCGGAGTCGAGATCGGTGCCGCGGGTCGCGCCGGAGTCGGCACCGGGGGAGCGGAGACCAAGGTCTCCGCCGCACGCATCGCCGCCGAAGCCGGTACCGCCGTGCTCATCACCGCGACGCCGCTCGTTGCCGACGCGCTGGCCGGCGCATCGATCGGCACCTGGTTCGACCCGGCTCCGGGGCGTCACACGAGCGAACGCGACATCCCGCTCACCTAGGCTGTTGCCATGGAGCAGACCGACCTCGATACCGCTGCGATCGACCGCCGACTCGCCGCCGCGCAGGAGGCGTCCCACCGTCTCGCGCGCGCCGCGACCGCCGAGAAGGATGCTGCGCTCGAGCAGGTCGTCGTGCTGCTCGCCGAGCGGTCCGACGAGATCATCCGGGCGAACGCGCTCGACCTCGAGGCGGGTCGAGCCGCCGGCCTCGCGGCCGGCTTGCTCGATCGACTCACCCTCGATGAGCGTCGGATCGCAGGGCTCTCCGATGCCGTGCGCGAGGTGATCGCGCTCACCGACCCCGTGGGCGACACGGTCAGCGGCCGTTCGCTGCCGAACGGAGTTCGCATCGACCAGATCCGAGTGCCACTCGGTGTCATCGGTGCGATCTACGAAGCGCGCCCCAACGTGACGATCGATATCGCCGTGCTCGCCCTCAAGAGCGGCAACGCGGTGGTGCTCCGCGGCGGCAGCGCTGCCGAGCAGACGAACCGGGTGCTGCTCGGCGTACTCCGTGACGCACTCGAAGCGGTCGGGCTGCCGGCCGACGCCGTGCAGACGGTCGACGACTTCGGCAGGGCCGGTGCCCGTCACCTGATGCAGGCACGCGACTACGTCGACGTGCTGATTCCGCGGGGGAGTGCCGGACTCATCCGCGCCGTGGTCGACGAGGCAAAGGTGCCGGTGATCGAGACCGGCGCCGGTGTCGTGCACATGTTCCTCGACGAGAGCGCCCGCGAGGACTGGGCCGTCGAACTCGTGCACAACGCCAAGACGCAACGACCGAGCGTGTGCAACGCCCTCGAGACGCTGCTCGTGCACGCGGGCGCCGCAGAGCGGTTGCTCCCCCCGGTGCTCGCCCGCCTCGAGGCATCCGGAGTCACGGTGCACGGTGACGAGCGTGTGCGCGCCGTTCGCCCCGAGGCGACGGCCGTCACTGAAGCCGATTGGGCGACCGAGCACATGTCGCTCGACATCTCGGTCGGTGTGGTCGACTCTCTCGACGATGCGCTCCTGCACATTCGTCGATACTCGACAAAGCACACGGAGTCGATCGTCACGAACGACCTCGGCAACGCCGAGCGATTCCTGAACGAGGTGGATGCCGCGGCGGTGATGGTCAACGCCTCGACCCGGTTCACCGACGGTGCGGAGTTCGGATTCGGCGCCGAAGTCGGCATCTCGACGCAGAAGCTGCACGCCCGCGGGCCGATGGGATTGCCCGAACTGACCAGCACGAAGTGGATCGTGCGGGGCGCCGGTCATGTGCGCGGCTGACCTCGCTAGACTGTCTGGAGCACGACCCGCAGGATTCGAAAGGAACGGCGAATGAGCCTAGTCACCGCAGTGCAGACCGCGACGGTGTTCACCGAGACGGTGCACGCGAGGGAACTGCCCATGGAGACATGGGTCTACGGTCTCATCGCCCTCATCATCTTCGCCGCACTGGGCTTCGTCGTCGCCTCGTACCGCGACGTGGCGAACCGCCACAGCGCCAAGGCGGCGGCATATGCCGCGCGCCACGCCGGAGACGAGCACGGCGGCCACTGAGGCGGGCGAGAGCGCGATGACGGTCGCGGAGCGCCGGCCTCGAATCGGGGTGATGGGCGGCACGTTCGACCCCATCCATCACGGTCACCTCGTGGCCGCGAGTGAAGTCGCGCAGTCCCTCGACCTCGACGAGGTCGTCTTCGTGCCGACCGGCCAGCCGAGCTACAAGTCGAACGTCACCCAGGCCGAGCATCGCTACCTGATGACGGTCATCGCCACCGCATCGAACCCCCGGTTCACGGTGAGTCGCGTCGATATCGACCGGGCGAAGCCGACCTTCACGATCGACACTTTGCGCGACGTCCGCCGCGAGCGCCCCGACGCCGACCTCTACTTCATCACGGGTGCCGACGCGATCGCCCAGATCCTCTCCTGGAAAGACGTGCAGGAACTCTGGGATCTCGCACACTTCGTTGCTGTGAGTCGTCCGGGACATGTGCTGAGCGTTTCTGGATTGCCCGAGCAAGACGTAAGCTTGCTGGAGGTTCCGGCTCTGGCGATTTCGTCGACCGATTGCCGGAGCAGGGTGCGCCGGGGTTTCCCGGTGTGGTACTTGGTGCCCGATGGGGTCGTCCAGTACATCTCCAAGCACCATCTCTACCGGAGTGTCGAATGACGTCGTCGCAGGATCCGCCGCTGACGCGCCGCGAAATGCGCGAACGCGAGCGACTGCTGGAGCAGCAGGAGCCTTCGGCGAGCCCTGATACCGCTTCGAATGCGGCGCCCGCTCCTCCCGCACCGTTGCCTGCGCCGACTCCGGCCGCGCCGCGCCCCGTTCCCGCTGCACCTGCGCAGTCGATGCCGGCGCCGTCGCTGCCAGTCGCAGCAACGAGCCCGGCCCTCGCAGCGCCGCGGCCTGCCAGTGCGTTCGGTGACGGCGCCGCGCCGTTCGGCGCAGCTCCCGCTGCGCCGCAGCAGCAGAGCCCGTTCGCACCGCGTCAGGTGCCGCCACCGCCGAGTGCACTTCAAGCTCCGCAACAGGCCCCGCAGGTTCCGGTGAGTGCGCGTCCGCCGATGCCGCAGCCCGCTTCGACCGAGGCGACGACGCCTGAGCGCACGCTCACGCGTCGAGAACTTCGCGCCATGCTCGACGGCGCCCAGCTCGACGAATTCGACCTCGAAGACGAAGAGGCGGCGCAACCGGTCGCCGCCGCGCGGGGCGATGCGATGCCGCCCCCGGCCGCGATCCCCGAGCGACCGTCCGATCCGGCAGCACCGGCATCGGCCGCTGTCGGCCACTGGACATCGCAGCTGAATACTCCCGTCGAAGCGGCGGAACCGTTCGACCAACTGCTGTCACGCGGTGGGGTCGGCCACGGCGTCCCGACCACGACGAACGCACTCATCCTGCCGAACCTTCCCGATCACGGGTCGATCGGCAACCCTCTCTCCTCGATCGGCAACCCGCTGGCGTCCAGTGGCGAGATCATCGCGACCGGCTCGATCGACCTGCCGCGCTCGTATGGAGCCACCGGAGTGCACCCGAGCCGCATCGACTCGTCCGACGTCGACCGCCTCTTCGACCAGGTCGAAGATGTCGGCACCGGGGCGGCACCCGTGGCGGCGACGAGCGCGATCAGCACCCAGGGTGCCGCGCGCGCCATGATCGCGCCGCCGAAGAAGGAGGGCATGAACGTTCCGCTCGTGCTCGCCGTCACCGCCGGCGTTCTCGCGCTCGGCGTTGTCGGCACCTTGGTCATCGGCGCACTTGCGGGGCTGTTCTGATCCGAATCAACCACTACGCACCGGAAGAGAGCGCATGACCGCATCCGACCAGGCCCTCGATCTGCTCGCGCTGGCGGCGCGCGCGGCCGACGCGAAGGGTGGAGACGACCTCATCGCACTCGACGTGTCGGAGCCGCTCCCGTTCGCCGACGTGTTCCTCCTCGTGACGGGTAATTCCGAACGAAACGTGATCGCCATCGCCGACGAGGTCGAAGAGGTGCTCGGCCGCGCGAGCAGCCCGACGCGACGTCGCGAGGGGCACCAGACAGGTCGCTGGATCCTCCTCGACTTCGGCGACCTCGTCGTGCACGTCTTCCACCAGGAAGAGCGCCTGTACTACGGCCTCGAGCGACTCTGGGCCGACTGCCCGGCGCTGCCGGTGGCACCGCTGCTCGCCTCCAACACGTGATCGCAGCGACATCCGCCGGTCGAGGCTCCCTCGATTTCTTCCGCGGGCCGAGGCTGGTGTAAGCTCAATTCGTTGCCCCGAACAGGGCGTACGGGTCTGTGGCGCAGCTGGTAGCGCACCTGCATGGCATGCAGGGGGTCAGGGGTTCGAGTCCCCTCAGATCCACCAACACCCCCGAAGAACTCCGGTTCTTCGGGGGTTTTCTGTCACCGCGGTGCGCCGAGCAACCGCCCGGCCAGGCCCGGCGACCATCACACCACTTCGGATAGCCTGTGCATCAACCTGCCGGCGCGCCACCGACGATCAGCGACCGGAGTTCATCGGCGAACCGGTCGACCGGGCCGTCGACGACGAGACCCGGGGCGACGGCGGTGATGGGAAGCGTGGCGACCGGCGAGGCCGGGAGACCCTCGGTTTCACGCCACTCGCTGATCTGCGCCGACGACGCCGCGAAGACGATTCGGCCGAGCCCCACCCAGGCGTGCGCCGCCGAGCACATCGGACAGTGCTCGCCGGAGGTGTAGACCGTCGCGGACGCCCGCTCCTCGGCGCTCATGTTCGTCGCGGCCCAGCGGGCGATCTCGAACTCGGGATGCCGCGTCTCGTCGCCGAGCGTGGCCTCGCGATTCCGGTCGGCGAAGCGTTCGACGCCTGCAGCATCGATCAGCACGGAGCCGAACGCGCCGTCGCCGGCCGCGGCCGCCGTTCGCGCGAGTGCGACGGCACGCTCGACGAAGGCCAGGTCATGGTCGGTGATGGTCATTTCTCGAGTCTGCCGTCTTTCCGCCCGGCTCGCCTCACCCGCTGCGATTGGTGTTCCTCG
Organism: Agromyces sp. GQ35; assembly: GCF_059758475.1. Taxonomy (NCBI): domain Bacteria; kingdom Bacillati; phylum Actinomycetota; class Actinomycetes; order Micrococcales; family Microbacteriaceae; genus Agromyces; species Agromyces sp. GQ35. Next base: position 316,733 of record NZ_JCAXEO010000002.1, on the reverse strand, counting down.
GAACAGCGGGGTCATCGCTCTGGGCCGGCCCGACTTCGCCTCCGAGGCGACATGACGAGGTCGCGAGCGTCGCGGCTGGACTTAGGCTCGAGATGTGGACCTCGGAAGAGAGCGTGAAGAGAATCGCCGAATGACGAGCGTCTTGGCGGTGGATATTCGACTCGATGGAATCGAGATCGATGGTCGGCTCTATAACTACCCACTGCTCCTGACCGACCTCGCCGCCGTGCTCGACGAAGTACCCGAGAAGTACTCCGGATCCGCCGCAGCGAGGGCTTCAGGCGCCTGGCACTGGCGTCGATCGGGTGTGACAGCGACCAACTCCGATGGAGTTCACGCGATCGCCGTCAAGTTCGATGTCGATGAGTCGGCGCACGATGTTCGGATCGAAGGGCAACCCTTCGGCGTGGAATTCGGTCCGAAAGGTCCCACGTACCCGAGTCGTGATTTCGGCGATGGGTACGTCATGGCACGGCGAAACGATCCCGGTCCTGACCAGTGCGTGCAACAGATCATCGTCGAGCAGAAGGTGCGACGTCGTGCGACGAAGAAGAACACGGCTCCGTCGAAGGTGACGTCAGCACCGGTTGTCGATGCGGTCCAGTTCACGGATCTCAATTTCAAGCTGCTGGTCATTCAGGTCCTGATGTACGACAAGGAGCTGCTCGCTCCGGCCTTCGACCTGTACACATCTCTTGCCGACCTCGGCCGCGACATCGATCTGCGTGAGGAAGGGTACGAACCGATCCCGGAAGTCCTTGCTCATTTCGCCGAGCTTCAGGTTCCCCGGGCGCTGCTGGACGAAGTCGAGGAGATCTCTCAGGACGGCGGCAATGACATCTATCTTCAGATCGCGCCGCTCTGGAGCGGCGAGGATACGGTCTTCGATGTTGTCGACTATTCCGACGTGGCTCACCTGCCCAACCTCCGATCGATGACCGTGACCGGTGCAGATGACGCGACTCTGGAGGCCCTCCGCACGCGAGGCATCGACGTAGAACTTCTCTGACCGCGCCTTCGCATTCGATGTGAAGTCGCGTTCGCTGCCCGCCGGCGACATAGGCTCGAGTCGTGGACATCAGAGACATCCCCCTCACGACCATCGACGGCGAGACGACTTCCCTCGCCGATTTCACCGACCAGGTCGTGATGGTCGTGAACGTCGCATCGAAATGCGGGCTCACGCCCCAGTACGAGAAGCTCGAAGCATTGCAGCGCGAGTACGGCGATCGCGGATTCACGGTGCTCGGGTTCCCGTGCAACCAATTCGCCGGGCAGGAGCCGGGCGAGGGCGACGACATCAAGGAGTTCTGCTCCATGACGTACGGCGTGACGTTCCCGCTCATGGAGAAGGTCAAGGTCAACGGCCGGCAGCGGCACCCGCTGTACGAGGCGCTCACGAAAGTGACGGATGCCGCAGGCAAGGCCGGCCGTGTGAAGTGGAACTTCGAGAAGTTCGTCGTGCAGCCGAGCGGCGAGGTGCAGCGATTCCGCCCGACGACGCAACCCGACGACCCCGCCGTGATCGCGGCCATCGAAGCGGGACTGGCAGAGGCGAAGGCCGCCTGACCGTCGCGCGAGCAGCGCGCAGCGCGGCGCCTTGACCGGCCAACGGCGCGGCCCCAGAATTGGGGGGTTGATCCGAATGCAATGGAAGCGGAGAACGAATGTCCGACGTATACGGTCGTCCGACCACCGAGCAGGATGTCGCCACCACTGAGATGCAGACGTTCGCGCCGGTATCCGACTCAGAGCACGCGTCGACGCCCGCGACTGCCGGTGCCGTCGAGTCGCGGAAGTGGGGCACCGACCTGAGGTTCATGCTCGTCGTGCTCGCCGCCATCGTCGCACTCTTCCTCGCCTTCGCCCTGCTCATCGCCTTCAGCCCGACCGGTGCCGCCATCAGCGCACTGGCGGTCATCGCTGCGCCGATCGCCACCATGGTCGCCGCGTACTACGGCATCTCGCTGGCACTTCGGCAGGTGAAAGACGCCCGTGACGCGGCCGCGGTGAGTGAGGCGCGCGCACGCGCGGCCGAGGTGACGGCACGCGAGTCCGATGCCTGGGCGGCGCAGATGGAATCCGGATTGCGCGTCGCGGTCGCCAAACTCACGGCTGCGGGTCAAGACACCCGTGACGTGGAGCGCGCCGCCGGGACGCCCGACGAGTTCTTCTGATCCTTCGTTCGACGACGTCGTACCGGTCCGGCTGAGATCGCGTCGAGCTCTCAGAGTTCGGCCAGTACCGAGACCGGGCGCTCGATGCAGCGCGCCAGGAACGTGAGGAACCCGGCGGCCTCCGCTCCGTCGCACACGCGATGATCGAAGGAGATGGTCAGTTCGGTCATGGTGCGCACCGCGAGCTCGCCATCGACGACCCACGGCCGTTCGATGAAACGGCCGACACCGAGCATCGCCACCTCGGGGTGGTTGATGATCGCGGCAGAGCCGTCGACCCCGAGCGTGCCGTAGTTGTTGAGCGTGAAGGTGCCGCCCGTCAGCGCCGCCGGTGGGAACGCGCCGGTGCCGGCTTCTTCGGTACGAGTGACAATCGCGTCGCGCAACTCTCGCAGCGACATCCGTTCGGCACCGTGCACGACCGGCACGAGCAGCCCGCGCGGAGTCTGCGCGGCGAGGCCGAGGTTGACGGCCGAGTGATAGACGAGCTCTTCGCGCTCGGCGTCGAAGCTCGCGTTGAGCGACGGGTGCTTGACGAGCCCCGCGACGACGAAGCGCGCGATGAGCGCGGTGATGCCGAATCGCTCGCCCGTGGCGTCCTGCAGCTGCTGACGCGCGGTGCGCAGTTCGGTCGCGTCGACGTCCATCCAGACCGTCGCTTCCGGGATCTCGCGACGGGAACGGGAGAAGTGGGCGGCGGCGGCACGCCCCATGCGATCGAGGGGAACACGTCGGTCCCCGGCCTGGTCGAGGACGGCGGCCGGTCGCGGGGAGGATTCCGAACGCTCGCCGGATGCCGGGATGGGCGAATCCGTCGTCGGCTCATGCTCGGCGATGAACGACTCGACGTCGCGGCGCAGGACGAGGTGCTCCGGCCCGGATCCGAGCAATTGGCTCGCATCGAAGCCGTGCTGGCGGGCGATCCGCCGCACGATCGGAGACACGACGGGGGAGCGACGGGCCGCGTCGAGGCGGCCGGAACCGCCGACACGCGAGCCAGAGCTCGTTCCCGCGCTGCTGCCTGAACCGCCGCCGGTACCGCGGCGGCCGAAGCGTGGGGGCGCCGTTGCTGCCCGCTTGGTGACGGTCGACTGCCGAGTGCCGTAGCCGATCAGCACCGCGCCGGACTCTTCGGCGAGCGCCGTTTCGTTCGTGACGATTCCGGGTTCGGCGGGCTCCGCGACATCCGGTGACTGCGCAGATGCAGGCGCAGGCGCAGCAGCACGGGCCTCGCTGCCGAGCGTCATGAGCACCGTGCCGGCATGCAGCACCTGGCCGACCTCGCCTCCGAGCGACTCGACCACCCCGGCGAACGGGGTCGGCAATTGCACGACGGACTTCGCCGATTCGAGCTCGACGACCACTTGGTCGATCGAGACCTCATCGCCCGGGGCGACGAGCCACGCGACGATCTCGGCCTCGGTGAGGCCCTCGCCGAGGTCGGGAAGGATGAACTCGCGGCTCATGCGTCCCACTCCCAGGTGTCGAGTGCCGCGAGCACGCGGTTCGCGGTGGGCAGGTGGAATTCCTCGAGCTTCGGCGAGGGGAAGGGGATGTCGAAGCCCGCGATACGCAGCACGGGCGCGGCGAGGTGGTGGAAGTTGCGTTCCGTGACGCGCGCGGCGACCTCGGCGCCGTAGCCGCCGAACTGCGCGGCCTCGTGGATCACGGCGGCACGCGAGGTCTTGCGCACGGATGCCCCGACGGTCGCGTCGTCGAACGGGGAGAGGCTGCGCAGGTCGACGACCTCGATCGAGAGGCCTTCCTCCAAAGCGGCGTCGGCCGCCTCGAGCGCGGTGCGCACGGTGGGACCGTAGCCGATGAGCGTGACATCGGTGCCTTCACGCACGACCTCGGCGCGGTCCATCGGCGCGGTGGTCACCGGCAGCGAGAGCGGCGCCTTCGCCCAGTAGCGGCTCTTGGGCTCCATGAAGACGATCGGATCGTCGCTGTCGATCGCCTCGCGCAGCATCGAGTAGGCATCGGCGGGGTTCGACGGCATCACGACGGTGAGACCGGGGGTCGACGCCCAGTACGACTCCGAGGAGTCGGAGTGGTGCTCGACGCCGCCGATCGCGCCGGCGCAGGGAATGCGCACGACCATCGGCAGGGTCACGCGGCCCTTGGTGCGGTTCCGCATCTTCGCGACGTGCGACACCATCTGCTCGAACGCCGGATAGCTGAAGGCATCGAACTGCATCTCGACGACGGGGCGCATGCCGTACATCGCCATGCCGATCGCGGTGCCGATGATGCCCGACTCGGCGAGCGGCGAGTCCCAGATGCGGTCGTCGCCGAACTCGGCCTGCAGACCGTCGGTGACGCGGAACACGCCGCCGAGCGGCCCGACGTCTTCGCCGTAGACGACCACACGGTCGTCGGCCGTCATCGCATCGCGCATGGCGGCGTTGAGCGCGCCCGCCATGGTGAGCTGCGTCGGGGCGGATGCCTCGGAGGGCGGGGTGCTCGTCACGGTCGCGGTCATCGTGCGGCCCCCTCGTGCGAGGCGAACACGCCGGCAGCGATCTCGGCCTCGAGGCCGGCGCGCTGTTCGAGCAGCGCGGTGCGCTCGCGTCCATAGACATGGTCGAAGAGTTCGAGCGGGTCGAGCTCGGCCTCGGTCGTCATCACGTCGCGCGTGCGGGCGGCGAGCTCCTCAGCGGCATCCGCGATCTCGGTGCGCAGCGCCTCGGTGAGGGCGCCTTCCGAGACGAGGTACTTCTCGAGGCGCTCGATGGGGTCGCGACGCTTCCAGTGCTCGACGTCGCGCGCGGTGCGGTAGCGGGTGGGGTCGTCGGAGTTCGTGTGCGCTTCGATGCGGTAGGTCACGCCCTCGATGAGGGTGGGGCCGCCGCCGCTTCGTGCGCGTTCGACGGCCGCGCTGGTCACCGCGTACATGGCGGCGATGTCGTTGCCGTCGACGTGATAGCCCGGCATGCCGTACCCGACGGCCTTGTCGGCGAGCGTCGTTGCGCGCGTCTGCCGCTCGAGCGGCACGCTGATCGCGAACTGGTTGTTCTGCACGACGAAGACCGTCGGCGTCTGCCAGACCGCGGCGAAGTTGAAGGCCTCGTGTGCATCGCCCTCGCTCGTGGCGCCGTCGCCGAGGAAGGTGAGGGCGACGATCGGGTCGTGGCGGAGTCGGGCGGCGTGCGAGAGGCCGACCGCGTGCAGGGTCTGCGTCGCGAGCGGTGTCGCCTGGGCGGCCGTGCGGTGCGCGTGCTGGTCGTACCCGTTGTGCCAGTCGCCGCGGAAGGAGGCGAGGATGTCGCCGGGCTCGATGCCGCGAGTGAGAAGAGCGATGCTGTCGCGGTAGGTCGGGAAGAGCCAATCGGCCGGCGTCAGGGCCGCGACCGCGCCGATCTCGCACGCCTCCTGGCCGTAGGCCGAGGGGTAGGTCGCGAGCCGGCCCTGTTTCGTGAGCGCGGTGACCTGCACGTCGAAGCGGCGGGCGACGACCATCTTGCGATAGAGGTCGAGGAGTGTCTCGGCGTCGGGCAGCCCGAAGCCGCCGGTCGCCGACCCGCTGACCGCATGTCCGGCATTGTCGAGGAGCCGCAGGGGCTTCTCGGATGGCAGTGCACGAACGGATGCATGCTCGACATTGAGGCTCATGTCCTCATCGTGCGCCACTCTCGCGCTCCGTGGATGAGCTCTCGATCAACGGTGAACGAACGGCTTCACCGGGCCGAAAGCGTTGCCGTTCGTCCAGGAACGGCGGGCTCAGGTGCGCCAGATGTCCAGCGTCTGCGCGGGCGGGTGGCCCTCGAGTTCCGCGAGGATGAGATGCGATCTCGTCGAGACCACCCCGGGCATGTCGTGGATGTCGCGCAGGATCGCCTGGCTGAGCTGCTCATGGTCGGGTGCGCTCACCGTGAGGATGATGTCGATATCGCCGGAGACCGCCTGCACCTTCTCGACGAACGGGAGAGTCGCGAGCTTCGCTGCGATCGACTCCCACGACACCTCGCCGATGCGCACGACGACGAGCGCCGAGATGTTCAGGCCGATCGCCTTGCGATCGATCTGCGCACCGAACCCGGTGATGACGCCTCGTTGCTGCAGTTGCTGCACCCGGTTGTGGGCGGCGGTGCGCGAAATATGCACCCGTTCGGCGAGCGTGCGCACCGAGAGACGGCCGTCGCGGCTGAGCTCGGCGACGATGCGACGGTCGATGCTGTCGAGCGCGTCGTTCCGGTGCGGTACCTGCTGGGTCATCATCGTCCTCGTGGCTCATGTCCAGAGTACCGGCTGCGACGCTCGGCGCGACGAAGCGAAGCACGCATCGGGGCGTGACGGATGGCTCGAGGGAGGCGAGGCCAGACGACGGCGATCGCGTCGAGCCATCCGTTCGCGACTCGCTCGACGCGCGGTGTCCATCGGAATCCGTACGCCGAGCGGAGCGGAGCAGGGAGCAGTGCAGCCGTGACCAGGCGCACGAGCGGCAACAGCGCTGCGGCACCGAACGGCAGCGCGGAGGTCTCGGTGAGCAGGGTTCGCGCGACCGTTCGCGCGTCGTCGCCCACGTCGAGTGCGGCGAGTCGAGTGCTCCACCACTCGTCGAACTCGGCTCGGGTCGCCGGCCAGTCCTCGTCGCCGGCTTGCAGACGCCCTCCGAGCGGGGCGTAGCCCGACACGATCGTGTCAGCGGTGTCACGCGGCAACGGGCCCCAGAGGCGCTCATGCAGCTCGAGGGCGACGGCGAGCAGCGTGGAGGCGACCCACCGCTGCGCATCGGCGTCGAAGGCGCTGTACGCCGGCGCATCGCCGCCTGCGTCGCCGCGGACGGGCGCGTGGCGGCGGTTGACGGCACGCACGGCCTCGCCGGCCACGGTCTCGTCGCCGAACCCGACGGCGTAGACGTAGTCGAGCGTGCCGATCAGTCGATCGAGCGGTCGCTCCCGGAAGGCGCTGTGCCGAGCGACGCCGCGAGCGACCCGCGGGTCGGCCAGCTGCAGTAGGATCGCGGCGCCGCCGCCCAGCAACAGCACGCCCTCGGCGGCATGGCGGTGGAACACCGCTCGTTCATCGTGTTCGTGCATCAGTACCAGTTGTACCGCTAGTACCAGTTGACATCCTCCGAGTGCGCCCATGCGCCGCACGGCGCCCCGTACCGGTCGGCGATGTAGGAGAGGCCCCACTCGATCTGGGTCGCGGCGTTCGTGCGCCAATCGGCGCCGGCGGAGGCCATCTTGCTGCCCGGCAGCGACTGCGGAATGCCGTACGCGCCGCTCGAGGCGTTGTACGCGTCGGCACGCCAGCTCGACTCACGGGTCCAGAGCAGCACGAGGCACTGGTACTCGCCGCTGCCCCAGCCGTAGCGCGCCACGGCGGCCGCGGCATACGCCTTCGCGCCGGCGGTGTCGACGACGACACCGGGCGGGGGAGCGCTGCCGATGCCGCCGTTCGATTCCTCAGCGGCCCGTTGGCGAGCCTCTTCGGCCAGCCGGAGCTGTTCGCCGGCCTGGTGCTGCCGTTCGAGCTCGGCGGTGCTGTCCCGAAGGCTCGCGAGCTGGGCGTACAGCGTGTCGACCACGCCGCGTTGTTCGGCGAGTTCCGTCTCGGCGACCAAGTGCGCGTCTTCTGCGGCAGCGGCCGCGTCGGCCGCCTCGACGGCGAGGCGCTCGCGCTCGCGCTCAGCGAGGTCCGCCTGCGTCGCGAGTGCCTCCGCTTGGGCGTTCGCACTCTTGGCGTGCTCGGCGATTCCGCCATACAGATGAGTCAGCTGGGCGGCCCGGGACAGGCCCTGCAGCAGATCGGATGATTCGTCGGAGAGGAGCAGTCGCAAGGTCACGTCGGCACCGCCCGAGCGAGCGAGCACCGCGCCGACCCGGCCCAGGCGTTCGCCTGATTCGACGGCTTCGATCGCGGCGGCATCCGAGGCGACGCCGAGCGTCGACGCTCGCTGCTCGGCCCCGGCATGCGCGGCGGAGGCGGCAGCGGATGCTCCCGCAGCTTCGACGGCGGCATCGCCGAGCCGAGCCGACTCCGTCTCGAGCACCGCGACGAGCTCGGTGATTCGCGTGGCCTCGGCCTCGCGGGTCGCGACATTCTGCTTCGCCGCGATCACATCCTCCCAGCTCGGGTAGTCCACGGCGTACGCGGGGGCGGTCGGCAGCGCGAGGGCGGCGACGAGCAGCGCCGCCGCGCCTGCTGCGAGTCCCGGTCTGCGTCGCACCATCACCCCTTTCGAGGCGGCGATTCTACCCACGGGGTCGCGCAGCGGCGGTTCAGACACGCGTCGTAGACTCCTTCGAATGCGAATCAAGCGAACGGCCGTCCTTCCGTTCGCCGTCGCGGCGGTGCTGCTCGCGGCGACGGCGTGCGCCGGCCCCGTGCCGGATGCCGCCCCGACCCGCACAGCTCACGATTCGCCGACGCCGACGCCGACGCCGACACCGGATGCAATCGACCCGATCGCCGCATGGGTCGATGAGCGGATGGCGCGGCTGTCGATCGAGCAGAAGGGCGCGACGCTCCTCATGCTGCACGCGCCCGGCACCGACCCGGCGCCCCTTCGGGCGTTCGCCGAGGCAGGGGTGTCCGGCCTCATCCTGATGGGCGACAACGTGCCCGAAGGTCCTGCCGAGCTCGCCGCGCTCACCTCGGCGGTGCAGATCGACCCTGAGGCGCCGCTGCTCATCGGCATCGACGAAGAGGGCGGCGAGGTGCAACGACTGCCGTGGGATGGTGCCGCGGCCGCCGACACCTTGCGCGCCGAGGCGCCTGCCGCATCGCAGGCCGCCTTCGCGGAACGGGCCGCCGTGCTCGCGGCGTGTGGCATCAGCGTGAACTTCGGTGTCGTGGCCGATGTCACCGCGGACCCGGACTCCTTCATCTTCGGGCGCGTGCTCGGCACCGAGCCCGGCACCGCCGCCGAGCGCGTCGCGGCCGCAGTGGCGGGCGAGCGCGGCACCGTGGCGACCACGCTGAAGCACTTCCCAGGCCACGGAGCCGCACCTGGCGACTCGCACTCGAGCGTGCCGAGTGCGCCCCTCGGTCTCGACGAGTGGCGCGCGGGTCCCGCACTGCCCTTCTCGAGCGGCATCGATGCGGGCGCCGAACTCGTGATGACCGGTCACCTCAGCTATCCCGCGGTCGACGCCGCTCCGGCCTCGTTGTCGGCCGAATGGCACCGGATCCTGCGCGACGAACTCGGCTTCGAGGGTGTCGTGGTCACCGACGACATGCTGATGCTGCAGCACAACGGCCTTTCCGAGTACGCCGACCCCGGTGAGAACGCCGTGCGCGCGGTCGCCGCCGGGGCCGACCTGCTGCTCTACGTGCTGCCGGCGGATCCCGCGACGATGGGCATTTCCGTCGACGGGCTCGTCGGCTCGATCACCGACGCCGTGCACTCGGGACGCATCACCGAGGCTCAGCTCGACGCCGCGACCGCCCGCGTGCTGACCCTCAGGCGGACGCTCGCGAACTGATCTCTCGGGTCGGGAATACTCCGACGCTTCATGCGTTTGCATACGTGTGGCCGAACGGCTGCCAAGTAGACGAACACGGGAGACTGCCCAACATGACGACCACTGCATCGACGATCGAGATCCCCGGATACCGCGCCGGCACCTGGAAGATCGACACCGCGCACAGCGAGGTCGGCTTCAGCATCCGCCACATCATGATCAGCAAGGTGCGGGGAAAGTTCGAACGCTTCGACGCGACCTTCGTGACCGCGGAGAACCCGCTCGACTCGAGTGTCACCGCGTCGGCCGAGGTCGCGTCCGTCACGACGAACGAGCCCAACCGCGACGCCCACCTGCGTACCGGAGACTTCTTCGAGGCGGAGACCCACCCCACGATCGACTTCGTCTCCACCGGCGTGCGGGTCGAGAACGGCGACTTCAAGGTCGACGGCGACCTCACGATCCGCGGGATCACGAAGCCCGTCACCTTCGACTTCGAGTTCGGCGGCTTCGGCGGGGACCCGTTCGGAAACTACAAGGGCGGCGCGACGGCCAAGGCCGTCGTCAACCGTGAGGACTTCGGCCTCATGTACAACGCCGCGCTCGAGACCGGCGGCGTGTTGCTCGGTGACAAGGTCACCATCACCCTCGAGCTGCAGGCTTCGCTCGAGCAGTAGCCACGAGAAGAGCGAAGGGCGGTTGTGCACCTGCACGACCGCCCTTCGCTCGTCAGCCCTTCTTTCGTCAGCGCTGTGCGGCGGTGACTTCACCGAGGTTCTGTCCCCAGAACCGCGCCCACTCGCGGAGCCGAGGGGTGAACCGGCTCGGGTCGAGTTCGCCATCGAAGCCATCGAGCGTGACGGATGTCGCGCGAGCGCGTCTGACCGGGCGCCAGAGACCGACCACGCGGCCGTTCTGCACGAGCGTGGGTTGGAACACGCCATTCGACCCCGGAACGACGCGGCGGGCGTGCGCGGGGTCGCACACCGGATCGCGATCGGCGTAGCCGAGGAAGTACTCGTCGAATGCGGCGAGCACGAATCGACCGGCGGCTCGCGGAATCGGGGGAGCGGAGTCGGTCGAGCTGTCGCTGTCGTCGGACACCTCGGCGGAGACGAAGCGTTCGTCGTCGAAGGGAGCAACGGCGTCGCCGGCATCAGCGAGCGCCGCCCGGGCATCGGTGAGGGTGAGGCCGCTCCACCAGGCGAAGTCGCGAACCGTCGCCGGACCGTGCCCGGCGATATACGAGATGAAGAGCCTCGCAAGGGTCTCATCGTGACCGGGTGCCGGTGTGGTGCGCGGCGACCACTCATCGAGCAGCACGAAGCGCTGCCCGCGCCCCTCGACCGGCCCGCCGCAGAGCACCGCGTCGAGCGCGAGCCACGCGATCAGGTGATACCCGCGCTGTCCGCTCGTCTCGACGCCGCCCGCTTGCCACGCGGCCTGCAGCGCATCGCGCGAGAGCGACCGGCCGCCTTCGAGCTCTCGTTCGGCGATGCGCCTGGCCACGGCGTAGATCTCGTCATCGAGCCCGAGCTCCCGGTGTCGAGTCGCCGACTGGCGCACCAGCCGCGGGCCGGTGATCGCGACGATGTCACGCAGCGACTCGGCGGGCACCAGGTGAAGTGTGCCTCGCAGCGGCCAGGATCGGACCACCTCGCGCGACTCGATCGCCGCGTCGACATCGGCGGCGACCGAGCCCGGTACTCGCGAGCCGACCACCCACTTCGAGGCGGCGAAGTCTTGCGCCTGAACGGCTCCGAGCCGGCGCACCGCGGCTGCGACGGACGGCAGTCCTCGGGCGAGACCGTGCGATTCGAGTCGGGCGGCGCGAACGCGCGCGTCGCTGGCGAGATGCGGCATGCTCCGAGTCTGGCGGATGCCTGTGACATCCGCTCGGTGGCCGCTTCGGGCGCGGCTCCGGAACTCGGAGCGGGATAGACTGGGAGGCTGTGCCGCTCGGCACGTCATCCCATGCCTGCTTCCTTCGGAGGATTCCCGTGCTCGCCGTTCATGATCTCGAGATCCGCATCGGTGCGCGCGTGCTGATGGAGCACGTCGACTTCCGCGTCTCCGACGGTGACAAGATCGGCCTCGTGGGCCGGAACGGTGCCGGGAAGACCACGCTGACGAAGACACTCGCGGGTGAAACCCTGCCCACCGGCGGCCGCATCGACCGTGGCGGAGAGATCGGCTACCTGCCGCAGGATCCGCGTTCGGGAGATCCCGAGATGCTCGCCCGCACCCGCATCCTCGACGCGCGGGGGCTCGGCCAGATTTCGCTCGGCATGCACGAGGCATCCCTGAGCATGGGAGATCCCGACCCAGCGGTCGCCGAGCGCGCCATGAAGAAGTACGGCAACCTCACCGACCGCTTCAACGCGCTGGGCGGATACGCCGCCGAGGCGGAAGCCGCATCGATCGCCTCGAACCTCAACCTGCCCGACCGCATCCTCGACCAGCCGCTGAAGACGCTCTCGGGTGGCCAGCGTCGCCGCATCGAGCTCGCCCGCATCCTCTTCTCGGATGCCGAGACGATGATCCTCGACGAACCGACCAACCACCTCGACGCCGACTCCGTCGTCTGGCTCCGCGAGTTCCTGAAGAACTATCGGGGCGGCGTGATCGTGATCTCGCACGACGTCGTGCTCGTGGGCGAGGTCGTGAACCGCGTGTTCTACCTCGACGCGAACCGCTCGGCGATCGACATCTACAACATGGGCTGGAAGCACTACCAGCGCCAGCGGGCCGCCGACGAGGAGCGTCGCAAGAAGGAACGCGTCAACGCAGAGAAGAAGGCCGGCGTGCTGCAGCTGCAGGCCGCCAAGTTCGGTGCCAAGGCCTCGAAGGCCGCTGCGGCCCACCAGATGGTCGCTCGCGCCGAGAAGCTGCTCGCCGGGCTCGATGAGGTTCGCACCGTCGACCGCGTGGCGAAGCTGCGCTTCCCGACTCCCGCGCCGTGCGGTCGCACGCCGATCACCGCGAGCGACCTCTCGAAGAGCTACGGCTCGCTCGAGATCTTCACCGCCGTCGACCTCGCGATCGATCGCGGCTCGAAGGTCGTCATCATCGGGTTGAACGGCGCAGGCAAGACGACCCTGCTCCGCATCCTCGCGGGTGTCGACAAGCCCGATACGGGCGTGGTCGAAGCCGGTCACGGCCTGCGGGTCGGCTACTACGCGCAGGAGCACGAGACGATCGACGTCGTGCGTTCAGTGCTGCAGAACATGGTCAGCGCCTCGCCGAACCTCACCGAGACCGAGGCCCGAAAGGTGCTGGGCTCGTTCCTCTTCACCGGCGACGACGTGCACAAGCCGGCCGGCGTGCTCTCGGGCGGTGAGAAGACGCGGCTCGCGCTCGCGATGATCGTCGTCTCCGGTGCGAACGTGCTGCTGCTCGATGAACCGACGAACAACCTCGACCCCGCGAGCCGCGCCGAGATCCTCGACGCACTCGCGCACTACGAGGGCTCGGTCGTACTCGTCTCGCACGACCCGGGCGCGGTCGAGGCGCTCAACCCCGAGCGCGTGCTGATCATGCCCGACGGCACCGAAGACCACTGGAGCCGCGAATACCAGGAGCTCATCGAGCTGGCGTGAGGTCAGCGTGGCTCGAAACGACATGCTTCCGCACGAAAGGCGGCAGCCGTAGCGATCGTGGCGCGCCAGCACCGCGAAGCGTACGCGGCAGACCCTGAAACGGAGACGCTTGCCGGCGACCCGCTCCTAACGCCGGTCGAGCACGCCGTCTTCGAGGTCGGCGTCGGCATCCCGTTTCGGCTGCTTCGGCTCGCGGCGCGGTCGCGAGGCGGCGCCGGTCGGGGCGCCCGAGGCATCGGATGTCGCTGCGAGGCCCTTGCGCTCCTGATTGGCCGCCCAGCCGAGCCCGATGAAGCCCAGCAGCGCGAAGACGTACCACTGCAGCGCGTACGAGAGGTGCGGCCCCTCATCGCGCTCCGGGCGTGGCGCCGCGAGCGGCGGGGTCTCTGCATCGGCGCGCGACTGCACGAGTACGCCGTAGGCGGCGGTGTAGCTCGGCTCGTCCACGCGCTCGGCGAGCTCGTTGAGGTCGATCGTCGCGAACTCGGCCCCCGACGACGTTCGACCCTCGATGCGGCCCTCGCCGGCCTTCAGCCGCGCCTCGATCTGCACGTTCCCTTCGGGCGGCGGCGGCACGTCGCTCGGCCGGCCCTCGGCGTTCTGCGCGATCCAGCCACGGTCGATCATGAAGACGGTGCCGTCGTCGAGTCGGAACGGCGTGATCACCTCGAATCCCGAGCTGCCGCCGAACGGTCGGTTGCGCACCACGACCTCGTCTTCGGCCAGGTATTCGCCCGAGAGTGAGACGACTTGCCACCGCTGGTCGATGTCGAACAGCGCGAGGCCCGGCAACTCCTCGGCCACCGGCACCGGCGCAGCGTCGTAGTTCGAGTCGATGCGCGAGAGTTCGGCGAGCGCTTCTGCTCGCCGGTTGAACTGCCACGCGCCGAGCGCCACGCAGACGATCGCGAAGATGACCGTGAGCGCGAGATATCCGGCCCATCGGCGGTGCAGGAGGAATCGCCACTCGTTCACGGACGGCTCGGGTCTGCGGCATCCGACGCGGTCTCGTCATCGCGGTCGGCGAAGGCCGACACCGCGACGGGGAAGCTCCGAGCCTCGAGGAACCCCTGCAGGTACTCGACGTGCTCGTCGCACGCGAGCCACGTCTTGCCCCGCTCGCCGGTGTGGATGCGCGGGTTGCGCCAGTCGATGCGCCAGGTCGCGGGTTGCCGGCATTCTGCGCGTGAGCAGACACCGTGGTCGGGCGACGCGCCCAGGCCACCGATCATGCGGCGCCGCGTTCGTCGTGATTCATGTCTTCGTTCTGCTCCGTGTCGGGGATGCCGCTGTCGGGGCGCTGGGCGCTGCTGTCGGCGTCGGGGGCGTTCGTGGCCGATGATCCGTCGGGAGGTGGGGGAGTGCGCCGCATGAGTCCGCCGGGACGCAGCACGCGGCGCTGCCGGCTCGGGCCGCCGACATTCGCCATGACCACCGCGAAGTACGGGAGGAAGATGGCCCCGGCCGCGAACACGGCCAGCCACCACCCCTCCGCGAAGAGCAGCGCGACGATGCAGAGCACGCGGATCGACATCGCGATCGTGTACTTGATCATGCGAGAACGCCGCTCCGCCTCGGGCGAGGGCGGCAGCGTGGTGATCGACTGCTGCTTCATGGTGGTCGCCGTGGTCCTCCGGCACCTCCTCGTCTCTCAAGACTACGTCGGTCGGCGGGCGACGGAGGCCGCGAATACACCAGCCTCTAAGCTGGGACGGGCCGATCGGCCCGACCTCAGAAGGAGATCTACGCATGACGACGAGCCGCACCGTTCTCGTGACCGGTGGCAACCGAGGCATCGGCTTCGCGATCGCCAGTGAGTTCATCGCGCAGGGCCATCGTGTCGCAGTCACGGCACGCAGCGGCGCAGGCCCCGAGGGCTCGCTCACCGTTCGCGCCGACGTCACCGATACGGCATCCGTCGACGCCGCCTTCACCGAAGTCGAGGCCGCACTCGGGCCCGTCGAAGTCGTCGTCGCCAACGCCGGCATCACGCGCGACACCCTGCTGCTGCGCATGAGCGAAGACGATTTCACGAGCGTCATCGACACGAACCTCACTGGCGCGTTCCGCGTCGTCAAGCGAGCATCGAAGGGCATGCTGAAGGCTCGATTCGGCCGCGTCGTGCTGATCTCGAGCGTCGTCGGCCTCTACGGCTCGGCCGGACAGGTCAATTATTCGGCGTCGAAGGCCGCGCTCGTGGGCATGGCCCGTTCACTGACCCGCGAACTCGGCGCCCGCAACATCACCGCCAACGTCGTGGCGCCCGGGTTCATCGAGACCGACATGACCGACGAATTGCCAGAGGCGCAGCAGGCCGAGTACAAGAAGAGCATTCCGCTCGCCCGCTTCGCGACGCCCGACGAGGTCGCGAAGGTCGTCACGTGGATCGCCGGCGACGACGCCGGCTACATCTCGGGGGCGGTCATCCCGGTCGACGGCGGCCTCGGCATGGGGCATTGACGCTCGACCCGTCGTCGGCGGCCGGTCGGCCGCAGTCGATCAGCCGCGCAGGCCGAGCAGGGCGAGTACGCCGCTGAGGTCGGGGCGGTCGATCGCGAGATCGGCCTGCGCCCGCACGATGGGCTTCGCGCAGAACGCCACGCCGAGCGCCGCTCGATCGAGCATCTGCAGGTCGTTCGCGCCATCGCCGACGGCGACGGTGCGCGCCAGTGGGATGCCGCCGGCGGCCGCCCATTCGACGAGCGCAGTCGCCTTCGCCGCGGCATCGACGATTGCGCCGTCGACCCGGCCCGTGAGGCGGCCGTCGTCGACCTCGAGCCGGTTGGCGCGACAGAAATCGAGTCCGAGCCGCTCGGCGAGCGGGTCGAGCAGCTCGTGGAATCCACCGGACACCACGCCAACGAGCCCGCCCGCCGCATGCACGCCGTCGATCAGCTCCTGGACGCCGGGCGTGGGCGTCATGCGTTCGTGCGCGGCCGAGAGCACCTCGACCTCGAGCCCGGCGAGGGTCGCGACGCGCTCGCGCAGGCTCTCGGAGAAGTCCAGCTCGCCGCGCATCGCGCGTTCGGTCACGGCGGTGACGTGGTCGAGGCTGCCGGCTGCCTCGGCGAGCAGCTCGATCGCCTCCTCGCGGATGAGCGTCGAGTCGGCATCGAGCACGACGAGTGGGCCGCTCGCGCGGCCGATGGTGCCGGCGCTCACGCGGTGGCCCGGACGCGCGAGCCCTTGCCCACCACGGTGATGCCGCTGTCGGTCACGATGAACCCCCGAGCGATGTCTTCGGCACGATCGACGCCGATGCGGGCGCCGGCGTCGACGACCACCTCCTTGTCGAGGATGGCCCGCTGCACCGTGGCCCGTGCATCGATGCGTGCGCGATCGAAGAGGATCGAGTCGGCGACGTGGGCGCCGGAGCCGACGACCGCCCACGGTCCGATGACGCTGCGTTCGACGTGCGCCCCCGAGATGACCGAGCCGAGCGAGACGATCGAGTCGATCACGGTGCCGAGGGTGCCGCGTGCGTCGCGCGTGAACTTCGCCGGCGGCGAGTTCAGCTGCTGGCTGAAGATCGGCCATTCGCGGTTGTAGAGGTTGAAGACGGGCAGCACCGAGATGAGGTCCTGGTGGGCCTCGAAGAACGAGTCGATCGTGCCGACGTCTCGCCAGTAGTAGCGATCACGGTCGGTGGATCCCGGTACGTCGTTGCGCTGCAGGTCGTAGACCCCCGCAGTGCCCTGATCGACGAACGCGGGGATGATGTCGCCGCCCATGTCGTGGCTCGAGTCCGTGCGCTCTCCGTCGCGGAGCACCGCGTCGATCAGTGCGTCGGCATTGAAGACGTAGTTGCCCATCGAGGCGAGCACCTCGCCCGGTGAATCGGGGAGGCCGACGGGGTCGCTCGGCTTCTCGAGGAAGCGGTGGATGCGTCCCGGGTCAGCCGCGTCGACCTCGATCACGCCGAACTGGTCGGCGAGGGAGATCGGCTGGCGGATGGCGGCGACGGTGGCCGCGGCGCCCGACTCGACGTGTGCGTCGATCATCTGGTCGAAGTCCATGCGGTACACGTGGTCGGCGCCCACGACCACGATGATGTCGGGCTGTTCGTCGTAGATGAGATTGAGGCTCTGCAGGATGGCGTCTGCCGAGCCCGAGAACCAGCGCTTGCCGAGTCGCTGCTGCGCCGGCACCGAGGCGACGTACGAATTCAGGAGTCCGCTCATGCGCCAGGTCTGCGAAACGTGCCGGTCGAGGCTGTGCGACTTGTACTGGGTGAGCACCACGATCTGGCGCAGCCCGGAGTTCAACAGGTTCGACAGGGCGAAGTCGATCAGGCGGTACTGCCCCCCGAACGGTACCGCCGGCTTCGCCCGGTCTTCAGTGAGGGGCATGAGTCGCTTGCCCTCGCCGCCGGCGAGGACGATGCCGAATACCTTGCGCGCTGCCATGCGACAACTGTAGCCAGCGCGACGCGATGTCGTGTGGTGAAGTCGGGGCGTGACGGATGTCGCTGCGCTACGTTTGCTGCATGCGCGTCGACCTGCTCACCCGCGAGTACCCACCCGAGGTCTATGGAGGCGCCGGCGTGCACGTCGCCGAGCTCGTGCGGGCACTCCGTTCGAGCATCGACGTGCAGGTGCGGTGCTTCGGTGCACATCGCGACGAACGCGGCACGTTCGGCTACGCGACGCCCTCGGAGTTCAGTGCGTCGAACGCCGCGCTCGGCACCATGGGCGTCGACCTGCTCATGGCCGGCGACACCGCGGGTGCCGATCTCGTGCATTCGCACACCTGGTACGCGAACTTCGCAGGCTTCACGGCGAAGCGACTGCACGGCATGCCGCACATCGTGAGCGCGCACAGCCTCGAACCGCTCCGGCCGTGGAAGGCGGAACAGCTCGGCGGCGGCTACCGGCTCTCGTCCTGGGTCGAGCGCACCGCTTTCGAAGACGCCGATGCCGTGATCGCCGTGAGCGACGGCATGCGCAGAGACATCCTTCGCGCCTATCCCTCGATCGACCCCGAACGCGTCGAGGTCGTCTACAACGGCATCGACCTCGCCGACTGGGCGCCGCGCGACGACCCCGACGCGGTGCGGGCGCTGGGCGTCGACCCCGATCGGCCGTCCGTCGTCTTCGTGGGCCGCATCACACGGCAGAAGGGTCTGCCCTACCTGCTGCGCGCGGCGCGGTTGCTGCCCGACGAGGTGCAGCTGGTGCTGTGCGCCGGCGCACCCGACACCGAGGAGATCATGAGCGAGGTCACGGGCCTCGTCGAGGCGCTCCGGGCGGATCGCGGCGGCGTGGTCTGGATCGACCGGCACCTGCCGAGAGCCGAGCTCACCGCTCTGCTGACGGCAGCCACGACCTTCGTCTGCCCTTCGGTCTACGAACCGCTCGGCATCGTGAACCTCGAGGCGATGGCGTGCGGCGCGCCGGTCGTCGGCACCGCGACCGGCGGCATTCCCGAGGTCGTCGCCGACGGCGTCACCGGGGTGCTCGTTCCCATCGAACAGCTCGACGACGGCACCGGGACACCCGTCGATCCCGACCGGTTCGTCGCCGATCTCGCGGCTGCCCTCACGGCGGTCGTCGCTGATCCGCAGCGCGCGGCGGCGATGGGGGAGGCCGGTCGTCGCCGCGCGGAGGCCGAGTTCGGCTGGACGGCGATCGCGGAACGCACGCTCGATCTCTACGCGCGAGTGCTCGAGCGCTGAGCTTCGCGCCGGCGGCTCGGCGGCTGGGCGGAGCGTGCCCTGCGCTGCCGATAGCATGGGACGTATGGCGAGCACGGTTCTGCAGTTCCACGAGGTGTCGGTGGTCCGCGATGGCAACACGATCCTCGACTCCGTCGATTGGAGCGTCGCCTCCGATGAACGCTGGGTGATCCTCGGGCCGAACGGTGCAGGCAAGACCACTCTGCTGCAGATCGCAGCGGCGGCGATGCACCCGTCCTCGGGTACCGCCGACGTGCTGCAAGAGGCGCTCGGCAAGGTCGACGTCTTCGAGCTGCGGCCGATGATCGGCTTCGCGTCCACTGCGATGGCCCGCAAGATCCCTCGCAACGAGACCGTGCTCGACGTCGTGCTCACGGCGGCGTACTCGGTGACCGGCCGGTGGAACGAGGAGTACGAGACGATCGACCTTCGGCGTGCGCAGCGGGTGCTCAACGAATGGGGTCTCGACGGATTCGCCGACCGGCGTTTCGGCAGCCTCTCCGACGGCGAGCAGAAGCGCGTGCAGATCGCGCGTTCGGTCATGACCGACCCCGAGCTGCTGCTGCTCGACGAGCCGGCCGCGAGCCTCGACCTCGGCGCCCGTGAAGAGCTCGTCGGCCTGCTCGGCGGCTACGCCGCGTCGACGGCGTCGCCCGCGATCGTCATGGTCACGCATCACGTCGAAGAGATCCCGGTCGGCTTCACCCATGCACTGCTCCTCAAGAAGGGCGGCATCGTCACGGCCGGCCCGCTCGCCGAGGCGCTCACGGCCGAGAATCTCTCGGCGACGTTCGACATGACGATCGAGCTCAACGAGACCGATGGGCGGTACGCGGCGCGCGCCGTGTGATCGACCCGCGTCGCCGGTTCTGCTAGAATCGATAGCTGGCCCATGGGCCACCGTTTTTCCCTGCGTCTGCGCAGGCTTTCGAATCCATCATCCGCACAGCAAGGAAGTCTCCATGAAGACCGACATCCACCCCGAGTACAACGCCATCGTCTTCCGCGACCTCGCTTCGGGCGCCACCTTCCTCACGCGCTCCACGACGACGAGCGACAAGACGATCGAGCTCGACGGTGTCACCTACCCGGTCATCGACGTCGAGATCTCGTCGGAGTCGCACCCGTTCTACACGGGCAAGCAGCGCATCATGGACTCGGCCGGCCGCGTCGAGAAGTTCAACCAGCGCTTCAAGAACTTCGGCAAGTAACACCTGCCGCACCAGAAAGCCCCGCCGACGGCGGGGCTTTCTGCATGCCCGGGGGTCGTCGGTCGACTAGAAGAGCGCGTCGGGCTCGAGCGGGTCGGGGAGCCCGTCACCGACCCCGAGTGTGGTCGGGGCGATGGTCGCCACCGTCGCCACGGATGCCCCGACGAGCCGACGAACGGGCCAGGCGCCCGAAGTGGTGAACTCGGGCTCGCCGTTCGCACGGCGGTACGCCTGATAGCTCTCGGCCTGCTCACGGCACCAGTCGACCTGACGTGCGTGGAGATCGGCCACGGCAACGGCCGCCAGTTCGGGGAACGCCCTGGCGATCGCCTGGGCGACCCGGCCGGCGGCGACGGCGTCGGCTCCGGCGTCGTGCGCGTTCGGCAGTGAGACGCCGTAGTGCTCGGCTGCGGCGGTCAGCGTGCGCTTGCCACGCCGGTAGCGGTCGACGGCCTTGTCGATGACCAGGGGATCGATGACCGGCGCAGGCCCGGGCAGCGGCGAGTGGCCGTAGCGTTCGGCCTCGCGCTCGAGCACGGTGAGGTCGTAGGCCGCGTTGTACGCGACGATGGGCAGGCCCCGCGACGCGGCCTCGGACAGGGTGCCGATGATCTCGGCGACCGCGGTCGCTGCGTTCTGCCCCTCGAGCCGGGCGCGCTCGGTGCTGACGCCGTGGATGAGCGAGGCGGCGGTCGGGATCTCGACACCGGGGTCGACGAGCCATTCGCGTTGCTCGAGCACCTCGCCCGACGCACCGAGCACACCGACGTGCGCGGTGACGATGCGACACGTGTCGACGTCGATGCCGGTGGTCTCGAGGTCGAAGACGGCGAGTGTGTCGGCCCAGTGGGCTCCCGTGCGATCCATGGCGTCAGGCTATGTCGGGCCACCGTCATCGTGCCGACGGCCGGTCGCGTGTCGGGGGCATCCGTTCGACGCCCGCTCTCCACAGCGCTCAGCCGGGCACCGGCGCCGCGCCATAGAATGTCGATGATGATCACCTCCCCGTATGCCGAGCAGCTCGCTCGCATCCCCGTTCGGGCGCACCGCACCGTGGTGGCCGGCACCGAGACGGCCTGGTGGGAGTACGGCGAAGCGGATGCCCCGGTGCTCGTGCTCGTGCACGGATTCCGCGGCGACCATCACGGCCTCGAGCCCGTCGTGGCCCAGTTGCCGGGCTACCGCATCATCTCGCCCGACCTGCCGGGGTTCGGAGAGTCCACGGCCTTCTCGGGCCGCCCGCACGACATCGCGGCGTACGCCGACTGGCTCGGCGCCTTCATCGAGACGCTCGCCCTCGGAGGCCCATATGTGCTGCTCGGGCACTCCTTCGGTTCGATCGTCTCCGCCGCGGCCGTCGCGGGCGGACTCGCGCCCGACCGTCTCGTGCTCGTGAACCCCATCGGCGCGCCGGCCCTCGAGGGTCCGCGTGGCGTGATGACGAGGCTCGCGGTGCTGTACTACCAAGTCGCCGCCGCCCTGCCCGAGCGTGCGGGGTTCGCCCTGCTCCGCAACGGCGCCATCGTGCGGGTCATGAGCGTCACCATGGCGAAGACCCGTTCGAAGTCGCTCCGGCGTTTCATCCACGACCAGCACGACCGGTACTTCTCGGCGTTCGCCGATCGCGCAGCGGTACTCGAGGCCTTCCGCGCTTCGGTCAGCCACGATGTCAGCCAGTACGCCGCCGATATCTCCGTGCCGACACTGCTGGTCGCCGCCGAGCGCGACGACGTCACCCCGCTCGCGGCACAGCACCGGCTCGTGGCGCTCTTCGCCGATGCACGACTCGAGGTCATCCCCGAGGTGGGTCATCTCATCCACTACGAGACCCCGGGCGACGCGGCGTCGCGCATCCTGCGGTTCCTTCGCGCCGAGGCGCGCGCGTGAGGCTCGTCGTCGACTGCCGTTACACCCGAATCGGGCAGCACGACGGCATCAGCCGATTCACGTCGGGCATCGTGACCGAGCTCGGCAAGCGGCATCCGCTCACCATGCTCGTCAGCGACCATCGCCAGCTCGAGATGCTGCCCGATCTGCCGTGGCAGCTCGTCAGTTCTCCGACGAGCATCCGGGAACCGCTCGTCGCCCTCCAGGTCAAGAAGCTCCGCCCCGACGTCGTGTTCTCGCCGATGCAGACGATGGGCTCGTGGGGGCGCGACTACACGCTCCTGCTCACCCTGCACGACCTGATCTACTACGAGAACCGCACGCCGCCGCGCGATCTACCCGCACCGGTGCGGTTGCTCTGGCGGCTCTACCACCTCGCGTGGTGGCCGCAGCGACTGCTGCTCAACCGCGCCGACCAGGTGGTCACCGTCTCCGAGACGACGGCGGGGCTGATCCACGAGCACCACCTCACCGACCGCCCGGTCACCGTCGTGCCCAATGCGGCCGATGACCTCGGCGCGCCGGCACTGCCGCGCGCCCGGCCCCAGGGGCATCGCCTCGTCTACATGGGCTCCTACATGCCGTACAAGAACGTCGACACCCTCGTGCGTGCGGTGGCGGCGCTGCCCGACCATGAGCTGCACCTCCTCAGTCGCATCGGGCGCGATGAGCGTGCGCGGCTCACGCGACTCGCACCGCAGGCACGGCTCGTCTTCCACGACGGGGTGACGGATGCCGCGTACGCCGAGCTCCTCTCGGGCGCGACGGCGCTCGTGCACGCGTCGAAGGCCGAGGGGTTCGGCATCCCGCTCGTCGAGGCGATGCGTCTCGGCACGCCGGTCGTCGTCAGCGACATTCCGATCTTCCGTGAGATCGGCGGCGACGCCGCGGTCTACTTCGACCCCAAGAACCCCGAGTCGCTCGTGGCCGCCCTGTGGTCGCTCGAGCGCGAGGGGGAGTGGGAGCGGCGCTCCGAGGCATCCGTCGGAACCGCGGCGCGCTACACCTGGGCGGCGTCGGCCGATCGCCTGCTCGCGCTCATGCGAGCGACGGCAGCCGCGAGCGGCCGTCGCAGGCGCCGTCGGCGGCGGGCGGGCTGACCGTCACGACGGCTGAGTGCGATGCCGAGACGATCCGTCAGGCGTCGGTGCCGGTGAGTGCGTCGGGCTCGACGAGTTCGAGTGCGCCCGCGACGAAGCGCACGAGGTGCACCGATCCGTTCGCGATGACGTAGCCGGCACCGGGCAGCGTCTCGTCGCTCACGTGCTGCATGAGCGCGCGGATCACGCCGCCGTGGGAGACGACCACGGCCGAGCCGCCGGGATGCGCCGCGGCGATCTCTGCGAGCGCCGACGTCGCCCGTTCGATCACGACGGATCGTGGTTCGAGGCCCTCGATCGTCGACGCTTGCGCCTCGAGGGCGGCGCGACCGGCCGGGTCGAGGCCTTCGAGCACGCCATGCGCACGCTCCACCAGTGCTGCGACGAGTCGCGGCTCGGGCAGCTGAAGCGAACGGGCGATGATCTGCGCGGTCTCCGACGCGCGAGAGAGCGTGCTGCCGTAGACCGCATCCCACGGGTCGGCGGCGAGCAGCGCACCGGTCTGCGCGGCCTGAGCGCGCCCGGTGTCGTTCAGGGGGATGTCGGTCGTTCCCTGCATGCGCCGCAGTCGATTCCACTCGGTTTCGCCGTGGCGCACGAGGGCGATGAGCACGGGACCGGTGTCGGCAGGGTCGGTCGCGGCATCCGTCATGGGTTCAACTCTCGCAGAACGGCGGCGGCCGTCACGAATCGAATGCTGCCGCGAAGGCGGCGAGCGTCTCGCTCGCGCCGGCGTCGATCTTGATCGCCGCCCGGCTGTCGCCCTTCGTGATGCCCCGATTCACGACGACGATCGGCAGTCGCTTGCGGCGGGCCTGTTCGATGAGCCGCATGCCCGAGTTCACGACGAGAGAGGAGCCGGCGACGAGCAGCACGTCGGCGGCCTGTACGAGTGATGCTGCAGCCTGGAAGGTGTCGGCCGGCACGAATTCTCCGAAGAACACCACATCGGGCTTCAAGATGCCGCCGCAGACGGTGCACGAGGGAATCGTCATGGCGTCGACGTCGTCGACCTCGACATCACCGTCGGGGGCGGGTCGGATCGCGGTCTCGAGGTCGATTTCGGGGTTCAGGCTCTCGAGCCGCTCGGCGATCGATTGGCGGGCGTAGTGCTGGCCGCAGGTGATGCAGAGCACCCGGTCCATGCTGCCGTGCAACTCGATCACGTGGCGGTTGCCTGCGCGTCGGTGCAGTCCGTCGACATTCTGCGTGATCACGCCGGTGACGACGTCGTTCGCCTCGAGCGCCGCCAGGGCGAGGTGTCCGCGGTTGGGCGTCGCACTGCCGAAACTGCGCCAGCCGAGGTGACTGCCAGCCCAGTATCGCTTGCGCGCCTGTTCGGAGGCGAGGAAGGTCTGCACGGTCATCGGGGTGCGCACCGGGGCGCCTTCGCCGCGATAGTCGGGAATGCCGGAGTCGGTGCTGACACCCGCCCCGGTGAGCACCGCCACGCGCGCGCCGCGCAGCAGTTCGATCGCTTCGGTCAGTCGCGCTTCGGCGGCGACCGGAGTCTCGATGCCAGTGCTCACTGCACGTCTCCCTTCGAGCGTGGTCCGATTCTAGACGCGTCCGTTTTCCGGATTGTTTCGGGCACTGGCAGGCTGGAGGTGAGGAGACACATGCACATCGAACGAGTCCGCGACGCGGCATCCGATGCGGTGGCCGATTATGCGCGGCTCACCGATGTCGTGCTGCGAAGCGCCAGGGAGCCCGAGCAGGGTCTCTACATCGCCGAGTCGGCCAAGGTCATCGCCCGGGCGATCCGTGCCGGCCACCGCCCGCGCTCGGTGCTGATGGAGGAGAAGTGGCTCGCGGGCCTCGAGTCCACCCTGGCGCCGTTCGACATCCCGGTGCACCTCGCAGAGCCCGACCAGCTCGAGGAGATCACGGGCTACCGCGTGCATCGCGGTGCGTTGGCGGCGTTCGAACGCCCCGTGCTCGCCGACCCGGCAGAACTGCTCGCGGGTGCCCGCCGGGTCGTGGTACTCGAAGACATCGTCGACCACACCAATGTCGGCGCAATCTTCCGCAGCGTCGCGGCGCTCGGTGCCGACGCGGTGCTCGTGAGCCCGCGCTGCGCCGACCCGCTCTACCGGCGGAGCGTACGCGTGAGCATGGGAACGGTGTTCCAGGTGCCGTGGACTCGTCTGCCCGAGTGGCCTGACGCGGCACGGATGCTGCACGCCCACGACTTCACGATCGCGGCGCTCGCCCTCGCCGACGGCGCGGTCTCACTGCCGACGCTGGCGGCCGACCCGCCCGAGCGGCTCGCGCTCGTCTTCGGCGCGGAGGGCGACGGGCTCAGCCGCACGGCGCTCGACGCCGCCGACCGGGTCGTCACGATTCCCATGCGTCACGGCGTCGATTCGCTCAACGTCGCGGCGGCCGCCGCGGTCGTGCTCTACGCGGTCGCGCTCGACGATGAGGCCGACGATGTCTGAGCCCGATGCCGGGCAGGCGAAGGCGCGCGTGTATCGACGCCGCCGCATCGTCGTGTTCAGTGCGCTCGCGGTGGTCGTCGCCCTCGTCACGACCGGTGGCGTGTACACCGCCAACGCACTCGGTGCCGCGGTGCCCGCCGTCGCGCCCGCGGTAACCGACCCGGAACCCCTCGCAGCGGCGGCCCAGCCGCTTGCACTGCCCGGGTTCGGCAGCTATGCCGTCAGCGGTGTCGGATTCGACGGACTCGTCGCCGCCGGAAACGAGACCACGCCCATGGCGATGGCGAGCCTCGTGAAGATCATCACGGCGCTCGTCGTGCTCGAAGCGCATCCGATACCCGCGGGCGAGGGCGGCCCCGAGATCGGCTACACCGAGGCCGACGTCGACATCTACTGGGACCAGGTCGCGCAGAACGCCTCGGTCGCCCCCGTCGCAGCCGGATCGATGCTCACGCTCCGCGAGAGCCTCGAGGCGATGCTCCTGGCCTCGGGCGGCAACTACTCGATCTCGATCGCGAACTGGGCGTTCGGCTCGGTCGACGCCTTCCTCGAGCGCGCCCGCGCCTGGGTCGCCGAGCACGGGCTCGTGAACACGCAGCTGGCGGATTCCAGCGGACTCTCGCTCGACAACATCAGCACGGCGACCGACATGGTGCAGCTCGGACAGCTCGCCCTCGCAGATCCGACCATCGCCGAGATCGTCGCAACCCAGTCCGCCGACATCCCCGAGATCGGCACGGTGAAGAACTCGAACAAGCTCCTCGGCACGCACGGCGTCGACGGCATCAAGACGGGCACCACCGATGACGCCGCGAACCTGCTGTTCTCGGCGGATGTGCCCGTCGGCGGCTCGAGCGTCACCGTTGTGGGCGTGCTGCTGGGCGGTGAGAACCACACCGTGCTCAACGACGCGATCGCTGCGCTGCTCGATTCGATCGCTCCCGGCTTCCACGAGGTGACGCCGCTCGAGGCTGACCAGGTGTTCGCCGAGTACTCGACCCCGTGGGGCGAGACCGCCAGGGCACGCAGCGCCGACGGGGCATCCGTCATCGTCTGGAGCGACACCCCCGTCGACGTCGAGGTGCGGGCGGAGTCAGTCACGCTCGCGTCGAAGGGTCAGCAGGTCGGCTCCGTCGTCGTGCACGCGGGGTCTCAGGAGATCGCTGTGCCGCTCGTGCTCGACGCCACGATCGACGATCCCGGAACGTGGTGGCGGCTCGCCAATCCCGGCGCGCTCGACTGACGTCGTTCCGGCGCGGAGTCAGGTCATTCGGGCAGCGAGTACGGACCGGCATCCGGTCGCTTGGCGCTGATGAGGTCGCCCGACGACTGGTGCCGGATGCGACGGACGACCCATGGCACGAGGTATTCGCGCGCCCATGAGATGTCGTCGACGCGCGCCTGCCGCCAGGTGCCCGACGGCAGCGGCTCGGGCTTCAGCGGTTCCAGCGTGTTGCCGACATTGAGCGCGTCGAGCACCATTCGTGCGACCGTATGGTGACCGAGCGCGTTCAGGTGGAGTCGGTCGGGTGCCCACATGCGCTGGTCCTGAATCGCAGTGAGCGCCCACTGATCGGCGACGATGCAGTCGTACTTCGCCGCGATCATGCGGAGGTTCTCGTTGTAGATCGCCACCTTGCCGCGGATGCCCCGGAAGACCGGTGAGAACCCGACGTCGACACCCGTGAAGATCACGATGGTCGCGTTGTCGCGCGAGAGCCGCTCGATCGCGTACTCGAATCGGGCCGCGATCTCGTCGGGGTCGGTCCGGGGCCGGATCACGTCGTTGCCGCCCGCCGAGATCGTGATGAGGTCGGGCCGCAGAGCGAGTGCAGGTTCGAGTTGCTCGTCGATGATCTGCTGGATGAGCTTGCCCCGCACGGCGAGGTTCGCATACGCGAGATCTTCGGTGCCCTGCGCCAGCACCTCGGCGACCCGGTCGGCCCAACCGCGGTGGCCGCCGGGCGCGTTCGGCTCGGGATCGCCGATGCCCTCGGTGAAGGAGTCGCCGAGGGCGACATAGCGCGACCAGGGATGCTGCTGCGTGACCATTCCTCCATTGTGCCAAGCCGATCGGGTTCGAGGATGTCGGGCCCCTCCGCTACGCTCGGATCCAGTGAGCACTGCGACCCCTTTCGGCCCCCAACCGGGCACGTCGGCCGCCGAGCATCTTTCGCCCTCCTTCCCCGAGCGGGCGGCGTGGGGCACCGCCTCGAAGCTCCGTGCCTGGCAGGCCGAAGCGCTCGAGCAGTACCTCGAAGAACTGCCCCGCGACTTCCTCGCCGCCGCGACTCCCGGCGCCGGGAAGACGACCTTCGCGCTCCGGCTCGCGGCCGAGTTGCGGTCGCGCCGCATCATCGACCGCATCACCGTCGTGGCGCCCACCGACCATCTGAAGCGGCAGTGGGCCGATGCCGCGGCTCGGGCAGGCATCCGTCTCGACCCCGGTT
Organism: Agromyces sp. GQ35; assembly: GCF_059758475.1. NCBI lineage: Bacteria > Bacillati > Actinomycetota > Actinomycetes > Micrococcales > Microbacteriaceae > Agromyces > Agromyces sp. GQ35. Next base: position 288,779 of record NZ_JCAXEO010000002.1, on the reverse strand, counting down.
TCCGCAATGCCCACGGACGAAGTGCCCGGCACTATCACGGCGTCGCCGTCACCTACGCCCAGGTCGCGATGCGCCCGGCGCTGCATCGCGAGCTGACGCTCTCGGGCAAGACCCTGGTGATCCTCGACGAGGTCCACCACGGCGGCGACGCGCTGTCGTGGGGCGACGCGATCCGTGAGGCGTTCGAGCCGGCGACGAAGCGGCTGTCGCTCACGGGCACGCCGTTCCGCTCCGACACGGCGCCCATTCCGTTCGTGCAGTACGAGCCCGACGCCCAGGGGGTGCGGCTCTCGAAGTCCGACTACAGCTACGGCTACGGGCGCGCCCTCGCCGACGGCGTCGTGCGCCCGGTGCTCTTCATGGTCTACGCGGGTCACATGCGCTGGCGCACCAAGGCCGGCGACGAGATGGAGGCGAAGCTCGGCGAAGACAACACGAAAGACATCACCTCGTCGGCCTGGCGCACGGCGTTGGAACCGAGCGGCGAGTGGATCCCCGCAGTGCTCGCGGCGGCCGACCGGCGGCTCACCGAGGTACGGCACGGGATTCCCGACGCCGGCGGGCTCGTCATCGCCACCGATCAGACCGTTGCCCGCGCGTACGCCCAGATCCTCGAGCAGATCTGCGGTGAGAAGGTCACGATCGTGCTCTCCGACGAGAAGGAGGCGAGCGCCCGCATCGAGGAGTTCTCTGCGAACACGAGCCGCTGGATGGTCGCGGTGCGCATGGTCTCCGAGGGCGTCGACGTGCCGCGCCTCGCCGTGGGGGTCTACGCCACCAGTGCCTCCACGCCGCTCTTCTTCGCGCAGGCGATCGGCCGGTTCGTACGGGCCAGGCGCCGGGGCGAGACGGCATCGGTGTTCCTGCCGAATGTGCCGGGCCTCATGGCGCTCGCCGCGCAGCTCGAGCTCGAACGCGACCACGCGCTCGACCGGCGCAGCGGTGAGAACGACGACGACGGGCTCGACGACAGCCTGCTCGAGTCGGCCAACCGTGAGGAGCGTGCCTCCGAAGAGATGGAGAACGGCACGTGGGAGGCGATCGGTTCGGATGCCTCCTTCGACCGGGTGCTCTTCGATGGCACGGAGTTCGGCACCCTCGCCGAGCCCGGCAGCGACGAGGAGTACGACTTCATCGGCATTCCTGGAATTCTCGAGCCCGAGCAGGTCTCCGAGCTGCTGCGCCATCGGCAGGCACGGCAGGCGCGGCGAGCCGGCGAGCGGCGCAAGCACGTCGTCGCCGATGAGAACCCCGAACCCGTCGCGCTCTACCGCACGCTGAAAGAGCAACGGTCGCTCCTGAACAGCCTCGTCGGGCTGTGGGCCCGCCACACGGGTGAAGCGCACTCGCAGGTGCACGCCGAACTGCGACGTGTCTGCGGCGGTCCTGCGGTCGCGCAGGCCACGGTGACGCAGCTGCAGGCACGCATCGAATTCCTGCGAAAGCGCCTCGGCAGTCGCTGACCGGCACCGGCGTGCGGCAGCCCGAGCGGGTCTAGCATGACCGTATGGAACGTCGCTCGCGCGTGCTCGTCGTCGCCATCGTCGTCTCCTTCATCGCGTTCCTCGACGGCGCGGTCATCACGGTCGCGTTGCCGGCGATCGAGGCCGAACTCGGCGGCGGACTCGCGTTGCAGCAGTGGGCGGTCGACGCCTACCTCCTCACGCTCGGCTCGCTGATCCTGCTGGCCGGCTCCCTCTCGGATTCGTTCGGGCGGCTTCGCATCATCCGCATCGGGCTCTACGGCTTCGCCGCCACCTCGGTGCTCTGCGCGCTCGCACCCGACGGTCTCGTCTTCGTGGTGGCCCGGGCCCTGCAGGGAGCGGCTGGCGCACTGCTCGTGCCGAGTTCGCTCGCGCTCATCATCGCCACCTTCGCGCCGGCGGACCAGGGCAAGGCGATCGGCCGCTGGACGGCGTGGACCACCGTCGCGTTCCTCATCGGACCGCTCTTCGGCGGCGCGCTCGTCGACCTCCTGTCGTGGCGATTGGTGTTCTGGATCAACCTGCTGCCCATCGCCTTCGCGCTCGTACTCATGCGCGCGCTCGGCAGAGACGTGCCGAATCCGGCCAAGGAGCGAATCGACTGGCTGGGCGCCGGCCTCGGCATCGTGGGCCTCGGCGGCACGGTGTTCGCGCTCATCGAGCAGGGCCGCTTCGGTTGGACCTCGCCCGTCGTCCTCGTGCCGCTCGTGCTGGGTATCGCCGCGCTCGTGGTGTTCCTCTGGTGGGAGCGCCGGGCATCGCAGCCGATGCTGCCGCTGAGCCTGTTCAGGGCGAGGAACTTCGCGGCCGGCAACCTGGCCACGCTCTTCATCTACGCCGCGTTCTCGCTCGGCCCCTTCGCGATCACGATCTTCCTGCAGGAGTACGCAGGGTTCCCGGCCACCCTCGCCGGGCTCGCGACCCTGCCGCCCACGGTCATCCTCGTCTTCCTCGGCTCCTGGTTCGGATCGCTCTCGTCGCGGTTCGGGCCGCGCATCTTCATGACCATCGGGCCGATCGTCGTCGCGGTGGGATACGTGATGACGCTCGCGGTCACGCCCGACGTGGAGTACTGGAGCCAGTTCCTTCCGGGCATCGTCGTCTCGGGCCTCGGCATGGCGATCACCGTGGCGCCGCTCACCGCGGCGATCCTCGGCGCGGTCGATCCGGCTCGCGCCGGCATCGGCTCGGCGGTGAACAATGCCGTGGCGCGTATCGCCGGGCTCGTGGCGATCGCCTCGATCGGCGTCATCGTCGGCACGCAGCTCGACGTCGACGGCTACCACCGGGTCGCGATCGCGACGGCGGCGGTGCTCGTCGTCGGCGGCGTCGTGTCGTGGATCGGAATCCGGAATCCCGCGCCCGAGAACGCGCCCGCCGAACGTCAGCCGACGACACAGGACTGAGTCGGCGGCGCGTGCTTCGGCGGCGGACTCAGCGAACTTCGGCGCCGGCGCTTCGAAGCGTCTTCGTCGCACCGATCCCGTGCAGCCCACCGAGCTCGGCCGCGCGATCGAGCGCGGTCATGAGGTCGTCGGTGAGGTCGTCGACGTGCTCGAGACCGATCGCGAGTCGCACGATGCCCGCATCGGGTTTGGCTTCACCGGCCACGGGCCGGTGGGTCAGTGAGGCCGGATGCTGCACGAGCGAGTCGACGCCGCCGAGTGAGACGGCGTGCGTGATCAGCTCGCACGATTCGGTGAATCGGGCAGCGGCCTCGTACCCGCCGACCAGTTCGACGGCGATGACGGATCCGGCCCCTTCGAGCTGCCTGCCGAGGAGACCATTCGGATCCTGGCCTGGCAGGCCGGGGTAGTGCACGTGCGCGACCGCGGGATGCGCGAGCAACCGTTCGGCGATCATCGCCGCAGTGGCCTGTTGTGCGCGAACCCTGAGGGGGAGGGTGCGCAGCCCCCGGTGCAGCAGGTAGGCGGCCATGGGATGCAGGAGCCCGCCCGTGAGCGCTCGCACCTGACGCAACCGCTCGATCCAGGCCCGGTCGCCGGCCACGATGCCGCCCATGACGTCGCCGTGGCCGCCAAGGTACTTCGTGGCACTGTGCAGCACGAGTGTCGCGCCGTGTTCGACCGGGCGCTGCAGCACCGGTGTCGCGAAGGTGTTGTCGACGAGGAGCGGCACATCGCCCGCCGCGTCCGCGACGGCTCGGATGTCGACGAGCTCGAGCGTGGGGTTCGCCGGTGTTTCGATGATGACGAGTCCCGTCTCGGGGCGCACGGCCGCGGCGATGTCCGCGGCATCCGTCCAGGTCACTTCGGTGCCGAGGAGACCGCTCGCGAGGACGTGGTCGGTGCCGCCGTACAGTGGGCGCACCGCGACGACATGCGGGCGTCCGGCGGAAGCCGTGGCGATCAGCGTGGCGGCGAGCGCCGCCATGCCGCTCGCGAACGCAACGGCGCCCTCCGTGCCCTCGAGGCCTGCGAGAGCGTCTTCGAAGCGCGCCACGCCGGGCTGCCAGAGTCGCTGGTAGACGGCCGAGCGCCCGTCGCCGAGGTCGTGGCCGGTGGCGAGCTCTTCATACGACGCGCCACCGCTCTCGACGTCGCCGAGGGGGTTGGTCGTCGAGAAATCGATGACGGGCACATGGGATCCGCTCTCTCGAACGCCCGCCATGCCACCGTGCACGGCGCGGGTCTCGAGGTGCGACGACGATGTCTGCATGGGTCGAATCAAACAGAATCTTCATGATTCGGCAACTCGACTTGCAGCATCCGTAAGATATGCTCGAAATTCCGAATCTTCTGCAATCTCGACTCACGAGGAGACCCACAGTGGCGCAGAAACCAGAACTCGATCGAGTCGATCGGGCGCTCCTGCAGGCCCTATCGACGAATGCTCGCGCCTCGGGCGCCGCACTCGCCGCGGAGGTCGGGGTCGCCGAGTCCACGGTATCGCTCCGGCTTCGTCGGCTGCAGAGCCTCGGCACCGTGCGCGGCTACCGGGTCGACGTCGATCTCGCCTCGCTCGGCGTCTCGCTGCAGGCCCTGATCGCGATCCGTCTCGTCAAACACGACCGCAATGAGATCGATGCGTTCCGGCAGGCGGTTCCGCACCTGCCCGGCGTGCTCGGCGTGTTCCACATGGCCGGTGCCGAGGACTACCTGATCCACGTCGCGGCGCGAGATGCAGAAGAACTGCGCGAGTTCGTACTCGCCTACCTCACTGGGCATCCCGCCGTCGCACACACGGAGACGAACCTCATCTTCGAGCACGTCGACGGCGACGGCTGGAATCGACTCGTCAGCTGAGTCCGCACGGCACATGTCCGGCGTTTCGGCCGCTGCGGTTCGGCGTTCCGAAATCCTGCCAATCGCGCCGAAGCCCGGCTCCACTGCGGGCACGGCCGATATCGTGACTGTCGGCCGTGCGAGCGGCAGCATGCGATGGCGCGGGACGAGTCATGGCTGCGGCCACCCGAGCCCGCCGTGAAACGGGAGCAGAATGAGCGACGATCAGTCAGCGGGCACCTCCGCGGACCGTGCGCGGTGGCGCAGATACCTCGCCGACGAGCGGGCTGAAGCCGCCGTGTATCGCGAGCTCGCGGCACGTCGAGACGGCGAGGAGCGGGACATCCTGCTCGCGCTGGCGGCGGCCGAAGGGCGCCATGAGGCGCACTGGCTCGCGCTGCTCGACGGCGACGATCGCGGCGTTCCACGCGCCGACGTGCGCACGCGACTGCTCGGAGCACTCGCCCGACGGTTCGGATCGATCTTCGTGCTCGCGCTCGCACAGCGCGCCGAGGCACGCTCTCCGTATGCGACCGACCCCGACGCGACCGCCGCGATGGCCGCCGACGAGCGCATCCACGGCGAGGTGGTTCGCGGCCTCGCCGCGCGCGGCCGGCGCCGCCTCGCCGGCACGTTCCGCGCGGCCGTCTTCGGCGCCAACGACGGACTCGTCTCGAACCTCGCGCTCGTTCTCGGCATCGGGGCCACCGGTGTGCCCGCCGCGGTCGTGCTGTTCACGGGCATCGCGGGCCTCCTCGCCGGCGCACTGTCGATGGGAGCGGGGGAGTACGTCTCGGTGCGATCGCAGCGCGAGCTGCTCGAGGCATCCGCTCCCGATCCGACCGCGCGCGACGCGCTGCCCGACCTCGATATCGACGCCAACGAGCTCGCCCTCGTCTACCGTGCTCGCGGCATGGACGAGCGTGATGCCGTCGAGCACGCCGCACTCGTGGTCGCTCGGGTGCACGCGGCAGAACAGGCGCACGCGCCGACCGATGCGCTGAACGTCATCGAGCACGACGACGAGGCAGTCGGCACCGGCCTCTCGGCGGCGATCTCCAGCTTCTGCTTCTTCGCCTCCGGCGCCCTGATCCCCGTGCTGCCGTACCTCTTCGGCATGACCGGGCTGGCCGCGATCATCACGGCCACCGTGCTCGTCGGCATCGCGTTGCTCGCGACCGGGGCGATCGTCGGGCTGCTCTCCGGAGCCTCGCCGCTCAAGCGCGCCCTTCGGCAGCTCGCCATCGGCCTCGGCGCGGCTGCGGTCACGTACCTGCTCGGCCTCGCCTTCGGCACCACGATCGTCTAGGAGCGCTCATGTCACCACCCGTCGCCCTGATCACCGGCGCAGGGCGCCGGAACGGCATCGCCTGGGCGATCGCGACGTCCCTCGCCGCCGACGGCTGGGACGTCGCCTTCAGCTTTCTCGGCGACTACGACCGGCGGATGCCGCTGGGCGGCGATCCCGACCGGGACCCGGCCGCTCTCGAAGCCCACCTTCACGCGCTCGGCGTGCGCGCGCTCGGCATCGACGCCGATCTCGCCGACCCCGAAGTACCCGGGCGGCTCATCGACCAGGTGTCAGCTGAGCTCGGCCCGGTCGGAGCGCTCGTGCTCTCGCACGCCGAGAGTGTGGACTCGGGCATCCTCGACACCACGGTCGAGAGCTTCGACCGGCACTTCGCCGTCAATACCCGGGCAGCGTGGCTGCTCCTGCGGTCGTTCGCCGGGCAGGTCTCCGCCGGCGGCGGGCGCGTCGTCGCACTCACGAGCGACCACGTCGTGGGCAACGTGCCGTACGGGGCGAGCAAGGGGGCGCTCGACCGAATCATCATCGCGGCAGCTCGCGAACTGGCGCCGTTCGGCATCACGGCGAATCTGGTGAACCCCGGGCCGGTCGACACCGGTTGGATGGACGATGCCACGCGCGCGGCGCTCACCAAGACGCAACCGAGCGGTCGACTCGGCACCCCCGACGACGCGGCACGCCTCGTGCGATTCCTCGTCTCCGACGAGGCCCGATGGGTCACGGGCCAGCTCATCTCGAGCGACGGCGGCTTCTCGGTCTGATCGGCGGCGGCAGGCAGGCTACGCGGGGGCGGTCACGAAATCGATGAGCTCCTCGACCCGGCCGAGGAGGGCCGGCTCCAGATCGCCGTAGCCGCGGACCCGGCCGAGGATGTGCTGCCATGCACGCGCGATGTCGGCCTGCTCGGCGTGCGGCCAGCCGAACGCGTCGCAGACGCCGTGCTTCCACTCGGTGCCCTTGGGAATCACCGGCCAGGCCGTCTTGCCGAGACGGGCGGGTTTCACGCCCTGCCAGATGTCGATGAACGGATGCCCCACGACGAGCACGTTCGCCGAGTGGGGACCGCGCGCGACTGCGTCGGCGATGCGTTGCTCCTTCGACCCCGGCACGAGGTGATCGACGAGCACGCCCGCCTTGCGGCCGGGCCCCGGCTTGAAGTCGGTGAGCACGTCGGCGAGCACGTCGACGCCCTGGAGGTATTCGACGACGACGCCCTCGATGCGGAGGTCGGCGCCCCAGACCTTCTCGACGAGCTCGGCGTCGTGGCGCCCCTCGACGAAGATGCGGCTCGGCAGGGCGACCCGGGCCGGGGCCGACTCGACGGCGAACGATCCTGAGGCCGTGCGCATGCGGCCGGTCGGTGCCTTCGGTTTCGGCGCGACGAGCTGCACGGCTCGACCGTCGACGAGGAAGCCGTGGCCGAGCGGGAACATCCGGGTGCCGCCGAAGCGGTCTTCGAGGGTCACGATGCCCTTCGCGATGCCGATGATCGCCCCGCAGAAGCCGTCGTCGGCGAGCTCGACGACGAGTTCGCGTTCGGCTTCGACCGTGGGAATCACCGTGCGCCCGCGCGCCTTCCAATCACCGGCGAGCACGTCGCTGCCGTAGCGGTCATGGGGATCGTGTCGACGTTCGTCGCGGGGTGTCACGGGCACCGGTCGAGGCTAACGGAAGTCGCGTGATCGATGCGGCGCCGACACGGTGAGCGACTCGAATCGATCGGCGACGAGGTTGGTGACGCCCTCAGGTGAGCGTTCGAGCATGCCGCGCACGATCATGGCCGGCGCCTCGCGGGCGATGCGACGGTAGCGGTTCCACACCCCGACGCCGGCGATGACGTTCAGCGTGCCGGATTCGTCTTCGAGGTTCAGGAAGGTGATGCCGCTCGCGGTCGCCGGGCGCTGACGGTGGGTGACCACCCCGCCCACCTCGATGCGACGGCCCGATTCTGCCTGCTGCAGGCGGTCGATGCGGATGGCGCCGCGCTCGTCGAGCCGCTCGCGGATATGCCTGATGGGGTGGTCGTCGGGGGCGATGCCCGTGGCCCAGAGGTCGTAGACGACCTGCTCGCCCGGGCTCAGCATCGGCAGCAGGGGAGGCTGCACGACCACGACCGAGCCCGCGAGGTACTCTTCACGGTCGTGCGCCGCCTCACCGGCGAGCCACAGCGCCTCACGCCGTTCGAGCCCGAATCCGTCGAATGCGCCGGCAGCGGCGAGCGCCTCGAGCTGGGTCGCATCGAGTGCCGCGCGTCGTGAGACATCGGCCATGTCGCGATACGGCCCGCGAGCTTCGCGTTCTTCGACGATGCGATCGGCAACGGCCCGGCCGATGGAGGTGACGTCGGCGAGGCCGAGCCGCACCATGAAGGCGCCATCACGGCGGTGCTCGGCACCACGGTCGGGTGCGCGCCGATCGAAGTCCTTGATGATCGGCGGCTGCACGGCGTGCGCACACGCATCGAGGCCGGTCGGCGCGCGGCATCCGTCATCATCGTCGGCGTCGGCGGATGACGCGGCAACATCTCTCGCCTCGAGCCCGGCGTGCACGCCCGACCGCAGGATATCGGGGCGCACCACCTCGACCCCGTGGCGGCGCGCGTCGGCTGTGAGCGTCTGCGGCGAGTAGAAGCCCATCGGCTGCGCGCGCAGCAGGGCTGCGAGGAACGCTCCGGGGTAGTGCAGCTTCAGCCACGAACTCGCGTAGACGAGCAACCCGAAACTCAGGGCATGGCTCTCGGCGAAGCCGAAGTTCGCGAATGCCTCGATCTTCGCGTAGATCGAGTCGGCGACCTCGCCCTCGATGCCGTTCTCGGCCATGCCCGCGTAGAGCTTCGCCCTCAGCCGCTCGATCTTCTCGACACCCCGCTTGGAGCCCATGGCACGCCGCAACTGGTCGGCGTCCGCCGCGTCGCAGTTGCCGACCGCGACCGCCATCTGCATGAGCTGCTCCTGGAAGAGCGGAACCCCCAAGGTGCGTTCGAGCACCGGCTCGAGCTTCGGATGCAGGTAGCTGACAGCTTCTTCGCCCGTGCGCCGCCGGATGTACGGATGCACTGCACCGCCCTGCACCGGACCGGGCCGGATGAGGGCGATCTCGACGACGAGGTCGTAGAAGCAACGGGGTTTCAGTCGGGGGAGCGTGCCCATCTGCGCCCGGCTCTCGACCTGGAACACGCCGATCGAGTCGGCTCGGCAGAGCATGTCGTAGACCGCCTGCTCCTCTTTCGGCAACGATTGGAGCTCCCACACCTCGCCGGTCGACTCACGTATGAGATCGAAGGTGTACTGCAGTGCGGCGAGCATCCCGAGGCCGAGGAGGTCGAACTTCACGAGGCCCATCCATGCGCAATCGTCTTTGTCCCACTGCACCACGGTGCGCCGCTCTTTGCGGGCGTGCTCGATCGGCACGACCTCTCCGACGGGGCGGTCCGTGAGCACCATGCCGCCCGAGTGGATGCCGAGGTGTCGCGGAAAGCCGAGCACCTGCTCGGCCAGCTCCACGACGGACGCCGGGATGTCATGGTCGTCGGTCTCGACCACTGCGCCCCAGCGTTCGACCTGCCGCGACCAGGCGTCCTGCTGGCCGGTGGAGTACCCCAGCGCCTTCGCCATGTCGCGCACCGCGACTTTTGGTCGGTAGCTGATGACGTTCGCGACCTGTGCCGCGTTCTGGCGGCCGTACTTGTCGTAGACGTACTGGATGATCTCTTCGCGCCGGTCGGAGTCGAAGTCGACGTCGATGTCGGGCTCTTCATCGCGGAGCGCGGAGAGGAACCGCTCGAACGGCAGCCCGTACCCGATCGAATCGACCGCGGTGATGCGCAGTGCATAGCAGACGGCCGAGTTCGCCGCCGAACCGCGCCCCTGGCACAGGATGCCCCGCCGCCGCGCCTCGGCCACGATGTCGTGCACGATGAGGAAGTAGCCCGAGAAGTCCTTCAGTTCGATGACGTCGAGCTCGCGCTCGATCCGCTCGCGCACGTGCGGCGGCACGCCGGGATAGAGCTGCTCGGCCCCCTGCCAGACGAGCACCCGCAGCCAGCTCATCGGCGTGTGCCCTTCGGGCACCTCTTGCTTCGGCAGCTTCGGACGGGCGCTTCGCAGGGTGAACCCGAGCTCGTCGGCGAGCGTCACCGAACGGGCGACCGCGCCGGGGTAGCGGGCGAATCGGCGGGCCATCTCGGCGCCGCTGCGCAGGTGCAGCTGGTCGGATGACGGCAGCCAGCCGTCGAGCTCGTCGAGGCTGCGGCGTGCCCGCACCGCGGCGAGGGCCGCGGCGAGACGGTGCTCGGGCGGGGTCGCGTAGTGCACGGCGTTCGTCGCGAGCAGCGGCAACCGGGCGCGCTCGGCGAGCCCGGCGAGCGCGTCGTTCGCCTGCTGGTCGAACGGGTGTCCGTGATCGAAGAGCTCGACGACGACGTTGTCGCGGCCGAAGAGCGCGATGAGACGGTCGAGCTCGTGCGCCGCGGCATCCTCCCCGCCTTCGGCGAGTGCACGTCGCACGGCCCCCTTGCGGCACCCGGTCGGCACGATCCACTCGCCCCTTGCGCGCTCGGCGAGCTCTTCGAGGGAGTACACGGGGCGCCCCTTCTCACCGCCGGCGAGCTGGCCCGCGGTGATGGCACCAGCCAGCCGGTGATACCCCGCTTCACGTCGAGCGAGCACGAGGAGGTGCTCGCCCTCGGGGTCGGCGAAGCCGTTCTGCGGGCCGTTCAGGCCGAGTGAGAGCTCGGCGCCGAAGACGGTCGTGAGCTCGGGAAAGCTCTCGGCCGCCTCGGCGAAGTGCACGATGCCGTAGAAGCCGTCGTGATCGGTGACCGCGAGCCCGGAGAGCCCCAGCCGGTGCGCCTCTTCGACGAGCTGTTCAGGGGAGGAGGCGCCGTCGAGGAAGCTGAAGTTCGAGTGCGCGTGCAGTTCGGCATAGGGAACGACCGGCCCTGTGGGCGTTTCGAGGTCACCGGCCGGTCGATACGGATGCCGCTTCCGACTCCACGCCGGACTGTCGCCGCCGTCGCCGGGCAGCTTGGGCGCACCCGGCCGCCGTGCATCGGAGAGCTTGCGCTCGAGCTCAGACCACGGGATGCCGGGATTGTTCCAGCCCATCAGCCACCGCCCATCGAATCAACCCGTTCGTTCCACACGACCACCGCCCGCTCAGTCGTACCTCGCCTCGGCCCACCAGCCCTCGTCGTCGCGCACGAGGAGCCACGCGCAGCCGTCGTCGTCGACGATCTGGAAGCGGTGCACGCGCTTGGCGTGCTCGGCGTCCCACCAGCGTTCGACGACGGGCCAAGGCCCGGCCCAGGCCCGCACGGGAGCGGCGGCACCGCCGGCGAGCGCGAATCGTTCGGGATTCGCCGAGATCGCACCGCGCCCGTCGATCGTGACGACGCTGCCGCCGGCGTCGAGCAGCGCGATCGGCAGTCGCTCGCGGAACACGCTGGCGGGAGCGAGCGCGGGCAGGCTGCCCGGCCAGGGCGCTGCCTCGCCGACACGCTCGGGCGCCCGATCGCCCCACGGCACGAGCACCTGGCGGTCGGCGAGCATGCGGCCGCCGCCGATCGCGGCGGTCACGACCGCATCATGCCCGAGCATGCTCTGCACCCGGGTGAGGCCGTGATGCACGCGCTCGTCGGGCCCGCCGCCCCAGAGCCCCTCTTCGTGGTTTCCGGTCGAGTCGATGCGTTCGGGCACGACGCGCAGTCGCACGATGGGCGAGGTGAGCGCGCTGTCGGCGGTACCGGCGCCCTGCAGCTGCCAGCGCACCCGGTCGACCACGTCGGCGGGCGTGAACCAGCGCGGATGCAGCCAACTGCGGCTGGAATGGCCGCCGCCCTCGTCGTCGATCTCGATGCGGATGCCGGTGCACACGAGCCGCTTCGCCCGCATGCGCTCGATGAACTCGTCGGCCAGCACCCTGAAGGCGAAGGCGAGCTGGTCGATGCGGTCGAGCGGTGGTTCGAACTCCTGCGCGACCTCGAACTCGGGAGGAGGCGTGCGGGCGAGCACCCTGGCCTGTTCGCGGCCCGATGCACGGTCGTGGGCGAAGGCACCCGCCGCACCGAAGCGGCGACGCACGTCGGCTTCGGGCAGCGCGGCGAACTCACCGAGGGTTCGCACCCCCAGCCGGTTCAACAGGGTCGAGGTGCGGGCATCGACGACGAGACCCACGGGCAACGGCGCGATGAATGCAGCGGATGCCCCGGGCGCGACGATGCCCACCGGTGACTCGCCGGCCGCCCTGGCCGCCTGCTCGGCCGCGAAGGGCCCGTCGGCGATCCCCACGCGTGCACCGGCCACCCCGAGCTCGGCGACGGTGTCGAGCAACGCCCGCGCCGCGGCATCCTCACCGCCGTAGTAGCGAGCGGGCCCGCGAGCCCGCATGGCGAGCGTGCCTGGGCGGATGAGTTGCACGCCCGGAACCGTCTCTTCGACTCGCCGCACGACCGGTTCGAACACGCGCACGTCGAGCGAGGCGTCGTAGTCGAGCAGGGTGAGGCCGGGGGAGCGGTACTGCGCCTCGCGCAGCTTCACGCCGCGCACGACGCCATCGCGCCGCGCCGCCGCAGAGCAGGCGAAGACCTGACCGCCGTCGGTGAGCGCGACGGGCGCGGAAGGATCGATGCCCGCCTCTCGGCAGGCCGCGAACACGGGCCAGTCGGGGCACCAGAGCACGATCGTGCGGGTGGGGTCGATGATCATCAGACGGCCCGCCGCTCGTATTCGGCGAGATGCACGGGCGCGGGGGGCGCGTCATCGGCGGCCTGGAAGGCGAGCGACCGATCTGGAAGCTGCAGGCGGGATCGGGCCCGCCGGCCGAACTCCCCGCGCCCACCCGCGGAGACGACGACATCGCGGTCGCTGAGATGGCCGTGTCCCAGCTCGAGCCCGTGCCACTCGCTCGCCTCGACCCCGAGGCTCGCATCGCTGCCCGGCCACTCGCCGGCGACGAGCAGCACGGTGCCGCGCTGCCTGAGTCTGGCGGTCAGTCGCGAGGTCTCAGCAGGCGCCACCCTGCCGACCGGTCGCACCGTCACGACGGGGATGACGTCGGCGAGCGCGGCGACCACGGTGAGCCACTGCCGCCCGGGATCGGGCACGAGCACGAGCCGTTCGAGGTCGATGCCGAACCGAGCTGCCGCCTCGACACCGAACTCGGGCATGCCGACGACGGCGACCCAGCGCCCGCTCGCGGATGGGCCGGCCATGAGCGCCATGAGCAGGGTCGTGGAACCCTCGACGGAGACGACGGTGCCTTCACGAAGGCTGCCGCCCGGGAGCACCCGTTCGAAGGCGGGATGCGTCGGCACGAGCTTCGAATCGAGCCGTGTCGCCTGCATCCCGCGGATGCGAGCCTGCAGCTCCTCGACGCGCGAGGGCACTTCGGCCGGGGCGAGGGGAGCGGTCATGGTCACCCTCACAGTTTCGAACACATGTTCGAATACGGCAAGTCGGCAGTGCCGACCGTCCCGGATGAGAGATCCGCTCCCGGAAATGCGAAAAGGCCGGATCAGAATTGATCCGGCCTTTTCGACACAAGCGTGCGCGAGGGGGGACTTGAACCCCCACGCCCGTTAGGGCACTAGCACCTCAAGCTAGCGCGTCTGCCATTTCCGCCACCCGCGCTCGTGTCAGGCCCTTCCGATTCCTCGGTGGCCCGAGAGAAGACATTAGCACGGTTTCCGGGGCGCTTCCGACACGCTGGCCATCGACGGATGCCCCGGCTAGCGTGAGAGGCATGGCCCCGTCACCCTCCGAGATCACCCCTGCCGCCGAGCTCGACGAGACGGCAACCGTGGCACGGGACCTGATCCGCTTCGACACCTCGAACTACGGTGAGGGCCGGGCGAACGGTGAGCGCGAAGCCGCCGAATACGTCGAGGCACGGCTCGCCGCGCTCGGACTCGCGCCGCAGCTCTTCGAGCCCGAACCGAGGCGTACGAGCGTCGTCGCGCGCGTGCCCGGCCGAGATTCCTCGAAGCCGGCGCTGGTCGTGCACGGGCATCTCGACGTCGTGCCGGCCGACGCCCGCAACTGGAGCGTCGACCCGTTCGCGGGCGAGGTGCGCGACGGCATGCTCTGGGGCCGTGGCGCCGTCGACATGAAAGACATGGACGCGATGATGCTGACCGCCCTCGGCGACATCATCGGTTCGGGTTCGCAGCCGGCCCGCGATCTCATCGTGGCGTTCTTCGCCGACGAAGAGGCCGGCGGCGGCCTCGGCTCCGGATGGCTCGTCGACCATCACCCAGAACTCTTCGCGGGGGCGACCGAGGCGATCAGCGAGGTCGGCGGCTACTCGATCACCGTCGGTGGCCGTCGCGCCTACCTGCTGCAGACCGGGGAGAAGTCGTTGCTCTGGATCCGCCTCGTCGCACGAGGTGTCGCGGCGCACGGCTCACGACTCATCCGCGACAACGCGATCACGAAGCTCGCCGAGGCGGTGGCGACCCTCGGGCGCACCGAATGGCCGATCCGCCTCACCGACACCACCCGTGAACTGCTCGGCGAGATCGCGGGCGTCCTCGGCGTCGACGCAGAACAGGTCTCGCCCGACGAACTCGCCCTCGCCACCGGTTCGGCCTCGGGATTCATCACGGCGACCCTGCGCACCACGTCGAACCCCACTCTGCTGACCGCGGGCTACAAGCACAACGTCATCCCCGACCGGGCCGAGGCGCTCATCGACATCCGCACGCTGCCCGGCGAAGAAGACGCCGTGCTCGCCGAGGTGCAGGCGCTCATCGGCGACCTCGTCGACATCGAGATCGTGCACCGCGACGTCGGGCTCGAGGCCGCGACATCCGGCGCCCTGGTCGATGCCGTGAAGCGCTCGCTCGAGGTGCACGACCCCGGCGTGCCGGTCTTCCCGTACCTGCTCTCGGGTGGCACCGACAACAAGGCGCTCAGTCGGCTCGGCATCGCCGGCTACGGCTTCGCGCCGCTGAAGCTGCCAGACGGCTTGGACTTCCCGGCGATGTTCCACGGCGTTGACGAGCGGGTGCCACTCGACGCATTAGTCTTCGGAAGGCAGGTTCTGCGGGACCTCCTCCTCGACTACTGATCGAATCAGTGAGTCTTCGGGAGGCAGGTCCTGCGCGACCTCCTCTCGACTACTGACCGATCTCATTCCTCCGACTTCCGCGGAGGCGGAAGGCGGATGCACCACGTGATCGAAGCGCTCATCCTCGGCCTCGTGCAGGGGCTCACCGAGTTCCTTCCCATCTCCTCGAGCGCCCACCTGCGCATCCTGGGGGAGTTCCTGCCCGGGGCCCAAGACCCCGGTGCGGCGTTCACGGCCATCACACAGCTCGGCACCGAAGCGGCCGTCGTGGTGTTCTTCTGGCGCGACATCGTGCGCATCGTCTCGCACTGGTTCGGCTCGTTCACCGGGAGGGTTCCGCGGAACGACCCCGACGCGCGCATGGGTTGGCTCATCATCATCGGCTCGGTGCCGATCGTGGTGCTCGGCATCCTGTTCCAAGACGAGATCGAGACGAGCCTCCGCTCGCTCTGGATCGTCGCGACGATGCTCGTCGTGTTCGGGCTCATCCTCGGGCTCGCCGACTGGGCCGGTGCCAAGCGCCGCAAGCTCGACGACCTCACCGTGCCGCACGGGCTCTACTTCGGTCTCGCGCAGTCGCTCGCGCTCGTTCCCGGCGTCTCGCGGTCGGGCGGCACGATCACGATCGGCCTCTTCCTCGGCTACGAGCGTGCTGCCGCGGCTCGCTACGCGTTCCTGCTCGCGATACCGGCGGTGTTCGGCAGCGGCTTCTTCCAGCTCTTCAAGAGCTGGGGCGAGCCTTCGGTGTACGGACCGATCGAGACGGCCGCGGCGACCCTCGTCGCGTTCGTCGTCGCCATTCTCGTGATCGCGTTCTTCATGAACTACATCTCGAAGCGCAGCTTCCTGCCGTTCGTGATCTATCGCGTACTGCTCGGCATCACGATCTTCGTGCTGCTCGGCACTGGCGTGCTCAGCGCCTGACCCCGCGACCGGCCGGACCCCGCGCGACCGCGCGCTCAGCGTTCCTCGGGGTCGAGTCCCTGGGCAGCCCGGCCGCCGTCGACCGGAATGACGGCGCCGTTGATGAACGATGCAGCGTCGGAGAGCAGGAAGGCCACGGCGCTCGCGACCTCCTCGGTCTCCCCGGGGCGGCCGAGCGGATGCAGGTGTGCGATCTGCCGTTCCGTGGCCGCCCGAGAGACGACGTCGAGGCCTTCCACGTGCTGAGCGTAGCGATCGGTCACGATGGAGCCCAGGGCGACGGCATTGGTGCGGATACCGCGCGGCCCGTAGTCGACGGCCATGGCGCGAGTCAGCCCTTCGAGCGCTGCTTTCGCCACGGCGTAGGGCAGTGCACCCCGCACCGCTCGCTGCGCCTGGTGCGAGGATACGTTCACGACGGACCCGCTGACGCCCGTCCGGAGGAATTCCTCGATCGCAGCCGCCGCACCTGCCATGGTCGGCCTCAAGATCGCGTCGACGATGTCGAGCACGGCGTCGCTGCCCGCCTCATGCAGCCAGGCGTCCCGGAACACCGCTGCGTTGTTGACCCAGCCAGTGAGCTCGCCGAGCTCGCGTGCCCGGTCGGTGGCGGCCGACAGCACCGAGGCATCTCCCGCGTCGCCGACGATCGCTGCGCCGGAGGCGACATCGTCGAGCCACCCGGCAGTTGCGACGTCGACGACGACGACCCCGGCACCACTCCGAAGCAGGGCCTCGGCGATACTGCGCCCGACCCCGCCGGCCGCCCCGGTCACCACATGCACAGCCCGACGCTGTTCCATGCGTCAATGCTAGTTCGAGCGGTGGACGCTAGGGCGTGGGGCGCCCGTCGGCGCGACCCTCGGGGCCATCACCGCGCCGCCGCAGGTACCGCTCGAACTCCTGTGCGATCGCCTCGCCACTCGCCTCAGGGGCGTCGACCGCGTCGCGGGCCTGTTCGAGCTGCGTGATGTACCCGGCCATCTCGTCGTCGTCGGAGGCGAGCGCGTCGACGCCGGCCTCCCAGGCCTTCGCGTCGATCTCGAGCGTGCCGCGGGGAATCGAGAGGCCGGTGAGCTCCTCGACCTTGCCGAGCAGCGCGAGCACGGCCTTCGGCGACGGCGCGTTGTGCACGTAGTGCGGCACCGAGGCCCAGAGCGACACGGTCGGGATGCCCACGCGCTCTGCCTGATCGGCGATCACGCTGAGGATGCCGACGGGGCCCTCGTAGCTGGAGCGCTCGACGCCGAGCGCAGCGCGCACCTCGGAGTTCTCGCTCGACGCGAAGACCGAGAGCGGTCGCGTGTGCGGGGCATCGGCGAGCATGGCACCGAGCAGCACGATGCCTTCGATGTCGGCCGCGAGGGCCGCATCGATGAGCTCGGCGGCGAAGCCCTTCCAGCTGCGGGCAGGCTCTGCCCCGAGGAGCACGTGCAGCGTGTCGGCGCCGGGGCCGGTGACCAGTTCGTCGTCGTCGACGTCGGTCTCACCGCCCGGGCCCATGATCGCGGCGCCGGGCCACTCCAGCCGGCGTGCGCCGTCTTCACCGACCACGATCGTCGGTCGGGTGAACTGGTAGTCGAAGTACAGCTCGGGGTCGACTGCTGCGATCTCGACGAGACCGAGACGCTCGACGAGCAGCTTCGCTGCCCCGGTCGCCGCCTCTCCGGCGTCGTTCCATCCTTCGAATGCGACGACGAGCAGCCTTCCGCCCTCGAAACCGGCCGGCTGATTCACTCCTGGTGCCCCGCTTCCCGCCCCGGATCTCCGGGTTCACCTCCACAATAGGCCGTGCCCGTAGACTTGCCGGTTGTGACCACTCGCCTCCCCGCCGCAGTCCTCTGGGACATGGACGGCACCCTCGTCGACACCGAACGCTATTGGATGGCTGCCGAAGAAGAGCTCATCGAGTCCTTCGGCGGCACCTGGACCCACGAAGACGCGCTCGAACTCGTCGGCAGCGGTCTGTGGGACGGTGCGGCGTTCTTCCAGGCGAAGGGAGTCGACCTCGACCTCGACACGATCGTGCACCGGCTGACCGATCGGGTGCGAGAGCAGCTGCGCGAGCACGGCGTTCCATGGCGGCCCGGCGCCCGCGAGCTGCTGCTGGCGCTTCGCGATGCATCCGTGCCGACCGCCCTCGTGACCATGTCGATCCGTTCGATGGCCGATGACGTCATCTCGGCGATCCCGTTCGAGGCGTTCGACGTGATCGTGACGGGTGACAGCGTCGAGAATGCGAAGCCGCACCCCGAGCCCTACCTGTTGGCGGCGGCGCTGCTCGACGTCGACATCGCCGAGTGCGTCGCGATCGAAGATTCGCCCCCAGGGCTCGCCTCGGCGTTCGCATCCGGCGCGATCACGATCGCGGTGCCCAACATCCTCGCGCTCGACGAGTACCCGTCGACTGCGCACTGGCCGACGCTCGACGGCACGACCGTCGCAGATGTCGCATCGCTCCTCGCTGATCGCGAGGCCACGGCGTGAACGCGAGCCGCGGAGAGCAGAGCGGCCCGTTCCGGGTCGGCGATCGCGTGCAGCTCACGGGTCCGAAGGGCCGCCTGCACACGATCACCCTTCAGCCGGGGGCGCATTTTCATTCCCACAAGGGCCTGATCGCGCACGATGACCTGATCGGGCTGCCCGACGGATCGGTCGTGGCCAACCAGGTCGGCATCGAGTACCTCGCGCTGCGCCCGTTGCTCACCGACTTCGTCATGTCGATGCCGCGCGGAGCGGCGATCGTCTACCCGAAGGACGCCGCCCAGATCCTCGCGCAAGCCGACATCTTCCCGGGTGCCCGGGTCGTCGAGGCCGGCGTCGGGTCCGGAGCGCTCTCGTTGTGGCTCCTCCGCGCGATCGGCGCCGAGGGTCACCTCTTCTCCTTCGAGCGTCGCGAAGACTTCGCGAGCGTCGCCCGGGCGAACGTCGCGACCTTCCACGGTGCCGACCCCGAGAACTGGTCGATCACCCTCGGCGATCTCGCCGAGGTGCTGCCCGAGACGGTCGAGCCGGCATCGGTCGACCGGGTGGTGCTCGACATGCTCGCGCCATGGGAGTGCCTCGAATCAGTGTCGGTGGCGCTCAAGCCCGGCGGAGTGCTGCTCTGCTACATCGCGACCGCGACCCAGCTGTCTCGAGTCGCCGAGGCGATCCGGGCCACGGGGGAGTACACCGAACCGCAGTCCAGCGAGACGATGGTGCGCGGCTGGCACGTGCAGGGTCTCGCGGTGCGCCCCGACCACCGCATGATCGCGCACACCGGCTTCCTCATCACCGCCCGCCGCCTCGCGCCGAACACCGTGCTGCCCGAGCTGAAACGCCGCCCGTCGAAGACCGAGTTCAGCGACGAAGACGTCGAAGCGTGGACGCCCGGCGCGCTCGGTGAGCGATCCGTCAGCGACAAGAGCCTGCGCAAGCGGGTCAGGCAGGCGGATGCCGCGGCGATACGTTCGCGCGCCGACGACGAGCAGTCCGCGGCCGACGATCTCGATGTCACCGGTGCCACCGGTGACGACACCGATGCCGCCGGCCCGGGCCGGTAGGCTTTCAACGCCCCTCACCGCTCACCCCAAGAATCGAGGATCAGTGCGCTCGTCATTCGCGCTCATCGCCACGGCCGGCATCATCGCCCTGACCCTGTCGGGGTGCGCTTCGGCGCCCGCTCCCGAGGCGTCGACCGGAGACTCCTCCGACGCGATCACGGTGACCGGGGAGTTCGGCAAGAAGCCGAAGATCGAGTTCCCGGCACCGCTGGCGCCGGAGAAGACCCAGTGCACCGAGGTCATCGCCGGCGACGGCGAGCGGCTCGTCGACGGCCAGCAGGCGCTCGTCGGGCTCGCGGTGTTCAACGGCGGCACGGGCGAAGAGGTGCAGGTCACCGGCTTCGGTGATGAGGAGCCGGTTCCGCTCACGGTGTCGGCGGCGACGCTGCCGGGCCTCAGCAAGGGGCTCACGTGCGGCTCGGTCGGTTCGCGAGTCAGCGTCGTGGTGCCCGAGAAAGACGGCTTCGGCCCAGATGGCAATCAGCAGCTCGGCATCGCACCGGGCGACAGCCTGGTCTTCGTGCTCGACATCCGCCGCGCGTTCATGCCGCGCGCTGACGGCGCGGTGCGTCTCAGCCGCGACGGATTCCCTGCAGTGGTGCTCGCGCCCGACGGGCGGCCCGGCATCACCGTACCGAAGGCCGACCCGTTCGAGACTGTCGAGATCGAGACGCTGAAGGAGGGGTCGGGTGAGGTCGTCGAGTCCGGCGCCACGGTCGTCGTGCACTACACCGGCGTGACGTGGGCCGAGGGAGAGGTCTTCGACTCCAGCTGGGAGCAGGGCGCCCCGGCCAACATGGTCGTCGCCGACGGCGAAGACAGCCAGGTCATCCCGGGCTTCGCGAAGGCGATCATCGGCGCGAAGGTCGGATCGCAGGTCGCGGTTGTCATTCCGCCGAGCGAAGGCTACGGAGACCAGGCGAGCGAGAAGATCCCGGCGAATTCGACACTGTTCTTCGTGATCGACATCCTCGGCGTGATCTGAGCCGCTCCGGGCGTCCGTCGCCGTCACCGCGGTTCAGTAAGATCGCACCTGTGGCAAGCGGTGGAGAGGTCAAGGTCGAAGCGAAGATCCCCGTCGAGGATCGCCTCTTCAGCCTGGTGCTCGCGCTGCTCGCCACCGAGACGGGGCTGCTGAAGTCCGAGATCCTGTCGACGGTGCGCGGCTACGCCGAACGGTTCGATCCGGCCGGCCAGAATGCGAATCTCGAGCGGCAGTTCGAGCGCGACAAAGACGACATCCGCGAGCTCGGCATCCCGCTCGAGACGGTCGAGTCGCCCGATCGCCCGGGCGACAACCAGGCGCTGCGCTACCGCATCCCCAAGGGCCAGTACGATCTGCCCGATGAGGTGCGGTTCACGCCCGACGAACTCGCGCTGCTCGGCCTGGCGGCCGAGGTGTGGCGCGAGGCGTCGCTCTCGGCCGACTCGCAGCGCGCACTCACGAAATTGCGCTCACTCGGCATCGAGCCGCGCGAACCCGTGATCGGCTACGCCCCGCGCCTTCGCGTGCGCGACACGGCGTTCGAACCATTGCGGCAAGCACTCGATCGCCGTCAGACGGTGCGCTTCCGCTACTTCAAGCCCGGAGAGGCCGAACCGCGTCGTCGCACAGCTGATCCGCTGGCCGTGGTGCTGCATGACGGTCGGTGGCATCTGCACGCGTACGACCATGACGCGCAGGCATCTCGCACCTTCCTGTTGTCGCGCATCATCGGCGATGTCACATCCGTGCCGGGCTCGAGCTTCGATGCTCCGCCGCTCGGTGTGCAAGACCGCATCATCGCCGAACTGCAAGAGCTCCGACTGAGCAATGTCGCCGACCTCGCGGTCACCGCGGGCAGCGATGCCGAGGTGCGGCTCGGCAAGCGGGCGATCGAGGGCGACGAAGACGCCGGGGTCATCCGCCTGCACTACACCGACGCCGCGGTGTTCGCCGACGAGCTCGCCGCCTATGGACCCGAGGTGCGAGTGCTCTCACCTGCGGCGTTGCAGAGTGCCGTACGCGACCGACTTCGTGCCGTAGCGGCGGCGCACCGCGAGACACGCGAGGGGGAGGCGTGATGGCCAAGCGCTCCAAGCCGCTGAAGGCGCCCGACAAGCTCGTCTTCCTGCTCTCGTTCGTGCCCTACCTCCTCGAGCAGCGCGTCGTCGACGTGGCAGAGGCGGCGGCGCACTTCGGCATGTCCGAAGACGAGATCCGCCACGCCGTTCGGCTCATCGCCACCTCCGGGTTGCCCGGTGAGACCGGCACCTACCAACCCAATGACCTCTTCGACATCGACTGGGACTCGTTCGAAGACGAAGACGTGATCGTCATCGTGCACCATGTCGCGATCGATGATGCACCGCGGCTCTCGGCTCGCGAGGCTGCCGCGCTCATCGCCGGGCTGCAGTACCTCTCGGCGTCGCCCGAGAACGCCGGGCGGGCATCGCTCGCCTCGCTCATGGCCAAGCTCACGGCTGGAGCCTCGGCAGCACCGAGTCGGCTCGCCGTCGCCGAATCCGAGGCGGATGCCTCTCTCGCGATCATTCGCGAGGCGGTGACCGGCGGCCGGCAGCTCGAATTCGAGTACCGGAACGCGCTCGGCGTCGCGGGGCGGCGGCGCGTCGATCCACTGCGCATCCTGTCGCAAGACGCCGACTGGTACCTCCAGGCCTACTGTCACACGCGAGAAGACGTGCGCAACTTCCGGGTCGACCGCATGAGCGAATTGCTGGTCTCCGATGCGCCGATCGGCGACCACTCCGACCGAGTCGTGCCCGATACGCTCTTCCAGAGCTCGGACTCCGATCTCGATGTCGTCGTCGATGTCTCGCCCGCGACCCTCCCGCTCCTCGCCGACTACCTCGCAGACTCGCGCACCGAGACGGTCGGCGATCGCCTCCGGGTGACCCTGCGGCTGGCGCATGTGCACGGCCTCAAGCGCTTGGTCGCAGGGCTTCCGGGCCTCGTGACCGTCGTGGCCCCGGCCGAGGCGAGAAGCGTGGTCGCCGAGTGGGCAACAGCGGGCCTCGCAGGCTACGCTGATCCCGAAACATCCGAAGTCGGTCCGCCACGGGCCGACATCAACGACAGGTAGACTGTCGTCACCCTCACCGACGAACGGACGAACTCCCATGTGGCAAGGCTTCACCGGTTGGCACGCGCTGATCATCCTCGTGGTCATCCTGCTGCTCTTCGGAGCTCCCAAGCTTCCCGCCCTTGCGCGCAGCCTCGGACAGTCGATGAAGATCCTCAAGACCGAGGTGCGCTCCGACAAGAGCGACCCCGACGCCCCGGCTGCCGGCGATGAGACGCCGAAGTCCGACGCTTCGGAATCCGGCAAGAACTCCTGACTCCGGTGACCGCGGTGAAAGATCGCGGCGAGAAGGACCGCGAAAAGCGGATGTCGCTCGGTCAGCATCTGATCGAGCTCCGCAAGCGCCTCTTCATCTCGGCGATCGCGATCGTGGTGGGTGCCGGTCTCGGCTGGTGGCTCACTGACATTTTCGTGTGGGATGCGATCCAAGATCCTGTGCGGCGCGTGGCCGATGCGCAGGGCAGCGACTCTGCCGTGATCTTCCCGACGATCTCGAGCGCGTTCGACCTGCGTCTGCAGGTGGCGTTCACGCTCGGTCTGGTCGTGTCGAGCCCGGTCTGGCTGTACCAGATCTTCGCGTTCCTGGTCCCCGGACTCAACCTGCGTGAGCGTCGCTTCACGTTCGCGTTCTTCGCTTCCGCCATCCCGCTGTTCCTCGCCGGGTGCGCTGCAGGGTGGTTCGTGCTGCCGAACATCGTGAAGCTCATGATGAGCTTCGTGCCAGAGGGCGGGGAGTCGTTCCTCACCGCGAAGGAGTACTACGACTTCGTGCTGAAGCTCGTGGTTGCGATCGGCATCGCCTTCGTGGTGCCGGTCTTCATCGTGCTGCTGAACTTCGCCGGAGTGATCAGCGCCGCGGCGATCATCAAGTCATGGCGGGTGGCGATTCTGGTGATCGTGCTGTTCACGGCGATCGCGACGCCGTCGGCCGACGTCATCTCGATGTTCATGCTCGCGATTCCGATGATCATCCTGTACTTCCTCGCCTGGTTCCTGACACATCTGCATGATCGTCGTGTCGAGCGCCGCAACCTCCGAGAATTCGGGGAGCCTGTCTAGGCTGGAGGGGTGATGAGCCTCTCGCCGGCCGAGCGCTACGCGCATTCTCGCCAGCAGCGCCGCCAGCCGCGTCTCGCCGACTTCGTCGCGGGGCTGCGATTCGACCTCGACCCGTTCCAGCTGGCCTCGTGCGGCGCGCTCGACGAGGGCCGCAGCGTACTCGTCGCCGCGCCGACCGGTGCCGGCAAGACGGTCGTCGCCGAGTTCGCGGTGTTCCTCGCGATGCAGGAGTCCGGAGCGAAGGTCTTCTACACGACCCCCATCAAGGCGCTCTCGAACCAGAAGTACCAGGAGTTCGTCGACACCTGGGGGGCCGACTCGGTGGGACTGCTCACCGGCGACACGAATATCAACTCTGGCGCTCGCATCGTCGTGATGACGACCGAAGTGCTGCGCAACATGCTCTACGCCGATTCACCGCTGCTGGATCGCCTCGCCTACGTCGTGATGGACGAGGTGCACTATCTCGCCGACCGGTTCCGCGGAGCGGTGTGGGAAGAGGTCATCATCCACCTGCCCGAGGCGGTGCGCCTGGTCTCGCTCTCGGCAACCGTGTCCAACGCGGAGGAGTTCGGCGACTGGCTCCAAGCCGTGCGGGGCGACACTGACGTGATCGTCTCCGAAGAGCGTCCGGTGCCCCTCGAGCAGCATGTGATCGTGAAGTCCAAGATGCTCGACCTCTTCGACTCGTCCGGTCAGGCCACCACGAATCGGGTGAACCCTGAGCTGAAGCAACTCGCGCGGGCGGGTGGCCGGTCCATCGCGGGCCGTTCCACGCGCGGGCAGCGGGGCGGTGATCGCGGCCGGTACCACCGGGAAGCACGCGGAAACGGTCGCGCCGACCGGCCAGAGGTCGTGGCGATGCTGCAGGGCAAGAACCTGCTGCCGGCGATCGTGTTCATCTTCTCGCGCGTCGGCTGCGACCAGGCGGTGCGCCAGGTGCTGCGCAGCGGCATCCGCCTCACGGAATCGTCCGAACGATCCGAGATCCGGCAGATCGTGGAGTCGCGCGCGCGCATGCTGCGCGACGAAGACCTCGCAGTGCTCGGATACTGGGAGTGGCTCGAGGGCCTCGAACGCGGGGTCGCCGCGCACCACGCGGGCATGCTGCCGGCGTTCAAGGAGATC
Source organism: Agromyces sp. GQ35 (assembly GCF_059758475.1). Taxonomy (NCBI): domain Bacteria; kingdom Bacillati; phylum Actinomycetota; class Actinomycetes; order Micrococcales; family Microbacteriaceae; genus Agromyces; species Agromyces sp. GQ35. The sequence continues at coordinate 263,936 of NZ_JCAXEO010000002.1, read as the reverse complement.
GTCGAGGAGCTCTTCCAGCTGAAGCTGCTGAAGGTCGTGTTCGCAACCGAGACGCTCGCGCTCGGCGTCAACATGCCTGCGCGTTCGGTCGTTCTCGAGAAGCTCGAGAAGTTCAACGGCGAGGCGAGGGTGCCGATCACGCCGGGGGAGTACACCCAACTGACCGGGCGGGCAGGGCGCCGTGGCATCGACATCGAAGGGCATTCGGTCATCCAGTGGGTCGACGGGCTCGACCCCGAAGCGGTCGCGTCGCTGGCATCTCGCCGCAGCTATCCGCTGAACTCGAGCTTCCGCCCGACCTACAACATGGCCGTCAACCTCATCGACCAGTTCGGTCGGGAGCGCACGCGGCAGATCCTCGAACTCTCGTTCGCTCAGTTCCAGGCCGACCGTGCGGTCGTCGACCTCGCTCGCACCCTTCGCAAGCAAGAGGAGTCGATGGCGGGCTTCGATGAGGCCATGCGCTGCCATCTCGGCGATTTCGGCGAGTATGCCGCGCTCCGACGCCGTATCGGCGAGATCGAGCGTCAGTCGTCGAAGGGCAATCCGACCCACGGTCAGCGCGAGCGGATGCAGCGCGAACTCACTGCTGCGCGCAAGGCGATGCGGGCCCACCCGTGCCACGGCTGCGCCGAGCGCGAGTCGCACGCACGCTGGGCGGAGCGCTGGTGGCGGCTCAAGCAAGAGCACGAGCAGCTCTCACGCCAGATCCGCACCCGCACGGGCCAGGTCGCCAAGCGTTTCGACCGCGTGACGGAGGTGCTCGAATCGCTCACCTACCTCGAGCGAGACACTGAAGGCACTCTCGTCTCGACGTCGTCAGGACGCATCTTGAAGCGCATCTACGGCGAACGCGACCTGCTGGTCGCGGAGTGCCTTCGCCGCGGCATCTGGGATGGTCTCGACGAAGCAGGGCTCGCTGCGATGGCTGCCGCACTCGTCTACGAGCCGCGTCGCGATGACAGCGGCGTCGATTACCGGCTGCCGCGCGGTCGCTTCCGTGACGCCTTCGAGCGCACGACCGACACGTGGAGCGTACTCGACGACCTCGAGCGCGAGCATCGGCTGCCAGGCAGCGAAGTGCCGTCGCCCGCGCTCGCCTCTGCAATGCACGCGTGGGCTCGGGGTGCCGGACTCGGCACGGTGCTCGCCGATACCGAGCTCGCCGCCGGCGATTTCGTTCGCCTCACGAAACAGGTGGTCGACCTGCTCGACCAGGTCTCGATCGTGGCTGATGCCGAACTCGGTGCGACCGCCCGCGCAGCGATCGACTCCGTCCGGCGCGGTGTGGTGGCCTACGGCACCGTCGCCTGAGACGCACACGCGGTCGCTTAGGCTGATCTGGTGCCCGCGATTGCCGAACGCCCCCTGTTGCCGCTGTGGGGCGCGGTGCTCGCCGCCGCGATCGGAGGGTTCGCCTACGATCTCGGATTTCCCGGTGCCGGCGTCTGGCCCCTGGCCTTTCTCGGCATCGCGCTTGCGCTGGTCAGTCTGATCGGGCGATCCGCCTGGGGCGCAGCTCTCGTCGGGCTCGTCTTCGGTCTCTCGTTCTACCTGCAACAGGTCTCGTGGACCTCGCTCTATCTCGGCCCGATTCCCTGGCTCGCGCTCTCGGTGCTCGAGTCGCTCTTCGTCGCCGGCGGCGGCGTGCTCATCGCGCTCGCGTATCGGTGGCTGTCGCGCCTGACCGACTCGCTATGGATGCGGCTCATCGCGCTTCCCCTGCTCGTGGCCGGACTCTGGTGCGCCCGCGAGGCGGCGACCGGCAGCATTCCGTACGGCGGGTTCCCCTGGGGCCGTGCCGCCCTCAGCCAGTCCGAGAGTCCGTTCGCCGATGTCGTCTCGTGGGTCGGGTCGACCGGACTCGGCTTCCTGATGGTCGCGCTCGTCGCCGGCATCATCGAGTGGGTGCGGGTCGCAGGATGGCGCCGACCTCTCACCGCAGTACCGACCGTTCTCCTGCTCGGCGTGGCGATGCTCGTCCCCGCGGCGCCGACGACGCCGGCAGGCGAGATTCGCGTGGCGAGCGTGCAGGGCAACGGCCCGGCGGGGTACTTCGATGATCGTGAACCCGGCGATGTGCTCGAGTCGCAGCTCGCAGCGACCGCTCCGATCCTCGACGAGACCGGCATCGACGTGCTGCTCTGGCCCGAAGGCGGGTCCGACATCGACCCGACCCGCAGCGAGTCGGTCGCGCGCACCTTCGACCGCCTCGGTGAGACGCTCGATGCGCCGATCGTACTGAACACCGTGACGATGCGAGACGAGTCGTACTTCAACTCCTCGCTGCTGTGGCGCGCCGGCGAGGGTGCAGTCGACGTCTTCGACAAGCGGAACCCCGTTCCCTTCGGCGAGTACATCCCCGATCGCTGGTTCTTCGACGCGATCGCGGGCGACCTCACCGGTCTCATCCAGCGCGGGTACACCCCGGGCACGAATGCCCCGGTGTTCGACCTCGGCAGCGCGGTGACCGGTTTGGCGATCTGCTTCGACGTCATCTACGACGACGTCATGTGGGAGGGTGCCCGCGACGGCGCACAGCTCTACATGCTCCAGACGAACAATGCCGATTTCCGCGGTACCGATGAGAACGAGCAGCAGCTCGCGATTGCACGACTGCGCGCGATCGAAACCGGCCGCTCGGTCGTGAACATCTCGACGGTGGGCACGAGTCAGGTCATCGATCCGAGCGGGCGCACGATCGACTCGCTGCCGGCCTACCGGCCCGGTGCGATGGTGACCGACGTCGAACTTCGCGACGGCCTCACCCCGTCCGTGGTGCTGGCCTCCGCCGTGCCGCTCTTCATCGTCGTGGGCTCACTGGCGGCGCTCACCGGCGTCGGGTTCGTCGCTCGCCATCGTTCGCGTCCGAGCGCAGGCACGATGGGCGCAGGCGACGATACGAACCGATGACGACCGGAGGTCAGATCGGGAGCGGGCGGTCGTCGACGATCGCTTTCATGACGAGGGTCGACTCGACACGTCGCACCCCTGGAAGTGCCGAGAGCCGTTCATCCCAGAGCCGCTCGTAGGCGGGCAGGTCGGGAACAGCGACGCGCAGGAGGTAGTCGGGGTCGCCGAACAGCCTGAGCGCCTGGATCACCTCGGGAATCTCTGCGACGGCCGCGTCGAACGCCGGAATCGTGGATCGATTCGCCTGCTCCATCGTGACGAAGACGAGCGCGCCGAACCCGAGGCCGACCACGGCCGGATCGATGACCGCGCGGTATCCGCTGATCGCTCCCGACGCTTCGAGGGCGTGCAGCCGCCGGTGCGTCGGCGACATGCTGAGCTGGATCCGGGAGGCGAGTTCGGTGAGGCTCAGCCGACCGTTTGCCTGCAGCTCCGCAAGGATTCTCCGATCGATGGCGTCCATAGGGTGGATTCTTCCACAGGAGCAGATGATTGGGGCAAATCTCGGGAGCACCTTTCGGGGGATCTTCCATATGTTCGTCTCCAGACGGAGAGATGGGCGCGAGATGGATACGCAGTTGCTGCTCGCATGCTGGGGCATGATGACGCTCATGGTGCTCGTGCCCGGTCCCGATTGGGCGTACATCATCGCCTCGGGCACGCGCGACCGCACCATCCTGCCCGCACTCTCCGGCATCCTGCTCGGGTACCTGGCTGCAGTGACGGCCGTCGCGCTCGGCGTCGGCGCCGCGCTCGCTGCACTGCCATGGCTCCTGGCCTGCCTCACCTTCGCCGCAGCCGGATACCTCGCGTACCTCGGCGTTCGCGTGCTCAGGCAGCCGTCAGCCGTGGTGGCGGGGGAGGAGCGCGACCCTGCGCGCAGAACCGGTACGCCGCCGTGGTTCCGACTCGTGCAGGGTGCCGGTGTCAGCGGCCTGAATCCCAAAGGGCTGCTGGTACTGATCGTGCTGTTGCCGCAGTTCACCGATTCGGCCGGAGCCTGGCCGTTGCAGTTGCAGTTGGCGGTTCTCGGCCTCATCTTCGTGGGCAGCTGCGCACTGGTCTACGCCGTGGTCGGACTCGGCGCCAGTGTGATGCTGAAGACTCGGCCGACCACGACGACACTGCTGTCACGCATCTCGGGTGGCGCGATGGTGCTGGTTGCCGTCCTGCTCGTCATCGAGCAGTTCGTGCAGTTCGTCGCGCATTGATCGCGAGCGGTGCTCGCTGTCGTCCGCGAGCACAGACGAAAACGGATGCCTCGGCGTCACCGAGGCATCCGTCTGATGAGGCGTTCTACGCGCCGATCTTCTGCTGTCCGCGTCGCGCTCGCAGATAGCTGAGACGCTCTTCGAGCAGTTCCTCGAGCTCGGCTCGGGTGCGGCGCTCGAGCAGCATGTCCCAGTGCGTGCGAGCGACCTTCTCGCCCGAGCGATCGATCTCCACCGGCTTCGAGTCGACGAGCAGCACGGCGGATGCTCCGCAGTGCTTGCACTCCCACGACTCGGGCAGTTCGGCTTCGGTGGAGAACGTCATCACGGTCTCACGACCGCACGTCTCGCAGCGATAGGCGTATTCGGCACGGTCTGCGAACACCACGCCGTCTTCACTCTGCAGGCTCTGTGCGCCGATGCGCATGCCCCGAAGGCTCCTGTCCGCCATGGCGTACTCCTCTCGCTCGTCTACATGTCTAAACGATCAAGCTGGGCATTCCCTTTCCGCGGGCTGAGGTTTACCGGGGAATTCTCAGTTTCGAGCGGCAATCGCCGACAGCGCGACGTCTGCGCGATCGGTCACGAGACCGTCGACTCCGAATTCGAGCAATCGCACCATGTCGGGCGCCTCATTGACGGTCCACACGTGCACCTCTGCGCCGGCCCGGTGCACGGCGGCGACGAATCGTTCGGAGACGATTCGCACCGGTCCGACTCGTTCGGGCACTTGCAGTGCGCGCGCGCCACGGAGCGCTGCGTCCAACCAGCGCGTCGACCCGACGAGCGAGGCGGAACGCGCAGCCACAACGCCCGCGGCTCCGGCGGACGTGGCCGCATCGGGCACCAGGGCGGCGAGGCGCAGCCGGCGCCGTTCCGAGAAGCTCGTCAGCAGTACTCGCGACGCTGCTCGTGCTCGACTCACGGCTGCGGCCGCCGGTTCGACGGCGGGCTCGACCTTCACATCGATGTTGAACCTCGTGTCGGGAAACGCGTCGAGGGCGTCGTCGAGTGAACAGAAACCCTGGCCATATCCGAGATCGATGCGTCGCAGTTCGGCCATCGTGAGGTTCGCCACTTCGATGTCCCGGCCGGCGACACGTTGGAGTGTTGGATCGTGCGCTACGACGGCGATGCCATCGTGCGAGAGGTGAACGTCGGTCTCGACGTAGTCGCACCCGAGCGCGACCGCCTTCGCAAAGGCGAGCAGGGTGTTCTCAGGTGCTTCGAGGGCGAAGCCGCGGTGCGCGAGCACGCGCGGCTTCGCCGGCTCGAAGTAGGCGGATTCCAAGGTGGTGATCCACCGCGTCAGAGTCGCTGGCCTGGCGCTCCCGAGGCGTCCGACGGTCCCGGCGTCGTCGGCGGTGCAGGAGTGAACGCCTTTCCGATGCCCTTGAGCGCCTCAGTGAGTTCGCTTGGCACGATCCAGAGCTTGTTGGATTCGCCCTGGGCGATCTGGGGAAGCATCTGCAGATATTGGTACCCGAGCAGTTTCGGGTCGGGATCGCCCTTGTGGATGGCGTCGAAGACGGTGAGGATCGCTTCGGCCTCGCCCTGTGCGCGGAGCACTGCGGCCTTCGCATCACCCTCGGCTTCGAGGATGGCTGCCTGTCGCGCGCCCTCGGCCGTGAGGATCGCCGACTGTTTCGTGCCCTCCGCCGTGAGGATGAGCGCGCGGCGGTCGCGCTCTGCGCGCATCTGCTTCTCCATCGAGTCCTGGATGGAGTGGGGCGGATCGATCGCCTTCAGCTCGACGCGACCGACGCGGATGCCCCACTTGCCGGTCGCCTCGTCGAGCACGATCCGCAGCTGACCGTTGATGTTGTCACGCGAGGTGAGTGCTTCTTCGAGGTTCAGGCCACCGACGACGTTTCGGAGCGTGGTCGTGGTCAACTGCTCGACCGCGCCGAGATAGTTGGCGATCTCGTACGTCGCCGCTCGCGCGTCGGTCACCTGGAAGTAGACGACGGTGTCGATCGAAACGACGAGGTTGTCTTCTGTGATCACCGGCTGAGGGGGGAAGGAGACGACCGTCTCGCGCATGTCGACGAGCGGACGAAGCCGGTCGATGAATGGCACCAGGATGTTCAATCCGGGGCTGAGCGTCTTGTGGTAGCGACCGAGCCGCTCGACCACACCCGAGTACGCCTGCGGGATGATACGGATCGACTTCGCCAACACGACGATGACGAAGATGACGATCGCAATGGCGATGATCGCCACGACGATGGCGGAAATGTCCATCAAGCCCCAGTGCTCCTCTCAACCGGAACGACGACAGCCGTCGCTCCGTCAATACCGGTCACGAGCACTCGCTCGCCGACCGCGACATCCGCTTGCTCGGTGATCGGAGACAGCCGCGCCGTCCAGACGTCACCGTTCTGCAGCCGCACCTGGCCGCCTGCAGGGGTCACGGTGCGAACGACCTGGCCGTCGGCGCCGATGAGCGCGTCGACGTTGCTTCGCGCTGGATCTCCGCCTCGCCGCAGAATCCGCAGGAGCGACGGCCGAAGTGTCAGGATCAGGGCGATGGCCACGAGCGCGGCGACGATGAACTGCGCCCACCACGGAATGCCGAACAGTCCCGAGAGCAGGCCGGCGACGCTGCCGAGCGCGAGCATCAGGAACGTCATCTCGAGCGTGAAGATCTCGATCGTCGCGAATGCCAGAATCAGCACCAGCCAGACGATCCACGCGTACTGGGTCAGCACATCCAATTCGTTCTCCTTCGCACGCGGCCTATATCGAAACTACCAGTGCGCATGCCCCAGCGGGGGTCGGCCCGGGGGAGTTGATAGTCTCGGTTCGCTTGTTCCGCGCGGACCGAAGTCCGTTCAGCCTGAGGAGTTCACTGTGACCAACCCGCTCGCCCCCGGATCGCTCGACGGCCGCGTCGCCCTCGTGACCGGCTCCTCGCGTGGAATCGGTGCCGACACCGCCCGATACCTTGCGGCCGCCGGCGCATCAGTCGTCGTGAACTACCGCAGCAAGGCTCCGCGTGCCGAGAAGGTCGTCGCCGAGATCACTGCGGCGGGTGGCCGGGCCATCGCGGTCGCCGCAGATCTCACCGATCCGGCATCGGTCGCATCGATGTTCGAGCGCGCGTCGACCGAACTCGGACAGATCGACGTTCTCGTGCTCAACGCGTCGGGAGGCATGGAGACCGGCATGGGGGAGGACTACGCAATGCGGCTGAACCGCGACGCGCAGGTCAACGTGGTCGACGGCGCCGTCCCTCATCTGGCCCCGGGCGCTCGCATCGTCTTCGTCACCAGCCACCAGGCCCACTTCATCCGAACCACGCCGACGATGCCCGAGTACGAGGCGGTCGCCCACTCGAAGCGCGCCGGCGAAGACGCTTTGCGCGCCAAACTGCCCGAGCTCGAGGCGGCCGGCTTCGAGCTCGTCGTCGTCTCGGGCGACATGATCGAGGGCACCATCACGGCGACGCTGCTCGAGCGGGCGAATCCCGGCGCGATCGAGGCGCGCAAGCAGGACGCCGGACGTCTCTTCAATGTCGCCGAGTTCGCGGCTGAGGTTGCGTCGGCCGCCATCGAGCCCGTGCCCGCCGAGAACACCCGCTACGTCGGCGACACCTCCGGGTTCGTGCGTGAGGGCGACGCCTGATCGCAGCCGAGTGAAACGGCGAAAGGCCGGCCGGAGCACGTGCTTCGGCCGGCCTTTCGCGTGAGCCGGTCAGGCCGCGGCCGTGACGCCCCGCCCGAAGGTGAACGCGCGCACGATCTGCACGATGCCCAGCACGATGAGGCTGATGCCGGCGAAGATGAAGAGCACGGCGGCGCCCCACAGCGGCGAGAACAGCACGACGATGCCGGCGACGAGGCTCAGGATTCCGAAGAAGATCGACCAGCCCTTGGAACCGGAGTCACCCGATTGGGCGAGCGCGGCGACGCCCTCCACGATCCAGAGGATTCCGACGAGAACGCCGAGGAAGATGCCGAGGAAGATGGCCGACTCGCTCGGATTGGCCAGCACGATGATGCCGCCGATCACGAAGAGCACACCGACGATGATGTCGAGCGCCCTGGCCCCGCCCGAGATGCCCTTCGAGAAGATGCCGAGGCCGAGATACGCGATACCGGCGATCAGGAAGTAGATTCCGAACAGTACCGTGATCACCACGGCGGAGTCCTTCGGCCAGAACGTGATCAACAGGCCGAAGATGAGCGCGACGGCGCCGCTGATGCCGAGCGTCGCGCGGATGGTGTTGATCGATGACTTCGAGAGAGACGAAGCATCGAGTGAGAAGGACGCGAAGACCCCACTGGGCTGCGGCGTAGACATGATGTTGTCCTTTCTGGCGGCGGTTGCCGTATGCAGGGTCAGGCTATTGCGGGGAATCGCCTGAGTGTCGGATGTGAACGCGCGCGTCTTCGGATGTCTCTGCGGGACGCGTGTCGGACTTCAAGCCCGCCACCGATGCTCGCCAACCGGCCAACCGGCCAACCGCCGAACGCCGGGCTGAAAGTTTCAGCCGTCGTCGAGCATTTCGAGAAGCCGCGTCGTCGTGCGCCAATTGCGGACTGTCATCAGTTTGAAGACCGGCATCGACATCAGGCGCGTGATGCGGGTCTTCGACGCCTGCGCTGCCACCCGCGAGAAGTAGATCGCGCCCGGCCCCAGGGCCACCGAATCCACGCCCTCGCGGAGTTCAGACAGGTCGGCGAACGTCGCCGCGGCCGCGAGGGGTTGCTTCAAGAAGTAGACGTCGCTGCGCAACTCTGCGGAGCCGTGGTCCGCCGGCGCAGCCGCGACCGTCGCTGCGAGCTCTTCGCGCGACCGCACCACGACGAGGATCGGAATTCCGAACCGCTTCAGCAGCATCCGCTCGATCTCCGTCTCGAGTTCGAGCCCCGACTCCGTGTCGCCGGTGAACAGCACGTTGCCACTCTGGATGTACGTTCGTACATCGCGATGACCGGCCTCGCTGAAGCATGCAGCGAGATCCGGCATGCCGACCAGGTTCCGGCCGCCCACGTTGAGCCCGCGCAGCAATGCGACGGACGACGCCGTCATCGTTCTCGCCGATCGTTTTGCAGCCGGCCGATTCGCTCCACGCTGGTCATTGTCGAACCATCGCACGCACTGCCGACATATCGACCCGTGACCACCCCGCACGGCGAACCTCACTCAGCCGCGTGCATCGGCGCGGAACGCAACGAAATACCTGGAAGATGCCTTGTCACGGGGGAGGGGAGGTATAGTGAACATGCGTTCATTGAAAAGAGGAAGCGAATGCCACGTACGCCAGAGCGGAATGAGGCGATGAGAACGGCGACCCGGCAGGCGATCGAGACCGCCGCTGTCCGAGTCTTCGCGCGACACGGCTTCGCGGCCGCGAACATCAGGCAGATCGCCGACGAGGCAGATCTCAGCACGGGATCGATCTATCGGCACTACGCGAGCAAGGAGGTGCTCTTCGACGAACTGCTCGAACAGGCATCGGCGGGTCTCAGCGCCGCAGCGGCACACCTTTCCAGCGACGGGGATCCGCGCACGCTCATCCGCGGGTTCACCGAGCGATATCTGGCAGACCTCGCACGAGACGACGGCGCCGCCGAGTTCTTCATGGTCATCAACCAGGGCTTCACCACTGACACGCCCGCCGGAACGGCGCACCGGCTCGCAGAGACGCAACGTACGCTGTGGCGCGCGTTCGCCGTCCTCGTGCACCGCGGTCAGCTCGCGGGACACTTCGCCGGGGGAGACCCGGAGCGAATCACCGCCTACTACTTCGCAACACTGTCCGGCGTCACCACGTTGCGCGGCGCCATGCACGACGAGTTCGCCGAGCCAGATGTCGACCTCGTACTGCGCGTACTCACAGGAGGAGTCACCACATGATCGAAATCACCCGCGCCGACGAACTCGGCGAGGCGTATCGTCGCGGGATCACCGGGGTGCTCGTTCGCGGATTCGCCGACGACTTCGCCTTCTTCTCCAAAGATCCGGAGAGATTGACGGATGCGTTCGAACACATGATCCTGCTTGAACGCTTCTACGTCGCCCTCGTCGACGGAGAACCCGCCGCCGTCGCCGTCGTCACCGAGGGAGCCCAGGAGTGCTTCGCACCGGACCGGCGTGAACTCCAACGCGCACTCGGAGCACTGCACGGCGCCATCACTCACCGAATCATCCGGAGTCAGTTCATGGGCGCCGATGATGGGGCTCGTGACGGCCTCGCTGAGATCGGCTTCGTCACGACGGCGCCGAGATTTCAGGGAAAGGGCGTGGCAACGGCGCTCATGCGACGCCTGCTCGAATTGCCGTTCGACGAGTTCATCCTGCGCGACATCAAGGACACGAACGTCCCGGCGCTCGCGCTCTATACGAAGCTCGGGTTCACCGACACTCTGCGGCGACCGGTCAGGTTCGCGAAGCGTGCGGGCTTCACCTCCTATGTGTCGATGGGGCTCAGTCGAGCGTGATCCGAGCCGCAGTGACATCCGGCCGCTGTCTTTCGGTTCCATCCGTTTGTACTGACACAATCTGCGACGGATGGCGCGACACTGCATGGATGTCACGACACTGCATGGATGTCACGACACGGATCACGTGCGGGCTCATCGAGACTGGCTGCGGCGATCGGTCTCGCAGGCAGGAGAAACACCGTGAATGAACGCGTGTGAGGACGACGGCTCCCTCCGACGACCTTCCGATCCTGCAGCACCGATAATGCACATTATGTCCGACCGTAGATCCACAAACTGCAAAAGATGCAGGATTTGGAGCGCTCTGAGGTTCGAGACCTCTTGTGCATTGGGAGGGTGGTGCACAGACTCAGTGGTGCGAAGCATGTGAAGGGGCGAACGGTGCGGGTGATATCTCAGGTACAACCACTGGTGGAGCCGAGCCCAGGACTACGAGGAACCGGGCCGGTGGTGTACCAGCGCGATCCCGTGCCGTTCCGGCTGCTCTACTTGCGCCGACTTTGGGGACTACGCGTATCCGATGCGGATGCTGCGAACCTCGACGATCACCCCGACGACCATGCCGACGACGAGAGTCGCGAGGCAAGATGGCTGCGCTCGTGGCGACTCGCGTGGCAGTGCAACGAACTCGTGCAAATCGCCGTCGCCGACGGGGCCCTCCCGGAAATACCCGATCAGGAGCCCGCCGAATGGTTCGGCCCCGATCGCCCCGACGGCTTCGACCTCAAGGACTACCTCGCCTGGTCGTTCTCCACGCCCTTATGCGACTCGCTGGGAACTCAGGGCCCACGCGTTGGGCTAATTGCCGAAGCGGCTGCGGCCCGGGGTCTGCTCGCGATCTACATCATGCCGTTCGAGAGCGTGTGGATCACCCGCCGAAACCGGATCCTGATTGTATCGACCGAAGTTTACAACTCCGAAGTTCTCCTGACCGAGGCGCTCGAGGCCTTCTGAAACGCACCATCGTCGCCACAACTCTTCTTCCTGGATGCTCGAGAACGCCATCGAATACCTCCAATCGGTCATCATCCTCCCCGTGATGCGTTGATCGGTTGAGACCGCCACGGTTTTTGACCCATCGTTGCTGCGGTGTTTAAAACCTCCCGGCGCGACGGCTGGCGATGCGTGATTCTGCGATCGCGCGCGTACCGTCAGGAGTGAAGTCGAACCTCGGGGTTTTGAACGTTTCTGGCGCGACTGTCGATCGCCCCATCACCGTCCGCCCGAAACACGGCCCCCAGTTTGGGCGCACGAGGGCAGCCAGCCGACCGAGTTCCCGTAGGACCGCCCGCGAGGCTGCCGCAATGGCGGTGCCCTAACGCTTCAAGCATGAGCGAGCTTTGTGGAAGAGCGGTTAAGGGACTTCACCATCAGAAAGCTTCCCACTGAGAAGCGGTCCCCCCACGGTGCCCGCGCTCAAGCGGAGCGACTGGAAGGCAACAACCGCCGAGATTTCCGTATGAGGCAGCGCGAAGAACCGGCCGGGACGCCTGCGCGAAGTTTCCGCTCACGTGCGACCCAATGCTGCCGTCGAGGTCGGCCTGGCACGGGCGAGCGTGACGTGCAGCCGATCGACACCGCCCGGAGCAATATTGCGTCTGATGCACGTCCCCCGTCGGCGCCGGGCCCTGACCGCGCGGTCTCGCCCGGTGCAACGGCGCGGATCCGCAGAATTCACTAGCTTCGTCAAGACCCAGTAGTGGAGGATGCGTTCAAGGCGGTGAACTCACTAGCGTCAGGGACGTGTCGCCTGAGGACGACCGAACGGGGGCTCTTTGGCAAGCGGCAGAACGACCGCTCGGAAGACCATCGGAATCGTTGTGATCGTGTGCGGCTTCATGGCACTGGCATTCGTGTACGCCGATCACTATTGGTCTACCGTCCGGAACCCAGATGTCGCTTGCCTGGAACTTCCGCTTCCTCACGACGCTGATCTTGGATCGATCGACGGAACAGCGACCTGGATTCCGCTCGGATTGAGCTGCAGGTATGTGGCATCACTTGGCGAGGCCCAGACGCTTCAGTTCGGCTGGGACCTAACAGTGATCGCCGTGATCGCCCTCCTCGTCATCGCGCTCGGGTTGCTACTGAGCATTCGCAGCTCGAAAGGTCGCGATCTTCAAAGGGGTTGAAGCTTGCCCAGCCGGACAGCTTGTGCCCTCGTCGTCAGCCTCATCATTGCCATCGGCGGTTCCGTCACGACAGCCAACGCCATCCGGCAGCGCCAGAGGTCCCGACATCGGTGCCGCGGTGAGCGCCAGGCTCACCGCGGCATCTTCCGTGCCTGGATCGAGCAGCGATGAGTCAGGCGTGGGCTTGCTGTCGCAGTCGGTCGGCCGTCGCGACACCTGCAGCATCGGAGTGCGTTCGGGGCCAGGTCCAGGCGGAGCGCAGGATGAAGGCCAGGATCAGCACCTCGACTCCGATGGTGAGGGCGTAGTAGAAGGCCCAGTCCCAGGACGCCCCTGCCGCGTTGAACACCATTACCGGGACGTACAGCGATGCAACGATGAGGTTGGTGGCGCGGTTCACACGGGCAGGCAGCGCAATGGAGAGCATCACCATCAGGGCCGGAATCGCGATGATCACGAAGAAGATGGACATCAATGTCCCGCTGATGTCGAACTCGAAGATGACGCCACCGCGGATTTCGTCGATTTCTCCGGGCTGGTACAGGTGGAAGTAGTCGATGTAGATGACGAGGAACATCAGGCTGGTCCAGGCGGCGGCGAGCTTTGCTTGCACCGGGATCTGCGGGTTCGTCACAGCGTTGTTGATGGGGATACGACGTGTCATGTTCTGCTCCTTCGTTCGGTTTGGTGGGCCGGACCGCAAAGACAGCGGTAACTGGTGCACGGGTGGCGCAGTGGCTGGTCGTGACACCTGTCGGTGTGGCGTCGTACGCCGTACGAGACCCGTACACCGTACGATGGGCGTACGCTGTACGTACGTCAAGACCGGGATTGAAAGGACATGGCCATGGTGGGTGCAGCTACCGAACGAGGCGCAGGAATCCCCACCCCACTCAGCAAGGAGCGGGTGCTGCGCCAAGCCCTCGTGCTCGCCGACAAGGAGGGCATCGACGCGCTCAGCATGCGCAGGTTGGGCCGAGAGCTCGACGCCGGGGCGATGTCGCTGTACCACCACGTCAGCAACAAGGAGGAGTTGCTCGACGGCATGGTGGACCTCGTCTTCGCCGAGATCCACCTGCCGGACAGCCGGGGTGATTGGCACGCGGAGATGCGAGCGGAGGCGGTGTCCGCCAGAGAAGTGCTCGCCCGTCACCCCTGGGCGATCAACCTCATGGAGTCCCGGACCACCCCTGGGCCCGCCAACCTGCGGCACCGCGAGGCAGTGATCGCCTCCCTGCGCACGGCCGGGTTCTCTGCCCAGATGGCCACCCACGCGAACTGGCTCCTCAACAGTTACGTCTACGGCCACGCCCTTCAGGAGGCGAGCGTTCCCTTCGCCGATGCCGGCGATCTCGCGGACATGATTCACGAAGTGTTCCTGCCGCAACTGCCCCCGGAGGAATACCCCTACATGAACGAGACCGCGACGGAACTCATGAGAAGTGACTACGACCCCGCGGGCGAGTTCACCTACGGCCTCGACCTGATTCTCGGCGCACTTGAGCACGCCCGCAGTTCGGCGGAACCACCAGGTTCTCCGTAGGCCGGAAGCCCGCCGACCCCGCCCTCAAGAGGACCTTCTACTCCCCCGCGCTGCCGCGCCGGCCAAGGGCAAACCCCGTCGCGGCACCCAGCCCGACGAGACCCACGACGCCAACGCCGGCGCCGACGAATGCGGGCTGCGTCACCACGACGAATCCACCGGGCACGAACAGAGCATCGGACATCGGCTGGTAGGCGAACCACCCGATCGTGGCGGGCGTTTGGCTCGAGGCAACCAGCACCACTCCCCCAACGACGAGAACGCCTGAGAGGATGAGCGCGACGACGAGGGCTGGGTGCATTCGCGGCATGGTGTCACCATACCTATGCTCGCCACTGCGGTGAACCGACCCGGCTCGCTAGCATGCAACGCATGGCCATCAAACTCGAGAATGTCGGCATCGCCGTTCGCGACCTCGAAGCGACGATCTCCTTCTTCACCGATCTCGGCCTCACGGTCGTCGGTCGTGACACGGTCAGCGGTGAGTGGGCCGACACCGCCGTGGGCCTCGATGACAACCGCGCACGTATCGCGATGCTCCAGACGCCCGACGGTCACGGTCGCCTCGAGCTCTTCGAGTACATCCATCCCGAAGCGATCGAGACGGAGCCCACTCGTCCCAACGAGATCGGCATGCACCGCGTCGCCTTCTCGGTCGACGATATCGACACGGCACTCGAGGTGGCGGCGAGGCACGGGTACCGTCCGCTTCGCGGCGTGGCGACGTATGAAGACGTCTACAAGCTCACGTACGTTCGCGGCCCGAGCGGCATCATCGTGATGCTTGCCGAGGAGCTCAAGAAGATCGATTGACGCTGGCGCTCGGCGGTCACTCCACGTTCGCGCTCGAGGTGATCGTCGGAGCCGCATCCCGATCGCGGAGCTCGACGCGTCGGACCTCGCACGCGATGCACTGCAGGTACAGCACCTCGCCTTCCGACGTGCCGTGCCTGGATTCGACCCGCCAGACGTGCTCGTGTCCGTCCCGTGAGGCGGCCGTGTGCTGTTTGTCCTTCATGAAGGCTCGTGTCATGCATCCCACGATGATGTAATGGCCTTATGCATCTCAACCCTTACGGAGAGTACGCGGTGCTGCTCGCGGCATCCCTGGCGAATGAATGGCCGTCAGACCGCGCCGGCATTGTCGCGCGGTCGCGCCGGTTCGGCATGACGATGCGATTCGGCGAGGCTCCGGGCGACCATTCGCGCACCCGCGAGGTCGTCGACGGCTGGCTCACGGTCGTCGACGCTCCTGACCCGTACGATCGAGCGTCGGCGCTCAACATCCAGATGGCCACGGCGGCGGCATATCCGCGCCTCACCGATCACGATGGCGAGGGCTGGCATCTGCACTACCGGGATCTGAACGACTCACTCCCCCACGTGCTGCACGCGGTCTTCAGCGTCGGAACCGCGCTGCACCTGTCCACTCGAGGAATGCACCGCCTCGGTCGCTGCGCCGCCGGCTTGGCCGACGGCGATACGTGCCGCAATGTCGTGGTCGACGTCACCCGCAACGGACGACAACGATACTGCTCGGTGCGCTGCGCGAATCGTGATGCCGTACGACGACACCGCGCACGCGCGACGCCGTTCCCGCGCGACCACACGTGATCGACCCCGCCACTACCGTGAGGGGATGGAACCGTTCACGATCACCGTTGCCCCCGAGGCGCTCGACGACCTGCGATCCAGGCTCGCGCGCACGCGCTACTCCGCTCCGAGCGACTCGGACTGGGCTGCGGGCACCGACCCCGACTACCTCCGCTCGCTCGTCGAGTACTGGGCGAACGACTTCGATTGGGCGGGTGCCGAAGCGCGGTTGAACGGGTACCCGCAGTTCCACGACCGCGGACAGCATTTCGTGCACCTCAGGCGTGATCCGTCGCGGCCGCCGGTCCTGCTCGCGCACGGTTGGCCCAGCAGCTTCATCGAGATGCTGCCGCTCGCCGACCTGCTCGACGTCGATGTGGTGATCCCGTCCCTTCCCGGATTCCTGTATTCCGACCTTCCGGCGGGTCCCCTGACGCGCGAAGCGATCGCCGAGACATTCCACACGCTGATGACGGAGACGCTCGGCTACGAGCGCTACTTCGCGTTCGGCGGCGACATCGGCGGAGCGGCGAGCGGATGGCTCGCGACGATGTACCCCGAAGAAGTCGCCGGGCTGCACGTCATCCACGGGCCGTTCCCCGCCGACTTCGATGCGCCCCCGGTCACAGATGCCGAGCAGGCGTTCCTCGATGCCGACGAAGCGTTCGACGAGACGGACTCCGGGTACAGCGAGATCATGAGCACCCGGCCGGACACCATCGCCGCCGCCCTCGTCGACTCCCCCGCGGGTCTCGCCGCCTGGATCATCGACAAGTACCGCGCGTGGAGCGATTGCGATGGTGATCTCGAGTCCAGGTTCGACAAGGACACGCTCTGCACGATCCTGACCCTGTACTGGGTGACCGAATCGATCGGCACCTCATTCCGCCAGTACCTCGACTACCCGCACAACGCCGTGCGGCCGATGATCACCGTACCGGTGGCCGTCACGCAGAGCCACGAGACGCCGTTCGACCTGTTCCCGCGCTCGATCGCCGAACGTGCCGCAAGCGACATCCGTCAGTACTCCGCACCCGGGCGCGGCGGCCACTTCCTCGCGTTCGAGGAACCACGACTCGTGGCCGGCGAACTCGGTGCGTTCATGCGCTCGGTCGGCTAGCGCAGCCGTTCACCGGGTCGTATCACGACCGGCGAACTTCTCGGCTCGTCGGCCGGTGGCCGGCATTCCGAGCTCGTTGAACGGTCCTTCGACCTCGGGTTCCGGCAACCGCTCGTCGGTCGGGCAGATCAGCACGGTGTTGGCCGTCGAGTGATCCATGACGTGCTCGAACATCGGATGACCGCACACGGGGCATGCCTTGCCATCGAACTGCTCGGGCTCCGCGTCATCCGCGATGACCGGCGGAGGACCGAACGCGGGCAGCAGCGCCCGGTCGATCCGGTCGAAGAAGTGCGTGAATGCGTTGCCGTCATCGCGGCTCGCCGCGTCGCGTGCCATGGGCTGATGCTACGCCCGCCGCGGTTCGGCCGCCACTGTCATCGCAACAGCATGGATCCGGCCGCGGCCAATAGGCTGATTCCATGACGGATGCCTCACCCACACGCCGCCCGGTCACGATCATCACCGGCGCGAGCCGGGGCATCGGCGCCTCCATCGCCGAGCGCCTCGCCGCCGACGGTCATGACCTCGTGCTCACCTTCCGCGAACGCCGCGACGAGGCTGACGCGGTCGCTCGTCGCTGTGCGGCGTCGGGCGCCCGAGTGCTGTTGCTCAGCGTCGACCTCGCCGAGCTCGACGCCGCGGCCACGGTGGTGCCGGCCGCGATCGCGGAGTTCGGCCGCGTCACCGGCCTGGTCAACAACGCCGGCATCACCGGTCGAATCGGCGCCTTCCTCGATGGCGCGATCGACGAGAGCGAGCACCTCTTCCGCGTCAACGTGCTCGCCCCCATCGTGCTCACGCGGGCCGCGATCGCCCACATGTCGACCGACCGCGGCGGCGAGGGCGGCTGCGTCGTCAACATCTCCTCGGGCGCTGCCAGGTCAGGCGCGCCGGACACCTACATTCCGTACGCCATGAGCAAGGCGGCGCTGAACGCACTGACGACCGGCGCCGCGAAGGAGTTCGGGCCAGTCGGCGTGCGCGTCAACACCGTCTCGCCCGGCACCACGCACACCGAGATCCATGCCGCCGCCGGCAGGCCGAACGCCCCTGAGGAACGCGCCCCGAACATCCCGATGCGTCGCGCCGGAGAACCGCACGAGATCGCCGGGGCGGTCGCCTACCTGTTCTCGGCGGATGCCGCCTATACCTCCGGCGCCGACATCCGGGTCGCCGGGGGCAACTGAGCCTGAGGGCCGATCAGGCTCAGGATTCGCCGAAGCCCGACTCGGCCAATTCCGCGATCGCGTCGACGGCGGCGCGCCCGTCGGGATCATCGCTTGCGATGTCGACCTGGGCACCTTTCGCGAGTCCGAGCGACATGATGCCGAGCAGGCTCTTCGCGTCGGTGCCGTTCACCGTCACCTTCTGGGCGAACGTGCTGGCGAGCTTGACGAGTTCGGCGGCCGGACGCGCGTGCAGGCCGTCGGAATTGACCAGCCGGATGCTTCGGGCGTGACCGGATGCCGCTGAGTCGTCGCCGGCCGCCGCATCTGCTCCTTCGACGTCGGAGTTCGTCGATTCGGGAGAAGCCGAGGTGTCAGCTCGTCGGCCACCCCACGCGGACTCGGCTGCCGCGACGACGGTGTCGAGCGAGTCTCCGGACTCGGCCGCAACCGCCGCGGCGACACCGCCCTCGACGAGCGGCGCGTCCACGATGCGCACTCGATCGCGTGCCTCGTCATCGAGGAAGTCGAGCGCGGTCTCGGCGGTGAGAATCGCAGAGCCGAGATCGCACAGCACGACCACGCCCTCGCCCGCGTCCGCGTCGGCGATGCCCGCGGTCACGCGGTCGAAACTCGTGCCGATACGGCCGTCGTCGGTGCCGCCAGCTGGGATGAGACTCGCGGTGGGCGCCATCTGGCGCGCGAGCTCGACGAGGCCATCGGCGATGCCGGAGGAATGCGAGACGAAGACGACGCCGACCTTGCCGGGGCTGCCCACCTCACGCCCCCGCTGATGCAGCAGCGGCGTCTGCCGCCGCTCGCAGAAGAAGGGCACTCGACTCGGCGCCAGGGTCGCGATGCCCGGCCGAACGCTCCCCGAGATAGCTCGCGCGCCCCTTGCGGGCCACGAGCGGCTCCGTGGCCGCCGCGCCGGCCTCCGCCGCATCGGCGGCAGCTTCGAAGACCCCCGCGGCATCGGTGCCCGCCGCCGCCGCGGCTTCCGCCGCATCGACCGCAGGGGTCCAGGCGTCGATCATCGTCTTGTCGCCGGACTCGGCCTTGCCACGCGAAACGACGCCGTCACGAGCCGCCGTGAGGATGGCGGTGATCGCCGGACCGTCGAGCGAGACCGCACTGCCGGCGGCAGCTGCGGCCTTCAGGTAGGCCGTGCCGTAGAGCGGTCCGGCAGCTCCGCCGACCGTCGAGATGAGCGTCGTCGCCACGAGCTTCAGCACGTCACCGGGGGTGGATCCGGCAGCCAGGTCGTCGAGCTTCGGCAGCACGGCTTGAAAGCCACGGTCCATGTTCTCGCCGTGGTCGCCGTCGCCGATCTCGCGATCGAGCGTGATCAGTTCGACGCGATGCTCCGAGATGACCTGCGCACTGCGTCTGACCCAGTCCACTGCCCAGGTGATGTCCAATCCCACCGAGATTCCCCCTTCGATTCGTACTATCGGCCCCACCGCAGTGCAGCCGTCTGCACCGGGGCATCCCACAATTCGACCATCTCGTCGTCGAGCTTCAGCAATGTGATGGACATGCCCTGCATCTCGAGCGCCGTGATGTAGTTGCCCACGAGGGAACGCGCGATCTCGATGCCGCGTTCCTCCAGCACCTCTGCTGCGCGACGGTACGCCAGGTAGAGCTCGACCTGAGGGGTTCCGCCCATACCGTTGACGAAGAGCAGTGTGCGTTCGCCGCGCTCGTACGGAAGGTCCTCCAGAATCGGCTCGAGCAGCCGGTCGACGAGCCGGTCGGCCGGCTCGAGGCCGATCCGCTCGCGTCCAGGCTCGCCGTGAATGCCGATGCCGATCTCGATTTCGTCTTCGGCGAGCGTGAAACTCGGTTCGCCGGCGTGCGGCACGATGCACGGCGTCAGTGCGAGGCCCATCGATCGAGCGTTGGCGTTGACGCGTTCGGCGACGGCGACGACCTCGTCGAGCGAGTCACCTCGTTCGGCTGCAGCGCCCGCGATCTTCTCGACGAGCACGGTGCCCGCCACTCCGCGCCGTCCGGCCGTGTAGAGCGAATCTTTGACGGCCACGTCATCGTTGATGATGACCGAGCGCACATCGATGCCGTCTGCCGACGCGAGGTCGGCTGCGGTCTCGAAGTTCAGCACGTCGCCCGTGTAGTTCTTCACGATGTGCAGCACCCCGGAGCCGCCGTCGACGGCTTTCGTCGCGGCGAGGATCGGGTCGGGCGTCGGAGAGGTGAAGACTGCGCCGGGCACGGCGGCGTCGAGCATGCCGAAGCCGACATACCCGGCGTGCAACGGTTCGTGCCCGCTGCCACCGCCGCTGACGAGGCCGACCTTTCCGGTGATCGGCGCGTCGGCACGCACGATGTGGATCGGATCGAACTCCACGCGTACGAGATCGGCATGCGCGAGTCCGAACCCGGCGACCGACTCGTCGACGACCCGCTTCGGGTCGTTGATGATCTTCTTCACGGACATCCCTCCCTCAGCTGCCGGACGCCGTGCATCGACGCCGACGCAGCACTCCCCCGCCAACCTACGCCCGAGGCGCCGTCGACCGTAAGAGGCAGGAGCGAAATGCCGTACCCCCATTCCGCGGCGTGGTCCGTCTGAGTATCGTGGGGGGTGTTCCGCCCCTGGGCGATGCCCATCGGGCTCGGCGATAAGGATGGATGGTCAACGTGGACAATCTCGGAGTGCTGTTCCTCAGCGAACTGGTCGGCACGGCGATGCTCGTGCTCCTCGGTTGCGGTGTGGTGGCCAACGTGGCCCTCGCCAAGACGAAGGGCTTCAACGGCGGATTCCTCATGGTGACGATCGGCTGGGGCTTCGCGGTCTTCGCCGGCGTCATCGTCGCGTATGCCTCGGGTGCGCACATCAACCCGGCGGTCACGCTCGGCCTCGTCGCCAACGGCGCCACCGAGTTCGGCAACGCCGGCCTCGGGATCACCGTGCCCGTCGAATTCCTCTCGGTCATCGCGTACATCGGCGCGCAGCTGCTCGGCGCGATGCTCGGCGCCGCCTTCGTCTGGCTGGCATACAAGCAGCACTTCGACGAGGAACCGCTGGCCGCCTCGAAGCTCGGCGTCTTCTCGACCGGCCCCGGCATCCGCAACTACGGCTGGAACCTCGTCACCGAGATCATCGGCACCTTCGTGCTGGTCTTCGTGGTGATCGGCTTCGGCGGCGGCCGTCAGGGCGACGGCGGCCTTGCAGCACTCGGTGCATTGCCCGTGGCGCTCCTCGTCATCGGTATCGGCGTCTCGCTCGGTGGTCCGACCGGCTATGCGATCAACCCGGCTCGTGACCTCGGACCGCGCATCGCGCACTTCCTGCTCCCGATCAGGGGCAAGGGGTCGAGCGACTGGTCGTACTCGTGGGTGCCCGTCGTCGGACCGATCATCGGCGGCCTGCTCGCCGGATGGGCAGCGATCCCGCTCCTGCCGATCATCAGCTGAGCGCTGCGGGGGCCGGCCCATCGGGCGGGCCCCCGCAGTTCCGCTTCGGAAAGAGTGCCGGCAGTGCCGGCTGTAACAGATTGGGAGAATCGAATGGCCGACTACATCCTGGCGATCGATCAGGGCACGACCTCATCGCGTGCGATCATCTTCGACAAGGCCGGGTCGATCGTCTCGACCGGGCAGCTCGAGCACGAGCAGATCTTCCCGAAGGCCGGTTGGGTCGAGCACGACCCGGCCGAGATCTGGCGCAACACCCGCGAGGTGATCGGCCAGGCGCTCGGCAAGGCCGACCTGACCCGACACCACATCGCGGCGGTGGGCATCACGAACCAGCGCGAGACCGCGGTGGTGTGGGACAAGAACACCGGTGAACCGGTGTACAACGCGATCGTCTGGCAGGACACCCGCACCCAG
Source organism: Agromyces sp. GQ35 (assembly GCF_059758475.1). Classification (NCBI taxonomy): domain Bacteria; kingdom Bacillati; phylum Actinomycetota; class Actinomycetes; order Micrococcales; family Microbacteriaceae; genus Agromyces; species Agromyces sp. GQ35. The sequence goes on along the minus strand of NZ_JCAXEO010000002.1, from coordinate 241,948 downwards.
CCGATCGTCGACCGGCTCGCAGCCGATGGCGGCGTCGAGCGATTCAAGCAGCAGGTCGGCCTCCCGCTCGCGACGTATTTCTCGGGCACGAAGATCGTGTGGATCCTCGAGAACGTCGATGGCGCGCGCGAGAAGGCCGAGGCCGGCGACCTGCTGTTCGGCACGACCGACACGTGGGTGCTCTGGAACCTGACCGGCGGTCCCGACGGCGGCGTGCACGCGACGGATGTCACGAACGCGAGCCGCACGATGTTCATGGACCTCGAGACCCTCGCCTGGGACGACGAGATCCTCGCCGCGTTCGGCGTGCCGAAGTCGATGCTGCCCGAGATCCGCTCCTCCTCCGAGGTATACGGCACGGTCGAGTCGTCGAGCCTGCTTCGCGAGGTACCCGTGGCGGGCATCCTCGGCGACCAGCAGGCCGCGACGTTCGGCCAGGCGGCATTCGATCCTGGTGAATCGAAGAACACCTACGGCACCGGCAACTTCCTGATCTTCAACACCGGTGAAGAGATCGTGCACTCCAAGAACGGGCTGCTCACGACGCTCGGCTACAAGCTGGGCGACGCCGCTCCGCACTATGCGCTCGAGGGAGCGATCGCGGTCACCGGGTCGCTCGTGCAGTGGCTCCGCGACAACCTCGGGCTGATCTCGAGCGCGCCCGAGATCGAGGACCTGGCGAAGACCGTCGACGACAACGGCGGTGCGTACTTCGTGCCGGCGTTCTCGGGCCTGTTCGCGCCGTACTGGCGCCCCGACGCTCGCGGCGCACTGGTCGGCCTCACTCGCTTCGTGAACAAGGGCCACATCGCCCGTGCCGCGCTCGAAGCGACTGCGTTCCAGACTCGCGAGGTACTCGACGCGGTGAATGCCGACTCGGGCGTCGACCTCACCGAACTCAAGGTCGACGGCGGCATGATCGCGAACAACACCCTCATGCAGTTCCAGGCCGACATCCTCGGCGTGCCGGTCGTACGGCCGGTCGTCGCGGAGACGACCGCGCTCGGCGCCGCCTACGCCGCGGGCCTCGCGGTGGGCTTCTGGTCGAGCCTCGACGAACTGCGAGCCAACTGGCAGGAAGATTCCCGCTGGGAGCCGAAGATGGATGCCGCCGAGCGCGACCGGCAGATCCGCCTCTGGAAGAAGGCCGTCACGAAGACCTTCGACTGGGTCGACGACGACGTGCAGTGAACTGAGGCGGCGCGGCGACGAATGCCGAAGGCGTGCTCAGGCCTTCGTCGCCGCGATCCACTGCCCGAGCTTGCGGGCGGCGGCGCCACTGTCGATCGCCTCTTCCGCAACGGCGATCTTGTCGGCGAACCGATCGAGGATCGCCCGCTGGAACTGGCTCGGATCCTTCGCCAACTCGTAGGAGACGAGCCCGGCGGCTGCGTTCAACACGACGATGTCGCGAACCGGCCCGCGGGCACCTGCAAGCACCTCGTGCACGATACCGGCGTTGTGGCGGGCATCGCCGCCTTCGAGTTGATCGATCGTGGCCCGATTGATGCCGAGATCACGCGGGTCGAGGTCGTGCTCCTTCACCGTGCCTCGCGAAACCTCCCACATGTGGCTGTGGCCCGTCGTCGTGAGTTCATCGAGTCCGTCGTCGCCGCGGAAGACCAGGGCCGTCGCGCCTCGCGTCTGGAACACGCCGACGATGAGTGGAACACGGTCCAGTTGTGCCACACCCACCGCCGAAGCCTCCGGTCGAGCCGGGTTGACGAGCGGCCCGAGGTAGTTGAACACCGTCGGCACGCCCAGATCGGCACGAACCCGTCCGGCATGCCGGAAGCCAGGGTGGAATGCGGCCGCGTACGCGAAGGTGATTCCGGCCTCGCCCAGCACTCCGGCGACGCGCTCGGCCGGAAGCTCGAGGTCGAGACCGAGTGCCGCGAGCACGTCTGAGGAGCCAGACGATGAACTGGCGGCACGATTGCCGTGCTTGATCACCGGCACGCCGGATGCAGCGGCAACGATCGAGGCCATCGTCGAGACATTCACCGTGCCGAATCGATCACCGCCGGTGCCGACGATGTCGAGCGCCATCGGGTCCACCGGCAGCGCGACAGCGTGCTCGAGGATCGCATCGCGGAAGCCCACGATCTCGTCGACCGTCTCCCCCTTGACGCGGAGCGCGATGAGGAAGCCGGCCAGCTGCGCTTCACTGACCTCGCCCGTCATGACCTGTTCCATGCACCACGCGGCATCCGAAACACTCAGGTCGACCCCCTCGAGGAGGGAATTCAGGATGTCGGGCCAGTTCTGTCGTGCAGGCATGCGTCGATCCTATCTGCGGCATTCACGGCGGATTCGTGGCCTTCCCACAGGCTGACTTAGGGTTCCCTTACCCGTTGCGAGCGACACGACTCCCCCGGATGACGAAAACTCAGCCCTCGTTTCAGCCATAATGGGATGTGTGACGAGCACCTCAATCACCTATCAGGCGAGCGCGCCCCTGATCAAACGACCGAACACCGTTGCGGTGGGCACGATCGTCTGGCTCGGCAGCGAAGTCATGTTCTTCGCGGGCCTCTTCGCGATCTACTTCACGCTGCGGTCGACTTCGCCCGAACTCTGGGCGTTCGAGGCCGATCGGCTGAACTTCCCGTTCTCGCTGACAAACACGATCATCCTCGTGCTCTCGTCGTTCACCTGCCAGTTCGGCGTCTTCGCTGCTGAACGCCTGCAGCCGTATGCGACGGGATGGAAGCCGACCCAGTGGGGCATGGTCGAGTGGTTCTTCCTCACCTATGCCATGGGTTCGGTCTTCGTCGCCGGCCAGGTCTGGGAGTACGCGACGCTGGTCTCCGAGGGCATTGCGATCGATTCGAACGCCTACGGCTCGGCGTTCTACCTGACCACCGGATTCCACGGCCTGCACGTCACCGGCGGCCTTCTCGCCTTCCTCTTCGTGATCGGCCGTGTCTTCGCGGTCAAGAACTTCGGTCACCGCGAGGCCACGAGCGCGATCGTCGTCTCGTACTACTGGCACTTCGTCGACGTCGTCTGGATCGGGCTGTTCCTCGTCATCTACGTCCTCAAGTAAGCCGCATCAGGAGCGTCAGCACAGCATGCCCGTGAACAGGAAGATACCCATGACTCGCCAGAAGCGACGCACCGGACGCCGGCACCCGCTCGCCACCGTCGCGCTCCTCGCGCTCGGCCTCGTCTTCACCGGTGGAGCCTATGCCGCGCTCAGCAGCGGCACCGTTGCGCAGGCAGAGGTCGACCCGAGCTCGCAGCAGACGATCGAAGAGGGCAAGAAGCTCTTCGCGGCCAACTGCGCCACCTGCCACGGCCTCGCCGCGCAGGGCACCGACAACGGCCCCAGCCTCGTCGGAGTCGGCGCTGCAGCGGTCGACTTCCAGGTCGGCACCGGTCGCATGCCGATGCAGATGCAGGGGCCGCAGGCTCTTGAGAAGCCCGTGCAGTTCACCGATGATCAGGTCAAGCAGCTGGCGTACTACGTCGCCTCGCTCGGCCCCGGCCCCGACATCCCCGCCGATCACGTCGTCAACGGTGGCGGCGATGCTGCGAACGGTGCAGAGCTGTTCCGTATCAACTGCGCGATGTGCCACAACGTCGCCGGCGCGGGCGGCGCGCTCACCCAGGGCAAGTTCGCTCCCCCGTTGACGGATGTCTCGGGAGTGCACATCTACGAGGCCATGGTCACGGGCCCGCAGAACATGCCGGTCTTCAACGACCTGAACATCTCGCCGGAAGACAAGCGCGACGTGATCACGTACCTCAAGTACGTGCAAGACAATCGCTCGCCCGGCGGCATCGAACTCGGCTCGCTCGGACCGGTCGCAGAGGGCCTGTTCATCTGGATCTTCGGTCTCGGCACGATCGTCGCGATCACCGTGTGGATCACGGCGAAGTCCAACTAGCGCACGCCCGGCACCGAAGTAGCTGAAGAAGGAGAACCATGGCACAGGACGACCACAGCGGCGCCGAGCTCGCCGCTGCCGACTCGTCGCACGCCGCGCACGACACCGATGTCTCGCCGGGTACTGCGGTCATCGTCGCCGATTCGTTCGAGAATCCCGGCTTCCCGCCGCATCGGCCCCGCGTCACCGACGAGAATCCGAAGCGCGACAAGCGGGCACAGCGCACCGTGTACACGCTCTTCTACCTGTCGATCGTCGGCAGCGTCTGGGCGATCGCCGCGTACATGCTCTTCCCGATCGAGTCCAACGACGTCGGTGCCGTTCGGCTGAACAACATGTTCTTCGGACTCGGGTCGGCGCTCGCCCTGCTCGCCATCGGCTTCGGCGTGGTGCACTGGGGCAAGGCGGTCATGGCCGACGTCGAGCTCGTCGATGAACGCCACCCGATCGGCGGGACGCCCGAGACTCAGGCTGCCGCCGTCAAGGTGTTCACGGACTCCGATCGTGAGTCGGGCTTCACCCGCCGCACCGCGATCCGCAACAGTCTCATCGGGGCTCTGCTCGTCTTCCCGCTGCCAGCCGTCGTGCTCTTCAGAGGGTTCGCCCCGCAAGACCAGATCCCGGTCGAACTGCTCAGCCACACGATGTGGAAGAAGGGCACCCGTCTCGCGCTCGATCCGTCGGGCGTGCCGATCAAGGCGTCCGACGTCACGATCGGCAGCGCCTTTCACGTCATCCCCGAAGGCCTCAGCGAGCTCGAGCACGGCAAGCTCGAAGAGAAGGCGAAGGCCGCGGTGCTGCTCATGCGCCTCGAGCCCGACGAGCTCAACGAGCTTCCCGACCGCAAGACATGGTCGTACGACGGCATCGTCGCCTACTCCAAGATCTGCACGCACGTCGGATGCCCCGTGGCACTGTACGAGCAGCACACGCATCACCTGCTCTGCCCCTGCCACCAGTCGCAGTTCGACGTGGCGAATCACTGCGAGGTGATCTTCGGCCCGGCGAAGCGACCGCTTCCGCAGCTCCCGATCGCAGTCGACGACGAGGGCTACCTCATCGCGCAGAGCGACTTCACCGAACCCGTCGGCCCGAGCTTCTGGGAGCGCCATTGAGCACCGCACCGTCCGCAACCGCGCCGCAGAAACGGTCGTTCACCTCGGCTGCCTCCGTCTACGTCAACGAGCGCACGAGCATCGCAGGCTTCGTCAAGGAGCTCGGTCGTAAGGCATTCCCCGACCACTGGTCGTTCCTCCTCGGCGAGGTCGCACTCTTCAGCTTCGTCGTCGTGCTCATCTCGGGCACCTTCCTGACGTTCTTCTTCCAGGCGTCCATGGCCGAGGTGCACTACGACGGCTCCTACGTGCCCCTCAAGGGCGTCGAGATGTCCGTCGCGATGGCATCGACCCTCGACATCTCCTTCGACATCCGCGGCGGCCTGTTCGTGCGGCAGATGCACCACTGGGCTGCGCTGCTCTTCGTCGCAGCCATCGGCCTGCACATGCTGCGCATCTTCTTCACCGGTGCATTCCGCAAGCCGCGTGAGCTGAACTGGGTCATCGGATTCATCCTCTTCATCCTCGCGATGGCCGAGGGTTTCACGGGCTACTCGCTGCCCGACGACCTGCTCTCGGGCAACGGCCTCCGCATCATCGACGGCATGGTGAAGGGCATCCCGCTGATCGGCACGTGGACCTCGTTCCTGATCTTCGGCGGGGAGTTCCCTGGCACGCAGATCGTCGGACGCCTGTACACCCTGCACATCCTGCTTCTGCCCGCGCTCGTGGTCGCACTCGTCGCACTGCACCTCGTGTTCGTCGTCGTGCACAAGCACACGCAGTATGCCGGACCCGGCAAAACCCAGCAGAACGCCGTCGGTCCGCCCATCCTGCCGATCTACGCGGCGAAGGCCGGTGGGTTCTTCTTCATCATCTTCGGCGTGCTCGCGCTCATCGCTTCGATGTTCACGATCAACCCGATCTGGAACTACGGGCCGTACGACCCCTCCCCCGTCTCGGCCGGTACCCAGCCCGACTGGTACATCGGCTTCGCCGACGGCGCTCTGCGATTGATCCCGCCGGGCTGGGAGTTCGTCTGGCTCGACCGCACGTGGTCGTTCAACATCATCGTCCCCCTGGTCGTGCTCGGCGGCTTCATCGTCACCGTGCTGATCTACCCCTTCATCGAGGCGTGGGTCAAGGGCGACAAGCGCGAGCACCACATCGCCGACCGACCGCGCAACGCCCCGACGCGCACGGCGATCGGCGCGGCAGGCGTCACGTTCTACGCCGGCCTCTGGGCAGCGGCAAGCTCCGACATTCTGGCAACGCACTTCTCGCTCACCATGGAGGGCGTGATCCACGCGCTGCAGGCGACCGTGATCGTCGGTCCCTTCATCGCGTACTTCATCACGAAGCGCGTGTGCATCGCACTGCAGAAGAAGGATCGCGAGATCGTGCTGCACGGCTACGAGTCGGGCCGTATCGTGAAGCTGCCGGGTGGCGAGTTCATCGAGGTGCACCAGCCCCTCGATGAGTACGACCGCTGGAAGCTCGTCAGCCAAGAGAGCTATGCACCGCTCATGCTCCGCCCCAACGCTCGCGGCAAGATCACCATCGGTGAGCGCATGCGCGCCGGGCTCTCGCGCTGGTTCTTCGAGGATCGCATCGCGCCGGTCACGAGGAGCGAACTCGAGTCCGGTCACGACACCCACCACTGACGATCCGTCAGACGCAGTCGGGCACCGCAATCATGTCGATCGATTCGACCTGGCTGCGGTGCCCGAACTGTTTTCACGTGCTCGAGGCGATCACCGATCGAGTCCTCGGCTGCGAGCTCGGCCACCGTTTCGACGTGGCGAAGCACGACAGCGTCACGCTCCTCCCCCCACGGGCCCCGCGCACCTTGGGCGATGATCGGACCATGCTCGAGGCCCGTTCTTCATTGCTGGCATCCGGGGCGTACGCGCCGATCGCCGCGGCGATCGTGGCGTCGGTACGAGCACACGCAGCTCATCACGCGACGCGCTCTCGGGCGGGCGACGAGGCCGCTGCCGACTCGCACGCCTCGCTGAACATCGTCGACCTCGGGTGCGGCACCGGCTACTATTCCGAGACTCTCGCCGCCGAGTTCACCGACACGTCGGTGCTGCTGGCCGACCGTTCACCGACAGCAGTCCGAATGGCCACTCGAGCCGTACCGGGTTCGACCGGCGTGGTGCTCGACCTGTGGCGCCCCCTTCCCATTCGCGACGCGTCGGCGGATGTCGCGATCAACGTGTTCGCTCCGCGGAACCCGCTCGAGTTCGCGCGCATCGTACGCGAGGACGGTGTCCTCGTCGTCGTCGTCCCGAGCGCAGCGCATTTCGCCGAACTCAGGCGACTCGGTGCAACCCTCGAGGTGCCCGAGGGCAAGGTGAATCGAGTCACCGAGCAGTTCGGCAGCGTCGGGTTCGAGCTGAGAGCCACCACGCGAGTCGAGTACCTTCTCAACGCCGACGTCGAGCTGCGGGGCATGCTCGTCGACATGGGGCCGGCGGCGCACCACCGGGCCGATGGCTCCGTCGGCGGCGCTTCGAGCGATGAGCAGATAGCCGTCACCGTCTCCGTCGACGTCGTGACGTTCGCTCGCAGCGCGGGAACCGTCTCCGAATAGAACGGCGCCCGTGCAAATCGCACGGGCGCCGTTCTGACGATTGCTCCGGGATCAGCGAGCGAAGTTGCCGCGGTAGTACTCGTAGACCCAACCGACCAGGCTGATGACGCCCAGGCCGACTGCGATGAACGAGATCCAGAATCCGATCGCGAGCCCGAGGAACATCAGCGCAGCGGCGCCGGCGAGCATGATCGGCCACCAGCTCCAGGGGCTGAAGAAGCCGAGCTCTGCGTCCCCGTCGTCGATGTTCGCATCGAGGCGGTCTTCGGGCAGCTCTGCGCCCTGAGCCTTGTGCACGCGGCCGAGGTAGAAGGCGATGAAGGCACTCAGCACCGCGGTCAGCGAGATCGCGATCGTTCCCGCCCATTCGGGCTGCCCGATCGGGGACTCGAGGGACGACCAGAAGCCGTAGACGGCCGCAACGATCGCAAGGAAGACCGTGAGAATCCAGAAGAGGTTGACGTTGGCGCGCATTACTTGATCTCCTCCGTCGCGGCGTCATAGGTGGGCGCCTGCGGGGCATCTTTCGCCGGTCCGATACCCACGGGGATGCCGGCTTCGGGATGGTTCAGGTCGAACGCCGGTCGCTCGGAGCGGATGCGCGGGATCGACGTGAAGTTGTGGCGCGGCGGCGGGCAGCTGGTCGCCCATTCGAGCGAACCGCCGTAGCCCCAGGGGTCGTTGACCGTGACCTTCGGCGCCCGACGTGCCGTCAGGTACACGTTCAGGAAGAACGGGATCATCGAGATCGCGAGGATTCCCGCGCCGATCGTCGACAACTGGTTCATCCACGTGATGTTGTCTTCGGGCAGGTACGAGTAATACCGACGCGGCATGGCCACGACGCCGAGCCAGTGCTGGATGAGGAACGTCGTGTGGAAGCCGATGAAGAGCAGCCAGAAGTGCCACTTGCCGAGCGTCTCGTTCAGCATCTTGCCGGTCCACTTCGGCCACCAGAAGTAGAATCCGGCGAACATCGCGAACACCACGGTTCCGAACACGACGTAGTGGAAGTGGGCGACGACGAAGTACGTGTCGGACACGTGGAAGTCGAGCGGCGGCGACGCGAGGATGACACCGGTGAGCCCGCCGAAGACGAAGGTGATCAAGAAGCCGAGCGACCAGATCAGCGGCGTCTCGAAGGTGATCGAGCCCCGCCACATCGTGCCGATCCAGTTGAAGATCTTCACTCCCGTCGGCACGGCGATGAGCATCGTCATGAGGGCGAAGAACGGCAGCAGCACCGAACCGGTGACGTACATGTGGTGAGCCCACACCGTCACGGAGAGGGCGGCGATCGCGATGGTCGCGTAGATCAGGGTCTTGTAGCCGAAGATCGGTTTCCGGCTGAAGACCGGGAAGATCTCCGACACGATGCCGAAGAACGGCAGCGCGATGATGTACACCTCGGGGTGACCGAAGAACCAGAAGAGGTGCTGCCAGAGGATCACACCGCCGTTGGCCGGATCGAACACATGGGCGCCGAAGATTCGGTCGGCGCCGGCGGCCAGGATCGCGGCAGCGAGCACCGGGAACGCCATGAGCACGAGGATCGAGGTCACGAGCGTGTTCCACGTGAAGATCGGCATGCGGAACATGGTCATGCCGGGTGCACGCATCGTGATGATCGTGGTGATGAAGTTCACCGCGCCGAGAATGGTGCCGAAGCCGGAAAGGCCGAGGCCGAGCATCCAGAGGTTGCCACCCACGCCTGGTGAGAATGTCGTCGATGCAAGTGGTTGATAGGCGAACCATCCGAACGACGCTGCACCCTGCGGCGTGAAGAAGCCGGCGACGGCCATCAGCGAACCGAAGTTGAAGAGCCAGTAGGCGAAGGCGTTCAGCCGCGGGAACGCCACGTCGGGTGCGCCGATCTGCAGCGGCATGAGCACGTTCGCGAAGCCCGCGAACAGCGGGGTCGCGAACATCAGCAGCATGATCGTGCCGTGCATCGTGAAGAGCTGGTTGTACTGCTCGCGAGTCTGGATGATCTCGAGGCCGGGCTCGAAGAGCTGCGCCCTGATGATCAGCGCCATGACGCCGCCGATGCAGAAGTAGATGAACGCGGTGATCAGGTACATGTACCCGATGACCTTGTGGTCGGTGGAGGTGATCCACTTGACGAGGATGTTGCCCTTGCGTTCAACCTTGGAAGCGCCGAACGGAAGCGCGCTCGCAGAGGGGCGAGCCGATGCGGTCGTGGTGCTCATCGCGGCTTAGTGCTCCTCTTTCAATTCGGGCGCGCCCGTACCGGGCATGTTCTGGTTGCGGTCGTACTCGTTCGACAGCTGACCCTCTTGGCCGGCGTCGCGCAGCGACTCGATGTAGTCGTCGTATTCGCTCTGCGAGACGACCTCGACGTTGAAGAGCATCAGCGAGTGGTATTCGCCGCAGAGCTCGGCGCACTTGCCGGCGTAGGTGCCCTCGCGCTCGGGCACGAACGACATGTAGTTCGTCTTGCCCGGGTACATGTCTTTCTTGTACAGGAAGTCCACCACCCAGAACGAGTGGATCACGTCGCGGGACTCGAGTTCGATCTCGACGTTCGCTCCCACGGGCAGGTAGAGCGTGGGCAGTTCGGACTGCACGAGCGAGCCCTTCGGGCCCTCGTCGGAGAGCTGACCCTGGATGCCGGGCGAGTACACGTCTTCGTTGACGTAGTTGAAGTCCCAGGCCCACTGCTTCGCGATGACCTCGACCTTGACGTCGATGTCCTCTTCGGCGAACCGTTGCTCGATCGCGGCCTGATCGCGTGCCGTGAAGGCGAAGAAGCCCAGCACGAGGATCAACGGGATGATCGTGTAGAACACCTCGATCGGCATGTTGTAGCGCAGCTGCACCGGCAGGCCCGTCTGGCCCTTGCGGCGACGGTAGGCGACGATCGCCCAGATCGTCAGACCCCAGGTGATGACACCCACGATCAACAAGACGATCCACGAGGTGACCCAGAGGCCGGAGACGCGCTCGGTGTGGTTCGTGACCGGCGCCTCCCCCTCGACGAATCCGGGGAGGAATCCGTTCAACTGAGCCTGCGTGCACCCTGCGAGGACGAGGCTGAGCGACGCTGCGATAGGGATAGCAGCCCATCGGAGACGGCGATTGTGGCGCACCGGTGACCTTTCGGGAGACTCGAAGGCGCTTCACAGTGAAGCGCATTGATCGCTGCCTAGCCTACTCCGACTCGACCCCCGGGGCGTGCATCCGCCGACGGTGTCGGGCGTGCCGCGATGACGAATTCCCGCGCGATCGGCGGAAACAACGAAGGGAGGCCGCGAATGCGGCCTCCCTTCGGAGTGGACGTGATCGGCTCAGTGGAACGAGTCACCGCACGCGCAGCTGCCTTCTGCGTTGGGGTTGTCGATCGTGAAGCCCTGCTTCTGGATCGTGTCTTCGAAGTCGATCGAGGCTCCGTCGAGGTACGGCACGCTCATCTTGTCGACGACGACCTCGACACCTTCGAAATCGACGACGGCGTCGCCGTCGAGCAGGCGCTCGTCGAAGTACAGCTGGTAGATGAGGCCCGAGCAGCCGCCGGGCTGCACGGCAACCCGCAGGCGAAGGTCGTCGCGACCCTCCTGCTCGAGGAGGCTGCGCACCTTGTCGGCGGCGGGGTCGCTCAGCTTGACGCCGTGCGCGGTCTCGATGATCGTGTCGCTCATGTCTCTCCTCGGTGCGTCAGGGAACGCGGAACCTTCCTCTATGGTAGCCGCCGAAACGGAGACTGCGTCCGGCACGCTCTCAGGAATCCTCGGAGCGCGCGTCGAGTCGCGCCAGGAACAGCGCCTCGCTGAGTAGCGCACGCTTGAAGACGCCGAGATGCAGCGACTCGTTGGGGCTGTGCGCCCGCGAATCCGGATCCTCGACGCCGGTCACGAGGATCTGCGCAGACGGGAACTCCTCGACGAGCTCGGCGATGAACGGAATCGAGCCGCCTACGCCGATTTCGACGGGCGCCTTGCCCCATGCCTCCTCCATGGCCGCGTTCGACTCGGCGACCGCCCACCCGGAGGTGTCGACGAGGAAGGGCTGGCCGAGCTCGAACGCGTCGAATTCGAGGTGAGCACCGAATGGTGCGTGCCGCTCGAGATGCCCGCGGATCGCTGCGAGGGCGTCGACGTCGCTCTGACCTGGAGCGACGCGCGCGCTGACCCGCACGGCGACACTCGGCACGAGGGTGTTCGAGGCATTCGCCACGGTCGGCGCATCGATGCCGGTGATCGTGATCGAGGGCTGCGCCCAGATGCGCGAGAGGATCTCGCCACGGCCGATGGGCGTGACACCGTCGAGCAGGCCGGTTTCGGCACGCAGCTGGGCCTCGTCGTACGCCGGCGTCGCAAGGTCGGCCGAGGTCAGTCCGTCGACGGCCACGGATCCGTCGGCGTCGTGCAGCGTCGCCAGCATCTGGATCGCCGCGAGCATGGCATCGGGCACCGCGCCGCCGAACATGCCGGAGTGCGACGCATGGGCGAGGGTCGAGACGCGAAGCCGGAAGGCGACGGCGCCGCGCAGGGCGACGGTGAGCGAGGGCGTCTCGAGATCCCAGTTGCCCGAGTCGGCGACGACGATCGCGTCGGCTTCGAGCACGTCACGGTTCTCTCGGAGGAAGTTCGCGAACGAGAGCGAGCCCGACTCCTCCTCACCCTCGATGAAGAGCGCGATGCCGAGATCGAAGTCGGTGCCGAGCACCTCGGTGAGCGCCCGGATCGCGCCAACATGTGCCATCACGCCGGCCTTGTCATCGGCCGCGCCACGGCCGTAGAGGCGGTCGCCCCGCAGCGTCGGCTCGAACGGCGTCGACTCCCAGTCCGCGTCTTCACCGGGGGGCTGGACGTCGTGGTGGGCGTAGAGCAGCACGGTGGGTCGACCGTGTCGCGCGGCTCGGCGCGCCACGACGGCCGGCTTGCCGAGCGGGGCATCCGGGTCGCTGCCGTCGCCGATCGCGGCCCGGCGGATCTCGACCAGGTCGAACACGCCGAGTCCCCGCACGAGCTCGGCGACCGCCTCTGCACTCGCCTCGACGTGCGCCGGATCGAACGCAGCCCACGAGACGGAGGGGATCTTCACGAGGCGCGTGAGGTCGGCGATCGTGGCGGGAAAGGCGGATTCGACAGCGCCGCGCAGGGCGTCGCTGGTGGTCTGATGTTCGGGGGTCGCGCCGGCGGCGGGATGAGACTCGGTCATGCCGGTAATCTTAAGGGGAACCGATTCGAGGACTCCCGTGGCCAAGCAGCCGAACAACACCGATGAACCGAGCGCAGAGACGTTCGAAGAGACCCAGGCCCGCCTGAAGGCCGGCAAGGGCACACCGACGCCCAGTCGCGCTCAGCAAGAGGCGGCGCGCAAGCGCCCGCTCGTGCCGAATGACCGCAAGGCGGCCGCGAAGCAGGCTCGCGCCAAGGCGGCCGAGTCCCGCGAGCGCGCCCGCGTGGGCATGGCCGTCGGCGATGAGCGGTACCTTCCCGCACGCGATCGCGGGCCGCAGAAGAAGTACGTGCGCGACTACGTCGATGCCCGTTTCAGCATCGGCGAGATCCTGATCCCCGTGATGTTCGCCGTCATCCTGCTGACGTTCGTGCCGAGCGCAGAGGTGCAGTCGATCGGCATCCTGGCACTGTGGGCGTTCTTCCTCGTGGCCATCATCGACTCGGTCGTGCTGGGCTTCATCCTCACGAAGAAGCTCGCGGCGAGGTTCGGGGCCGAAAAGGTCGAACGTGTCCGCTGGTACGCCGCGATGCGTGCGCTGCAACTCCGGCCGCTTCGCCTGCCGAAGCCGCAGGTCAAGCGCGGCCAGTACCCGTCCTGAGCGGATGCTGCTGCGGCGTCAGTCTCGGCTGAACGCCCCGCCGCGGATGAGCGGCACCCGCGTCTCCTCATCGCTGAGCGAGCCGTGCTGGCCGATCATCGCTTCGGCCTGCCGGTTCGCCTCACGACGGTCGTAGTAGGCGATGCCGATGCGTGCGGCGACGATGATGTCGCCGATGCGTGCGCGAACGCCCGCATCGTCGACCGCTCCGTAGAGGCCGGCATCGATGGCCTCATCGCGGCTCAGCACCCATGACCGGTGCCCCTCCGCGGCTCGCCAGCGCTCGACGACGGCGGCGCGCCCGGAAGCCGGGAGTTCGGGCTCGAGGTAGAGCGAGAGGCACCGCGGCTCTCCCCCGATGTGGCGCACGCCGTCGAGCAGCTCTGCATGGGCGTCGACGAACACATGGCGGTGCGCGGGCACGTCGATCACGCCGTGGTCGGCGGTGACGAGCAGCCCTGCGCCACGAGGCATCCGTCGTTCGAATGCGGCGAGCTCGGCGTCGAGGTTCTCGAGGTGCGCGAGCCATCGGTCGGATTGCCAGCCGTGCGCGTGTGCCGCCTGGTCGAGCTCCGGCACGTAGAGGTAGACGAGGGCCGGTGCACCGGCGGACAGGAGACGGTCGGCTTCGGCGAAGCGGTCGGTGACGGATGCCGCGGGGCGGTACTCCGCCCCGCGCAGGACCGCGTGCGTGAAACCGGAGTCGGCATAGCGTGCCGCGCCCACCGCGTAGCTCGGGACACCGGACTCGCGCATCGTCTCGAAGAGGGTCGGCACTCGCTGCCACGTCTCGGGGCGCATGCCCGTGTCCCAGCCGTTCAGCTGGTTCACGAGCCGGTCGTGCTCGGCGTCGAGCACCCGATAGCCGACGAGTCCGTGTTCGCCCGGCGGCCGGCCGGTGGCGAACGTCGCGATCGCTGCGGCCGTGGTCGACGGGAAGACGGTGCGGATCACGTCGCGTTTGGCCATACGTGCGGCGAGGAACCTGGCGTGGCCCGCACGGGCCTGGATGTTCGCGGCTCCGAGCCCATCGACGAGCACGACGACGACGGTCGACGCCGGCGGGAGGCCGAACTCGTTCGGTCGCCCCTGCAGGCTCGCGAAAGAACTGCCGAGCACCCCGGCAAGCCGCGGGGCGGTGTCGGCGGGCACCGGTAACATGGCAGACATCGCGCCCAGTCTCCCATAGGCAGGGCGCGCCCCTGTTCCCTGCGTGCCCGCACGCCCGCCCCAGAGACGACGGATGACCCGAGCCAAGAATCAGCCCGCTGAAGACCCGATCGTCGAGCGCATCGAAGACGTCGACGTCGCCACGGAGATGCAGGGCTCGTTCCTCGAGTACGCGTATTCGGTCATCTACTCGCGAGCGCTCCCCGACGCACGCGACGGGCTGAAGCCCGTGCAGCGCCGCATCCTCTACCAGATGACCGAGATGGGCCTGCGGCCCGACCGCGGGCACGTGAAGTCGGCACGTGTCGTCGGCGAGGTCATGGGCAAGCTGCACCCGCACGGCGACACGGCGATCTACGACGCGCTCGTGCGCATGGCGCAGGCCTTCACGCTGCGGGTGCCGCTCATCGACGGCCACGGCAACTTCGGCTCGCTCGACGACGGACCGGCCGCCCCCCGCTACACCGAGGCTCGCCTCGCCTCGCCTGCGCTGGCGATGACCGAAGGGCTCGACGAGAACGTCGTCGACTTCGTGCCGAACTACGACAACCAGCTCACGCAGCCCGAGGTGCTTCCCGCGGCATACCCCAACCTGCTCGTCAATGGCGCGAGCGGCATCGCCGTGGGCATGGCGACCAACATGGCGCCGCACAACCTGATCGAGGTCATCGGTGCCGCGCGTCACCTCATCGCGCACCCCAATGCAACGCTCGACGACCTCATGGAGTACGTTCCCGGGCCAGACCTGCCCACGGGCGGAACGATCGTCGGCCTCTCAGGCATCAAAGACGCCTACGCCACCGGTCGCGGCAGCTTCAAGACGCGAGCGAAGGTCAGCGTCGAATCGATCACGGCCCGCAAGACCGGCCTCGTCGTCACCGAACTCCCCTACCTCGTCGGCCCGGAGAAGGTCATCGAGAAGATCAAAGACGGCGTCAATGCGAAGAAGATCAGCGGCATCTCGGATGTCACCGACCTCACCGACCGCACGCACGGACTGCGTCTCGTCATCGGCATCAAGACGGGCTTCAGCCCCGACGCCGTGCTGGAGCAGCTCTACCGCCTGACCCCGCTCGAAGACTCGTTCAACATCAACAACGTCGCGCTCGTCGACGGTGGTCCGCAGACGCTCGGCCTGCGCGAACTGCTGCAGGTCTACGTCGCGCATCGCATCTCGGTCGTCACGCGCCGGTCGGAATACCGACTCGCGCGCAAGCGGGAGCGCCTGCACCTCGTCGACGGCCTGCTCGTCGCGATCCTCGACATCGACGAGGTCATCCAGCTGATCCGGTCGAGCGACGACACCGCCGCCGCCCGAGCACGCCTGATCGAGGTGTTCGATCTCAGCCAGGTGCAGGCCGACTACATCCTCGAACTCCAGTTGCGACGTCTCACGAAGTTCTCGCGCATCGAACTCGAGGCCGAGCGCGACAAGCTCCGGGCCGAGATCGCCGAACTCGAAGCACTCCTCTCGAGCCGGCACCGCATCGAGGCCCTCGTCTCCGACGAACTCGCCGAGATCTCCGATCGCTTCGGCACCCCGCGCCGCACCCTGCTCACCGACGCACGACCGAGCATCGCCGGCGCGGCCGCCAAGCGCGCCGCGGCCGTGCTCGAGGTTGCGGATGTCCCGTGCAGGGTCTTCCTCTCCGCTACCGGCCGCATCGCGCGGGTCGATCTCCCTGTCGGCGACGAGGCCGCACCGACCATCACGACGCCGGCGCGACGCAGCAAACACGACGCGATCCGCTCGGTGCTCGACACCACGAGCCGTGCCGAGATCGGCGCCGTCACGAGCCTCGGCCGACTCATCCGCTTCACCCCGGTCGACCTCCCGATGCTCCCGCCGACCTCGGTGCAACTCGGCGCCGGCGTCAAGATCGGCGACTATCTGGCCCTGCCCAACCGCGACGAGAAGGTGCTCGCGATCGTCTCCCTCGACGCCGATCGATCGATCGCGCTCGGCACCAAGCAGGGCATCGTCAAACGCGTCGCAACGGGGGCCTACCCCGGCAAGCCCGAGTTCGAGGTCATCGGACTCAAAGCGGGCGACGAAGTCATCGGTGCGGTGCAAGGCGACGAGAGCGACGAACTCGTGTTCGTCGCCTCCGACTCCCAGCTGCTGCGATTCGCCGCGGCTGCAGTGCGCCCGCAGGGTTGCCCGGCTGGCGGCATGGCCGGCATCAACCTCGGCTCCGGGGCGCACGTGATCCACTTCACGAGCCTCCCGGCAGACGCCGCAGCCGAGGCAGTGGTCGTGACGATCGCCGCCAGCACCGACACGCTGCTCGGCACCGATCCCGGGAGCGCGAAGGTGAGCGAGTTCGCGGAGTTCCCCGCGAAGGGTCGCGCAACAGGCGGTGTCCGGGCGCAGCGCTTCCTCAAGGGCGAAGATGCGTTGCACCTCGCCTGGGTCGGCCGTTCCCCCGCTCTTGCCGTCGGACCCGACGGGTCGGCGCGAACCCTGCCCGACCCCGGCGCGAAACGCGACGCGTCGGGCCAGCCGCTCGACGCCGTGGTCGGCGCGATCGGCACCCGCATCGGGTGATCGGGCAACGCGCCGATCAGGAGGTCACGCGTCGATGCGGTCGCGTTCCAGCGCATCGGCGCTCTCGATGATGAATTCCTTGCGCGGCGCCACGTCGGTGCCCATGAGGAGTTCGAACACGCGACCTGCGTTCTCGACGTCGCCGATACCGACCTTGCGCAGGGTGCGGTGACGACGATCCATCGTCGTCGTCGCGAGCTGATCTGCATCCATCTCGCCGAGGCCCTTGTATCGCTGGATGGGGTCTTGATACCGCTTCTTCTGTCGGTCGAGCGTCGCGAGCACACCCTGCAACTCGGACTCGGAATAGGTGTAGATGGTCTCGTTGGGCTTCGAGCCCGGGTTCATGACCACCACACGGTGCAACGGTGGCACGGCGGCGAACACGCGCCCGTTCTCGATCATCGGGCGCATGTAGCGGAAGAAGAGCGTGAGCAGCAGCGTACGGATGTGCGCACCGTCGACGTCGGCATCCGCCATGAGGATGACCTTGCCGTATCGTGCGGTCTCGAGGTCGAAGCTGCGGCCCGAGCCTGCACCGATCACCTGGATGATCGACGCGCACTCGGCGTTGCCCAGCATGTCGGCGACGCTCGCCTTCTGCACGTTGAGGATCTTGCCGCGAATCGGCAGGAGCGCCTGGTGCTCACTGTCGCGGGCGAGCTTCGCGGTGCCGAGCGCCGAGTCGCCCTCGACGATGAACAGCTCGCTCTGCGCGACGTCATTCGAGCGGCAGTCGACGAGCTTCGCCGGCAGCGATGAGCTCTCGAGTGCGTTCTTGCGTCGCTGCGTCTCTTTGTGCGCCCGCGCCGAGATGCGTGACTTCATCTCGGCCACCACCTTGTCGAGCAGCAGCGACGACTGCGCCTTGTCGTCGCGCTTCGTGGAGGAGAAGCGAGCACCGAGCTCTTTCGTCAGCACGTTGGCGACGATCGCGCGCACGGCCGGCGTTCCGAGCACCTCTTTCGTCTGGCCTTCGAACTGCGGCTCCGGCAGTCGAACCGTGACGACGGCGGTGAGTCCTGCGAGCACATCGTCTTTCTCGAGCTTGTCGTTTCCGGCCTTCAATCGCCGGGCGTTCTGCTCGACCTGCTGCCGAAGGAACTTCAGCAGCCCCTGATCGAACCCCGCCTGGTGCGTGCCGCCCTTCGGCGTCGCGATGATGTTCACGAACGACCGCATGACGGTCTCATAGCCGGTGCCCCAGCGGAGCGCGATGTCGACGGTGCATTCCCGCCGCAACTCGGTGGGGACCATCGCCCCGCCATCGGTGAGCACGGGAACCGTTTCGGTGAACTCCCCAGTGCCGGTCAGGCGCCACACGTCGGTGATGGGGGCATCCGTCGCCAGGTGCTCGACGAACTCGGAAATGCCCCCCTCGAACTGGAACGACGTCGTGTGCGGAACCTCGCCGCGCTCGTCGGTGACGTCGAGGGCGAGCCCGGGAACCAGGAACGCCGTCTGGCGCGCCCGACCGAGGAGTTCCTCGGTTTGGAACTCCGCACCCTTGGTGAAGATCTGACGGTCGGCCCAGTATCTGATGCGCGTGCCAGTGACGCCCTTGGCGACCTTGCCGACCACGCGCAGTTCACTGCGCTGTTCGAACGGCGTGAACGGCGCATCGGGCGACGGTGCGCCGGAATCGGCGAAGTTGCCGGGCTCACCCCGGTGGAACGACATCGCCCAGGTCTTGCCGTCGCGATCGACCTCGACGTCGAGGCGCTCGGAGAGGGCGTTGACGACGGATGCCCCGACACCGTGCAACCCGCCGGAGGCGGCGTAGGAGCCTGAACCGAACTTGCCGCCGGCGTGCAACTTCGTGAATACGACCTCGACGCCAGAGAGACCCGTCTTCGGCTCGATGTCGACGGGGATGCCGCGAGCCCGGTCGCGCACCTCGACGCTGCCGTCGGGATGCAGCGTGACGGCGATCTCGTTGCCATGGCCGGCGAGTGCCTCGTCGACCGAGTTGTCGATGATCTCCCAGAGGCAGTGCATGAGGCCGCGGGAGTCGGTCGAACCGATGTACATGCCGGGGCGCTTGCGCACGGCCTCGAGGCCCTCGAGCACGGAGAGATGGCGGGCGGAATAGTCGGAGCTCACGTCGATCAAGCCTACTGAGCCGCACCGACACATCCGGTCAGGCACTACGCGCTGAGCGAAATGCCCGGCCCAACGGAAGGAACCGGCCCTCCTCCGTGTTTTCATTGATGAACGGAACACCGAGCATGAGCCACGAAGGAGGAGCCATGACCCAATTCACCGAAACCACCGGTGCGGTCGATGAACTCGAGACCCCTTACGAGCTCACCGCGCTCGATCGATGCGATGCATGCGGCGCTCAGGCGTACATCCGCGTCGTCGTCGCGAGCGGCGAACTGCTGTTCTGCGCCCACCACGGCCGCAAGCACCAGGAGAAGCTCTCGCAGATCGCGCACAGCTGGCACGACGAGTCGAGCAAGCTTCTCGCCGACGACCGTCACTGATCCACTCACTCGCGAACGCCCCGGTTTCCACCGGGGCGTTCGTCGTTTCTGTGGCCGTTCGCCGCCTGCGCGAGTCTAGGAGACCGGCAGGTTCACACCGACGGCGGCGAGCTGCGCGGCACGCGCTGCCGACGCATAGGCGTCGACCGTGCCCGCGTGTTCTCCCGGCGAGTACTCGAGCCCTGAGCGGCTCGCCATGATCGAGAGCAGGTGGTCGGCGAACGCCGGGTTCTTCGCGAGCACCGGCCCGTGCAGGTGCGTGCCGTAGACGCTGCCCATGACAGCACCCTCTTGGCCGGAGTCCCTCCCGTTGCCCTGACCCGCACGGATCCGGCCGAGCGGTGAGCCTTCCGCACCGACGTAGTCGCGCGCGTGGTTCTCGAACCCGACGAGGGCGCCGAGGCGCGGCGCGGTGATGACGAGATCGCCCGTGATCCGGCCGGCGCGCGGTACCGCACGGCCGGGAAGGATACCGAGTCCTTCGATCGACCGTCCGGCGGCGAGTTCGATGCCCCAGCTGAGCAGCTCCCAGCCGGTGCCGACCGAGAGGATCGGCACACCATCTGTGCCCCAGCGCCGAAATTCGTCGTGCATCGTGAGCAGTGTCTCGCGACTCGCATCGAGCGCCGAGTCGCTTCCGGAGCCGAGCACGATCGCGTCGACCCGCGTGGGAAGCTCGTCTGCCGACTCGACGTCGACCACGATCGCGTCGAGACCGGCCCATCTTGCGCGTGCTGCGAGCACCTGGGCGTTCTCGGCATCGCCGTTGGTGTTCTGGCGACGCGGGAGCAGCGAGACGATCGAGAGGGTCATTCTGCTCCAGCGAGTCCGAGGTGGGCGCGAGTGCGCCGCATGGAGTCCGCGGTGAAGACGATCGTCTTCACTCCGTGTTGCGGCGCGGGCAGGGCGAGGAAGTCGTCGAGGGCGCGGGCCAGATCCGGTTCGACCCGGTCGATCGTGACGCCGTCGTACGCGAGCATGAGCGCTGCCTCAGCTGCCTTGGAGCCGCTGACGACGGTGACACGGCCGAGCGACGAGGCATCCGTCGGCCAGAAGTACGAGGGATCGCGCACGTCGGAACCGACTGCGAAGAGGATCTGATCCGTTCCCGGAGCGATGCTGTCGACGTTGAGCTGGTAGCTCGCAGGATTCTGCACCAGCACGAAGTCGACCTCGTGTCCGCGCACCGTCGCGCGCTCCCCGCGGCCGAAGACGGCCGGGATCGTGCTGAGCGCCGCAGCGGCGGTGGAGGGCGAGAATCGTTCGCCGAGGACCGCCTGGGCTGTGGCGTACGCGGCCGCGGCATCGACGGCGTAGTGCACACCGCGAGCCGGGAGTTCGACGGTGACGAATGATCCACCGCCGTTGATGACGGCTCCGCGGTCTTGCACTGACTCGACGACCACGCCCTCGCCGGCCGAGAGCCGGACAGGTGAGGTCTCGGTATAGCCGAGTCCTCGCGGCGCCGCGTCGACGACGGTCTGGGAGACCCCGAAGCGGTGGACTGCGACGTCGGGCCGCACCTTTGCAGCCAACCGCTCGAGATGCGCGTCGTCGGCGTTCACGACGACCGCCTCGTGGGCGCGCGCCGCGATGCGCCCGAGCATGCCGGCGACCATGTCGGAGTCGTGGAACCGGTCGATCTGGTCGACCATGACGTTCATGAGCGTGACGACGCGCGCGTCGACGCCCTGCATCACGAGCGCGCCGTGGCCTTCGTCCATCTCGAGCACGGCGACGTCGCCGGGCACGCGGCCACGCCAGTCGGCGCGTTCGAGCAGCGCGGAGGTGAGGCCCTGGCTGATGTTCGCGGTCGAGGGGTTGGTGAACACGTCGACGCCGTGGGCGCGCAGGATCGCGACGAGCATCTTCGTCGTCGTCGATTTGCCGCTCGAGCCCGTCACGACGACGAGTCCCTGCGGGAACCCCGACAGCGTGCGTTTCAAGTAGTTCGGGGCGATGCGGTTGACGACGAGGCCCGGAACGGCCGATCCGCCGCCGGGCTTGCGCAACCGGGCGGCGAATCGGGTGAACCTGCCGACGAGGATCGCCGGCGCGTAGCGCACCAGCGGCCTACTCGAGGTAGTCGCGCAGCGACTGCGAACGCGAGGGGTGGCGGAGCTTCGCCATCGTCTTCGACTCGATCTGGCGGATGCGCTCGCGCGTCACGCCGAAGGTGTCGCCGATCTGGTCGAGCGTCTTCGGCATGCCGTCGCCGAGACCGAAGCGCATGCGGATGACGCCGGCCTCACGCTCGGAGAGCGAGTCGAGCAGCGACTCGAGCTGCTTCTGCAACATCGTGAAGCCCACTGCGTCGGCCGGGACGACCGCCTCGGTGTCTTCGATGAGGTCGCCGAACTCGCTGTCGCCGTCTTCACCGAGGGGCGTGTGCAGCGAGATCGGCTCGCGGCCGTACTTCTGCACCTCGATGACCTTCTCGGGGGTCATGTCGAGCTCGCGGCTCAGCTCTTCGGGCGTGGGCTCGCGACCGAGGTCCTGCAGCATCTGGCGCTGCACCCGAGCGAGCTTGTTGATGACCTCGACCATGTGCACCGGGATGCGGATGGTGCGGGCCTGGTCGGCCATCGCGCGGGTGATCGCCTGTCGGATCCACCACGTCGCGTACGTCGAGAACTTGAAGCCCTTGGTGTAGTCGAACTTCTCGACCGCACGGATGAGACCGAGGTTGCCCTCTTGGATCAGGTCGAGGAACTGCATGCCGCGACCCGTGTAGCGCTTCGCGAGCGACACGACGAGACGCAGGTTCGCGCCGAGCAGGTGGCTCTTTGCACGCTGGCCGTCTTTCGCGACCCACTGCAGTTCGCGCCCGAGTTGCGAGCGCTTCTCAGCGTCGGTCATGTGCGAGAGCTTCTCTTCGGCGAAGAGGCCCGCCTCGATGCGCATGGCCAGCTCGACCTCTTCGGCCGCGTTCAGGAGCGCGACCTTGCCGATCTGCTTCAGGTAGTCCTTGACGGGGTCGGCCGTGGCACCGGTGATGGCGCTCGAGTAGACCGGCACATCGTCTTCGTCATCGACCGCTCGCAACACGAGCGCACCGGTGGGGTGCGGCTCGACGGCGACGGGCTTCGCGTCGTCGTCGTCGGAGTCGGATGCCGTTTCGTCTCCGGCGTCGGCCGACTCGACCTGGACCTCGGCGACCTCGACCTCTTCGGTCTCGTCGTCACTGTCGTCGCTCGCAGACTTCGCCTTGCCTCGCGGCTTCGCGGCAGTCTTCGCGGTGCTCGCGCGCGGCGTCTTCGCCGCGGGAGTTGCCGCGGCCTTCGCCGTCGTCTTCGCGGCGGTCGACTTCGCGGCGGGTGCACGCTTCGCAGCGGGCTTCTCCGCCTCGCTCGCAGCCTTCGTCGCGGCTTTCGTCGTTGCCATTCTTGAACCTCTCCTACCGTTGTGCGGCGTGTACCTCTGGGAAGGCGCGGCTCATGCACTCGGTCCGGTCGTTTTCGGACACTATGAGGACCCATGTCAAGTCCGCGTGATCGGCGTGATCGTGATCACACCCAGCGGACCAGAACGGGTCCTGTCTCCCATTATACAGCTCCGCGTCGGCGCGCCGCGCCCCATCGCGGCGAACTGCACCTTCACCGACTTCAACACCGACGCCGGAAGTGGAATTCCCGCGAGTCAGATGCTGTGCGGCGTCTCGTCGTCGCTGCCCCGACGGAATGCGAGGAACTTCTCGAGCTCGGCGGCGATCTCATCGGCCGTGGGCAGCTCGCCGTCTTCGTCGGTGAGCGGGGAACGAAGCGTCGTCCCCTCCATGTACGCGTCGTGGCGCTGTTCGAGTGTTCCGACGAGCTTCGCGAGTTCACCGTTCTCGGACACCTGCTCGTCGATGCGGGCAACGAACTCCCTGCCCTGCTCGCGAAGTGCGTCGGTCGGGAAGATCCGGCCGGTCGACGCACTGATCGCCTCGAGTGCGGCGATCGCGGCCGACGGGTACTCGGCGTCTGACAGGTAGTGCGGAATGAGGAGCACGAACCCGGTCGTCGGGTGTTCGAGTTCTTGGAGGCGGTACTCGACGAGATGCAGCGCGTTCGCGGGCACTTGCGTGGTCGGGCGCCAGATTGACATCGCCTCGATCAGTTCAGCACGATTGCCGCTGACCGTGACTCCGATCGGTCGCGTGTGCGGCACCGGCATCGGGATGGAGTTGATCCAGGTCGTCGACGACACCCCGAACCGCTCGATCAGGCCCAGCACGGCGGAGCTGAAACGCTGCCATTGGAAATCGGGTTCGTATCCCGTGAGCAGCAGGAACTGCTGCCCCAGCTCGTCGACGGCGAGGTCGAGGCTCAACCGAGGCGGCGTGTAGTCGGTCAGGTGATCGCCCTCGAAGAGGATGATCGGACGTCGGGCCCGGTAGTCGAGCAGCTCATCGGCATCGAACGAAGCCACCACCGTGCTGTCGAGTTTCTCGAGGAGGTACTCCGTGGTCTGAGCAACCGCGCCGCCGGCGTCGGCGAAGCCGGTGAGTCCCGCGACGAGCGGCAAACCGACGGGAACCGACACGTCGGGGTTCAGCTCGTACAGGGAGCGGGGATCGCGCATGCTTCCAGCCTACTGACGTCGACGGAGACCTCCTCCGGATCGCGCCCTCCAGCGTGATGCCCACAGCGAACACGTACGATCGCTGCATGGCCGTCCCCACCCTCTCCGTGTCCGACTCCCCCGCATCAAGCGCCGACGTCGACGTCGTCGTGCTCGCCGCCCGAACGGGCGAAGCGGGGCCCGAACTCCTCGCGGAGCCCGGGTTCGAGTGGGTGACGCCGGTCCTCGCACTCCTCGACGTCACCGGTGCCGCCGAGGAATTCGTGCGGATCCCCGCTCCCGAGGGCGGGCCGCGCGTCGTGGCCGTCGTCGGCGTCGGCGAGCGAGCGGATGCCGCGAACCTCCGCATGGCCGCGGGCAGTGCGCTCCGCCAGCTGAAGGGCGCGATCACCGTGGCACTCGCCGTGCCGACCGAAGATGCCTCCCTCGCCGCTGCGCTGCTCGAGGGCGCCGCACTCGGCGCGTACGGCTACGACGAGTACCGCTCCGAGCCGAAGCCGCGTCCTGCCCGGATCATCCTCCACACCGCCTTCGATGCCGTGGCCGTCGGTCTCGATCGTGTCGTCTCGGTCGCGGCCGCCGTCGCCCGCACGAAGGACCTCGTGAACATGCCGCCCGCCGATCTCTTTCCGGCTCGGCTCGCCGAACTCGCCGTCGAGGCCGCCGACGCCGTGGGCATCACCTCTCGAGTGTGGAACGAGGCGGAACTCGCCGCCGACGGCTTCGGCGGCATCCTCGCGGTGGGCCAGGGTTCCAGCCGCGGCCCTCGACTCGTCCGTCTCGAATACGCGCCGGCCGGCGCATCCGTGCACCTCGCCCTCGTCGGCAAGGGCATCACCTATGACTCGGGCGGTCTTTCGCTGAAGCCGATGAACTCGCTCGTCGGCATGAAGACCGACATGGCCGGCGCTGCCACCATCCTCTCCGCGATGGTGGCACTCGCCGAACTCGACGTTCCGATCCGCATCACCGGTTGGCTCTGCCTCGCCGAGAACCTGCCCTCCTCGACCGCCGTACGCCCGAACGACGTCCTCCGGATACGAGGCGGCAAGACCGTCGAGGTGCTGAACACCGACGCCGAAGGCCGTCTGGTGCTGGCCGACGGTCTGGTCGCCGCGAGCGAGGAGCAGCCCGACGCCATCGTCGACGTCGCGACCCTCACGGGCGCCCAGGTGGTCGCCCTCGGTCACCGCATCGCCGGCCTCATGGGCGACGAGGCCCTCGTCGCTCGCGTGCGCGACGCTGCTGAGGCAGTCGATGAACGCACCTGGCCGATGCCGCTGCCCCGCGACCTCCTGCAGCACCTGAGATCCAATGTCGCCGACCTCACCAACACGAAGCTCGGCATGACGGTGCCCGGCATGCTCCTCGCCGGTGTCTTCCTGCAGGAATTCGTGGGACGGCGCGACGGCACCGAGGAGCGGATTCCGTGGGCGCACCTCGACATCGCCGGGCCATCCGACAACACCGGCGGCGGCTTCGGATTCACCGGCACCGGTGCCACCGGCATCGCCGTGCGCACCCTCGTTCGGCTGGGCGAGCAGCTCGCCGCCAAGTAGTAAGGTCGTAGAGGCGAGAACGTCGCCCATACAGCCTGTCCCGGCAACGAACCGGAGACAGTCCATGTCGCAGATCTGATGCGCGAGGGAGAGTGCGGTTGTCCGAGCAGAACTTTGACATTGTCGTCCTGGGCGGAGGCAGCGCCGGTTACGCCGCTGCGATCCGTGCCGTCGAACTCGGCCTCACGGCCGTGGTGATCGAGAAGGACAAGCTCGGCGGCACATGTCTCCACCGCGGTTGCATCCCGACCAAGGCCCTGCTGCACTCGGCGGAGGTCGCCGAGGTCGCACGCGAGTCGGCGAAGTACGGCGTCAAGACGTCGTTCGAGGGCATCGACATCGCCGGCGTCTCCGCCTATCGCGAGGGCATCGTGGCGAGCAAGTTCAAGGGCCTGCAGGGCCTGCTGAAGGCCCGCGGCATCCCGGTGGTCGCCGGTGAGGGCCGCCTCGTCGGGGCGAACACCGTCGCCGTCGGCGACGATCGCTACACCGGCAAGAACGTGGTGCTCGCGACCGGCTCCTACTCGCGTTCGCTGCCCGGTCTCGACGTCGGCGGCCGTGTCATCACGAGCGAGCAGGCACTCGAGCTCGACTTCATCCCCAAGAAGGTCGCCGTGCTCGGCGGCGGCGTCATCGGCGTCGAGTTCGCGAGCGTCTGGAACTCGTTCGGGGCCGACGTGACGATCATCGAAGCGCTGCCGCACCTCGTGCCGAACGAAGAAGAGACGATCTCCAAGCAACTCGAGCGTGCGTTCCGCAAGCGCGGCATCGAGTACTCGCTCGGCGTGCGGTTCCAGAGCGTGACCCAGAACGACGACGGCGTCGTGGTGACGCTCGAGAATGGCACGACGTACGAGGCCGAGCTGCTGCTCGTCGCCGTCGGTCGCGGGCCGGTCACCCAGAACCTCGGCTATGAAGAGGCCGGCATCACGATCGATCGCGGCTTCGTGATCACGAACGACCGCCTCGAGACGAGCGTGCCCGGCATCTACGCCGCCGGTGACATCGTTCCCGGCCTGCAGCTCGCGCACCGCAGCTACCAGCAGGGCATCTTCATCGCCGAAGAGATCGCGGGCCTCGCTCCGATCGTCGTCGAAGACGTCAACATCCCGAAGATCACCTACTGCGAGCCCGAGGTCGCCTCGGTGGGCTACACCGAGGCCAAGGCCGCCGAGAAGTTCGGCGCCGACCAGGTGTCGTCGTTCGAGTACAACCTCGCAGGCAACGGCAAGAGCAGCATCCTCGGCACCTCCGGATCGATCAAGGTCGTCCGTGTGAACGAGGGCCCCATCATCGGTGTGCACATGATCGGCGGCCGTGTCGGCGAACTCATCGCCGAGGCCCAGCTCGCCGTGAACTGGGAGGCATACCCCGAAGACATCGCCCCGTTCATCCACGCCCACCCGACCCAGGGTGAGGCGTTCGGCGAGGCTGTGCTGAAGCTGGCCGGCAAGCCGCTTCACGCCATCTGATCCAGCCGTTCGTACCAACGACTGCAATAAGCTAGAAAGCGTCCCACGCTGTGAAGGAGACAAGCGCATGAGCGAATCCGTCAGCCTCCCGGCACTCGGAGAGAGTGTCACTGAGGGCACGGTCACCCGCTGGCTGAAGAATGTCGGCGACCGTGTCGAGGTCGACGAGCCGCTGCTCGAGGTCTCGACCGACAAGGTCGACACCGAGATCCCGTCACCGGTTGCCGGTGTGATCGAGGCGATCCTCGTCCAAGAAGACGAGACCGTCGAGGTCGGCACGGCACTCGTGACCATCGGCGATGGTTCCGGTGCCGGCGAGGCACCCGCCGCTCCTGAGGCGGCTGCTCCCGAAGCGGCCCCAGCCGCTCCCGAGGCCCCGCCGGCCGAGCCTGCAGCACCCGCTGCTGCTGCGGAAGCACCGGCAGCACCGGCCGAGGCACCCGCCGCTCAAGCGGCACCGGCTGAGGCACCGGCAGCTCCAGCTGCTCCCGCTCCGGCAGCCGAAGCACCCGCCGCACCGGCACCGGCAGCCGAGGCACCCGCTGCTCCGGCACCGGCAGCTCCGGCAGCGGTAGCTCCCGCACCGGCAGCAGAGGCGCCTGCCGCCCCGGCACCGGCAGCTGAGGCACCCGCAGCTCCCGCTGCACCGGCAGCCCAGGCGCCCGCCGCGTCGACCGGAGGTTCGCACGCCGGTCCCGCCGGATACGTGACGCCGATCGTGCGCAAGCTCGCGAATGAGCAGGGCGTCGATCTCGCCAGCGTCACGGGAACCGGCGTCGGCGGTCGCATCCGCAAGCAGGATGTCATCTCAGCCAACACCGCGCCCGCGGCAACCGCTTCTGCAGCACCGCAGCGCCAGCCGCTCGAGGTCTCACCCTTGCGCGGAACCACCGTGCCGATGACGCGACTGCGCAAGGTCGTCGCCGAGCGTGCCGTCGTGTCGATGACGTCGACCGCGCAGCTCACGACCGTTGTCGAAGTCGACGTGACCCGCGTGGCACGCCTGCGCGACTCGGTGAAGGCCGACTTCGTCGCGAAGACCGGCAACAAGCTGTCGTTCCTGCCGTTCTTCGCAATGGCCGCGGCCGAGGCGCTGCGTGCGTACCCGATCATCAACTCCACCGTCGACGGCGACAGCATCGTCTACCCGGCGCAAGAGAACATGAGCATCGCGGTCGACACTGAGCGGGGCCTGCTCACTCCGGTGATCCGTGACTCGGCCGAACTCGACCTCGCCGGTCTCGCCGCGCAGATCGCCGACCTCGCCGAGCGCACCCGGAACAACCAGCTGAAGCCCGATGAGCTGTCGGGTGGCACGTTCACGCTGACGAACACCGGATCGCGCGGAGCGCTCTTCGACACGCCGGTCGTGTTCCTCCCGCAGTCGGCCATCCTCGGTACCGGCACCGTCGTCAAGCGCCCCGTGGTCGTCTCGACCGATGGCGCCGACGCGATCGCGGTGCGGTCGATGGTCTACCTGGCCCTCTCCTACGATCACCGCATCATCGATGGCGCAGACGCTGCCCGCTTCCTGACCGCGGTCAAGGAACGGCTCGAAGAAGGCGCCTTCGAGAACGACCTCGGCATCTAGCCGAAGATCTCTCGCAGTCGCCAACCGGCCTCGCCCCTCATCACGAGGAGCGAGGCCGGTTCATGTTCTGCACCCGCGTAGGGCACGGTCAGCAGGACCGCAGAACCCATTTCGGCGGCCACCGTCATCGCATTCGTATCGAAGTGTCGGGGAACCTCCGCGCCCTCGCGTGCGGCGATCATGGCGGCGACATCGTCGGATTCGCTCGTCGAACCCGGCTGCACCACTTCCGAGAGGCACTCCAGATCGAGTGCTTCGAAGCACTCCGCGCGCCGCTGCAGGAGGGCGGCAGCGGCGGGCACGACCTCCATGTCGCTCGACGCAACGTCGGGCCCCTCAGGGCGATCGGACTCTTCCGACCGAGCAGCCTGCTCGTCAGCCTCGAGTTCGCGGGCTTCGTCGGCATCACCGCGGTCGAATGCCGATGCGCTCTCGCGATCGGAGCGAGCCGACGCCTCGTCGTTGCCGGCCGTCGCCGGAGGCACGAGCGTCAACAGCAGTGCAAGCGCTCCACCGCCGACCAGGGCTCCGACGACGAGCGTCGGCCGGCGTCGCTGCAAGGCCGCGCGCACTCGTCGCCCGGTGCCCGCTGCGCCGGGAACGGGCCCGCCAGAAGCCGGCGCAGCGCGCCCGGCGAGAGCGGCAGGCCATTGCGCGAGTTCGAGCAGCGTCTGCACGAAGGCACGGGGTCGGAGCTCGTGCGTATCGGCCTGCACGGGGTCGGAATGGCCCGCGTCCGAGGCCCTCTCGATCGGGGCCGTGATGCGCGTCGGGAGCGGCGTCCGGCGAGTTCTCACAGCGACTCCGCTCACGGCGACCGGCGCAGCGGCAGCGAACAACCGACGTTCGATCTCGTCTTCGCACGATGTGAACGGTCGTGCGGCCAGACGATCACGCAGGAGCTCGGCAACCGGGAGCAGCGGCTCTGCCGGCCGCGTCGCGGCAACGACGGCGTCGATGAGGTCGGCGAGGAGCACGTGTCCGGTGCGGAGCAGTTGGGTGCGGTCGTGCGCCCTGGCGGGCAGCCTTTGGAGGCCGCCCAGGCCGATAAGCCGCGGACGCCCGCGATCGTCGAGCAGCACGTCACCCGGCGAGAGGCGGGTGTGCACGAAGCCGCGGCGGGCCAACTCGGCGACGGCGACCACGATCGGAGCGAGAATCGTCACTGCTTCGCCGGGAGCGAGGGTGCGTTCAGCGAGCAGTCGCGCGACCGAGAGCCCGGAGAGCCGCTCCACAGCAAGCGCGCACCGCCCGTCATCGAGGGTCGCCACGTCGAAGAGCTCGGGCAGCGAACCCGAGGCATCCGTCGACATCGCCTCGATCTCGGCGGCGATCGATGCGCCCGCGATTGCCGCCTCGTACACTCGCACCGTCACGAGTTGCGCCGGGCCCTCTGCACCGGCCGCCGCATCACTCGGTCGGTCGACGGCCGCGAGGAAGACGTCGGCGCGTTCGCCTGAAGCGATGCGTCGCAGCAAGCGGTACCCTGCGAGCGTCGATTCCCCCGCTGCCGGCGGATCAGCCGCCGCCTCGTCGCCGGAATCACTTCTGCCATGTCGGACCATGGCACTCAGCGTGCTCCGCCGAACGAGGAGTGCGATGCGAATCACGTCGCCTGTGGAATCGCATGCGCGGCCGTCCGTTGTCGAGGAGGAGTGACCTAAGCTGAATCCCATGCTCGACTTCGTCGTCGCGGGGCTAAGCGCCAACTCCGTGCCGTACATCGAAGGTCTCGACCTTCAGCGCGCCGTCCATCGCGCGGTCGTCAGGGGCGAACGCCCCGACACCGTCCTCCTCTTGGAGCACCCTTCCGTCTACACCGCCGGGAAACGCACCGCGGCCGACGAACGACCCACCGACGGGACCCCCGTCATCGACGTCGATCGAGGCGGCAAGATCACCTGGCACGGTCCCGGCCAGCTCGTCGGCTACCCGATCCTGCGGCTGCCGGAGCCGATCGATGTCGTCGGGTACGTGCGTCGGCTCGAGGGCATCCTGATCGACGTCCTCACCGGTGTCGGGCTGGACTCGCGCCGGGTCGAGGGCAGATCGGGAGTCTGGGTCGGCCCGCCTGGAGCCGAGAACAAGATCGCCGCCATCGGCATCAGGGTCGAGAGCGGTGTCACCATGCACGGCTTCGCCCTGAACGCCAGCAACGCGCTCGATGCGTACGACCGGATCGTCGCCTGCGGCATCCGGGATGCCGGCGTCACGACCATCAGCCGCGAACTAGGTCGCACCGTGACCCCGGCCGATCTCATCCAGTCCGTCCGCGATCGGTTCCTCGCCGAGGCGGCGGTCGCGGCATGAGCACCGCACCCGACGGGCGCCGCATGCTGCGCCTCGAAGTCCGCAACGCCGAGACGCCCATCGAACGCAAGCCCGAATGGATCAAGACGCGCGCGAAGATGGGCCCCGAGTACCGGGCCCTCCAGTCGCTCGTCAAGAGCGAGGACCTGCACACCGTGTGTCAGGAAGCCGGCTGCCCCAACATCTACGAGTGCTGGGAAGACCGCGAGGCGACCTTCCTGATCGGCGGCTCCCAGTGCACGCGCCGCTGCGACTTCTGCCAGATCGACACCGGCAAGCCCGCAGACTATGACACCGACGAGCCGCGTCGCGTCGCCGAGTCGGTCGAGCGGATGCAGCTTCGGTACGCCACCGTGACAGGCGTTGCGCGCGACGACCTGCCCGACGAGGGCGCGTGGCTCTACGCCGAGACGATCCGTCGGATCCACGCCCAGGCTCCCGGCACCGGGGTCGAGATTCTGGTGCCCGACTTCTCGGGCAACCCGATGCACCTCGCCGAGGTGTTCTCGGCTCGTCCTGAGGTGTTCGCGCACAATGTCGAGACCGTGCCCCGAATCTTCAAGCGCATCAGGCCCGCGTTCCGCTACGATCGCTCACTCGGAGTGCTCACCGCGGGGCGCGACGCCGGACTGATCACGAAATCCAACCTCATCCTCGGCATGGGCGAAGAGCGGGAGGAGATCTCCCAGGCGCTCCGAGACCTGCACGACGCCGGGACCGACATCATCACGGTGACGCAGTACCTTCGGCCGAGTCCTCGGCACCTACCGGTCGCCCGCTGGGTGCGGCCCGAGGAGTTCGTCGAGATCAAGGAGGAGGCCGAGGCGATCGGATTCCTCGGAGTGCTCGCCGGTCCGCTCGTGCGCTCGTCGTACCGGGCCGGGCGCCTCTGGGCGCAATCGATGCGCGCCAAGGGCCTGCCGCTGCCCAGTCAACTCGCGCATCTCGCTGACGCATCGCTCGGCTTCGCCCAGGCGGTCGGCTAGCCGCAAACGGTCGTCTCGGACCGCTCCCGGATCGCGGTCCGAGACGACCCTCCGCGCCGGTATCCTTGAGATCATGGCACGCACCAAGGACGCATCGAAGGCTCAGAAGGAGCCCGGCCGCATGAAGCAGATGTGGCAGGTCTTCCAGATGACCCGCCGCTACGACTCCACAGCTCAGTGGCTCATGCTCCTCGGCTTCCTCGCCCCCGTGCTCGTCGGCCTCGGCCTCGCGCTCTGGCTCGGCGAGGGCAACGGCTTCACCGTTGCGCTCTGGATCGTGGCCGGTGTGCTCGCGGGCCTCTTGATCGCCCTCGTCATCCTCGGTCGCCGTGCCGAGCGTGCCGCCTACTCGCAGATCGAGGGCCAGCCCGGCGCGGTCGGTGCCGTGCTCCGCAGCGGCTTGCGCGGCGGTTGGGTCGGCAACGAGATGCCGGTCGCCGTGAACGGCAAGACGCAAGACGCGGTGTACCGCGCCGTCGGCCGTGGCGGCGTCGCGCTCATCAGCGAAGGCCCGACGTCGCGTACGCAGCGCATGCTCGACGACGAGCAGCGCAAGGTCGCGCGCATCCTCCCGAACGTGCCCGTCACGCTCATCTCCGTCGGACTCGACGACGACTCGATCCGACTTCACAGGCTCCCGGCGACGTTGCGCAAGTCGAAGCGCGCGCTCACCAAGCCCGAAGTGCTGGCAGTGTCGAACCGGCTGAACTCACTCCAGAGCTCGCTGCCGATCCCGAAGGGCATCGACCCGATGAAGGCTCGGCCCCAGCGCGGCAAGATGCGCTGATCGTTCCGTCGGGAGTGCCGCATCCGTCATCGACGGATGCGGCATTCGTGTACTCGGACGCGGAGCCCCGGTTCAGTACCGGATGAGCACCGTGCCAGCGACCTTGTCGTGGAAGCCGCGCTGGTCGGAATCCCAGACCAGCGCGGGCACCACGATCACGAGCAGGGCGGTGCGCAGCACCGGACGCCATACGCCGACCCAGCCGCCCGCCAGTGGGACGACTCGCATGCCCAGCAGCCGATGTCCGAGACTGCCACCGAGCGTCGGGACGAAGACGATCTGCAGCACCGCGAACACCAGCGGTGTCACCCAGGTGTACGCGACCGACTCGTAGGGCGTGAACAGCAGCGCAATGAGCATGGCACTGGCCCAGTCGACGACGAGTGCCACGAGGCGACGCCCGACCCGGGCCACCGACCCGCGGCCCTCGCTCGGAAGTCCGAGTCGCTCCCCCGGCCACCGGCTCGGCTCGAGGTCTCCGAAGGTCTGGGGTTTCGCGTCAGGCACCCGACGAGTCTACCGACGGCAGGTGCGCGTAACATGGCCGAAACATTCCGGTCACGGCAGGGAAACCGCGCCGGGCTATCGTCACTACCGGCTGTGCACGTCCGTCCGGCCCACCCGCCCCCTTGGAGATTTCGTCACATGTTCAGTGATTCGTCTGAAGTGCTCAAGTTCATCAAAGAGACGGATGTCAAGTTCCTCGACATCCGCTTCACCGATCTCCCGGGCGTGCAGCAGCACTTCAACATCCCGGCGTCGACCGTCGACGAGGAGTTCTTCACCGTCGGCCAGCTCTTCGACGGCTCGTCGATCCGCGGCTTCGCGAACATCCACGAGTCCGACATGCAGCTCATCCCCGACGTGACGACGGCGTACATCGACGCCTTCCGCGCCGAGCGCACGCTGATCATGGTGTTCGACATCTACAACCCGCGCAACGGCGAGATCTACGCGAAGGACCCGCGCCAGGTCGCTAAGAAGGCCGAGAAGTACCTCGCCTCGACCGGCATCGCCGACACCGCCTTCTTCGCCCCCGAGGCCGAGTTCTACATCTTCGACGATGTCCGGTACGAGGTGAACCAGCACTCGAGCTTCTACTCGGTCGACTCCGAAGAGGGCGCCTGGAACTCGGGCCGCGTCGAAGAGGGCGGCAACCTCGCCAACAAGACCCCGTACAAGGGCGGCTACTTCCCCGTCTCCCCCGTCGACAAGCAGGCCGACCTGCGTGACGACATCTGCCTCAAGCTGATCGACGCCGGGCTCATCCTCGAGCGCAGCCACCACGAGGTCGGCACGGGCGGTCAGGCCGAGATCAACTACCGCTTCGACACGATGGTGCACGCGGCCGACGACATCCTGAAGTTCAAGTACATCGTCAAGAACACCGCCGAGCAGTGGGGCAAGACGGCGACGTTCATGCCGAAGCCGCTCTTCGGCGACAACGGCTCGGGCATGCACACCCACCAGTCGCTCTGGAACGACGGCACGCCCCTCTTCTACGATGAGGCCGGCTACGGTGGCCTCTCCGACCTCGCCCGCTGGTACATCGGCGGCCTGCTGAAGCACGCTCCGGCGGTGCTCGCCTTCACGAACCCGACGGTGAACTCGTACCACCGCCTCGTTCCGGGCTTCGAGGCTCCGGTCAACCTGGTCTACTCGGCCGGCAACCGCTCGGCTTCGATCCGCATCCCGATCACGGGCACGAACCCCAAGGCCAAGCGCATCGAGTTCCGTGCGCCGGATGCCTCGGGCAACCCGTACCTCGCCTTCGCTGCACAGCTCATGGCGGGCCTCGACGGCATCAAGAACCGCATCGAGCCCCACGAGCCCGTCGACAAGGACCTCTACGAGCTCCCGCCCGAGGAGGCCAAGTCGATTCCGCAGGTTCCCGGTTCGCTCGGTGAGGCGCTGCTGGCGCTCGAGGCAGACCACGACTTCCTCCTCGAGGGCGGCGTGTTCACCAAGGAGCTCATCGAGACCTGGATCGACTACAAGCGCGAGAAGGAACTGAAGCCGCTCGCACAGCGCCCGCACCCGTTCGAATTCGAGCTCTACTACGGCGTCTGATCACTGCAGCCCCCTCTGCAGTCCGGGTCCGAACCCCGCATCCCCCTGCACTCGGATCCGCCCGGATGGGCCCGCACCGCTTCGGCGGTCGGGCCCATTCGTGTTTTCCCACAAGCCAGCCAGGAACCCGCGCGCCGAGAACTCGCAGGTCGTGTCACGCCGAATGCTCGGTCGTCGCCCGACCGATCAGCCGGAGGTGGGCTCGCGGCGCGGCTCCACGCCGTAGAAGCCGCGATCGAACACCGCACGCGCACGGCGGGTGATGTGCAGGTAGTCCTGCTCGAGCTGCGTCGCCGACCCCGGCGGGTATCCCATGATGCGCGCGATGCCTTCGAGCTGAGAGCGCTCGACGGGCAGTACGTCGGTGGTGCGTTCGAGCCAGAGAGTGAGCGACGAGCGCGCGCGTGACGCGAACACCCAGGCGGCACGCAGCACTTCGGCGTCGGATGCCTCGATGAGATCGTGTTCGACGGCCGCTGCCAGTGCATCGAGCGTCGAGGTCGTGCGCAACGCGGTCACTTCGGCCGCATGCTGCAACTGCGCGAGTTGCACGAACCACTCGACGTCGGAGAGCGACCCGCGCCCGAGCTTGAGATGCCGCGTGGGATCGGCGCCCTGCGGGAGCCGCTCGTTCTCGACGCGGGCCTTGATGCGCTTCACCTCACGGACATCGCGTTCGCTGATCTCCACCGGGTAGCGCACCGAGTCGGCGAGCTCGGTGAACTCGCCGATCAGCGCGCCATCGCCGGCGACGCCCCTGGCCCGAAGCAGCGCCTGAGCCTCCCAGGTGAGCGACCATCTCGCGTAGTACGCGCGATACGCGTCGAGCGACCGTGCGACGACGCCATTGCGCCCCTCGGGGCGGAGATCGGCGTCGAGGTCGAACGGCAGGCGCGCGTCTTCGCTGAGGCGCACGAGCTCGGCGACGATGCGCAGCGCCCGTGAGTGGGCAGCGTCCGCTGCCGCATCCGTCGCCCGATAGACGTAGATGATGTCGGCGTCGGAACCGAGGCCGAGTTCGCGGCCGCCGAATCGCCCCATGCCGATGACGGCGAATTCGATGCCGTCGGGCTCGCCGCCGCGAATCGCGGCGACGAGTGCTGCGATGTGGTTCTCGGTGACATCGCTGAGCGCATGCCCCAGCTCTTCGACCGTGCAGACGTCGAGCATCGCCGAGAGGGCGAGCCGAAGCACCTCGCGCCGGCGGATGGCGCGGAAGATCTTCGCCGCGGCATCGGGCTGTTCATGACGTGCGAGCACTGCGCGCGTTTCGTCTTCGAGTGCCGCGAGTGTTCGGGGCCGCAGCTCGTCGAGGTCTTCGAGCCAGGCGACCGCC
Source organism: Agromyces sp. GQ35 (assembly GCF_059758475.1). NCBI lineage: Bacteria > Bacillati > Actinomycetota > Actinomycetes > Micrococcales > Microbacteriaceae > Agromyces > Agromyces sp. GQ35. The sequence continues at coordinate 205,717 of NZ_JCAXEO010000002.1, read as the reverse complement.
TCGGGGCTCCGTTCGAGCAGCGATGCGGCGAACCGCGATCCCGACAGCACCCTCGTCAGGCGCAGCGCAGCGTCGGAGGAGTCGCGCAGCAGTCGCAGGTACCAGTGGGTGGTGCCGAGCGTGTCGCTCAGGCGCCGGAACGAGAGCAGTCCGAAGTCGGGGTCGGTGCCGTCGGCGAACCATGAGATCAGCACCGGCATGAGGTGTCGTTGGATCTGCGCGCGCCGGGAGACCCCCGCGGTGAGGGCGGCGATGTGCGCGAGCGCTCCGCGCGGGTTGCCGAAGCCGATCGCCGCGAGGCGCGCCTCAGCCTGCTCGCTCGTCAGTTCGAGGCCCGACGCCGGCAGCGCTGCCACGGCCGACAGCAGGGGCCGGTAGAACAGTCGCTCGTGCAGTCCTCGCACGCGCTGACGAGTGCCCTGCCAGACGGTCGTCAACTCACTCGCCGTGCGCCCGAGTCCTGAAGCGCGGGCGAGCACTCGCAGCCGGTGCTCATCGCGGGGCATCAGGTGGGTGCGACGCAGGCGTTCGAGTTGCATGCGATGCTCGAGCACTCGCAGCACACGGTAGTCACGGGCGAACTCCGCCGCCTCCTCACGACCGACGTAGCCGCGCTCGGCAAGGGCCGCCAGGGCCGGAAGCGTGCCCCCCTGACGAATGCCATCGTCGGTCGAGCCATGCACCAGCTGCAGCAACTGCACCGTGAATTCGATATCGCGGATGCCGCCGGGACCGAGCTTGATCTGCACGTCGACCTCGTCGGCCGGAATGTGCTGGGTGACCCGTTCGCGCATCGCCTGCACGGATTCGACGAAGCCCTCGCGGCTCGAACTCGTCCAGACCTTGGGCGACACGCCGGCGAAGTATCGGCCGCCGAGCTCGAGATCACCGGCGAGCGGCCGGGCCTTGAGCAGCGCCTGGAACTCCCAGCTCTTCGCCCAGCGTTCGTAGTACTGCAGGTGCGAGTCGAGCGTGCGCACGAGGGCGCCGTCTTTGCCCTCGGGCCGGAGATTGGGGTCGACCTCCCAGAGCGGAGGCTCGATGCCGGGCTCGCCGATGATGCGCATCGTCAGCATCGCGAGGCGTGTCGCGATGTCGAGCGCTCGCGCGGTCGAGACGACCGTCTCATCGGCCGACTCGGCGACGAAGATCACATCGACGTCGCTGACGTAGTTGAGCTCGCGTGCACCTGCCTTGCCCATTCCGATGACGGACAGCCGGGTGGCCGCGACCTCCGCAGCCGGGTACCTTCCGGGTGCGGCCGGTTCCCCGGGATCGCGCGCGACGACGCGCCGTGCCGCCTCGAGCGCAGCGTCGAGCGTGGCACCGGCGAGATCGGCGAGCCCGGCGGCCACGACATCGACGACATCGACGGCGTCGCCGCGAGTGAGGTCGAAGACGGCGATGTCGGCGAGCAGTCGGCGATACCTGATGCGGATGGCGCGGGCCGCGTGCTCTGGAAGATCGGACGGGGCTGCCGCCACCTCGTCGAGTGCAGCCAGCAGCGACGCTCGCGCCTCGCCGACGGTCGGCGGCGCGGTCGGAACCTGCCCGAAGATCGCCAGCTCCTGAGGGTGACGCAGCAGGAACTCCGCGAAACCGCGGGAGGCGCCGACGAGCCGCATCATGCGTTCAGCGGCGCTCCTGTGCGCGAGCACCGAGGCGAGTTCGGCGGGCGCGTGCTCGTGGAGCCGGTGCACGACCGCGAGCGCCTCGTCGGGATCGGCCGCCTGGGCGAAGACATCGAGCAGCGACTCGACCTCGACGCCTGCCTCCGTCGACAGACGTGCGAGCGATGCCGATGCGCCGTCGAGGTCGGCGAAGCCCGCGCGCGCGACCCTTCCGAGTGTTGGAGCCTGCCGAGACATCCGTTGCGCGGTCAGAGGATCTCGAGGTTGCGCTGCAGCTCGAACGGCGTCACCTGCGAACGGTAGTCGCGCCACTCGGCACGCTTGTTCGCGAGCACGTAGTTGAACACCTGCTCGCCCAGGGTCTCGGCGACGAGTTCGGAGTCCTCCATCTGCTGGATCGCGTGATCGAGGCTGGCAGGCAGCGGGTCGTACCCGAGCGCGCGTCGCTCTCGATCCGTGAGCGCCCACACGTCGTCTTCGGCCTCGGGGGGCAGGTCGTACCCCTCTTCGATGCCCTTCATGCCCGCCGCGAGCAGCAGTGAGAAGGCGAGGTACGGGTTCGCGGCCGAATCGATCGCGCGGTACTCGACTCGCGCACTCTGGCCCTTGTTGGGCTTGTAGAGCGGCACTCGCACGAGCGCGGAGCGGTTGTTGTGCCCCCAGCAGACGAAGCTCGGCGCCTCGTCGCCGCCCCAGAGCCGCTTGTACGAGTTCACGAACTGGTTCGTCACGGCCGAGATCTCTGCCGAGTGGCGAAGCAGACCGGCGATGAACTGCCGGCCGATCTTCGACAACTGGTATTGAGAACCGGCCTCGTAGAAGGCGTTCGCGTCGCCTTCGAAGAGCGAGAGGTGGGTGTGCATGCCCGAGCCGGGGAACTGCGAGAACGGTTTCGGCATGAATGTCGCGTAGACGCCCTGCTCGATCGCGACCTCTTTGATCACCGTGCGGAACGTCATGATGTTGTCGGCAGTCGTGAGCGCGTCGGCATACCGAAGGTCGATCTCGTTCTGCCCCGGGCCGGCCTCGTGGTGGCTGAACTCGACTGAGATGCCGAGGTCTTCGAGCATGCGCACCGACCGTCGCCGGAAATCGTGCGCGGTGCCGCCCGGCACGTTGTCGAAGTAGCCCGCCGAGTCGACCGGCTCGGGCCCGGTCTCGCCGAACTTCGACGACTTGAGCAGGTAGAACTCGATCTCGGGGTGCGTATAGAAGGTGAAGCCCCGGTCGGCCGCGCGCGCGAGGGTGCGCTTCAACACGTTGCGCGGGTCGGAGACCGCGGGCTCGCCGTCAGGCGTCGTGATGTCGCAGAACATGCGAGCGGTCGGGTCGATGTCGCCCCGCCACGGCAATGTCTGGAATGTCGTCGGGTCGGGATAGGCGAGGAGGTCCGACTCGAAGGTGCGACTCAAGCCTTCGATGGCCGAACCGTCGAAGCCGATGCCCTCGGTGAAGGCTCCCTCGACCTCGGCGGGCGCAATGGCCACCGATTTCAAGGTGCCGACGACGTCGGTGAACCAGAGTCTGACGAACTTGACCCCTCGCTCCTCGATCGTGCGAAGAACGAAGTCGCGCTGCTTATCCATCCACACCCTCTCTCGCACCTCTCAGCGTACTTGCTCGGGCGCGGTCGCGAGGCCGGTCCTGGATGCCGCGTGTGCCAGACTTGGCCGCATGTCAGGCGAGCACCCTTCCGTATCATCCGACACCTCGGCCGGCGCCGAGCAGAACCCCTACGGCGGCGCCGCCGCAACCGGAGGGCCGAAGCGCGTTCGCACCCGCCATTTCCAGAACGCGAAGCGCGACGGCATCAAGATCACGGGCCTGACGAGCTACGACCAGCTCACCGCTCGCATCTTCGACGAAGCGGGCATCGACTTCCTGCTCGTCGGCGACTCGGCCGGCAACAACGTGTTCGGCTACGAGACGACGCTTCCGGTCACGGTCGACGAACTCATCCCGCTCACCCGGGCGGTCGCGGGCGCGGTCAAGCGGGCGTTCGTCGTTGCGGACATGCCGTTCGGTTCCTACGAGAACGGCCCCGAAGACGCCCTCCACACCGCGGTTCGGTTCATGAAGGAGACGGGCGCGCACGCCGTCAAGCTCGAGGGCGGTGAGCGCAGCCACAAGCAGATCCGTCGCATCGTGGGTGCCGGAATCCCGGTCATGGGACATATCGGCTACACGCCGCAGAGCGAGCACGGACTCGGCGGCCACGTCATCCAGGGGCGCGGCGACGGCGTCAAGCAGCTCCTCGCCGATGCGAAGGCCGTGCAGGACGCCGGCGCGTTTGCGGTCGTGCTCGAGATGGTGCCCGCGGATGCCGCACGGCAGGTGACCGAGCTGCTCGAGATCCCGACCATCAGCGTGGGCGGCGGGCCGCACACCGACGGGCAGTTGCTCGTCTGGACCGACTGGGCCGGACTCACGATCGGGCGCGTGCCGAAGTTCGTCAAGCAGTACGCCGATCTCTCGGGCATCCTCAGCTCGGCCGCGAAGGAATGGCGCGCCGACGTGGAGTCGGGCGTCTATCCGAACGCCGAGCACTCGTACGAGTAGCCCGGGGGCGTCGTCAGTCTTCTGCAGCCTCTTCTTCGGCCCACTTCGCGCTGTTCGCGCGCAGGATGTCGAGTGCCCGCTCGGCCTCGGCGCGGGTCTCGAACGGACCCACCCGATCGGTCGATGGCGACTCGAATCCCTGCTCCACCTCACCGGTGCGCAGGTTGTACCAGAACATGTGCTCGACGTCCTCGGCCATAGGCTGATCCTATGCCCAAAGACGCCTCCGGCCACCTGATCCCTGGCCGCCTGTCGCCGACCCGATCGGTCGATTCCGCCATCCGCCGCCCCGAGTACGTGGGCAAGCGAGCCCCGGCCGCGTACACCGACGGCGACCGCTACGCCCCCGACGAGGTCGAACGCATCCGGGCAGCGGGCCGAGTCGCCGCCGGTGCCATCGAGGCCGCTGCGACCGCGATCCGGCCCGGCGTGACCACCGACGAGCTCGACCGGATCGTGCACGAATACGTGGTCGCGCACGGCGCGTACCCCTCGACGCTCGGCTATCGCGGGTATCCGAAATCGTCGTGCACCTCGGTCAACGAGGTCATCTGCCATGGCATCCCCGACGACACCGCGCTCGTCGACGGAGACCTCGTCAACATCGATGTCACGGCGTACCTCGACGGGTACCACGGCGACCTCAACCACACGTTCCTCGTCGGCGAGGCGAGCGAAGCGGCGACGCAGCTCGTCGAGCGCACGCGGGAAGCGCTCCGCCGAGGCATCCGTGCCGTTGCACCGGGCCGCCAGGTCAACGTGATCGGCCGTGCCATCGAGGCGTACGCCAAACGGTTCGGCTACGGCGTCGTTCGCGAGTACACGGGCCACGGCGTCGGCCGCGCCTTCCATTCCGGGCTCATCATCCCCCACTACGACGCTCCCGAGTACGACACGGTGATCGAGCCCGGCATGGTCTTCACCATCGAACCGATGCTGACCCTCGGCGGGCGCGAGTGGGAGGTGTGGGCCGACGACTGGACGGTCGTGACCCGCGACCGCTCGTTGACCGCGCAGTTCGAGCACACGCTCGTCGTCACCGAACGCGGTGCCGAGATCCTGACACTTCCCTGAACGCCGCCCGAACGAGCCGCGATAGTGTGGCGCACATGGCGACTGAGCACGCGATCGGCATCGACATCGGCGGCACGGGCATCAAGGGTGCGGTGGTGGACCTCCGCACCGGAGAGCTCGTGTCGGAACGGCGCAAGGTGTCGACCCCCGAGGGCGGCCGACCCGACGACATCCTGCATGCGACCGGCGAACTGCTCGACGGGCTTTCGAACGAATTCGGCGACGCCCTCCCGCTCGGCTTGTGCTTCCCGGCGGTCGTGAAGCACGGTCACACACTCTCTGCCGCGAACATCTCGCGCGAGTGGATCGGCCTACCGGCCGAGCAGCTGTTCGAAGACGCCTTCGGCCGCGAGATCCACTTCATCAACGATGCGGATGCAGCAGGGTACGCGGAGTCCCGGTACGGCGCCGCAGTCGATGCCAAAGACCTCGTCATCCTGACGACGCTCGGCACCGGCATCGGCTCGGCCTTCCTCTACGACGGCGTGCTCGTGCCGAACACCGAGCTCGGTCACATGGAGGTCGACGGCGTGCAGGCCGAGAAGCGTGCGGCCTACTCGGCCATGGAGCGGGAATCCCTCTCCTGGACAGACTGGGCGGCGCGGCTGCAGCGGTTCTACGCCACCGTCGAGTTCCTGTTCTCCCCTGACCTCTTCGTCGTGGGCGGCGGCGTGTCGAAGCATCACGCGCACTTCTTGCCGCTGCTCGACCTGAAGACGCCCATCGTGCCGGCGGTGCACCGGAACAACGCGGGAATACTCGGGGCGGCGTCGCTCGCGGCCCACTGAGACTCATGCCGTACGCCTCAGGGTGCGAATGGGCCGGCTGATACGCCGGGTTCTGTTCACCGGGCGCTTGCGCGACACCGGCTGGACGGCCATCTCTCTCGGGACTACGTTGCCGCAGCCCTCCAGCGGTCTACCCGGGAACGGGACGGGCAGCCCCATCGTTCCCTGTCTGACCTTGCTCCGGACGAGGTTTACCGAGCCGGCCGCGTCACCGCGGCCGCTGGTGGGCTCTTACCCCACCGTTTCACCCTTACCGGGCGTTCGCACGCCCGGCGGTCTGCTTTCTGTGGCACTGTCTCGCGGGTTGCCCCGGGTGGGAGTTACCCACCGTCCTGCCCTGCGGAGCCCGGACGTTCCTCGGCGCACGATCGAAACCGTGCGACGCGACCGTCTTGCCGACCCACTCGCCCTTAGAGTCTACCGTGCCGACTCTCAGAGACCCGACTCGTCGGTCCGCACCAGGATGCGGTCGCACTCGGGGCACTGCACGACCTCATCGGGCGCCGCCTTGCGCACCGACTCGAGGTCGGATCCGGTCAGCGTGATGCCGCAACCGCCGCAGGTTCGCGCCTGGAGCAACGCGGCCCCGACTCCCCCGCCGCGCACGCGGCGCTGTTCGTAGTAGGCGAGCAGCGGTACGGCGACCCCGCCCGCGACCACGGCGCGATCGCGTTCGGTCTGCTCGCGCTCGATACCGAGACCTCCCGCGGCCTGATCGCGTTCGCCCTCGAGTTTCGCAACCTCGTCGACGATCGCCGCTCGCTGCATGTCGATGCTCGAAACGGCGACCTCGGCCTCCTCGACGCGCTCCATGACGACGAGTTCCTGCTCCTCGAGGTCGTTCATGCGTCGGCGAAGCGAGACGAGCTCCGCTTCGAGTGCCGACACGTCCTTGACCGAGGAGGTGTGCTGCAGCCGCTCGCTGTCGCGCGCGATCCGCGCCTCGACGACGGCGACGTCGGACTCGAGCCGCTGCAACTCCAGCCGCGCGTCTTCGAGCGTGCCGAACGCCTCGGCGCGAGTGCCGCGCACGGCCTGGTCGCGGCCGGCGAGCTCAGCGAGCGGCCCGGCCTGCGGAAGCGAACCGAGCCGGTGTGCGAGCTGCGCCAGACGGGTGTCGAGCGATTGGAGTCGCAGCAGTTGTTCCTGTTCGGCGGGGCTGGCCTTCACGTGGTACTCCTCGAGGGATCGGGTTGTCGGTGACGACGGGGTCGATGGTGCGTGCTCACTGCACGATCTGGAAGTCCCAGGGGTCGGTGCGGAGTTCGGAGACGATGACGGTCAGCTCGGGATGCGCTGCGCGCAGTTCGGCCGCAGCGACGTCGAGCCAGAGCCATTCGCTCGCCCAGTGGGAGACATCGAGCAGCGCGGGTCCGCCCGAGAGCTTCGCCTGCTCTCGGGACTCGGAGGCCGGGTGGTGGCGAAGATCGGCCGTGATGTAGGCGTCTGCGGCGCGCACGGCAGGTTCGGAAAGCAGGGAATCACCGGCGCCGCCGCACAGCGCGACCGTATTCACGACATCGTCGAAGCCACCGGCGACTCGTACGCCGGTCGCGGTCGGAGGGAGAAGCTCAGCGAGTCGCCGGGCGAGCCGCCCGACGGTGGTCGGCTCGGGAAGCCGCCCGACTCGTCCGAGCCCGAGTGCGTCGTCGTTCGACGACACGATGGGGCGGGTGTCGACGAGTCCGAGCCGTTCGGCGAGCACGGCCGACGTACCCGCAGCGACGATATCGGCGTTGGTGTGCGCGGTCACGAGGGCGCACTCGGCACGGATCAGCCGGGTGAGGAGCGCCCCCTTGTACCGGTCTTCGGCGACCGACGTCACTCCGCGGAGGAGCAGCGGGTGGTGCGCGATCACGAGGTCGGCGCGCTCGGCGATCGCCTCGTCGACCGTCTCGACGACAGCGTCGACGGTGAAGAGGACTCGGTGCACCGGGGCATCCGGATCTCCGCTCACGAGCCCGGGAGCGTCCCAGGACTCAGCGCCCGCGATCGGCCACAGACGATCGATCGTCGTCAGGAGATCGGCGAGGCTCAGGGTCACTCGCTCAGCCTACCTTCGCGGTCGGCGCCGGCACGGCGCGACCGTCGCCGCGCAGCGCCGACAGCCTCAGGTGTCGGCCGGAATCAGGTGCCCCATGCGATCGCGCTTCGCGCGCAGGTAGGCCAGGTTCGCCGGCGCCGCCCCCGTGACGAGCGGCATCCGCTCGATCACCTCGATGCCGTGTTCGCTCAACTGGGCGATCTTGTCGGGATTGTTCGTGAGCAGTCGCACGGAGCGGAGACCGAGGTCGTCGAGGATCGCCGCCGCCGCGGCGTACTCGCGTGCATCGCCGGGAAACCCGAGCGCGGTGTTCGCATCGAGCGTGTCGAGGCCCGACTGTTGGAGACGGTACGCCTTGAGCTTGGCGATCAGACCGATACCGCGCCCCTCGTGACCGCGTAGGTAGATGACGACCCCGCCTGCAGCGATCCGCTCGAGGGCCAGGTCGAGCTGCGGTCCGCACTCGCATTTCTCGGAGGCGAACGCCTCACCGGTCAGACATTCGGAGTGCACGCGTACGAGGGCCCCCTCTGACACCGCTGTCGTCGAGATGATCGCGAGGTGCTCGCTCCCGGTGACGAGGTCACGATAGGCGCGGAATCGGAACAGCCCGAATCGGGTAGGGATGTCGGTCTCCACCTCGAACGCCACTCGCCGGGTGGTGCCCGCGTTCGCCGGCTCGCATTCGGTCGCCGGCTGCTGTGACATCCGCTATCGCCTCTCGCCGCGATCTGCGTCGAGTGCCGCCTCGACCGTGGCGATCAGTTGCACTCCGGAGTCGCGGAACTTGGCCACGCCCTCGCGCTCGAGTGTCGCCGTGACGTCGTCGTAGGAGATCCCGACCTCGGCAAGGTCGGCGAGCACCGTTCGAGCCGCACCGGCGGTGCCGGTGATCGTGTTCCCGTGCACGCGGCCATGGTCGAACACGGCCTCGAGCGTCTTCTCGGGCATGGTGTTGACGACTTCGGGTGCGACGAGCTCCACGACGTATCTCGTGTCGGGCAGTGCGGGGTCCTTGACGCCGGTCGACGCCCACAACGGACGCTGCACATGGGCACCGAGTGCGAGCAGGCGCCGGGCCCGGTCATCGGCGAACGCCTCCTCGAAGACCTCGTACGCGAGGCGCGCGTTCGCGATGCCAGCGAGGCTTTTGAGCGATCGGGCGGCGTTCGATCCGATCGCCTCGAGTCGACGGTCGACCTCGGTGTCGACTCGCGACACGAAGAACGAGGCGACCGAGCGGATGCCCCGGAGGTCGATGCCCGAGGCAGCGGCGCGCTCGAGGCCGGTGAGGTACGCGTCGATCACGCCCCGGTATCGCTCCAGACTGAAGATCAGGGTGACGTTGACACTGATGCCGAGTGCGATCGAGGCCGCGATGGCCGCGAGCCCCTCGACCGTCGCCGGAATCTTCACGAACACGTTGGGACGATCGATGTGTTCGGCCAGCCGTCGCGCCTCGGCGATCGTCACAGCTGCGTCGTGCGCCGCATCTGCACCGACCTCGATCGAGACCCACCCGTCGACACCGCCGGTCGCGTCGGCGACGGGTCGGAGCACGTCAGCGGCATGCGCGACATCCTGTGTCGTGATCTCGAAGACCGCATCGGCCGCCGAACGACCATCTGCGGCGAGGGAGGCGATCTGCTCGTCATAGGCGGCACTTCCGCTCACCGCAGCGGCGAAGATCGTCGGATTCGTCGTGACCCCGACGACGTTCCGCTCGGTGATGAGGCGCTGCAGGCCGCCGCTGAGGATCCGCTCGCGGGAGAGGTCGTCGAGCCAGATGCTGACTCCCTCGGCGGCCAGCGCCGCGGTCGGCGAGAGGTGCGCTCGCACCGCGCTCGCCTCGGAGCCGATGTCGGGGTCGTCTCGTGTGCTCACAGCTCCTCCAGCGGCACACGCTCGTCGGCAAGACGCTGCGGATCGACCCGATCGCCACGTCGGATGATTCCCTGCACGGACTCGTTGACATCCCACACGTTGACGTTCATGCCTGCGACGACACGGCCTTCCGCGAGCCAGAACGCAATGAACTCACGGCGAGCCCGGTCACCGCGGTAGACGATGTCGGCACCGCGCGTCAGCGGCCCGAATCCCGAGTACTCCATGCCGAGGTCGTACTGGTCGGTGTAGAAGTACGGGATGTCGTCGTAGGAGACCCGCTGGCCGAGCATCGACCGTGCCGCGACAGCTCCTCCGTGCAGTGCATTGGCCCAGTGTTCGCTGCGCAGTCGCATGCCCGCGATGGGGTGATACGCATCCGCGATGTCACCGGCCGCGTACACGTTCGGCAGATCGGTGCGCAGTGCCGCGTCGGTGAGCACCCCGGACCCCAAGGCAGCACCTGCGTTCCGCGCGAGGTCGAGGTTCGGAATCGCACCGACCCCGCAGAGCACGAGGTCGGCGACGATCACCTCTCCGCCGTTGAGGCGCACCCCGGTGACCCGGCCGCGCTCGCCGATGATCGAGTCGACGACGACTGACGGCCTGAGGTCGACGCCGTGCGAGAGGTGCAGTTCGGCGAACATGCGGCCGAGCTCATCGCCGAGTGCATTCGCGAGGGGAATCGGGTCGCGTTCGAGCACGGTCACGTCGTTGCCGAGGGTTCGCGCGGTCGCTGCGACCTCCATGCCGATCCACCCTGAGCCGATCAAGACGAGTCTCCTGCCGCCGGCGGCAAGCTCGACGTGGAGGGTTTCCGAGTCGTCGAGTGTGCGGAGGGTGTGCACCCCGCGGAGATCAGCGCCGGCGATCTCCAGTCGCCGTGCCGCGGAACCGGTCGCGAGGAGCGCCGCGTCGTAAGCGATCGATGCACCGGATTCGAGGTCGATCCGCTGGGCCGACGGGTCGAGTGCGGTGGCCGCGGTGCCGAGCTGCAGCTCGATGTCGTGATCGCGGTACCACTCAGACGGTTCGACGAACACCGAGTCGCGTTCGGCGGCGCCGGCGAGGAAATCCTTCGACAGCGGTGGCCGGATGTACGGATGATGCGTCTCAGCGCCGATCAGGTGCACGCGCCCGTCGAAGCCCTCGTCTCGCAAGGTCTTGGCCGCCGTGGCGCCGGCAAGGCCTGCGCCGACGATCACGAAGTTCGCCGTTTTACTCATGATCACCCGTTTTCCGTGCGACTCGATCGCAGCTCTGCTCCCGACTGTAGGAGCGGGCATTTCTTAAGTCAATGCCTCTTGTTTTAGATTCCGCTCTTCGGTCGAGAAGTGCTGTTTTAGAGATACCATGTCGCGTATGGATGACCCCACGCGGCACGACGATCTCGTCGCCATCGCTTCGATCGCAGACCCGCAGCGGCAGGCCCTGCTCGAGTTCGTGGCGCGGCAACCAGAGCCCGTCGGGCGCGACGAGGCGGCCACAGCCCTCGGTATGGCACGCGGAACAGCGGCGTTCCACCTCGACCGACTCGTCGAGGCCGGTCTGCTCGTCACTGAGTTCCACCGACGCAACGGCAGATCCGGCCCAGGTGCCGGTCGCCCCGCGAAGCTCTATCGCCCGGTCCCCCGTGAACTCGTGGTCTCGGTGCCCGAGCGTCACTACGATGTCGCCGCCGAGCTTCTGATCCGCGCTGTCGAGGAATCCGACCGCACGGGAGAACCCATCCGGCCGACGCTCGGCCGAGTCTCGACCGAACTCGGTCGAGCGCTCGGAGCGGCCTCCGACTCGATGACCGACGTGCTGCAGCGACTCGGCTATGAACCTGTCGACGACGGAGCTGACGGCGTGCTGCTCACGAACTGCCCGTTCCACCGCGTCGCTCAGCACCACACGGCGACGATCTGCAGCGCGAATGCGGCACTGCTGCAGGGCGCCGCCGAGAGCACCGGTGAAGTGCGCCAGGTGGTACTCGAACCTCGCGACGGCTTCTGCTGCGTACGAGTCGCCGCCGACCTTCCACGCTGAAGCCGGCGACCTTCTTCGAAGGTCTCGACCTACTGGTTGCGCAGCCAGTTCATGTCGTCGCCCTTTCGAACCGGGATGCTCCGGGAGAGGTTGCGCTTGAGGTAGGCACGTTTGCGGCGACGCTCGCGACGTCGTCGGCGGCGCTCGGGCGTGAGCAGGAGAACGGCACCGCCGACGATGCTCGCACCGACCACGGTCGCGGCCAGCATCAGCCAGATGGGATCCACGCTCGCTCGCTTTCCAGGTGGTACCACCGACAACTCGCGGGAGAGTGGGCCCTGCCGGGCTCGAACCGACGACATCCACGGTGTAAACGTGGCGCTCTACCAACTGAGCTAAAGGCCCCCGCGTCGCGCGCGGCGCACGCCAATGCTATCGCGCGCTGCCTAGACTCACGGCCATGGAGCCGATGCAACAGCATCCGAGTCGAAGCACGCCGTCGGAGCACCGCTGGCCCTCCGTCGTGGCCCTCGTCGTCGCACTGGCGCTCTACGCGGCGCTGCCCAACGGCTTCCTCGGCCCGCAGCGATTCATCGTGGTGTTCGTCGGTCTCGCGCTGCTCGTGCCGCTCGTCATCGCCAACCCGCACCGGCTGACGAAACGGTCGACGTTCACCAAGTGGGTGTCGATCGTGCTGGCAGCAGGTCTGGTCGTCGCGAACCAGCTCACCCTCGTGCTCCTGCTCGCGTCGCTCGTGAGCGAGCGCCCCGCCGATGCGTCCGGCCTCCTCCTCGCTGCGGCGCAGGTGTGGGTGGCGAACGTCATCGGATTCACGGTGCTCTACTGGGAGCTCGACCGCGGCGGACCGGTCCTGCGGACCATGGCCGCCCGCGCCGACCTTCCCCCGGCCGACCTCCGGTTTCCGCAGGACGAGGATCACGACGCCGTCACCGAGGTGGCCGCACGCTCATCCGTCGTGCACGACTGGATGCCCCGGTTCGTCGACTACTTCTACACGACCGTCTCGAACTCGATGGCGTTCAGCGCGACCGATGCGATGCCCTTGTCGGCCCGATTCAAGCTCCTGATGGCGCTGCAGGCGTTCGGCGGCTTCCTGATCCTGGCGCTCGTGATCGCGCGGTCCGTCAACATCCTCGCGTGAGGCGCATTCGAGAGCACGAGCGGATGCCGCCGAGCCGTGTCAGAGCGAGGCGAGCGCCCGACGGTACTGCTCGAGCGACCGCGCCTCGCCCCGCAGGGCCGCGAAGCTCGCGGCGACGCGACCGTCGGCATCGATGACGAACGTCGCCCGTTCGGCCAGCCCGCTGGATTCGTCGAAGGCGCCGAACGAACGCGCGACCGCGCCGTGCGGCCAGAAGTCAGAGAGCAACGGGAACGCGGAGCCCTCCTGCTCGGACCAGGCGCGCAGCGTGTGCTTCGAATCCACCGACACGGCGATGAGTGCGACGTCGGACTCATCGAACATGGTGATGTTGTCGCGCAGCTCACTGAGCTCGCCCTGGCAGATGCTCGAGAACGCGAGCGGGAAGAACACGACCGTGACGGCTCGGCTGCGGAAACCGGCGAGGCTCACGGGCTGGCCGAACTGGTTCGCGAGGGTGAAGTCGGGCGCGCTGGCGCCGGCGGCGAGGATCACGAAACGGCGTTCCCTTCACAGGATGTTCGGTCGAACCGAGGCCTCAGCCTAGCCCCAACCTTGCGGGCATAGAATCACTAGGATGGCGTGGTGCCACCCGGCCGCGAACCGGCCCATTCGGCGTGCGCACGCCCCACACCCGCAGGCATGATCTGCTGAAGAGAGAGGTCGAGTGTGACTGTCAACGACCAGGATCCCTACTCGGTCGAGGCGATGGACGCCGATCCGGAAGAAACATCCGAATGGGCCGAATCCCTCGATGCGCTCGTCGCAGAGAAGGGACACCAGCGTGCGCGAGAGATCATGCTGAGCCTGCTGAAGCGTTCGAAGGAATTGCACCTGGGTGTGCCCATGGTTCCGACGACCGACTACCTGAACACGATCGCTCCCGAGAACGAGCCCGACTTCCCGGGCGACGAAGAGATCGAGCGCCGCTATCGCGCCTGGATCCGCTGGAACGCCGCCGTGCTCGTGCACCGCGCTCAGCGCCCCGGCATCGCCGTCGGCGGCCACATCTCGACGTACGCGTCGTCGGCCGCCCTCTACGAGGTCGGCTTCAACCACTTCTTCCGCGGCCAGGATCACCCCGGTGGCGGAGACCAGGTCTTCGTGCAGGGCCACGCATCCCCAGGCACCTACGCCCGCGCATTCCTCGAGGGACGACTCTCGACCGATCAGCTCGACGGATTCCGCCAAGAGAAGTCGCACGCTCCGAACGGCATCTCCTCCTACCCGCACCCGCGGCTGATGCCCGAGTTCTGGCAGTTCCCGACGGTCTCGATGGGCCTCGGTCCGATCAACGCGATCTACCAGGCGCAGCTCAACAAGTACGTCACCAACCGCGGCATCAAAGACGCGAGCGACCAGCAGGTCTGGGCGTTCCTCGGCGACGGCGAGATGGACGAGGTCGAGAGCCGCGGTCAGCTGCAGGTCGCGGCGAACGACGGGCTCGACAACCTGAACTTCGTGATCAACTGCAACCTGCAGCGTCTCGACGGCCCGGTGCGCGGCAACGGCAAGATCATCCAGGAGCTCGAGAGCTTCTTCCGCGGTGCCGGCTGGAACGTCATCAAGGTCGTCTGGGGCCGCGAGTGGGACGACCTCCTCGCCCGCGACCACGACGGTGCACTTCGCAACCTGATGAACGTCACGCCCGACGGCGACTACCAGACGTACAAGGCCGAGTCCGGCGCCTATGTTCGCGAGAACTTCTTCGGTCGCGACCCGCGTGCGCTCGAACTCGTCTCGCATCTCTCCGACGACGAGGTGTGGGGCCTGAAGCGCGGCGGCCACGACTACCGCAAGGTCTACGCCGCCTTCAAGGCCGCGAGCGAGCACAAGGGCCAGCCGACGGTCATCCTGGCGAAGACGATCAAGGGCTACGGCCTCGGTCCTGCCTTCGAGGGTCGCAACGCGACGCACCAGATGAAGAAGATGACCCTCGAGAACCTGAAGACGTTCCGCGACCAGATGCGCATCCCCATCACCGATGCGCAGCTCGAGGAGAACCCCTACCTGCCGCCGTACTACACGCCCGGCGATCAGGATGAGGCGATCCAGTACCTGCACGAGCGTCGCCGCGAACTCGGCGGCTACCTGCCAGAGCGTCGGTCGAACCACACGGCCATCTCGCTGCCCGACGATTCGACGTACGCGATCGCGAAGAAGGGCTCCGGCACGCAGGAGATCGCCACCACGATGGCGTTCGTGCGGCTGCTGAAAGATCTCATCCGCTCCAAGGACTTCGGTCACCGCATCGTGCCGATCATCCCCGACGAGGCGCGCACCTTCGGCATCGACGCGTTCTTCCCGACCGCGAAGATCTACAACCCGAACGGCCAGCACTACACCTCGGTCGACCGCGAGCTGCTGCTCGCCTACAAAGAGAGCCCCCAGGGCCAGATCCTGCACGTCGGCATCAACGAGGCCGGGGCCATGGCGGCGTTCACGAACGTCGGCACCTCGTACTCGACGCAGGGCGAACCGCTGATCCCGGTCTACGTCTTCTACTCGATGTTCGGATTCCAGCGCACCGGCGACGCCATGTGGGCAGCCGGCGACCAGATGGCTCGCGGCTTCATCATCGGCGCCACCGCTGGTCGCACCACGCTCACCGGCGAGGGCCTGCAGCACGCCGACGGACACTCGCCGCTTCTCGCGTCGACGAACCCGGCGGTCGTGTCGTACGACCCCGCGTACGGCTACGAGATCGGGCACATCATGCGCTCGGGACTCGAGCGCATGTACGGCGGCCACCACCCCGACCCGAACGTGATGTACTACCTCACGGTCTACAACGAGCCGATCGTGCACCCGGCAGAGCCCGAAGGCGTCGATGTCGACGGCATCGTCCGGGGCATCCACCGCATCAGCGAATCGAACGCCGCAGGACCGAAGGCGCAGCTGCTCGCGTCGGGCGTGTCCGTGCCGTGGATCATCGAGGCTCAGAAGCTCCTCGCTGAAGACTGGGGCGTGTCGGCCGACGTGTGGTCGGTCACCAGCTGGACGGAACTGCGCCGAGACGGGCTCGCCGCCGACGAGCACAACTTCCTGAACCCCGATGCCGAGCGCAGGGTGTCCTACCTCACGCAGAAGCTCGACGGCGCGCGTGGTCCGTTCGTCGCGGTGTCGGACTTCATGCATGCCGTGCCCGACCAGGTGCGCGCCTACGTGCCCGGCGACTTCGCGACGCTCGGAGCCGACGACTTCGGATTCTCCGACACCCGACCCGCTGCTCGGCGGTTCTTCAAGATCGATGGCCCCTCGGTCGTCGTGCGCACGCTCGAGCTCCTCGCCGACCGCGGCGAGATCGACCGTTCGCTCCCCGCACAGGCCATCGAGAAGTACCGGTTGTCCGACGTGAACGCCGGCACCACCGGATCGGCCGGCGGCGAGAGCTAGCAGGCGACGAGGTGGCGACGAGGCCCAAAACGAAGGCGGAGACGCTCGCATGGTTGCGCACCATCGCGGGCGAGCTCGCAACCGCGACGCTCAAGCGTCTCGAAGACACGTTGCCCTGGTACGGCGACATGCCGCCGAGTCGCCGCTCAGCGGTGGGTCTCGTCGCCCAAGCCGGCATCTCCTCGTTCATCGCCTGGTTCGAGGACCCGCGTTCCACGCCATGGATCGCGGCCGATGTGTTCGGCGCCGCGCCGCGGGAGCTCTTGCGGTCAGTGAGCCTGCAGCAGACCTTGCAGCTCATCAGGGTGACGGTCGAGGTCGTCGAAGATCGCATCAAAGACGGCGGTGAGCCGCTCCGCGAGGCGATCCTGCTCTATTCGCGCGAGATCGCGTTCGCCGCAGCCGACGTGTACGCACGGGCGGCCGAGGCGCGCGGACTCTGGGATGCACGGCTCGAAGCCCTCGTCGTCGACTCGATCCTCTCGGGCGAGGCCGACGATGAGCTGCCGAGCCGCATCGCGGCCCTCGGCTGGCACGGGCACGGAGAGGTCTCGGTGCTCGTCGGCACCGCGCCGAAGCAACTCGATGTCGACCATGTGCGCCGCGCGGCGCGGCACATGCACGCCGACGTCCTGATCGGCGTTCAGGGCAACCGCCTCGTGCTCGTGATCGGTCGCGCCGATCCACTCGCCCGCGAGGCCGACGACGCGATCGGCACGGCTCCGGCGCTCACCTTCATGGAGATCGCCGATCAACTCGAACCGCATTTCGGAACCGGGCATCTGGTGCTCGGTCACGCGGTGCCGAACCTGGTGGATGCGTCGAAGAGCGCCAAGGCCGCACTCGCGGGTTTCGCGGTGGCGCGATCCTGGCGCCACGCACCGCGGCCGGTGCACGCCGACGACCTGCTGCCCGAGCGCGCTCTCGCGGGCGACCCGCTTGCTCGCGCCACGCTCGTTCATCGCATCTACCGGCCGCTGCAGGCGCACTCGACCGAGCTGCTGACGACGCTCTGGAGCTACCTCGACAACGGTCGTTCCCTCGAAGCCACGGCGCGCGAGCTGTTCGTGCACCCGAACACCGTGCGCTACCGCCTGAAGCGCGTCTCCGACGTCATCGGTTGGGACGCGACCGGCGCACGCGAGGCCCTGATCCTCCAGTCCGCACTCATCATCGGCTCGATGAGCGACCATGAACTCCCCCCGAAGCGTCGACCGTCGAACTGACGACGAGCTGTCCCGTTCGTACAAGGGTTTCCCGAAGAGCTTGTGGCGTGTGCACACCCGAGCCCGCCGCTCGGTTGGCAGACTGGTGTGGTGATCGTCGTCGTCTGCCCTGGACAGGGCTCGCAGACCCCCGGATTCCTCTCCCCCTGGCTCGCCGAGCCGGCCTATGCCGAACGGCTGTCGGTGCTGTCGGAGGCCGCGGGGCTCGATCTCGCGCACTACGGTACCGAAGCCGACGCGGACACCATCCGCGACACCGCGATCGCGCAACCGCTGATCGTCGCGGCCGGCATCCTGACGCTCGGCACGCTCCTGGCTGATGGGCGCGCCGCACGCATCGGCGGCATCGCCGGTCACTCCGTCGGCGAGATCACGGCCGCCGCGGCATCCGGTGTGCTGAGCGAGACCGACGCGGTCCGCTTCGTCGCCGAGCGAGGCCGGGCCATGGCGGATGCCGCCGCACTCGTGCCGACCGCCATGAGCGCGGTGATCGGAGGAGACGAAGGGGCCCTGCTCACGCGGCTCGACGAACTCGACCTCGAGCCGGCGAATTTCAACGGCGGTGGGCAGATCGTGGTCGCCGGAGCACTCGATTCGCTCGAAGCGCTCAAGACCGAACCGCCCGCGGGTGCGAGGGTCATTCCGCTGCAGGTCGCCGGGGCCTTCCACACGCGCTACATGCGCCCCGCCGTGGACCGGCTCAGCGCCGTCGCGGCCGGTCTCTCCCCCGCCGACCCCGTGCTGCCGCTCTGGACGAACCGCGACGGCAGCGCCGTGACCTCCGGTGCCGCCTTCCTCGACCTCCTCGTCGGACAGGTCTCCTCCCCCGTACGCTGGGACCGCTGCATGGAGTCGTTCCAGGCGGCCGGCGTGACCGGCATCATCGAGGTCGCCCCGGCCGGTGCGCTCGTCGGCCTCGCGAAGCGCGCGCTCAAGGGCGTGCCGAGCGTCGCCGTGAAGACTCCCGACGACATTGCAGCGGCGATCGAGCTCATCGAGCAGCACGCCTGAGCCGAAGAACGACACGAGAAAGCCGAACATGACGCGACCGACCCTGCAGCAATCTCATGGGCCCGCCTACACCCGCATCTACTCGATCGGGGCGGCTCGCGGCGCCAACGCGGTGCCCAACGACGACCTCGTCGGCCCGATCAACTCCTCGGACGAGTGGATCCAGCAGCGCACCGGCATCGTCACCCGTGCACGTGCGGGCGCCGAAGTGCTCGCCGTCGACCTGGCAACGGATGCCGCGCGCGAAGCGATCGAGCGATCGGGAATCTCGCCCGAACTGATCGACCTCGTGATCATCGCCACCATCTCGAACGTGCAACAGACGCCGTCGATGGCCGCTGTCGTCGCCGACCGTGTCGGCGCGAACCCGGCTGCCGCCTACGACACGAACGCCGCGTGCGCCGGCTATGCCTACGCGGTCGCCCAGGCCGACGCGCTCATCCGGACCGGTGCGGCGCAGTACGCCCTCGTGATCGGCGCCGAAAAGCTCTCCGACGTCGTCGATCCCACCGATCGCAGCATCTCGTTCCTGCTCGGCGACGGCGCCGGCGCGATCGTCATCGGTCCGAGCGACACGCCCGGCATCGCACGCACGGTCTGGGGCTCAGACGGCTCCAAGGCGGGCGCCGTCGGCATGAACAACACGCTCACCGAGTTCCGTGACGGAGTCGGCGAGTGGCCGACCCTGCGCCAAGAGGGCCAGACCGTCTTCCGCTGGGCGGTGTGGGACATGGCGAAGGTCGCGAAGCAGGCACTGGATGCCGCGGGCGTCACCGCTGCCGACCTCGCCGCCTTCATCCCGCACCAGGCGAACATGCGCATCATCGACGAGTTCGCCAAGCAGCTGAAACTGCCGGAGACGGTCGTCATCGCGCGGGATATCGAGACCACAGGCAACACCTCCGCCGCGTCCATCCCGCTCGCGACGCACCGACTGCTCGACGAGCACCCAGAACTCTCCGGAGGGCTCGCCCTCCAGATCGGCTTCGGCGCCGGACTCGTGTTCGGCGCCCAAGTGGTGGTTCTGCCCTGAACCACCTGCCCCTGTCCATCTAGACTGTCTCTCGGTCAAACGAGACACCCCCAAGGAGAAGAACCAATGGCATTGTCCACCGAAGAAGTGCTTGCAGGCCTGGCCGAGCTCATCAACGACGAGACCGGCATCGCGACCGACACGGTTGAGCTGGACAAGTCGTTCACCGACGACCTCGACATCGACTCGATCTCCATGATGACGATCGTCGTCAACGCCGAAGAGAAGTTCGACGTGAAGATCCCCGACGAAGAGGTCAAGAACCTGAAGACCGTCGGCAACGCCGTCGACTTCATCGTCAAGGCCCAGGCCTAGCAGCTGCGTGGAGCGGGCCGGCGCCTGAGCCCGGCCCGCTCGATCAGTGTGACCGTTCTCCATCGGAGTGTTTCTCGAATGACCAAGAAGATCGTCATCACCGGCATCGGTGCGTCCTCACCGCTCGGCGGCACCGCACCCGAGAGCTGGAACGCCCTGCTCGCCGGCGAGTCCGGCGCACATACGCTCGAACACGAGTGGGTCGCCGAACTCGAACTGCCCGTCACCTTCGCCGCGGAGGCCAAGGTCCGCCCTGAAGAAGTACTCGAGCGGCCGGTCGCCAAGCGACTCGATCCCTCGAGCCAGTTCGCACTGATCTCGGCGAAGGAGGCGTGGGCCGACGCCGGCGCGCCCGAGGTCGCCCCTGAGCGACTCGGCGTCGACTATGCGACCGGCATCGGCGGCATCTGGACCCTGCTCGACGCCTGGGACACCCTGCGCGAACGCGGGCCGCGGCGCGTGCTTCCCATGACCGTGCCCATGCTCATGCCGAACGCGGCCGCAGCAGCCATCTCGATGCACTTCGAGGCACGCGCGTTCGCGCGCACCGTCGCCTCTGCCTGCGCGTCGAGCACCGAGTCGCTCGCGAACGCCTACGAGCACCTGCAGCTCGGGCTCGCCGACGTCGTCATCGCCGGCGGATCCGAGTCGGCGATCCACCCGATCACGCTCGCGTCGTTCTCGTCGATGCAGGCGCTGTCGCGCCGCAACGACGACCCCGAGCACGCTTCGCGTCCGTACAGCGTCGACCGTGACGGATTCGTCATGGGCGAAGGTGCCGCGAGCCTCGTGCTCGAGACCGAGGAGCACGCGCTCGCCCGTGGCGCTCGCATCTACGCCGAGCTCGCCGGCGGCGCGGTGAGCGCCGATTCGTTCCACATCACTGCGAACGATCCAGAGGGCCGCGGCGCGAGCCGCGCGGTGCACGACGCCCTCACGCAGGCCGGCGCCGCCCCCGAGCAGGTGACGCACATCAACGCGCACGCCACGAGCACGCCGGTGGGCGACATCGCCGAGTACACCGCGCTCGCGGGCGTTTTCGGCGACCGGGTGCACGAGATCCCAGTGTCGGCCACCAAGGCGTCGACGGGTCACCTGCTGGGTGGCACGGGCGCGCTCGAAGCGGTGTTCACGGTACTCGCGCTCGCCAACCGCGTCGCGCCGCCGACCATCAACATCAGCACGCAGGATCCCGCGATCCCCTTGCTGGTCTCCGGCGCACCGCAACCGCTGGGCGACGGGCCGCAGCTCGCCATCAGCAACTCGTTCGGTTTCGGCGGGCACAACGCGGTCGTCGCGATCCGCACGCCGTAGTCCGCTCGCTCGCACCGACATCAGAAGACCCCGGTCGCAGTGACTGCGCCGGGGTCTTCTGGTGCACGGTCCGAGGGTTTCGCTCGTGCGCTGCCGGGAATGCGTCATCCGACCTCGCGTCACGCCGCCGGCGGACCGAGGCTCGCTCAGCCCACCTGGTGCAACCAGACGACCGGCGCGAAGTCGCTCGCATGACGGAAGGGCTCGAGTTCGTCGTCCCACGCCTGCCCGAGCGCGAGCCGCAACTCGCGGTGCAGTTCGATGGGGTCGGTTCCGCCGACCTCCATCGCATACCGGATCCGGTCTTCGGGCACCACGGTATTGCCGGCCGTGTCGGTCTGTGCGAAGAACACACCGAGCTCGGGCGTGTGCATCCACCTCGCCCCGTCGGAGCCCGGCGTCGGATCCTCGCTCACCTCGAAGCGGAGCTGCTCCCAGCCGCGGAGCGCCGACGCGAGCTTCGCTCCGCTGCCGGCCTCGCCCTCCCAGTAGAACTCCGCGCGCATGGCACCGCGAAGCACTGGCTGCTCGCTCCAGTCGAAATTCACCGCCGAGCCGAGCGCGCCGCCGGCCGCCCACTCGACATGGGGGCACAGCGCCCTCGGCGAGGAATGCACGAACAGCACGCCTCGCGCGGTGCGCACTGCCCGCGTGGCATTCTTCGTCATCTCGATCTCCGTTCTTGAGGTGCGTCTTCCCCAACGACCTCTGACGGACGGATGACCGGTATTCGATTGTCGACGAGCGAGCCGTCACGCCGATTATGCCCCGCATCAGGCTCATTGACAAGACTCGAAACCATATACTCGGTGAGACGTTCACTTCGATCGGAGATCGCATGGCTGTGCGCGACGCACTGCTCGCCCTACTCACGGCGGGCCCGGGATACGGCTTCCAGCTCCACGGCGATCTCGCCGTGCGCACCGGCGGTCGGCGAAACGTGAACGTCGGCCAGAGTTACGCGACCCTCGAGCGGCTCGGCAAGCAGGGCTTCGTCGAGTCGGCGGGCGCCACCGACGATGGACTCCCCCTCTACCGTGCGACTCCGGCAGGCGCCACTGCCACTCGAGCATGGTTCGGCGGTGCGGATGCCTCGGGCAGCGATCCGTGGGACGAAACGGTCGACCGGGTCCTGCTCGCGGCATCGTTGCCGGGCATCGACGCCGGCCCCGTCGTCGCCGCGGAACGCTCCCGCTGGCACGAGCGCCTCGACGCGGCATCCGCTCGCTCGTTGCCCGGCGACGGCGCGTCGGGGGTTCCGGCCGAAATCGATCCGGCGGCGCCACTCGCCGCGCTCGCCGCTGCCGCGAACGCCGCACGGGCGCGAGCAGCACTCGAGTGGCTCGACGAGGTCGAGGCGTTGCTCGACGCTCGAGACCTCGCGTTCCCCCCGCGCATGGAACGGCCGCGCCGAGGACGCCGCCCGTCGACCACCTCGACGTCAGACGACGAACGTCAGGAACCTGCCCCCGCGTAACTGTCGACGACCGCGAGATCGAGAGGAAACTCGACCGGGAAGTCGCCGAACAGCAGCCGGCCCGCCTCGCTCGCCGCAGCGGTCACGGCGGTGGCGACCTCGTCGGCCCGCTCGAGCGGCGTATGCACGATGATCTCGTCGTGGAGGTAGTACACGAGGTGGGGTGCATGCGCGAACGCTGCTCCGGAACGATGGGCGAGCTGCTCGGGAGCGGGTGCAGCAGCGGCGATCGCGGCGAGCTTGGGGCGCAGCACGGCCATCCAGCACAGCGCCCACTCGGCGGCGCTCCCCTGCACCACGAAGTTCCGGGTGAATCGACCCCAATCGCGTGCCCGCGAACGCGCTCGCCGTTCGTCGGCGGGTGTCGCCTCGGGTTGACTGGCCTGCGACTGCACCGAACGCCACTCCTCACCGGGTGGCGGCGAAGAACGACCGAGCAGCGTGGTGACGCTGGCGCCCCGCTCGCCATCGGCGGCGGCCCGGTCGACGAGCGCCATCGCCCTCGGATACGCGTGGGCGAGTCGCGGTACGAGGCGGCCGCTCTCACCGGTCGTGGCACCGTACATGGCGCCGAGGATCGCGACTTTCGCCTGGTCACGGGTCTCGACCACGCCGGCGCCCACGATGCCGCTGTAGAAGTCGCGGCCGCGGCCGGCTTCGGCCATCGCCTCGTCATGAGCCAGACCGGCGAGCACGCGCGGCTCGAGCTGGGCGGCGTCGGCGACGACGAGCGCCCAGCCCGGGTCGGCGACGACGGCGCTGCGCACGTTCTTCGGCAACTGCAGCGCGCCGCCGCCCGAGGTCGCCCATCGTCCGGTCGCCGTGCCCCCGGGAACGTAGTCGGGGCGGAAGCGCCCGTCGACGACCCACTCGTCGAGCCACGACCACGCGTTCGCCGAGTACAGCCGAGCGAGCTTCTTGTACGCGACGAGCGGTTCGATCGCCGGATGCTCGTGCTCGCGCAACTGCCACCTGCTCGTGGACTCGACCTGGATGCCCGCCCGACGCAGTGCCCTCAGCAGGTCGACCTGCGAGTCGAGGTTCACGGCAGGGGCGCCGAGCAGGTCGCGCACCTCGGCGGCGAGTTGCTCCATGTGCACGGGCTTGCGGCCCGGGCCCGGCTTCGGACCGAGCTCGCCCTCGAGCACGCGCTCGTGCACTCCGCGATGCCAGGGCAGACCGGCGGCGTGCAACTCG
Source organism: Agromyces sp. GQ35 (assembly GCF_059758475.1). Taxonomy (NCBI): domain Bacteria; kingdom Bacillati; phylum Actinomycetota; class Actinomycetes; order Micrococcales; family Microbacteriaceae; genus Agromyces; species Agromyces sp. GQ35. The sequence goes on along the minus strand of NZ_JCAXEO010000002.1, from coordinate 181,635 downwards.
ACGCCGATGAGCGCTCCGGCGGACTCCGCCGCGAGCAGCAGGCGGAGTGCTCCCGGGCGTTCAGACGATGCAACCAGTGCGAGCTGCCTGGCATGCTCGGCGAGCACGGCCTCGACCGGGACGCCGAGCAGGTCGGAGGGGTCGGCCGCACGACCCGGCGCCGCGACATCCGACCCGATGCCGACCTCGCCGAACGCGTCGAGCTCGAAGAGCGAGGTATGAGCCGCGGACGCCGCGGGCAGCGGGCCACTCGCCTGCCCCGCCTCGACCGGCCCGAGCGGCAACCACTCGGGCCGTTGATGAGCACCGCCGGCGCGGAGCGATGCCGTGGTCGTCGAGTGGTCGAGGATCGCCGCGGAGAGGAGCAGGTCGTGGCCGCGTTCGACTCGAACGCCGTCGGCCAGCAGCCTCGGGTACCAACGCCGAGAATCGGTCCAGACCCATCGCGGACGACGGGCCTCGAGCCGGCGGACGACGCCCGGAAATTCTGCGAAGGTGGCGGTCTCGATCGGCTCGGGCGAGGCCGACGGATCGACGAAGCCGACCAGGCCCGCCCCGGCGGCACCGACCACGATCCGCATGGCTCCATTCTCGCTGGTGGCGCCGACATCCGCCGTCGATCCGCACGTCACCGCGACGGATTGCTTCTCCGACGCATGTCGGTGGTGACCCGGAAGATCATCGACATGGAAGAGATCGACGGGCCCTCATGGTCGCCGTGAGCTTTCGCTGCGGCCACGGCATCGATGCAGGCGCACCGGGCTCGGTGGCGCTCTCGCGGTCGTGCCCGCTCTGCATGCTGCTGCACGAGACGCAGCGCTCCCGCAGCGAGTTGCTCGCCCGTGTGGCGCCACCGCAGCGTGATGCACTCGCCGTCGAGACGCGCGTCGGCGCGGTCTACGACTGGAGGTGCCGCCGCGGGCACGATCGCTATTCGGCGGCGATCGCCGAGGTGCTCACCGGTCCGAGCTGCGCCAAGTGCCGAACGAATGCCGTTGCACCGGCAGCGCTTCGCGAGGCCGGCCTCGCCTTCATGAAGCCAGGGCTCAAGGTCGGCACCTCCCGAATCGAGCAGCGGCTGCGCCTGATGCTGGGCGAGCGCATCCGGCTCCACCATCGCGTCAACGCCGTGCGCATCGCCCGCATGTTCTACGGCAAGCAGGAGGTCTGGCCAGACATCCTCGTGCCGCAACTGCGCATCGCCGTGGAGTACGACGATCCCGGCCGATCCCGTCGGGCGCATCTCGGGCTGAAAGAAGCCTCTGATCTCGAGAAAGATGCCGCGCTTCGAGAGGTCGGGTGGGAGGTCATCCGCATCCGGGCCGGCGGACTCGGTGCGCTCGGTCCGCACAACGTGGTCTGCCCGCGTCTCACCGCCGGGGTGGTCGACGAGGTCGTCGCGCTCATGCGACGCATCCGCGGCGACGCGGCGGTCGACGCCCTCGCGATCCAGCGACAGCACTCGGCATGACCGCTCGATTCCACCGGCGGCATACGCCGACCTCGGCGTGCGACGACGCTGCTGCGCCCGCGTGCCACGGCCGATAGGGTGAGTGCACCGAGCAAGCCCTTGCCCGGGCTTTCGCGCGTGCAGAGAGGCAGTCGATGCTCCTTCCGTTCCTCATCGTCGGAGGCATCGGCCTCGTGCTCCTGCTCATCTCACTGGTGCTCGGCGACATCTTCGATCACTTCGAGATCGGCGACGGCGCTCTCTCGGGCACCGCACTCTCCGTCGGACTCGTGGTGTTCGGGGCATCCGGCGCCCTCGTCGCCAGCATGGGACTCGACCTCGTCTGGGTCTACGTGCTCTCGGTCGTGCTCGCAGGAATCGCCTACGGGCTGTGCGTGCTCGCGATCCGCAACCTGAGCCGAAGCTCCGACGGAGTGCCGACCTCGGCGGTGGGCCTCACGGGCGTCGCAACCTCGGATGTCTCGGCAGCCGGCGGCGAGGTGAGTCTCGACGGTCCCGGCGAACTCGAACGCCGTCTCGCGTACTCCGACGTCGCAATCGCCGCTGGCACCCGCGTCCGCGTCACCGAGCAGGCCGGCAGCCGGGTGAAGATCGTGGCCGACTGACGCTCGTCGTACTCCCCTCGCTCGTTCCCGCCGCATGCGGCGGGAACCCTCGTCCCGCCCCCGAAAGGAACCCGATGCTGTCCCCCGTACTGGTCCAGATCATCTCCGTGGTCGCGATCGTCATCGCACTGCTCGCACTGCTCACGTTCATCGCACGACGCATCCGACGGGTGCCTCCGAACGAAGCCCTCGTGATCGTCGGCCGCGGCGCAGGTCGAACGTCGCCCGAGCAGGCGTCGGGCCAGCGCGTCGTGATCGGCGGCCGCACCTTCATCTGGCCGATCCTGCAACAGGGCTTCGCGATCTCGCTCGAGCAGCGACAGATCGGCATCACTGTCGAAGGCGTCGACAAGAACCGCATCAAGATCGCGATCAAGGCCTCGATCAACTTCAAGGTCAACGGCACCGAAGACGGTGTGCGCCGCGCAGCGCAGCGCTTCCTCTCGCAGCAGCAACTGCTGACCGAGATCATCAAGGAGTCGCTCGAGGGCTCGCTTCGCTCCATCGTGGGCGACATGACGATCGAGCAGATCATCTCCGACCGCAAGAGCCTCTCCGACCGTGTCGTCTCCGAGACGAAGACCGACCTCGTCGAGCAGGGCTTGCAGGTCGACCTGCTGAACATCTCCGACATCTCGACGCCCGGGAGCGAGTACCTCGCGAACCTCGGACGCGCAGAGGCGGCCCGGGCTCGCCAGGTCGCCGAAGTGAGCGAGGCCGAGGCGGCCCGCGTGAGCGAGTTCGCACGCATCGAAGCAGCCGAGCAGGTCGCCGAACGACAGAAGGCGCTGAGCCTGAAGCAGGCCACGATCAAGGCGGAGACCGACCGTGCGAACGCCGAGGCCGAAGCATCCGGCCAGCTCGCCAAGGCGGAGCAGGACAAGCTCGTCGCCGTGCAGGAACGCGACGCGCTCTCGGAGCAGGCGCTCGTGACGCAGGAGCGACTCGACATCGAGATTCGCAAGCCGGCCGAGGCCGAGGCCTACGCCGAAGTGCAGCGCGCAACCGCGCAGCGCGATGCGGCGAACGCAGCGACCGAGGCCGACGCGTACAAGCGCACCAAGATCGCCGAGGCGAACAAGGTCGCGGCCGTGCAAGACGCCGAGGCGTCCGCGACCGCGGTGCGCTTCTCGGGTGAGGCCGAGCGCGACCGCCAGGTGGCGCTCGCCGCTGGTATCCGGGCCGACGGTGAGGCTCGCGCCGCAGCCGTGCAGGCCGAGGGTCTCGCCTCGGCAGCAGCGACCGACGCGAAGGCCATCGCGCTGAAGAAGTACGGCGAGGCGGCACTCGCGCAAGAGATCATCTCGCGCCTGCCCGAGATCGTTCGCGCGGCCGCCGAGCCGATCTCCAACATCAAGACGCTCACGGTCGTCTCGACCGACGGCGCGAGCGCCATCACGAAGACCGTCGGACAGGTGCTCGGCGAGGGCACCGAGGTCGTGAAGTCGCTCACCGGCCTCGACGTCAGCTCGATCCTCGCGGGTCTCGCCGGTGCTCAGTTCTCGAAGGCCGACGCCCCGGCGGAGTGATGCGCGCCTGAGGCGTGGGCGGTACGCAGGTCGATCGTCGGCCGCGTGCCGCCCGTGCCGTCTCAGGCGACGTCGAAGCCCGCTGCGTCGAAGACCTCGACGTCGAGCGTCGGTGCCGTCAGTCCTCGTACCCGACGAGCCAGGTCAGACCGAAGCGATCGGTCAGCTGGCCGTCGTGAGCGCCCCACGGGCGCTCCTGAAGAGCATCGATCACGACGCCGCCCTCGGCCAGCGCGCTGAACCACTCCTCGAGCGTCGCCGGATCGGCGGTACCGAGCAGCGAGAACAGCATGCCCTCCGCGGCGAACGATGCGTCGCCGCCCGCTGCGTCGGCGCCGAACAGCTCGACCGGCCCGTGCAGGATGCCGTGGGCGATCGCATCGGGAGCACCATCGGAGCGGCCGAACTCAGCGAACGTGTGCAGGGTGAGCTCACCGCCGAACACGCCGTGGTAGTAGGTGAGCGCTTCACGAGCGGTGCCTGCGAAGCTGAGATACGGAACGAGACCGGTCATTCACCGAGCCTACGACGATCGAGATCGTGATCGCGCAAGCCCGGTGCGGTCTCGGCGAGACACTCGGTCCGCGGCCAATTCAGCACCCCTGGCCGAGATCCGCGATCAGAACGCGCCGGAGGACGTCGCGACCGTCTCGCACCGCCCTGGGAAGCCAAGAGGCGAAGATCACGCCGAACGCGAGCGGTACGAGCGCGACGACGACGATCCACGCAGTCTGGTACGCGACACCCAACGCGATGAGGCCTGCTGCCGCTGCGAACCAGATCGTGATGAGCACGAGGTCCAGTCCACTCGCGGCGACCGTGCCTCGCACGAGGACGCCGTCGGGTACTTCCTCCAGATGCGCACGCAGCACACTGTGCCCCGTGGCGAAGTGCCCGTTGATCCAACGGCGGGCGACCAACGCCTCGCCGCGGACGTGGAGCCGGACTTCACGGTTCCCATCTCGTGGCATGGACTCCACGCAACGCCGGATGCCGGCGATCGTGTTCCGCGGCACGACGAATTCAACGGGCAGGCGAGGCATGCGGGCGAGCCTAGCGCAGCGCAGCGCAGCGCAGCGCAGATACGAGATGAGCTCGTCGACTGAACGGCGGCCGACGCGGGCGCGTCAGAATTTCACCGGGAACGTCAGCATCACGATCAGTCCGAGCGCTGCGAACACGCCCGCGGCGACGAGCAGCACCCGCCGTACCCAGGGCTGCATGTCGCGCTGCGACATCGCGGTGAGGAACAAGACGAGCGCGAACAGCACGGTCAGCAACGAGTAGTCGTCTCCGCGCTGGTTGTTGGCCAGCGCCTGCTCGAATCGTTCGTCAGCGCGCTCGTTGAACTCGGCCGCCTCGATCGTCCCTGGTGGAACGTACTCGGAGCGCACGAAGGGTCCTCGATCCGTTCGCCCATCAGCGGTCCACGCCTCGAAGGCGATCGCGAACTCCGGCGAGAAGCGCTCCTCGATGTAGCCCGCGAGCTGCGTATCGCCTCCGTCGGTGGCGAGCACCCACTGCGCCCAGATCGTGAGGTCGTTCGTTCGGGCATCCCGGGCCTGGCTCGCCCAGTCGGTCGCCGTCACCCGCGCACTCGACGCCTGGCTGAAAGCGATCGACATCTCGCCGCCCCACTTCGACGACTGGAACCCGCACCAGGCGGTGAGCACGGCGATCGAGGCGAGCAGGAAGACGGCGAATGCGTCGAGCGCCCGCCGTTGTCGGGTGGGTCCACTCGGGGCGCGAGTCGACGCGTCATCCGTCGTGCGGGTCTCCGAGTTCGGCTCGCCGACCGCCTTGCTCATTCCGAGCTCCCAGCGCACCGGTGTCGTCCTGGCCACTCGCTTTCGATCTCGTCTCCGATCGCGATCGGTCGGCGCGTCTGCAGCACCACGCCCGTCGCGAACTTGTCGGCGACGAGCACACCCCGACAATCGACCTCGAGTGAATTCAGCCACTCCCCCATACAGGCAGCGTATCGCCAGGCCACGTCACGACGTGGAGATACCGAAGCGTGTGGCAGTCGGTGCACCTCACAGGGCCGAGTCGCCTGGTCGATCGACCTCCGAGCGAGCCGCCCATCACGCGGTCGCGACGAGCCGTCGACCGGCCCGCACGTCGGATGGAAGCCGACCGTAGGTCCGCTTGAACGCCCGCGTGAACGTGCCGACGTCGTCGAATCCGGACGCCGCGGCCGCGAGCCCGACGGAGGCACCCTCTTCCAGGAGCCGCAGTCCGTGCGCGAGACGGAGCCTTCGCAGGAGATCAGCCGGCGACTCCCCCACCTCGGCGAGAATCAGCTGAAGTTGACGCAGCGACATCCGATGCCGAGAGGCGATCGCCGCGGGCGTGACCGACGGATCCATGTGGTTGGCCTCGATGAAGTGCATCACGGCGGCCCGGAGGGCATCCCGACCGAGGAGACCCGACGAGTCCGTGCCGAGCCCGGCGCGCACCGTCGTGCGAAGCAGCTCGACGACCGTGGATGCGAGTCGCTCACCCGACGCCTCCACGCTCGTACGCCCGATATCCGAGAAGACACCGCAGAGCAGTGAGGTGAGCACGGCCATCGAGCCCGTGCCGGGATCGACGCGCCGCGCCGTGATCTCTGGAATGGTGCGGTCGGGAAGGGCGAGCGCCGACCGAGGCAACTGCAGCACGATCTCCGACATCGCTGACGGGAACTCGAGCAGGTACGGCGTGCTCGCGTCGTAGAACGCAGCGCTGCCGCTCGCGATCGTCGCCCGCCGGCCGGCCTGATGCACGACGCCGCGTCCGCGACCCTGAATGGACAGCAGCACGTCGTCGCGCGGGTTGCTGCGGATCATCGTGCGATCGCGGAAGACGTCCGAGGCTGTCGAGCGCACCCGCGTCACGTGAATCACGTCGGTGAGTCGCACCTCGCTGAGACTCGCTGCGAAACGATCGTCGCCGCTGCTCACACGCAGCGGCACGAAGCTGCGGCTGCACACCGCAGCCCAGTCATCGACACCCACGACGCTCACGGCCGACATGCAGGGGATCTTACGCCGAGGACACTGAGGCAGGAATCGGCACGGCACGAATCGTGCGCGAATCGCCGGTTCCGGTGCGCGTCCCGCCGCGCCTGCGACACCGGCTCGCTCGTACGGTTGCCTCACCATTCCGCAATCCGAACATCCCGAGGAGCGAACCATGCCCGAGTACGAGGAACGATTCATCGCCGCCGCCGTCCAAGCCGAGCCCGCGTGGCTCGATCTCGATTCCGGCATCGACAAGACGATTGAGTTGGCGACCGACGCCGCCGAGGCCGGCGCTTCGATCATCGCCTTCCCGGAGACCTGGCTGCCGGGCTACCCGTGGCAGCTCTGGCTCGACAGCGTGGCGTGGCAATCGCAGTTCGTGGTGCGTTACGCGAAGAACTCCCTCGAGGTGGGGAGCGAGCGATTCGAGCGAATCCGCGGTGCGGCGCGCGACCTCGGCATCGCGATCTCGCTCGGTTTCAGCGAACGGTCGGGCGGCTCGCTCTACATGGCACAGGCGCTCATCGACACCGACGGCGAGGTTCGGAGCGTGCGGCGGAAGCTGAAGCCGACCCACGTCGAGCGGACGCTGTTCGGCGAGGGTGACGGAAGCGACCTCACGGTCGTCGACTCGTCACTCGGTCGGATCGGGGGCCTCTGCTGCTGGGAGCACCTGCAGCCGCTCACGAAGTACGCGATGTACAGCCAGCACGAGCAGTTGCATGTCGCGGCCTGGCCGAGCTTCTCGATCTTCCCGGGAGCGGTCTACGCACTCGGACCCGAAGTGAACACAGCCGCCTCCCAGCAGTATGCGGTCGAGGGCCAGGTGTTCGTGCTCGCACCGACGGGGATCGTGGGCGAAGCCGGGCAGGCGCTCTTCGCCGACACCCCCGAGAAGCGCCAGCTCTTGGCATTGGGCGGCGGGCATGCCCGGATCTTCGGACCCGACGGCCGGTCGCTGGTCGCGCCGATCCCGCCTGACGAAGAGGGAATCCTGTACGCCGAGATCGACTATTCGGCCATCCTCGCGGCCAAGAACGCTGCTGACCCGGTCGGCCACTACTCGCGTCCCGACGCGCTGAGCCTCCGCTTCAACGCAGCGCCGAACCGCGTGGTGATCGGCGGGTCGGCCGGTGAGCGGCGAACGCCCGCCGAGCCGGTCGCGGTCGACTCCGAGGCAGAGATCGGTGCGCTCGTCGAGTGAGCGGCAGGGCGTACGGGAGGTGGTAGGGCGGACGGGACTTGAACCCGTGACCGATGGATTATGAGTCCACTGCTCTGACCAGCTGAGCTACCGCCCCGCGCACCGGTTCACTCGGGAGTTGCGGCCGGCGCGGTATCGGTGACCGGATCGGTCACCGGCCTCCCACGATACAGGCTCTCGAATGTCGAGATCGTGCGCTGGATGTCGTGCGCGGCGATGAGCCTGAGCGATTCGTTCTTGAGTGCTCGATACTCGTCGGGTGAGGCCTCGAGCACGATGCGGAGCTTCGCCGCGAGGTCTTCCGCGCTGCTCGGCTCGAACAGGTACCCGTTCTCGCCATCGTGCACGAGGTGCGGCAGCGCCATCGCATTGGCGGCCACGACCGGCAGTGCAGAGGCCATGGCCTCCATCGTCACGATGCTCTGCAGCTCGGCGATCGAGGGCATCGCGAGCACCGAGGCCCGGTGATACGCCTCTCGCAGCTCATCATCGGTGACGTAGCCCGTGAAGGTGACGCGGTCGGCGATGCCGAGCTCGACAGCCAGATGCTCGAGATTCTTCTTCTGATCGCCGCCGCCGACGATCTCGATCTTCGCGTCGAGATCGTCGGGCAGGAGCTTGAGCGCGCGCAGCAGCACGTCGATCTGCTTCTCGCCGGTGACCCGTCCGACGAAGAGAATGCGGTTCTCGGTGCGCGGCTCCCAGCTGGGCGAGTACTTGTGAGCGTCGATGCCGCACGAGATCGCGTGCACACCCGAGAGTCCGGTGTGCTTCTCGAGGAACTGGGCCGCCCTGCGCGTCGGGGTGGTCACGGCCTCCGCGCGACCGAAGGTGCGGCCGGCTGCCTTCCACGCGAGACCAACGGCCCATTCCTGCCATGCCGGGGGCAACAGTGTGAACTCGAGCATGTTCTCGGGCATGAAGTGGTTGGTTCCGACGATGCGGATGCCGCGCTTCTGCGCTTCGACGGAGAGCCCGCGGCCGGTGATGATGTGCGACTGGAAGTGCACGACGTCGGGCTTGACCTGGTCGATGATGCGCGCACTGTTCTGCTTGATGCGCCACGGCAGCGCGAACCGCAGCCAGTCGTGCGGATACCAGCGCCAGCTCCGCAGTCGGTGTGCGGTGATCTCCTGACCCTCGTGCACCTCGTTCCAGGTGCCGTGCTTGCGGTTCGCCGCAGGGGCCATCACGTGCACGTCGTGGCCGCGCTCGGCGAGACCGGCTGCGAGGCGCTCCGCGAAACGCGCAGCGCCGTTCACGTCGGGGGCGAAGGTATCGGCGCCGATCAGAACCGTGAGCGGCCGTTCGGACTCCGCACCGGGGGTGCCGGCGTAGGGACTCGCACCGGGGGTGTCAGACACGTGGGGTTGTTCCTCACCATTTCATCGGATCGAGGGCGATGGCCCTCGTCGGGGCGCCGCGACAGGCGGATCGGCGCGCGGACTGCATCCGAGGATAGTCTACGCAACGCGCTCCGGGGCGCCCTGCACGGGCATGTCGGTGCGCGCGATCCGCTCAACTCAAAGGCGCGTCTGCGGGTGATTGCGAGCGAGCTGGAAGACGCCCCATACCGCGACCACCCCAGCCAGGATGAAGACGCCGATCGCCCAGATCGGAGCCTGCGACGCCTCGCCGAGCACGAGAATGCCGATGGCGACCGCGACCATCGGGTCGACGACGGTCAGCCCGGCGATCACGAGGTCGGGTGGCCCTGACGCGTAGGCGTTCTGCACGAAGTAGGCGCCGAGCGCGGTGGCACCGAGCAGGCCGATCACGCAGAGCCAGGTGAGCCAATCGAACTCGCCCTGCTGCAGGCGGCCGAGCACCACCTTCGCGAGCGTCGCGACGAAACCGTAGAGCACGCCCGCCATGATCACGTAGAAGATGGCGCGGATGCGCTCGCGGAAGACACCGAATGCGACCGCCGCCAGTGCGAGCACCACGGCGAGGATGATCAGGATCGTCACGAGCTGTCGGTCGGTGACGGGCTTGTCGACGGCGGTGAATGCGGCGACGCCCACGAAGAGGAAGACACCGCCGACGCACATCACGATGGCCGTGATCGACTTGCTGTTGAGCTGCACGTGGTTGATGCGCGAATTCAGAATCGACGTGATGACGAGCGCGATGGCACCGAGCGGCTGTACGACGATGATCGGCGCGAAGTAGAGGCTTCCGAGCTGGAACACGATGGCCAGGGCGAGCATGACCGTTCCGATCACCCACGACGGTCGCGCCAGCAGCAGCGCCAACTGCTTGCCGTTCAGCCCCTTGCCCAGGCTGTCGACGGTATGGGCCTCGACCTTGACCACACCCCGGTGCTGGAATTGCGCGCCCAAGGAGAGGAACACCGCGCCGATCAGGGCGAGCGGGATCCCGATGAACTGGGTGGGGTCGAGGGCGATCTGTTCAGAGAGCTCGCTCAGGTCCGGTTCCACGCATCGACCCTACCCGTTCGGTGCCCGATATCCTTGGCGAATGGCCGTCCTCCCCATCCGAATCACCGGCGACCCGGTACTCCACTCCCCTGCAATGCCCGTCGAATCGTTCGACGACGACCTCCGCACTCTGGTGCACGACATGTTCGAGACGATGGATGCCGCACCCGGTGTGGGGCTTGCCGGTCCGCAGGTCGGCGTTGGGCTGCGTCTCTTCACCTACGGCTGGGTCGACGAGGCCGATCGACGCTGGCGCGGAGTCGCGATCAATCCCGAGCTCTGGATCTCGCCGCCTCCCGCCGGCGAGCCCGATCTCGACGAAGAATCCGAGGGCTGCCTCTCGTTTCCCGGCGAGCGTTTCGGGCTGCGCCGCGCCGATCGGGCCATCCTGCGAGCGACAGACCTCGACGGCCAGCGCTTCGAGATCGAGGCAGAAGGATGGCTCGCCCGCATCTTCCAGCATGAGTACGACCATCTCGAGGGCACGCTCTACACCGATCGGCTCGGAGAGCGCGACCAGCGCATCGTTGCGAAGATTACGAAGAAGCTCGGCTGGGGCAAGCCCGGCGAGCAGTGGACACCGGGCGTCGACGACCTCGAGGCCTGAGTCGGGTCAGCGAGACGGATGCCGCGAACGAGCGCTGCTCACACGAACGCACGGATGCCGGCGGCGACCGCCGCAGCGACCGCGACGACCACGATGAACGGCACCTTCAACGCGTAGAGGGCGGCGGCGACGATCACAGCCGGAACGCGTGCGTCGACGACGATCTGCTGCCCAGCTCCGAGCGTCTGCACGGCGATGAGTGCGGCGAGGAGCGCGACCGTGAGCAGGTCGGCGATACGGGCGGGTCGCTCACGCTCGAGGTATCCCGCCGGCACGAGGTGGCCGGCGGGCTTCAGCGCAAGCGTCGCCGCCGTCGCAATGAGAATGATGTGCCACGTGGTCACGCTGCCCTCCTCCGAGTGAAGAGATCGAACCAACCCACGATCACCGCGACCACTGCCGCGACGAGCACCGGCAGTCCGGGCATGAGCACCGGCGTCGCGAGCGTCGCGACGATCGCGGCGGCCACGGCGACCGCGCCTGCCTGGAATCGCTTGAGGCGGGGCCACAGCAGGCCGAGGAAGGCCGCAGCCGCCGCGGCATCCAAACCCCACGCCCTCGTGTCGCCGAGGGCGTCGCCGATGAGCGCGCCGGCGAGCGTCGTGACGTTCCAGCCGACGAAGATCGTGATGCCCGTCACCCAGAAGCCGACGCGGGCTGCCCGGTCGGTCGATTGCGCGAGCGCGACCGCCGTCGACTCGTCGATCGTGATCCACGCTGCGGCGACCCGCCGCCAGACGCCGCGGGCGCTGCCGCCGTCGTCGCCGTCGACGATCGGCTTCATGCGCATGCCATAGACGACGTTTCGGATGCCGAGCATCGCAGCGGTGGCGATCGCCGAGCCGCCCGCAGCGACGCCGCCACTCGCAAGCACTCCGACGAGGGCGAACTGCGAGCCGCCGGTGAACATCACGAGGCTGAGGAAGCAGGATTGCCACACGTCCAGACCCGCCGCGACGGCGAGTGCACCGAAGGAGATGCCGTACGCCGCGGTGGCGAGGCCGACAGCGAGACTGTCGCGGATGGCCGCCGATCGCTCGGCCGACCGCGCGTTGCGAGCGTGTTCGGGGGCCGGGGGCTCGGCATCGGCGCGCTCGGCCACTGGTCCTCCTCCTGCACTGGGTGCGCTCCGTCTCTACGGCGTCGACATCACCGGAAGATCCTACGGGCAGCCGACGACAGAGGTCGAGGTCGCCGAGACCATGGCGCGCGAGCCGAACGAGGAATGCGGGAGATTTCCGGCGAGAACCGTTGCGCTCAGCGGCTCGATGAGCCAGCTTCGAGAGGTGGCCAACCGAAATGCGACGTTCCTCAGATCGATACGCGCGAACGCACGCGGCCTCTTCCGCCGCAAGACCCTCGGCAAGGACGCGCTCGCCGGACTCGTGCTGGGCATCGAAAGCGTGCCTGACGGGCTCGCCAGCGGAGTACTCGCCGGAGTCAATCCGATCGCCGGCCTCTACGCATACCTCTTCGGCATGGCCGGCGCCGCGTTCTTCACGAGCAGCTCATTCATGGCCGTGCAGGCGACCGGCGCCATGTCTCTCGTGGTGGCCGACACTGACCTCGGCTCGCGCCCCGACCCGGAGGGCGCGCTCTTCACCCTCGCAATGCTCACCGGTGTCGTCATGATCGGAGTCGGCCTGCTGCGTGGGGGCCGCCTGCTCCGGTTCGTGCCGACGGCGGTGATGACCGGATTCGTGACGGCTGTCGGTGTGAACATCGTGCTGGGTCAGCTCTCGAACCTGACGGGCGCCGCCGGTGAGGGCGACAATCGCATCGCGCAGGCTCTCGACCTGTTGTTCCACTTCCGGCAGTTCGACGTACCGACGACGATCGTCGGAGGGACGACCCTCGTCCTCATCGTGTGGTTGACGCGAACGAGACTCAAGTCCATGGGGCTCGTCATCGCCGTCGCCGCAGGATCGGTGCTCGCGGCACTGCTCACGCTCTGGCTCGGGACGCCCGTTGCTGTCGTCGCCGACATCGCCGATGTGCCGAGCGGCTTGCCGTCACCGGTGCTCCCCACGCTCGATGACCTCGTCTTCCTCGCTCTGCCGGCGCTCTCGCTCGCGTTCGTCGGCCTCGTGCAGGGAGCGGCCGTCTCCTCGGGGATACCGAACCCCGACGGGCGGGTCTCCGACGCGTCACGCGACTTCGTCGGACAGGGCGTCGGCAACGTCGTCGCAGGAGTATTCCAGGGCATGCCCGTCGGCGGGTCGATGTCGGCCTCCGCGCTGATCGCCACGGCCGGAGCGCGCACCCGTCTCGCCCTGTTCTTCGCCAGCGCGGTGATGGCGGCGACGATCCTGTTCGCATCGGGGGTCGTGGCCTGGGTGGCGATGCCGGCGCTCGGCGCATTGCTGATCGTCGTGGGAGCCGGCGCCGTGAAGCCCCGCGTCATCGAGTCGGTGATGCGTACCGGGCCGCTGCAGACGAGCGTCATGGCGATCACCTTCGCCCTGACGCTCATCATTCCGTTGCAGTTCTCCGTACTCATCGGAGTCGCTCTCGGAATCGTGCTCTTCGTCGCGAAGCAGTCGAACCGGCTGCGAGTACGCCAGCTCATCGTGGAGGACGGTGGCGTACGCGAGGCCGATCCGGTGCCGGTGATTCCGCCGGCCTCCGTCATCGCCCTGCAGCCCTACGGCAGCCTTTTCTTCGCCAGTGCGCCCACGTTCGAGCGGCAACTTCCCGCGGTCGTGCCGACATCGCAACGATCGGTCGTCATCATCCGCCTCCGCGGAGTCGACGATCTCGGCCTCTCCCTGGTCGACGTGCTGCGACGCTACGCGCTCGAACTCGCCCGGCAGGGTTCGCAGCTCCGAATCATCGTCAGCGGCCAGCGCATGGTCGACCTGCTCGAGCACGGTGGGCTCACCGCCATCATCGGCCCCGATGCGATCACCCGCTCCAATGATTGGATCGGGGCGGCGTTCCGCGCAGCATACGCCGACTCGAGCGAATGGGTGCTCTCGTCAGCCGACCACGATTGACGCGAGGCGTTCGCCGTCGGAATCCGGTTCGCTGTCGTCTGACGACAGAAAAGCCCTGCATTCATATGAATGCAGGGCTTCTTGCTCCCCCACTTGGACTCGAACCAAGAACCTACCGGTTAACAGCCGATTGCTCTGCCAATTGAGCTATGGAGGATCGCTTGTTCAGCATCGATACTCTAGCAAAAGGTTGGCGCGACTCCCAATCCGAGACAGCCTCGACAACCACAGCGGAAGCCGTCCCGTTCAATAGCCGGCAGCAGGGTCGACCCGTCCCTCGAAGTCCCCGGCACCGAGGAACGCACGCACGTTCGACGAGATGCGATCCGCGAAGAGCGGCACCGTCATCTCGTCGGTATCGGCCACGTGCGGGGTCACGATGCAGTTCGCTGCGCTCCAGAGCGGATGCTCCGACGGCAACGGTTCCGGATCGGTCACATCGAGGCCCGCGCCGCCGAGGTGCCCCGACACTAGGGCGTCGACGAGCGCTCCCGTATCGATCAACCCGCCGCGCGCGACGTTCACGAGCACGGCGCCCCGTGGCATCCGCCGCAGCTCGGCAGCGCCGAGCAGACCGTGGGAATCGGCGGTCAACGCCGCCGCGAGCACCACGACGTCGGCATCGGCAAGCGCATCGCCGAGCCGCGCGACCTGCAGGGTTCGCATCGCGCCCGGCACCGGTGCCGCGCTGCGGCGAACCACGGTCGTGCGGGCGCCGAACGGCTCGAGCAGCCGCAGCAGCTCCATCGCGATGCCGCCTGCGCCCACGATGACCACATTCGCCCCGTAGAGAGATCGGCCCGTTTCGTCGGCCTGCCAGGCGCGCGCCGAGACCCGCCTCGGCAACTCGCGAAGCAGCGCCAGCACGAGCATCAACGCGTGTTCGGCAACCGGCTGCGCATACGCGCCCTTGGCGCTGGTCCAGACGCGCCCGTCGCCGTCGGCGCTCGCGATGAGTGTTGCGAACGCGTCGACGCCCGCCCACGGCAGTTGCACCCATGAGATGGACGGATGTGCGTCGAGGAGCGCCTCGAGTTCATCGGTGCCGGATGCCGCGGTCCACACGAGTCCGCGCGTCGCCGCCGACAGCGGTGCAACCGTGCCGCCGGCTCGCTCCACGGCGACGGTGAACGCAGGCTGAGCCTCGGGCACGAGCGCGATCGCCCCGGCCGTCACGGGTGTCGGCGCAGCTGCATCGGCAGCAGGAGCCCCTGGGACGACCCGGTGCCGTGCTCGCCGCTCGGGCGCCGCGGCATCCGACGTCATGCCGTGGGGCCGAGGTCGAGGTCGTCGATCACCGCGTGACCGGCATCGAGTGCACCGGCGAGTGCTTTCACGTACGGGTGCCGCGGGTCGTCGAGCACTTCGTCGATCGTGCCGGTCGCGGCGAGCTCGCCGCGGTCGAGCACTGCGACCCGATCAGCGGTGCCGCGCAGCACCGGCAGGTCATGGCTGATGATCACGGCAGAGAAGGTGTGCTCCTCTCGGAGCTCGCCGATCAGCTGCGCCACCACGTCGCGCACCGTGAGGTCGATGCCGGCGGTGGGTTCGTCGGCGACCAGCAACGACGGCCCGAGCACGAGTGCGCGGGCGAACGCCACGCGCTGCCGCTGCCCGCCCGATAGCTCATAGGGGTACTTCTCGAGCATGCCGAGCGAGAGCCGCACGCCGTCGAGCATCGTTGCGACGCGGGTCGCCAACGCCCGCGCGTTGTAGCGTCGATCGCGCTCGAGAATGGGTTCGGCGATGATCTCCGCGACGGTTCGGTCCGCCGGCAGCGTCGAGGCGGCATCCTGTGGGAGGTACCCGACGTGGAAGCGGAACTCGGGCAGCTTCCGCTTCGGGATGCCTCGCAGCGAGTGCCCGAGCACGGTCGCGTCGCCCCCGGTGATGACCGGGCGCCCCTCGGTCGATCGCACGTCGAATGCGACTCCCGAGAGCACCTTCGCGAGCGTGCTCTTGCCGCTGCCGGCGCTGCCGAGCACGCCCAGCACCTGCCCGGGCGCCACGGTCAGCGTGAGCCCGTGCAATGCGACGTACGCCGGGCTCGCTCCGTGCGCCGGATACTCGACCGAGAGGTCGTTCAGCACGATCGGGAAGCCATGGGCGGCACTTCGCATCACACCGCCTCCCGAAGGCGGCGAAGCTCTTCACGCCGTGCAGCCTGCGCGATCGGATCGGGAACGGGCAACGACGCGAGCAAGCGCTGGGTGTACGGATCGCTCGGCGCGCCGAGGACCTCGGCGCCCGTGCCCTCCTCGACCAGGGAGCCGCGGTACAGCACCGCGATGCGATCGGCCAGAATGTCGACGACCGCGAGATCGTGGCTGATGAAGAGCGAGGCGAATCCGAACTCGCGCTGCAGTTCCGCGAAGAGCTCGAGCACACGCGCCTGCACCGAGACGTCGAGTGCCGAGGTCGGCTCATCGGCGATGAGCAGCTCGGGTTCGAGCGCGAGTGCCCTCGCAAGACTCGCACGCTGACGCTGCCCACCCGAGAGCTCGTGCGGATACCGGTCACCATAGGCTCGCGGCAGTTGCACCGCCTCGAGGAGTTCGTCGACACGTGCACGGGCCGCCCCCGGGTTGGCGGCGCGTCCGTGGATCACGAGCGGCTCCGCGACGCATTCGGCGATCGTGAGCAGCGGGTTGAAGCTCGATGCCGGGTCTTGGAACACGAAACCGATGCGGCTGCGTAGCGGACGGAATTCGCGTTCCCGCAACCCGTTCATCTCGTGACCGAGCACGCGCAGCGAGCCGCCGGTCACCTTGGTCAGGCCCGCGATCGCCCGGCCGATCGTGGTCTTGCCGGAACCGGACTCCCCCACGAGCCCGAGCACTTCGCCCGGACGGATGATGAAGTCGACACCGTCGACGGCTCGGAATCCCGGACGACCGAATCGACCCGGGTAGACGATCTCGAGCCCGGACGCCTCGACGACCGGCGCCTGTTCGACCCAATCCTCCGGACGCTGCTCGGCTCGGTCGATCGCGCTCGCCGTGCCGGTACCCACGTACGGCACCGCAGCGAGCAGCGCCTTCGTGTATTCGGCCTGCGGCGATGCGAAGAGCGTCTTGGCATCGGCTTCTTCGACGACCCGACCCTGGTACATCACGGCGACCCGATCGGCGAGATCGGCGACCACACCCATGTTGTGCGTGATCAGCACGATGCCCATGCCGAATTCGTCGCGGCATCGGCGCAGGAGATCGAGGATCTCGGCCTGCACCGTGACGTCGAGCGCCGTGGTCGGCTCGTCGGCGACGATCAGACCCGGATCGAGCACGAGCGCCATCGCGATCACGATGCGCTGCTTCTGGCCGCCCGAGAACTGGTGCGGATAGTGGTCGATGCGGTGCTCGGGGTCGGGAATGCCGACCCGACCGAGGATCTCGATGGCCTTCGCCCTGGCCTCCTTCTTGGAGACCTTGGTGTTGTGGGCCCGGATGCCCTCGATGATCTGCCACCCGACGGTGTAGACGGGGTTCAGGGCCGACGACGGCTCCTGGAACACCATCGCGACATCCGTGCCCCTCACCGCACGAAGCTGCTTCTTCGAGAGGGTGACCACGTCGTGCTCGGCCGTGCCGGCCTTGTTCGAGAGCACGACCGCACCACTCGCCGTCGCCGTCTCTGGCAGGAGCCCGAGGATCGTCTTCGCGGTCACGGTCTTGCCACTCCCCGACTCGCCGACGATCGCGAGGACCTCGCCCCGCTGGACGGTGAGCGAGACGTCGTCGACGGCCTTCACCGCGCCGGCGTCGGTCGCGAACGAGACGCCGAGCCCTTCGATGCTGACGACCGTGCTCATGAGCGGACCTCGATTCCGTGCTCGTCGAATGATTCGCCGTCTTCGAGCCCTGAGAGCCCGCCAGGACCGGCCGTGAGCGTGCCGCCGGGAACGACGGAGGTCTCGGCGACCTCGCCCGACGCCTGTGCAACGCGTCGACGGCCACGCAGGCGCGGATCGGCCAGGTCGTTCAGGCTCTCGCCGACGAGCGTGATGCCGAGCACCACGAGCACGATCGCGATGCCCGGATAGAGCGCCGTCCACCAGATGCCGCTCGAGACGTCCGAGAGGGCCTTGTTGAGGTCGTAGCCCCACTCGGCCGCCGCCGTCGGCTCGATGCCGAAGCCGAGGAAGCCGAGGCCTGCGAGGGTCAAGATCGCCTCGGAGGAGTTCAGCGTGAAGATGAGCGGCAGAGTGCGGGTCGCGTTGCGCAGCACGTGGCGGAACATGACGCGGCCGTTCGAGGCGCCGAGCACCTTGGCCGACTCGACGTACGCCTCGGCCTTGATTCGCACCGTCTCGGCACGGATCACGCGGAAGTACTGCGGGATGAACACGACCGTGATCGAGATCGCCGCGGCGAGGACGCCGCCCCACAGATTCGACTGGCCGCCCGAGATGACGATCGCCATGACGATCGCGAGCAGCAGCGAGGGGAACGCGTAGATCGCGTCGCACACCACGACGAGCACGCGGTCGAGCCAGCCGCCGAAGTAGCCCGAGACGAGGCCGAGCAGCACGCCCGCGAAGATCGAGAGGATCACCGCGATGACGATGACGTACAGCGCGGTCTGTGCACCCCAGATCACGCGGGAGAGCACGTCGTAGCCGCCCACGGTCGTGCCGAAGAGGTGTTCGGCCGACGGCGCCTGCTGGCTGCCGAATGGACCCGCTGCGTCGCGCAACTGCGCGAAGCCGAATGGGGCGATGAGCGGCGCGAAGATCGCGACCAGCACGAAAATGCCCGTGAGCACGAGGCCCGCGATGAGCATGCCGCGCTGGAGGCCGACGCTCTGGCGCAGTTGGTGCACGACGGGAAGGCGGTCGCGCAGGCGCCGCTTCGGTGGCGTGACGACGTTGTCGGTCGACATGTCAGTACCTCACCCTCGGGTCGATGAGCGCCGCGATGATGTCGACGATGAAGTTGGTGAGCGCCACGATCACGGCGAGCAGGGCCACGATGCCCTGCACGGCGACGAAGTCGCGCGCCTGGAGGTACTCGGAGAGCATGAACCCGAGGCCCTTCCACTCGAAGGTCGTCTCGGTGAGCACCGCGCCGCCGAGGAGCAGCGCGATCTGTAGGCCGATGACCGTGATGATCGGGATGAGCGCGGGGCGGTACGCGTGCTTGCGCACGAGCCGGTACTCGCTCACACCGCGTGATCGCGCGGCGTCGACGTAGTCGGTCGAGAGCGTGCCGATGACGTTGGTGCGCACGAGCCGGAGGAACACTCCGGCGGTGAGCAGTCCGAGCGCGATGGCGGGCAGCACCGCGTGTGCGAGCACGTCGCCGAGCACCGCCGGATTCCCCGTCATGATCGCGTCGATCGTGTAGATGCCCGTCTTGTTCGGGAGCAGCTCCATCTGGAGCTGCGCACTGACCGATGCCCGTCCGGCGACGGGCAGCCAGCCGAGCCAGACCGAGAAGACGAGCTTCAGCAGCAGGCCGGCGAAGAAGACCGGGGTGGCGTAGCAGAGGATGGCGAACACCCGCAGCGAGGCATCCTGCCCCTTGTCGCGGAAGTACGCGGCGATGAGGCCGAACGGGATGCCGACGACGAAGGCGACGAGGAGCGCGTAGAACGCGAGTTCGAGGGTCGCGGCGCCGTAGGTGATGAGGATCTCGGTGACCGGGCGGTTGTCGGTCAGCGTCGTGCCGAAGTTGCCCGTGGCGATCTGGCCGAGGTACTCGAGGTACTGCACGATGATCGGCCGGTCGTAGCCGGCGGCGTGGATGCGCTCGGCGAGCTGGTCGGCGGGGAGCTGCCCGCCGAGCTTCGCGGTGATCGGGTCGCCGGTCGAGCGCATGAGCACGAAGACCAG
Source organism: Agromyces sp. GQ35 (assembly GCF_059758475.1). Taxonomy (NCBI): domain Bacteria; kingdom Bacillati; phylum Actinomycetota; class Actinomycetes; order Micrococcales; family Microbacteriaceae; genus Agromyces; species Agromyces sp. GQ35. The sequence continues at coordinate 161,944 of NZ_JCAXEO010000002.1, read as the reverse complement.
GGTCACCAGGATGAACACCGTGGGAATGATGAGGAGGGCCCGCACGATGATGTAGCGGCCGATGCCGCCACCGGAGGACTTGGGTGGTCTCCGTCGTGTGGGGGACGCGCTACTGGCGGGCGCCGTCGTCGTTGAGGTCAATGTTCGCCAATCGGGTGAGGCTCGAATGCGGATGGCCCGCTCCGGAGAGCGGGCCATCCGTTCCTTGCGTAGAAGTGACTCTAGCCGTTCAGCCGGCTCAGCCCTTCGACAGCGCCGCGTAGCGGAACTTGAACGAGGCGTCGAGTGTCTCGTCGGCACCCTCCACGTCGGTGCCCGTCACTGCGACCTGAGCGCCCTGGAGGTACGGCACGGTCGACAGGTCGGCCGCCACCTTCTCCTGGATCGCCTCGATGTCGGCGGTGCGGGTTGCGGGGTCGGGCTCGGAGGCCTGCTTGATGATCAGGTCGTTGACTTCCTGGTTCACGTAGTGGTTCCCGAGGAAGTTCTCGATCAGGAAGAACGGCGTGACGTAGTTGTCGGCATCCGAGTAGTCGGGGAACCAACCGAGCTGGTAGGCCGGGTACACGTCGGAGGTACGGTCCTCGGAGTACTGCACCCACTCGGTGGTCTGCAGGTTCACCGTGAAGAGGCCCGTCGACTCGAGCTGGTCCTTGATGAGCGCGTACTCGTCGGCCGAAGACGGACCGTAGTGGTCGTTCGAGTACTGCAGGTTGAGCTCGACCGGCGTGGTCACGCCAGCAGCCGTGAGACGCCCGGCCGCCTTGTCTGCATCGGGCGCGCCCTGGCCGTCGCCGTACATCTCGACGAGCGGCTCGACCGCACCTGCGATGCCGGCAGGTACGTAGGAGTACAGCGGCGTGTAGGTGCCCTTGTAGACCTGGTCGGCGAGCTCATCGCGGTCGATGAGGTCGGCCACGGCCTGACGCACGGCGAGCGCCTTGGCCGGGTCGGCCTCGGGCGTCTTCGCGCCGTACGGCTGCGTGTCGAAGTTGAAGACGATGTAGCGGATCTCGCCGCCGGGGCCCTCGACCACGTTGACCTTGTCGTTGCCCTTGAGGTCGTCGATGTCGGTCGCGGAGAGGCTGCGGTAGGCGACGTCGATGCCGCCCTCCTGTACGTCGAGCTTGAGGTTCGACGACTCGGCGTAGTACTTCAGGTTGACCGTGTCGGTCTTCGCCTCGGCGAGAAGGCCCTTGTACTCCGGGTTCTTCTTGAACGAGATGAGGGTGTTGAAGTCGTAGCTCGTGATCGTGTACGGGCCCGCGAAGGCGTTGGCAGCGACGATCTCGTCGTCGGGCGTCAGCGCGTCGGCGGCGAAGACCTCGTCGTCGACGATGGCTCCCGGGAAGCTCGTGAGGATGAGCGGGAAGACCTGGTCGTTCTCGGCCTTGAGGTGGAAGACGACCGTCGTGTCGTCGACGACCTCGGTGCTGTCGAGGTTGTACAGCAGGCTCGAGGCGCCGTTGGGGTCGGCGATCGCGATCTGGCGGTCGAACGAGAACTTGACGTCGTCGGCCGTGAGGTCATTGCCGTTCGCCCACTTGAGGCCCTCGGGAAGCGTGACCGTGTACTCGGTCGGCGCCGTGAACTCCGCCGACTCGGCGAGGTCGGGCACGACCTCGGTGCTCTGGTAGTCGGTGTTCAGCAGGTACGGGAAGACCTGCGTCTGCACGGCGAGCGAGCCGTTGTCGTACGAGCCGGCCGGGTCGAGCGTCGTCACCTTGTCGGTCGTGCCGACGGTGATCGAGCTGCCGGAAGCCTCGTCGGCCCCGCCACCGGCCGAGCAGCCGGCCAAAGCGAGGGCCGCGGCCGAAAGGCCGGCCACTGCGACGAGGCTGCGCCGCCCGTTCTTGGATGCGGATGTCATATCCGTCTACCTCTTCCTGTCAGGACTGAATCGCGTCGGCGCAGGCGCAGACGCGTTTTCCGTATCCCCAAGACCTAGCACACAGCGTCTGAATGCTGCTCGGAGCGACGGCCCGACGGCCGAATATTTACCGATCTGCAACCTTTGACGCAACCGATTCGCGTAGAACGCGATCTTCGAGCGGATGCCGCTCAGTCGACCTTGAGGGCTTCGCGCTCCCGATCGATCTCCACGATCGCTCGACGAACGCTGTCGTACACCGCCGGGTCGCCCGGCCCCAGCCGCGTGAGGCGACCGGTCAGTTCGGCCTTCTGGCGTAACAGCTCACGGTCGATCAGCGACGCGAGCACTCCCCGCACGTAGCCCGCGATGCGGGCCTGAGTGCTCTGCGGCACGGGCAGCACCGCGAGCTGCTGCACGAGCCCCGCGAACGGTGCGGGCACCTCGGCCATGACCCGATCGACGCGCACTGCGGGATCGGGCGAGGCGAGGACCGAGGCGATGCCGTCGCGGATCACCGCGAGCGATGGGTTCCCGAACCGGCTGTCGATGGCTTGGCGCAGCAAGTCGAGACCAACGGCGTCGGGGTACTGCAGCATCGCCTGTAGGGCGTCGCGTTCGAGCCGGGTCGCCGGGTCGCCGGGAAGCTGCGTGATCGAGAACGGGCGCTCAACCGGCTCGGCCGAAGACGGCGCGCTCGTGGTGCCCGACGGAACCGCTCGTTCGGAGTCTGGCTTCGTACGCCCGGCCGCCGAGCGCACCGCTCGGGTGACCTCGGCCAGTTCCATGCCGAGCATTCGCGCGAGCTGATGCGTGTAGCCGGGCCGGGCCGCCGGGTCGCGGATCTCCGCCACCACCGGTGCTGCAACCCGCAGCGCCGCGACGCGCCCCTCGACGGTCTCGAGGTCGTAACGGGCGAGCGTGTGCTTGATGACGAACTCGAACATCGGAACGCGGGAGTCGATGAGCGTGCGCACCGCTGCGTCGCCGCGGGCGAGGCGCAGGTCGCACGGGTCGAGTCCGTCGGGGGCGGCCGCCACGAACGTCTGCGCGGCGAACCGCTGCTCTTCGCCGAAGGCGCGCATCGCCGCCTGCTGGCCGGCGGCGTCGCCGTCGAAGGTGAACACGACCTCGCCGACGCCGGAGGCGTCGCCGAGCACACGCCGCAGCACCTTGATGTGATCGACGCCGAAAGACGTACCGCAGGTGGCGATCGCGGTCGTGACGCCGGCGAGGTGGCAGGCCATGACGTCGGTGTACCCCTCGACGACGACGACCCGGTGCGTCTTCGAGATGTCGCGCCGGGCGAGATCGAGCCCGTAGAGCACCTGCGACTTGTGGTAGATCGCGGTCTCGGGGGTGTTGAGGTACTTGGGACCCTTGTCGTCGTCGAGCAATCGACGGGCGCCGAAGCCGACCGTCTGCCCGGTGACGTCGCGGATGGGCCAGACCAGCCGGCCACGGAAGCGATCGTAGATGCCTCGGTCGCCCTGCGAGACGAGACCGGATGCCGCGAGCTCTTCGGTCGTGAACCCACGACCCTTGAGGTGGTCGGTGAGCGCGTCCCAGCTCTTGGGTGCGAACCCGACTCCGAAGCGGCGAGCTGCCTCGGCATCGAAGCCTCGCTCGCCGAGGAATCGCCGGCCGATGTCGGCGTCGGGGGCGCTCAGCCGCTCGAGGAAGAACTCGGAGGCGGCCTGGTTGGCGGCGAGGAGTCGTGCACGGTTGCCGTGGTCGGAGGCCTGGCCGCCATCTTCGTAGTGCAGCTCGAGACCGATGCGACCGGCGAGTCGTTCGACGGCCTCGGTGAACGAGACGTGATCCATGCGCTGCAGGAACGTGTAGACGTCGCCGGACTCGCCGCAGCCGAAGCAGTGGTAGTAGCCGAGTCCCGGCCGCACATGGAAGCTCGGGCTGCGCTCGTCGTGGAAGGGGCAGAGGCCCTTCATCGAGCCGACACCGGCCGACTTGAGGCTGACATGCTCTCCGACGATGTCGGCGATGTTGGTGCGGGCCTTCACCTCGTCGACATCGCTCTGTCGAATGCGGCCCGCCATGGCTCTCATCCTAGTTCGCCGCGACGCACTCGCGGCCGGTGCCGGTGCCGGTGCCGCGCGCGCTTCGTCACCGCTGCACGAGACGCCCGTACCACGCGAGCGCCGACTGGTCGGTGAGGCTCGCGACCTGGTCGACCACGACGCGCTTGCGTGCGGCGTCGTCGTCGGCCGCATGCCAGTCTTCGGCGAATCCGGCATCGAGGTGCAGCTCGCCCGTCTCGTGCAGGACGTCGGCGAGCGAGGTGAGGATCTCGCGCTGCTGGTGGTAGATCGGCTGCCGGGTGTTCTTGGACATCACGTACGCCGCCACGATGCCCTTCAGCACTGCGATCTCGGCCTGGATCTCGCGCGGCACGACGACATCTGCGTCGAACCGGATGAGGCTCGCGAGCGGGTACGCCGCCCGCGTCGCGGCGGTCGCGGCGCGAGCGAAACGACCGATGAGCTGGCTCGTGAGGTTCTTCAGACGGCCTTGGTCGTAGCGGCTGCCGTTCCAGGTCTCGAGCCACCCGTCGAGCGAATCGAGCCGATCGAATGCCGCGATGAGTTCGTCGTGCGAGACCGAGCCGCCGATCCACTCGTACATCGATGCGACGAGGCTCTCGTGGTCGACGCGTGCCCCCAGGGCGGCGACGTCGATGTAGCCGTTCACGACCGCGTCTTCGAAGTCGTGCACCGAATAGGCGATGTCGTCGGAGAGGTCCATGACCTGCGCCTCGATGCAGAGTCGACGCTCGGGAGCTCCGGCACGCAGCCACCGGAACACCTCGACGTCGCTCTCGTAGAAGCCGAACTTCGCGCGCCCGGACGGATCGGCGACGCTCGTGGTGTCGGGCCAGGGGTACTTGCAGCTCGCGTCGAGGCTCGCCCTGGTGAGGTTCAGACCGTAGCTGCGGCCGTCGTCGCCGAAGACCTTCGGCTCGAGTCGGGTGAGCAGGCGCAGCGTCTGGGCATTGCCCTCGAACCCGCCGACATCGGCGGCCCAGGTGTTGAGCGCCTTCTCACCGTTGTGGCCGAACGGCGGATGACCGAGGTCGTGCGCGAGACACGCCGTGTCGACGACGTCGGGGTCGAGTCCGAGGCTCGCCGCGAGCTCGCGGCCGACCTGGGCCACCTCGAGCGAGTGCGTGAGCCGATTGCGCGCGAAGTCGAGCCCCGCCGTCGGGCTCAGGACCTGGGTCTTCGCCGCGAGCCGGCGCAGTGCACTCGAGTGCACGAGCCTCGCCCGGTCGCGCGCGAAGTCGCTGCGCCGCGAAGAATGCTCTTCGGGGAGCCATCGCTCGGTGTCGGCGGCCTCGTAGCCGCCGAAGAGACGCTCGCGCACGTCAGCCGCCGCTCGTGTCGAGTTCGGCATCGACCAAGGTGACGCGGTCATGGCCGACGAGCTCTTGCGAGTCGAGCCAGCCCTCAGGCAGCGCGGGCTTCTTCGGCGTGCCGGCGCGGCCGCGCGGGCCTTCGGCACCCTCACCGGGGTACGGCATCGACCAGTCGAGCGTGCCGAGCAGCTCGTCGAGCTGGGCGAGCGACTCCACCGTCGCGAGGCGTGCCCGCAGGTCGCCGCCGACCGGGTAGCCCTTGAAGTACCAGGCCACGTGCTTGCGGATGTCGCGGCACCCGCGCTCTTCGCTGTCGAAGAACTCGGTCAGCAGCTCTGCATGCCGGCGGAACGTCTGTGCGACCTCCCCGAGGCCGGGCTGGGCCGTGTGCTGTTCACCGCGGAAGGCGGCGGCGAGATCGCCGAAGAGCCAGGGCCGGCCGAGGCATCCGCGGCCGACGACCACTCCGTCGCAGCCCGTCTCCGTGACCATTCGCAGTGCGTCGGCTGCCGACCAGATGTCGCCGTTGCCGAGCACCGGCACGCTCGTGACCGTCTCTTTGAGCTTCGCGATGGCCGACCAGTCGGCCTCCCCGGAGTAGAACTCCGCGGCCGTGCGTGCGTGCAGCGCCACCGCAGCGACGCCGGCTCCCTCGGCGATGCGGCCGGCCTCGAGATAGGTCAGGTGATCGGAATCGATGCCCTTTCGCATCTTCACGGTCAGCGGAACATCGCCTGCGGCCTGCACAGCACCCTCGACGATGCCGCGGAAGAGCCCGCTCTTCCACGGTAGCGCCGCTCCCCCGCCCTTGCGGGTGACCTTCGGCACGGGACATCCGAAGTTCAGATCGATGTGGTCGGCCCGATCTTCGGCGACGAGCATGGTGACCGCCTCGGCCACCGTCTTCGGGTCGACGCCGTAGAGCTGGATGGAACGCGGCGTCTCGGACTCGTGATGCGTGATGAGGCGCATCGACTCGGGGGTGCGCTCGACGAGCGCCCGCGAGGTGATCATCTCACTGACGTAGAGGCCGGCGCCGAACTCGCGGCAGAGGCGTCGGAACGCGGTGTTCGTGATGCCCGCCATGGGGGCGAGCACGACGGGCACATCGAGGGCGAGCCCGCCGATGGTGAGCGGGCCCGCTGGAAGCGTGGTGGTTGAGGACATCACCGTCGATTCTCCCAGAGTTCGAGGCGTGCTCGCCCGCTCCGGACTCGCGCGCCTAGGATTCTCGGGGAAGACGAGGCTGGGGAGGACGAGATGCCAGAGCCCACGGGCGCAGATCGTGTGCGAGCGGATGCCGCAGCGCGCGGCCTCGACGTCGAGATCATCGAGCGACCTGCCGCGCGCAGCCTCGAAGAGGCCGCGGAGCTGCTCGGCATCACGCCAGCCGACATCGTCAAGTCGCTCGTGGTCAAGCGCAGCGACGACACCTACGTGTTCGCACTCGTGCCCGGTGGCCGCAAGATCTCGTGGCCGAAGCTGCGGGCGCTGCTCGGCGTCAACAAGCTGCAGTTGCCCGACGCGTCACTCGCGCTCGCCGCGACCGGGTACGAACGGGGCACGATCACCCCACTCGGCTCGACCACGGCCTGGCCGGTCATCGCCGATGCGTCGATCACGGGCCGACGGGTCTCGATGGGCGCGGGCGAGCACGGCCGCAGCCTCTTCGTCGATGCCGATCGACTGATCGCCGCGTTCGACGCGGTCGTCGCCGACATCACGGACCCCGAGTAGTCGAGGTCTCGATACGGCGCCGGCGCGCCTACTCGACCGGCGAGTCCGGGATGTAGCAGACGTCACCCTCGCAGACCATGGCCGACGGGTCGCCCGTGATCATCGCGAACGGGGCCGACGCCGCGGCATCCGTCGTCGGTGCCGTCTCGAGCCCGTTCACGCGGCCGCTCCGTCGCGCTCGTCTGCGACTTGGGTGAGCGCCTGCGCGAAGACCTCGGCCGGCTGGGCGCCCGAGATGCCGTACTTGCCGTCGATCACGAAGAACGGCACACCGTTGATTCCGTAGGCCTGCGCTTGCGCGATGTCGGCTTGCACCGCGTCTGCGTAGCGCCCGGACTCGAGGGCTTCACGGGCGGCGTCCGCGTCGAGGCCGACCTCGGCACCGAGTTCCACGAGCTCGTGGACGCGGCCGACGTGGCGGCCCTCGGTGAAGTACGCGCGAAGCAGGCGCTCGGTGAGCTCGAGCTGGAGACCCTGCTCCTTGGCGAAGTGCAGCAGCTCGTGCGCCTTCAGCGTCTTGGTGTGCTGCAGCGCGTCGAAGTCGTAGTCGAGCCCCGCCGTCGCGGCGACACCCGTGACGTGCTGCAGCATCTGCTCGACGCGCTCGGCGGGCATGCCCTTGTGCTTGGCGAGGAAGTCGATCTCGCTGCCCTCGAAGTCCACCGGGGTGTCGGGTGCCAGCTCGAAGGAGTGATAGGTGATGTCGACCGCCGGCGCATCGTCACCGAGCGAGGCGATGCCGCTCTCGAGGTGGCGCTTGCCGATGTAGCACCACGGGCACGCGATGTCGGACCAGATGTCGATCTTGATGGGTTCGCTCACGAAGTATGCGAACGGATGCTTCGACTCGCGTATTCCCGGACCGGCCCGAGTTGTGCGCCAGCAGCGACCACGGCGGCGCGAACGCCGGCGGTTAGTGTGTTCGGATGCCTCACGCCCCTGATCTGCCGCACCGCGTCCCGCCGAGCCGCATCCTCGTCGCCGGCGCGAGCGGCGCAGGCAAGTCCACCCTTGCGCGACGCATCGCCGAGGCATCCGGGCAGCCGTACCAGGAGATCGATGCGCTGTTCCATGGACCGGACTGGACCCCGCGCCCGAGCTTCATCGCCGAGGTCGACGCCCTGACCAGCCGGCCCGGGTGGGTCACCGAATGGCAGTACGAATCGGTGCGCGAGCTGCTCGCCGACCGCGCAGAGTTGCTCGTCTTCCTCGACTATCCCCGCTCGCTCGTCATGCGGCGGGTCATCGCGCGCACGATGCGGCGACGACTCGTTCGCGAGGAGCTGTGGAACGGCAACCGCGAGGGGCCGCTGCGCGGCGTCTTCACCGATCCCGAGCACATCATCCGATGGGCGTGGAGCACGCACGGCAGTCGCGGCGCGCTCGTCGATGAGGCCGCGCGGCGCCGCCCGCACCTCGAGGTCGTGCGGCTGCAGCATCCGCGCGTGACCGAAGCCTGGCTGGCCGCGACGTACCCCTTCCATGCGGATCAGTAACGATATATCGTTGAGTATCGTTCAGTCGAACCCGGGAGGTCATCATGAGCGGTCAGCGCCCGACAGGCGGATTCGGTGGAGCAGGTTTCGGGAGTGAGCGCGGCTTCGGTGCCGGCAGCCCCGGCGCTGCCATCTGGGAGGCGATGGAGCAATTGCGCTCCACGTTCGACCCGCGGCCGGGAGTGAAGCGGATGGCGCGGGGCGATGTGCGTGCTGCCGTGCTCGCCCTGCTCGCCGAGCAGCCGATGCACGGCTACCAGATCATCCAGGAGATCGAGGAGCGCAGCGGCGGCGCGTGGAAGCCGAGCGCCGGATCGGTCTACCCCACACTGCAGCTGCTCGCCGATGAGGAACTGATCGTCGCCGAGGAGCTCCGCGGGCGCAAGACGTACTCGCTCACCGATCTCGGCCGCGCCGGGGTGGAGGGCGCCGCCGACCGTGCCGCCCCGTGGGAATCGTCGTCGCCCCACGGCACCGAACAGCATCGCGCGCTCTCGAAGGCAGCTGTCGAACTCGCGGCCGCCGCCGCGCAGCTCGGTCGCAGCGGAACGCCCGACCAGGTCAAGCAGGCTGTCAGCGTGCTCGACGATGCCCGTCGCGCGCTGTACTCGATCCTCGCCGAGAGCTGACACGTGCCGCTGCTGCCTCCCCGTCGAGGAACCGACGAGAGCGCGGTTCGATGAGCGACGGTGCACGCCGGGCGCGCTCGCGCCGCATCCTGACGTTCGCCGCCCGACGGCTCCTCCAGCTCTGGTGGTTCGAGCTCGCGCTGCCGAAATTGGGCCTCGCCGGCGTCGCCGAACGCACGCGCGAGCGACGGATCCGGCGGCTCGCCGAGGACTTCCGCACGCTCGCGGTCGAGCTCGGCGGTCTCATGATCAAGGTCGGGCAGTTCCTCTCCTCCCGTCTCGACGTGCTCCCACCCGAGATCACCTCGGAGCTCGAGGGCCTGCAGGACGAGGTGCCGCCGGTGCCGTTCCCTGCGATCCGCGAACTCGCTGAAGCCGAGCTCGGCGCACCCCTCGGGCAGGTCTTCGATCGGTTCGACGAGGTGCCCGTGGCGGCGGCGTCACTCGGGCAGGTGCACCGGGCCCGGCTCTCCGACGGAGACGCCGCTGAGACCGGACTGCGCGACGTCGTCGTCAAGGTGCAGCGCCCCGGCATCGACGAGATCGTCGCCGTCGATCTCGCCGCGCTCCGCCGGGTCGCTGGTTGGCTGCGGCGGGTGCACGTCGTGTCCGACCGAGTGGATGCACCGGCCCTCGTCGAGGAGTTCGCGCAGACGAGCCTCGAGGAGATCGACTACCTGCACGAGGCCGCGAGTGCCGAGCGCTTCGCGGATTCGTTCGCCGACGACGCCCGCGTCTACGCACCTGCCGTTGTGTGGGAGCGGACGACACGTCGAGTGCTGACCCTCGAAGACGTCACGGCGATCAAGATCAACGACACCGACGCCCTGAAGGCCGCCGGCATCGCGCCCGCCGACGTCGCAGAGGTCTTCGCCGAGATCATGTTCGACCAGGTCTTCACACACGCTTTCGTGCACGCCGACCCGCACCCCGGCAACATCTTCATCACGCCGCTGCCGCCCGCGGCCGGTCGCGGTGAAGGGCCGGGCGACTCGGCTGCCCCGCTCTGGCGGCTCACCTTCGTCGACTTCGGCATGATGGCCGAGGTGCCGAGCGAGCTGCGCACCGGGCTTCGGGCACTCGTCATCGCCGTGGCCGCCCGTGACGGTCGGGCGATGATCGAAGCCGCCCGCGAGATCGGAGTGCTCATGCCGTCGGCTGCGACCGGCGAGCTCGAGCGTGCACTCGCGCAGCTCTTCGAGCGTTTCGGCGGCATGGGCTTCGCCCAGCTGAAAGATGTCGATCCGCAGGAGTTCCGCGAGTTCGGCACGGAGTTCGGCGATGTCATGCGCTCGCTCCCACTCCAGCTGCCCGAGCGGCTGCTCCTCCTGATCCGATCGATGGCCCTCACCTCGGGCATGTGCAGCGGGCTCGACCCCGAGTTCAACGTGTGGGATGCCGTCGAGCCCTACGCCGCCCGACTTCTCGACGAGGAGCGGGGCGACATCGCGCGAGATCTCGCTGCTGAGGCGATGAAGAGCGCGGGACTCCTCTGGCGGATGCCGCAACGCGTCGATGCCCTCATCACGAAGGCCGATCAGGGTCGGCTCTCGTTCGACACATCACGTCTCGAACGGCGACTCGACCGGCTCGAGGGCGTCGCCCGCCGCGTCGTGTCGGCGGTGCTGTTCGCCGCACTGCTCATCGGCGGCGCGGTGCTCGTCGCACCCAACCCCGCGCTCGGAACGACGCTGATGATCGCCTCGGCCCTGCCGCTCCTGCACGCGCTGTTCGCCGGGGTGATCGGCCGCCGCGGGCGCCGCTGAATCCAGTGACTGCAGGCCCGTCGGCCGGGCGACGCAGGCGCTACCGCTGCAGGGTGGGCCGCCTCCGCTAACCTCGTCCGCATGGGTGTTCGCGGGTTCACGGAAACGTCAACGGTGACGGCGAATCGGCTTTCGCTCGCGCTCGCGCCCGCCCTGACGCCTGCCGGCCCGGTCACCGGTGCCAGCTTCTTCCACGGCTTCGCGACCGAGCCTCAGACACTGGCACGCGGATTGCTGTCGCTCGCCGACATCACCGCCACCCGCTACTTCAAGTACACCCCGACCACCCAGCGCGACCCGGTGCTCACCGCCCACGGCGACCGGCTGCGCGCTGAAGTGTTCTCGGCCTGCAACAGTGTGTACGCACGACTCGATGTGCTCGACTCCGGACTGGACGGCGGTGAGGTGGCCCATGGAACCACCAACGTCGACATCGGCATGACCACACGGCGCGCACTCGCCTCGGTCGGCAGGAGCGAGTTGCTCCATCTCGATGTCGGACATGGCGGGATGACCCTGGCCACACCTTCCGTTGCGGCGACCGAACGACCGGTCGAGATGCCGAACCGGTGGATCCCCGCGTTCGGCAACGTCGCGGAGATGCATCGTCGACTCACGCGGGCGTTCACGCTCGACCGGGCGGCGGCGCGAGCGATGCTCACCTCGATCCCCGCGACGACCGCGGCGGGATCTGTCGGGTGGCTCACGCCGACTTCTGCAGGGTTCCGTCTCGCGCCGCGTCGTACGACGGGCGCCGTTCACGTGAACGGGCTGCACCGCCTGAGCGGGCTGAAGCGGCTGCTCCCGAATGTGATCGGACTCACCGTGTACGGCCCTGCCGACGGCGAGGCGGGCGCCACGGCGTTCGAGGTCGAGCTCCCGCACGCCCGCCTGCTGCTCGGGCTCACCACGGAGGCATGGCGCGGGTTCTCGGGCGAGGGCTCGCTGCTGAGCGCGCTGGCCGGTCCAGAGGTCACCGAGCACGCGGGGCTCGTCTCAGCGCTGCTGGCGTTCGAACCGGTGATCGACGTCGAGCGGCTTCGCCTCGAGTCGGGGCTCACGACGGCGGAAGTGGAGTCGGGTCTCGCCGTGCTCGCCGCCTCTGGACGCGTCGGCTGGGATGTGCGCGCACGCGCCCATTTCCACCGCGAGCTGCCCGACGACACCGAGCGAGCCACGCGCGACAATCCGCGCGTGACGGGTGCGCGCCGACTTGTCGCGCAACACCGCGTCGAACGGGGCACCGAACCCGGCGAGTGGCTCGTGCACGCAGGGACCCGCGCCGAGCCCGTCGCCTACACCGTGCGCAGCGCCGACGGCGATTGCCGCTGCACCTGCACATGGCACCTCACCGGCGGCACCGATCGAGGACCGTGCAAGCACGTGCTCGCGGTGCAGATCATGATGGAGATCCGATGACCGACGCCCTCGCTCGTTCGCTCGAGCTGTTCAACGACCTCGGTTGGGCCGGCGCCGCACAGACCGACGCGCTCGCACTCCCGGTTGGCACCGATTCGCAGCAGCGCGAAGCCCGCGCCGGCCTGCAACGCGGCGACTGGAACGTGTGGGTCACTGAGGGGAACACCCTCACCCGCGAGTCGGTGGTCGGCGAGACCGACCACGGGATGCTCGCGCTGTTCGCGATCCGGGTGGGTGCAGACGCACGACGTGCCGAGGCGGTGCTCGGCGGGCCGGGTTCCGTGGCCGATCAGCTGGCCGCCGATGTGCTCGCGACGCGCGGCCCCAACTTCGCCATCGCCTTCACGTCGCGCGCCTGCCGCTCCAACCGGCGCCCCTGGGAGCATGCGACGTCGGTGCACGCCGGTCGCGCTGTGCGCCTGGTGCACCATCATGAGCTGCCCGTGCCCGAGAGCGTGGAGTACCTGAAGGATTGGGCCGTGTACGCAGCTGTCGCGCTCGGGGTGGAGGCGGAGCTGTACCCCGCCGGCCGCGGCCCGATCGACGCCGACGTCATCCGATCGCGATTCATCGACCATCTGCGCACCGGCGTTGCCGTGGGGGCACCGGCGACCGGGCCGTTCGGCGCAGTGGTCGCCGCAGGCGCCGAACAGGGCTGGGTCGAGCGCGACGAAGCGGTGACCCTCGTGCTCACCGCCCTCGACGCCGCGCAGCGACCCGGCGATCGCAAGGTCTGGGCCGGCGTCCTCACCGACTCGCTCGCACTCGCCGACGTAGAGCTCGCCGCGCATGCCGACGCGCTCCTCGGTGCCCTCAGCCACGCGGAAGCTCCGGTGATCACCGCCTTCGCACCCGCGATCATCGAGTACGGCGACGCGTATCAGGCTGCCGACGCGCTCTCGCTGTCGCTCGCCACGAAGCCCAAGGCTGCCCGAAGGGCGGTGCTCGACGCGGCGCTGCGCCGCGCGCAACCCCTCACCGGTGACGCGGCCGAGACCGCGGCTTTCGCCCTGTCGCCGGTCGCGGCCGGCCGAGACGCTCCGCTGGCGACCGCGGCCCGGGCGCTCCAGGACCGATGGGGCGTCGGCGACCAACCCGTCGAGGAGCCCGAGGCCGCAGCGATCGCGTGGCAGCCCACGCCCGAGGTGTGGACCGTGCAGCGGTTCCATCTGCCCGCCGTCTCACCTGCCGCGCTCGCCGAGGCTGCAGGCGTGCTTGCATCGCGCCCCGAAGGCGCGGAAGACCTCGAGATCGATCGCTTCCTGGAGCTTGCGAACGCCGTCGCGCGGACGGACGTCGAGTCGGCGCGTGGTGCGCTCCGCGGGCTGAGGCAGAACTGGCGCGCCGGGGTGAGCGCTGCCGCAGATTGGGTCAGCAGTACTCGCATCCGAATGCTCGACCGGCTCGTACGATCCGGCCACGACGATTGGCGGAGCGATGTGGTGTTCGGTCCGATGCCGGCGCGCGAGGCCGCGGTCGTCCAGCGGCTCGGCGAGGTTCCCGCGCTCCTGTCCACGCCGTCATGGGACGACCTTCGAATCGCGCCGGACGACCTCGTCGAGCGTCTGGAGGCATATCGCGATGCGGGCGCCACTGCGAGTGAGGCGGATCTGTTCCTCGCGCTGCTCCGTCTCGATCTGGCGTGCGTCGAGCAACGACACCTCGATGCGCTCGCCGGGCTGAAGGTGCCCGTCGTGCTGCAGTCCGGCGAACTGATGACGGTGACGGCCGGACCGGCGGTGCGCGGGTATGCGCTCGATCCGTTGCGCGAGCCGTCGCTCGTGCAGGACGAGGACGGCGACTGGCGCCGCGCCCGCACCACGCTTCCGGCATCGCTCGCCACGTTCCCGGCGCGCATCGACACGACGAGGTTCGGTTGGGGCGAGCCCGTCGAGCTGCCGACGTGGGGCGACGGAGCGTACTCGGGCGACGGACTCGAAGCCGGTAGCGGCTACGAGTGGCGGCAGCTCGCGCGCCGCAAGGAACCGCTCACACCGCGCCTCGCCGCACGGATGCTCTGGGGACTCAGCTCACCGCACTCGAATGCCGCCACCGACATGTTCGAGGGGGTACTCGAAGCATGGGATCGAGGGCTGCTGCGGCCGGGAGCGGCCGATTTCGGACTACTTGACCGGGGTGACTCGAATGGCGCGCAACTCGCCCGCGTCGCACTGGAGCTGAGTGAAGCCGGACTCGGCTCGGTCATGTGGCCACTGCTCGACGATTTCGTGGGCCGGTCGCTGGGAGCGGTTCGGATGGCGGCGGGCACCGCGGAGATCGTCGAGGCGATCGGCGCTCTGCTGCCCGCTGCCTCGGATGCCGTCGCCGCCGGGCTCGCCGCCCCATCGACGCTCGACCTCCCGCACACCCGCGCCCTCGCTGCCCGCCCGGGCTCCTCGCGCGCCGTCGCCGCCGCGAAAGCCATCGTCGACGAGCTCCCCGAACCGAGCGCACCCGCCGACACAGGCACCGACGCTCCTTCACCGAAACCCGACCTCGATCTCGATCTCGATCTCGATGCGATCTGGCCTGCCGGAGACGGGGAGGGACCCGCCATCGACGACGGCGTGCACCTCGCCTCCTCATCGCACACGCGTGGATCGAAGCGGTTCGTGCCGCTCGAATTCGCTCTGGCCGAGGCGCCCGATGTGCACTACCGGGCGCTCATGTCCTGGTCATATGCCCTCGACCACGAGGGTCAGCTCGACGCCGACACGATCGTGGGTGAGGAACGCCGCTGGCTGCAGTGGGAGGAAGCAGCTGGTCGGATCGTCCCCTCGGAGTTCCGGGACCGCAGTGCGGGCAAGAACGGCCCGTCGAACAGCGGCCGGGTTCCGCCGCTGACAGCGCTCATGGTGGCGGTCGTGCTCGCCTCGCTCTGCTCCGACGTCGAGTCGCGCTACAGCGTCGATGCGATGGTCGCCAACCGCCGATTCGGCGCCGAGTCGGTGCACCTTGCGGCGTCGCGCCTGTTGCCGCTGCCCGACATCTCCCCCGCACGCATGATGGGCGCGATCGAGCGCGAGCTGCGCGCGCTACCGGTGCTGTGGCCGTTGCTCACCGAATCCGTCCGTTTCGCGGCCTCGCAACCGAAGCCGCCGTCATGGCTGAATCGCGTGCTCGACGTCGCGCTGCTTCGAGCGTCGGTGCTGCGCACCGCCGCGGCCGCCGGCCGAATCCCGGCCGAGCACGCCGCGTGGCCGGGCCTGACCGAACTCGCGTCGCGGTCGGGATCGAGTGCCGCGCTCACCAAGGCGCGGAAGCTCGTGGTCGAGCTCGGCCTCGGCGGACGACGGCGACCTCCGACGGCGCCTGCTCGAGTCAGCCGCTGACGGTCGGCGCGTCGACCGCGCCACCGAATCGGCGGTTGCGGCTCGCGTAGAGTTCGATCGCCTGCCACAGATCGGTGCGCGAGAAGTCGGGCCAGAGGGTGTCGAGGAACACCATCTCGGCATACGCCGACTGCCACAGCATGAAGTTCGAGGTGCGCTGCTCCCCCGAGCTGCGCACGAACAGGTCGACGTCGGGCAGCTCGGGCACGTAAAGCCGCTTCGCGATGAGCTTCTCCGACACCGCCGACGGGCGCAGGCGGCCGGATGCGACGTCGTCGGCGATCGATCGAACGGCATCGGCGATCTCGTTGCGCCCGCCGTAGTTGACGCACATCGTGAGCGTCAGCGTGTCGTTGCCGGCGGTCAGCTTCTCGGCGAACTGCAACTCGTTGATGACCGAAGCCCAGAGGCGCGGGCGACGGCCCGCCCATCGGATGCGCACGCCCCACTCGTTGAGCTGGTCGCGGCGGCGGTGCAGCACATCGCGGTTGTAGCCCATGAGAAAGCGCACCTCTTCGGGCGATCGCTTCCAGTTCTCGGTCGAGAACGCGTAGACGGAGAGATGCTTCACCCCCGCCTGGATGGCGCCCGCGACGACGTCGAGCAGGGCGACCTCACCCGCCTTGTGCCCCTCGATGCGGGTCAGTCCGCGGCGATTGGCCCACCGGCCGTTGCCGTCCATGACGATCGCGACGTGGGCCGGCACCGCGCCCCTGGGCAGCTCGGGCGGGTGGAGGCCCGTCCAGTCGACCGGCCGGTAGGCGACCGCGTCGCGGTGGGTGTAGGGCTTCGGGCTCACTGGGCGGTCGTCTCCCTGGATACGTGCGGCAACGAGCGGAGGCCGCGCTCGAGGTGCCACTGAGTGTATGCCGCGATGATGCCGCTCGCCTGGCCGCGATCGCGGTCGCTCGACGCCTTCGCGAACGCCCAGTCGCCGGCGAGCAGGGCGCCGAGCAGCGCCACCGTCGAGCTCGCGATGCGCGGGGTTCCGGGGGGCGCGCAGTCGTCGCAGACGACGCCGCCGAGCTGCACGACGACGGCCGTGTGCTCACCCACCCGGCCGCATCTTGCGCAGTCCTGGAAGCTCGGCGCCCAGCCGGCGAGGGCGAGCGCACGCAGCAGGTACGAGTCGAGGGTGAGGCTCGCCCCGTGCTCGCGGCGCGAGAGCGAGCGGAGGGCACCGACCAGCAACAGGTACTGCTGCAACGACCCCTCGGCCTCGGTCAGCTTGTCGGCGGCCTCCACCATCGTGTTCGCCGCGGTGTACGCCGAGTAGTCCTGCGTGATCAGCGCACCGTAGGCGCCGATCGACTCTGCCTGCGTCACGACGTCGAGACTTCGCCCCTCGTACAGCTGCAGGTCCGCGACCATGAACGGCTCGAGCCTCGAACCGAACTTCGAGCCGGTGCGCCGAACGCCCTTGGCGACCGCTCGGACCTTGCCGTGCTGCCGAGTGAGCAGCGTGATGATGCGGTCGGCCTCGCCCAGCTTGTGGGTGCGGAGCACGACGGCTTCATCTCGGTACACGGGCACCCTTCATTCTCCCACTCCCGGCGGTCGAAGCGGCCGAAGCGGATGCCGCGGCGGAGTGATTGCGCATGCTTGACTGTTGCTCGGTCGAGCGGTCATCGACCCACGCGCGAATCGAGGGAGCAACGAATGGGCGGAGTCCTCGTCACCGGGGCGACGGGAACGGTCGGCCGGAGACTCGTCGAGCGGCTTCGCGCCGACCAGGTCGATCTCCGTGCGCTCAGCCGACGCGGCGGGCCCGGGCTCGTCGCCGGCGACCTCGCCACCGGGGCGGGCATCGAGTCGGCCCTGGCAGGCGTCGACATGGTCGTGCACCTGGCGACGACGAACCGCGACGACTCCGGGCTCGCCCGCACCCTCGTGCGAGCTGCGCAGACGACCGGACTCCCGCACGTGGTGCTGCTCTCGATCGTCGGCATCGACCGTATTCCCCTGCCGTTCTACCGCGGCAAGCTCGCGACCGAGTCGGTGCTCGTCGAGTCGGGCGTGCCCCACACGATTCTCCGATCCACGCAATTCCACACCCTCGTGGCCGGGATCCTCGGCGCACAGCGGTATTCGCCCGTGCTCCTCGCTCCCTCGTTCCGGGTGCAACCGATCGATGTCGGTCAGGTCGTCGATCGACTCGTCGAACTCGTCGCCGCACCGCCCGCAGGGCGGGTGGCCGACATCGGCGGGCCGGAGGCGCGGACATTCCGTTCACTGGCTGAGGCCTATCGAGCATCGACCCGATCTCGCCGCCCCATCGCACCGTTGCGCCTGCCAGGCCGCACGTTCAGGGCGCTCCGGTCGGGCGCCGCGCTCGTGCCCGGCGAGGCGTACGGCACGACCACGTTCGAACAGTTCCTCTCAGCGCAGGCCGACGGAACGCACCGGTGATCCGGCCCGGTCACCCGCGACCCCGCTCGACCCGGCGCGGATGCCGCGTGCCCCAGCCGACCCATGGTTCACTGGTGCCGTGAGCACCGCCCTCTTCACGATCCCCCTCTGGCTCGACCTCGCTGCCGTCGCCATCGGCGCGATCCAGGGCGCGATGTTCGCTGCGCGCCTGACCGAACGGCGCATCGACCTGCTCGGCGTCGCCCTCATCGGGGTGATCGTCGGCCTCGGCGGCGGTCTCCTGCGCGATCTGCTGCTGAATCAACTGCCCGCGGCCATGGCCAGCAACTGGTACCTGCCGATCGCGACCGCGGCGGCGCTGCTCGGCATGGCACTGCTCCGGGTGTTCACGAAGCTCAACGGCCTCATCATCGCCCTCGACGCCGTGACCATCGGCCTCTTCGGCGCGATCGGCACGTCGAAGGCCCTCGCCTACGGCGTACCGGTGGTGCCCGCCGTGTTCGTGGGCGTGCTCTCCGCCGTCGGCGGATCGATCTTGCGCGACGTCGCCCTGAACCTGCCGATCGCGCTCATGCACGTCGGATCGCTCTACGCGATCGCCGCCACGGCCGGAACCGTGCTGCTCGTCGTCCTCGTCGCGTTCGGCGTGAACATCCTCGTCGCCGCGTCGGCGTGCGTCATCGTCACCACGCTCACCCGCCTCGGTTCGGTGCGCTTCGGCTGGAGCCTTCCCGAGCAGCGCGCCCTCGGCTCATGGAAGGTCTGGCGACGCGCCTGACGCGTGCACACCGGCCCAGCGCGCCGTCGGCTCACCGGACTTCAAGCGGACGAGCCGTGCAACGAGCGGATGCCGCGAGCGCACCTCGCGCACGCGGCATCCGGATTCGAATCAGACCGAGACGACCTCGCGTTCGGCGGCTGACGGAGCCGTGCTCCGGAGCGCACGGTTGACGGCGGAGACGACCGCCTTCAGCGATGCCGTCGAGATGTCGGCGTCGATGCCGACGCCCCAGAGCACGCGGCCCTCGACCTCGAGCTCGACATACGCCGCCGCCAACGAGTTGCCGCTCGCCGCGAGCGTGTGCTCGACGTAGTCGCGCAGCTGCACGTCGACGCCCTCGGTGCCGAGTACCGCGAGGAACGCGGAGATCGGGCCGTTGCCGTTCGCATCGGCTTCGAGGCGCTCGTCGCCGTCGCGGAGACCCACTCGCACGTTGACGACACCGTCGAGGGCGCTCTCGGTGCGCAGCGACAGCAACTCGAAGCGGCCCCACTTCTCGTCGGGGTGGTCGGCCGGCGCCGGCAGGTACTCGTCGTTGAAGACGCGCCAGATCTCATCGCTCGAGACCTCGCCGCCCTCGGCGTCGGTCTTGGCCTGCACGACGCCCGAGAATTCGATCTGCAGCCGGCGCGGCAGGTCGAGTGCGTGATCGGTCTTCAGCAGGTAGGCGACGCCGCCCTTGCCCGACTGGGAGTTCACGCGGATGACGGCCTCGTAGCTGCGGCCGAGGTCACGCGGATCGACGGGCAGATAGGGCACCGCCCACTCGAGCTCACCGAGGCCGACTCCGCGGCGCTCCGCCTCGGCGTCCATCGCCTCGAAGCCCTTCTTGATCGCGTCTTGATGCGACCCGGAGAACGCCGTGTAGACGAGGTCGCCCGCCCACGGGTGACGCTCGGGTACCGGCAACTGGTTGCAGTACTCGACCGTGCGCTTGACCTCGTCGATGTCGGAGAAGTCGATCTGCGGATCGATGCCCTGCGTGAACAGGTTGATGCCGAGCGCGACGAGGTCGACGTTGCCGGTGCGCTCGCCATTGCCGAAGAGGCATCCCTCGATGCGATCGGCACCCGCGAGGTAGCCGAGCTCTGCGGCGGCCACCGCTGTGCCGCGATCGTTGTGGGGGTGCAGCGAGAGGATCACGTTCTCGCGATGTGCGAGATGTCGCGACATCCACTCGATGGAGTCGGCGTAGACGTTGGGGGTCGCCATCTCGACCGTGGCCGGCAGGTTGATGATGACCTTGCGCTCGGGCGTCGGCTCGAAGATCTCGATGACCTGGTTGCAGATGTCGACCGCGAACTCGAGTTCGGTTCCGGTGTAGCTCTCGGGCGAGTACTCGTAGTAGACGGCGGTGCCGGGGACGGTCGCCTCCATCTCGCGACACTTGCGCGCGCCGTGCAGGGCGATGTCGATGATGCCCTGCTGGTCGGTGCGGAAGACGACCTCGCGCTGCAGGATGCTCGTCGAGTTGTAGAGGTGCACGATGGCCTGCTTGGCCCCGGCGATCGCCTCGTACGTACGCTCGATGAGGTGGTCGCGCGCCTGGGTCAGCACCTGGATGGTGACGTCGTCGGGGATCGCCTGCTGGTCGATGAGGCTGCGCACGAAGTCGAAGTCGGTCTGGCTGGCGCTCGGGAACCCGACCTCGATCTCCTTGTAGCCCATCTTGACCAGGAGGTCGAACATGATGCGCTTGCGCTCGGGGCTCATCGGGTCGATGAGCGCCTGGTTGCCGTCGCGAAGGTCGACGGCGCACCAGCGCGGCGCCTGCTCGATGCGCTTGGTCGGCCACGTGCGATCGGGCAGTTCGACACGGATCTGCTCGTGGAACGGGCGATAGCGATGCACGGGCATCGACGACGGCTTCTGAGTGTTCTGCATGGGGTGCTCTTCTCGCTTACGGATGGGTTTCAGCCGACGACGAACTCCGCAGCGAGGGAGGCCTGAGAACTAGGACTCGCTGCGGCAGCTAAGGAGAAGCAGGCCGTGAAGCACGAGTCAAGGCTAACACCGCACGCCGCCGGGCGCGCAATATGACGGGACGAGCGGATGCCTTCCCCGACGCACCCGCTCGTCCCGCCCACTCGCCCCGCGGGCGCGGTCCCCTAGTCGACCGCGAGGGCGACCACCGGCGAGACGCGCATCGCGCGCCGCGCCGGGGCGATCGAAGCCACGAGGGTCAGCACCCCGGCAGCGACGAGCAGACCACCGAACAGCACCCACGGCACGCCCGGGAACACGAAGACCGGCTCGCCCTGCGCGCCACCGAGCAGCGCTTGCGCTCCGGCCCAGCCGTACCCGAACCCGAGCACGATGCCGCTCACGGTGGCGGCGAGCGTGAGCGCCGCGCTCTCGACCACGATCATGCGGCGCAATTGGCGTCGGTCGAAGCCGAGCGCACGCAGCAGACCGAGCTCGCGCGTGCGCTGCATCACGCTGAGCGAAAGCGTGTTGACCATGCCGATCGCGGCGATCAGAGCACTGAAACCGATCAGCACGGTGAAGACCGCGACGGTCACGTTCAGCATCTCGTCGATGCCGGCGTACACCTCGGGACGCGCCTCCTGCGCGGCGAGCAGCATCGCCCGGTACGACTCCATGGTCACGGAGAAGGTCGTGACGAGCGTGACGCCGATGACGAGCCCGATCGTCATGCGCGAGCTCCGTTCGGGGTGGCGCACCGCGTTCTCGGCGGCGAGGCGCGCTGCCGGCGAGCTGCCGAAGACCCGCCCGATGAGGCGTAGCACCGGCGGCATGACGAGGTGCGCACCGAGCACGATGCCCGTGAACGAGACGAGTCCGCCGACCATGCCCACCAGCACGCCGTACGGCTCGGTGAGCCCCCAGATGACGCCCGCGATGAGCAGGCCGATGCCGATCGCGAACAGGACGAGCGCCGTGATGTTGCGACCCCGGTGGCGCCCGAGCTCCTCGCGGTCCTGCTCGTGCGAGTTGCCGATGGCCTGGATCGGTCGCACCCGGAGCACTCGCCGCGATCCGACCCACGAGGCGAGCCAGGTGGTGACCACCACGGCCACCGCCGGCAGCACGATCGAGACATTCAGGTAGTCGTAGTCCGTCGCCGGCATGAGGTCGTTGGCGACGGCGAAGACCGCGAGGCCGAAGGCGATGACGGTGCCGAGCAGCACGCCGATGGCGGCTCCGGCGACACCGATGAGGAGCCCCTCTCGCGCGATCTGGACGCGCTGCGAGCGCGCGCTCGAGCCGATGAGCCGCAGCAGGGCGATGAGTCGGGTGCGGCCGGCCACAACGGTCGAGACGGTGTTGGCCGTCACGATCGCACTGACGTAGATCGAGATCACGATGAACACGAGCGCGACGATGCCGAGCATCAGGGCCACCGTGTCGCTCCGGCCGGTCACGTCGTCAGCGGCGATCGCAGCGCCGAGCAACCCTGTGATGTGCAGCAGGGCCACGCCGAACGTGCCCGCGAGCGCGGCGACGAGCAGGGTCGGCCACTGGTCCTTCAGCCTGGTGTGCATCAGGCTGCCATCTCCATCGAGAGCATGAACGAGGAGATCTCCTCGGCAGTCGACCGACCCGAATCGCGCACGATGCGCCCGTCGGCGAGGAACAGGATGCGATCGGCGTGGCTGGCCGCGACGGGATCGTGGGTGACCATGGCGATCGACTGGCCGTAGCGCGCGCTCGCCGCGGCGAGGAGGCCGAGCACCTCACGGCCGGTCCGCGAATCGAGATTGCCCGTGGGCTCATCGGCGAACACGAGGTCGGGCCGGGTGGCGAGGGCACGTGCGATCGCGACGCGCTGCTGCTGACCGCCGGAGAGTTCGTGCGGGCGGTGCCCGATGCGGGAACGAAGGCCGAGCGTGTCGAGGAGTTCGTCGATCCAGCCCTGCTCCTCGCGGGTCGGGCGCCGCCCGTCGAGATCGAACGGCAGCATGACGTTGCCGCGCACGTCGAGCGTCGGCACCAGGTTGAACGACTGGAAGATGAACCCGATCCGGCGTCGCCGGAGCACCGTCAGGGCTGAATCGGGAAGCTCGGTGATGTCGGTGTCCCCCAGCCAGACCCGCCCGGTGCTCGGTGAGTCGAGACCCGCCATGATGTGCATCAGCGTGGACTTGCCCGACCCCGAAGGGCCCATGATCGCTGTGAACTCGCCTCGGCGGAGGCCGAGCGAGATCTCGTCGAGGGCGGTGACGGCACCTGAGCCGTCTCCGTAGCGTTTGCCGAGTTCGGCGACGCGGGCGATCAAGCCGAGGTCAGAAGGTTGGATCTGCATGAACTCGACGCTACGGATGGTGTGCGCGGCGGTCATCCTGCGCACGGATGGTTCACCGTCATCCCTGCGGATGACGTTGCTCGGCGATTCGGGTGCGGGTCCGGGGTCAGGAGACGTCGTGCTCGTACGCGAAGACCACGAGCTGCACCCGGTCGCGCAGGCCGAGCTTGGCGAGGATCCGACTGACGTGGGTCTTCACCGTCGCCTCGGACAGGAACTCGGACGCCGCGATCTCGCCGTTGCTGAGCCCTCGGGCCGCGAGGGCGAAGATCTCCCGCTCACGCGGGGTGAGCTCCGACCACGCCGAGGGCGCAGGTCGGCGGCCGCTCCCCCGGCCGACGTGGGCGAACAGCGCCCGAGTCGCAGCCGCAGCGATCACCTGGTTGCCCTGGTGCACGGTGCGCACCGCTGCGAGGAGGAACTCGGGATCGGCGTCCTTCAGCACGAACCCGCTCGCGCCCGCGCGAATCGCCCGAGCTGCGTTCTCATCGAGGTCGAAGGTCGTGAGCACGAGCACCCGGGGCGGTGCGATCCCGTCGCGGTCGGCCGCGGCGAGGATCTGCTCGGTCGCCGCGATACCGTCTTGGGCCGGCATCCGAACGTCCATGAGCACGACGTCGGGGCGTTCGCGGCGGGCGAGCTCGACGGCGGCCACGCCGTCGCCCGCCTCGCCGACGACCTCGAGATCGGGCTGGGATTCGATCAGCATGCGCACCCCGGCACGGAACAGCGCCTGGTCGTCGACCAATGCCACCCGGATGACGCTCATGCGAGCCGACCCGTCTGCGCCGGGATACGGGCGAAGAGCCGGAAGGTGCCGTCGTCGCCTGCCTCCGCACGCAGCGTGCCGCCGGCGAGCTGAGCGCGTTCGCGCATGCCCGGGATGCCGTGCCGGAAGGCGTGCGACTCGGGCGGCGTGGCATCCGCCCGCCGGGCGTTCACGAGCGTCACCACGACACCGTCGGCATCCCAGGCGAAGGTGAGCTGCACCGGCGCGGCAGTGTCTCCGTGACGAAGGGCATTGGTGAGGCCTTCCTGGGCGATTCGATAGACGGCGATCTGGTGGCCGGTACCGAGCGGCAGGCGCACCCCGGTCTCAGCGAAGTGTACGTCGAGCCCTGCTGCGCGTACCTGCTCGAGCAGGCCGCCGAGATCGTCGAGCACGGGTTGCGGCGCGCCGGCCTCGTCGTGACGCAGCTCGGCGAGCAGCAGGCGGACATCGCCGAGCGCGCCGCGCGCGACGCCGGCGATCGTGCCGAGCGCGTCGACGGCGGCCTCGGGTTTCGCCGCCGCGGCGAACCGGGCGCCGTCGGCCTGTGCGATCACCACTGCGAGCGAGTGCGCGACGACGTCGTGCATGTCGCGCGCGATGCGGTTCCGTTCCTGCTCGACCACGTACCGGTACTCGACGAGCTCGCGCTCGCGATTGGCGGTGTCTTCGCGTCGACGCACCTCGCGGGTGTCGCGCACGGAGCGCACGAGGAGCCCGGCGGTCCACGACAGCACGAGCACCGCGATCGAGGCGACGAAGAGCACCAGCGTCAGCACGAGGGTGCTGACGGTGTCTTGGGGGCCCGCGAACCCGGCGTTGTCGATGAGCGGTTTGACGACCGCGAGGTACGCGGTCGCGAACAGGGCGCCGACGCCGGCGGAGGCGAGCCCCAGCCACTTGAGGATCCTCCCGCCGTGAGCCGCGGTGGAGTAGAGCACCCCGATCACCGCGACGTCGTAGAGCTGAAGATCCCGCAGCATCGCCATCTGGGCGAGCGCGGAGGCCCAGGCGATGCCGAGCGACCATGCGGGTGAGTGCCGCCGGACGGCGAGGGCGCCGGTGAACCCCGCGAGCACGACGAGGTCGGGCCACCCGCCGAGTGCCGCGAACGGCGCGCACATCAATGCGAACACGCCGGCGAGCACGATGTCGGTCGTGAGCTTCGCGCGGCTGATCCTGATGG
Organism: Agromyces sp. GQ35; assembly: GCF_059758475.1. Lineage (NCBI taxonomy): Bacteria > Bacillati > Actinomycetota > Actinomycetes > Micrococcales > Microbacteriaceae > Agromyces > Agromyces sp. GQ35. The sequence goes on along the minus strand of NZ_JCAXEO010000002.1, from coordinate 136,949 downwards.
GCACCGATCCACCGTACGCGCTCACGAACGCACGAGCCTCAGTCGGCGCCCGGAATCATCCTCGAGACGTACGACGCCCACGGCGCGCGCATCGTTCGGCAACCGATGCGAAGGTTGCGCCGGGCGTCAGAAACCGAGGCGTCCGAGCTGCTTGGGGTCGCGCTGCCACTCCTTGGCGACCTTCACGTGCAGCGCGAGGTGCACCTTGCGGCCGAGCAGGCCCTCGATCTGCGCCCGCGCCGTCGTGCCGACCTCGCGCAGGCGCGAGCCGCCCTTGCCGATGATGATGCCCTTCTGGCTGTCGCGCTCCACGTAGAGGTTCGCGTAGATCTCGAGCAGATCCTTATCGTCACGTTCGATCATGTCGTCGACGGTCACGGCGATGGAGTGCGGCAGTTCGTCGGAGACGCCTTCGAGGGCGGCTTCACGGATGAACTCGGCGATGCGCTCGGCGGGGTCTTCGTCGGTGAGCGTCTCGGCCGGATACAGCGGCTGCTCGGACACGGGGAGCAGGGCGAGCAGTTCGGCCACGAGCACATCGAGCTGCTCACCGCGCGGGGCGGACACGGGAATGATCGCGGCCCACTCGCGAAGCTCGGACACGGCGAGCAGGTGCTCGGCGATCTGCTTCTTCGACGCGGCATCCGTCTTCGTGACGATCGCGACCTTCCTGGCCCGCGGGTAGTGCTCGAGCTGCTCGTTGATGTAGCGGTCGCCCGGGCCGATCGGCTCATTGGCGGGCACGCAGAACGCGATCACGTCGACGTCGCCGAGCGTCGACTGCACGAGGGAGTTGAGACGCTCGCCGAGCAGGGTGCGGGGCCGGTGGAGGCCGGGCGTGTCGACGAGGATCAGCTGGCCGTTCTCGCGGTGCACGATGCCGCGGATGGCTCGACGGGTCGTCTGCGGCTTCGAGCTCGTGATCGCCACCTTCTCGCCCACGAGGGCGTTGGTGAGGGTCGACTTGCCGACGTTCGGCCGCCCCACGAACGACACGAATCCGGCACGGTACTCAGCCACGGCTGTTCCTTCCATCGAGGTCGCTCGACTCGAACGAGGTCTGCACGTCGATGAGCGCCTGGTCGCGTTCGACGAGGATCGTCGAGATGCGCTTGCGTCGGCCTTCGGTGCGCTCCGCCTCGAGCATGAGGCCCGAGACGGTGACGCGTTCACCGGGGAGTGCCAACCGGCCGAGTTCCTTGGCGAACAGGCCGCCCACCGAGTCGACGTCGTCGTCTTCGATGTCGAGTCCGAAGAGCTCGCCGAGCTCGTCGATCGCCAGTCTCGCATTCACCCGGAACTGCCCGTCGCCGAGGTCTTCGATCTGCGCGGCCTCACGGTCGTACTCATCGGAGATGTCGCCGACCAGCTCTTCGATGACGTCTTCGAGGGTGACGAGCCCCGCGATGCCGCCGTATTCGTCGACGACCATGGCGAGGTGGTTGGACTCGAGCTGCATCTGGCGCAGCAGCGCGTCGGCCTTCATCGATTCGGGCACGAACAACGCCGGGCGCACCAGTTCACCCACCGTCAGCCCCTCGGCGTCGAGGGGTCGCTCGAAGCCGAGCCTGGCGAGGTCGCGGAGGTAGAGCACGCCGGTGACGTCGTCGGCATCGCGCTCGATCACCGGGATGCGCGAGTACCCGGCGTTCAGGAACACGGCCATGGCGTGCTGCAGATGTGCCGACGCCTCGATCGTGACCATGTCGGTGCGCGGCACCATCACCTCGCGCACGACCGTGTCGTTGAACTCGAAGATCGAGTGGATCAGCTCCCGGTCGCCCTCTTCGAGCACGTCGAGCTCGGTGGCTTCGTCGACCATGCTGAGCAGCTGTTCTTCGCTGGAGACGCCGGCGAACCGGATGCGACCCGGCGTCACCCGGTTGCCGAGCGAGACGAGCGCGCCCGCCAAGGGGCCGAGCAGCACGCGAAGGAAGTGCACGAGCGGCGCCGTGAGTTGCAGCACCCTCGTCGCGTGCACCCGACCGACGCTGCGCGGGCTCGCTCCGACGAGTACGAACGACACCGCGGTCATGATGAGCGCCGCGAAGAGCAGCACGAGCCACACGTTGTCGAGGAACGAGGTGAACGCGAGCGTCACGAGCACCGCCGCGGTGGTCTCGGCGATGATGCGGACGAAGTTGACGGCATTGACGTGCGCACCGGTGTCGTCGGCGATCGCGAGGAGCGAGCGTCGAGCGCGCGACTCGAGCGCGAGCTCGGTCACGTCGGCGCGGGAGCTCGATGCGATCGCCGAGTCGACCGCAGCCATGAGCCCGCCGAAGGCGACGAGCATGAGGGCTGCGCCGAGGAAGAGCCAGGGCTGCATGTCAGCGGCGCCGCTCCTGCATCGAGAATCCGACGAGGATGTCGCGCTGGATGCCGAACATCTCTTTCTCCTCGTCGGGCTCGGCGTGGTCGAACCCGAGCAGGTGCAGGATGCCGTGGGTCGTCAGCAGCATCAGTTCGTCGACGAGCGGATGCCCCGCCGCACGCGCCTGCGCCTCGGCGACCTGCGGACACAGCACGACGTCACCGAGCAGCCCGGGTGGGGTCGGCGCCTCTTCGGTGCCTGGCCGCAACTCGTCCATGGGAAAGCTCAGCACGTCGGTGGGGCCGGGCTCGTCCATCCATTGCACGTGCAACTGCTCCATGGCGCCCTCGTCGACGAGCACGATCGCGAGCTCAGCGTCGGGGTGCACGTGCATCGCGTCGAGCGCGTACACCGCCAGCCGCTGAATGGCGGCCTCATCGACCTCGATGGCCGATTCGTTGTTGATCTCGATGCTCACGCCGTGAACCTCTCCGTCTCGTTCAGTTCGATTTGCGCGGCAGATGGTCGCGCGGGCCCTGGTGCCCGCGTCGCTCGGCACGGTTCGCGAACTCCCGCGCCTGGTCGCGTTCGAATCGTTGGGCCTGCTGGCGCTGGTCGTATTCGGTGTACGCGTCGACGATGCGGCCGACGAGCGTGTGCCGTACGACGTCGTCACTCGTCAGGCGCACGAACTCGATGTCATCGACGTGGTCGAGGATGCGGGTCACGAGACGCAGGCCGCTCGCACCGCCCGGCAGGTCGATCTGGGTGATGTCGCCCGTGACCACCATCCGAGAGCCGAAGCCGAGCCGGGTGAGGAACATCTTCATCTGCTCGGGCGTGGTGTTCTGCGCCTCGTCGAGCACGACGAACGAGTCGTTGAGCGTTCGGCCTCGCATGTACGCGAGCGGCGCGACCTCGATCGTGCCGGCCGCGAGGAGCTTCGGCACGATCTCGGGGTCCATCATCTCGTTGAGCGCGTCGTAGAGCGGTCGCAGGTACGGGTCGATCTTGTCGGTGAGCGTGCCGGGCAGGAACCCGAGTCGCTCGCCGGCCTCGACCGCCGGTCGGGTCAGAATGATGCGGCTGACCTCTTTGCGCTGCAACGCCTGCACGGCCTTCGCCATCGCGAGGTAGGTCTTGCCGGTGCCGGCCGGACCGATGCCGAACACGATCGTGTGCTCGTCGATCGCATCGACGTACTGGCGCTGGCCCTCGGTCATCGGCCGGATTGTCTTGCCCCGGCTCGAGACGATGACCTGTCCGAGCAGCTCGGACGGCTTGGCATTGGGATCGGCGTCGAGCATGCGGGCCGAGCTCCTCACTTCTGTCGGTGTGGGATCTTGCCCGCTGCGCACGAGCTCGAGCAGTTCCTCGATCAGGCGCCGCACATGGAGGCGGCCCTCGGTATCGCCGCGGATGGCGATCTCGTTGCCGCGCACGTGCACCTGCACGTCGGGGTATTCGCGCTGCACTTGCGTGAGCAGGCGGTCTTGCGGGCCGAGCAGGCGCACCATGGCGATGCCGTCGATGCTGAGCCGTTCCTCGTCGGCCGGCGCGGACTGCTCGGCGTCGCCGCCGATCGGGTCACTCACCGGCAAGCGTGGCCTCCTCGAGACCGCCCGCCAGCACGTGCGCGTGCACGTGGAAGACGGTCTGACCGGCAGCGGCTCCGGTGTTGAAGACGAGCCGGAACTCGCCGCCGGCGAGCTCGTCGGCCACCGAGCGGGCCACGTCGACGAGCTCGGCGAGCAGACCGGGATCACCGGCGGCGAGCTCGACGACGTCGCGGTACGTGCCCGATTTCGGCGTGACGACGACGTGCACGGGCGCTTTCGGCGCGATGTCGTGGAAGGCGATGACCCGCTCGGTCTCTGCGACGAGGCTCGCGGGGATCTCACGAGCGGCGATGCGCTCGAAGAGGGTCGGCTCTGCGCGGGACTCGGTCATCCCCCCATCGTAGCGACGGATGCCTCACCACCGCCCGAGTGCAGCATTGAGCACGGCGATCGCGGCGGGCCCGGCCGTCGACGTGCGCAGCACGGATGCGCCGAGGCGCACCGGCTCGGCGCCCGCCGCGGTGAGGCGTTCCAATTCGGCCGGGGAGATGCCGCCCTCGGGGCCGACGACCAGTGCGAGGTCGCGGCCGTCGGGGCGGAGCTCGGTGAGGCGCGTCGACGCGGTCGGCTCGAGCAGGAGCACTCGCTGCCCGTCGAGCCGCGCGGCGAGCTCGGCCGTCGAGGTCAGCGGTGACACCGCGGGCAGCCAAGCTCGGATCGACTGCTTCACCGCCTCACGCACGATGTTCGCCCAGCGCAGGCGCCCCTTCTCCGCCTTCGGTCCGTCCCACCGCGAAACGGAGCGGGCAGCCGCCCACGGCACGATCGCGTCGACGCCGAGCTCGGTCGCGGCCTGCACGGCGAGTTCGTCGCGATCGCCCTTCGCGAGCGCCTGCACGAGGGTGATGCGCGGTGCCGCCGCTTCGACGGCGACGACCTCATCGACGGCGAGTTCGAGCTCCCGCGACCCTGCCGAGACGACGGTGCCGGACACGAGGATTCCGCGTCCGTCGCCGATCGCGATGCGCTCGCCCGGCCGCACCCGCGAGACGGTCACGGCGTGCCGCGCCTCGTCTCCCGCGAGCGTGACGGTGCCGCCCGGTCCGATGGCCGAGAGTTCGAGTGTCTCGTCGAGGTAGAGGTGGCTCACCGGAGCATCCGCCTAGCCGAGGAACCGGTCGCGCAGCCGGGCGAAGATCCCCTGCTGGAAGTGACTGAGCTCGGGCTCGGGGGCCTTCTTGGATGCCGCGAACTGCTGCATCAGGTCGCGTTCCTTCGAGGAGAGCTTCGTGGGGGTGACGACCTGCACCCCGACCTTGAGGTCGCCACGACCGGTGCCACGGAGCCGGGAGACGCCGCGTTCCTTCACGGTGAGGATCTCGCCGCTCTGCAGGCCGGCCTTGAGTTCGAGTGCGACATCGCCGTCGAGGGCGGGGATCGTCGCGTCGGTGCCGAGGATCGCGTCGGTCATCGACACCTCGAGCGTGCACAGCAGGTCGTCGCCGTGACGGCTGAAGACGTCGTGGCTCTTCACCTTGATCTCGAGGTAGAGGTCGCCGTTCGGGCCTCCGGCGGGGCCTGCCTCACCGGAGCCCGGCATCTGCAGGCGCACGCCCGTGTCGACGCCCGCCGGGATGTCGACCGGAACGGTGCGGCGGGCGCGTACGCGGCCCTGGCCCTGGCAGGTGACGCACGGCGTCGCGATGACGGTGCCGTAGCCGCGGCAGGTGCCGCACGGGCTCGAGGTCATGACGTTGCCGAGCAGCGATCGCACCGAGCGCTGGATCGAGCCGGTGCCGTGGCAGATGTCGCACGTGACGGGCGAGGTGCCCGGCTGGCAGCACGAACCGTGACAGGTCTCGCAGGTGACCGCGGTGTCGACCTCGATGTCGCGATGCGTGCCGAAGATCACCTCGTCGAGGCCCACCTCGACCCTGATCAGCGCATCTTGGCCGCGCTCCCGCCGTGACCGGGGCCCCCGGCTCTGCTGTCCGGCCCCGAAGAACGTCTCGAAGATGTCGCCGAAGCCGCCGAAGTTCTGACCGCCGCCGCCGAAGCCGCCCTGACCACCGAGGTCGTACTGCTCGCGCTGCCGCGCGTCGGAGAGCACGTCGTACGCGTGCGTGACCTCTTTGAAGCGTTCGGATGCCTCGGCGCCCGGGTTGACGTCGGGGTGGAGCTCACGCGCGAGACGGCGGTAGGCCTTCTTGATCTCGTCGGGGGTGGCGTCGTGCGCGACGCCGAGGACCTCGTAATGGTCGGCCACGGAGGGCTTGTCCTTTCGATTGCCGGAAGTGCCGGTCGGATGCGACGGGCGGCGGGTTCAGCTCTCGCCGAGGGTGCGGGAGAGGTAACGGGCGACGGCGCGAACGGCCGCCATGCTGTTGGAGTAGTCCATGCGGGTGGGGCCGACGATGCCGAGCCTCGAGATGTCGCGGCCCGGGATCGCGAAGGAACTCGAGACGACGGAGGTCTCGCCGAGGCCGAAGGAGGCGTTCTCGCGGCCGATGCGCACCGTGACGGCATGGTCGTCGGTCGCCATCTCGCCGAACAGCCGCAGCAGCACCACTTGCTCTTCGATGGCCTCGATGACGCCGAGGATCGATCCGGCGAAGTCCTGCTCGGTGCGCACGAGGTTCGCCGCGCCGGCCACGACCAGACGGTCTTGACGTTGCGCCCGCGCCTGATCGGCGAGCGTGGCGGCCAGCGTGTGGAGGACGGCCGCGTGATGCGGATCGACGCTGTCGATCTCGCCGGACAGCGCCTCGGCGGCGTCGGCCATCGCGCGACCGCCTGCGACCTCGTTCAAGCGCGCCCTGAGTCCGTCGAGGATCTGCTCGTCGACCGGCTCCTCGAGTTCGGCGAGGCGCTGCTCGACCTGACCCGAATCGGTGATGAGGATGCAGAGCACGCGGTCGGACGCGAGCGCGATGAGCTCGACGTGCCGCACGCGTGCGCTGCCGAAGCTCGGGTACTGCACGACCGCGAGCTGATTGGTCAGTTGCGCGATGAGTCGCACCGTGCGCGCGAGCAACTCGTCGAGATCGCTCGATTCGCCGAGGAAGGTCTCGATCGCCTGCCGTTGCGCGCTGCTCATCGGGCGCACCTCGGTGAGCTGGTCGACGAAGACCCGATAGCCCTTGTCGGTCGGAATGCGACCCGACGAGGTGTGCGGCGCCGCGATCAACTCCTCTTCTTCGAGGAGCGCCATGTCGTTGCGGATCGTCGCAGCGGAGACGCCGAAGGCATGCCTCTCGACGATCGACTTCGACCCGACGGGTTCGCGCGACGCGACGTAGTCCTGCACGATCGCGCGCAACACGGCGAGGCTGCGTTCGGAGACCATGACCCTCGCTTCCGTCGAAGAGTTGGCACTCGAATCGAGTGACTGCCAATCATATCGCGACATCCTGCGACGATGCCGTTGCCAGCCGCGGGGCGGCGGCGCTACCGTATGGGTATTCCGCGAGTCATCCTCGACGACGACCTCCTGTCGCACGAGACGCGGGTCATCTGAGAACCCCCGAAAGGCACGCATCATGACTGATCCGAACTCACCGTCGCCCGACGCGAACATTCCGCCGCAGCAGCCCGCGGCACCGCAACCGGTCGCCGCACCGCTGTCGCCCGAGCAAGACGTGCAGTGGGGCTCGTTCGCCCACCTCGGCGGCATCCTCGGCCCGCTGCCGTCGCTCATCATCTGGCTCATCTTCAAAGACCGCGGCGCCTTCACGAACACCGAAGGCAAAGAGGCGCTGAACTTCCAGATCACGATCTTCTTCGCCTATGTCGTCGGCTGGATCCTCACGTTCATCCTGATCGGCGTCTTCGTCGTGTGGGCCGCATGGATCGTGGGCGTCATCTTCTCGATCATCGCGTTCCTCAAGGCGAAGGACGGGCAGCACTACCGCTACCCCTTCGCGATCCGCCTCATCAAGTAGCAGCGGTACGCGAGCGCGCCGGGCAGGTACTCGCCCGGCGCGCTCCCCTGTGCCAGCATGAACATGTTCGAACCCTCGCCCACCGGGCGACGCGACCAAGGAGACATCATGTCCGACACGACCCCGCCTCCCCCGCCGCCGGGGACTCCCTACCAGCAGAGCGCGCCGCTCAGCCCTTCCGATGAGAAACTCTGGGCGACGCTGATCCACGTCGGCGGCATCTTCTTCTACTTCATCCCGCCGCTGATCGGCTACCTGGTGCTGAAAGACAAGGGACCGTTCGTCCGCGCACACACCGCGACGGCGCTGAACTTCCAGATCACGATCGCGATCGCGCTCGTGATCAGCTACATCCTCATCGTCGTCTTCATCGGCATCTTCCTGGTCTTCGCGATCGAGATCGTGAAGATCATCTTCAGCATCATCGCCGCGGTGAAGGCCAACCAGGGCCAGCCCTACACCTACCCGCTCGCGATCAAGTTCGTGAGCTGAGTTCCGACGATCCGTCGAGCAGTCGCCGTACCACGGCGTCTGCGAGCAGCCGTCCTCTCCTGGTGAGCGTGAGCACACCGGAGAGGGCGGCTTTCGCGTCGACGAGGCCGTCGGCGATGAGACCCGCCACCGCGTGGCGTCCTCCCGCCTGCAGTGACGCGAGATCGATACCCTCGCGGATGCGCGTGAGCAGCAGCACCCGCTCGGTCTCGCGGGTCGGGGCGTCGAGCACCTCGCGGCCCACCGCCGGCGAGACGCCGGCGGTGACGCGGTCGGCGTAGGCCGACGGATGCTTCGCGTTCCACCAGCGCACCCCGCCGACATGACTGTGCGCACCCGGTCCGACACCCCACCAGTCGTCACCACGCCAGTAGCCGAGGTTGTGACGTGAGCGGTGGGAGGCATCCGTCGCCCAATTGCTGACCTCGTACCATTCGTAGCCGGCGTCGGCGAGCAGCTCGTCGGCGAGCTCGTACATGTCGGCCTCGAGGTCGTCGGATGGCGTCGCAAGCTCGCCCCGGCGAATCTGGCGGGCGAGCTTCGTCCCCTCCTCGACGATGAGCGCGTACGCGCTCACGTGGTCCGGGCGTTCGGCGATGACGGCGGCCAGGCTGCGTCGCCAGTCGTCGATCGACTCCCCCGGCGTTCCGTAGATCAGGTCGAGGCTCACGCCGAGCCCCGCATCACGCGCCCATCCGACGACGAGCGGCACTCGGGCCGGGTCGTGCGTGCGGTCGAGGGCGGCGAGCACGTGCGGGACCGCCGACTGCATGCCGAACGACACCCGGGTGAATCCACCTTGGGCGAGTCGGGCGAGGTCGTCGGGGCCGACGGAGTCGGGATTCGCCTCGGTCGTGATCTCGGCGCCCGGCTCGAGCCCGAACTCGTCGCGCACCGCGCCCAGCATGCGCACGAGGTCGTCGGCCGGCAGCAGTGTCGGGGTTCCGCCGCCGAAGAAGACGGTCGACGCTGCTCGAGCGGGCTGCGCGGATGCCTCGAGCACTGTGCGCGACATCCGGATCTCAGCGATCGCGTGGTCGGCGTAGTCGACCTGCCGCGCACCCCGCAGCTCATCGGCGGTGTAGGTGTTGAAGTCGCAGTACCCGCACCGGACCCGGCAGAACGGCACATGCACGTAGACGCCGAACGCACGGTCGAGGGCGCCCGACGCGGCCGACGCCGGCAGCAGCCCATCGGCCGGCGCGGGATCGCCGAGCGGCAGTGCGGACCCCACGACTCAGACGCCGCCCGCGGGATGCAGCGCCCGCAGTTCGAGCTTGGTGAGTTCACGGCGCAGCCTGCGCTGCCTCGGCGCAACGATCGCGCGAATGCCACCGGCGGTGGCGAGGATCGAGCGGATCGTCAGCCAGACCGTGTCGTCGTCACGACGTTCGAGGATGAACGACTCCTCGCCACTCTCGGGGCCATCGGCCGTGGTGCCGTAGGCGAAGCCGATGCGATCGGGTTCGTCGATGACGTAGACGACGAGCACCGGCGTCTTGGCGACACCGAATCGGCGCTTGCGCTCCAGCGTCGCGGTCATGCCGGCGGCGATGTAAGGGGTGCCGTCGGCACCGAACCGCTCTTCGCTGCGCGGCGGGGGCTGGTCGCTCAACGGAGCGCCATCGGCGCCGTAGACGATGCCCGGGTATTGCGCGCCGGTGCCGCTGGCGGCCTCGGTGACGTCGAAGCCGGCGCCGCGCTGGATGCCCCAGGTCATGAGCGCATCGGCCGCGCGCTGGAAGCGCTCCGTGCCCGAACCGAGCCGCACGGCGTCTTCAGCGGGGCGGTACCCCGCCGGCGGATAGCGCAACAGGTCGGGCGCGAGCGTCGCCCCGATCGCGCCGTAAGTGACCGACTGGTCGGTGAACGTGCTTCGGCGGGTCATCCGTCGGTCCTTCGTGATGTCGGGAGGCGTCCGGGTACTCGGTTCGAGTGAGACGATCGAGCGGCGGGCATCCGTCGATTCTACGGAGGTCACCTGAGAAGCCGGTGCTCTCGATGACCGCCTCGGCTGCGCGCGAACCCGGAGCGTCCTCAGGGCTCCGCGACCGCGGGTTCGAGCAGGGTGATCATGGATGCATCCGTATCGAGCTCGGCGCGGACGCCCAGTGGGAGCGGGAGGTTCGGCGGGGTGTGCCCGATCTCGACGTTCGCGAGCACGGGGATGTCGCGGTCGCCGAGCACGTCGAGCGTGACCTCTCGAAGCCCCGGCCCGTCGTCGGTGACCTCGACGTCGGCGACCGGACCGATGATCATGCCTGCCGCGCGATCGAGGATTCCCGCGTGGCGCAGCGCCTGGAGGTCGTTCCAGATCATGGACGTCGACGTGTTGACGTCTTCCCAGAACAGGATCGCGCCGTCGAAACGCTCGAGAGGCACTCCATACGGCGTGCCATGGAGGCGCACGAGGCGGTTCAGGAGGCCACCGAGCAATGGACCCGCCGCCCGGCCCGGCCGCCATGACTCCCACGCCTCGCTCTGCGGCAGCGCACCGGCGGCCTCGGTCTGCGTCAGGACCCGGCGGGAGATGTCGGCCAGCTGCGCACGGCGCTCGGCAGTCGTGTCGGGCCACTCGCCGAATCCGTGGGTGACGAGGTCGCCGTGCACGCTGACCAGCCCGGTGCGCGCGTGCAACGCCAGGTGCAGCCCGTCGATGTCGCTGAACCCGATCAGTGGCATGCGCACGGTGAAGCCCAGCGACTCGATCTGGCTCACGCCGGCCCGGAAGAGCGACGCTTCGTCGGCGTCGAGGCCGCCCGAAAGCGCCGCCACCGCCACGACGTCACCGTGTCGCAGTGCCCGTGGCCGAAGTGTGTCCACCATGCCGTGCCCCGTCTCCGGGCGGGCCGCTCGGGGCGCTTCGCCGCCCGCGTGCTCGACTCCCGCCGACGACGACCACGTTAGCGCGAGGCGCTACTTCTTGTCTTTCTTCTCGGTGTCGCCCGAGAGCGCGGCGATGAACGCCTCTTGGGGCACTTCGACGCGACCCACCATCTTCATGCGCTTCTTGCCCTCCTTCTGCTTCTCGAGGAGCTTGCGCTTGCGGGTGATGTCACCGCCGTAGCACTTGGCCAGCACGTCTTTGCGCATCGCGCGGATCGACTCGCGCGCGATGATGCGAGCGCCGATCGCCGCCTGGATCGGCACCTCGAACTGCTGGCGCGGGATGAGCTCCCGGAGGCGGCCGGTCATCAGCACGCCATAGGCGTAGGCCTTGTCGCGGTGCACGATCGCGCTGAACGCATCGACCTGCTCGCCCTGCAGCAGGATGTCGACCTTCACGAGGTCGGCGGCCTGATCGCCTGTCGGCTCGTAGTCGAGCGAGGCGTACCCCGCGGTCTTCGACTTCAGCTGGTCGAAGAAGTCGAAGACGATCTCGCCGAGCGGGATGTTGTAGCGGATCTCGACCCGGTCTTCGCCGAGGTACTCCATGCCGATGAGGGCACCACGGCGCGACTGGCAGAGCTCCATGATCGTGCCGACGTAGTCTTTCGGCGCAAGGATCGCGGCGCGCACCATCGGCTCGCGAACCTCGACGATCTTCGCGCCCGTCGGGAACTCGCTCGGGTTGGTGACGGTCACCGTCTTCTTGTCTTCGGTGGTCACCTCGTAGATCACCGACGGCGCGGTCGCGATGAGATCGAGGCCCCACTCGCGTCGCAGTCGCTCGGTGACGATCTCGAGGTGCAGGAGGCCGAGGAAGCCGCAGCGGAAGCCGAAGCCGAGGGCGACCGACGTCTCGGGCTCGTAGACGAGCGCAGCGTCCGACAGCTTGAGCTTGTCGAGCGCCTCGCGAAGTTCGGGATAGTCGCCGCCGTCGATCGGGTAGATGCCCGAGAACACCATCGGCAGCGGCTCGGTGTAGCCGGGCAGCGCATCGGTGGCCGGCTTCGCCGCGGTCGTGACGGTGTCGCCGACCTTCGACTGGCGCACGTCTTTCACACCCGTGATGAGGTAACCGACCTCGCCGATGCCGAGCCCCTTGCCTGGTGTCGGCTCGGGCGCGCTCACGCCGATCTCGAGGATCTCGTGCGTGGCGCGCGTCGACATCATCTGGATGCGCTCACGCGGGGCGAGATGACCGTCGATCATGCGGACGTAGGTGACGACGCCGCGGTAGCTGTCGTAGACGGAGTCGAAGATCATCGCGCGCGCCGGGGCATCCGCATTGCCGACCGGTGCGGGGATGCGCTCGACCACCCGGTCGAGGAGCTCTTCGACGCCGACACCGGTCTTGCCGGAGACCTTCAACACGTCGTCGGGTGAGCCGCCGATGAGGTCGGCGAGCTCTTTCGCGTACTTCTCGGGCTCAGCGGCCGGCAGGTCGATCTTGTTCAGCACCGGGATGATCTCGAGGTCGTTCTCGAGCGCAAGATAGAGGTTCGCGAGCGTCTGCGCCTCGATGCCCTGCGCGGCGTCGACGAGCAGGATCGCACCCTCGCACGCAGCCAGCGAGCGGGAGACCTCGTAGCTGAAGTCGACGTGACCCGGCGTGTCGATCATGTTCAGCGCGTACGACGTGTCGCCCACCTGCCATGGCATGCGCACCGCCTGGCTCTTGATCGTGATGCCGCGCTCGCGCTCGATATCCATGCGATCGAGGTACTGCGCGCGCATGTCTCGGTCGCTCACCACACCCGTGATGCCGAGCATGCGGTCGGCGAGCGTCGACTTGCCGTGGTCGATGTGCGCGATGATGCAGAAGTTTCGGATCAGCGCGGGGTCGGTGGCAGCAGGCACCGGCGGGTTCGTGGCTCTCGGGGACATCCCGACGATTCTCCCATGACTTCGGTTCCGACTTTCGACGGATGCCCCGCGACAGGCCCCCGGGCTACGCTCGGAGCATCATGGCGGTGATCGAAGTCCCCAGCTCGCGCGTGGCTCCATCGGCCCTGCGGCCCGTGTTCACGGCGCTCCGGCTGGGGCTGCACGTGCTCGTCGTCGGGCTCACGCTCTTCGTCGTCGTTCGCGCGCTCCTCGCCGACGCACCGACCGAGGTCGCGGTGACCGTACTCGCGGTCGCGTTCCTCGCCTGCTACGGCGCCGGCGTGGCGGCAGCCCACAGGAACCTGCCCACCTGGGCGCGCGTGGTCTGGCTCGTGAGCCTCCTCGTGCTCTGGGTCGGCATGTCGGCGCTGACGCCCGATGCGGCGTTCCTCGCCTTCCCGCTCTTCTTCCTCGAACTGCACGTGCTCGCCGCTCCGATCGCCGTGCCGCTCGTCGTCGTCACCTTCGGCCTCTCGGTCTGGGGCACCGCCACGCACCTCGGGTTCGAGGTCGGTTCGATCCTCGGTCCGCTGATCAGCGCCGGCGTCGCGATCGTCATCGGTCTCGGCTATCGCGCGATGGAGCAGGAGACGCACGAGCGCCAGACGCTCATCCTCGATCTCATGGCCACCCGTGAAGAGCTGGCGGCCGCGAGCCGGGAGGCCGGCGCGCTCGCCGAGCGCGAGCGCCTGGCGAGGGAGATCCACGACACCGTCGCGCAGGGCCTGTCGAGCATCCAGATGCTGCTGCACGCCGCAGAACGCGACGTCTCCGACGCGACGACCCAGCAGAAGCTGCAACTCGCCAGGGAGACCGCCGCGCAGAACCTCGGCGAGACGCGGCGATTCATCCGCGAACTGGCACCGCCCTCGCTCGACGTGCAGACCCTGCCGGCGGCACTCCGCCGACTGGCCGAGGCGACGACCGAGCAGTCGGCGCAGGCCGGCGGCGGCCTGAACGTCGAGTTCGTCACGAGCGGCGACCCGGTGCTCCTGCCCATGTCGACCGATGCGGCGCTCCTGCGCATCGCACAGGGCTCGCTGGCCAATGTGCTCCAGCACGCGCACGCCGGGCATGCCTCGGTGACGCTCAGCTACCTGGGCGACGAGGTCGCCCTCGATGTGGTCGACGACGGCACCGGATTCCACGTCGCGGAGCCGCTCGTTGCGGAGGCGTCCGCCGCAGGTTCCGAGGCCCGGCCCCCTGCGGCGGGCGGGTTCGGGCTTCGAGCCATACGACTGCGCGCCGAGGCGCTCGGCGGCAGCGTGCACATCGAGTCGGCGCCCGGCGACGGCACGGCCGTCTCGGTGCGCATCCCGGCGGTGACCCCATGATCCGGCTCCTCCTGAGCGACGACCATCCCGTCGTCCGGGCCGGGATCCGGGCGATGCTCGAGAGCGAACCCGACCTCGAAGTGGTGGGCGAGGCGTCGACGGCCGAAGACGCGGTGCAGTCGGCCGCGATCCTCGACGTCGACCTCGTGCTGATGGACCTGCAGTACCCGGGCACCATGCAGGGCGCGGAGGCCACCCGTCGCATCCGGTCACGAGCCGCCGCACCCCGCGTGCTCGTGCTGACGAACTACGACACCGACGCCGACATCCTCGGCGCGATCGAGGCGGGGGCGAGCGGCTACCTGCTGAAAGACGCGCCGCCCGCCGAACTCATCGCCGCGGTGCACGCCGCGGCGGTCGGCGACGCCGCGCTCGCGCCGGGCGTCTCGTCGCGGCTCGACGCATCCCGCGCCAGCGACGAACGTCTCACGGTGCGCGAGGCGGAGGTGCTCTCGCTCGTCGCCGAGGGGCGCACGAACCGCGAGGTCGGCCGCGCGCTGTTCCTCAGCGAGGCGACCGTGAAGTCGCACCTCGTGCACATCTTCACGAAACTCGACGTGGGCTCGCGCACCGCCGCCGTGGCGAGGGCGCGCGAGCTCGGCGCGATCAGGGCGGGCTGACGGATGCCCCGCACCCGCGTCGTGCTCGTGCACGGACTGCGCACCTCGTCGTCGATGTGGCGCGCGCAGCTCGAGCTGCTCGGCCGCCACGATCTGGATGCCGTGGCGATCGATCTGCCCGGACACGGTCGTCACATCGGCGGGCCCTTCACGGTCGATGCCGCACTGCGCACCATCGACGAGGCGCTGAACCCCGGTGGCGTCGACGACGGCGCGCCGCGCCTCCTCGTCGGGCTCAGCCTCGGCGGCTACCTCTCGATCGAATACGCGGCGCGCTTTCCCGGCCGGCTCGACGGACTCGTCGCCGCGTCCTGCAGCACCCGCCCTCGAGGCGCATCGCTCAGTGGCTACCGCCGCCTCGCCGCCGCCATCGCTCGCATGCCCGACCGAGGACGCTCCCTCAACGACGCGATGGCGCGCCTGTTCCTCGACCCCGTCGCCGCCGACGACGTGCTCGCGGGCGGCGTCGCGCTCGAGGTGATGGCGCCGGTGCTCGAAGCGGTCGGCGGGCTCGACCCCGTGGCCGCGCTCGGCAGCCTCGAGGTGCCCGTGTGGCTGGTGAACGGCCGTTTCGACCACTTCCGCTTCGAAGAGCGACGGATGCTTCGTGCAGCTCGAGATGCCCGACTCGTGATCGTGCCGAAGGCGACCCACCTCGTGAGCCTGATCCGGCCCGACGACTTCGCGGCGATCGTGCTCGGCGCCGTCGCCGAGCTCGAGCATCGCGCGGCGATGCGGCGCGGCCGCGCACGTCGATCGGGGAGCCCGGCACTCGCCGCCCGACACGCTCGCGAGCGCATTGGTGACGCGAGCGCTTAGCTGGTATCGTTGTCTGTTGGCTTCCGTGTGGGTCCCACCCCGCACGATTCGCCGGTGAGGCCCCTCTACCTTCCCGGCACGTCCGGTACCCGCATCAGAACGAAAGACGAACTCCACGTGGCAAACATCAAGTCGCAGATCAAGCGCATTCGCACGAACCTCAAGGCGCAGGAGCGCAACAAGGCCGTCAAGAGCGAGCTGAAGACCGTCATCCGCCTCGCGAAAGACGCGATCACGGCAGGCGACAAGGAGCAGGCGACGACCGCCCTCCGCGCCGCGACCCGCAAGCTCGACAAGGCGGCCAGCAAGGGCGTCATCCACAAGAACCAGGCCGCGAACCGCAAGTCGGCTCTCGCGAAGCAGGTCGCCGCGCTCTGACGCGACACGTATTCGAGAAGGCCCCGGCACTGACGTGTCGGGGCCTTCCTCGTTTCGTGAGCAGCTGCGCCTTCGCGGGCGGCTCCGCCGCCGTGAAGTGACCCCCGCGCGCCTGGAGCTAGGAACGTTCGCGACCGCGTGAGGCGATGATGCCGACGAGCCGTTCGAGGGCGAACACGGGGTCACGTTCAGCGCCCTTCACCGCAGCATCGGTCGTGGCCAGCGCTTCGATCGCACGGCCGAGCCCTTCGTCGGTCCAACCGGCGAGGTCGCGCCGCGCACGATCGATCTGCCACGGTGCCAGGCTCAGCGCGCCGGCGAGCTGCGCTCCACCGCCGCGCGTACCGGAGACCTTCGCCATGGTGCGCACCTTCATGGCGAATGCTGCGACCATCGGGACCGGGTCGGCGCCACTGTCGAGCGCATGCCGCAAGGCGATGAGCGCTTCGCCGTGACGGCCGGCGATCGCAGCATCGGCCACGGCGAAGGCGTTGGTCTCGACACGCCCGCCGTAGTATCGCGCGACGACCGCCTCGGTGATGTCGGCCGGGGCATCGGCCAGAAGTTGACGGCATGCGGCTGAGAGCTCTCGCAGGTCGTCGCTGAACGCGCCGACCAGTGCGCGCAGCGCGCCTGGGCTGATCTTGCGCCCTGCCGCACGAAATTCAGCGGCCGCGAAGTCTTGCTTCTCGGCGTCTTTCTTGAGCTCGGCGCAGACGATCTCGATGCCGGCGCCGGTGCCACCACGCACCGCATCGAGAAGCTTCTTGCCTCGCACGCCGCTGCGGTGCCGAAGCACCAGCGTCGTCGATTCGGCCGTCTGGCCGAGGTAGTCGACCGCGTCGAGCAGGAAGTCGTCGCTCGCGCGCTCGACGCCGCTCACCCGGATGAGTCGGGGCTCGCCGAACAGCGAGGGGCTCGCGAGCGTCATGAGCTCGCCGCGGCGGTAGCCGTCGGCCTCGAGGTCGCTGACCTCGAGTGCGGGATCTTCGGCGCGGAGGAAGTCGCGCAGCATCGTGATCGAGCGCTCGGCGAGCACGTCTTCTGCGCCGGAGACGAGCACCACGGGTGCGGGCCTGATCGCGTGCCACGCGAGCTGCGGGATCGCCGCTTTCGACTTGGGCGATGCCCCTGTGCGCGAAGCGCCCGTGCGCGATGCCACCGCACCTCCCGTTTCTTCACGTCGAGTCTACGGGCCGGGACCGACATCATCGGCCGTCCGTTCGCTCCACAGTCCGAAGCCGCCGTCGTCGGCAGTGAGCAGCAGGGTGCCCGCTCGGTCGGTGCGCACGACGGCGGTGCCGTCGGCCCGCAAGACGTCGAGGATCCGCTCCGTCGGGTGCCCGTAGCCGTTCTCGGCACCGACGCCGATCACGCCCACGGTCGCGCCCAGCTCCTCGTACAGGCGCGCGCTCTGGTCGGCAGAGCCATGATGTGCAACCTTCACGAGGTCGACGCGGCCGATCTGAGCCGAACGCAAAAGCCGATCCTGCGCCCCTTCACCGAGGTCGCCGAGGAACACGCCGCGATACTCAGGGGTGGTGACGTCGAGCACGATGCTGGCGTCGTTGCCCGGTGTCGCGTTCGGTCTCGGCCACAGCACTCGCCATCGTGCCTCGCCGAGGGTGCCGGCGAATCCCGCGACGACCTCGACGGACTCGGCGCCACCTCCGACGAGCAGATCGAGTGCCCGATCCGAACGGGCACCGTCGAGCGGTCCGTGCAACACGGTGTCGACGAGCCCCGCGACAGCGGCGGCTCCCCCGACGTGATCGGTGTCCCAGTGGGTCAGCACCAGCAGATCGATGCGAGCGATGCCGAGCGACGCCAGGCATCGCCGGAGCTCGGCGGGATCGGGACCCGTGTCGATGAGTGCCGTCACGCCGGCCGAGCGCAGGAGGATCGCGTCGCCCTGTCCGATGTCGCAGGCGGCGACATCCCATTCGGCCGGCCTCGAGACCGCGCCGATCAGCCGCGGTCCCGCAAGCATGCCGACCGGGAGGGCGAGCCCGACGAGCAGCACCACGGCCGCGACACGACGAAGCCGCAGTCGTCGACGATCACCGAGCACGAGCCAGACGGCGATCGCCGTGCACCCGGCGAGCAGAAGCGCGCCCGGAGCATCGGGCAGCCACTCGAACCTCGCGGCCGGCATCGCCGAGGAAGCGCGCGCGAGCATGGCGATCCACGACGCAGGCAGCCAGGCGAGCTGGAGGAAGGCGAAGCCGACGGATGGCAGCAGCGGGAGCAGGAGGCAGCCGATGAGTCCGACGACCGTTCCGGCGGGCGCTGCGGGGGCGGCGAGCAGGTTCGCCGGTACTCCGTACACGGCGAGCACCGGATCCAGCAGAACCAGTACCGGCTGACAGGCCAGCTGCGCCGCCAGCGGCACGCCGATCACCACGGCGATGGGCGTCGGCATCCACCGCGACAGCGCACGGCTGAGCGGTGCCGCGAGCAGCAGGAGCCCGCCGGTGGCGAACACCGAGAGCGCGAAGCCGTAGTCACGGGCATACCACGGGTCGCTGGTCAGCAGCACGACGACCGCGAGTGAGAGCGCCGCGACCCCGCCTCCCGGGCGGCCGACGGCGACGGCGATGAGCACGACGACCGCCATCGTCGCCGCCCGCACGACACTCGCTTCAGGAGTCACGAGCGCGACGAACCCCAAGAGAGCGGCGAGGGCGACCACGACCCGAGCTCGTCGAGGCAGCCGGAGCGCCGCGGCGAGAGCGAACGCAGCAGCGGTCACGATCGCGCAGTTCGCGCCGGAGACCGCCGTGAGGTGGCTCAGCGAACTCGCCTTCATCGCAGCGTCCAGGCTCTCATCGACGGCACTCGTGTCGCCGATCGCCAGCCCGGGCACGAGTGCCCCGCCATCGCCCTCGAGTGCACCCGCCGCGTCGGCGAAGCCGGTACGCAGCCCCCCGGTCCACGACAGCCACGGCGGTGGCGTCGCGACGACCCGCACTTCGCCGATCGGACTCAGCCGGAATGCGGACTGCTCTTCGCCGGGAAGCGCGGCCACTCGGGCCTCGAACGCGATGCGCGCGCCCAGCTGCAACTGCTCGGCCGGCAACGGCACTGCGGCCGTCACCGGCACCCCAGGCATGTCCGCGCCGCCGATCATCACCGCGCTCCCCCGTACGCTCAGTTGCGTCTCGTGCCCGGCCGCGAACCAACTCGCTCGCATCGTGCGAGGTGCCGCAGTGAGCTCGACGACCACTTCGGCTGTATGGTGCGCGCTCGCGGCGTCAGCGAGCGGCGAGCTCCCACGTGCCCCGAGCCCGAGCGCAGCGGCGACTGCGACGAGGCCGCACGCCGCCAGCACGACGAGCGTGGTCGACAACGCTTGCATCGGTTGCGGTTGCGGTTGCGGTGACAGTGCCGATGACGCGACAGCCACAGTGCCGCGCTCGCGCTCATCTCCCCGAAACGACCGATCGCGCGGATGCGCTGCCTCGAGACGCCGTCGGCGACCACGCATCGCGCGTGCCGCGATGACGACGGCCACGACCACTGCCGCGGCCCACACGGCCCCCGCGAGCGCCGCCGCGCCGCCCGCCGTGCCCGGCACGCCGATGGCGCACCACGCGACCGCCCATGCCGCCGCCGCGGGCAGGAGCAATCGGATGTCGCGCACGTCAGAGTGCCACGAGGTTCGCGAGGCCGGCGAAGACCGCGTCACCGATGCCCGCGACATCGAGGAGCTGGTCGACTGCGGTGAACGGCCCGTTCGACTCGCGCCAATCGAGGATGCGCTGCGCGAGGGCCGGACCGATGCGCGGAAGCGTGTCGAGTTCGGCGAGGTCGGCCGTGTTGAGGTGCACGAGGCCGTCGGTCTCTCCCGTCGAGGTGGACCCGTCGGTCGGCGCAGCCGGCGCCTGACCGACCACCGGCACCGACAGCTGTTCGCCGTCGACGAGCACGCGGGCGAGGTTCACCCCCGCAGGGTCGGCATCAGCGGCCAGTCCGCCGGCGGCTGCGACGGCATCGACGACTCGGGCCCCGGCCGCGAGCTCGACGAGACCGGGTCGGGCGACCGCGCCGAGCACATGCACGAGCACCGGAGGCGCGCCGACCGTCGCCGCATCGCCTGAGCCGACCGATGCCGTCTCGGCGGGCGCCTCGATGCGCGACTGCTCGCCGCCACCGCCCGCGCTGAACGACATGAGCGCCGCCACAGCGACCGACGCGACGAAGAGCACCACTGCGGCACCGACAGCCACTCGCACGCGAGGCGCCGCACGGCGCGCTGAGGGATCGAGGACCGCCAGCGGATCGGGAACGTCACGGGCGGGCATACCGGGGATGGTAGGCCCGTCATTCACGACCGGCGCGGGCGACGCCCGCGCTCAGTGCGACGACCGCGACATCCTCAGCCTGTCGAGGACGAGTCGAGCAGCGAGCTCAGCCCTTCGTCGCGATGTTCACGATCCGCGGCGCGCGGACGATGACGTTGACGATCTCGCGGTCGCCGATCGAGCGAACCACCGCGGCCGAGGCGCGGGCGAGACCTTCGAGCTCGTCACCCGAGATCTTCGGCGACACCTCGAGACGGTCGCGAACCTTGCCGTCGACCTGCACGATCGCCGTCACCGACTCCTCGACGAGGAGCGCAGGGTCGGCCTTGCGCCACGGCACGAGCGCGATCGTCGGCTCGTAGCCGAGGCGCTGCCACATGTCTTCCGCGGTGAACGGCGCGAAGAGGTCGAGGATCATCGCCGTGACCTCCGCTGCCTCGCGCACTGCTGCGTCGCCGGCGCCCGCGCCGGAATCGATCGCCTTGCGGGTCGCGTTCACGAGTTCCATGAGCCGGGCCACGACGACGTTGAACTTGAACGCCTCCACGAGACCCGGTGCATCGGCGAGCAGCCGGTGGGTGACGCGGCGCAGAGCCGGATCGCCCGTCTTCCACTCCACCGAGGGATCTGAGGTGACCTCACCCGAGATGCGCCATGCCCGCGCGAGGAACTTCGAGGCGCCGACCGGCGAGACGTCCGCCCAGTCGATGTCGTCTTCGGGCGGACCCGCGAAGGCGAGCGTGACTCGCAACGCGTCTGCACCGTGAGCCCGCAGCTCGCTCGCGAATTCGACGAGGTTTCCCTTGGACTTCGACATCTTGGTGCCGTCCATGATGACCATGCCCTGGTTCAACAGCGACGTGAACGGCTCAGTGAAGCTCAGGTACCCGAGGTCGAAGAGCACCTTGGTGATGAAACGGGAGTAGAGCAGATGCAGGATCGCGTGCTCGACACCACCGACGTACTGGTCGACGGGTGCCCACTTCTCGGCCTCGGCGGGGTCGAACGCGCGCGCGTCATCATTGGGGTTCAAGTACCGGAGGTAGTACCACGAGCTGTCGACGAAGGTGTCCATCGTGTCGGAGTCGCGTCGCGCGTCGCCGCCGCACTTCGGGCAGGCGACGTTCACCCATTCCTCGGCGGCGCCGAGCGGGCTCGCACCCTTGGGCTTCAGGTCGAGCCCCGCGGCATCCGGCAGCTGCACCGGCAGTTCCGCCTCGGGAACCGGGACTTCACCGCACGACGGGCAGTGGATGATCGGAATCGGCGTGCCCCAGTAGCGCTGACGCGAGATGAGCCAGTCGCGCAGGCGATAGTTCTTCGACGAGCGCCCGAGCCCGCGTTCGGCGAGGAGCTCGATCACGCGACGGATCGCGTTCGACTTCGACAGCCCGTTGAGCGGGCCGGAGTTCACGAGTCGTCCCTCGCCCGCGAGCGCGATGCCGGTCGACACCGGATCGTCGGCGGGCAGGTCGTCGGGCAGGTACGGGTCGCCGTTCTCGTCGAGCGGGATGACGGGGATGACACCGGTGACCGGCGCGTTGGTGTCGACCACGACGCGCACGGGCAGATTGAACGCACGCGCGAAGTCGAGGTCGCGCTGGTCGTGGGCGGGCACCGCCATGATCGCGCCGTGGCCGTAGTCGGCCAGCACGTAGTCGGCGGCCCAGATCGGCAGGCGTTCGCCGTTGACCGGGTTCACGGCGTACCGCTCGAGGAAGACACCGGTCTTCGGCCGGTCGGTCGAGAGCCGGTCGATGTCGCTCTCGGAGCGCACCGATTCGAGGTAGTCCTTGAATCGGGTCTGCACCTCGGCGGATGCCCCGCCGGCGAGTTCGGCCGCGATCTCCGAGTCGGGCGCCACCACCATGAACGTCGCGCCGTACAGCGTGTCGGGGCGCGTCGTGAAGACCGAAACGCGCTCCGCGTGCCCCTCGATCTCGAACTCGACGTCGGCACCCGATGAGCGGCCGATCCAGTTGCGCTGCATCGACAGCACCTTCGACGGCCAGGCGCCCTCGAGCTGGTTCAGGTCGTCGATCAGGCGATCGGCGTAGTCGGTGACCCGGAAGTACCACTGCGTGAGCGCCTTCTTGGTGACGACCGCACCGCAGCGCTCGCAATGACCGTCGATGACCTGCTCGTTCGCGAGCACCGTCTGGTCGTTGGGGCACCAGTTGACCTGTCCCGCCTTGCGGTAGGCGATGCCCTGCTCGTACAGCTTCAGGAACAGCCACTGGTTCCACTTGTAGTACTCGGGGTCGCTCGTGTGGAGTTCGCGCGACCAGTCGAACGACGGGGCGTACTGGCGGAACGAGCGCTTCTGCTGCTCGATGTTCTCGTAGGTCCACCCGCGCGGGTCGATGCCGCGCTTGATCGCCGCGTTCTCAGCCGGCAGGCCGAAGGAGTCCCAGCCGACGGGATGCAGCACGTCGAACCCCTGGTGGCGCCAGTATCGGGCGACCGTGTCGCCGTAGCCGAACGCCTCGGCGTGGCCCATGTGCAGGTCGCCGGAGGGATACGGGAACATGTCGAGGATGTACTTGCGCGGCCTCGTGTCGCCAGGAAGCCCGGCGCGGAACGGCTCGGACTCATCCCACACGGGAAGCCACTTCGCCTGGATGGAGGCGAAGTCGTACGCGCCCGCGTCGGCGTGCGCTGGGTCCTGGTCGTGTGCCACGTGACTCTCAATCGTGTATCGCTCGGGGATTCCGGGCGCGCCGGAACACGGCGCACTCGAAGATCAAGCCTACTCACTCCAGGGCGTGCGGATCCGCTCCGAGCACGGCGAGCAGTGCCCTCGCCTTCACGCGGGTCTCCTCGACCTCCTCGGCAGCGACCGAGAGTGCGGTGATGCCGCCTCCCGTGCCGATGCTCGCGCCATGAGCGGTCAGCACGATCGAGCGGATCACCATCGCGAGGTCGGCGCTGCCGTCGACGCCGAGATACCCGAAAGCGCCCGAGTAGATCCCGCGCGGACCGCCCTCGAGCGTGTGCAGGATGGTCATGGCGCTGCGCTTGGGCGCGCCGGTCATCGAGCCGGCAGGGAACGCCGACTGCACGACATCGAGCGCGGTGAGCGGATGCCGCAGCTGCGCCGTGATCGTCGACACGAGCTGATGCACGTGCGCGTACTGCTCGACGTCGAGCAGCACGGGTACTTCGACGGTGCCGAGCTCGGCGACGCGTCCGAGGTCGTTGCGCATGAGGTCGACGATCATGAGGTTCTCGGCGCGCTCCTTCTCACTCTCGAGGAGTTCGCGGCGCAAGGCCGCGTCGTGCACAGGATCGACGCTCCGCGGCCGGGTTCCCTTCATCGGCTTCGTGGAGACCCGGCCGTGTCGGTCCACGCTCAAGAACTGCTCGGGCGACGCGCTGAGCAGCGCCGTGTCACCGAATCGGAGCAACCCGCCGTGATGGCTCGGGCTCGACGCGCGCAACTCCAGGTAGGTCGCGGCGGGATCGGGTCGAACATCGACGTCGACCCGGTTCGTGAGGCAGAGCTGGTACGCGTCGCCGCGCACGATCGCGGCCTGGCATTCGGCGATGAGCCGGGTGTACCGCGCGACGTCGTGTCGCCAGCGGCTCGCGTGCGTCGCGCCCGCGGCGGGCGAATGGGCGGTGTCGAGTTCCGCGGCGTCATCGGGAGGGCTCGCCGACGGCGCCGGCACGGATGCCGCGTCGACCAGCTCGATCGCCGCGGCGAGGTCGGTGGCCCACGCATCGAAAGCGGGCTCCCCCGCCGTCTCGTCGTGCAGCCAGACGAGACGCACCTCGCGGGAAGAGTGGTCGAAGACGATGGCGCGGTCGACGAAGAGGAACGCGGCATCGGCCGTCTCGGCCCGGGCGACCGGAGCGCCCTGCAGCTGCGCCCCGAGTTCGTAGCCGAACCAGCCGAACCAACCGAGCGGGCCGGGTCCGTCGTCCGCTGCCGCAGTCGCCTCCACCCGCCGCTCGCGCAGCACCTGGCCGAGCAGCTCGAAGACGGAGGTCATGCTCGAGATCCCGGCGTTCTCGGTCATCGGGCTGCTGAGACTGATCGTGCCGCGGTGCACGTCGGCGGTCACGAACTCGCTCCCCGCGTGTGCCGTCGCCAGCACGCTCACGCCCGTGACGGCATCCGTGCCGCCATCGAGCCACACGAGATACTCGGCGTCCGTGTACAGGGCCCGGAAGACCGCCTCGGGGTCGCGCCATCCCGACAGGATGCGATGACGGACGCGGTGCGGCACTCCCTCAGCCTAGAACGCCGGCTCGAGCCGCCCGATCATCGCCCCATCAGGCGACCGTCCTCGATCGACACCACGCGGTCGACCAGGCCGAGATCGACCGGCCCGTGGGAGATCAGCACGACGCTGCTGCCCGAGCGGGTGGCGGCCGACGTCAGGTCGCGCAGCAGTGCATTCGCCCGTTCGGGGTCGACGCTCGCCGTCGGCTCGTCGAGCACCAGCACCGGGAACCGCGCGAGCATCGCACGGGCCAGGGCGATACGCTGCGCCTGGCCGCCGGAGACGAGGGCACCGCGCTCGCCGACCTTCGCGTCGAGGCCGCCCCGTTCCTCGAGCCAGGCTCGAAGACCGACCCGATCGAGCACCTCGAGCAGCTCGCCGTCACTCGCGGTGTCTCGCGCGAACAGGAGGTTCTGGCGCACGTCCTCGTCGAAGAGCCACGGGCGCTGCTCCACGAGGCCGACGATGCGTCGCACGGCGGCGGGCTCCAGCGACGATGCTTCGACGCCGCCGAGACGATACGACCCGGAGTAGTCGAGGAAGCGCACGAGGACGTGGGCGAGGGTCGTCTTGCCGGCACCTGAACTCCCCCGCACGAGGATCCGCTCGCCCGGCTCGATCACGAGGTCGACGTGGTGCAGGGCGACGCCCCGGTCGGCGGACTCCGCCGTCGGCGTCTCGGTGGTGGGCCACACGACCCGGACGCCGCGCAACTCGATCCTCGGCGGCCGATCGGTCGGCGGTTGCGCCGGCGAGACGGGGCCGACCGGAATGCCCATCGGTGCCGCATCCGGCACCGCCGCGGCGATCCGCGCCGCGCTCGTTCGTGCGAGCCGGAGGGCGGAAACAGCCAACGGCACCGCCGCGGCGACCTCCGCGATCGCGAGCGGTACGAGGCAGAGCACCGCGAAGGTCGGCGCGTCGATGCGACCGCCCTGCAAGAGCGGTGCCGCCGTGCCGAGACTCGCCGCGACGGCGAACCCGCCGATCGCGCTCACCGCTGCAGCCGCGGCACCTGTCGCCGCTGCGCGCGACCGCGTCACGCGTGCGTACCTCGCCCCCAGCTCATCGATGCGACGC
Source organism: Agromyces sp. GQ35 (assembly GCF_059758475.1). NCBI lineage: Bacteria > Bacillati > Actinomycetota > Actinomycetes > Micrococcales > Microbacteriaceae > Agromyces > Agromyces sp. GQ35. The sequence goes on along the minus strand of NZ_JCAXEO010000002.1, from coordinate 111,109 downwards.
CGTCCGGCCTCTGCGGCGTCGAAGGCGACGAGGACCTCCAGCGCCTGCACGTGCTCGACGATCGCCGCCTGCAGCTCGCCACGAAGCGGGGCGGCGGACCGCTCAGCAGCGCCGACGGCCCGGTGCTGCACGATGAGCGCCGTCGAGATGCCCAGGACGAGGCAGACGAGCACGGCGATGGCCGACTGCGGGGCGAGGAAGCCGATGCCGATGACCGCGCCGACGAGCACGAGCCCCGCGCTCACGAGCGGCTGCACGACCCGCAGCGGTACGTTCTGGAGCTCGTCGACGTCGCTCACGAAGCGATCGAGCAGTTCACCGCGACGGCTCGTCGCGATGCCGTCGGGGGCGACGGGCAGCATCCGCTCGAACACGCTCGCGCGGATCGTGGCCAGTTGGCGGAACGAGGCGTCGTGGCCGCTCAGCCGTTCGAGGTAGCGGAAGACGGAGCGACCGAGTGCGAACGCCCGCACCCCCACGATGGCGATCGAGAGGTAGAGCACGGGCGGCTGCTCGGCCGCTCGGGCGATGAGCCACGCCGAGCACGCGAGCAGCGCGATGCTCGATCCTGCCGAGGCGATGCCGAACAGTACCGACGGCGCGAGCCGGCGAAGGCTCGGCACGGCGCGACGCAGCAGCTCCGCGGTGCGATCAGACATGCACGGCCTCCAGTTCGATCACGCGGTCGGCCCGCTCGGCGAGCGCGCTGCGGTGGGTCGCCACGACGACGATGCGACCCTCCGCCGCGAGCTCGCGGAGTGCGTCGGCGAGTCGTGCCTCACGACGGCCGTCTTGGGCGGAACTCGGCTCGTCGAGCAGCAACAGGCGCGCGTCGCGGGCGAGCAGCCGATGGATCGCCCGCGCCGTCGCCACGCGCTGGGCTTGTCCGCCCGACACGCCCGATCCGCCCGGGCCGAGCAGCAGCCCCGGATCGAGGTCGACGCCGGCGAGCCGGCACGCACGGATCGTCAGCGCGGGGTCGGCGTCTTCGGCGCCCAGTCGGACGTTCGAGGCGATCGAACCCGCGAGCAGGGTCGGCACCTGTCCCGACCATGCGATTCGACCGCGGCTGGCCGCCCCGAGCGGCGCCCCGTCGAGGAGCGCTTCGCCGTCGACGTCAGCGAGTCCGAGCATGGCAGCGAAGAGACTCGACTTGCCCGATCCGCTCGTCCCCGTCACGGCGATGACCTCACCGGGCATTCCGACGAGCTCCGGCGCCTCGAGCACGACCCGGCCACCGCGCAGCACCCGTACGCCGCGCAGGGACAGCGATGCGCTGCCACCTGCGCTCACCCCATCGCCCGTCGGAGTCGATCGGCGGGCGCCGTCCGCGGCATCCAGCAGGTCGAAGGCATCGACCGAGGCGGCGACGCCCGCCGTCGACGCATGGAAGGCCGCCCCCACGTTCCGGAGCGGGAGGAAGACCTCGGGCGCCAGCACGAGGACGAAGAGGCCGGGGAGCAGTGTCAGGTCGCCCGAGACCAGCCTCAGGCCGATCGACACCGCCACGAGTGCCACCGAGAGGCTCGCCGCGAATTCGAGCGTGAAGCCCGAGAGGAACGTGATGCGCAGCACCTTCATGGTGCGCGCGCGGTAGTCGTCGGTGACCGCTCCGATCCGAGCGGCCTGACGTTCGGCGCGCCCGAAGAGCAACAGTGTCGACAATCCCCCGACGACCTCGAGGAAGCCGCGCGACAGCGCCGTCAGGCTCTGCCATTGCCGTCGTTGCACCACCTCGGTCGCCATGCCGATGAGCGCCATGAACACGGGTATCAGCGGCAGCACGATCACGAGCACGAGACCCGACAACGGATCGGCCAGCCACGCCAGCGCGATCAGCACCGGCGTGACCACGATCGTCGACACGAGTTGGGGCAGGTACCGGCCGAAGTACTCGTCGAGCGCATCGAGGCCCGGTCCGAGCACGGTCGCGATCCGCGCCGTGGTGAAGCCGGGCAACCCGCCGGGATCGGCCTCGAGCGCCGTCAGCAGTTCGCTGCGCAGTTCGGCTTTCACCCGCGCGGAACCGGCCGAGCCGACCACGTCCCAGAGCCACGCGGCTACGGCACGAGCGGATGCCGCGGCGACGAGCAGTGCGATGAGCGGCGCCGCCTGCGACATCCGCAACCCGTCGATGAAGCCGGCGACCAGTGACGCGAGCGCCCAGGCGAACGCGACGATCGCCGCGCTCTGCACGAGGGCGAGACCGGCCCCCGCCGCGAGAAACCCGCGTGCGGCGCGCGAGCGGCGGAGCAACCGCGGATCGAGCGGCTTCACCTCAGTGCGCTGCCGCTTCGACGGATGCTCGCGAGACGCGCTTGCGGAATACCCAGTACGTCCAGCCCTGGTACGCGAGCACGAGTGGCAGGAAGATCACTGCGACCCAACTCATCACCGTGAGCGTGTAGGTGCTGCTCGATGCGTTCTCGATCGTCAGGCTGTTGGCGGCGTCGTTCGACGCTGGCATCACATCCGGGAAGAGCGAGGCGAACAGTGCCAGCACGGCAGCCGCGATGGTGATCGCGAACAGGGTGAAGGCGACGCGCTCCGCGCCCCGCGTGTTCGCGAGCCAACCGCCGATGAGGGCGACTGCGGCGAGGGCCGCGAGCACCCAGAACCCGAGACTCCCGAACGCGAAGCCGGTCCAGAGCAGGAACGCCGCCGCGACGACGATCGTGACGAGGCCGGAGCGTGTCGCGAGCCGTCGCGCGCGCTCACGCAGTTCGCCCTCGGTCTTCAGTGATGCGAAGACCACGCCGTGCGTGAAGAACAGCAGCAGGGTGGTGAGGCCACCGAGCAGGGCGTACGGATTCAACAGGTCGAAGAGGGTACCCGTGTAGTTGTGGCCGGCATCGAGTGGCACGCCCTGCACGATGTTCGCGAAGGCGACGCCCCACAGAAACGACGGCACCGTAGAGCCGACGACGATCATCCCGTCGAACCAGTTCTTCCAGCTCGATTCGGGGCGCTGATGGCGGTACTCGAACGAGACTCCGCGTGCGATGAGCGCGAGCAGGATGAGGAGCAGGGCGAGATAGAAGCCGGAGAACAGCGTGGCGTACCACTCGGGGAACGCGGCGAAGAGCGCGGCTCCGGCGACGATCACCCAGGTCTCGTTCAGGTCCCACACGGGCCCGATGGAGTTGATGAGTACGCGCCGATCGGTGTCGTCCCTTCCGAGGAACGGGAGCGACATGCCGACGCCGAAATCGAACCCGTCGAGCACGAAGTAGCCCACGAAGAGGAAGGCGACGATCCAGAACCAGAGCACCGTGAGATCCATGTCCGTCTCCTCCTAGTAGACCGTCGTGGCGGGTTCGTGGCGACCGGTCTCGGGGTCCGGTTCGCCGACCTCGGGCGGCCCGTTCCTGATCGCCCGAATGACGAGCCTGACCTCGACGAGCGCGAGCGCACCGTAGATGAGCGTGAACGCGACGAGCGAGATGAGAACTTCGAGGCCGGTCACGTTCGGCGAGACGGCCGATTCCGTCGGCAGCAGGCTGAAGACGATCCAGGGCTGCCGGCCCATCTCGGTGAAGACCCAGCCCACGATCATGGCTGCGAGCGAGAGGGGGAAGCTCCAGATCGCGACCTTCCAGATCCATGCCTGCTTCGGCATGCGACCCTTCCTGGTCAGCCACAGCCCGACGACGGCGACGAAGACGTGCGCGAGGCCGAGGCCGATCATCCAGCGGAACGCCCAATAGGTCACCCAGATGATCGGGGCGTAGTCACCCGGCCCGTAGAGCTCCTGGTACTGCGCCTGGAGGTCGTTGATGCCCTCGACGCAGCCGTCGAAGGTGTGCGTCGAGAGGAATGAGAGCAGGTACGGCACCCGGATCGAGAACAGTTCACTCGAGCCGTCGGGTGTGCCGAGGGTGAAGATCGAGAACGAGGCGTCCGCCCCGCACACGGTGTTGTACGTCGCCTCGGCCGCCGCCATCTTCATCGGCTGGGTTGCGACCATGGCGAGGCTCAACTGGTCGCCGAACAGTGTCGTCAGGATGCCGGAGCCGACCATCACCCACAGGCCGAACTTCAGTGCGGGCCGCATGGTGTCGAGGTGCTGGTTTCGCGCGAGGTGCCACGCCGCGGCGCTGATGATGAGGCCGGCAGCGACCATGAAGCTCGCGGCGATGGTGTGCGGGAACGCCGCGACGGCGACCGGATTGGTGAGGAGCGCGCCGATGTCGACGAGCTCGGCGCGGCCGCGTTCGACGTTCATCTGGTAGCCGACCGGGTTCTGCATGAACGCATTCGCGGCGATGATGAAGTACGCCGACGCGATCGACCCGATCGCCGTCGCCCAGATGGTGGCCAGGTGCACGCGGCGCGGCAGTTTGTCCCAGCCGAAGATCCAGAGGCCGATGAACGTCGCTTCGAAGAAGAATGCGAGCAACCCCTCGAGCGCGAGCGGCGCGCCGAACACGTCGCCGACGAAGCGCGAGTACTCCGACCAGTTCATGCCGAACTGGAACTCCTGCACGATGCCGGTGACGACGCCCATGGCGAAGTTGATGAGGAAGATCGAGCCGAAGAACCTCGTGATCCGCAGGTACTCCGCCTTGCCCGTGCGGAACCACGCCGTCTGGAAGACGGCCGTCGTCGTCGCGAGGCCGATCGTGAGCGGCACGAACAGGAAGTGATAGACGGTCGTGAGTCCGAACTGCCATCGGGCCAGGAGCAGCGGGTCGAGCAGCTCGTTCACGGATGCCCCTTTCACACGCGTTCGCGTCGTGATCTCGCGAGTTCTACATCTCGTAGAACCTTCTTCTACCGAGCGTAGAACATTTGGTCGTTCGACGGTAGTCTGGGGTCATGGCAAGTCTCGGCGAACTGGAGCGCTCCGTGATGGAGGTGCTGTGGTCGCGTGATGCCGGCCTCACCGCGAACGATCTTCGCGATGCGCTCGCCGTGCACGACGGCGAACCCGGGCGGGCCGTGGCCACGACGACGATGCTCACCGTGCTGTCCCGCCTCGAGCGCAAGGGGTTCGTGACTCGGGCGCGAGAAACGCGACCGCATCGGTACCGGGCCCTCCTGACTCGCGAAGAGCACACTGCCGAGCTCATGCACGAGGTGCTCGACCGGTCGAGCGACCGCGACGCCGCACTCGCGCGCTTCGTCGGCACGGTGAGCGCAGGCGAAGCCGCCACACTGCGCCGACTCCTCGACGATCTCTCCTCCTCCTGACCATGCTCCTCGTCGCCGCACTGCTCGGCGGGTTCGCGCTCCTCCTCGCGTGGCCGGTGCCGGTCGCGCTCTCGCGCGCATCGTGGCCGTCGCGTTCGCCGGCGGCTGCACTCGCACTCTGGCAGTCCATCGCGCTCGGCGGCGGGCTCGCGATGATCGGCTGTCTGCTCGTCTACGGCTCCTCGCCCGCCGGTTCACTGCTCGGTGCGGCAGCAGCCCTGCTCCCGCACCTCTTCACGGGGCCGATCCCTCCGGACTTCGGCGTCGTGCACCTCGCAGCGCTCACCCTCGCCGCCGGCCTTGCCGTGCACCTCGCCCTGAACCTCGCCCTCACCGCAGTGACGGCCGAACGCGAGCGGCGGCGTCAGCACCAGCTGATCGCGCTGCTCGGCGACCCGCTGCCGGGCCAGCCACGGACCCGGGTCCTCGCCCACCCGCTCCCCCTCGCCTACTGCGTGCCCGGCATCCGCACGGCGACCGTGCTCACCGACGGACTCATCGACGCACTCGGGGAATCGGAACTTCGAGCCGTCATCGCCCATGAACGAGCCCACCTCGACCAGCTCCATCACCTCGTGCTCCTCGCGTTCCGCGCCTGGCACAGTGCGCTGCCGTGGTTCCCGATCGCAAACCGCGCCGAGCGCTCGGTCGCCCTCCTCGCCGAGATGCTGGCCGACGACCAGGCACGGCATGCCGCCGGTGACGACGCACTCCGGAGCGCGATGCTGCAGGTCGGCAGCGGCGGCGAACCCGGCGCGTACGCCGACTCCGGCGGGGTGATCCCCGACGCGGAGATGCTCGAGGCACGCCTCTCCCGGCTCGGCGAGACCGGTCGTCCTCCGCACACCTCGAGTCGGCTGGTCGCGGTCTTCGCCGCCGCCCTCATCGTCGCGCTGCCGATCGCGTCGCTGCTCGTCACCCTGGTCGGCACCACGTGATGCGCGGCGGGCGCTTCGGACCCTGACCCGCCATCCGTCCGCGGTACGGTCGGGCCTCGCACGGAATCACCCCGCAGTCTGATGTCGACGCCGGCGCGCCTCGGTACGCTCGGATGATGAACGAGATCCTCGACTGGATTCTCGACACCGTGCAGGCTGTCGACCCCGTCGCCCGTACCCTGCTCGCCGGGCTCGGCATGCTGCTCGAGACCTCGGTGCTGGTCGGGCTCGTGGTGCCCGGTGACACCGTTGTGATCGTCGCGTCGACGGCCGTCGACGGGCTCGGCGAGTACTTCGCACTCGCGATCGCCGTCATCGTCGGCGCGCTCATCGGCGAGAGCATCGGGTTCGCGCTCGGTCGCTGGTTCGGACCGCACATCCACGCATCCTGGGTCGGCCGGAAGATCGGCGATGAGAACTGGGATCGCGCGCAGCGCTATCTCGAGCGTCGGGGCGGCCCGGCCGTCTTCATCTCCCGCTTCCTGCCGGTGCTGCACTCCCTCATCCCGCTCACCGTCGGCATGAGCACGATGCGCTACCGACGCTTCATCGCGTGGACGGTGCCGGCGTGCGTCATCTGGGCGTTCGCCTACGTCACCGTCGGCTGGCTCGCTGCGGGCAGCTACCGCGAGCTCAGCCGCGAGCTGCACTGGGCCGGCTATGTCTTCGTCGGCATCATCGCCCTCTTCCTCCTCGCCGCATGGGGCGTGAAGAAGCTGCTCGTTCGCTCAGAGGCGAAGCACATGGAGGCCGCTGCGGTGACCTCGGCCATACACGACGACGGGCCGGACGCCGCAGCATCCGACCCGTCGAACCTCGACGTGAAGCCTTAGAAGAGCGACTTCTCGGCGAGCCAGTCCTTCGCGATCTCATCGGCCGACTGCTGTTCGTTCACGCTCAGCGAGTTGAGGGCGACCAGATCTTCGGCGGTGAGCGCAGCGCTCACCGTGTTGATGACCTCGGCGATCTCGTCGGTGACCTTCTCACTCACGACCGGCACGACGTTCGAGGCGAGGAAGAGCCCATCGGGGTCTTCGAGCGTCACGAGGTCGTTGGCCTTGATGTTCGGGTCGGCGCTGTAGATGTTCACGAGTTGCACCTGGTTGTCGACGAGAGCCTTGAGCGTCAGCGGGCCGCCACTGTCTTCGATCGGAGTGAAGGCGACATCGACGCCGTACACCTCTTTCAGCCCGTCGGGGCCGTACGGACGCGTCGCGAGCTCGGAGTTGCCGCCGAGAGTGAGCGGCGTGGTGACCTTCGCGAGGTCGGCGAGGCTCGTCACGTCGTTGGCCTCGGAGAACTCCTTGGTCACGTTGTACGAGTCCTGGTCGGTGGCCGACGACTGGTCGAGCACCCGGAGCCCCTCGGGCAGCGCCGTCTCGAGCTCGGCGTAGACGTCGTCGCTCGTCGTCGCCTCGGTGTCGGGCACGTAGTACTGCAGCAGATTGCCGGTGTACTCGGGGAAGACGTCGATCTCACCGTTCTCGATCTCGGGAATGTAGACCTCGCGCTGACCGATGCGAGGCTCGAGCTCGACCGTGTAGCCGTTCTCTTCGAGCGCTTGAGCGTAGATCTCGGCGATGATCTCGTTGGAGTAGTAGTCCTGCGAACCGACGACGATCGTCTCCGAGGAGCCGCCGCCGTCTCCGGATCCGCTGTCCAGCGGATCGCCCGCTGCGCACCCTGCCAGGGCCACTGTCGCCCCGACCGCGACCGCTGCCAGGGCAGCGAGCCGGCCTTTTCCTGCTGTGTTCATTCTCGATTCCCTTCGGTGATGGGTTGCCCCACGACCGCTCGCGGCCGGGCCGGCCGCGAGCGGAGCTCTCTGGTGCGCGTCGCGCGCACCCCGGTGGGCACGACGAGACGCTGGGTGATCGCGAAGATGCCGTCGACGATGAGGGCGAGGAGGATGACGAGGATCGAGCCGCCGAGCATCTCGTCGTAGTTGCGCGTCTTCAAGCCCGCGAAGATGAAGCGTCCGAGGCCGTCGTCGGCGATGTACGCGGCGAGCGTCGCGGTCGCGATGATCTGCAGCGTCGCCGATCGGATGCCGCCGACGATGATCGGGAGGCCGAGGGGCACTTCGACCTTGCCGACGACCTGCACCTCGCGCATGCCCATCGCGCGCGCCGCATCGATCGTGCGACGGTCGACCGACTCGAAGCCGGCGTAGGCGCCTGCGAGGAGTGGCGGGATGGCGAGGATGACCAGTGCGATGATCGGAGCGCCCAGGCCGATGCCGATCCAGAGACCGAAGAGGGTCAGCACGCCGAGCGTCGGCAACGCACGGAGACCGCCGGAGACCATCACGGCGAGCTCTCTACCCTTGCCGGTGTGCCCGATGAGGGCACCGGCAGGCAGCGCGATCGCGGAAGCGATCACGAGCACGAGCGCCGAGATCCAGATGTGCTCCCAGAGTCGCTGCGGAATGCTGCCGACGCCGCTCCAGTTGGCCGGGTCGAGAACCCACGCGAAGCCGTCGATGAGCAGGTTCATGCGACGTCCACCTGCTTCACGAGGCGAGGCGGCGCAGCCTTCCGTGTCGCCGGGCGCGGGCGCGACCATGGCATGAGCAGGCGTCCGGCGAGCACGACGACTCCATCGAGCACGAGGGCGACAGCGATCGTCGCCACGATGCCGGTGAAGATCTCGAGCTGGATGCCGCGCTGGAACCCGTCGGTGAAGAGGGTGCCGAGGCTGCGCACGCCGATCACGGCGCCCACCGTCGCGAGGCTCACCGTGCTGACGACGACGACCCGCAGCCCGGAGAGCAGCACCGGACCGGCGAGCGGCAGCTCGACGGCCCAGAACCGACCGGCGGCGGAGTAGCCCACCGCGGTCGCCGACTGGCGGATATCTCGTTCGACCGAGTCGAACGCATCCGCTGAGGTGCGCACGATGACGGCGATGCCGTAGAGCGTCAGGGCGATCACGAGGTTGACCGGCGACCGGAGCCCGAGACCGGTGAGTGCCGGCAGCGCGATGAAGAGTGCGAGTGACGGGATCGCGTAGAGCAGCGCACACAGCGCGAGCAGCACGCCGCGCGACCACCGGTACCGGTGTGCGAGCCAACCGATCGGTACGGAGATCACGAAACTCAGTATGATCGCGGGCACCGACAATGCGAGGTGCGTGAGCGTCAGCTCGCCGACCAGGTCGAGGTTCGACCAGAGCCAGTTCACGAGGCGAGCACTCCAGCCGGACGGCCGTCGGCATCGACGACGAGCTGCCGCCCGCCGATCTCGGTGAGGTGCAGGGCGCGCTTTCCGCGATTGGCGCCCACGAAGTCCGCGACGAAGTCATCGGCCGGGTTCGCGAGGATTTCGGCCGGCGATGCCGCCTGTGAGATCTGGCCGCCGTACTGCATGATGACGACCTGATCACCCAGCAGGAATGCCTCGTCGATGTCGTGTGTGACGAAGACCACCGTCTTGCCGAGGTCTCCTTGCAGGCGGAGCAGCTCCTGCTGGAGCTCGGCGCGCACGATCGGGTCGACCGCTCCGAAGGGCTCATCCATCAACAGGATGTTGGGATCGACCGCGAGTCCCCGCGCGACGCCCACGCGCTGCTGCTGCCCGCCCGACAGCTGGCTCGGGTATTTGTCCGCGAGCGATCGGTCGAGACCGACCGTGTCGAGCAGTTCGAGCGCGTGCGCATGCGCGTCGCGTCGCGTCTCACCGCGCAGGAGCGGAACGGTCGCGACGTTGTCGATCACCTTGCGATGCGGCAGCAACCCCGAGTTCTGCATGACGTAGCCGATGCTGCGGCGGAGCGCCACCGGTTCGCGGGTCGCGACGTCGGTGCCGTCGATGAGCACCTGGCCGGACGTGGGATCGACCATTCGGTTGATCATGCGCAGCAGGGTCGTCTTGCCGGAGCCCGACGATCCGACGAGCACCGTCGTCTTCCGCGGGGGAATGACGATGTCGACGTTCGCGACGGCGACGGTGCCGTCGGGGAACTGCTTCGTGACGTTGCGGAACTCGATCATGCTGCCTCATTCCAGGCCCGGCGGTCGCCGAACCCGACGTCCAGCCAAACATCAATCGCGTGCCGAGGCAACGAGCACGACGCGGCGCGTCGCCGCGCGGCTCCCCGATCAGGCGGCGTTGCTGGAGGCGAGCGCTTCGCCCAGGTGCTCCGTGAGATAGTCGCGCACGAGTCGCTTGGCTTCGGCGAGGTACCGGTCGTCGCCGGCAGCGTCGCGTTCGAAGGCGCGGCTGATCAGCGCATCGCCGAGTTCGATCGAGATGCCGAGGCGGAACCGCAGCTCGGCGTCGTCGGCCGTGCCGCCGAACTCCGCCTCGATGAGCCTCGCCATGCGGTGCGCGAACTCGGGTTCGATGTCGCCCTCCGCCGTCTCGCGACGAGCGGCGTGCACGACGCTGAAGCCCGGCTCGTTGCGGTACATCGCTGCACAGGCATCGAGCGCGACATCGACGACGTGCCACCAGGTGTCGAGCTCGGCACGCTCCATGTCGTCGGCGACGCGTTCGCGGAATCGGCGCACCGAACGCTCGCGGAGCGCGTGCAGCACCGCCACGCGATCGGGGAAGTACCGGTAGACGGTGCCGATGGAGGCGCCCGCCCGCTCGGCCACCATCTGCGTGGTCAGACGTTCGAATCCGGACTCGTCGACGATCTCCGCCGCCGCGTCGAGCAGCGCGTCGAGCCGCTGCGAACTGCGTCGCTGCGTCGGCTCGGTGCGGATCGAGCGTCTCCGGCTCGGATCGGCCCCCAGGATCAGGTCGACATTCGGCACGGAACCTCCTCAGTTGCGCGTCTACTCTACCCGGCGCGACCCCCTGCAGAAGACCACCTGTGCACCCTCCGTTTCGCGGCTCGACGCCGGCGCATGACAGACTGAGTGGATGCCGGCGAGCTCCCCCCCTCCGGCCGGACAACGAGAGCGCCAGGTCCGGCATCGTGCTGCGCGCCTCGAAGACTGGATCCACGACATCCGCGAGCGTTGGGCCCGTCGACGCGGCCACGTGCCGACGGTGGTGCCGTACACCGGGTACGGCTCGACCGCTTGGGTTCGCGTGCTCTGCCGGGTGCTGCTCAGTCGCCCCGTCGATCCCGACGATCGTTCCAAGCGGCGTCGTCGACGAGGAGAACAGGGCATCCGCGGCTGGCGGAGCTTCACCAGCGTGCCCGTCGGTGATGTGCCCGTCGTCATCGAGGTGGGCGGCCAGCGCATCGAAGTGCTCGCCGATCGCGGCGGCGTCGTCGACACGAAGGTCCCGGTCTCGCTCGAACCCGGCTGGCACCGCGTCACCCTCACCGCCGAGGGGTCCGAGCCGGTCGAGGCACCCATCTGGATCGTCGGCCCCGACGTCGACTTCGGCATCATCTCCGATGTCGACGACACGGTCATGGTCACGGCACTCCCCCGCCCGTTCGTCGCATTCTGGAACACCTTCGTGCTCGATGAGCATGCGCGCATCCCCACGCCCGGCATGGCGGTGCTGTTCGAGCGGCTCGTGAGGTCGCACCCCGGCTCACCCGTCATCTACCTGTCGACGGGCGCATGGAACGTCGCCCCCACGCTCACCAGGTTCCTCTCTCGCAATCTCTACCCCGCCGGCCCCCTCCTGCTCACCGATTGGGGGCCGACGCACGACCGCTGGTTCAGGAGCGGCCGCGAGCACAAGGCCGACAATCTCCGGCGCCTCGCCGAAGAGTTCCCCGACATGCGCTGGCTCCTGATCGGCGACGACGGGCAACACGACGAAGAGCTCTACGAACGCTTCGCGACCGATCACCCGGGTCGGGTGACCGCGGTGGCGATCCGTCGTCTCTCCACCGGCGAAGCCGTGCTGGCAGGTGGGCGCACGAAGGGCGAACAGCACGCAACCGGCGTGCCCTGGGTGTCCGCGAGCGATGGCTCGACCATCGCCGACCACCTCGCCGACCTCGGCGTGCTCTGAGTTCGCGCTACGCGGCGAGTGCTGCGTTTCGACCGCGCGCGAATCGCGCGAGCCCTCGATTGACCTGTCGAGCCCAGAACGGCCCACGGTAGATGAACGCGGAGTACCCCTGCACGAGCGTGGCACCGGCGTCCAGTCGATCTTGCACGTCGGCCGCGGTCTCGACTCCGCCGACCGAGACGACGCACAGGTCGGCCGGCACCTGAGCACAGATCAGTCGGAGCACCTCGAGGGAGCGCGCGGCGAGCGGGGCTCCGGAGAGACCGCCGGGGCCGATCTTCTCGACGACGGATGCCGCAGCACGAAGCCCCTCGCGAGAGATCGTCGTGTTCGTGGCGATGATGCCATCGAGCTCGAGGCGCTGGACGAGCTCGCAGATGCGCACGATCTCGGCATCGTCGAGGTCGGGAGCGATCTTCACGAGCAGCGGCGTGGCACCGGACGCGGCGCGCACCGATTCGAGCAGCGGCGCGAGCGAGTCGATCTCCTGCAGGCCTCTGAGACCCGGCGTGTTCGGCGAGCTGACGTTGACGACGAGGTAATCGGCGAACGGGGCAAGCACTCTCGCGCTCCGGACGTAGTCGGCGACCGCGTCGTCGACGGCGGTGACGCGGCTCTTGCCGATGTTCACGCCGAGCACGGGGCGATCGCGACGTCGCGACAGCCGCGAGAGGCGGCCGGCCGCTGCATCCGCACCGCCGTTGTTGAAACCCATGCGGTTCACGAGCGCGCGGTCGCCCACGAGGCGGAAGAGTCTCGGCCGCGGGTTTCCGGGCTGGGCGATCGCGGTGATGGTGCCGACCTCGACGTGGCCGAAGCCCAGCTGGCCGAGACCGCGCACGGCGAGCCCGTCTTTGTCGAAACCGGCCGCGACGCCGAAGGGCGACGGGAACCGGAGTCCGAGCGCCTCCACGGCGAGCGAGGCGTCGGGCGCGGTGAACCGCTCGACGAGCCTGCCCAGCCCCAGGGTCGGCAGCGCTCGGATCACGCGGAACGCGAGATGATGCGCGTCCTCGGGGTCCAGGTGAGAGAGGACGGCGGAGAAGAGAAGTCGATACATCGCGCCTCAGGCTACCGGAGTCGCCGAGAGCGGGCCGACGTCACTCGACCGGGCGAGCGGGCAGGCGACCGTGCTCCTCACGGAGCTGAGCGATCGCCGACTCGAAGTCGTCGAGGGAATCGAACGCCTGGTAGACGCTTGCGAAGCGCAGGTAGGCCACCTCGTCGAGCTCGCGGAGCGGCGGCAGGATGGCGAGGCCGATGTCGTTGGCCTCGATCTGCGACGCACCGGTCGAGCGAATGGTCTCCTCGACCTTCTGGGCGAGCACGGCGAGATCGGAGTCCGTCACCGGTCGCCCTTGACATGCCTTCTTCACACCGAGCACGACCTTCTCGCGACTGAACGGCTCGATCACGCCCGAACGCTTGATGACGACGAGGCTGGCCGTCTCGGTCGTGGAGAATCGACGTCCGCACTCGGGGCACTGGCGGCGCCGCCGGATCGAGAGCCCGTCGTCGCTCGTGCGGGAGTCGATGACTCGGGAATCGGGGTGACGGCAGAACGGACAGTACATGGTGCTCCCAGCCTAGCGGCGGTGGTCATGGGCCTCGGGCGCTCTCCACAGCGCGGACTCTCGCGAACCGACGCGCCCGGCGGACTCACTCCCCGAATCGGGCCGTGACCGCCTCACCGTGGGCGGGGAGGTCCTCTTCGGCGGAGAGTGCGGCGATGACGGGGGCGACCTCGCGGAGTGCGTGCTCGTCGTACCGCACGATCTGCTGCGGCCTCAGGAAGGTCGCTGCCGAGAGCCCCGAGGCGTACCGAGCCTGCCCGCCGGTCGGCAGCACGTGATTGGAGCCGGCGGCGTAGTCGCCGAGGCTCACCGGCGAGTACGAGCCCATGAAGATGGCACCGGCATTCTCGATGCGGGCGAGCGTGGCGTCGGCATCGCGCACCTGGATCTCGAGGTGCTCGGGGCCGAAGGCGTTCGCGAAGTCGGCCGCCTGTGCGAGGTCGTCGACGAGTACGAGCGCGGACTGGGCGCCTTCGATCGCCTGGCGCACACGCTCGCTGTGCTTCGTCGTCGACACCCTGACCTCGAGTCGTTCGATCACACGAGCCGCGAGGGCCGGCGAGTCGGTGACGAGCACGGCCGCCGCGAGCTCGTCGTGCTCCGCCTGGCTCACGAGATCGGCGGCCACGAAGTCGGGGTCGGCACTGTCGTCGGCGATGACCAGGATGTCGGTCGGACCGGCCTCGGCATCGATGCCGGTGACGCCCTGCACGAGCCGCTTGGCTGCGGCGACGAAGACGTTGCCCGGCCCGGTGACGCGTTGCACCGGCTCGAGTCCGATGCCCTCGACGCCGTACGCGAACGCGCCGATGGCGCCCGCGCCGCCCATGGCGTAGACCTCGTCGATGTCGAGCAGCGCGGCGATCGCGGCGATCGTCGGGTGGATGCGCCCGCCGTGCTCGGATTGCGCCGGCGACGCGAGCGCGATCGAACGTACTCCGGCCACCTGCGCCGGCACGACGTTCATGATGACGCTCGACGGGTAGACCGCCTTGCCGCCCGGCACGTACAGTCCGACGCGCGTGACGGGTTGCCAGCGCTGCTCGACGACCGCCCCGCTGCCGAGCCGGGTGACCCGGGGCTCGGGCACCTGCGCCCTGCTCGCGGCACGCACGCGCTCGATCGTCTGCAACGCCGCGGAACGGATCTCGGCGTCGAGCCGCTCGAGCGCCGCCGCGAGCTCGTCGGGCGGCACGCGCACGGCCGTCGGCCGTACGCCGTCGAACCGCTCGGCCTGGTCGAGCAGCGCCGCCTCGCCATGCTCGCGGACCTCGTCGATGATCGCCCGAACCGTGTCGAGCACCGCCGAGACGTCGCTCGCCGAGCGAGGCACGAGGGCGAGCAGGCCGGCCGGCGTCGGGCGGGTTCCACGTAGATCGATGGTGCGCAGCATGATGCATCCCAGCCTATCGACGCGGCGCTCCGTGCGACGTCGCGGTCAGACGAGGCAGTTCGGGCCCAGCAGGCTCTTCAGCTCGCCGTAGAGGTCGGCGGTCACCTTCACCGGGTACTGCCCGACCTCGAAGACTCGACCGACGCGACCCTTCGTCAGCGTGATCCGAACCTCGGTGTCCCCGTGATGGCGTACGAGCACATCTCGGAGCGCCTCGGTCGTCTCCTGCGTCGCCCGTTGGTCGGGCAGCGTGATCTTCACGATGCCCGACTCTTCGTCTTGACCGATTTCGGGCGTGAACACGCTGTAGGCATGCAGGTTCATGCCGTCGTCACGCATGCTGACCCGCCCACGTACGACCACGATCGAATCGGCCTGCAGCCCGGGCGCGAACTCCTGGTACGCCTTGCCCATGAACATCACCGTGATCTCGCCCGAGAAGTCCTCGACCGTGATCATGCCGTACTGGTTGCCCGATGCCTTCGCGATGCGATGCTGAACGCTCGTGACGAGACCCGCGACGGTGACGGTATCGGCATCTTGCGTCGAATCCGAGGTCATCAGCTCGGTGATCGTCGTCGATGCGTGCTTCGCGAGTGGAGCCTCGAGTCCGGCGAGCGGGTGATCGGACACGTAGAGCCCCAGCATGTCGCGCTCGAACGCCAGCTTCTGCTTCTTCGGCCATTCCGGACGCGCTGGCACGAGCGACGGCGCGGCATCCCGCTCGTCGTCGTCGAAGAGGCTGTCGAAGTCGAAGCCGAAATCGCCGACCTCCTCGGCCCGCTTCTCCTTTACGACCGACTCGACCGCGCCCTCGTGGATCTCGACGAGCGAGCGACGCGTGTGGCCGAGCGAGTCGAATGCACCCGCCTTCGCGAGCGACTCGACCGTGCGCTTGTTCGCCACCGGCAGCGGCGACTTCTTCAGGAAATCGTGGAAGGACTCGAACCGGCCCTTCGCCTCGCGTGCGCCGCGGATCGCGTCGACCACGTTGGACCCGACGTTGCGGACCGCGCCGAGTCCGAATCGGATGTCCTCGCCGACGGCGGCGAAGTAGCCGATCGACTCGTTCACGTCAGGCGGAAGCACCTTGATGCCCATGCGACGGCATTCGTTGAGGTAGAGCGCGAGCTTGTCGCGCGCGTCACCGACGCTCGTGAGCAGCGCCGCCATGTACTCGGCCGGATAGTGCGCCTTGAGGTACGCGGTCCAGTAGCTGAGCACGCCGTAGGCAGCCGAGTGCGCCTTATTGAAGGCATAGTCGGAGAAGGGCAGCAGGATGTCCCAGAGCATCTTGATCGCGGCATCCGAGAAGCCATTGGCCTTCATGCCGCCCGAGAATCCCTCGTACTGCTTGTCGAGCTCGGACTTCTTCTTCTTGCCCATCGCGCGCCGCAGGATGTCGGCCTGGCCGAGCGAGAACCCGGCCACCCGCTGGGCGATCGCCATCACCTGCTCCTGGTAGATGATGAGGCCGTAGCTCGTATCGAGGATGTCTTTCAGCGGCTCTTCGAGCTCGGGGTGGATCGGCGTGATCGGCTGCAGGTTGTTCTTGCGCAGCGCGTAGTTGATGTGCGAGTTCGCGCCCATCGGGCCAGGCCGGTACAGCGCGATGACGGCGGAGATGTCTTCGAAGTTGTCGGGCTTCATCTGGCGCAGCAGCGAGCGCATCGGCCCGCCGTCGAGCTGGAACACCCCGAGGGTGTCGCCTCTCGCAAGCAGGTCGTAGGCGCCCTGGTCGTCGAGCGCGAGATCTTCGAGCACCGGGCGATGGCCGCGGTTGGCTTCGATGTTGTCGAGCGCGTCGTCGATGATGGTGAGGTTGCGCAACCCCAGGAAGTCCATCTTGATGAGGCCGAGCGACTCGCACGCCGGGTAGTCGAACTGCGTGACGATCTGACCGTCTTGTTCGCGCTTCATGATCGGGATGATGTCGACGAGCGGATCGCTCGACATGATCACGCCGGCCGCGTGCACACCCCATTGGCGCTTCAGGTTTTCGAGGCCGAGCGCCGTCTCGAAGACGGTCTTCGCCTCTGGGTCGGTCTCGACGATGGCTCGGATGTCAGAGGCCTCTTTGTACCGCGGGTGCTTCGTATCGAAGATGCCGGTCAGCGGAATGTCTTTGCCCATGACTGCGGGCGGCATCGCCTTCGTGAGCTTCTCGCCCATCGAGAACGGGAAACCGAGCACGCGGCCCGCGTCCTTGAGTGCCTGCTTCGCCTTGATCGTGCCGTACGTCACGATCTGTGCGACGCGCTCGTCGCCGTACTTCTCGGTGACGTACTTGATGACCTCACCGCGACGACGCTCGTCGAAGTCGACGTCGAAGTCGGGCATCGAAACGCGGTCGGGGTTCAGGAACCGCTCGAAGATGAGGCCGTGCTGCAGCGGGTCGAGGTCGGTGATGCGCATGGCGTAGGCGGCCATCGATCCGGCGCCGGAGCCGCGACCCGGTCCGACCCGGATGCCGTTGTTCTTCGACCAGTTGATGAAGTCGGCGACGACGAGGAAGTAGCCGGGGAACCCCATCTGGAGGATGACGCCGACCTCGTAGTCGGCCTGCCTGCGCACCTCGGCCGGAATGCCGTTCGGGTAGCGCACCGCGAGCCCGCGGTCGACCTCTTTGACGAACCAGGTCTCTTCGCTCTCGCCCTCGGGCACCGGGAAGCGCGGCATGTAGTTGGCGTTCGTGTTGAACTGCACGTCGCAGCGTTCGGCGATCAGCAGGGTGTTGTCGCAGGCGTCGGGGTGGTCGCGGAACACATGCCGCATCTCGGCCGCAGTCTTCAGGTAGAACTCGTCGGCATCGAACTTGAATCGATTGGGATCGTCGAGCGTCGAGCCCGACTGAACGCAGAGCAGGGCGGCATGGCTCTTCGCATCGTGCGCATGCGTGTAGTGCAGGTCGTTCGTCGCGACGAGCGGCAGGCCGAGGTCTTTCGCGAGCCGGTGCAGGTCTTCCATGATGCGCCGCTCGATGCCGAGCCCGTGGTCCATGATCTCGGCGAAGTAGTTCTCTTTGCCGAAGATGTCGCGGAAGTCGGATGCCGCCTTCACCGCCTCGTCGTACTGGCCGAGGCGGAGGCGCGTCTGCACCTCGCCCGACGGGCAGCCGGTCGTGGCGATGAGGCCCTTCGAGTACATCGACAGCAGCTCGCGGTCCATGCGCGGCTTGAAGTAGTAGCCCTCGATCGAGGCGCGGCTCGAGAGCCGGAAGAGGTTGTGCATGCCCTCGGTCGTCTCGGAGAGGAGCGTCATGTGGGTGTAGGCGCCGGAACCGGAGACATCGTCTCCGCCGCCGCCGCCCCAGCGGATCCTCGTCTTGTCACCGCGCGCGGTACCCGGGGTGACGTACGCCTCGGTGCCGATGATCGGCTTGATGCCGGCGTCGGTCGCCTGCTTCCAGAAGTCGTAGGCGCCGAACACGTTGCCGTGGTCGGTGACCGCGACCGCGGGCATGCCCTCGCCCTTCGCCGCCTGGATGAGTTCCCCGACCCGGGCCGCACCGTCGAGCATCGAGTACTCGCTGTGCACATGCAGATGGACGAAGGAATCGGTGGCCACTGGGCTCCTCATCGGGGTACGGCGAGTGTGGATCTGGGTCTTCGAAGTCTACGGCCGACCACCACCGGTCGGTCCGCCCAGGCGCGCGTTTCAGTCGCCGCGCAAGAGTTCGAGTGCGTGTGCGAGGTCGGCGGGATACTGCGACACGAAGGTCGTCCACGCGCCGCCGCCGGGGTGGGCGAACGCGAGTTGCTTGGCGTGCAGCCATTGCCGTTCGAGTCCGAGTCGCGCCGAGAGCGTCGGGTCGGCCCCGTACATCGAGTCACCGGCGCACGGATGCCGCTGCGCCGCCATGTGCACGCGGATCTGGTGCGTGCGGCCGGTCTCGAGGTGCACCTCGAGCAGTGAGGCGTACGGGAACGCCTCGATCGTCTCATAGTGGGTGACGGCGTGCTTCCCGTCGGCCGTGACGGCGAATTTCCACTCCGAGCGGGGATGACGGCCGACCGGCGCATCGATCGTGCCCGCGAGCGGATCGGGATGCCCCTGCACGACCGTGTGATAGATCTTCTCCACCTCGCGGTCGTGGAACTGGCGCTTCAGGTCGGTGTACGCGCGCTCGGACTTGGCGACGACCATGAGTCCGCTGGTGCCGGCGTCGAGCCGGTGCACGACTCCCTGGCGCTCGGGAGCTCCCGAGGTGGAGATGCGGAAGCCCGCCGCGGCGAGGGCTCCGACGACGGTCGGTCCGTTCCAGCCGACCGAGGGATGCGCCGCGACCCCGGCGGGCTTGTCGACGACGACGAGGTCGTCATCGTCGTGGACGATGCCCAGGTCGGGCACCTCGATCGGTTCGATCGT
Source organism: Agromyces sp. GQ35 (assembly GCF_059758475.1). Classification (NCBI taxonomy): domain Bacteria; kingdom Bacillati; phylum Actinomycetota; class Actinomycetes; order Micrococcales; family Microbacteriaceae; genus Agromyces; species Agromyces sp. GQ35. The sequence continues at coordinate 91,713 of NZ_JCAXEO010000002.1, read as the reverse complement.
GAGCCCGCGCGGCTCCTCCCAGCTCACCTCGAGCCAGGCACCGGCGCGCAGACGATCGGACTTGTCGACGGTCGCACCGTCGAGTGCGACCCCGCCCGCCGAGGCGATGTCGGCGGCGAGCGTTCGGGAGAATCCGAGGAGCTTGGCGAGTCCGGCGTCGACACGCGAACCGTCGAGCCCGTCGGGAACGGGGAATGAGCGGCGTTCCATCAGGCGCCGCGCGCCGCGTCGAGCGGCAGGCCGCCGTCGCCCGCCGTCGTGCCGGGGGCATCGCGAGTCGCGTGACCGTGAGCGCCTGATGCCGTCTCGTCGACGGCGCTCTCCCGCGGCTGCCGGACACCATCGAGGCCGATGCCGCGGATGGTGAGGATCATGAACAGGACCATGCTCGACACGATGGCCATGTCGGCGACGTTGTAGATGGCCGGAATCAGCCATGGGGTGGAGATGAAGTCGATGACGTGACCGAGCCCGAAGGACGGCTCCCGGAAGAGCCGGTCGGTCAGGTTGCCGAGCACCCCGCCGAGCAGCAACCCGAAGACGATCGCCCAGGCGGTCGAACGGATGCGCCGGGCGAACCAGACGATGAAGGTGATGACGCCCGCAGCGAGGATCGTGAAGATCCAGGTCATGCCGCTCGCCAACGAGAAGGCGGCACCGGGGTTGCGAACGAACTGCCACTGCAGCACGGAGCCGAGCACCGGCACGATCTCGCCCTCGGCGAGATTCGCGACGACGAGGAACTTGCTCAGCTGATCGAGGCCGTACGCCGCAAACGCGGCGCCGGCCACGACCAGGAGAGCAGTGGTGGAGCCGAGCTTGGCGGCTGGCTCAGCCGCCAAAGCCCTGGAAGGTCGGCGCAGGCTGCTCAGCAGGCAGGCCCGAAGCGCCGACCGGCGCCGAGAAGCCCTGGTTGCCCGAGACCTGCACCGGCGCCGCGGTGTCGAGATCGCGCAGCTGGCCCTCGATGTAGTTCTTCAGCTTCGCACGGTAGTCGCGCTCGAAGACGCGCAGTTCGTCGACCCGCTTCTCGAGCGCGACGCGCTCCTGGTCGAGCACGCCGATCTGTGCACGCTGCTTCGCCTCGGCCTCGGCGACGACCCGCGCCGCTGTGGCGTGGCCCTCGGCGATGAGCGCATCGCGCTTCTCGACGCCCTCACGAACGTGCTCTTCGTGCAGGCGGCGCGCCAGCTGCAGAAGGTTCGTGGTGCTGGTCTGCTCGTCGAGCTCGGACTGCGCCGACGCAGGCTGCTGCATCGGCACGGCGACCGTCGGCGGCGGAGCGGCCGGTTCGGTGTACACCGCGGCCGGTGTCGGCGCGGCAGCAGCGGCGGGAGCCGAACCAGCCTCCGCAGCACGGGCCTCGGCCGCGGACAGCCGCTGACGCAGCTCGTCGTTCTCGCCGGTCAGTCGACGAAGCTCGACCACGACCTCGTCGAGGAAGTCGTCGACCTCGTCTTGGTCGTACCCTTCCCGGAACTTCGTCGCCTGGAAGCGCTTGTTGACCACATCTTCCGGAGTTAGCGCCATGGCTTTCCACCCTCAAATCTGTCGAACTGTTCGATCACGTTCAGCTAACGGTAGCAAAGACATCCTCAGAGTCGTGAGTGCCGTTCGTCTCGACCTCACCCTCGCAGGAGATCATCAGCCGGAAACGGCTGCTGCTTGTCCCAGCAGGGACACCACGGTCATCGCAACGATCACGACGAGCATGGCCAAACTCCAGCCGAGGTCCAATGCGACCTGGCCGATACGAATCGGCGGCACGAGCCGCCGAAAGAAGCGCACGAGCGGATCGGTGAGGCTGTAGACCACCTCCACGATCACCAGCCAGGCGCCACGAGGGCGCCACGACCGATTGAACGTACGCACGAGGTCGAGCACGAAGCGCCCCCACATCACGAAGAAGTAGATGAGGAGGAGCGCGTAGAGCAGGTTCCAGACGACGAGGAGCGCGCCCACGGCCGGCTACGCGTGCGTGAAGAACGACGCGTCGACGTCGCCTTCACTCTCGCCGGTCTCCCCAGAGACGACGACGTGCGCGGGCGAGAGCAGGAACACCTTGCTCGTCACGCGCTCGATCTTGCCGTACAGCCCCTGCGAAAGCCCGCTCGCGAAGTCGATGAGACGCCGCGCGTCGGCATCCGACATCTGCGAGAGGTTGATGATCACCGGCACTCCCTCGCGGAAGGACTCGGCGATCACCTGCGCGTCACGGTATTGACGCGGGTGCACGGTCAGGATCTCGTTCATCTCCACCTGCGGGGTGCTCGGTTGGACGTGGTTCTTGCGCAGCGGAGTGACCGCCGCACCGGTCCGTGGTGCGGGCGCCGCGTGCACGACCGGCGCCACCGGTGCGGGCGCGTGTGCCTGCGGGGTCTCATCTTCGAGCTCTTCATCTGCGAGTCCGAGATAGACCATGGTCTTCTTGAGCGGGTTCGACATCGCTGCCTCCGTCTGTGTTCCGTCTCTTCGAGGTTAACCGGCGACCGGCCGATTCCCGGTGATTGCGGTTCCGATTCTCAGGTGTGTCGCACCTTCCATGATCGCGTCGCGAAAATCGTGCGACATCCCCATGGACAGATCACGCGCTGCGGGGTCGAGCGAACGCACGAGTTCGGAGAGCTCTCGGACGCGGGCGAATGCGGGTCGCGCAGGCGCTCCGAGCGGCGCGACCGCCATGAGCCCACGGAGGCGGAGCCCGGGCGTGTCGAGGACATGCTCCACGAGAGATTCCAGTTCAGTGGTGGCGACGCCCCCGCGGCCGGGGTCATCCGTCAGGTTGACCTGCACGAAGCAGTCGACGGACGACTCGTCGGATCGCAGCGCGTCGACGAGCGCAGTGCGGTCGACCGAGTGGATCGCCGAGGCGTATCCGCGAACCTGCCGGGCCTTCTTGCTCTGCAGCTGACCGACGAAATGCCACCGTAGATCGACGTCCGCGAGCTCGGCGACCTTGGCCTGCGCCTCCTGGTGCCGGTTCTCGCCGACGTCGTGCACCCCGAGCGCGGCGAGTTCGGCGACGAGCGCCGCCGGGTGGAACTTGGTGACGACGATGGTCGTGATCTCGCCCGCATCGCGATTCGCGTCGGCCGCGGCATCCGCGATTCGCCCGGTCACCTCGGCCAGGCGTCCGCCGAGCGTGTCGGCACCCGCCGGAGCGCTCTGACCGGCGAACTCGCTCACTTCAGGAAGTCTGGGATGTCGAGGTCGTCGTCATCGGTGTCGAACGCCGGGTCGGAGACGATCTGATCCGCGGTGCTCGAATCGACCTCACCCCAGTTGGCGGTCTCGACCAGTTCATCGATGTCGATCTCGGAGATCGCGTCGGCGACATCGCCCGAGATCGCGCCACCGCCGGCCGCCACGCCGACCGCAGCAGGCACGAAGTTCGTGCGGCGCGCTTCGGCCGGCTTCGTGCTCGGCTCGCCGCCGTCGAATCCTGCGGCGATGACCGTGACGCGCACCTCGTCGCCCAGCGTGTCGTCGATGACTGCACCGAAGATGATGTTCGCCTCGGGGTGCACCGCCTCCTGCACGAGTCGCGCGGCGTCGTTGATCTCGAAGATGCCGAGGTTCGAGCCACCCTGGATGGAGAGCAGCACGCCGTGCGCGCCATCGATCGAGGCTTCGAGCAACGGGCTGGCGACGGCGAGTTCCGCAGCCTTGATCGAGCGGTCGGCTCCCCTCGATGAGCCGATGCCCATGAGTGCGGAACCTGCGCCCTGCATGACCGACTTGACGTCGGCGAAGTCGAGGTTGATGAGCCCGGGAGTCGTGATCAGGTCGGTGATGCCCTGGACACCGGCGAGGAGCACCTGGTCGGCGGTCGCGAATGCCTCGAGCATCGAGATGCCGCGATCGCTGATCTCGAGCAGGCGGTCGTTCGGCACCACGATCAGGGTGTCGACTTCCTCCTTCAGGCGAGCGACGCCCTGTTCGGCCTGTGTCTGACGGCGTTTGCCCTCGAAGCCGAACGGCTTGGTGACGACGCCGATCGTGAGTGCGCCGATTGACTTGGCGATGCGTGCGACGACCGGAGCGCCGCCGGTGCCCGTGCCACCGCCTTCACCCGCGGTGACGAAGACCATGTCGGCCCCCGCGAGCGCTTCTTCGATCTCTTCCGCGTGGTCTTCTGCGGCCCGGCGCCCGACTTCCGGGTCTGCGCCGGCACCGAGGCCGCGAGTGAGATCACGTCCGACATCGAGCTTGACGTCGGCGTCCGACATCAGCAGCGCCTGTGCGTCGGTGTTGATCGCGATGAACTCGACTCCGCGGAGGCCGAGTTCGATCATGCGGTTGACGGCGTTGACACCGCCGCCGCCGATGCCGACGACCTTGATGACGGCGAGGTAGTTCTGGTTTGTCGACATGACCGGCCTTCCGTGCGAACTCTGAACCTCTAGTCGAAGGTTAAAGTTTTGCTGAGTATGCAATTCCTGAGTTGACGGTAGGTGCCAGACCATCCCCCCACCGAAAGGCGCGCCCGCGTGTCGCGAACCGCCTCGCGGATCGGCCCGGATTCACCCGGATCTGCTCGCGGATCACCGCGTGACAGCACTCTGGGGTGACGAGACGTCGTACTCGTCGACGGCGTCGGGTGGTGCCGCGATCATGAGTTGCGCCAGTACCGCCGCCTTCTGCGCCGATTCCTCGGAGCTCCCCCAGACGACCGTTGCGCCCGATGAGAGTTCCAGACGCACGTCGTCGGCCGTTGCTGCCGACGCTCCGACGAGCTGGGAGCGCACCTCGGCCGGCAGGCTTCTGATCACGGCGCCCGCCGCGCGGAAACCCTCGCCCGCGACGCCTCCCTCTGCGGTGATGAGCGGCTGACCCTCCGGCCGTTCGGCCGGCCGATCGATCACGACACCAGCGGCATCGACGAGCTCGAGCCCATCGCCCGTGTCGATGACCCCTACCGGCACTCGCTCGACGATGCGCACGACGAGGGTGCCCGGCGGAATGGTCTCGGTCGAATAGGTCTCGATGAGCGGGAAGTTCGAGAGCGCCGCAAGCACGTCGGCGCTCTCGATGAGGGGCAACGGCGTGCCGAGCGTCCCGGCGAACGCGGCTTGTACATCAGCAGCTGGAATTCGCACGGCGCCCTCGACCCGAACCTCCCGCAACGCCATGAGCGGTGAGTATGCGCCGACGGCGATCACCACGACGAGTGCGACGATCGAACCGAGCACGACCGACCAGACGACCCGGCGACGACGAGACCGCTTCGTGAAGCGCCGAACCTCGAGCCGTTCGTACCGACGCCGCGCACGTGCTGCAGCGGCCAGCTCACGCTTGGCCGCACGCGCGTCGCGGGGCCGGCCTCCGGACGGAGCGTCGCCGGAAGCGGCGCGCGAGCCCGGCTCCCGATCGGCGCTCGCGTCGGAGACGCCCGCCACGGCAGGCGCGATCGGTTCGGTCGGTTCGACTGGGCGCCCGGCGGTCTCGACGACGGCGATCGGCTCCGTCGTGGTGCGGTCGGGGTCGAACGGCGCCGCACCAGGATCGGCACGAGCCTCGCCGACTGGTGCAGGTCGATCACGCCCCTTCGGGACCCGACCCGGTTGCGAATCCCGAACCCGGTCGGGAGCGACGACGGGCTCGACTCGCCTGCTGCGCGGAGTGCGCGCCGCCGGCCCGTCGAAACCCTGCGGCCGCTTCACGCGGGCACCACCGTCATCCGCGCTCCCGCTCGAGCGAACCGAGCAACTGCGGCACGATGCGGTAGACATCGCCGCAACCGAGCGTGATCACGAAATCGCCGTCGCGCGCAATGCTCGCGGTGTAGTCGGCGGCCTGCTGCCAATCGGGCACGAACGCCACGTGCGACGCGTCGTCGAACCGCTCGCTGACGAGCGCGCCGGTGACGCCCGGCTCCGGGTCCTCCCGCGCACCGTAGACGTCGAGCACGACGGTCTCGTCGGCATACTCTTCGAGCACCTCGGCGAACTCCTTGGCGAACAGACGAGTGCGGCTGTAGAGGTGCGGCTGGTGCACCGCGATGATGCGCCCCTCCCCCACGACCGTGCGCGCGGCCGACAGCGCAGCGGCCACCTCGGTCGGGTGATGGGCGTAGTCATCGTAGACGCTCACGCCGCCGACCGTGCCGTGCAGTTCGAAGCGCCGACCGGTACCCGCGAACCGGGTGATGCCGGCGAGCGACGCTGCAGGATCGAGACCGAGGCCGACGAGCACCGCGAACGCACCCGCCGCGTTGATGGCGTTGTGCCGTCCGGGGATGCGGAGCTGGGCGTGATGGTCGACGCCCTCGTACGCAACGGTGAACGACACGGGGCCGTCGGTTGCGATCGAGTGCACCCGCACCGTTGCATCGGCCGCCTCGCCGAAGGTGATGACGCGCTCGTGGGCGAGGCGTGCTGCGACGCGAGCGGCGCCGGCGTCGTCGGAGGAGATCACGACGAACTCGCGTGCGTGGTCGGCGAAGTCCACGAACGCCTGCTCGAATGCTTCGAGCGAGCCGTAGTGGTCGAGATGGTCGGGATCGACGTTCGTGACGAGCGCCACCGAGGTGTCGTAGAGCAGGAAGGATCCGTCGGACTCGTCGGCTTCGACCACGAACAGTTCGCCGTCGCCCGCGGCCGACGAGACGCCGAGCTCCTCGATCACGCCGCCGTTGACGAAGCTCGGATCTTCGCCGAGCGCGAGCAGTCCGGTGACGATCATGCCCGTCGAGGTGGTCTTCCCGTGGGCGCCGGCCACCGAGACGAGCCGTTGGCCCGCGATGAGCGCCGCGAGCGCCTGCGAACGGTGCAGCACCGGCAGGCCCCGTTCCAGCGCGAGCTGGTACTCGGGGTTGTCGAGCCAGAGCGCGCCGGTGACGACGACGGTGTCGACGTCGTCGCCGAGGTTCTCTGCTGCGTGGCCGATGGCGACCTCGGCTCCGAGCGCACGCAGCGCCTCGATGTTGTCGGAATCGCGCACATCCGAACCGGTCACCCGGTGCCCGGCCTTCAGCATGAGCCTCGCGATTCCGCTCATCCCCGAGCCGCCGATGCCGACGAAGTGCACGGCGCCGAGCTCGGCGGGGATCTGGGCTGAGAGGTCGGGCTTGATCGTCACGGTTCGGCTGTTCTTCCTCGGTGCGGTCGGAATGGATGCGGGTCGGTCGCGTGTGCGCCCGTCTCCACTGGGTTCGTGCGAACGGATGCCGCGGCATCCGCCCAGTCAACGTTACGCGCCTTGCGAGCCGTCTCCGGCTGCCTCGCCGAGCGCCTCGTCGACGAGGGCGACCATGCGATCGGTACCGTCGCGGAAGCCCACGGATGCCGCGGCAACGGCCATGTCGCGCAGACGCGCCGCGTCGGCGAGGAGGGGCAGCAAGTGCTCGGCCACCCAATCGGGGACGAACTCGGCATCGTCGACGAGCACCGCGCCCCCTGCTTCGACGACTCCGGCCGCGTTGAAGCGCTGTTCGCCGTTGCCGACCGGATAGGGCACGAACACGGCGGGGATGCCGAGGGCGGCGAGTTCGCTGACGGTGGCGGCACCCGCACGGGACACGGCGACGTCGGCCAGCGCGAGGGCGAGGTCCATGCGGTCGGCGTACTCGACGACGTGGTAGTCGGCGATGCCGGGATCGGTGACCTCGGAGCTCGCGCCGGTCACGTGGACGACCTGCCAGCCGGCACCGGTGATGGCCGTCGCCGAGTCGGCCATGGTGCGATTGATGCGCCGGGCACCGAGCGATCCGCCGGTGGCGAGGAGCACCGGTCGCGACGGGTCGAGCCCGAAGTGGGCGGCGGACTCGAGACGGCGTGCGGGCGGATCGAGGGTCTCGATCTCGCGCCGGAGCGGCATGCCGACGAGGCGCGCACCGGGAAGCGGGGTGCCCTCGAAGGCGACGCCCACCGTCGCCGCGAACCGAGCGCCCAGGCGGTTCGCGAGTCCGGGCCGCGCGTTCGCCTCGTGGATCGCGACCGGAATGCGAGCACCGCGTGCGGCCAGGTATGCGGGTGTCGACACGTAGCCGCCGAATCCGACGACGACATCGACCCCGCGTTCCTCGATGATGCCGCGGACGGCCGCAACCGAAGCACGGAAGCGACCCGGGAACGCGAGTGCCGCTCGATTCGGCCGTCGCGGAAAGGGCACCTTCGCGATCGTCAGCAGCTCGTAGCCACGGGCGGGCACCAGCCGAGCCTCGAGACCCTCTGCCGTGCCGAGCACGAGCACGGATGCTGCTGGGTCACGCTCGCGCAGCCGGTCGGCCACGGCGAGCAGCGGGTTCACGTGGCCGGCCGTGCCTCCGCCGGCGAGGAGGTAGGTGGTCATCGCGCCGCCCGTGTCGCCGCCGTGCGCCCGGCCTTGCGCGCGGCTGCCCGGTCCGCTGCCTTCGCGGCGGCCCTGGCGGCCGCCTCGGGGTCGCGCGCGACCGACAGCACGATGCCGATGGCGAAGAGCGTGGTGAGCAGCGCCGTACCACCCGCCGAGACGAGCGGCAGCGGAACGCCGAGAACAGGGAAGACACCGAGCACGACACCGATGTTGACACATGCCTGGCCGATCACCCAGACGAGCACCGACGCGGACGCGGCTCGAGCGAACGGGGTACGGGCTCCCCGAAGCACGCGGGTGAGCGCCACTGCGAGCACCACGAACATGGCGATCACGACGATCGCGCCGATCAGACCGAGTTCTTCGCCGATGATCGCGAAGATGAAGTCATTGTCGGCTGCGGGAACCCACGACCATTTCGCGACCGAGTTGCCGAGACCCACCCCGAAGATGCCGCCGTTCGCGAGGGCGAAGGAGCCGTGCTGGATCTGCCAGCAGTCGTTGATGGCATCACCGCTTCCCCCGCTCTCGCAGTTCGCGTCGAGGAAGGACGTGATGCGGCGCATGCGGTTCTCGCTCGAGACGGCGACGAGCACGAAGATGATCACTGCTGCGAAGATCGGCGGCAGCAGGAGCCGGAGCCGCACGCCGATGAGGAAGAGTGCGCCGAGCAGCATCGCGCCCATGATCATGACCGTGCCGAGGTCGCCGCCGACCAGCACGAGGCCGATCGCCCCGCCGCCCACCAGGATGATCGGCAGGATGCCGTGCACGAAATCGCCGAGCAGCGCCTCCTTCTTCGTCACGATGAGGCCGAGCCACATCACCAGGGCGACCTTGATCAGCTCCGAGGGCTGGAACTGCATCGGGCCGAGCTGGATCCAGTTCGTGTTGCCGCCGACCTCGATGCCGAGCGGCGTCGCCACGACCAGGAGCTGCATGAGACACGAGACGATGAGCGTCGGCCAGGCCAGACGCATCCAGAATCGCTCCGGCATCCGGCTCGCGATGAGCATGATCGGGATGCCGAAGACGGCGAAGAGCCCCTGGCGCATCGCCTGTGCGAAGAAGCTCTCGTCTTCGAGGTGCGATTGCACGACTGATGCGGAGAGCACCATCACCAGGCCGAAGACGACCAGGAAGAGCGTCGTGCCGAGCAACAGGAAGTAGTCGGCCGACTCGACCCGGAACACCCGGCCGAGCCGGATGCGGGCGGCGGAGACGCCCGGACGGTCAGTCTCCGGTGAGCGGTTCGTGCGGGGCGGAGTCGCCACCCGCCTCACCTCCCAGCATCGATCCGACGGCCTCGTGGAACCGCCGGCCCCGGTCGCCGTAGTCGGCGAACTGATCCATCGACGCCGCGGCGGGAGCGAGGAGCACGGTGTCGCCGTCTTCGGCGACCGCCGCAGCCAGCGCCACCGCGTCGGGCATCACCGTTTCAGTGTCATCCGTGACCACTTCGAACAGTGGCAGCTCAGGGGCGTGTCGGCGGAACGCCGCGACGAGCGCGGCGCGATCGGCGCCGATCACGACCGCGGCGCGCAACCGCCCGACGTGCGCGGCCACGAGGGCATCCGCATCGACGCCTTTCAGCAGGCCGCCGACGATCCAGACCACCGTGCCGAACGCGCGCAACGACGCCTCTGCAGCGTGGGGGTTCGTCGCCTTCGAGTCGTCGACCCAACGGATGCCACCGGAGACCGCCACCGTCTCGATTCGGTGCGCGTCGAGACGGAACTCGCCGAGCGCATCGTGGATCGTCGTGACCGGCACTCCGAACGAGCGCGCCAGTGCCGACGATGCGAGGATGTTCGCCACGACGTGCGGCGCCGCCAGCCCGCGCGGTTCGAGCTCGTCGATCGTCGTGATCTCGAGCGCTGCCGAGCGTCGGTCGTCGAGGAACGCGCGGTCGCAGAGGATGCCGTCGACGACGCCGAAGTCGCTCGGGCCCGGCACGTCGAGGCCGAATCCGATCGCTCGCGCGCCCTCCTCGACCTCAGCGTCCTCGACCATCTGCCGTGTCGCCTCGTCAGCCCGGTTGTAGACGCACGCGACCTTCGTGTTCTCGTAGACCTTCGCCTTCGCGGCGCGATAGGCCTCGGGCGAGCCGTGCCAATCGAGGTGGTCGTCGGCGAGGTTCAGCACGACGCTCGCCCACGGATGCACCGCGCCCTCGCCGGTGCTCGGCAGGTGATGCAGCTGGTAGCTCGAGAGCTCGACGACGAGCACGTCGAATCCTCCGGGGTCGCGCACGGCGTCGAGCACCGGCACGCCGATGTTGCCGCACGGCGCCACTCGAACGCCGCCCGCTGCGAGGAAGGTGGCCGCCATCTGCACGGTCGTCGTCTTGCCGTTCGTGCCGGTCACGAGAATCCACTCGGCGGCGTTGACCTTGTCGCGAACGCGCCAGGCGAGCTCGATGTCGCCCCACACGGCGATCGCCTCGGCACCGGCCCATTCGAGCACGGGGTGATCGGGATGGAAGCCCGGTGAGGCGATGATCAACTCGGGTGCGAATTCGTTGAGCTCAGCGGGAACCGTATCGAGCGGATGCCGCAGCAACCGGGCCCCGATGACCTCGAGGATCCGCGCACGGTCATCGTCGACCTCGGGCGCCACGACGAGCACGTTCGCTCCGAGCTCGGTGAGCGTGTCGGCGACGGCGAAGCCGGTGACCCCGAGGCCGAGCACGACGACCCGGAGGCCCGACCAATCGGCGTTCCAGCTCGTCAGCGAATCCAGACGTCCGGGATCGGGCGCAGCGACATCCGTCATCAGCTCTGCAGCCACTCGAAGTAGAAGGCGCCGACGCCCGCGGCGACGAGCAGGCCGCCGATGATCCAGAAGCGCACGACGATCGTGACCTCGGCCCAGCCCTTCAACTCGAAGTGATGGTGGATCGGGCTCATCAGGAAGATGCGTTTGCCGTGCGTGAGCTTGAAGTACGCGCGCTGCACGATGACCGACCCGGTCTCGATGACGAAGAGGCCGCCGATGATGAGCAGGAGCAGTTCGGTGTGGCTGACGATCGCGAGGGCGGCGAGGGCGCCGCCGAGCGCCAGGGAACCGGTGTCGCCCATGTAGATCTTCGCCGGGTTCGTGTTCCACCACAGGAAGCCGATGAGACCGCCGACGATGGCCGTGGCCACGATCGCGATGTCGAGCGGGTCGCGCACGTCGTAGCAGCGGTACCGGTCGGAGGGGTTCAGCCCGATCGCCGCGCACGACTGGTTGAACTGCCAGAAGCCGATGATGACGAACGAGCCGATCGCGAGGATCGATGCGCCGCCGGCGAGCCCGTCGAGACCGTCGGTGACGTTGACGCCGTTCGACGTGCCGACGGCGAGCAGGCAGATCCAGAGCACGTAGAGAATGACGCCGACGATCGTGCCGAACACCATGAAGTCGAGCGGCAGGTCACGGATGAATGAGATCTTCGTGTCGGCCGGCGTGATGCCGCGGTTGTCGGGGAACTGCAGGGCCAGCAACGCGAAGACACCCGCGATGAGCACCTGGCCGACGACCTTGGCCCAGCCGCCGAGACCGAGGCTCTGCTTCTTGCGCGTCTTCAGGAAATCGTCGACGAACCCCACGATGCCGAGGCCGACCATCATGAACAGCACGAGCAGACCGGAGGCCGTCGGCTCCTCATCGCTCACGATCAGCGTCGCGACGAAATAGCCGAAGAGGGTGCCGAGAATGAAGATGATGCCGCCCATGGTGGGCGTGCCGCGCTTGACGTGGTGGCTCTTGGGCCCGTCGTCGCGGATGAACTGGCCCCAGCCGAGCCGAACGAACAGCCGGATGAACAGGGGGGTCAGGAACAGCGTGAAGGCGAGCGACAACGCCCCAGCGGTCAGCAGTGCTCTCACGAGAACCATTCTCCCAGTCGGTCGCCCAGCAGGCGGAGACCCGCCGAGTTCGACGATTTCACCAATATCGTGTCGCCGGGGCGCACGGAGGACGTCACGAGGTCGAATGCCTCGTCGGCGGACTCGACGAATGCCGATTCGCCGTCCCACGAGCCCTCGTTGATCGCCGTGATGTGCAGGCGACGTGCGCCGGTGCCCACCACGACGAGCTGGGAGATGCCGAGCCGCACGGCCAGCAGGCCGATGCGATCGTGCTCCTCGCCCGAGAACTCGCCGAGTTCGCTCATCTCGCCCAGCACGGCGATCGTGCGAGCGCCGGGGCTCTTCACCTGCGCAAGCGTCTTGATCGCGGCCGACATCGAGTCGGGGCTCGCGTTGTAGGCGTCGTTGATGACCGTGACACCGTCACGGCCGCCCATGACCTGCATGCGCCAGCGTTCGGCGAGGGTCACCTGCTCGAGCGCGTCGACGACGGCCGGCAACGGCACGCCGAGTTCGAGGGATGCCGCGATCGCCGCGAGCGCGTTCATGACGTGATGCTCGCCGAGCACAGAGAAGTGCACTTCAGCGGATTCCCCGCCCGGTACCGTCACGGTGAAGTCGGTTCCTCGGGCGTGCGTGCGGATGTCGGCGGCGCGCACGTCGGCCCCCTCGCCGAACCCGAACCAGACGATGCGTGCGGCGGTCAGGCCGGCCATGGGGACCACCCGCGGGTCGTCGGAGTTCAGCACCGCGACATCCGTGTCGAGCAGTTCGGTGACCATCTCGGACTTCGCCAGGACCGTCTGCTCGATGCCGCCGAACTCGCCCGCGTGCGCGAGGCCGACCTTCAGCACGATGCCGATGTCGGGGCGGGCCATGCGCACCAGCCGGGCGATCTCGCCGACGGCGGACGCGCCCATCTCGGCGACGAGGAACTCGGTGTCGGCCGTGAGCTCGAGCATCGTGATCGGCGCACCGACCTCGTTGTTGAACGAGGCTCGCGCGGCGATCGTCGGACCGACCTGCTCGAGCACCGTGCGCAACAGGTTCTTCGTCGTCGTCTTGCCGTTGGAGCCGGTGACGCCGACGATGCGCAGCTTGCCGAGGCTTCGAACGCGCAGCACGACTTCGGTCGCGAGCGCTCCCAGCGCGTCGACCGAGTCGTCGACGATGATCTGCGGCACGGCGAGATCGAGCGGGTGCTCGACGATCAGGAGGGCCGCGCCCTGTTCGGCCGCGGCCGGCGCGAACCGGTGGCCGTCGTCGAACTCTCCGCGCTTGGCGACGAACACTCCCCCGGCGCCGATCTCGCGGGAGTCGGTCGTCACGGTGCCGTCGACGATCGTGTCGGGTGTGTGCGACGTGCCGTCGAGTCGGAGCGTGCCGCCGACGGCCGAGGCGATCTCGGCCAGGGTCAGGGCGATCATGCGAGCCACCCCGCATCGCGCAGTGCCTGCTTGGCGTCGTCTCTGGCCGAATACGGAATCTTCACGCCCTTCACCTCGTGGTAGTCCTCGTGGCCGGGTCCGGCGTAGAGGATCGCATCACCCTCGCCCGCGAGGGCGAGGGCAGCGCGGAATGCAGCGCGCGGATCGGCGATCTCCTGGATCTCGCGATCGGGCACTGCCGCGCGTGCGCCGGCGATGAGCGCGGCTCGGATCGCCGCCGGGTCCTCGAATCGCGGGTGGAAATCGGTGACGACGACGACGTCGGCACCGCGGGCGGCGATGGCGCCCATCTCGGCGCGCTTCGTCGAGTCGCGATCGCCATCGGCCCCGAAGACCATGACGACACGGCCGTCGGTACTGCGACGGATGGCGCCGAGCGTCTGCAGGAAGGCGTCGGGGCTGTGCCCGTAGTCGATGTAGACGACCGGTCCGCGGTCACTCGAGATGCGTTCGGCCCGCCCGGGGATGTACGCGTCGACGCCGCCGTCGCGCTCGAGTGCGGCGGCGATGAGGTCGAGGTCGTACCCGGCCTCGGTGAGCATCACGATCGCGAGGGCGGCGTTGGCAGCCATGTACCAGCCGAGCAGCGGCACCTGCGTCTCGACTCGACGCCCGCCCGGGCCCTCGAGCAGGAACGAGGTGTGATCGGCACCCTCTTCGAGCACGGTGATGCGCCAATCGGCTTCGACGCCGGCGGTCGTCGTGAGCGTGGTGACGGGGATGCGCGACTCGGCGACGAGTCGGCGGCCCCACTCCGAATCGACCGTGACGACCCCGCGACGCGATCGCTCGGGCTGGAAGAGCTCGCGTTTCGCCTCGAAGTACTCGTCCATCGAGGCGTAATCGTCGAGATGGTCGTGCGTCAGGTTCGTGAAGCCGACCACGTCGAAGACGAGGCCGTCGACGCGATGTCGTGAAAGCGCCTGCGCGGAGACCTCGATGCCGACGGCGCGCACGTCGACCTCGCGCATACGGGCGAGCAGGGCGTGCAGTTCGCTCGCCTCGGGCGTCGTGAGCGAGCTCGTGACCGCTTCGTCGCCGATCCGGCGCTCTGCGGTCGAGGTGAGCCCGGCCATGACGCCGAGCTGGCGGAGCATGCCGTAGAGCAGGTAGACCACGCTGGTCTTGCCGTTCGTCCCGGTCACCGCGAAGAGCGTGGCCGGGTTCTCGGAGGTGCGGTGGATCCACGCGGCGACGTCGCCGAGCGCGGCGCGTGCGTCGGCCGTGACGAGCACGGGCAGGCCGGCGCCGGATGCGCGTTCGGCGCCCGCGGCGTCGGTGAGCAGGGCGACGGCACCGGCATCGCGAGCAGCTGCGGCGAACTCGGCGCCGTGCGCGTTGCGACCGGGTACGCCGACGTAGAGATCGCCGGGTTGCACCGCCTTCGAGGAGAGGCCGACGCCTGTGACCTCGACGCCGTCGATCTCGCCGAGCACGGTGAACCCGAACGCTTCGGCGAGGCCGGACAGCGATCGAGGACTCGGGTGCTTCGGCCGGAGGGCCGTGAGAGGCGATCCGGTCACGAACCCAACTTTCTCACCAGGTAGCTGGCAGCTCGGGCGCCGCGGCGCCGGATGGAACGGTCCGGTATTTCTTCAGCACCTGGCTCATCACCTCTTGGAAGACGGGAGCGGATGCGGCGGACGAATTCATCTTAACGGGATTCATGATGCTCACCGAAACGACGAACTCCGGGTCGTCGGCCGGGGCGAAGCCGGAGACGGAGACGAGATAGCCCTTCAGGTAGCCGCCCTCGCCATCCGGCACCTGCGCGGTGCCGGTCTTCGCGGCGACCCGGTATCCCGGAATGTTCCATTCGTCCGACAGCCACGCGTCCTGGTAGACGCGCTCGAGCATCTGGCTCGTCTGGTCGGCCGCTTGCGCCGAGACCACCTGGGTGCCCTGCGCCGGCGCCGCCGTCGACGTGCCGTCTTCGTCGACGCAGCCGTCGACGAGGGTGACGGGCATGCGCACCCCGTGGTTCGCGATGGTCTGGTAGGCGCTGGCGATCTGCACCGCGGTCGTGGTCAGTCCCTGGCCGAACATCGTGGCGTACTTCGTCTGGTTGTCCCAGTCCTCGTCGGGGTCGCCGTGCAGGTCGCCGGGTTCCTCGCCCGAGAAGCCGACCTCGGTCTCGGCTCCGAGACCGAACTTCACCATGTCGTCGTATCGCGCTCGATCGGTCATCCGTTCACCGAACTGCGACATGCCCGTGTTGGAGGACTCGATGAGCACGCCGGTCAGCGTCAGGTTCTGATCGTCATGCACCGAACTGTCGTTGATGTTCGCCCCGTTGGGGAAGATGATGCGGTACGGCGCGACGACCTGACTGAACGGGTCGCCTTGGCCTGCGTTGATGACGGATGCCGCGGTGAGCGCCTTGAAGGTCGAACCCGGCTCGAACGGCGCCGTGAACGAACGGGATCCGCGATCCTCAGCGTCGGTGGCGGATGGGTCGTTCGGGTCGACCGTGGGAACATCCGCGACCGCGAGCAGGCGCCCGGTCTTCGCCTCCATGACGGTCACCGTCGCCCAGGCGGCACCCGTGGCCTGGCGCTGCGCCTCGGCGATGCGCTGCACCTCCCACTGCAGGTCGGTGTCGATCGTCAGCTTCAGCGTTCCGCCGTCGTGCGCCTGCTTCTGCACGATCTCGGTGCCGGGGATCTTCACCCAGTCCTGCAGGCTGTGCAGGTAGCTCACCTCGCCGTTCTCGCCGGCGAGGCACTGGTCCTCCGAGAGCTCGAGGCCCGCGACCGGCTCGCCGTCGGGATCGACCCAGCCGACGAGGTTTCCGGCGACCGCGCCGTTCGGGTAACGCCGACTCGGGTGCTCATCGGCGTAGACCCACGGAATGTCCAACGCCTTCACCCGTTCGTATGTCTCGGTGTCGACGAGTTTCGCGACGTAGGCATAGTCGGAATTGGCGTCCGCAGCGAGCTCCGAGGCGATGATGCCCTGTACCTGATCGCCCGTGAGGCCGACCTCGGCACCAAGCTCGGCGGCGAGCTGCGCCATCGGAACCTCGACGACCATGGTCTCCCCTGGCTTCTCGGGGTCAGGCATGTCGCGCTCGACGAGAGCCTTCGAAGCCTGCTTCGGCGAGAGCACGATGTCGTATCGCATGACGCTGTCGGCGAGCACCTTGCCGTTGGCATCGACGATGTCACCTCGAGCGCCGTAGACGGTGACCGGTTGGGAACGAGCCTCCTGGGCCTGCTCGTTGAGCTCGGCCGCACGCACGATCTGGATGTCGACGAGTCGTACGACGAAGACGCCGACGAGTGCGATCAGCACCGCAGCCGAGAGCAGAATTCTCCGCATCGGGTGCCGGCTCGTGCGGTTCATCAATTCGATCCTCGCAAACGATCGTGCGTCAGTGCGTGGCGGGCGTCGGCAGGGCTCCGTCGAGCGGTGCCGCCGGCGCCCCATCGGGCACCTGCGTCGTCGCGTCGGCGGCCTGACCGGGGGTTCCCTCGCTCGGAGTCTGCACCGGGGGCTGCTCGCCGCCCGACGGCACGCCGTCGATCAGCGCATTCGGGACGAGCGGCGCAGAGGGCGCGACGCCGCCGGCGGCCGCCGTCGGCTGGCCGAGCACGGCGCCGTCGGAGAGCCTCAGGTAGACGGGGTTCGCGTTGGGCACCATGCCGAGACCTTCGGCCTTCGTGGCGAGGAACTGGGGTGACTCGACGCGATCGAGTTCCTCGGCGAGCTTCTGCTCCTCACGGGTGAGCACGCTCTGCTGCGTCTGGAGTCCGTCGATCTCGTATGCTCCCTGCGTGACCGCGATCGAGAGCAGAAGCTGCGCAACGATGATGACCGCCACCCCGCCGAGGGCGATGACGGCGTAGGCGAGACGCGGCTTCGGGCGTGCCACCCGCTCCGGGGCGGGACGCAGACGGCGGGGGGCGCGATCCGGGCCGACTCGGCGCGGAGCAGGAAGGGAGTTGGCCGGCAGTGCACTCATGACGGCCTCCTCACTCGTTCAGCGGCGCGGAGCCGTACCGGCTTCGCACGCGGGTTCTCCGCCTGCTCGGACTCGCTCGCGAGCTCAGCGCCTCGAACGAGGAGCTTGAAGACCGGGCGGTGTTCGGGGAGTTCCATCGGCAGCCCCGCGGGTGCGGTCGAGCTCGACGCGGCGCTGAGCGCTCGCTTGACGATGCGGTCCTCGAGAGACTGGTAGGCCAGCACGACGATGCGACCGCCGACGGCGATCGTTTCGAGTGCCGCGGGCATGGCACGGTCGAGCACCGAGAGCTCCTCGTTCACCTCGATCCGCAACGCCTGGAAGACCCGCTTCGCCGGATGCCCCTGCCGCTGAATGGCGACCGGCGTCGCAGCCTGGAGGATCGCGACGAGCTCGGCCGAGCGGGTGATCGGGGCATCCGCTCGCGCTCTGACGATCGCCCGTGCGTAGCGAGCCGCGAGCTTCTCCTCGCCGTAGTCGAGGAAGATGCGCCGCAGTTCCTCTTCGCTCTCTTCGGCGATGACGTCTGCGGCGGTGCGTCCGCTCGTGCCGTCCATGCGCATGTCGAGCGGAGCGTCTTTGGAGTAGGCGAAGCCACGCTCTGCGCGGTCGAGCTGGAGGGAGGAGACGCCGAGGTCGAAGAGCACGCCCTGCACCTCGCGGAACCCCTCGGAACGCACGGCGCCCTCGATGCCGTCGTACACCGTGTGCACGAATCGCGCGCGGTCGCCGAACTTCGCGAGTCGTTCGCGTGCGATGCCGAGTGCGTCGGTGTCGCGATCGAGCCCGATCACCGTGAGGTTCGGAAAGCGCTCGAGGAAGGCGGCCGCGTGGCCGCCCATGCCGAGTGTCGCGTCGACGAGCACGGCGTTGTCGCCCTCGAGGGCAGGAGCCAGAAGCTCCAGCGTGCGCTCGAGCATGACCGGGGTGTGAATGCGTTCGATGTCCATGATTCCTCCTTGCCTTCCGGGCCTCGGGTTCCGATCCCCATCCGTTCGTCCTGATGCGGGGAAGTGCACCAGGCGCGGCCGGCTGGGAGTCGGAGCCCGAGGATCAGAAGAGTCCGGGGATCACCTCCTCCGCCGTATCCGCGAAGGCCGCCTCCTGCTCGGCGAGATAGCTCTGCCACGCCGTCGCATCCCAGATCTCCACCCGACTGCCCGTACCGATGACCGTCAGGTCCCGGTCGAGGCCGGCGTACGCGCGAAGCGTGGCGGGGATGGTGACGCGGTGCTGCTTGTCGGGGGTCTCCGCGGAAGCCCCCGAGAGGAAGACGCGCATGTAGTCGCGCGCCTGCTTGCTCGTTACCGGGGCTTGGCGGATCTTGTCGCTCATGCTCTCGAACTCCCGCGCACTGAACACGTAGATGCAGTGCTCCTGCCCGCGCGTGAGCACGAGGCCGCTCGAGAGCTCCTCCCGGAACTTCGCCGGAAGAATGACGCGGCCTTTCTCATCGAGCTTCGGTTCATAGCTGCCGAGGAACACCACACCACCCCCTTTCCTCCGGCCAGAATCCAGGTAACCCCACTTTACTCCACTCTCATCCACCTATCAACGACATTCGCTCGCTTTCGGCGTGTTCGAGCTGTGAGTTCCCCGTCAACACTGGGAATCACGCCGTGGAGTGGAGTGGAGGGAATGGTGGTTCCCGGCGCGAGGCCGCGTCTGATTTCGGGCACGCAGCAGCTCGAACCGGCAGCGGATGCACCGAGGTATGCCCCGCTACTCAGGCGATTCGCACCCCGGGCGCACGAAAAAACGGGCCGATCCGAAGATCGACCCGTTCAGGTGGTGCGAAGTGGAGGGATCAGTCCTGGCCGTCTTGACGACGATCCCAGCGATCGTTCATGCGATCCATGAAGCCACTGCCGGTGGTGCGACGGCCGGGCTGCGCAGCGGCGGTCGGCTCGGCGGGAGCGGCCGAGGCGGCGCCGCGCTTGGTCGGGGTGGTCGCGACGAGCACTCCGGCGAACATCACGGCGAAGCCGATGACGCCGACGACGAGAAGCTGCGATGCCACGCCCGCAATGAGTGCCCCCGCACCGGCGACGGCGAGGAGCACGCCGAGCACGATGGCTCGGTAGTTCGGCCGGCGACCTCGAACGCCGCCGACAGCTTGTACGAAATCGGCGTCATTGCGATAGAGGTTGCGCTCCATCTCCTCGAGAAGACGTTGCTCCTGCTCTGAAAGCGGCATCTCATTCCCCTCAGGCTCGGGATCGACGCATCCGAGTCCATTCTAGCCCCGTGCTGCCTCGCTAGGCTAGGCGCGTGGCTCACGGTTCCCGACTCGTCGATTTGGTGCACGAACGCATCGAGGATTTCCTCGCCGAACGCACCTCCATTCTCCGCGAGATCAGCCCCGACCTCGAGCCATTGGACGCGTTCTCAAGGCGATTTCTCAGCGGCGGCAAGCGCTTCCGCGCACGCTTCTGCTACTGGGGCTGGGAGGCCGTCGGCGGTCGCGGATTCGACCCCTTCGCCACCGAAGGCGGGCGCGACCGGTTCCCCGTGGTGTCTGCGGCGTCCGCGTTGGAGCTCTTCCACGCCGCGGCGCTCTTGCACGACGACATCATCGACAATTCCGACACCCGCCGCGGCGCGCCATCGGCGCACCGTCTCTTCGAGGGGCTGCATCGGGAATCAGGATGGGCCGGATCCGGCGCAGAGTTCGGACGGGCCGCCGCGATCCTGTTGGGCGACCTCCTCCTCGGCTGGAGCGACGAATTGCTCGACGAAGGACTCGCCGCCCTCCCCGACCGCGACGCCGCTCGCGCTGCACGATCCGAGTTCATGCGCATGCGCACGGAAGTGACCGCCGGCCAGTACCTCGACATCCTCGAAGAGCGCGCCTGGCTCACCCAGCCCGAGTCGGAGCAGCGCCTGCGCGCCCAACGAGTGATCGTCTACAAGGCAGCCAAGTACAGCGTCGAGGCCCCACTGGTGATCGGCGGCGCCATCGCGGGCGCCTCGAGCGCGCAGTTCGCGGCCCTGCACGCGTTCGGCCTCCCGCTCGGCATCGCCTACCAGCTGCGCGACGATCTCCTCGGCGTCTTCGGCGACCCCGAGGTGACGGGCAAGCCGAGCGGTGACGACCTTCGCGAGGGAAAGCGCACGATGCTGATCGCGATCGCCCGCGAACGGCTGGCGCCGGGGCAGCGCCGCCTCCTCGACGAGTTGCTCGGCGACCCTGAACTCGAGCCTGAGCAGGTACGGATGCTGCAGCGCACCATTCGCGAGTGCGGCGCGGTCGACGAGATCGAAACGCTCATCGCATCGAACGTCGCGACCGCGATGGCAGCACTCGAAGACGCACCACTGAGCCGCGATGCCAGAGCCGAGCTCGGCTCGCTCGCGCGAGCGGTCAGCCGACGCACGAGCTGAGCGACGGTGTCGGAGTTCCGACCCGACGGTTCGCTCCATTGCGGAGATCTGATCAGGCGAGCGCCTGCGCGATGCGACGGACCTCGGCCTTACGTCCGGCGCGGAGCGCGGCGATTGGCGAGGTGCCGAGGCTGTCCTCCTCGGCGAGCATCCACTCGAGTGCCTCGGTGTCGGTGAACCCGGCATCTGCGAGCACATTGGCCGTGCCGTGGAGTTCGTGCAGGGGCTCGTTGTCGCGGAGGAACACCGCCGGCACCTTCAGCACGCCGTCGACGCGCGCAGCGAGCAAGTGCTTGTCGTCGATGAGTCGGCGGATGCGACTCGGGCTCTGCCCGAGCAACTCGACGAGGTCGGGAACAGTCAGCCAGTCGGTTTCGGCAGCTTCGGTCACGCATCAAGACTGCCATGCGCGGGGGCTGTTCGGGAACAGGGCCGCAGCACATACAGGAGAGCGGCTTCGCCGGACTCGCGTCGAGGTGTTTGACTCGCTCGATGCCCTATGCGACGGTAACCGCAGAGCCGGGAATGAAGTCCGGCGAAGGGGGAACCGATGTCGTTCGACGCCGAGATCGAGGGCGAGCCGGTCGCCGACTCGCCTCGGGGCACCAAAGCGGCACCGGGTCGCCGACGAGGCATCCGTCGACTGATCACCCTGCCGCTCGCCGTCGTGTCGACGATCGCCGTCACGCTCGGCATCTCCCAGCCGGCGGAAGCCGCTCCGCAGCCGTCGAAGCGTCTGCCCAAGGCGAAGGCCACCGATGGAGCTGCAGGCCGGCTCGCGTCGGTCGGCGCGACCGCCGCGTCGGCGTCGGTACCCGCCGAGATCACCGTCGGCGACGGCGACACGGTCAGCAGCATCGCCGAGAGGTTCGGGGTGGCGACGGCCGACGTCCTCGCACTGAACGGCTTGGGATGGTCGAGCCTCATCTTCCCCGGACAGCGCCTCGCTCTGCCCGGCGGCGGCACTGCCGCCCCTGCCCCCGCGCCCGTTGCCGCTGAACTCTCACGCCACACCGTCGTCGACGGCGACACCATCAGCGCCATCGCATCCTCGTACGGCTTGTCGCTCGACCAGGTGCTCAGCGCCAACGGACTCAGCCGACAGAGCCTGATCTTCCCCGGGCAGACGATCGTGCTGCCGCCGAGCCCGGGCGCCTCCTCCGCTCCCGTCACCTCCACGCCGGCACCTCCGGCCGATGCGACCCAGGGCTCTCCCGCCGATTCGACGGGCGACACCTACACCGTCGTCGACGGCGACACGCTCTGGGACATCGCCGCTCGGCACGACCTCGGTGTGGCCGACCTCGTCGCGGTCAACGGACTCGACCCCGCTGCAGTCATCCGAAGCGGGCAGGTCCTGCGCATCGCGCGCCCGGTCGCTGCCGTGAGCGTCGCGTCGGTGAGCGTCGTGCTGACCGAGGAGATGCGTGCGAACGCCCGCGTGATCGTCGACGTCGGCCGCGCACTCGGCGTGTCGGACCAGGGCATCGTCGTGGCGCTCGCCGCCGCCGCCCAGGAGTCGGGCCTCGTGAACGTCGACCACGGCGACCTCGACTCGCTCGGCCTGTTCCAGCAACGACCGAGCCAGGGCTGGGGCACGGTCGATGAGGTGCTCGACCCGGTTCGTTCGGCGATGGCGTTCTACGGCGGGGCGACGAACCCGAACGCCGGGCGCACGCGGGGACTGCTCGACATCGGTGGCTGGGAGTCGCTGAGCGTCGCCCAGGCTGCGCAGGCGGTGCAGCTCAGCGCCTACCCCGATCACTACGCGAAATGGGAGGTCTCGGCGCGAGCCTGGCTCTCCGAGTTCGGCTGATCGGGATTCGACGACGCATCACGATGGGATTCCGATCGGCGCGCCATCGGCGTTTGCGCCATTTGCGGCATATGCCTCTTCGTAGAATCGGAGAGTGACCACCGCGCCCGTCGACCCCATGATCGGCCGTCTCATCGACGGCCGCTATCAGGTGCGCTCGCGGATCGCCCGTGGTGGCATGGCGACGGTCTACCTCGCCACCGACCTTCGCCTCGAACGGCGCGTCGCTCTCAAGATCATGCACGGCCACCTCGCCGACGACAACACCTTCAAGACCCGGTTCGTGCAGGAGGCCCGCTCGGCGGCCCGCCTCGCGCACCCGAACGTCGTGAACGTGTTCGACCAGGGCCAAGACGCCGACATGGCATACCTCGTGATGGAGTACCTGCCCGGCATCACGCTTCGTGAATTGCTGAAGGACTACCAGAAGCTCACCTCCGAACAGACCGTCGACATCATGGACGCCGTGCTCGCCGGCCTTGCCGCCGCGCACAAGGCCGGCATCGTGCACCGCGACCTGAAGCCCGAGAACGTGTTGCTGGCCGATGACGGGCGCATCAAGCTCGGCGACTTCGGCCTCGCCCGCGCTGCCAGTGCCAACACCGCGACCGGCCAGGCACTGCTCGGCACGATCGCCTACCTCTCCCCCGAGCTCGTCACCCGCGGCGTCGCCGACGCCCGAAGTGACATCTACGCGGTCGGCATCATGATGTACGAGATGCTGACCGGCGAGCAGCCCTACGTCGGCGAAGCGCCGATGGCGATCGCCTACCAGCACGCGAACGACCAAGTGCCGACGCCGAGCTCGAAGAACCCGGCGGTGCCCGTCGAACTCGACGAGCTCGTGCTCTGGGCGACCACCCGAGACCCCGAAGAGCGCCCGAACGATGCTCGCGAGATGCTCGAGCGGCTGCGGGAGGTCGAGCCGTCGATCCGCTCATCGCACCGACCGCTCACGACGCAGGCGACGATGGTGCTGTCGGATGCCGCGCTCCCGGTCGGCGCCGCGACGGCCGAGACTCGCGTACTCGGCGCGGGCGGAGTCGCTGTCGCCCCCGCGACGATCCCCGGCGCATCCGACGGCGACGACACCGAAGCCCTCGCCAAGAGCGCCGACCGGCACAAACGGCGCGGCTACTGGCTCATCGCCCTCGTCTTGCTCCTCACCGGCCTGGCCGCCGGCACCGGCTGGTACTTCGGCGCCGGACCCGGAGCGCTCACCCAGGTGCCCGAGACGGCGACCCTCGCCCCCGACGCCGCAACGCGCATTCTCGAGGAGGCCGGCTTCACGGTCGAGCCTGGCGAACGAAACGACCCCGTGGTGCCGAAGGGCCAGGTATCCGACACGGATCCCGAAGGCGGGTCCGAGGCGCAACGCGGCTCGGTCGTCACGATGTTCGTTTCGTTGGGCCCGCGAATCCTCGAAGTTCCAGAGGTCCGGGGCTCGCCGTCGGCTGAGGCTCGCGCCGCGCTCGGCGAGTTCACCGTGGCCAAGGAGAACGCGCTGCAGTTCTCATCAGACGTCCCCGCAGACCTCGTCATCGACGTGCTCGACGCCGATGGCAACCCGGTCGGCACCGAATACCCCGAACTCGGTGCGCTCACGCTCGTCGTCTCAGCCGGGCCGGTGCCCGACATCGTCGGCATGCCGAGGGCAGAGGCCGAAGCGGCGCTCGGTGCCGCGAACCTGAGCCTGAACGAGGTCGGCTCCGAGTTCGACAATTCCGGCGCCGTTCCAGCCGATGCCGTACTCAGCGCGACCGCGACCACCGATCCCGTGCGGCCCGGCGATTCGATCGACGTGGTCTTCTCCAAGGGCCAAGACCTCGTGGCCGTTCCGAACGTCGTCGGCATGAAGCTCTCCGATGCGATTCAGGCGCTCGAGGCGGCGGAGTTCACCGTCGCACACAGCTTTCCGGCACCGTTCCTGCAGTTCGTGACCGTGACCTCGCAGGATCCGGCCGCCGATGCGCAGGCCGTTCGCGGGAGCGAAGTGAAGCTGGTCGGCACACTCACGCTCTGAGTGGATCGTCTGTGCGTCCTGACCCCATCCCTCATGGGCGGGCAGACGCACGGGACATCCGTCTCCGGATGCCCCGTGCTCCAGCTCAGCGAGCGGCGAGTTCCTCGGCTACGAGGAACGCGAGCTCGAGAGACTGCATGTGGTTCAGGCGCGGGTCGCAGAGCGACTCGTAGCGCGTGGCCAGCGTCTCTTCGTCGATGTGCTCGGAGCCGCCGAGGCACTCCGTGACATCGTCGCCCGTGAGTTCGACGTGAATGCCGCCCGGGTGGGTACCCGCGTCACGGTGCGCCTCGAAGAACCCCTTGACCTCGTCGACCACGTCATCGAAACGGCGCGTCTTGTAGCCGTTGGGCGTAGTGATGCCGTTGCCGTGCATGGGATCGGTGACCCACAACGGAGTGGCATCGCTCGCCTTGATCGCCTCGAGCAGGGGCGGCAGTGCCTCGCGGATCTTGCCGGCGCCCATGCGCGTGATGAACGTCAGACGACCTGGCTCCCGCTCGGGGTCGAGCTTCTCGACGAGCTCGAGCATCGTCTCGGGCGTGGTCGACGGCCCGAGTTTCACACCGATCGGGTTGCGCACGCGCGAGAGGAAGTCGACGTGCGCGCCATCGAGCTCACGGGTGCGCTCGCCGATCCAGATGAAGTGGCTCGATGTGTCGTACGGTGTGCCCGTACGAGAGTCGATGCGGGTCATCGGTCGCTCGTAATCCATGAGCAGGCCCTCATGACCCGTGTAGAACTCGGTGTGCTTGATCGCCTCGAAGTCGGCGCCGCACGCCTCCATGAACTTGATCGCACGGTCGATCTCGCGCGCCATGTTCTCGTACCGGGCGTTCGCCGGGTTCGAGGCGAAGCCCTGGTTCCACGAGTGCACTTGACGCAGGTCGGCGAAACCGCCCTGCGTGAACGCACGGATGAGGTTCAGCGTCGAGGCCGCCGTGTGGTACCCCTTGATCAGCCTGGCGGGGTCGGCAGCGCGCGACTCGGGAGTGAAGTCGTAGCCGTTCACGATGTCGCCGCGGTAGGCGGGCAGCGTGACGTCTCCACGCGTCTCGGAATCGCTCGAGCGGGGCTTGGCGAACTGCCCGGCCATGCGGCCCATCTTCACGACGGGCATGGACGCACCGTAGGTGAGCACGACGGCCATCTGCAGCACGGTCTTCACCCGGTTGCGGATCTGGTCGGCCGTGGCGCCCGCGAAGGTCTCGGCGCAGTCGCCGCCCTGCAGCAGAAAGGCCTCGCCACGCGACGCAGCGGCAAGCCGGTCGCGCAGAATGTCGACCTCGCCGGCGAACACCAGCGGCGGCAGTGTGGCGAGCTCGGCGGATGCCGCGTGAGCGGCCTCGGCATCGGGCCACGACGGCTGCTGCTTGATGGGGAGCGTGCGCCAATAGTCGAGGCCGGCAATCACGGAGGGATCTGCATTCACGACCGGCTCGACGAGCTGTACCACGGGATGTCCTGAGGGGTTCGGGGCGCACGATCGCGCCGGGAAAACGGAACAGCGACGCACGTTGCGCCGCCGCAGAACGAGCCTACCGCGATTGCGTGGCGCGCTTCTCCTTGACCGAACTGGCGTAGACGTCGACGTATTCCTGACCGCTCAATCCGCGCAGGTCGTAGACCAGCTCGTCGGTAACCGAACGCAACACGAACCGGTCGCCTTCGAGACCTTCGAAGCGGCTGAAGTCGAGCGGCTCACCGAGGATGATGCCGATACGGCGCACTTTCGGCAGTCGCGCACCGATGGGCATGACGTGCTCGGTGCCGATCATGGCAACGGGGATGACGGGGACCCCCGCCTCGAGCACCATGCGCGCGACCCCCGTGCGGCCACGATAGAGCTTGCCATCGGGGCTGCGCGTGCCCTCGGGGTAGATGCCGAGGATCTTGCCGTCTCCGAGCACGCGAAGACCAGTCTCGAGCGACGCCTCGGACGCCTTGCCGCCGGAGCGGTCGATCGGCAGCTGGCCGGCAGCTTGGAAGAACACCCGCGTCGCCCAGCCCTTCAGCCCCTTGCCGGTGAAGTACTCGCTCTTCGCGAGGAAGACCACCGGGCGGTCGACGATGAGCGGAAGGAAGATCGAGTCGATGAAGGAGAGGTGATTCGAGGCGAGCACGACCGGCCCATCCTTCGGCACGTTCTCGAGCCCGACGACCCACGGACGGAAGATCGAGAGCAGGATCGGCCCGATCACGAGGTTCTTCATGATCCAGTAGAACACCGTGAAGCCCCTTCTCTCTGTGGCACCGACTCAGCCTAGCGTCGGCGGTTCAGGCGTGCTCGGCGACCCAGACCCGCGCGAGGTCCGCGGCACCGACGACACCGGCGTCATTGACGAGTTCGGCGATCACGAAATCCGGTTCGGGATGATAGCCACGCGCCGGAAGGTGGTCGAGGTACGCAGCGCGAATCGGCTCGAGCAGCAGTTCGCCGGCCACCGAGACACCGCCGCCGAAGACGAACCGCTGCGGGTCGAGCACCGCGGAGAGGCTCGCGGCGGCCTGGCCGAGCCAGCCGCCGAGCTGGCGCAGTGCCGCGATCGCCCCCGGGTCGCCACTCTCGATGAGGCCGCCGACGAGCCCACCGTCGAGTGTGCCGTGCTCGGAACGCACCCGGGCGAGTCCCTGGCCGATGCCGCCTGCGTCGGCGATCTCGTTCGCCATGCGCAGCAGTGCGCGACCCGAACCGTACTGCTCGATGCATCCGCGCTGCCCGCACCCGCAGGCCAGGCCGTCTGGCACGACGCGAAGGTGCCCGAGCTCGGCGCCGGCGCCGAAGCCACCACGGAACAGGCGGTCGCCCGCGACGATCGCGCCTCCGACGCCCGTGCCGATCGTGAGCATCACCATGTCGCTGACGAGCCTGCCGGCACCGAAGCGGAACTCCGCCCAGCCTGCGGCATTGGCGTCGTTGTCGACGACGACCGTCGTGCCGACCCGGGCCTCGAGCTTCTCCCGGAACGGCTCGTTGCGCCAATCGATGTTCGGTGCGTAGTAGACCGTCGACTGCGCGGCATCGACGAAGCCCGCGGCCGCGACGCCGATTGCGACGATCTCTGAGACCGCCCCGGCACGAAGCGACTCGATCATCTGCACGACGGCGTCTTCGAGGAGCGTGGCATCACCGGCAGGAGTCGGCACCCGCTCACTCGCGACGATGGTGCCGAGCTGATCGACGACGGCTCCGGCGATCTTCGTTCCACCGATGTCGATACCGATCGCGTGCACCAGGAGGCTGCCTTTCAGAGTGGATGAAGCGGAACGAGCCTGCGCCTCTGAGGCGGGCCCTGAGCAACGACTAGAGTGTAGTAGACCCAAATGCCGAGGTTCGCGCTGGTGCCCGAGCCACGTGCAACCCTCCCGGTGCCGAAGGAGCTACCGTGATCGAATTCGCTACCCCACCCGTGGTCGCAGCAGACCCTGAAGCGAACACCACCGACCTGCTCGTCGACCGCGTCGCGGCGACGCCCGACTCCGTGCTGTTCTCGCTGCCCACCGCCGACGGCGGCTGGTCGCCTGTGACCACGAAGGAGTTCTACGACCAGGTCATCGCCCTCGCGAAGGGGCTCGTCGCCGCAGGCATCCAGCCCGGCGACAAGATCGGGCTGATGTGCAAGACCCGGTACGAATGGACCCTCATCGATTTCGCCACCTGGTTCGCCGGTGCCGTGCTCGTACCCGTCTACGAGACGAGTTCCCCCGCACAGGTGCGCTGGAACCTCAGCGACTCCGGTGCCATCGCCATCATCCTCGAGACGCCCGATCACTTCGCCCGCTTCGACGAGGTGCACCCCGAGCTCCCCCTGATCCGCAATTCCTGGCAGATCGACCTCGGCGACCTCGACAAGCTCGTCGCGGGCGGCGTCGACGTGCCCGACGACGAGATCGAGCGCCGGCGAAACCTCGCCGTGGGCTCCGACATCGCCACGCTGATCTACACCTCGGGATCGACGGGCAAGCCCAAGGGCTGTGTGCTGACCCACTCCAACTTCGTCGAGACCTCGCGCAATTCCGCGGTCGCGCTCAACGAGGTCGTGCTCGACCCGAACGGCGCATCGACGCTGCTGTTCATCACCACGGCGCACGTGTTCGCGCGGTTCATCGCGGTGCTCTCGGTGCACGCAGGCGTTCGAGTCGGTCACCAACCCGACACGAAGCTGCTCCTGCCGTCGCTCGGCAGCTTCAAGCCGACGTTCCTCCTGGCGGTGCCGCGGGTCTTCGAGAAGGTGTACAACGTCTCGGAGCAGAAGGCGGAAGCCGGCGGCAAGGGCAAGATCTTCCGCGCCGCCGCCGACACCGCGGTCGCCTACTCGACTGCGAAGGAGACCGGCAAGGTTCCGCTCGGACTGAAGCTGAAGTTCAAACTCTTCGACGCGCTCGTCTTCTCCAAGCTCCGTGCGGCGATGGGTGGCAACGTCAAGTACGCCGTGTCCGGCTCCGCGCCGCTCGGCCCGCGCCTCGGCCACTTCTACCATTCACTCGGCATCACGATCCTCGAGGGCTACGGCCTCACCGAGACCACCGCGCCCGCAACCGTGAATCTCGCGAACAAGTCGAAGATCGGTACCGTCGGGCCGACGCTGCCGGGCGTTGCCGTTCGCCTCGCCGATGACGGCGAGATCCAGGTCAAGGGCGTCGACGTCTTCAAGGAGTACTGGAAGAACCCCGAAGCAACGGCGGAGGCCTTCGACGGCGAGTGGTTCAAGACCGGTGACATCGGTTCGTTCGATGCCGACGGCTTCCTGACCATCACCGGCCGCAAGAAGGAGATCATCGTCACGGCCGGTGGCAAGAATGTCGCCCCGGCCGCTCTCGAAGACCCGATTCGCGCCAATCCGCTCGTCGGACAGGTCGTCGTGGTCGGCGACAAGAAGCCGTTCATCGCAGCGCTGATCACTCTCGATTCCGAGATGCTGCCGGTGTGGCTGAACAACAACGGTGAAGACGCAGGCATGTCGCTCGATGAGGCGATCGTCAACCCCGCAGTGCTCGCCGAAGTGCAACGCGCCATCGATGCCGCGAATGAGACGGTGTCGCGAGCCGAGTCCATCCGCAAGTTCACGCTGCTCCCGCTCGAGCTCACCGAAGCGAGCGGACATCTCACCCCCAAGATGAGCATCAAGCGCAACATCATCCTCGATGACTTCGCGCCGCAGATCGAGGCGATGTACTCGGGCGCGCCGGCGACCGAGGGTCATTCGATCGTGCACTGAGCCGGTTCGGCGACGACGAAGACCCCGCGGGAATCCGCGGGGTCTTCGTCATCTGCGATCAGCGCAGAGGTCAGAACCAGTCGGACTCGCGCACTTCTCGCATCGCGACCCGTCGTTCGGGCTTCTCGAGGCGATCGAGGTAGAGCAGTCCGTCGAGGTGATCGGTCTCGTGCTGCAGCGCCTGTGCCATGAGGCCGGTGCCTGACAACTCGATCTCGTTGCCGTCGAGGTCGATGCCGCGAACTCGGGCGAATGGATGTCGCGGAGTCTTGTGCCAGAGTCCGGGCACCGAGAGGCAGCCCTCGTCGATGAGCTCCTTCTCGCCGGAGACTTCGACGATCTCGGGGTTCAGGATGTATCCGACGTCTCCGTCGACGTTATAACTGAACGCCCGCAGATTGACGCCGATCTGCGACGCGGCCACTCCGGCGCGGCCCGGAATGCGGACGCTGTCGAGGAGGTCATCGACGAGCGCGCGCACACGATCGTCGACCTGTTCGACGGGGGCGGAGACGGTCTTCAAGACAGGGTCGCCGAACAGGCGAATTGGTCGTTCCGGCAATGGTTCTCCGTTCAGTGCTCGCGCTCGGCGGGCATGCCTTCCACCACGAGCGCCGCGAGCTCACGAGCCGCGTGCTGGGTGACCGGGCGCAGCTCGTGCCAATTCACGATGGAACCGGCTGCGAGTTGGGGGTCGTAGGGAATGCGAACGATCTCTCGCACCCTGGATTGGAAGTGCGCCTCGATCTCATCGACTTTCACGAGGTGGGTTCCCTGCGTGGCCAGGTTGATGGCGACGATCGCGTTGCGCACCAGAGCGCCGTATCCGTTGGCCTCGAGCCAGGTGAGCGTCTCGGATGCCAGACGCGCTTCGTCGACACTGCCGCCTGAAACGATGACGACGGAGTCGGCGCGCTGCAGCGTCGCCCGCATGACGGAGTGCACGATGCCGGTGCCGCAGTCGGTGAGCACGATCGAGTAGTACCGTGCCGCGAGACCGGCGACGACGTTGTAGTCGTTGTCGTCGAACGCCTCTGACAGCGTCGGGTCGGTGTCGGAGGCGAGGATGTCGAGGCGCGTCTCGTCTCGCGAGACGAAACGTGAGAAATCGGTGTAGCCGCTGATCGAGGACGCCTTCGCCACGACGTCCCGGACCGTCTCGCGGGTCTGCCGATCGACTCGCTCGGCGAGAGTGCCGCGGTCGGGGTTGGCATCGATCGCGATGACACGATCGTCACGTGCGTCGGCGAGGGCCATGCCGAGCAACGCCGTGATGGTGGTCTTGCCCACCCCGCCCTTCCGGGTCAGCACCGGCACGAAGCGAGCGCCGCCTTCGAAACGCTTCTGAATGCGCTGGCTCATCGCCTTGTGCGCTTGCACCTTCGCCGAGTCGCCGAGATTGACGAGATGGAGGGACGCCTCGTAGACGAAGCGGTTGAGACCGCCCTGCGGCGCCGGGCGGGTCGTGCGGTTCAGGTCGATGAGACGGTCGGCGGTGAGCGAGTCCGCCGACTCGGGCACCTCAGCCGGCATTCCGGGTTCACCGGGCGCCTCGACGATCGCGACGTGGCTGCCCGTGTCGGTGCTCACGCGTTCGCGACGGAGCTTCGTCGCGTCGGATGCGAGCAGAGCGCTGTACGGCGAGGGCTCGCGCCGGGAGCCGCCCCGGTAGCCGGTGCCGGCCAGCGCCGGCGTGACGACCTCGACCGAGGTGGTCGTGCCGGTGCCTCCGACGAGGCTGCCGGGGTTCACTGCGACGTCGTCGATCGCCACGGCGACCTCGTCGTCGGGCATCTCGTGCACCGGTGCGGGCGGCAGATCGACCCGTACGTTGGGGTTCTCGGCGGGTTCCGCCCCCGTGTGCGCGCCGGACGCAGACGCCTTCCGGGCGCGGTCGAGCGCCGACGTGCGCGTGCTCGAGCCGCGACGTGTCGCGGCCGCATCATCGAACGTGTCTTCAGCCACCGATACCCCTCCTCATCAGTGTCGATTCGAGCTCAGCCTAGCGCGGGCGCACCACCACGAGCAGATCGCCCGCCTCGACCTGTTGCGTCTTCGGGATCGCGACCCGTTCGACGACGCCCGCGATGGGCGAGGTGATGGCGGCCTCCATCTTCATCGCTTCGATCGAGGCGACGCTCTGGCCGGCCGCGATCTCGGTGCCCGGCTCGACCTGAAGGGTCACCACTCCGGAGAACGGCGCCGCGATCTGCCCGGGCTGCGAGGCATCCGCCTTCTCGGCCGTGCGCGTCTCGACCACGATCGAACGATCGCGTACGAAGACGGGCCGAAGCTGCCCGTTCAGGATCGTCATCACCGTGCGCATGCCCTTGTCGTCGGCCTCGCCGATCGCTTCGAGCCCGGCGTACAGGCGCACGCCGGTGTCGATCTCGACGACGTGCTCCGCGCCCTGGCGGAGGCCGTACAGGTAGTCGGCGGTGTCGACGACCGAGAGATCGCCGAACAGCTCGCGAATCTGCTCGAACTGGCGTGTGGGAGCCGGGAAGAGCAGCGCGTTCAGGGTTGCCCGTCGCGTGACGCTGTCGGCCTCGAGGCCCTCGCGCTGCTCGCCAGTGAGCTCGGTGACGCTGATGCGCACGTCTTTGCCGGCGAGCACCTTGGTGCGGAAGGGCTCGGGCCAGCCGCCGGGGAGGTCGCCCAGTTCACCGGCCATGAAGCCGATCACGGAATCGGGCACGTCGTACTTCTCGGGGTTGGCCGCGAAGTCCGCGGGGTCGGCCTTGACCGCTGCGAGGTGCAGGGCGAGGTCACCGACGACCTTCGACGACGGCGTGACCTTCGGCACCCGGCCGAGGATGCGGTCGGCCGCCGCGTACATGTCTTCGATGAGCTCGAAGTCGTCGGCCAGTCCGAGCGCGATTGCCTGCTGGCGCAGGTTCGAGAGCTGACCGCCGGGGATCTCGTGATGGTAGACGCGGCCGGTGGGACCGGGCAGTCCCGACTCGAACGGGCGGTAGATGCGCCGCACGGCCTCCCAGTAGGGCTCGAGATCGGAGACTGCATCGAGCGAGATACCGGTATCGCGTTCGGTGTGCGCCAGCGCGGCGACGAGCGACGACGCCGAGGGCTGGCTCGTGGTGCCCGCCATGGGCGCGCTCGCCACGTCGACCGCGTCGACTCCGGCACGGCTCGCCGCGAGCAGGGTCGCCAGCTGGCCGCCAGCCGTGTCGTGCGTGTGCAGGTGCACCGGGAGGTCGAAACGGTCGCGGAGGGCCGTCACGAGCTTCTCAGCGGCGGTGGGACGCAAGAGGCCCGCCATGTCCTTGATCGCGAGCACGTGCGCGCCGGCGTCGACGATCTGCTCGGCGAGTCCGAGGTAGTAGTCGAGCGTGTAGAGGTCTTCAGCCGGGTCGAGCAGGTCTCCGGTGTAGCAGAGCGCGACCTCGGCCACTGCATGCCCGGTCGAAAGCACCGAGTCGATCGCGGGCCGCATCTGCGAGACGTCGTTGAGCGCGTCGAAGATGCGGAAGATGTCGACGCCCGTCGATGCCGCCTCGCGCACGAACGCGTCGGTGACCTCGGTGGGGTACGGCGTGTAGCCGACCGTGTTCCGCCCCCGCAGGAGCATCTGGATGTTGATGTTGGGAAGGGCAGTGCGAAGCGCTGCGAGTCGCTCCCACGGGTCTTCGCCGAGGAAGCGGAGGGCGACGTCGTAGGTCGCGCCGCCCCAGGCCTCGACCGAGAGGAGTTCGGGCGTCATGCGCGCCACGTACGGCGCGACGGCCACCAGGTCGCGGGTGCGCACGCGTGTTGCGAGCAGCGATTGGTGCGCGTCGCGGAAGGTCGTCTCGGTGACCGCGAGCGGGGTCTGCGCACGCAGAGCCTGGGCGAAGCCGACCGGGCCGAGTTCGAGCAGCTGCTGCCGCGAACCCGCCGGAGCATCGAGCGTGAGGTCGATCGGCGGCAGCTTCTCGACCGGGCTCACGGTCGTCGGAGCCGGCCCGTTCGGCTGGTTCACCGTGACATCCGCGAGCCAGTTGAGGATCTTCGTGCCGCGGTCCTTCGAGACGCGGCCGCGAAGCAATTGCGGGCGCTCGTCGATGAAGGAGGTGCTCAGGTCGCCGGCGACGAATGCCGGGTCTTCGAGCACCGCTTGGAGGAAGGGGATGTTCGTCGAGACGCCGCGGATGCGGAACTCGGCGAGGGCTCGCTTCGCCCGGGAGACGGCCGCAGGGTAGTCGCGGCCTCGGCAGGTGAGCTTGGCGAGCATCGAGTCGAAGTGCGGGCTGATCTGCGCGCCGGGATTGATCGTGCCGCCGTCGAGACGGATGCCGGCACCGCCCGGTGAACGGTAGGTGGTGATCTTGCCCGTGTCGGGCCGGAACCCGGCCGTGGGGTCTTCGGTGGTGATGCGGCACTGCAGGGCAGCGCCGCGCAGTCGGATCGACTCCTGCTGGAGGCCGAGCTCGGCGAGCGACTCCCCCGCCGCGATGCGCATCTGCGAAACGACGAGGTCGACGTCGGTGACCTCTTCGGTGACCGTGTGCTCGACCTGGATGCGCGGGTTCATCTCGATGAAGACGTGCTGCCCGGCTCGCTCGCCTGCGGTATCGAGGAGGAACTCGACGGTGCCGGCGTTGACATAGCCGATCGACTTCGCGAAGGCGATCGCGTCGCGGTAGAGCGAGGCGCGCACGTCGTCGGAGAGGTTCGGCGCGGGCGCGATCTCGATCACCTTCTGGTGGCGGCGCTGCACCGAGCAGTCGCGCTCGAAGAGGTGCACCGTCTCGCCCGAGGCATCCGCGAGCACCTGGACCTCGATGTGGCGCGGTCGCAGCACCGCCTGCTCGAGGAACATCGTTGAATCGCCGAAGGCGCTGTCGGCCTCGCGCATCGCCTCTTCGAGGGCAGCGCGAAGCTCGCTCTTCTCGTTCACGCGACGCATGCCGCGCCCGCCGCCGCCGGCGACGGCCTTGGCGAAGATCGGGAAGCCGACCTCATCGGCCTGGCTGATGAGGGTCTCGATGTCGCGCGAGGGCGGCGTCGACTTCAGCACCGGCACGCCGGCCGCCATCGCATGCTCCTTCGCGGTGACCTTGTTGCCCGCCATCTCGAGCACGCGCTTGGGCGGACCGATGAAGGTGATGCCCGCGGCTTCGGCGGCCTGGGCGAGTTCGGGGTTCTCCGAGAGGAATCCGTAGCCCGGGTAGATCGCGTCGGCGCCCGACAGCTTCGCGACGCGGATGATCTCGGTCACGTCGAGGTAGGCGCGCACCGGATGCCCCGGCTCGCCGATCTGGTACGCCTCGTCGGCCTTCAGGCGATGCAGCGAGTTGCGGTCTTCGAACGGGTACACCGCGACCGTCTTCGCACCGAGCTCGACAGCGGCACGGAACGCACGGATTGCGATCTCACCGCGATTGGCAACCAGGATCTTCGTGAACATGCAGGCCTTTCAGACGGGTTTCCGCACAGCGAACGTTTAGGTATCGCCCGAGTAGTAAAGGTAACGTATCTGCCGTGCACGTACTCAGCGTCAGCTCTCTGAAGGGCGGTGTCGGCAAGACGACCGTCACCCTCGGACTGGCGTCGGCGGCGTTCGCGCGCGGCGTCCGTACCCTCGTCGTCGACCTCGACCCGCAGTCCGACGTCTCGACCGGCATGGACATCCAAGTCGCCGGGCACCTCAACGTCGCCGATGTGCTCGCCTCCCCCAAGGAGAAGATCGTGCGTTCGGCGATCGCGCCGAGCGGGTGGGCGCGTTCGAACCCGCAATCGACGATCGACGTGATGATCGGCAGTCCGTCGGCGATCAACTTCGACGGACCGCACCCGTCGATCCGTGACATCTGGAAGCTCGAAGAAGCGCTCGCCAATGTCGAAGCCGACTACGAACTCGTGCTCATCGACTGCGCACCATCGCTGAACGCTTTGACCCGCACGGCATGGGCGGCGAGCGACCGGGTCGCCGTCGTGACCGAACCCGGGCTCTTCTCCGTTGCCGCCGCCGACCGGGCACTGCGCGCGATCGAGGAGATCCGGCGCGGCCTCTCCCCTCGGCTCCAACCCCTCGGCATCATCGTGAACCGGGCGCGCGTGCAATCGCTCGAGCACCAGTTCCGCATCAAGGAGCTCCGCGACATGTTCGGGCCCCTGGTGCTCTCTCCGCAACTGCCCGAGCGCACCTCGCTGCAGCAGGCACAGGGAGCCGCGAAGCCCCTCCACATGTGGCCCGGCGAGAGCGCCGAAGAGATGTCGTCACATTTCGACCAATTGCTCGAACGAGTGCTGCGCACGGCTCGCATCGGCGAGTTCGCGGGCGTACCGCTCGATTCGCCGACGTCGGCAGTCTGACCGGAACGCACCGCGAGCGCAGCGCGAAGATCCCGCGCGCTGGAACGCTCACGCACCGGTCCGGTGCTCGCGACGCGACGATCCGTTGCCAGTGCCGGACGTCGTCAGAACAGACGAGTCAGGAGATCTTGCGTGAGCGTTCGCCGCGACGCACGGCGAGTTCATCGAGCGGATCGGCCGGCTGCGTGTCGATCTCGACGAGCGTCGATTCGACCTCGCGCAACACCTTGCCGACCGCGATGCCGAACACGCCCTGGCCCCGGTTGACGAGGTCGATGACCTCATCGTCGGAGGTGCAGAGGTAGACGCTGGCACCGTCGCTCATGAGCGTGGTCTGCGCGAGATCATCGATGCCCGACTCGCGAAGCTGCGTCACCGCCGTGCGGATCTGCTGCAGCGAGATGCCGGTGTCGAGGAGGCGCTTCACCAGCTTCAAGACGAGGATGTCGCGGAAGCCGTAGAGTCGCTGCGAACCGGAACCGGCTGCACCGCGCACCGTCGGCTCGACGAGTTGGGTTCGCGCCCAGTAGTCGAGCTGCCGGTAGCTGATGCCCGCCGCCCTGGCGGCGACAGCACCCCGATACCCAGCTGCATCGTCACGATCGGGCATGCCGTCGGTGAACAGCAGGCCGAGGTCGTAGCGCGAGCGTGGAGTCCGGTCGAGCTCACTCATCCGATACGCCCCTCACTCTCGCGCCGGCACCTCGTCGACGCGAGTTCCACGCTACCGAGGGTGCGAGGCTCTGTCGAACACATCGGGCCGAACGTCACGGCGTGTCGCGAGATCATCGCGAGAGTCTGCCGAGCGTCGCCCGGACGACGCTGGCATGCACGGCCTCGAGATGCCCCGCGAGCTCGAGGCCGCGTTCGGCGGCACGGGCCTTGTCGGCGGCATCCGCTCGCCGTGACGGCGCGATCGCACG
This sequence comes from Agromyces sp. GQ35, assembly GCF_059758475.1. Taxonomy (NCBI): domain Bacteria; kingdom Bacillati; phylum Actinomycetota; class Actinomycetes; order Micrococcales; family Microbacteriaceae; genus Agromyces; species Agromyces sp. GQ35. The sequence goes on along the minus strand of NZ_JCAXEO010000002.1, from coordinate 54,472 downwards.
TTCGATGAGCCCCGCCTCGCGCTCGGCCGCGGCCCGCACTCCGCGGAGGTGACGCGGCTCGATGCCGACGGCCCGGAGAGCGACGAGGGAGCGCAGTACGCCGATCGCGTCGTCTCCGTAGTGTTCCGCCGCGGGCAGGAGCGATGCCGAGACGGCGTCGTCGAGCAGCGATGCCGTCGCCCCGGTCTGGGCGAGCAGTTCATCTCGCCGGAATCGCCGCGCGCCGGCGAGGAACGCCGCGGCGCTCGTGGCTCCGGGCAACGCTGGAGTCTCTCCGGCGTCGATCGCCTCGAGATGAGTGCGAATGACCTTGAGCGGAAGGTAGTGATCGCGCTGCATCGACAGCACGACGGTGATGCGCTCGACGTCGCTCGTCGAGAACTTGCGATACCCGGCGGCCGTGCGGGCCGGCGAGACGAGGCGTTGCTCCTCGAGGAAACGCAGCTTCGACGGCGTCAACTCGGGGAACTCGGGTTGTAGCCGTGCGAGCACCTGACCGATGCCCAGAAGTGGCGCCTGGCCGCTCGCGCGCGTAGACGCAGCGGGAGCCGCCACTATTCGCTCGCCACCGGAGCCAGGTCGCGGCGCGAGGCGTAGAAGGTGAGACGGAACTTGCCGATCTGCACTTCTGCGCCGTCGCTGAGGAGGGCCGTCTCGATGCGCACGCCGTCGTAGTACGTGCCGTTCAGGGACGTGAGGTCTCGCACTTCGAACGCCGAACGGTGCCGTACGAACTCCGCGTGCTTTCGCGAGACGGTGACGTCGTCGAGGAAGATGTCGGCGTCGGGATGACGACCCACGACGGTGACATCGGTGTCGAGGAGGAAGCGGGCACCGCTGTTCGGCCCGCGGCGCACGATGAGCAGGGCCGAGCCCGATGGCAGTGCGGCGATCGCCTCCTGCTCCTCTGCCGTGATGTCAGCATCGAGGGCGCTCAACTGAGCCGCCGCCTCGCGGCTGAAGCCGATGGTCGTATCGGTCGCACCGTCACCGAAAGCGTGCGTCGACGTGGTCGTCGACGGTTCGCCCCCGGTCTCGTTCGTACCGCCGGCCTGAGTGATGTCGGAATCCGCCACACTAACCTCCCTGTTCCAGCGTATCCGATCGAGACTCGTCTGCCACCCGCGGAATGCGGATGACGCGAGCGGTCTCGATCGCGTAGATGATGCCCGCCCACCAGTAGAGGAATGCCCCCCACAGGGTGATCGCCCAGCCGACCGGCTGACTGAGGTCGGCGACGACCGGGAACGCGAGGCCGAGCATGATCACCGGCAGGCCGAAAAACAGCGCGAACGTCGCGACCTTGCCGAGCTGATGCACCGGGAGCGGCCCGTAGCCGTGGTTCGCCAGCACGACTCCGAGAGCGAGCAGGAAGACGTCGCGGGCGACGATGACGACGACGATCCACCAGGGCACCAGCCCTTGGGCGGCGAGGCCGACGAGGGCGGCGAAGATGTACAGCCGGTCGGCGGCGGGGTCGAGCAACTGCCCGAGGCGCGTCACCTGCCCGAGGCGCCGCGCGAGGTAGCCGTCGAGCAGGTCGCTGAAACTCGCGACGACGAGCACGATGAGCGACACGACGTAGTCGCCGCGCACGATGAAGACCAGGAAGACCGGCACGAGGGCGAGCCGGAGCATGCTGAGGATGTTCGGGATCGTCCAGATCTCCGAACCGACCTCCCCCGAGCGCTCCCCAGCCACATCTCGATCCTATCGATCCCTAGAATGCCGCCATGGCTCCCCTCCTCGTGTGTCTCGTCATCTGCGCCGCGATCACGCTCGCGACGTGGCTCGCCTCGATCGCCACCCGCGAGTACTCGTGGGTCGATCGCATCTGGTCGATCGCGCCGATCGCCTACGTCTGGGTCTTCGCCGTCATGGGTGGCTTCGACGCCCGACTCGTGCTGATGGCCGCGCTCGTGACCGCTTGGGGCATCCGTCTCACGCTGAACTTCGCGCGGAAGGGCGGCTACCGCCCGGGCGGCGAGGACTACCGGTGGTCGGTGCTGCGCGGCCGCATGTCGCGCACGCAGTTCGCCGTCTTCAATCTGCTCTTCATCTCGATCTACCAGAACGCGGTGATCCTGCTCTTCTGCCTCCCCGCGTACACCGTGTTCGTGGCGGGCGAGTCATCGCTCGGACTCGCGGACGGCGCGCTCGCGATCGTGTTCCTCGCCCTGCTCGCCGGCGAAACCGTCGCCGATCAGCAGCAGTGGGTCTTCCACCGGTGGAAGGCCGCAGAGCGTGCAGCCGGGCGCACACCGCAGCCGGGGTTCCTGCAGACGGGCCTGTTCCGTTTCTCACGACACCCCAACTTCTTCTTCGAGCAGGCGCAGTGGTGGATCTTCTACGGGTTCGCCGTGACGGCGACCGGCGTTCCGCTGCACTGGACCATCGCCGGCGCGGTGCTGCTCACGACGCTCTTCATCGGGTCGACCATCTTCACCGAGTCGATCTCGCGGTCGAGATATCCCGACTACGACGAGTACCGCGACCGCACCTCGCCGATCGTGCCGTGGTTTCCGCGAGCGCAGGCGGCGAAAGTCGACGGACGCGTCGCCTGAGCGAACGGGTCAGAGACGCCCGGCGAGCATGGGCCAGGCTTCGGCGAACCGCGGATGCAGCGAGAGCGCGTCGACCCGGTCGACTGCGATCCAGCGCAGTTCGATGCTCTCGGGGTCGCTGACGACGGGCTCGAAACGTTCCCTCGCATCGGCCACGACCGTGGTGTACGACCAGTACCCGAGATCGAGCACGGTGCTGAACCGCACGTCGAGCACCGCCGACGGCACTCCGGCCTCTTCCCCGGCCTCGCGCACGGCCGCCTCGACGGCGGTCTCGTGCTCGTGCCGTGCACCGCCGGGGAGTCCCCAGGTCCCGCCGAAATGGCTCCAGAGCGCGCGGTGCTGCAGCAGCACCTCCGAATCGGGACTGATGACCAGCAGGCCTGCGGCGCCATAGCGCCCCCAGTACCGAGCGCCATCGGGGCCCTCCACCCATTCGTCGCCGCTCGCTCCGCTCATGCCTCCAGCATGCCGCACGCCTCGCCGGCGGACGGCCCGCCCGTAGGCTGTTGACATGAACGGCGAATCCCCTGTGCGCGTCGACGCCTGGTTGTGGGCGGTGCGTCAGTTCAAGACGAGATCGGCCGCGACCGCGGCGTGTCGCGCCGGGCATGTTCGCGTCAACGGCGAGCGGGCGAAGGCCGCGCACGCCGTGCGCCCCGGCGACGAGGTTCGCGTGCGCATCGATGGGTTCGACCGCACTCTCGTCGTGCGGCAGACCCTGGTCAAGCGCGTGTCGGCGACGATCGCCGCGACAGCCGTCGACGATCGCACACCGCCCCCGCCGCCGCGGGAGACCGTTGCGACGGTCGCGACCCGCGACCGCGGCGCGGGCCGGCCGACGAAACGCGAGCGACGCGATCTCGAACGCTTGCGCGGTCGTTGAGCTGCAGAGCGTAGCCTGTCGGCGTGCGCAAAGATCTGAGTCACGAACCCGACGCCCGTCGCTATGTGCTCCGCGTCGACGGCAAGATCGCCAGCGTGCTCGACTACCGCGTGCTCGGCGATTCGGTCGCGTTCACCCACACGTTCACGAATCCGCCGTATCGCGGCAGCGGCCTGGCAGGCGAACTCGTCGAGTTCGCGGCAGATGATGTCGAGGGCAACTCGAGGCGCAGGATCGTGCCGAGTTGCTGGTACGTCGGCGAATGGTTCGACCGGCATCCCGATCGAGCCGGCCTGCTCGATCCGCGTGCAGTCTGAGCATCGCCCACCGAGCACGGGCGAATGACGACGGCGCCGTCGTGGCGCCCGATCGTCATCCGCCCGGCAGGGCGGCCGTCAGGAACAGCGCCCTTGCGGGCGACGAACGACGGCTCAGCGCTTGCGGTGCGTTGCCTCGGTCACGGCGTCGGAATTGGTACGGCCGTCGACTTTCGCCTTCTTGTCGGCGCGCTTCTCTTTGAGGGTCTTGCTCGCAGCCGTCTTCGAGGACGACTTCTTGGGCGACTTGTCTGACATGGATTTGCCCTTTGGTCGGAGGCCTGGACGGCCTCGTGGGCGCAACCCTACGCGAGAACGCCCGGGGTCAGTACCAGTTCACCGACTGGGAGTGCGACCAGGCGCTGCAGGGGGTGCCGTAGCCGCGAGCGATGTAGTCGAGTCCCCAGGCGATCTGGGTCGCGGCGTTGGTCTGCCAGTCGGCTCCGGCCGTGGCCATCTTGCTGCCGGGCAGCGACTGCGGGATGCCGGTGGCGCCACTCGACGCGTTGTACGCCGTGTACGACCAACCGGACTCCTTCTGCCAGAGCTGGTTCAGGCATTGGAACTGGGATTCGTTCCAGCCGTGCTTCGACGCGGCGAGGGCACGGGCAGTGGCTCGAGCGCCATCGGGAGTGTTCGCCTGCGCAAGCGCAGCGGCAGCTGCGGCCTCCTGCTCGGCCTGAACCCGATCGAACTCGGCCGCGGCCGCGGCCGCCTTCGCCGTCTCGGTGCGGGTCTGCTTCGTCAGGTCGACGATCGAGTCGAGCGGCAAGCGTTCGTAGTCGCCGAGCGAGGCGACGGATGCCGCGAGTCCGCTGGCGTCGACCTTGCCGTCGACCGCGGCGAGCGTGGCGCTGGCCGCGGTGAGGGTGTCTTCGGCACTGTCACGGGTGCGTGCCTCGGCGATCGCACTGTATGCGCCCAATTGTTCGGAGCGCACGCCGGTCGATTCGGTGAGCGAAGTCGTGGCGTCGATGCTCGCCTGCGTCGTGAGTGCCGCTTGCACGGTGAATCCCGTACCGACGATGAGGCCGGCGGCGACGACGGCACCGGCGGCGACGAGTCGCTTGCGGCCGGTTCGGCGGAGACGAATGCTGCGGCGCGAGCGTGGCGCATCGGTTTCGGGGGCGGACACGGGCGTGGGTGAGGAGTCGTTGCGCATAGGTTCTGAAGGTGCTCGGATCGGGTTTCAGTTGGGGGCAGCCCCCGAGCGAGGGCACAAGTCAGCCACTCTGCACGGCGTTTCTGAAGAATTCCTCAGTTGTTCCTGTGGAAACCATGATCATCGCCGCCGTTCCGCCGCGATATCGATGTCGTCCGGCGGTGATACTGGGGAGATGCCGACCCCCGATCGCTCCCCCATTCCCGACCCCGGCGAGCGGTGCCCGTGCCTGAGCGGCGCCGTGTTCTCCGAGTGCTGCGATCGCTTCCTCAGCGGCGCGGCGGATGCCCCGACCGCGGTGCAGCTCATGCGCTCGCGCTACACGGCCTTCGCGGTCGGCGACAGCCGCTATCTCCTCTCGACCTGGCATCCGACCACGCGTCCCGACACGCTCGAGCTCCAGGCAGAGACCGAGTGGTACCGGCTGGAGATCGTCGACTCCGAGCGCGGCGGCCCATTCGATCGAGACGGCGTGGTCGAATTCCGCGCGTCCCATCGCTCCGACGACGAACACGGCGTCCTGCACGAGCGGAGCCGCTTCAGCCGCGAGGGCCGTCGCTGGTTCTACGTCGACGGCGTCGTCTGAGCGCCTCCGGCCCACCGCCGGGCGTCGCGCTCAGTCGCGGTCGGCGTCGGTGGCGAAGCCGTCGCGCAGCGCTCGCTCCTCGGAGTCCTCCAGTTCCTCGAAGACGGTGATCTGCAGCCCCGCCGGTGCGTCGAGCCGTGCGTTGAGCGAGCGCCACGGTGTCTCGACCGGCTCGGCGACGATCGCCGCGCCGGCCTCGGCGAGCCTGCGGGTGGTGCCGGTCGCGTCGGTGACCTCGAAGGCGAGGCGGATGCGCTGACTCGGCGTTCCCCCGGCCTCGAGTTCATCGATCACGCGCTTGTGGGCGGGGTTGGCGATCTCGATCGTCGCCCGCCCCGCGTCGAGGATGGACACTCGATCGTCTCCGCCCTCCGCGTAGGCGATGAGTTCGGGCATGCCGAGCTCGTCGCGGTAGAACGCGACCGCGCGATCGAAGTCCTCGGCCTCGATCACGACGCGAAGTTGCAGGACCGGTGGGTGCGCGGCATCCGTCATTCCTGCATCCTCCCAGATCAGCCTCGTGAGCGAACCGATGCCTTACGCGGCATCGCGTGCGACCGGCCAGCAGCGGGTGGTCACGCCGATCGCGTCCCACACGTTGATCGTGATGATGAGGGAGATGAGTGCCGCGGTTCGTTCCTCTCCGAAGATCGCGACGGCGTCGGCGAGATCTGCCTCCGGCACGTGCGTCTCCGAGAGTCGGGTCACCGATTCGGTGAGGTGCAGCGCGGCGCGCTCGGCGGCCGTGAACAGCCCGGAGTCGCGCCAGACCGCCACGGCGTGCAGCTGCTGCTCGGCGACCCCGGCCGTGCGCGCGTCCTTCGAATGGAGATCCACGCAGTACACGCAGCCGTTGATCTGGGAGGCTCGGAGGCGCACCATCTCACGCAGACGGACATCGAATCCGACCCGGTCCAGTTCGGCGGTCGCAGCATGGTCGAGTGAGGCGACCGCGCGCGAGAACCGCGGAACGATCGCGTCGAAGTCGAGACGGACGGGAATGTCGACGAGTGCATCGGTGATGGTCATGACGTCAACGCTACGGTCTGATCGGCCCACTGCTACAGTCCAATTCCATGGCGAGTTCTTGGGCCATTCACGGCCTCGACCTGCACCTCGAGCTCGACCGGCACCGGAAGTCGGCGTCCCTCGAGGACGCGGTGCGCGCGGCGGTGCGCGACGGGCGCCTCGAGGCGGGCACCCGGTTGCCGGCGAGCCGCACACTCGCGGCCGACCTCGGCATCGCGCGCAACGTCGTCTCGGAGGTCTACACGCGACTGGTGGCAGAAGGGTGGCTCGAGTCACGAGTCGGCGCCGGAACCTGGGTCGGTGAGCGCTCCATGGCCGCAGCCGCGGCAACGGACCATCCGAGAGACGTCGGGCCGCTCGGTCTCGACCTTCGCGGCGGCATTCCGGATGTCTCGGGCTTCCCTCGACGCGAATGGGCGACGGCCGCCCGGCGCGCGGTCCTCGACGCGCGCGCATCGGAGCTCGGGTATGGTCCGCGCCGCGGTTCGCCGACCGCACGGGCCACGCTCGCCGAATATCTCGCCCGCACCCGGGGCGTGTGGGCGACCGGAGACCGGGTCGCGGTGACACGCGGCTTCGGCGCGGCACTCGGCACGGTCGCGCGAGCACTCGCCGTGAGCGGCGCGCGACGCATCGCGGTCGAGGAGTACGGCCACGCGGCCCACCGGCGCATCCTCGGCGCTGCCGGGCTGGAGGTGGTCGCGGTGCCCGTCGACGCTTCGGGTCCGATCATCAGCGGACTCGAGTCGCTCGCGGTCGATGCCGTGCTGCTGACCCCGGCGCACCAGTTCCCGACCGGCGTGGCGCTCGCCGCCGCGCGCCGGCTCGACGTCGTGGCATGGGCCGACCGCGTCGGCGGTGTCGTCATCGAAGACGACTACGACGGAGAGTTCCGTTACGACCGTCGAGCGATCGGCGCGCTGCAGGCACTCGCACCCGAACGCGTCGTCTACCTCGGCACGGCCTCGAAGAGCCTCGCACCGGCGGTCGGTCTGGGTTGGGCGGTGGTTCCCGACAGCCTCGGGGCCGCGTTCGACGACCAGCTCGCCGCGACGGCCGGCATCGCCGACGGCCTGAACCAGGCGACACTCGATGCGTTCATGCGAGCGCACGAGTACGACCGCGCGGTTCGGCGTCGGCGCGCCGAGTACCGTTCACGTCGCGAACGACTCGAGTCGAGGGTCGCCGCAGAGCTCGACGGATGTCGCGTCAGCGGTATGCGAGCCGGGCTGCACTGCCTCGTCGAGCTGCCGGCGAGCGCAGACGAGCGCCGCATCACGGCGGAGGGCGAACGACTCGGGGTGCGTCTCGACGGACTCGCGTCCTATCGTCTCGGATCGGCTGCGCCGACGCGCGCACCCGCGATGGTGATCGGATACGGGGCCCCGGCGCCGCACCGCTTCGAGACCGCGCTCGACCGCGCGATCGCCGCGATCCGCTCGGGACTCGCCCCGGACTCCGGCGCTCGGCCGGGCTGACGATGTCAGCGCACCGCGCCCGGGCTGTCGAAGGCGCGATACGCACGTTCGACGGCTCCGGCCAGGCCCTCGACCGGGATCGGCCAGGCCTCGTGGGCGGCCAGCGCATCTGCCGCGGTGAGCCCGGCCTCGTGCGCCGCGCGGAAGCGCTCGGCGATCAGCCGAAGCTCGCCCGCCTGGCGCTCGACGAACGTACGGTCCACGACGCTGCCGTGGCCGGGGATCACGCGATCGCTCGGCTGCATCTCGTCGGCGAGCGCGTCGAGCACGTCCGGCCAGCCGAGCGGAAAACTGCCGGAACCGTACATCACCGGCCCGGACTCCTCGATCAGGTCGCCGAGCAACCACACCCGCTCATCGGGCACGAACACCACGAGATCGGTGTCGGTATGGGCGGGCGGCTGCGGCCGGAGCTCGACCACCCGTGCGCCGAGGTCGAGTTCGATGCGCCGGTCGATCTGGTGCGTCGGGGCGGTGAGCTCGACGTCGTCCCATCTCCGCTCGGGCTCGCGGGCGGGGTCGGCGCGCCACGCTGCGAGCCGGGGCGCCTCGAACTCGGCGAAGTGGGCGGCGATGTTGGCATGACCGTAGATCGCGGCATCCGTCGCCGATCCGGGGCCGAAGACCTGGTTGCCGAAGGTGTGGTCGAAATGCGCGTGCGTGTTCACGACCCACCGCACCGGCCGCGCGAAACGGGCCTCGATATCGGCGGCGAGCTGTTCGGCCTCGCTCGGTTGCACCCTGGTGTCGACGAGGAGCAGTCCGTCTCCTCCCTCGATCACCACGATCGAGATGTCGAATGGGTCGTACCGCCGTTGATGGATGCCGGGCGCCACGGTGAGCCAATCTGCCATCCCACGAGACTAGCGATGCGCCGACGGCGAACGGGAGCGGTGATCAAAGGGAATGCAGAGCTTGGCGTCGTAGCGTGGCATCCGTGACTCCGCTCGACGGTACCCCGCCCACCCGGCACGGAACCCCGCCCATGCTCACGGCGCGTGCGCAGCGCACGCTCGAGACCATCGACGGCCAGACGCTCGACGAGATGCGCGCCCTTCGCGACGAGACAGAACGCTTCATGCTGCGCTACAAGTTCGGAATGGACGAGGTGATCACGAAGCTCTCCATCCTGCGCGAAGAGTTCAGCCAGACGCACGACTACAACCCGATCGAACACATCTCGAGCCGCTTGAAGAGCCTCGACAGCGTCATCGAGAAGATGCAGCGCAAGGGTATCGATCCGAGTTTCGACACGATCCGCGAGACGATCACCGACATCGCCGGCGTGCGTGTGACCTGCAGCTTCGTCTCGGACGCGTACCGCATCTTCGAGCTGCTCACGGCGCAGCGCGACATCCGCGTGCTCCGGGTCAAGGACTACATCACCCAGCCGAAGGCGAACGGATACCAGAGCCTGCACGTCATCGTCGAGGTGCCCGTGTTCCTCTCCACCGGTGCGCACCCGGTCGCCGTCGAAGTGCAGATCCGCACGATCGCGATGGACTTCTGGGCGAGCCTCGAGCACAAGATCTACTACAAGTACGACCGTCAGGTGCCGCAGGAGCTGCTCGACGGCCTCACCGACGCAGCGCACACCGCCGCAGAGCTCGACGCGCGCATGGAGCGGCTGCACCGCGAAGTGCACGGCGCACCGTCGGCGTCGGCGTCGGCGTCGGGCCATGCCACGGCGCAGCCCACGGTGCATGCCGCGCCAACCGGCGCGGTGCATCCGGTCGAGGGTCAGCCGGGCGTCGAGATCTGAGCCGCCGGGGCGAGCGAGGCGAACGCCTGGCGACCCTCGCCGGTGACCCGAAGCGAACGGTCATCGGCTCGGCGTACGAGCCATTCCTCGTCGAGGAGCCACTCGAGCAGGTGCGCGCCGACACGACCCGCGATGTGCGGACGGCGCTCGGTCCAATCGAGGCATCCGCGCACCGCGGGCCGACGACTCGAGCCGTCGACGTCAGCGAGTCGCAACCGCTCCGCGAGCGGAGTGGCGACGTCGAGCACGCGGCCGGGCTCCCCCGCGACGAGCGGTGCGATCGTGCCATCGGCGACGAGGGCGTCGGCGAGGTCGAGCGCGAGCCGGCCGGCGAAGTGGTCGTAGCACGAGCGCGCGAGTGCGAGCCGCTCGGCGGTTGCCGACTGCCCGTACGACCTCACCTCGCGGCGGGGCGCGATCAACTGCAACGCCTCGACGGCGTTCGCCACCTCGGGACCGGCGAGGGTGAAGTACCGATGCCGACCGAGCTTGCGGTCGGTCACGAGCCCGCCGGCGAGGAGTTGCGAGAGATGCGCACTCGCCGTCGGCGGCGCGACCCCCGCGACCGCTGCGAGCTCACTCGCCGGAAGCGATCGTCCGTCGAGGAGCGCCACGAGCATCGCGGCGCGCGCCGGCTCACCCATGAGCCGCGCTGGTTCGGCGAGATCTGCGTCTCCGTGCATGCACTCACGATACGTCCGCCACACTTCGTCCGCCGCCGAAGCATGCCGGACGTAGCGTCGAGTCATGACCGAAATCGTCGACCGCGCGGACGTCGTGCGCATCCTGACCGACCCGACCGCACTGGTGCCCGAGCCCGAGCCCGAGCCGGAGGCCGGAGGCGACTCCCCCGTCGGCAGATTCCGGGCCGCGGTATCGCGGTTCGCGAACGGGCCTGAGCACCACGCACGCCGGGCGACGCTGCAGGCGATGGTCGATGATCTCGACCCCGCACAGCTGGCCCGATCCGCGGCCGAGCGAACCGCCGCCGAGCTGACCGGGGCCCGCGCAACCAGCGTGGAGGCGGTCGGTGCACGAGCGGCCGTCGTCGTCACCTGCGCCCGGCACGTTCCCGTTGCCACGCTCGCCGAGGCACTCGGGTTCCCCGACCCCGACGCGCTGCCACCGCTCGTCGCAGCGTTGGCCGCCGTGTATCAGACCGGGGCGGAGAGCACCGATGCGGATGCCGCAGTGAGCGTGCTGCTCGAAGCGGCCGTTGGTCATGACGAGACGGCGCGAGCGCTGCGTGTGCAACTGCTCGTGCAGGCGTTCGCGGCGACATTCGAGCTCATCGTCAGGGCACTCGCGCTCGCGGACCGGGTCGGGCACGCGCACTCGACGCACCAGCTGCTCGACACCGTGCTGCGCGATGAGCCACCAGTGCCGGTGACCCGCCGAGTCCTCACGCGGGCAGCACGGATCGACGATGCACTCGAGGCCCGCGAACTCGTCGCGTTGCGGCTCGACGGGCCGGACCGCGATGCCCGGGCCGGCCTCCCATCCCGGATCCTCGCGTTCGGTGCAGGTCCTCGGTCCTGCCCGGCACCCCATCACGCTCTCGCGCTGGCCGCCGCGATCGTCGACACCGTCCGCGCCGACACCGAGGAGGCCACGAGCGATGCTCACGCCGAATGAGTTCCGTGCCATGCACCGGCCGGGCCGCCCCTTCCTGCTGCCGAACGCGTGGGATCTCGCGTCGGCCCGCTGGCTGCAGGCCGCGGGCAGTCCGGCCATCGGCACCACGAGTCTCGGCATCGCCGTCGTCGCCGGCAAGCGCGACGGTGCCGGCGACATCGCGGTCGAGTCGCTCACCCTCGCGAGGGCTGCCGCCCGCCACGGCATCGCGCTCTCCGTCGACCTGGAGGCGGGCTGCTCCGACGATCCCGGCGAGGTGGGGCGCCTCGCAGCCGAGCTCGCGGCGCTCGGCTGCGTCGGCGTGAACATCGAGGACTCCGACGGCAACGGCGATCTCATCGACCCCGACGTCGCGGCGGCGAAGGTCGCGGCGATCGCCGCTGCAGCGCCGCACCTCTTCGTGAACGCGCGCGCCGACTCCTTCTGGGTCGAGGCCGGGGGCGACCCCGACGAGCGACGCGTGGATGCGGTGCGTCGAGCTCGCAGCTACCTGGCGGCAGGGGCATCCGGAATCTTCGTGCCCGGCGTCATGAGTGCCGCGAACATCAACCGGCTCGCGACCGAGATCGCGGCGCCGCTCAACGTGCTCGCACAACCCGATCTCGATCTCCAGCGGCTCGCCGAACTCGGCGTGGCCCGGGTGAGCACCGGGTCCCTGCTCTTCCGGGCCGCGCTCGGTGCGGCGACCGCGACGCTCGCCTCGCTCACCGGCTCGACGCCCGAGAGTGCCGCGCGCGTGCCGTCGTACGGTCAGCTGGCCGAACTGCCGCTCGCCCCGAACTGAGTCAGGGCTGCTGCCGCGCCCGGCTCGGCTGTACGCGCGGCGGCTCACCCGGCATCTTCGGAAAGTCGGGCGGGAACGGCAGTTCGCCGAGGCCGTCGTCGAGATCGCGCTGCCACCACTCGAGCAACGTGTCGATGCGACCGGGAGAGTCCTGCATGCCCCGCCACGGATCGCCCAGGCGCTGCAGTCGATCGGGAATCGTGCGCACCGTGTGCTGCGACGGATCCGTGGATTCGAGCTCGTCCCACTCGAGCGGGCACGACACCGAAGCCTGCGGGAGCGGGCGCGGACAATAGGCACCGGCCATCGTGCGATCGCGATTCGCCTGGTTGAAGTCGATGAAGATGCGGTCGCCGCGTTCTTCCTTCCACCAGTTCATCGTCACCTGCTCGGGCATCCGGCGCTCGAGCTCGCGACCGAGGGCGATGACCGCATGCCGCACGTCGAGGAACTCGTGCTCCGCTTCGATCGGCGCGAAGACATGGATGCCTCGGCTCCCGGAGCTCTTCACGTACGCGGTGAGCCCGAGCTCTCCGAGCAGGTCCCTGAGCGCGAGTGCCGCAGGCACCGCTTCGGAGAACCCGGTGCCCGGCTGGGGATCGAGGTCGATGCGCAACTGGTCGGGGTAGTCCGGACGCTCCGCGCGAGACGCCCAGGGATGGAAGACGATCGTGTTCATCTGGGCCGCCCACACCGCTGCGGCCGGCTCGTCGATCACGAGTTGCGGATGGCTGCGGCCGCTCGGATACGTCACCGGCACCGAACGCACCCACTCGGGCGCGCCCTTCGGCGGGTTCTTCGAGAAGAACTGCTCGCCATCGGCGCCGCCGGGAAATCGCTGCAGGGACACGGGACGATCGCCGTTCGCCTCGACGAACGGCGCACCCACCGCGACGAAGTACTCGGCGAGCTCGAGCTTGGTGATGCCGGCTTCTGGCCAGAGCACGCGGCTTGGACTCGAGATGCGCACATCGCGATCGCCGTGCGGACCGGGAACGGTGAGGATGACAGCGTCGGCCATGCTGCCGACGCTACTCCCCCTCGAGACGCCCTGCTCGACCGCCTCGCGGATTCAGTGCGGGTTCACGCGGTCTGCGCGGTCGCCTGGGTGGCGTACCGGCGTGCCGCCCGCTCCCTGGCCTTGGCGGCCTCGATCTCGCGGTTCTTCGGCGGTGCGCTGCTGACGAGATCATCGAGCAGATGCCGCGTGATGTGCGCGATCTCGGCCACTGCGCGATCGAATGCCTCGGCGTTCGCCTTGGATGGTTTCGTCGACCCGCTCACCTTGCGCACGAATTGCAGCGCGGCCGCGTGCACCTCGTCGTCGGTCGTCGCGGGCTCGAAATTGTGGAGGGTATGGATGTTCCTGCACATGCCTCGAGCCTAACCCGCGGAGTCGAGGATGTCTCGGGGCGGTGGGAAACGGACGGTTCACACGCCTCAGCGCGTGTCGCTCGCCTCGCGACGCGCAGCACGAGCCGCGTCACGGGCTGCATCCGCGGCGGCCGCCTCCGCCGGGGTCGGCGCAGTGCCGCCGAGCGCACGTGGCTGCCACCATGCGCCGGTGCCGTCGACGGGGTATTCGGCCTGCAGCCGGTCGACCAGGCCCTGCATCGTCGACCGCAGTCGTTCCGTCACCGTATGCGGATCCTCATCGGGCGCAACCGCGATCGGCGCCCCGAACGCGAAGCACACGGGGACGCCGAATCGCTCGAAGAACTTCACCTTGTGCCCCTTGGTGAACAGCCGGTGGCCGCCCCACACCGCAACAGGAATGATCGGCACCCCGGCTTCGGCGGCGAGGCGCGCCGCCCCCGTCTTGAGTTCACGCACCGTGAAGGAGGCGCTGACGCCCGCCTCGGGGAACACACCGAGCAGTTCGCCGTGACGCAGTGCGGTGACGGCGTTCGCATAGGCAGCCGCACCGGCCTTCATGTCGACCGAGATGTGCTTCATGCCACGGAGCAGCCAGCCGACGACCGGGGTGTCGAAGGCGCCCTGCTTCGCCATGAACCGGATGCGTCGGCGGTTCGCGAGCCAGGTCGCCCACTCCACGAGCGCGAACTCGAAATAGCCGAAATGCGTCATCGCGAGCACCGCGCCGCCCGTCGCCGGAACGTGCTCGACGCCCGAGACGTGGCGCTTCAGTCGCCAGAACCCGAAGAGACCGCGCCCGGCTGCGATCGCCGTGCTGTAGATCGGTTCACTGGGGCGTCGCGTCATCCGACCAGCGTAGGCCGCGGGGCTGGGTGAGGCCTGTGGCGCCGCACGGATCGCTTCGTGTCGGGGTTCGTCACATCGACGCACGGTGCGAGTCGCCGACCGGACGCAGACGGAAGAGCCGGACGATGCGGCCGGATTCGCGTTCGTAGGCGCGGTAGCCGGGCCACTGCGCTTCGATGCGCGCCCACGCGGCCTCGCGCTCGTCACCGGAGATCAGGCTCGCACGCACCGGCATCCGTCTGCCGCGCACCGTGATGACGGCGTCGGGGTGCGCGAGGAGGTTGTACGTCCATCCCGGATGCCGATCGCGCGCGAAGCTCGTGCCGGCGACGATCGCTCGCCCCTGACCGTCAGGGGTGTACATGAGGGCGCTGTCACGCGGCTCGCCGGACTTCGCACCGGTGGTGTGCAGCACGAGGGACGGCACGAGCAGCGCGCTGAGCTGCACGCGGCCACCCGAGAGTCGTGCGACCACACGCTCGACCGGCGGCAGTACTCTCGGCCCAGCCCACCGGAACAGGCGAGTGCGTGTCAGGGGCGAGACGACGGAACGAACGAACTGCAGCACGGTCGACATCTGCCCATTGTGGCGTGCCGGCGATTCTCGTGCCGATATCTCGCTCCACGGGGCACGTCAATCCCCTTCTCCGCGAGTCGGCTCGCGCCTAACGTGGGCGGTACCCGCCGCGACCTGCCGGCGAGCATCTGTTGATCGGAGGGAACATGTCCGACCCGATTGTTCCGGGCAACCCCGTCGGTGGCGAGTACACCGACTCTGAGCTTCCGTTGAGCGCCGAACTGCCGAAAGATGAACTCGACGAGGTCGAGGAGGATCTCGATGCCGAGACCGACCCGATCGACCGCAGCCACCACGTCGACATCGACACGGTCGAGATGGACGTCGACGACATCGAACTCGGCCCCGACAGCGTGATCCGGCCGAACCGGGAAGCACCGTGACGGCGAGCTGAGCAGGCTCCCCCGGCTGTAACCGGACGACGCCGTCGTCAGCGTCACCCGCCCGAGCGCTCGAGCCGCACCGCCTCGCGTGCATCGGCGAGTTCCGCCGAGGCATCCGCCGCCCGGCGCTCGGCATGCTGCATTCGCCGGATCGCGACCGTCGGCGCACCGTGGCGGGCGTGCACGCGGTCCTGCTCCTCATCGATACCGGTGACGATGTAGGACGCGGCGATGAGGATGACCTGACTCGACAGGTTCAGCCAGATGAGCAGGGCGATCAGCGAGCCGAACGAGGCCAGCAGCGGGTTGGTCGAGGCTCCGCCCACGAAAAGACTCGAGAGCACCTGCAGCACCGTCAGGCCCGCGCCGCCGATCACCGCCCCACTCCACAGCGAGCGGGCGCTCGGGCGCATGCCAGAGAGCAGTCGGAACATCACGGCGATCACGAGCGTGTCGATCGCGAAGATGACCACGATCGAGACGGATCTCGTGCTGGCGTCGACCAGCCAGTCGTGCGACGAGATGCCGAACCAGTCGAACACGGTACCGAGCGCGGTGGTGCTGAAGAGCGTCACGGCGGCCGCGGCGACGAGCATCGCACCGAAGCCGATGGCCAGCAGCAGGTCGCGCAGGAGCAACCAGAGGAAGAACGATCGGTCGTCGGGCTGGTCGCCGATCGAGCGAAATGCCACGCGCAGCGATCCGATCGCTCCGATCGCCGCCCCGACCAGCGCGACGAGGGCGATGACCCCGGCGATGGTGAGGCTCACCGGCTGCACGATGTCCTCGGGCGCGATGAGCCCGTCATCACCGACGAGCCCGGGAATCGCTGCACCCACTGTTTCGATGAGCGCGTCGAGCGCGTTGGGATTGCCGGAAAGCCAGACGCCGGCGACGGCGAAGCCGAGGAACACGCCCGCGAAGACCGAGAACAGCACGCGGTAGGTGACACTGTCGGCGAGCATCGCGCCGTGGTGCTCCTGGTACAGCAGGAACGCCCGCACGGGCTTGCGAACCAGGAGCCAGGCCGTCGCCCGTTTGACGAAGCCGGTGAAGCCGCCATTGGCCGGCTTGTCGGCGGGCTCCTTCGTGCTTGCGCGATCCGCCGCGTGCTCGGTGTTCATCACGACAGGCTATCGACGAGCGAACGCCTCACGCAGGCGGTTGACAGACGAACGGCGGCGTCTCGGGCTTCTGCCCGACGACACCGCCGCTCGTCATTCGGCTGGGATCAGTACCAGCCGACGGACTCCGAGTGGTCCCACGCACCGCACGGCGAGCCGTAGCGTCCCGCGATGTAGCCGAGCCCCCAGGTGATCTGGGTCGCGGCGTTGGTCTGCCAGTCGGCGCCTGCGCTGCCCATCTTGCTCCCGGGCAGGGCCTGCGGAATGCCGTACGCACCGCTCGAGGAGTTCGAGGCGTAGACGTTCCAACCCGATTCGCGGTCCCAGAGGGACACGAGGCAACCGAACTGGTCGTCGCCCCAGCCATAGGAGGCCATGAGATCGCGGGCGATGGCTTGGGCGCCGCTGGGGTTCGCCGGCCCGGTCGGGCGCGACCCCGTCGACGGCGCGGCGGACGCCTCGGCAGCCTCCGCAGCAGCGGCAGCAGCTGCGGCAGCGGCAGCGGCTGCCGCTGCCTGCTCGGCTGCGACGCGGTCGACTTCGGCGACGGCCGCCTGCACGGGGGCGACGTGCGCCTCGGTGCGGTCGGCGAGTTCGAAGACCCGTTCCGGCGCGAGCAGTCGATAGTT
Organism: Agromyces sp. GQ35; assembly: GCF_059758475.1. Taxonomy (NCBI): domain Bacteria; kingdom Bacillati; phylum Actinomycetota; class Actinomycetes; order Micrococcales; family Microbacteriaceae; genus Agromyces; species Agromyces sp. GQ35. Next base: position 37,333 of record NZ_JCAXEO010000002.1, on the reverse strand, counting down.
GCCGAGTGCGGCGACCGAGCTCGCCAGCTCGGTGGCATCGGCCTTCCCCTGCGCGGCGACGAGTGTGTCCTGCGCAGCGGAGATCGTGTCGTTCGCCTCTTTGACTGCTCGGGCCTCGAGGATGCCGGCGTGCGAACCGAGCTGCTCGATGTCGGGGTTCACAGCGGCCGTCAGGGCCTCCGTCGCCGCGATGCTCTCGTTCTGCGCGGCAACGGCGGACTGCACTGCGAATCCGGTGCCGACCATGGCGCCGACGACGGCGACCGCTCCGGCGGCGAGGATGGGAGCGCTCCTCCAGAGGGGGCGGTTTCGACGTGGCCGTCGGCGAAGGGCTTCGGCTTCGCGACGTTCGGGCGTAGGGGTTTCAAGTGATGAAGGCTGGTTCTGCATGACTTTCACGAGGCGGATCACCACGGCGCTCGGCGCTGGGCATTCCTTGATCGACGATCCACGAGCGGGGGCGCCCGGGCGAAGGGGCCAGTCTGCCGAGAGGTTCTGGACAGAACCTCAGGTTTTCCTGTGAAAGTCATCCAAATGCGCCTCGTCGCCGGTCCCGCTCGCGGCGGGTTCGATGCGCGAATGCCGCGACATCCGTTCACAGTGAACCCACAGCTGGGCGGCCGCAATGCCGGAACAGAGTCGGCACCTTCGTCGTTTTCCTTGATGACGCCGCAGCCAGTGGCGCCGATGAAGGAGGAACCGTGTCATCCGAGTACCGCAAGACTCCAGAGGCCCTCGCGAGCCTCACCCCGCAGCAGTACAAGGTCACGCAGGAGGACGGCACCGAGCCCGCCTTCCGCAACGAGTACTGGAACAACCACGATCCCGGCATCTACGTCGACGTCGTCTCGGGGCAACCGCTCTTCTCCTCGACCGAGAAGTACGACAGCCGATCGGGCTGGCCGAGTTTCACGAAGCCGATCGAGCCCGATGCCGTGACCGAGAAGACCGACCGCTCGCTCTTCATGAAGCGCGTGGAGGTGCGCTCGGCCGGCGCCGACAGCCACCTCGGGCACGTCTTCGACGACGGGCCATCGGATGCCGGTGGCCTTCGATACTGCATGAACTCCGCTGCCCTGCGTTTCGTCCCGCTCGCCGAGCTGGACGAGGCGGGCTACGGTCGATACCGCGCACTGTTCGAGAACCAGGAGAACGCACGATGAGCACACGAACCGAGACCGCGATCCTCGCCGGCGGCTGTTTCTGGGGCATGGAAGACCTCATCCGCAAGCGCCCCGGCGTGCTGAGCACTCGAGTCGGGTACACCGGCGGCGACGTGCCGAACGCGACCTACCGCAACCACGGCACCCATGCCGAGGCCATCGAGATCGTGTTCGACCCAGAGACGGAGTCGTTCCGCGACCTGCTCGAGTTCTTCTTCCAGATCCACGACCCGTCGACCAAGAACCGTCAGGGCAACGACATCGGCACGAGCTATCGCTCGGCGATCTTCCCGACGAGCGACGAGCAGGAGGTCACCGCATACGAGACCATCGCCGACGTCGACGCATCCGGTCTCTGGCCGGGCCCGGCGACGACCGAGGTCTCCCCCGCCGGTCCGTTCTGGGAGGCCGAGCCCGAGCACCAGGACTACCTGGAGAAGTACCCGAACGGCTACACCTGCCACTTCGTGCGGCCGGGCTGGAAGCTGCCGAAGCGAGACACCGCGACGACGGCGTGATCCACCGGTGATCGAGGAGCGGCCGTCCCGGCAGTACGCCGGGGCGGCCGCTTCGTCGTTCAGACGGTGTCGAGGAGACGCCGCGCCTCCGCCACCACGACGGGGTCGAGGCAGCCTCGAGCGAAACCGGCGATGCGACGATCGATGTCGCGTCGGATCATGCGAACGCCGATCCATTCGGCGACGGCACGAATGATCGCCGGCCGGCACACGAAGTTGTACTTCCAACTGGCAAGCGTGCCGCTCTCGTGCGGTGAGAAGTGCCATCCGCCGCCGAGTCGCTCGAAGAACCACGGCGCGTCGAGCACCCGCATGCCGACGCTGGTGGGTGGGCGGTACGAGACGTACTCGCTCAGCAGGCGCGCCCCGCGCTTCGACACGGTGACGGTGCGCACGCCCTTGGCCGCCCGCTCGGCGCCATCGAGGAAATACTGCTCGCGGATGAAGGTGTCCCAGCGCAACCGCACCGCCCCGGTGGTCTGCGAGACCGCGAACGCGAGAGCGGGGTCGATGGGCACGATCACGGTGGCCTGGACGACGGGCATGCGCTCAGCCTACGCAGGCCGCCGGCCCATCAACCGGTTCGGGCGGCGATCATCGTCAGCGCTGCCACGAGCAGTTCCCGATCCCGGACGTCGGCGACGCTTCTTCCCGTGAACGCCTGAATCCGGCCCAGCCGGTAGTCGACGGTGTTCGGGTGGATGTGCAGCGCCGCGGCCGTCGCCCTCCGGTCGAATCCCGAGTCCACGTATCGGGCGAGCGTCTCGAGCAGTTGCGGCGGCAACGACTCGGCGAGCGCGATGATCCGCTCGCTCGCAGCGCTCGATCGCGTGACGTGGAACTCGAACAGCACGTCGTCGAGACCGTAGGCACCCGGCGCTCGGCCGAGTCGCCGCACGAGCTCGCACACCTCTTCGGCGATCGACATCCGAGTGCCGGCCTCCCGCGGCGACGCCGTCGCCCACCCGCACCAGACGGGCCCTTCGGCCGCTTCCGCGAGTCGCAGCACGAGCCGCTCGACGTCGGCGGCGGTCACGTTCTCGCGGAGCGGAATGAGCGCTGCCCCGCCACGCGACCCGCCGACGCCGAGCGCCGGGCCGGAGCCGAACCCGTCCAACGCTCGGCGCATCCGGAATGTGCGCCGTCGCTCGGTCACCGCGCTCGGTTCGTCCGTCGCGTCGGCGACGACCGCGGTCTCGTAACTCAGGACGAGGAATCGCTCGGGCAACTCGATGCCGGCGCGTCGAGCCGCGGCATCGATGCCGTCGCCCACGAGCAGCGCCGAGTACAGCGCGAAGCGGGCGTCGCGTTCGTGCTCGCTCGTGCGGGCCGTCTCCTCGTGGAACCCGCGGGCGACGAGCACGCTGACATGGCCGAGATAGGCGAACATGACGCCGGCCACCTCGGCGAGGGCATCGAGATCGTCGCTCCCCCCGTGCGATGCCAATTGCTTCCACGCCTCGGCGAGCCCGAGATGGTAGGCGTCGATGAGTGCGTCGAGCGAAGAGCCTTCCGCCGTGCGGCGAGCCGCCGATGCGACGATCACGTCGTCGGCCGGGGTCGGCGCAACCCGGCCCGCACGAAGCGCGGCTGCGCAGGTACGCATGTTCTGCACGACGATCCAGTCGATGTCAGGGGCGATGGAATGACCGGCGTGCCCGTGATGTTCGGGATTCGTCGCAGCGAACGCCGCGATGACCGCTGCGACGACCGGCCCGTCGTCGGTGAGCCACTCGTCGGCCCGACGATCACCGACCATTGGGGCTTCATTGTGATGCATCACAAGATCGTTGCTCAGATTCCTGCGACTGTCCAGTATCGGAGCGAATGGCGATGGAACAACATGTGAATGGTGCCAATTCTCCCCACCCGAACGCCCACGAAAGGGTCAACGATGACCATCGACCAGGCTCCCCCGGTGGCGACCGCCCCTGCGCTCGCCGTCCCCCGCTTCGCCGAGAAGGTCGCCTACGCCGGCGGCAACTTCGGCAACATCATGCTGAGCACGATCATCGGCTCGTTCCTGCTGATCTACCTCACCGACATCGTGGGACTCGCCGCGGCCGCGGTGGGCGTGCTCTTCCTCGTCGCCCGTATCATCGACGGCCTCACCGATCCCGTGATGGGCTACGTGGTCGATCACCTTCCCGTGCTTCGCACCGGACGCTTCCGCGGCTACCTGCTTGTCGGCGGTGCGCTCGCGGTGCTGAGCTTCGTCGCACTCTTCCTCGCCCCGGTCTGGCTCCCGAGCGCGCTGCTCGTCACCTGGGTCGCGTACCTCATCTGGGGTCTCGCCTTCGACGCGATGGACATTCCGCTGAACTCGCTTCTCCCGGCCATGACCGCGAACGCTCGCGCGCGCGGCCAGCTGGCCGGCATCAAGGGGGTCACCTACCTCGTGGGCACGGCGGTCGTCACCGCCATCACCCTGCCGCTCGTGGGCCTGTTCGGCGGCGGCGCACCGGGCTGGCAGGCCACGATCCTCGTGATCGCCGTTGCTTCGCTCACCCTCACGGCGATCGCCTCGCGCGGCGTGCGGGAACGTGTGCGACCCGTCGCGGCCGAGCAGTACGCGCCCCGTGATATCCGTCGCATGTTCTTCAGCACTCGCGCAGTGCCGGTGCTGCTCGTGGCGAAGATCGCGACGTCGGCGGCGAGCGCGGCCATGATGGCGTGCCTGCCGTTCTTCTTCACCTACTACGCGGGTGACGCCGGCCTCGTGAGCCTTGCGGCGATCGCGATGGCCGCGCCGATGGCAGTCGGCAGCATGCTCGCCCCTGCGCTCTCGCGCACACGCGGCTTCAAGCCGATCTACCTCGCGAGCCTCGTCATCGCGATCATCGGACTCTCGGGCATCGCACTCCTGCCGGAGCTGCCGGGTGCCGCCTACCTCGTCTGCCTGGCGATCACCGGACTCGGGTTCGGTGGAGCGGTGACGCTGAACTACGCGATTCTCGCCGAGCTCACCGACTACACCGAGTGGCGCAGCGGCCACCGCGCCGAAGCCTCACTCGCCTCGCTCGCGTCATTCGCCTCGAAGGCCGGTCGGCATCGGCGGCGCACTCATCGCATTCGTGCTCGCCGCGAGCGGGTACGTCGCCGGCGGTGAGCAGACGGTAGACGCGCTGACCGGAATTCGCCTCGCGCAATCCCTCGTGCCGATCGCGCTCGTGGCGCTCGGCGGCCTCGTCTTCATCGCCTATCCCGTGACGAGACAGGTCGCCGCGACCGCGGTGGCCGAGCTGGCGGCGCGCCGGATCGCACCCGATTCCTCCCCCACCGACGACCCGAAGGATGATGCATGACCGCCGCGTTCTGGACGAGCACGATCGACGACCGCCCCCGTGACTGGTCGGCCGAATGGGTGTGGAGCGACCGGCCGGCGCTCGTCGCGCCCGACCCCGGTGCCCCCTTCGGCGGGCTCGACCCGAGCCGCTTCGACCAACGCGTGCTGTTCCGCGCGACCTTCTCGCTCGAAACGATGCCGACGACTGCCGAGCTCGTGCTCACGGCCGACTCCCGGTACATCGCCTGGGTGAATGGCCACGAGGTCGGCCGGGGGCCCGTGCGTCACGGTCGCCGGCAGCTCCACTACGACACGATCCCCGTGACGGCGCTGCTCGTACCCGGTGAGAACACCGTCGCGGTGCTCGCCCGGTTCTACGGGTACGCCGTGCCGTGGTGGGAGCCCTCGCCCGCGTCGTTCACCATGGGCGGCGGGTCTCTCGTCGCCGAACTCGTCGGCGACGGCGAGGTGCTCACCGCGACTGGGCCGGAATGGCGGGCTCGTGAGGCGCTCGGATGGACCCCGTGCACGCCCGTCGGCACACTCGTCTCGCAGATTCCCGAACAGTTCGATGCACGCACCGCCGACCACGGCTGGCAACTGCCCGGCTACGTCGACGCCGATTGGCCGGCCGCCGTGGTGCAGCGCGAGCATGCGGTGATCGGCCCGACCGGCCGAACCCGTCCGAACACCGACCCGTACGGCGCGGTCCTCGGGCGCCCGATCCCGCTTCTCAGCAGCGCTTCTCGAGAACCGGCCGGCATCGCCTGGCATCCGCTGCCCGCCGACGGCGGTGAGGCGACGGATGACACGGCGCTCGCCGACGCGCTCGCCGTCGTGTTGCACGGCGACGATCGCTCGGTGACGTCGACCCGCACCTCACCATCGGGCCGAGCGGTCGCCGTCATCGACTTCGGTGCGATCGTCAGCGGCGTCGTCGAGCTCTCGATCGAGGCCGTCGCGGGTGACGTCGTGCACGGCGCCCTGCTCGAGGCGCTCGCGCCGGCCGCCCTCGAGAGCTGTGCGCCCATCGCCCTGACGCTGCGTGACGGCCTGACCGAGTGGGCATCGTCGGACACCGCCGGCGGACGGTACCTCGTGCTCGCGGTCGACGCCGCGGAATCCGTGACCCTCCGCTCCGTCGCCGCGCGTGAACTCCGACGTCCGCGCACGGAGCTCGCCCCGTTCCGTTCCAGCGATCCCGAGCTCGACCGCATCGTCGCCGTCGGGTTGCGTACGGTCGACCTCACCTCGCATGACGCGTACGTCGACTGCCCCACGCGCGAGCAGCGCGCGTGGACCGGGGATGCCGTCGTGCACCAATCGGTCGACCTCGTCACCACCGCCGACTGGGGCCTCGCCGCGTGGAGCCCGCGACTCCTCGCCCGCGCACGGCCCGATGGGATTCTGCCGATGGCCGCCGCCGGCGACTTCGCGTCGAGCGAGGTGCCCACGATTCCCGACTGGTCGTTGCACTGGCTGCACTCGGTGCACACGCTCGCCCAGTACACCGGCGATCGCGAACTCGTGCGCTCCCTGCTCGGCACCGCTGAGGGCGTGCTGCGCTGGTTCACTCCGTTCCAGGCCGCAGACGGGCTCCTGCACAACGTGACCGGCTGGGTGCTCATCGATTGGTCGCCCGTGCAGGTCGCCGGATCGAGCGCCGCGCTCACGGCGCTCTGGGCGCGTGGCCTGCTCGAGTTCGCCGAACTCGGCCGCTGGCTCGGCGACACCGGCAGGGCCGACTGGGCGGAGGCCCTGCACGCGCGCGTCGCGGCAGGCTTCGACGGCTACTGGGACGAGGCACGGGGCGCGTACCGCGACAACGTCGTCGACGGTCGGCTCGGCACCTCGGTGAGCGAACACACGGCGGCCGCCGCGGTGCTTGCCGGCCTCGTTCCCGAGCAACGGATGTCGCGCGTGCGCGAATTGCTGCTCGACCGCGCCGTCATGTTCACGGCGAGCCCACTGAGCGATCACGGGAGCGATCAGCTCGGCCCGACCGCGGGGTCGCCGGTCTCCGAGCGCGCCGAGCCCGATTGGGACACCGAGACCCGCGTGGTCGGAGCCCAGCCGTTCTTCCGTTCGGTGGTGCACGACGCGATCGCCCGTCTGGGCGGGCAGGATGAGCTCGTGCGCCTCTATGCCGATTGGACTCCGCTGCTCGAGATCGGCCCGACCGCGCTCCGCGAATGCTGGGAGGGAGGCTCGTTCGCCCACGGCTGGTCTGCGACACCCACCCGTGACGTGCTGGTGCACACGCTCGGCATCGCTCCCGCCGAGCCGGGCTACGGCCGGGTGCGCGTCGCACCGAGGCTCGGTGAGCTGGCGTGGGCGTCGGGCGAGGTGCCCACCCCGCACGGCACCGTCGCCGTCGAGGTGCGCGGAGACGAGGCATCCATCGCCTCGCCGGTGCCGATCGAGTTCGTGCCGCGCGCCGGCCGACGCGTGACGTTGCCCGCCGGCAGTCATCGCCGCTCGGTGACCGACGGCGCCGCACTTCGAGCGGAGGTTCCGGCGTGAGCGCCATCGCCGCAGCACCCATCGTCGGGACGACGAGCGGACTGGTTCGTGGCGAGACGGTCGGCGACGTCACGCGCTTCCTCGGCGTGTCGTACGCGGCCGCACCCTTCGGCGAGCGCCGATTCCGGCTGCCGGAGCCCGTCGAGCCGTGGGCGGGCGTGCGCGAGGCGACCGCCTTCGGTGCGACGGCGCCGCAATCGGCGTACCCCGGAGCGCTCGGAGAGCTGCTGCCGACGGTGGTGATCCCCGGCGACGAGATCCTCAACGTGAACATCTGGGCACCGGCGAGCAGCGACGGTGCCCCGTATCCCGTCATGGTCTGGGTGCACGGCGGCTCGCTCCATCACGGGTCGAATGCGCTGCCCGCGTACGACGGGAGCGCTTTCGCCCGCGACGGCATCGTCTTCGTCGCGGTCAACTACCGTCTCGGCACTGAGGGGTTCTCGGTGCTCGACGGCGCACCCTTGAACCTCGGCCTCCACGATCAGCTCGCAGCACTCCGCTGGGTGCAACGTGAGATCGCAGCGTTCGGGGGCGACCCGGCGCAGGTGACCGTGTTCGGCCAATCCGCCGGCGGAGCGGCCGTCGCAGCCCTCGCGGTGTCGCCGGCAGCGCGCGAGGTGATGCGACGGGCGATCGTCATGAGCGGGCCGCTCGACGCACAGACTCCCGCTGATGCCGGCCGCATCACCGAGCGCATCGCTCGAACGATCGGCATCGCCGCGACCAGGGCTGAGTTCGCCGCGGTGCCGCCGGATCAGCTCGTGGCGGCTCAGGCGCGCGTCGTCGCGGGCGGGTCTCCGCTCGGCGGCGGTCCGTCATTCGCGATCGCGATCGACGGTGAACTCGTGCCCTCGTCTCCCCTGGAAGCCATCTCCGCAGGCGCGGCAGCGGCGATCCCGCTGATGGTCGGCACCACGACCGAGGAATACCGCCTCTGGCTCGTGCCGAGCGGGGCGATCGACAGGATCGGTCGCCTCCAGCTCGCGATCGGCCGGCGGGTGGCGAAGATCCCTGCGGCTGCGCTCCGCCGGTATCGGGCCAACCGCCCGGGTGCCTCGCACGGCGAGATCTTCGGCGCCATCCTCACCGACGTCAAGCTGCGCGCCCCCGAGAATCGGGCTGCCGACGCACGCGCCGCCGCCGGCGCCTCCACGCACGTCTACGAGTTCGGCTGGCGCAGCCCGGTCGCGAGGCTCGGCGCGGCACACGCGATCGAACTCGGCTTCGTGTTCGACGGGCTCGCGACGCCCGACTCGATCGCGCTCGCCGGGACATCCGCGCCGCAGCCGCTCGCGACCAGGATGCATGACGCGTGGGTGGCGTTCGCAAAGACGGGTGATCCCGGCTGGGCGCCGTGGAACGCGGCACGCCCGGTGCAGATGTTCGACGGGGTCGACGACCCCGTCGTGTTCGCGCCGCGTGACGACGAACTCCGAGCGCTCGGGCGGTGAAGGGACGGATGCCGCGCGGCCGACGCGACGCGGACAGCCGGGCTGTTGCGGAACACCCACCGCCCGAACGCGTGAGGTCGACCCGCGCCGGCGGGATCCTCAGGCTTCTGCCGGGTCGGTCTCGAGCCGGCGCGGGCCGGCACCGTCGTCGCCGAGCGCGTCGTCGGGGTTCAGCAGGCCGCAGGCCTTCATCGAGAGGCATCCGCAGCCGATGCATCCGGTGAGCTCGCGCTCGAGCCGCTCGATGCCGAGGCGCCGCTCTTCGAGACGACGCTTCCAGCGCCGCGAGGCGCGTTGCCAGTCTTCGTGGCTCGGGGTGGTGTCGAGCGGCACGTTCTCGAACGCCGACTGCACGTCTGAGAGCGGGATGCCGAGGCGCTTGGCGACGACGACGAGCGACACCCGGCGCAGCATGTGCCGTGGATAGCGCCGCTGATTTCCGCCGGTGCGGTGCGAGGCGATGAGGCCGAGGTCTTCGTAGAAGCGGAGCGCCGATGGTGCGACGCCGGTGCGCCGGCTCATCTCCCCGACGGTCAGCAACTCGTCGGGTGCGTGCCGTGTGCTCGCCAGTTGCTCCGAGTCCTGCGCGTCATGCTCCGACATCCGTACCCTCTCGTTTTGACTTCAAGGCTACTTGAGGTTTTACGGTAGAGCTATGCGAGTGATGAATCGGGTGACCGACCGGTGACGTACGTGATCGCCCTGCCGTGCGTCGACGTCAAAGACAAGGCGTGCATCGACGAGTGTCCGGTCGACTGCATCTACGAGGGTGAGCGTTCGCTCTACATCCACCCCGACGAGTGCGTCGACTGCGGCGCCTGCGAACCGGTCTGCCCGGTCGAGGCGATCTACTACGAAGACGACCTGCCCGACGTGTGGGCCGACTACTACAAGGCCAACGTCGAATTCTTCGAACTCTCCCACGCCGGAGGCCCGGCACTCGGCTCACCCGGCGGCGCCGCGAAATCGGGCGTGCTCGACTACGACCACCCCGTCATCGCGGTACTGCCACCGCAAGAGGTGCATTCGTGACGGATGCCGCAACGGCGCGCCACTCGGTGGCCACCGCCGACGGATTCAAAGCCGCCTTCCGCGAACACCCCGCCGGCATCGCGCTGATCACCGGCCGCACACCCGATGGCCCGGTCGGACTCACGGCATCGAGCGTCGCCTCGGTGGCCCTCGATCCACCGACCCTGTCGTTCTCGGTGACACGGGCGACCGGGTCGGCCGGTGCGCTGCTCGCCGCGGACACGATCCTCGTGCACTTCCTCGCCGCGCACCACGTCGACGTCGCACGCGCATTCGCGCACTCGGGAGCGCCGCGGTTCACGCCGGAACAGGGCTGGTCGATGCTCGAGAGCGGCGAGCCGGTGCTCGATGACGCTCGAGCCGCGTTGCGCTGCCGAATCCTGCAGACCGTCCCCGTCGGCAGCTCGTCACTCGTCGTCGCCGAGGTGATCGAGGTGTTCCTCGGTCCGTCGGCGCCATCCCTCGTCTACCGCGACCGGCGGTTCCATCGCTTCGACCACGACACCCCGGAGATCTGAAGCCGACTCGGCACCGACGCCGGTCGCTCGCAGCCGCGAGCGACCACATCGAAAGGAAGCACACCGCATGCCCGCCTACACCTTGCCAGAACTGCCGTACGACTACTCCGCGCTCGCGCCGCACATCTCGGCGACGATCATGGAACTGCACCACTCCAAGCATCACCAGGCCTACGTGACGGGTGCGAACACCGCGCTCGAGCAGCTCGCCGAGGCTCGCGCGAGCGGCGACCTCGCGAACGTCAACAAGCTGGAGAAGGACCTCGCCTTCAACCTGGGCGGCCACATCAACCACAGCGTCTTCTGGAAGAACCTCTCGCCAGACGGCGGCGGCTCCCCCGAGGGCGAGCTGGCTGCGGCGATCGTCGACGGCTTCGGCTCGCTCGACGCGTTCCGCGCCCACTTCACCGCGACCGCGCTCGGCGTGCAGGGCTCGGGGTGGGCGGTGCTCGCCTGGGACAGCGTGGGCGCCCGACCGGTGATCTTCCAGCTCTTCGACCAGCAGGGCAACGCGCCGCTCGGGGTGACGCCGCTGCTGCAGCTCGACGTATGGGAGCACGCCTACTACCTCGACTACCGGAACGTGCGCGCCGACTACGTGAAGGCGTTCTGGGAGATCGTGAACTGGGCTGATGTCGAGGCCCGCTTCACGGCCGCGCGCACCGCGACGAGCGGGCTCATCGTGCCGAGCGCCGACTGAGCGCGTATCCCCCACCCACTCCTCGCACGCTGAGGCGCCGGCGACGACCTCGCCGGCGCCTCTCGCACGCGCTGCTCGCGGTGCAAGTGCGACGTTTCGGGCTCATCGCCCTCGTCGCCCTCTCGGCGATCGGCACGCTCATCACGGCGGTGAACCAGTAGCGCGACCAGCGCGCCCGGGAACGTTCGCGATAGCGTGCCAACCGAGTGCAACGTGCAACTGCGTGAAGGAGGCAGATCATGGGCAAGGTATTCAGCGACCTCGCGGTCTCGGCCGACGGCTTCGCGGCGGGCCTGAACCAGCGCGAGGAGGCACCGTTCGGCGACATCGACGAGAACGCCCTCCACGGCTGGATGTTCGAAACGGCCGATGAGAATCGCGCCGAGGTCGACGCCATCCTCGATTCGGGGGCGACCATCATGGGTCGCAACATGTTCGGCCCGGTCCGCGGCGAGTGGGATCGCGATTGGCGCGGCTGGTGGGGCCCGAATCCGCCGTACCACGGGCCTGTCTTCGTGCTCACCCACTTCGCGCACGATCCCATCGAGATGGAGGGCGGCACGACGTTCCACTTCGTCACCGACGGCATCCACTCGGCCTTCGATCAAGCCCGCGCCGCGGCCGGCGATCGCAACATCTCGATCGCCGGCGGCGCCACGACCGTCAACCAGTACCTCGACGCGGGCCTCATCGACGAACTGCGCCTGCACGTGACTCCGTGCATCCTCGGCGCCGGTGAGCGCGTGTTCGACGGCGTGCCTGCACAGGCCCTCGAGCGAGTCTCAGTGCGTGCCGCGTCACGCGTGACGCACATCACCTACCGGCCGGTACGGTCGTAGCCCCGCTTCACTCGCTGCGAATGTCGCCGTGGCGATGTGGCGTGGGCGGCAGCGGCTCGGCCGGTGTAGCGGTCGGCGCGACGGCGGCGGCGGCGAGCCCGCGCAGCTCCGGCACGACCTCGGCCTCGAACCAGGGGTTCGCGGCCAGCCATCTCGCGTTGAGTCCTGAGGGATGCACGATCGGGAAGATCTCCGGCAGGTAGTCGCGGTACGCCCGCACGGTCTCGGTGAGGGTCGAGCGTCGACGGTCGCCCAGGTAGTACCGCTGCGCGAAGGCGCCCACGAGGATCGTCAGTCGCACGTCGGCGAGCACCTCGAAGACGAGCGGATGCCACCGCGGCGCGAACGCCGGTCTCGGAGGTGCGTCTCCCGATGCTCCTTTGCCGGGAAAGTAGAAGTCCATGGGAATGATGGCGAACGTTGCCGGATCATGGAACTCATCACGGGTCACGCCGAGCCATCGCACCAATCGGTCGCCACTCGCGTCGTCGAACGGCGTGCCGGACTCCTGCGCACGACGACCCGGCGCCTGACCGATGATCGCAATGCGCGACGTCGAGGACCCGGAGAAGATCGGGCTCCAGCCCAGCTCGGTCATCGCGGCGTTCTCGGGGTCGGCCATGATCTGTGCACGAAGCGCACCGAACTCGTCAGTCACCGACGCTGCCGATCCGTCGCCGGTGATCCGTCGCGTGTCGCGGCGCCTGACGGATTCGGCGCAGCATTCGCGCGTCGTCGAACCCGACCTCGCGTGCCGCGGTTTCCACAGTGGCGCCGTGAGCGATGAGGTGCTCGGCGTGTTCCCGGCGCAGGGCCTGCTGGTACCGCAACGGGGTCAGCCCAGTCGCCGCGGTGAAAGCGCGAGTGAGCGTTCGCGGGCTCGCACATGCAACCTCGGCAAGCCCCGCAAGCGGAAGCGACTGGTCGAATCGCTCGTCGATGACGTCTTGCACGCGATGCACGAGCTCGTCGACGTGGGAGCGGTGCCGAAGCAGGGCACTGAGCTGCGCAGCGTCACCGTTCCGTCGCGCGAAGACGACCATGTCCCGAGCCACCCGCGCTGCGACGCTCGGGCCGTCGCGTACCGCCACGATGTGCAACGCGAGGTCGATGCCGCTGGCGATTCCCGCTGACGTCATGACGCGATCGTCTTCGGTGAACAGCACATCGGGCACGACGCGAGCACTCGGGTACCGCTGCGCCAGCTCAGCCTGGATGTGATGGTGCGTCGTGCATCGACGACCGTCGAGGAGTCCCGCTCGCCCGAGTGCGAGCGCCCCCGAGCAGACGCTGACGACCGTGCCTCCTGCTGCATGGTGGGCACGAAGTCGCTGCAAGCTGGTCTCGTGGACGGGACCGGATCCCTCCTGCAGCGGGGAGCTCCACCCCGGCACCACGATGAGGTCGTTCGTGCCCAGCACCGGCCATTCGAGTGATGCTTCCAACGGCAGCCCTTGCGCCGACGGAATCGTGCGGTGCTCCGCGACGTACCGCAGCTCGTAGCCGGTGCCGGGCCCGGCCGCCGTCGAGAACACCTGCGCCGGACCGGCGAGGTCGAGCAGGATCGCGCCCGGCGAGAGCAGGAAGACGACCTGTGTCACGCGGCCGCCGGTTCGCCCGCTCGTTGCGCCGTCGTCACGATCGTCGCGAAGCCCCGCGCCGCGAGCACGCTCTCGGTGCGGCGCATGAGCTGCTCGCCCGAGACCGCGGCGTAGCTCGCCCCCGCTTCGATGCCGGAGGTCGTGGTCGCGTCCGTGACGAACTCGACCTCGAATCCGAGGTCGCTCGCCACGCGGGCGGTCGTCTCGCAGCACTGGTCGGTGCGGATGCCGCAGATGACCACCCGGCGGATGCCCCGCTGCATCAGCTGCTGCTGCAGGTTGGTCGTGGTGAACGCGTTGATCGACGTTTTCGTCACCTGGGGCTCGCCGTCGGCGGGCTCGAGTTCCGACACGACTCGCACGAGCCCGAGCGCCGGGTCGAACGCGCTGCCCGTGCCCGGGTCGGCGTGTGTCACCCACACGATCAGGTCACCGGCGGCGCGCGAGTGATCGACGAGTTGCGCGATGTTGGCGAGCACTCGTGGATTGGCCGTCGCGTTCCAGTCATCCGTTCGCTGGCGGAACGACTCCTGTGCATCGATGACGAGGAGGGCGGTGTCGGATGGGAGTGTCATTCAGCCATCTTCGCTGCACGTTCCGCCGGTCGGCAAGGCATCATGCCGCCAACAACCGGAACGATCCGGTCACGCGCGCCACCGCGGGTCGACCTCATCGACAGGCTCGCGCACGCGGTGACGGCGACGCGGCCGTAGGCTGAGCGGATGCCCTCCATCGGCGAGTTCATCGCCCCCCGCCGCATGGGTGGAAACTTCCGCTGGCTGCTCGCCTCGTCGTGGACGAGCAACCTCGGCGACGGAATCGCCCTCGCCGCCGCCCCCCTGCTCATCGCCTCGATGACGAGTTCGCCGCTCCTGGTCGCGGCCGGCGCCATCCTGCAGTTCCTTCCCTGGCTGGTGTTCGGCCTGCACGCCGGCGCAATCGCCGACCGTTTCGACCGCCGTCGCCTCGTGATGTTCGCGAACGGCAGCCGGGCGATCGTCATCGCGACGCTCTGCGTGTTCCTCATCACCGGGCAGGCGAGCATCGCGATCGTCCTGATGGCGGCGTTCCTCTACGGCACTGCCGAGGTCTTCGTCGATACGGCGAGCAGCACGATCCTGCCGATGATCGTGAAGCCGGCTGACCTGGGCACAGGCAACGCCCGACTTCAGGCCGGCTTCCTCGTCGCGAACCAGTTCGCGGGGCCGCCCCTCGGTGCGTTCCTCTTCGCAGCGGGCATGGCGTGGCCGTTCCTGCTGCAGGTCGTCTGCGTCTCCCTCGCGGTGCTCTTGATCTCCCGAGTGGCACTCACCCCACTCCCCGCACGGGATGCGAAGGCGCATGCCCCGGTGCATCGCGACATCGCCGAGGGCCTCCGCTGGCTCTGGCGGAACCCGCCGGTGCGCACCCTGGTGCTGATCATCCTTGTCTTCAACATCACCTGGGCCGCACCCTGGGGCGTGCTCGTGCTCTATGCCACCGAGCACCTCGGCATGGGTCCCGTCGGCTATGGAGCGCTGACGACGGCGTCGGCCATCGGCGGGCTGCTCGCCACCATGAGCTTCGGCTGGCTGGAGCGGCGCTTCTCCTTCGCCACGCTCATGCGGGTGTGTCTCTCACTCGAGGTGGTCATGCACCTCGCGTTCGCGCTCACGACGATCGACTGGGTCGCACTGGTCATCATGTTCGGCTTCGGCGCCTACGCGTTCGTGTGGGGAACGATCTCGACGACCGTGCGTCAACGGTTGGTGCCTGCGGAGCTGCAGGGTCGCGTGGCCTCGGTCAATATGGTCGGCGTCTTCGGCGGAATGGTGATCGGTCAAGCGCTGGGCGGGCTCATCGCCCAGCTCTGGGGCTTGACCGCGCCGTGGTGGTTCGCCTTCGTCGGCGCCGCGGTCACGCTGCTGCTCGTCTGGCGACCCATCTCCCACATCGCACATGCGCCGCAGATCGACGGCACAGCGGATGCTCCGGGCTGAGGTCCGGCAGGGACGACGAAGTCCCGGAAGCTCCGGTCAAGGGAGCACAGTGGTAGAACTGCGGGATGCACAAGTTGCTCACGTTCCCTGATCAGCTGCGGCTGATCGACGAACGGTCTGCCGCCTTCAGCGCCGCGGTCGCCGCGGCACCCAGCGTCGACGTTCAGATGCCGACCCATCCCGAGCGGACGCTGTTCGATCACGTGCAACACGTGGGCATGGGTCGCCGCAAGGCAGCCGCCATCGTCACCGCCGGGCCCGCAGACGGTCCGCCGGAGGAGTCCGCATGGGGAGGCGGCATGGGTGCGCCTCGGGAGCGCGAGGCTCTCCTGGCCTGGTGGGTCGAGTCCGTCGAGCACCTGGCGAGTGTGCTGCGCGAGGCGGGCCCGGATCGCGGTTGCTGGACGTGGTGGAGTGACTCGCCGTCACCGCAGACTTCCGGCGCCTGGGCGCGGCGCCAGCTCCACGAGATCGCGGTGCACACCTACGACGTCCAGCTCACTGTGGGTGCCCCGCAGCCGATACCGGAGGAGATCGCCCTCGACGGTTTCGACGACTGCCAGTTCACCCTCTGCGCGACGACGGTAGCCTGGCCGCACGACCCCGCCATCGTCGATTACCACGCTACCGAGGGCCACTCCTGGCGCCTACGGCTGTCCCACGACGGCGCACAGGTCTCCCGCCTCAAGCCCGCTGCCGGCGAGGACCCCGACACGACCGACGCCTTCGCCCGGGGCACGGCCAGTGACCTGGTCCTGTTCTTCTACGGCCGCATACCGCTGGATTCGCTGAAGTTCGAAGGCGACCGTCGTATCTTCGATCAACTCGCAGCGTGGGACCCGTCCGTGTGACAAGGATCAAGTCTCTGAACCGCAAAAGTCCCGGAAACCCTTGGGTTTCCGGGACTTTCTGGTCGGGCTGACAGGATTTGAACCTGCGACCCCTTGACCCCCAGTCAAGTGCGCTACCAAGCTGCGCCACAGCCCGATGCCACCGGATTTCTCCGAAGACAACTTGACCATCATAGCGGCATCCGAGGGCATGCTCATGCACACGAGGGCGTGCGCGGGGACGTGCACGAGGCAAGCACGGCGGCAACCCCGCGGCATCCGCTCGCGGGCGACTCGGCGGCAGCCGTGCACATCCTCCTCAACCGCTGGGAACGCTCGACCCAGCACCGCATCCCGGCAAGACTGAAGCGAACGTACGCCGTTCTGAGGGGGAACTCATGGCACGCACCATCGCCGACCAGCTCGTCGCCCAGCTCATCGATGCAGGGGTCGATCACATCTACGGCATCGTCGGGGATTCACTGAACCCCATCGTCGACGCCGTGCGGCGCTCGGGCGGCTCGGCGAAGGGCGGCATCGACTGGATCCACGTGCGCCACGAAGAATCCGCCGCGTTCATGGCCGCCGCCGAGGCGCAGCTCACGGGCAAGCTCGCCGTGTGCGCGGGCAGTTGCGGGCCCGGAAACCTGCACCTCATCAACGGGCTCTACGATGCGCATCGCACGGGTGCGCCGGTACTCGCGATCGCCAGCCACATCCCGAGCGCGCAGATCGGGTCGGGGTACTTCCAGGAGACGCATCCCGAGCGCCTCTTCGTCGAGTGCTCGAACTACTGCGAGCAGATCATGACGGCCGCGCAGTCGCCGCGGGTCGTGAACTCGGCGCTGCGCCACGCGATCGCCGGACCGGGCGTCTCCGTGATCGTGATGCCCGGCGATGTCGCCGAGTTCGAGGCATCCGATGGCTTCCCGCAGTTGGTGCTCACGGCGCCGGCCACGCTCGTGCCCGATGACGCCGATGTGCGCCGCCTTGCCCAGGCGATCGACGACGCCGAAACGGTGGCGATCTTCGCGGGTGCAGGCACTGAGGGTGCGCACGACGAGGTCATCGCCTTCGCCGAGCGGCTCAAGGCGCCCATCGGCCACACCCTGCGCGGCAAGCAATGGGTGCAGTACGACAACCCGTACGACGTCGGCATGACCGGCCTGCTCGGCTACGGCGCGGCTCACGCGGGCATCCACGACGCCGACCTGCTCCTGCTCATCGGCACGGACTTTCCGTACGAGCAGTTCCTACCCGACCCGGCAAAGATCGTCGTCGCCCAGATCGACACGGATGCCGCGCACCTCGGCCGGCGCGTCAGTGTCGCGCACCCCGTGCACGGCGACGTGCGCGCGACGCTCGCCCGGCTCACCGAACTCGTCGCACCGAAGACCGACCGCGACTTTCTCGACCGCATGCTGAAGAAGCACCACAAGCTGCTCGACACGGTCGTCGGCACGTACACGGATGTCACCGCGGCCGCGCCGATCCATCCCGAATATGCGATCTCGCTCATCGACGAAGCCGCCGACAACGATGCGGTCTTCACTGCAGACACCGGCATGGGCAATGTCTGGCAGGCGCGCTACGTCACCCCGGGTCCCGATCGCCGCATCATCGGATCGTTCATCCACGGTTCGATGGCGAACGCGCTGCCGCATGCGATCGGAGCGCAGTTCGCGTATCCCGACCGACAGGTCGTCGCGATCGCCGGCGACGGCGGGCTCTCGATGCTGCTCGGCGAGCTCATCACCGCCGTCGCCTACGAGCTGCCGCTCAAGGTCTTCGTGTTCAACAACTCCACGCTCGGCCTGGTGAAGCTCGAGATGCTCGTCGACGGCTTCCCCTCATTCGGCGTCGACGTGCCCGCGGTCGACTTCGCGGGCATCGCCGAAGCCATCGGCTTCCATGCCGAACGCGTCGACGACCCGCACGCGCTGAAGGACGCCGTAGCCACCGCGTTCGCCCACCAGGGACCGGCGCTGCTCGACATCGTGACCGATCCGCGCGCGCTCTCGTTGCCGCCGGCCATCACGGGTGAGCAGGTGAAGGGCTTCGCCCTCGCGATGTCGAAGACGGTGCTCCACGGCGGCGCGGCCGAGGCCGTGGCGATGGCCCGCTCGAACATCAGGCACCTGCCTGGGCTCTAAGGGGCCGCGGGCGAGACGCATCCTCGGCATGCGCCATGCCCGCGCTCAGATGTACTTCCGCACCTCGTCCATGAACGCCTTGGGGTCGTCGACCCAGGTGCGCACGACGGTCACCGACTGCTCGCCGCCGAACTTGCCGTGCCCGGGCAGCCGCACGAGCGTGGGCCCTTCGAGCTCGATCTCGAGGTTCGTCTCGTCGGCCATGCGCAAAAGCAACATTCGCGAGGCATCCGTTTCGACGATCTTCGGCGACTTGGGCTCGTCGACGCGCAGGTTGCGCGCGACCGAGGCGATGTCGTCCCAGCTGAGCGCGATGTCGATCTCGAGACCACCGCGCACCCGGATGCCGTCGGGTCCGACCGTGTGCGGCCGCATCAGGTAGGCGCAGAGCAACCCGAACATCCAGGTGAGTCCCCAGATGCCGAGCACGAGCAGCGTGATGCGCACGGCCGGCCAACGATGCACGATGAGGTCGAAGATCGGAATCTCGACCGCCGAGAGCACGATGAAGATCATGAGGATCGTCATCACGGGCTTGTGGAAGCTGAACCCGGCGGCGCCGCGCGGAACCGCGGGCCGTCGTGCGATGAAGCGGCCGATGCTGGCGTAGATGCTGAGTTCGAGCATCAGCGCACGCTTCGCGAAGCGCCCGATGCGAAGCCAGACGGATGCCTCGGGGCGGGCGGAGGTCTCGACGCTCACTCCCCCACCGCCTTCGCCTCGTCGAGTGAGCGGCGCTGCTCGTCGGCGGCGATGAGCTCGTGCAGCCGCACGGCGATCGCGTCGATACCGCGCAGGAGGGCATCGCGGTCGGCCGGCGCGACGGCGCCGAGCAGCTCGGCAGAGAGCTGGGCATGGTCGTGCTGCATCTCGCGCATCATCTCGTGGGCAGATGCCGTCAGCGACACGATGATCGCGCGGCGATCGCTCGGGTGGGGTGAGCGCGTCACGTAGCCGCCGGTCTCGAGCGCATCGACGAGCCCGGTGATGTTGCGGGGGCTCACCTCGAGGCGGGTGGCGAGGGCGTGCTGGGTCGATGAGCCGGTCGCCGCGAGCTCCCACAGCAGCCGCGTGCGCGACGGCGTGAGGGGGGTGCCGTCGAAGGCGCGGGCCATGTCCTTCTGGAACAACTCGCTCACCTCGAGCAGACGGTCGAGCACGGTGATCTCGGGAGTCATATCATGATGATAGTACATTGTTACCTTGCATCACGATTAAGGCATAGTGCCGGGCAGTCGGGTTCGCCGCTGCGATGTCGGTGGTCGGCGGTACATTCGTCTCGTGATGACCGACGTGCTCGACGACATCGAACCGCCACCACTGCGAGTGGTCTCGGCGAGAGACGTGCCGTTCGTCGACGTCGAAGCGGTGTTCGGCACCCGGGGCGACCCTGCGCACTGCTGGTGCCAGTGGTACAAGATTCCGGGCAGCGATTGGCAGAGCATCGGTGATGATGCCCTGCACGATCGTCTCCGATCGCAACTGCAGGCACCCGGCTCGGGGCCAGGCCTCCTCGCCTACGAGGGCGACACTCCAGTCGGCTGGTGTGCCGTCGAGCCGCGCAAGAACCTCGTGCGTCTGCGGGCCAGCCGCATCGTGGCGGGCGGCACTCCCGACCCTGACTTCGACGACCCGGGCATCTGGTCGGTCTCGTGCTTCGTCGTGCCCCGACCCAATCGTCGACGCGGTGTCGGGCGGGCCCTCGCCGAGGCCGCCGTCGATCACGCTAGGGCGAGCGGAGCGCACATCGTCGAGGCCTACGCCATCGACCCCGCTGTGCGCACGAAGGCGGCGGCCGCCGACCTCTTCCACGGAACCGTGTCGATGTTCGTGGGCGCCGGCTTCGCCGAGGTCGCCCGCCCCAAGCCCGACCGCGCGATCATGCAGCGCAAGCTCGTGAGTAACGGGGCGTGAACCCGCGACCCCCTCGCCGGTGAACGACGAACGCCCGGCACCGTTCCCTGACGGGAACGGACCGGGCGCCGTAGCATCCGTTGCCTACTTCGAGCGGTCGCGCCGCTCGCGCACGCGCATGTTGATGACGATCGGCGATCCTTCGAAGCCGTAGATCTCGCGCAAGCGTCGCTGGATGAAGCGACGGTAGCCCGGGTCGAGGAAGCCGGTCGTGAAGAGCACGAATGTCGGCGGACGGCTCGCGGCCTGCGTACCGAACAGGATGCGGGGCTGCTTGCCGCCGCGTACCGGGTGCGGGTGCTCCTGCGTGAGCTCGGTGAGGAAGGCGTTGAACTTGCCGGTCGGGATACGCATGTCCCACGACTCGAGCGCGGTTTCGAGCGCCGGCACCAGCTTTTCGAGGTGACGACCGGTCTTCGCCGAGATGTTCACCCGGGGCGCCCACGCGACGTGATGCAGGTCTTGCTCGATCTCGCGCTCGAGGTAGCGGCGACGTTCGTCGTCGAGCAGGTCCCACTTGTTGAAGGCGAGCACGAGCGCGCGACCCGATTCGAGCACGAGGTCGATGATGCGCACGTCTTGCTCGGAAAGCGGCTGCGAGACGTCGAGCAGCACGACGGCCACCTCGGCCTTCTCGAGCGCGGCCTGAGTGCGCAGCGAGGCGTAGAAGTCGGCGCCCTGCTGCAGGTGCACACGACGACGGATGCCGGCGGTGTCGACGAATCGCCAGATCTTGCCGCCGAGCTCGATCTGCTCGTCGACGGGATCGCGCGTGGTACCGGCCAGCTCGTTGACGACGACGCGCTCTTCACCGGCGGTCTTGTTGAGCAGGCTCGACTTGCCGACGTTCGGGCGGCCGAGGATCGCGACGCGACGGGGTCCGCCGAACTCGTCTTTGGCGACGGCCGACACCTGCGGCAGCACCTTGAACACGGATTCGAGCATGTCAGCGACACCACGACCGTGCAGTGCCGAGACGGGGTGCGGCTCGCCGAGGCCGAGGTTCCAGAGAGCTGCCGCTTCGGGCTCCTGACGCACGTCGTCGACCTTGTTCGCGAGCAGGAAGACGGGCTTGTTGGCCTTGCGGAGCAGCCGCACGACGTGCTCATCGGTCGACGTCGCGCCGACCGTGGCGTCGACGACGAAGAGCACCACGTCGGAGAGGTCGATGGCGACCTCGGCCTGTGCGGCCACCGACGCGTCGATGCCCTTCGCGTCGGGCTCCCAGCCGCCGGTATCGACGAGGGTGAACCGACGGTCGAGGTACTCGCCCTTGTACGACACCCGGTCACGGGTCACGCCCGGGGTGTCTTCGACGACGGCCTCACGGCGGCCGAGGATGCGGTTGACGAGCGCGGACTTGCCGACGTTCGGACGACCGACGATCGCGATCACCGGCAGCGCGGGCAGGTAGCGGATCGCCTCTTCGCCCGCTTCGGAGAGCTCGAGCACCTCGAGGTCGTCGTCGTCGAGCGCGTAGTCGGAGAGCCCCGACCGGAGCGCGGTCGCCCGCTGCTCGGCGAGTTCGTCATCGACGCCGGCGAGCCGCTCCGCGAGGTCGTCGTCGGGAGCGTCGAAGTCTTCGCCCTGGTCGGTCATGGTCTCTCCTCTAAGTCTGTGTGCGCCGGCCGCGTCACCGTTCTGGTGCGTGCGCCGGTTGCGCCACGCGGATCACGCCGAGCACCGCATCGACCGTCTGGTCGAAGTCGAGTTCGGTCGAATCGACGGTGGTGACGCCGTCGGCCGCAGTCATGAAATCCACGACTTTGGAGTCGGCCGCGTCGCGCTTGCGCAACTGCTCCCCCACTGCCTCGGCCGAGGATCCGGCGAGTTCGGCGGAGCGCCTGCCCATTCTAACCGTTTCGGATGCTGTGAGGAGTATGCGAACGGGCGCATCGGGTGCCACGACGGTCGTGATGTCGCGCCCCTCGGCGACGATTCCGGGGGCATCGACCGCCGCCATGATCGCGCGGAACAGTTCGATCAGGTGCTGCCGCACCTCGGGCACGCGTGCCACGGCGCTCACGACCGACGAGATCTGGGGGTCGCGGATCGCGGCCGTCACGTCGATGTCGCCGACGTGCACCGCGTACCCGGCGGGGTCGGTGCCGATGCGGTAGTCGAACGAGTCGAGGCAGGCGACGACGGATGCCGCGTCATCGGTGTCGACTCCGGAGGCCTCGGCATGCCAGGCCAACGCCCGGTACGCGGCGCCGGTGTCGAGGAATCCGAAGCCCAAACGGCGTGCGACCTCTTTCGAGACGCTCGACTTGCCGCTGCCGGCCGGGCCGTCGACGGCCACGACGAACGGGAGCACGGGTGACACGTTCAACCTGCAATCCGCCAGCCGCGTGCGGCCAGCTCATCAGTGAGATGCTGCTGCATCTCTGGGAGCACCGAGATCTCGGCGAGGCCGACCTGCGCGCCGGGCGAGTGCTCGAGCCGTAGATCTTCGATGTTCGCGCCGGCCTCGCCGACGTCGTTGAAGAGGCGCGCGAGCTGGCCCGGCCGGTCGTCGACCATGACGATGAGACTCGAATAGCGCCGATCGACGCCGTGCTTTCCGGGCAACCGCTCGACACCGGTGTTGCCGCCGAACAGCTCTTCGGCGACCCGGCGACGGGCGCCCGGGGCATCCATGTTCTCGAGCGCGTCGATGAACCGGTCGAGGTCGTCGCGGTAGCCGCGCAGGATCTCGGAGACCGGCGCAGCATTCTGGCCGAGGATCTGCACCCAGAGTTCGGGATCGCTCGCGGCGACGCGGGTGACGTCACGGAGGCCCTGGCCGGCGAGATTCACCGAAGCATGCGGCGCATCGATCAATCGGCGCGCCATGAGGCTCGACACGACCTGCGGCACGTGCGAGACGAGTGCGACGGCCGCGTCGTGCTGCTGGGGCGTGAGTTCGACGAGGGTGGCGCCGAGGTCGAGGATGAGGTCGTCGATGGCCGATCCGTCTTGGTACGACATTCCACCGTGCGCAGCCACCACCCACGGCCGCCCGACGAAGAGGTCGGCACGGCCCGACATCGGGCCGCCGCGCTCGCGCCCGGCCATCGGATGGGTGCCGATGTAGCGCGAGAGATCGGCTCCACGCGCCTGCAGATCGTTGTAGACCGCGAGCTTCACGCTCGCCACGTCGGTGACGATCGCGTCGGGGTACGCATCGAGTTCGGCGGCGACCACGTCAGCGGTGACATCAGGCGGCACGCACACGACGACGAGCTGCGGGCGGTCGTCCGGCTCGGCCGGCCGGCCGGCACCGTAGTCGACCGCGATCGCGAGATGGGTGGGCGATGCGTCGGCGAGAATGACGTCGATACCCTTGGCACGCAGCCCGAGGCCGATGCTCGCACCGAGCAGGCCCACGCCGACCACACGGACCGGGCCGGTCAGGCGTGATTCGGTCACGAGTCCCCTTCGTTCGAGCCCTCGCCGTCCTCCGGACCAGCGTCCGCGGCGCGGGAGATCGTGAGCAGCTGGCCGAGCTCCACTTTAGTCAACTCGCGCATCTGGCCCGAGCGGAGCGTGCCGAGGTTGAGCGGCCCGAAGCTGCGTCGCACCAGATCGACGACGGGATGCCCGACAGCGTCGAGCATGCGGCGCACGATGCGGTTGCGGCCCGAGTGCAGCGTCAGCTCAACCATCGAGTGCTGGTCATCGCCCTGCTGCTGCAGCACACGAGCCTTGTCTGCTGCGATGGGGCCATCGTCGAGCTCGATGCCGTTCTTCAGCCGCTGAACGACCTGCGATGTCACTCGACCGGTCACTTTGGCGATGTACGTCTTCGAGACGCCGAACGAGGGGTGCGCGAGCACGTGGGCGAGATCACCGTCGTTCGTGAGCAGCAGCAATCCACTCGTCTCGGCGTCGAGCCGACCGACGTTGAAGACGCGCTCCTCGAGATCTTCGGTGAACCGCGTGAGGTCCGGACGGCCCTGCTCGTCGCGCATCGAGGAGACGACCCCGCGCGGCTTGTTCAGCATGTAGTAGCGCTTCGCGGGGTCGAGCTGCACGGCCACGCCGTCGACCGCGACCAGGTCGGTCTCGGGGTCGATGCGCCGGCCGAGTTCGGTGACGATCTCGCCGTTCACCTCCACCCGGCCCTCGACGATGTACTGCTCCGAGACCCGCCGGCTCGCGACGCCCGCAGCAGCGAGCACCTTCTGCAGGCGAACGCCCTCTGGGGCGGGCTCGCCGCCCCATCCCGTTGCGTCAGTCAAAGTCGAATCCTTCCTGGCCGTCGTCGAGCAACGGCGAGATGTGGGGCAGCTCGTCGAGCGAGTTGATGCCGAGGTTCGTGAGCAGCAGCTCGGTCGTGCCGTAGAGGATCGCGCCCGTCTCGGGGTCGGTGTCGACCTCGGTGACGAGACCGCGACCGAGCAGCGTGCGCACGACCGAGTCGACATTGACCGCACGGATCGAAGCGACCTGCGATCGTGAGATCGGTTGCTTGTATGCGATCACGGAGAGCGTTTCGAGCGCCGCCTGCGAGAGCCGGGTCGAGGATTGCGTCAGCACGAAGTCGGCGACGAGCGCGTCGTACTCGGAACGTACGTAGAAGCGCCAGCCACCACCCACTTCGCGAAGCTCGAATCCGCGTCGGACACCCCGTGCCTCGACCTCATCTGCGACATCCGTTCGCGGCTCACCCGAGGTGCCGGTACCGTCGTAGTCCGCCCGAAGGCGGGCGATCGCCGCGCGCACCTCGGCGACGGGTCGCGCGACCCCCGCCGCCAGCGAGACGACGCTCTGCGGCTCGTCGGCGATGAAGAGGATGGCCTCGAGCGCACGGTCGAGGTCGAGGTGCGGCTGACCGGGCACGTCGAGCGGCGTCGAGATCGACAGTTCAGGTCCGTCGCCCTCCTCTGCGTGCCCGGTCGGGCGCTCCGCGCCTGTCTCGAGACCCTCGACCGTGTCTTCGTCGTGGTCCGGCATGTGACTCCCGTCGTCGCTTGCGACTCGAACGCTGAACTGCTCACTCGTCATAGTCGGCCCCAAGGCTCTCGAGATTCTCATCCGACCACGTCTCGGCCGACCATCGAAGCGTCAGTTCGCCGAGCGGTTCGAGCTGCTCGAAGCCGATGGCCGCGTGGCGGTAGAGCTCGAGCACCGCGATGAAGCGCGCAACGACGACTCCCTGCTGACCGACGCCGGCGATGAGCTGGCGGAAGGTCACCGGGTCGCCTCGTCGGAGCACTGCGACGACGTGGGCGGCCTGTTCACGGATCGAGACGAGCGGCGCGTGCAGGTGGTCGAGGCCGACGACCGGGATCTCCCTTGGCGTGAGCGCCAGCGTGGCGAGTGCGGCGAAGTCTTCGGCCGACAGCGTCCACAGCAGCTCGGGGGCGCGCTGGCGGAACTTCTCCTCGAGGCGCACGCTGCGGGGGTGCCGCAGCGATTCCCGCTCGAGATGCCCCGCAAACCATCGAGCGGCCTCTTTGAACGCGCGGTATTGCAGCAGCCTCGCGAAGAGCAGGTCGCGCGCCTCGAGCAGGGCGACGTCTTCGGCGTCGACGAGTTCGCCCTGCGGCAGCAGGCCGGCGACCTTCAGGTCGAGCAGGGTCGCCGCGACGACGAGGAACTCAGACGCCCGGTCGAGCTCCTCTTCGGAGTCGAGGCCGCGCAGGTAGGAGATGAACTCGTCGGTGACGGCCGACAGCGAGACCTCGGTGATGTCGAGCTCGTGCTTCGTGATCAGCGAGAGCAACAGGTCGAACGGCCCCTCGAAGTTCGTGAGGGCGACGCGGAACCCGCGCTCGGGTTCGGCCCGAGCCGCCTCGCTCGGCGACGTCTCCGCCGACGACGCCGGCGCGTGCTGCTCGGAGGCCGAAGCCGCCTCAGGCGACCGCGCCACGGAACACCAGCTCCCGTGCGAGCTGCCGGTACGCCTTCGACGCCTGGTGCTCGGGGGCGAACTCGGTGATGGGGGTCGCCGCAACCGTCGCGTCGGGGAACTTCACGGTGCGCGTGATGACCGTCTCGAGCACCTTCTCGCCGAACGCGTCGACGACGCGCTCGAGCACCTCACGCGAGTGCAGCGTGCGGGCGTCGTACATGGTCGCGAGAATGCCGTCGAGCTGGATTGCGGGGTTCAGACGATCGCGCACCTTGTCGATCGTCTCGATGAGCAGGGCCACGCCGCGCAGCGCGAAGTACTCGCACTCGAGCGGGATGACCACGCCGTGGCTCGCGGTGAGCGCGTTGACGGTCAGGAGGCCCAGCGACGGCTGGCAGTCGATCAGGATGACGTCGTAGTCGGCCGACACCCGGCGCAGCACGCTCGCCAGGATCTGCTCACGGGCGACCTCGGTGACGAGGTGCACCTCTGCGGCCGAGAGGTCGATGTTCGCGGGGATGACGTCGAGATTGTCGACACCGGTCTTCTGGATGACCTCGGCCGGGTCGAGCGTGCGCGAGAGCAGCAGGTCGTAGATGGTCGGCACGTCGTGCGTCGGAACACCGAGACCCGCCGACAGGGCGCCCTGCGGGTCGAAGTCGATCGCGAGCACCCGGCGACCGTATTCAGCGAGCGTCGCGCCGAGGTTGATCGTGGTGGTCGTCTTGCCGACGCCGCCCTTCTGGTTGCAGAGCGCGATGATGCGTGCAGGGCCGTGCGTCGTGAGCCGCTTGGGCTCTGCGAACTCGCGGTGCGGACGACCAGTGGGACCGAGCTCCGGCGGAAGCGATGCGATTCCCTCCGCTGAGGGCTTCTGGTGCGTCACGTGTCGTCTTCTCTCTGGGCCGGGCGGGTGCTTGGTCGATTCTAGCGAGCACGCGGGTGGGCCGCCGTGTACATCTCCCGGAGTGTATCGGCTGTGACGAGGGTGTAGATCTGCGTCGTCGCGACCGAGGAGTGCCCCAGGAGCTCCTGCACGACGCGCACGTCGGCGCCGCCCTCGAGCAGATGGGTCGCGAACGAGTGACGCAGGGTGTGCGGCGACACGGATGTCGCGAGCCCCGCCGTCTCGGCGGCATCACGGATCGCCTCCCATGCCGCCTGCCGCGACATCCGCTTGCCTCGAACTCCGAGGAAGAGGGCAGGGGTCGCCGAACCCCGGACGGAGAGGAGCGGCCGGGCACGCACGAGGTACGCGTCGACCGCACGCCGCGCATAGCTGCCGAGCGGCACGATGCGCTGCTTGCCGCCCTTGCCGAAGAGCCGCACCACCTCACGGTCGACGAGGTCGTCGACGTTCAGCGACACGGCCTCCGAGACTCGTGCGCCGGTGGCGTAGAGCAGCTCGAGCAGGGCGGTGTCACGCAGGTCGGTGAGCTCTTCACCGCCGGCCGCTGCGATGAGCGCTTCGATGTCGTCGACGGGGATCGCCTTGGGCAGCCGCATCGGCAGCTTCGGCGGGCGCAACTCACGCGACACATCGGTCGGCACGAGCCCCTCTTCGGCGAGGAACCGGTGGAAGCCGCGAACCGCCGACAGCACGCGAGCGATCGACGAGGTTGCGAGCGTCGGTACCCGTTCGGCGCCGAGGAAGCGAACGAAGTCGCCGAGCTCCTGTTCGGTCACCACGGCCGGCCCGGCGATGCCCCGGGCGGCGAGCCAGTCGGCGTAGATCGTCAGATCACGCCGATACGAGGAGATGCTGTTCGGCGCGAGGCCCCGCTCCACGGTGAGATGCCGCAGATAGTCATCGACCGGGGCACGGCTCATCTGCGTGCAGACTCCGCCGGGTCGAGTGACTGGCCGGGCCACGGGGCATCCGCAGCGCCGAGGCTCGCCCACCCTCGCGCACGCGCCGCTGCCGCGGCCAGTACTGCGATCGAGAGCGGCGCATTGTGGATGCGCCGTTCGAGCACGGCATCGATGCACTCGTCGAGCGACACCCAACGGGTCTCCATGTCGGCTTCCTCCGCCTCGCGCACGAACGCGTCGGCGGTGGCGCTGAGTCTACGAGCGAGGTAGACCCGGATCATCTCGTCGCTCCCGCCCGGCGACGTCGCGAAATCGGCGAGCACTGCCCACTCGGATGCTTCGAGGTCCGCCTCTTCGGCGAGCTCGCGCTTCGCTGCCGCCAGCGGATGCTCGCCATCGATGTCGAGCAGGCCCGCGGGGATCTCCCAGTCGCGCATGCGCACGGGGTGACGGTACTGCTTGATCAGGAATGCCCGATCGTCGTCGTCGAGCGCGAGCACCCCGACGGCGCCGGTGTGGTCGGTGTACTCCCGCACGATGGTGTCGCCGCCGAACTCGACCGTGTCGCGGCGGATGTCCCAGACGCGACCGTCGAACACGACCTCACTCGACACGACTGCGAGAGCAACCCGTTCGTCGGCGAGCGGCTCGTGCCGCCCGCCGACGTCGGTCGCGCCGGAATCAGCCATTGTTGACGTCGAACAGCAGGCTCGCCTGCTGGCGTTCGAGGGCGGCTCCGACGAGTCCGCGGAACAGCGGGTGCGGGTCGTTCGGGCGGCTGCGCAGCTCGGGGTGCGCCTGGGTGCCGACGTAGAACGGGTGCACCTCGCGCGGCAACTCGACGAACTCGACGAGGTGACGGTCGGGCGACATGCCCGAGAACGACAGGCCGGCCTCGGCGATGCGGTCGCGGTACGAGTTGTTGACCTCGTAGCGGTGACGGTGCCGTTCGGAGACCTCGGTCGCGCCGTAGAGCTCCGCCGCGATCGAGCCGTCGGCGAGCCTCGCCGGGTAGAGGCCGAGGCGCATCGTGCCGCCGAGGTCGCCGCCGGCGATGATCTCGACCTGTTCCTCCATCGTCGCGATGACGGGGTACTGCGTGTCGGGGTCGAATTCGCTCGACGAAGCGCCGGGGAGGCCGGCGACGTTGCGCGAGTACTCGATGACCATGCACTGCAGTCCGAGGCAGAGCCCAAGCACGGGAAGGCCGTTCTCGCGCGCGAAGCGCAGAGCGCCGAGCTTGCCCTCGATGCCGCGCACGCCGAAGCCACCCGGCACGCAGATGCCGTCGAGGTGTGCGAGGTGTTTCTGCGCACCCTCGGGGGTCTGGCACTCGTCGGACGGGATCCACTCGATGACGACCTTGCTGTCATTGGCGAACCCACCCGCTCGAAGCGCCTCGGTCACCGAGAGGTACGCGTCAGGCAGGTCGATGTACTTGCCGACGAGGCCGATCGTGACCTCGTGCTTCGGCGCATGCACGACCTCGAGCAGTTCGCTCCACCCCGACCAGTCGACCTCGGCCGCGACCAGTCCGAGCGCGTCGATGATGTACGCGTCGAGGCCCTGGTCGTGCAGCATCGTCGGAATGTCGTAGATCGACGGAACGTCGACGGCATTCACGACGGCGGCCTCGTCGACATCGCACATGAGCGCGATCTTGCGCTTGTTCGACTCGGTGACCGGCCGGTCGCTGCGCAGCACGAGGGCGTCGGGCTGGATGCCGATGGAGCGCAACGCCGCAACGGAGTGCTGCGTCGGCTTCGTCTTCTGCTCGCCCGACGCGCCCATGTACGGCACGAGCGAGACGTGCACGAAGAAGACGTTCTTGCGGCCGAGCTCGTGGCGCACCTGACGTGCGGACTCGATGAACGGCTGCGACTCGATGTCGCCGACCGTGCCGCCGATCTCGGTGATGATCACGTCGGGCTTCGGTGACTCCGCGGCCTGCAGGCGCATGCGTCGCTTGATCTCATCGGTGATGTGCGGGATGACCTGCACGGTGTCGCCGAGATACTCGCCGCGGCGTTCCTTGGCGATCACCGTCGAATAGATCTGGCCGGTGGTGACATTCGCCGCCTGGCTCAGATTGATGTCGAGGAACCGCTCGTAGTGCCCGATGTCGAGGTCGGTCTCAGCGCCATCATCGGTGACGAAGACCTCGCCGTGCTGGAAGGGGTTCATCGTGCCCGGATCCACATTGAGATAGGGATCGAGCTTCTGCATGACGACTCTGAGGCCCCTGGCTGTCAGGAGATTGCCGAGACTCGCCGCCGTGAGTCCCTTGCCCAACGAAGAAACGACGCCACCAGTCACAAAGATGTGTTTGGTCACGCCGTCGGAAAGGTCAGGGTTCGAATTGTCTGTGCTCGTAGGAGCTGTTCCGCGTTCATCCGCCACGGGCTTATAGTCTAACTCACGTTTCTGGTCGTTCGGCCCGACATGCCCCACGCGCTCCCCCATCTCTGCTCGGGATCGGATGATCCCCCATCGCGTGGCCGTCGGCCACGATTCACGCCGCGCGGTC
The DNA here is from genome assembly GCF_059758475.1 of Agromyces sp. GQ35. Taxonomy (NCBI): domain Bacteria; kingdom Bacillati; phylum Actinomycetota; class Actinomycetes; order Micrococcales; family Microbacteriaceae; genus Agromyces; species Agromyces sp. GQ35. Next base: position 6,645 of record NZ_JCAXEO010000002.1, on the reverse strand, counting down.
TGCGGCGATCTCCAACAACTCCCGTGCGTGCGCGAGTCCGCTCGCCGAATCGGTGAGACCTGAGAGCAATCGAGCCATCTCCGCCTCCCGTTCGGCGCCGACGAGCTGGCGCACGCTCGACGAGGTGACCTGCCCGTCGGTGCCCTTGACGACGCTGAGGTGATTCGTCGCGAACGCCGCAACCTGGGCGAGGTGCGTGACGACGATGACCTGCGACCGCTCGGCGAGTCGCGCGAGGCGTCGACCGATCTCGATGGCTGCAGCGCCGCCGACGCCCGCGTCGACCTCGTCGAAGACGAACGTCGGCACGGGGTCGCTGCCCGCGATCACGACCTCGATCGCGAGCATCACCCGCGACAGCTCACCACCCGACGCACCGCGCGAGACCGGGCGCGGCTCGGCGCCCGGGTGCGGCCGGAGCAGGATCGACACGGCGTCGCGACCGAACGCAGTCGCATCGGCGGTCGGATCGACCGTGACGGCGAGCTGCGCATCGGGCATCGCGAGCGCCGCCAATTCGGAGGTCACCGCGGCTGCGAGACCTGCTGCAGCATCGGTGCGCAGTCGGGTCAATTCGGCGGCCAGCCGATCGACCTCGACCTCGAGCGCGGCGACGGATGTCTCGAGCCCGTCGATTCGCTCGTCGTCGCTGTCGAGCTCGACGAGTCGCAGCCCGCCGTTGCGCCGGAATTCGAGCACTTGCTCGAGATCGCCGCCGTGCCGCCGCATGAGGCCTCCGAGCACCGCCCGACGTTCCTGCACGATCTCGAGTTCGCGTGCTCCGTCGGCGTCGAGTCCGGCGAGGTAGCCCGAGAGCTCTGCCGCTGCGTCGGCGAGCAGGAAACCCGCGTTGGTCAACATCTCGCCGATGGGCGTCAGCACTGCATCGTGCTCGGCAACGCGTTCGAGGTGACGCCGGGCAGCGTCGACGAGGGCAACGGCGTCGGGGGCGTCGTCGACGACGTCTTCGGCCGAGATCAGGGCACGCGCCTGTGCCGCCGCGAGACGGAGCTCTTCGAGGTTCGAGAGTCGATCCGAGCGCTCGTGCAGTTCGACGTCTTCGCCGGGCTGCGGGTCGATCGCTTCGACCTCGTCGAGTGCGGCACGCAGTTCTTCAGCCTCACGCCCCCGAGTGTCGTGTTCGGCCCGGAGGCGGTCGAGCTCGGCGGCATCCGTACGCCAGGCGTTGAAGGCGACGCGGTACTCCTCGAGCACCGCCTGCAGTTTCGCGCCGGCGTACCGGTCGAGCGCCTCGCGCTGGGCGGCTGCGGAGCGGAGACGTTGCTGATCGGCCTGGCCGTGAACGACGACGAGTTCGTCACCGAGCTCGGAGAGCACACCGACCGGGGCGCTGCGACCGCCGACCACGGCGCGGCTGCGGCCCTCGGCGGAGACGGAGCGACCGAGCAGCAGTTCACCCGACTCGACCTCGCCGCCGGTCTCGGCGACGCGCTCTGCGATGGCGCCGTCGTCGGGCACGAGCCACCGCCCCTCGACCCAGGCCTGCTTCGCGCCGGCACGGACCGCACCCGCGTCGGCGCGCGAACCGAGGAGCAGCCCGAGCGCCGTCACCACCATGGTCTTGCCTGCGCCGGTCTCGCCTGTGACGGCCGTGAACCCCGCTCCGAGCGGTAGCGTCGCCTCAGCGATGACGCCGAGGTCACGAATGCCGAGCTCTTCAATCATCGATTCCCTCATTCACGCCCGGCCGGCCCCCTCCACCCGGTGACCGGGAGTTGGAACTTGTTGACGAGCCGGTCGGTGAACGGCGCTTCGTGCAGACGCGCGAGCCGCACCGGCACCGGCGACTTTCGCACGATCACACGGGCACCCGGAGGGAGGTCGAACGTGCGTCGACCGTCGCACCAGATGACAGCGGATGCCTCGGTGCGCTGCAGGATCTCGACGGCGAGCGAGGACTCGGGTCCGACCACGAGCGGGCGAGCGAAGAGCGCGTGCGCGCTGAGGGGCACGAGCAGGAGCGCCTCGAGGCTCGGCCACACCACGGGCCCGCCGGCGGAGAACGAATAGGCGGTGGACCCGGTCGGCGTCGACATCACCACACCGTCGCAGCCGAACGAGGAGAGCGGGCGGCGGTCGACCTCGATGACGACTTCGAGCATGCGCTCGCGTTCGGCTTTCTCGACCGTGACCTCGTTGAGCGCCCAGCTCTCGTAGACGACGTCGTCGCCGACCTTCGCTCGCACCGCGAGCGTCATGCGCTCTTCGACCGTGTAGTCGCGGGCGAGCGCCCGGCCGACCGTGTAGCCGAGGTCGTCGCGCTCGCTCTCGGCGAGGAAGCCGATGTGGCCGAGGTTCACGCCGAGGAGCGGCACCGGAGCATCGCGCATGATCTCCGCCGCGCGCAGAATCGTGCCGTCACCTCCGAGCACGATCACGAGTTCGATGCCCGCCGGGTCGGTTTCTTCGAACCGCTCCACAGCGCCGTTGAGTTCGGGAACGAAGTCGTGCACGTCGTCCCAGTGCTCGGCCGCGATCACGGGTACGGCGCCTGCTGCCAACAGTTGCGCGCACACCTCGCTCGTCGCCTCGAGGGCGGCCTGGCGACCGGTGTGCGAGACCACCAGGAAGCGTCGTGCGTCACTCACGCCTTCGCCCTTCCCGTCAGTTCGTCGACCCGACCTGACCATTCTGTCGGATTCGCCCCGCGTGTCGCGCTCAGATTCACGAGGTATTCGAGGTTTCCGTGCCCACCCGCGATTGGGGAGGACAAGATACCGGCCGTGCCGAGCCCCTCATCGAAGGCCGCCCACAGCACGTTGGAGATCGCCTCGGCACGGAGACCGGCGTCACGGACCACACCCTCACGGGCTCCCCCACGTCCGACCTCGAACTGCGGCTTCACCAGCAGCACGAACTCGGCATCACTCGTCGCGGTGGCGCGCAGTGCCGGCAGCACGACCGTCAGCGAGATGAAGGAGAGGTCGGCGACGACGAGTGTCGGCTGCTCGCGGACGCCGGTGAGTTCAGCGAGCCGTGCCGCATCGAGGTGCCGCACGTTGCATCCCTCGACGAGTACGAGCCCGGGCGCGTCGACGAGGTCGGCCGCGAGCTGGCCGTGCCCGACATCGACAGCGAGCACACGCTCGGCCCCGCGCTCGAGGAGAACCTGGCTGAACCCGCCGGTCGAGGCGCCGGCGTCGAGCGCGATGCGCCCAGAAACATCGACGCCGAATCCGTCGAGGCCGGCGATGAGCTTGTGAGCGGCACGACTGACGTAGTGATCGGATGCAACGACGTCGAGCTTCGCGTCGTCGGTGACCTTCATCGAGGCCTTGACCGTCGGTAGCCCGTCGACGGTCACCACTCCTGACGCGATGAGCGTGGCGGCGTGCGTGCGCGATCGAGCGAGTCCACGGGCTGCGAGGGCGGCGTCGAGGCGTTGCACTGCCATGCGTCAGGAACGCAGGGACGGATCGGACTGCTCGAGCTCTGCCCGCAGTCGATCGGCAAGGGACTGATAGCCCTCGGCGCGGTCGGCGAGGTCACGCGTCTCGATGTCGGCGAGCACTTCGGGAACCGTTGCTGCGGCTCCGTCTGGCGTCGCTCCCGCTACGTGATCGGTCGTCTCAGCTTCAGTACTCACCCCTCAACGGTACCGCGGGCCGCCGACGCCAGGTCAGGAATAGAGCCGCGTGGGAACATCGAGCACATGAATCGCCATGCCCGATCGCCAGATCGCGGCACACGCGGCACGAAGCAGGTCGATCTCGTGGGTGCCTTCGTCGACGATCTCGACCCGTTGACCGACCAGCCGCACCCGGGCGGTGCCGACGCGAGCGACGTCGCCGCGAAGCTGTTCCGTGGTCGGGTACGGCTCGTGAAGACCGTCGAGGTCGGCGAGGATGAAGTCGGGCCGGCTCGACGCGTCGGCGGCGAGCAGCTGTTTCGCACGGTCGATGCCGGTGAGCACGACCGCGCTCAGCATGCCCGCGCGGTTGGCCCCGAGGATGTCGGTGTCCAGACGATCACCGACGACGAGCGGCCGTTCCGCTCCGAACCGTCGTCGAGCCTCATCGAAGATCGGCGTCTCGGGCTTTCCTGCAACGAGGGGGAACCTCCCGACCGCGGTGTGCACGGCTGACACGAGCGTGCCGTTGCCGGGCGCGACGCCGCGCGCGACCGGTATCGTCCAGTCCATGTTCGTCGCGATCCACGGGATGCCGGGGGTCCCTGCGTCGGGGCCGCCGTTCGCGTTCAGCGCGAAGGTCGCCTCGGCGAGATCGCGCCAGCCGATGTCGGGCGTGAAGCCCTGCACGACGGCATCGGGAGCGTCGTCGGCAGACCTGGTGATGCGGTATCCGCGCTTCTCCAGCTCGACCGTGATGCCCTCGCCGCCCACGACGAGCACGAGTGCGCCCGGCTCGACTTGCTGGTCGAGGAGGCTCATCGCCGCCTGGGGCGACGTGACCACATCGTTCGGAGCCACCTCGAGGCCGAGCTCCGTGAGATGACGGGCGACGGATGCATCGCTGCGCGATGCGTTGTTCGTGATGTACCCGACGGCCCGGGTTCGTTTCGCGAGCGTGAGACTCTCGACGGCGCGAGGGATCGCTCCGGCCCCCGCGTAGACGACGCCATCGAGGTCCGCCAGCACCGCGTCGACGCCGTCGAGCGGGGTCGACGACTCAGTCTTCGCGCGAAACAGGCTCATCGAGCGTGCCCTCGGACTCCTCCGCGTCGAGCGCAAGGCCCTCGGCGATCACTGCGGCCACGTCGTCTTCGAGTACGGCGCCCGGATCGTCATCCACCGGGGCATCCGTCGACGTCGACTCGACGGTACCGGCGGCCTCGCCGCTCGAAGCCGCAACCACGACCTCAGCATCCGTCGAACTCTCGTGGTCGATCTCATCGACCTCGATCTCGAAGATCTCGATGGACTCGGCCTCGGCAGGACCACCGAATGCGGCGTCGGCACGATCGGCGCGAGCACGCCACGTCGCGGCTTCCGCGGAACGGCCGAGTTCCTCCAGCACCTCGGCGTAAGCCGAGAAGAGCGCCGCACTGTACGAGAACGCACGATCGGGGTCGAGTTGCGGAATCTCGAGTTCTGCGAGGGCGATCTCGGGCTGACCGAGATCGAGACGTGCACCCGACATCGCGATCGCGAGTCCCACCTGCACCGCAGGCGGAAGGCTGCCGCGATCGACGGCGCGACCGACCTCGAGCGCACGGTCGGGTCGTCCGACGCCGCGTTCGCTGTCGACCATGAGCGGCAGTTGGTCGTTGCTGCCCGAGATCCGGCGGTAGGTGCGCAGTTCGCGGAGCGCGAGCGCGAAGTCTCCCGTGGCGTAGGCGGTGATCGCGAGCGTCTCGCGCACGACCGCGACCCGACCAGCACGGCGTGCCGCTGACAACGCATGCTGATGCGCGAGCTCGGGGTCGTCGTCGAGCGATATGGATGCCGCGACGAGATGCCGCGCGACCCAGTCCGCGTTCTCCTTGCTCAGCGTCTTCAGCTCAGCACGTGCGCCCTTGTCCAGGTCGCGCGCCTCGATCGACTCGTCGATCTCGGGAGCATCGTGGCGCGGTCGATACTGCAGCTCTGAAGCGCCGTATGTCTCGCGCGGAGCCTCTCGTTGGTCATCGCGTCCAGCGGGGCGGCCGCCGCGCTGCGCACCACCAGATGGCCTGCGTCCGTCACGGTCACCGTACGGCTTCTTCGCATCGCGGTTACCGTACGGCTTCTTCGCGTCACGGTCACCATAGGGACGCTTCGCATCGCGGTCACCGTACGGCTTCTTCGCGTCACGGTCACCGTACGGCTTCTTCGCATCACGGTCACCATAGGGACGCTTCGCGTCACGGTCGCCGTACGGCTTCTTCGCATCGCGATCACCATAGGGACGCTTCGCGTCACGGTCGCCGTACGGCTTCTTCGCATCACGGTCACCGTACGGCTTCTTCGCATCACGGTCACCATAGGGACGCTTCGCGTCACGGTCACCGTACGGCTTCTTCGCATCACGGTCACCATAGGGACGCTTCGCGTCACGGTCACCGTACGGCTTCTTCGCATCGCGATCACCATAGGGACGCTTCGCATCGCGATCGCCGTACGGCTTCTTCGCATCGCGATCACCATAGGGACGCTTCGCATCGCGATCGCCGTACGGCTTCTTCGCATCGCGGTCACCGTACGGCTTCTTCGCATCACGGTCACCATACGGACGCTTCGCGTCGCGATCACCATACGGACGCTTCGCGTCGCGATCACCATAGGGACGCTTCGCATCACGATCGCCGTGCGGCTTCTTCGCGTCACGGTCACCATACGGCTTCTTCGCATCACGGTCACCAGCGGGACGCTTCGCGTCGCGATCGCCGTACGGACGCTTCGAAGTGGCGTTGTCTCGCGCGCCTGAACCCGACCGCGCTGCGGACGCAGACCGGCCCCCGCTCGGCGCACTCCCCTGCGAACCGGAACCTCGAGCTGCTCGATCATTGCTCTGGCCACGCCGATCAGGGCCTCCCTGATCTGCCGAGTCCCGCTTGGAGTCGCTCACGATAATCCCGTCGTGTGTGGAGTCCTCATGGGACTCAACCGTAATGGGGTCACTTTGTGAAGGGCCCCTTAAACGAAGAATGGCCACCCGTCTTCGGGTGGCCACTCTCCTCAATGAT
>NZ_JCAXEO010000011.1:0-397 GCF_059758475.1 Agromyces sp. GQ35 | reverse complement strand
CCCCACACTCGTCGCCGCACCAGCACCCAGGTTGTACAAGAAGATATGCGTGCCGACCTGATCCGACGAGAACGCGATCACGCCACGATCAGTGTTCGGCGTGACGGTGGCCGCTGTGGACGTGTTCTCGACGCCGAGGAGCGCGAGCGGTTCACCCGAGGGGGTGAGGTCGTTGATCAGCGGCTCGATCAGGATGGTCTCGCCGGCGAAGACCTCCGCGAAATCAGGGGTGCCGATGGGGTTCAGCGCACCCGGCTCCTTCACCTCCACCGTCAGCACCCCGGCCGAGGTCAACGTGCCATCGGACACGACGTACTGCACCTCTTTCGTGCCGAGCTCACCCGTCTTGTGCTCGAACGTCACGAACCCGTCAGGCGCGAACCGCACCGAATCACCA
>NZ_JCAXEO010000010.1:0-397 GCF_059758475.1 Agromyces sp. GQ35 | reverse complement strand
CGGCGATTCGGTGCGGTTCGCGCCTGACGGGTTCGTGACGTTCGAGCACAAGACGGGTGAGCTCGGCACGAAAGAGGTGCAGTACGTCGTGTCCGATGGCACGTTGACCTCGGCCGGGGTGCTCACGGTGGAGGTGAAGGAGCCCGGCGCTTTGAACCCGATCGGGACCCCTGATTTCGCGGAGGTCTTCGCCGGCGAGACCATCCTGATCGAGCCCCTCGTCAATGACCTGAGCCCCTCAGGCGAACCACTTGTCTTGCTCGGCCTCGACAGCAGTCCGTCAGGTGCCGCCATCACGCCGAATACCGATCGTGGCGTGATCGCGTTCTCGTCGGATCAGGTCGGCACGCATATCTTCTTGTACAACCTGGGTGCCGGTGCGGCGACGAGCGTCGGC